>JYJJ01000079.1 GCA_003263775.1 Vibrio maritimus
ATAATTAATTCCTTTATTCTAAATTACATTTATGTGTTTAAAGTACTAAATATTCTTTTCTGTGGATCCAATTTGTATTTTTTCAAACAGCATTAGGCTAACAATCTACGGAACCTAAAGATGTACTATTTTTGACCAGAAATGATAGGCTTATAATTTAACCGGATGGTGTATTTCCTATAGCTAGTATAAGCAGTATTGGTGACCAAATTCTATTAAATCCTCCTTCCTTAGGTGAGTTAAACCGATATCAAAGAAACTGCTCAATGAAGAAGAGGTGGCATAATTCGATGCAAATCACAGGTGTATAATAAGGTTGGTTTTTTTTCTTTTCAATACCGAAAGTTCCGCTAACATTGTGTCACACTAATTATTAGTAAGTATCAATCACTACTCAGAGAGTTATCTTTCAATGAAGTTATTTAAATTTTTCGTCACTTTGGTTTTCACTGTAGTTCTAATTGGCTGCGGTGAAAGCACTCCATCGAACAGCTTACTTAAGACTCAGTATGAAGCGCTTTTACTCGACGGTACTCAAGATCAGAATTACCAGTGGTTTGAGATTAGTAATGTTAAGAAAATCGATGGGTTTTTAGAAGGCGAAAATGTCTATTATGCTGATATGAAGCATCGAGTTAAATTTCTTAAATCTCACTCGCAAGTCTCGCGTTATTTTAAAAAAGAAGGGGGCATGTTTGGTGGTATGATGGCTGCCATGCTCACAATGCAATACGGCGAGTTCCAAGCAGGTACGGAAGCTGATGTCGACCGTAAGATCAGGCTTCTCAAGAAAGAGTCGGGGTGGGTCATCGATTCCTCTTATGAAGGCTAGAGATGTTTTAATCACTGACAGTTGAAAGCGAGACTGGCAGGGGTATAAAGTTCTCTGCCTTTTCTTCTCCAAATAAACCTAGTACACATATTAATATGTGTACCTTTTTCATAATTCAGATAACTCATGCTTTGCTAAGTCGGAAATATCTCAAAATGAGCTACATGAGTTTCATCATAGCTAGATGAAGCCCTACAACAAAACACCCATGAGGGGTATAATCCCAAGCTGTTTACCACTCAAGCTATTGACTATGCTCCAAACCATCAAGCGAATACTAAAAGCACTAACCCAAGTTAACCCAAACCTCGAACAAGATGTCGACACTGTTATGGGCGCCATTGGTGGGCTTAACAATCTAGTCGAAACCGGTGCGTGTGCGACTAGACTTCGACTGACGCTCAAAGACACATCCATTGTCGACCAAAAGGCACTGAAAAATCACGGAGCGCATGGTGTGGTGATACTTGATGAGCACCACATACAGATTATTTACGGAGTAAAAGCCAATACGTACTCCCAAGAGATGGAAGAAAGGCGCGTTAAATATGCCTCCGAAAGCCAGTAAATATGCTTCACTATCTCGAAGCACAAATGTCGATGCTCTATTTACTGTTTGATAGCTGTAAAAAGACGCCTTTTGTATCAAACAACTTTGTTATCTGATACGAAAGGCGTCTTTATTTGACTTATTAACTAGTCCAACGAACTATTTCGTGTCGCTTCAATCGCCTTCATCAACTTCTCAGAAATCAGCCCTTTCTTATTGGTGTTAAAGTCAAACATCACAATGGTTGCACTACCTGTTGTTGTGACTTTGCCAAGTTTGTGGCTGACAATTTTATACTCCATCGTGAATCGGTCTTCTTTGACTTCGGTAATACGAGAGCCAACAAGTAAAGTGTCTGGATAGGTAACAGGCAGTTTGTAGCGGCAGTAGGTGTCACCGAGTACGGGACCAACATTGGTGACAGCCATATCTTCCATCAAACTGATGTGGCGAAAATAGTCGAGGCGAGCGGTTTCAAAGTAGCGGAAGTAGGCCGCGTTGTTGACATGATTAAGTGCGTCCATTTCCCCCAAGCGACTGGGATTTCAGTGATGACAGGAAAACCTTCAAGCAATGATTCCATTTGTTATTATCCTTTTTGTATTGGGCTTTTACTCTATTTTGTTTTTAACAAGCTTGCAACAACCTAGGAGGGGTACATCAAGGATATTGACGGATATGGCTATTTCAACGGCAACTTACTCAAACACTTACGACATAAACAAGTTGCCGATTTCTGCAAACTTGAGGTATCACGCTTTTCTATCTCGAAACACCAGCAAGATGACTTCCCGGCTGAGATATCACAATAAGCGGGTTCACCGCACTGCTGGCATTGGTGCGTGGATTGCTCCCCGGATAGTTGCTCAACCTTGTCTTGGCGCTGCTCGTTATCCATAAAGCGCCACTGCGAGAGCTCATCCATAGTTCGATGGCATCCGCTGCAGATCCCACCTTCATTTTTACAGGCCGCGCGGCATGGAGTGACGATAACAACTTCTTGGGACATGAACAGTAATCTCAGTTGGGCTTAAAAAATAAGGCTCCCATTATTCATTAGGGAGCCTTACATATCCAGTGCTAGTGAGCGTTTTTTAACGCTTATTTAACTTTCCAGTTTACTGTTTCGCCGCCACGAATTGGCACAACGATGTCGCTACCAAATGGCATAGTTTCTGGCACGTTCCACTCTGATTTTTCAAGCGTGATAGTGTCAGTGTTGCGAGGTAGACCGTAAAAGTCTGGGCCATTGTGGCTTGCGAAACCTTCTAGGTTCTCTAGCTTGCCTTCTTGTTCAAAGACTTCTGTGTAAAGCTCAACCGCAGCGTGCGCTGTGTATGAACCCGCACAGCCACAAGCGGCTTCTTTTTTGCCTTTTGCGTGTGGCGCAGAGTCAGTACCTAGGAAGAACTTCTTGCTGCCACTGGTTGCTGCTTCGATAAGCGCTTGCTGGTGGGTACCGCGCTTAAGAATTGGTAGGCAGTAGAAGTGTGGCTTAATGCCGCCAACCAGCATGTGGTTACGGTTGTAAAGAAGGTGGTGAGCGTGATGGTCGCTGCAACGTTGTCGTTCGCGTTTTTCACAAAGTTTGCAGCATCTGCTGTCGTGATGTGCTCTAGAACAATCTTAAGGTTCGGGAAATCATTCACGATAGGAGCAAGAACAGTGTCTAGGAACTCTTTCTCACGGTCGAAGATATCGACTTCGTGAGTGGTCACTTCACCGTGAACAAGCAGTAGCATACCTACTTCTTCCATCGCTTCTAGTACGTGGTAGATGTTTCTAGCTGACGTTACACCAGAGTCTGAGTTTGTGGTTGCGCCTGCTGGGTACAGTTTTGCTGCCACAACTGCGCCAGATGCTTTCGCTTTGCGGATTTCGTCTGGTGTGGTGTTGTCAGTTAGGTACAACGCCATTAGAGGTTCAAACTGCTCAGAAGGCTGCTCAGCCATAATGCGCGCTTTGTAAGCCAGCGCCATTTCTGTGTCTGTGACAGGTGGGATAGTGTTTGGCATGATCAGTGCGCGACCGTTGTAGCGGCTGATATCGCGAACAGTATCTTTAAGAACGTCGCCGTCACGAAGGTGTACGTGCCAGTCGTCAGGACGAGTAATAGTCAATGTAGTCATTTGGGCTCCCACCAAGTTAGATTCTTCTTGAAACGGAGCCTAAACGGTGGCGAAAAATGTGAATGCAATCGCTTACGTTTAGGCGACAGGATGATAGAGGAAAACGAGTAAGATTTCACTATGTTTCTGGGACTAAGGGAAAAAAGACGTTACCATTGAGCTCAAAATAAGGAAGACAACAATAAAAGGGCTCAGTCGTGTCAAAATCTCCTCTGCTTTCCCAAATCAATATCTATCCCGTTAAATCCGTTGGCGGTATTTCTCTTTCTTCTTCTTGGGTCGAAAAACAAGGTTTGTGCTTTGATCGTCGATTTATGGTCGCGCTATCTGATGGGGCTATGGTCACCGCTCGTAAATACCCAAACATGGTAAAAGTGTCATCGAGCCTGTTGCCGACAGGCATCATTTTCACTTACCCAGGTATGGCGCCGCTAAGGCTTGAATACAGCAGTTTTAAGTTACAACAGACGCCAGCGACGGTTTGGAAAGACAACTTTGCCGCTTACACCACCACGGATGAAGCGGATGATTGGTTTAGCCAGGTGCTCGACCAGCGCGTTGAACTGTTGTTTACCGGTGAACAGTCGAACCGGGTGCGCGAAAAGTTGGGTCACAATGTGAGTTTTGCTGATGGCTATCCATTGCTTATCATTAGCCAAGGCTCTTTAGATGAACTTAATCGTCGCAGTAGTGAAACACACTCGATGGAGCAGTTTCGAACCAACTTAGTGGTGGGTTCTGATGAGCCATTTATCGAAGACTCGTGGAAGCGTATTAAAATTGGTGAAGTCGAGTTTGAAGCAGTCAAACCTTGCGAGCGCTGCATTTTGACTACGGTTGATGTGGAGAAAGGTGCATTCCGTGAAAGCAAAGAGCCGCTGAATACGTTCTCGCGTTTCCGAGCGAATGAAAGAGGTGGCGTTTTCTTTGGCCAGAACTTGGTCGCCAAAAATGAAGGTATGATCCGCACTGGTGATGGGATTGAAGTTCTTGAATACAAAGATAAAGAAGTATACGACGATCTGGACGCTCAAAAACAAGAGTTTGTTTGTGTTGAGCGTGAGCGTGTTGCTCGCAACTTTGAAACCTTCTGGCTAGAGCCTCAAAAAGGCGCAATGCCCGATTACAAAGCAGGGCAGCACCTTCCAATTGAACTTAATCTTGATGGTCAAGTTGTAAAGCGTTTATACACTCTATCATCGAGCCCATCTCGCCCAGGCGTTTGGCAATCTCAGTAAAACGTATCGATGGTGGCAGCGTGTCTAATTGGCTATTTGAACATTTCCAAGTGGGGGATACCCTAATTGCAGATAAGCCAAATGGCAGCTTCCATATGGCGAATGCAGACCACGAGCCATTGTTACTCCTCTCAGCGGGTAGTGGTGTGACACCTATGATGTCGATGCTTCGTGATTTGTCAGACCGAGATGCGGTTAACAATGTGGTGTTCTTCCATCAATGCTCTACTGTTGATGATATTCCGTTTGCAGAGGAGCTAAAATCACTCGAGGCTAAGCACGAGAATCTCACCGTGATGCTGTCTTTGACTCAATTTAGTGATGATTGGCAAGGCTTAAAAGGGCGCTTTAGCTTATCCCACCTAAAACAAATTCCAGATCTCACTGCAAGGCAGGTGTTTGTGTGCGGCCCTGATGGTTTCATGCAAAAGGCTAAGAACCTGATGCTGAAAAAGGGGCTAGCGGAAGACCATTATCATCAAGAAGCCTTTGGTGTTGCGACGGCGACGGAAGACAGCGTTAAGGCGCTTCAAATCAGTATCGATGGCAACGTATTTGAAGGGGATAACCAGAAAACACTGCTGGAACAGGCTGAAGATGCGGGAATGTCGATTGCACATACTTGTCGTGCTGGTTTTTGTGGCGCATGTAAGGTGACAGTGGAGTCTGGCTTGGTTCATCAACCTGATGTACCTGCGATTCAAGAATCGGAAATTGCGGAAGGTAAGGTGTTAGCGTGTTGCTCAGTGCCAAGAACGGACGTGGAAATCGTGAGTTAATTGCTGTTGTGAGTTAACCGTTATTATAGGTGCCAGTGTCCAACTGGCACCGGCTTTGATTTACATGCTTATTTTGAAGCACTCACTATACGTTGATGCAACGAGTCTTTTAAAACGGCTCTATCATGTTTTAGCTGATGCATCTCGGTATCTTCGATAGGTGAACCGTTGAGTTCCAACACACGAATTTCTTTATCCAGAGCATTGTAGTTTTTAGTATCTGCAGCAAAGCCTTGATCGCTTTGTGTCAGTGCTAAAATGGTATCTTGATGTTCTGGAAATTCCTTAAGAAGAGAGTGATCTTCGCCTAACATAGCAACCCCTTTTTATTCGATGAACAATAGTTTTAGCTTGGGCATGTGCACAAGTGGATTGATGCGCGCGAAGGCGTGTTATCACCTGTGCTCTTATAACAATGGCACAAGTTAGGGGTGATTAAAAGTTGACCGGTGGGAAGATTTGATTTCAGCGAAGTAAATCACAAGCTAGAAAAAAGCCAGCAATTTTTTTGCTGGCTTTTGGCATTTATAAGATGCAGATTAGTCGTAGATTGTCGGGATCGCTTCACGCTTGTGTTGTGTTGCTTTGTAAATAGCAACCAACTTGTCTGAAACGTCTTGAGAAACGGGTTTGCCCTCTAAGAAGTCATCAATCTGATCGTACGTTAGGTTTAGCGCATCTTCATCGGCTTTTTGTGGATCGAGCTCTTCAAGATCCGCGGTTGGTGTTTTCTTAACAAGTAACGCTGGCGCACCAAGTGTGGCTGCTACTTCACGAACTTGACGTTTGCTCAAACCAAATAGCGGTGCTAAATCACATGCACCATCACCAAACTTAGTGTAGAAACCCGTGATGTTTTCTGCTGAGTGGTCAGTACCAAGCACTAAACCACCCACGTAACCAGCGATTTCGTACTGAGCGACCATACGTGCACGCGCTTTTACGTTACCTTTAACAAAATCGACTTTCGCCGCGTCTGTTGGTAGCAGGCCAGTGCTTTCTAGTGCAACATGTGATGCAGCATGAAGACCATCTACACCCGCTTTAATGTTTACTGAAACAGAATGAGTAGGCTCGATGAAAGAGAGCGCTAGCTGTGCTTCGTCTTCGTCTTTTTGTTCACCGTAAGGCAGGCGTACTGCGATAAATTGGTAGTCGTTGCTGTCGCTCGCTTGGTTAAGCTCGTTTACCGCCAATTGTGCCAAACGGCCACAAGTTGTTGAGTCCACACCCCCACTGATACCAAGAACGATGGATTTGCATCCAGACTGCTGCAATTTACTCTTAATAAATGCAACACGGCGTTCAATTTCAAATTGTGGGTCGATAGACGGAAGCACGCGCATCTCGTCTCGAATAAGTTGTTCCATGTGGGATCCCTTTTCCTGCAAGCAAAAATGATTTCTTGTATGATACCTACGAACATCGCTGAAAAAAAGTTACAGTGGTGGCCAATCTATGCATAGATACGATTTATTGAGATACATATGACAAAAATAGCGATATTTGGCAGCGCCTTTAACCCACCGAGCCTTGGCCACAAGAGCGTGATTCAATCATTGAATCATTTTGACAAGGTGCTGCTAGTGCCGAGTATCTCTCACGCTTGGGGAAAAAGTATGTTGGATTACAGCATCCGCTGCCAACTGGTCGATATGTTTATAGACGATCTAGCCCAAAGCAATGTCGAGCGCTCCGATATCGAAGAACACTTGTATCAGCCAAATAGTTCAGTGACCACATTTGCAGTGCTAGAAGCCCTAGAACAACGTTACCCTGATGCCGAGCTGACTTTTGTGCTGGGGCCTGACAACCTATTTAGCTTCGAAAAATTTTATAACGCCCAGCAAATCGTTGAACGTTGGTCATTACTAGCCTGTCCTGAGAAAGTTAAAGTCCGCTCTACCACTATCCGCTACAGTTTGTCCCAAGGTTTGAATGTAGATCACTTAACGACGGTAAGTGTCGCTAAACATTTGGTCGCCCATAAGCTATATTGACCATATAACTAAAATGGATAATTTATAAAAAATGAAAGCAACATGGATTTGTATTGCTTTAGCAGTGGCCGTCAGTAGCCTCTTGCGTATGCATTTTGTGAGAGTAATTCGAGTAAGTCTGTCGTTCTTAAAGCGACGGAAGAAGAGTCTTTTTGCTCGCTAATCACCAAGCCCTTCAGCTATATCGGCAACCAAGTTGTGACACTTGGTGGTCTTATTGAACCTGAAACCCCAACCAACTCTTTGCAAGACTCCTACTGGGATCAGTGGCTGTTGACCCAAGAATCTGAACCTGTGTTAACTGGACACATAGACAATAGCTTTGTCGGAATTGGTCTTTGGGCGCCTGAAGAAATTGCCCGTCGTAAAGATGAGATGTCGATGCAAGAGTGGTTAATGGCGCAAGGACTGCACTTTGGTGTTGGGTTTGGCGAGAAAGGCAAAGAGCCTAGACTACGTCTTGATTATCGTTGGCACCAGGATTATCAGGGTGACATGATGATGCAAGTAGAAGTGCCGTTTTAGAGTTTTTGGCCAGTTTCGATCATTGACTAGAAACAAGACAGACTAGAAATAAAGCATAATAAAAACAAAGCGAGCTTAGGCTCGCTTTGTTGTATTCAGGGATTATAAGGCTTAATCGAAAGCTATGATTAAAGCTCTTCGCCCAGCAAGGCATGAGTAAGCTGCTGGAACTGTTCTTGATTACCAGTAAATAGCTGGTCACAAATTGCCTCTGGCTTTTTACCAGACAGTTTAAGCTTGCGGGCTTCACGAACAAGCAGTACTAACGCCAGTTCACCAGAAACAGTATTTGAACCCGGAGTCCAGCGCGAGATGTTTTCGCTGGTACTATCTAGAGTGAGTGCCGGTGACATCGTAGCAACCTCATGACGTAGGACCTGCAGCATATCGTTTTTAATCACGTCACTCGATGCGGTGATAAGTCTATCTAGAATCGCGCTCGTTAGTGGCGTAGCTTTGACATGGCCTGCTTGACCAGGGAACTTATCACGTAATCGTACGGAAAACTTCACGGTACTGAGCTTGGTATGCGGTAGTATCGTCAAGCTTGTTAGGCAGTCAAACGGCAGCCAAAAGAGTTCGCCAGCTTGGTATAGATATTCATTCTTGCCCAGCCTGACTATCACTTGACCTTCCTCGACACGAATTAGCTGGTTATGCAGCGTTTTTTTACGTGCGGTGATAGTGACAAAGTCGTAACTGTTTGATTGAAAGTCGATTGCGTGATTCATGATGGTCTTAAGCTGTGGATCTGCGCGTAGGTTACCCCTTGATGGGGGGAATGCCAACTAAAGATCACACTTTTATGTGGTTGTTAGTGAACAAGATGGTAAAACTGTGGTCTGACCTTAACAAAAATAGACGTAATAGGGCTGCGGTCTTTAGTCACAGGGCGTAGAATATGGCAGCTTTTAATTTGATGTAACAAACATGACAACACAGACAGATCCTTATATTGATATTCGTCCTTACAATGATGACGAAATCCCGGCCGCGATTGATCGACTGATCAACGACGCTGAATTTATTGATGCTATTTTGCAGCACCGTTTTTCTAATCATGCGCCTTGGTTTAAAGCGCTGATGAGCCCATTGGTTAAAGTGTACCTAAAATTCAAGTGGGCTAAGCTTGATAGCGTAGAAGCTATTCAGCTAGAAGTGAAAAAGTATCTAGAGCAAACGCTAGACGCGACAACGCAAGGTGTGACTTATCAAGGTCTTGATAAGCTAGATAAAAACACCTCTTACCTATTTGTCTCTAACCACCGTGATATCGCGATGGATCCGGCTCTGGTTAATTACGGCCTACACCAAAATAACCATAGAACCGTTCGCATTGCTATTGGTGATAACTTACTTAAAAAGCCGTGTGCGACAGAGCTGATGCGCCTTAACAAGAGCTTTATCGTTAAGCGCTCGCTTAAAGGCCCACGTGAGATGATGAGAGCCTTGGGCACATTGTCTTCGTACATTAAGCACTCGCTGGATACTGGCAACTCAATCTGGATTGCTCAGAAAGAAGGTCGTGCAAAAGATGGCAACGACTTCACTGACCCGGCGATTCTAAAGATGTTCCATGTTGAAGGCCGCAAGCAAAAAGTGGCGTTTGCAGAGTACATTCGCTCGCTGAAAATCGTACCAGTATCGGTGTCTTACGAGAATGACCCGTGTGATATTGCTAAGGCAAAAGAGCTGTACGAAAAAGCGACGCATGGCAACTATCAAAAGGGTGAGTTCGAAGATATCGAAAGCATCGTGCAAGGCATTGTTGGTCGCAAAGACCGCGTAAACGTGGTGTTTGGTGATGTGATTGACCAAGACTTCGAAACACCAGAAGCATTGGCGCAAGAGATTGACCGCCAAATCCATGCAAACTACACCTTGTTCCCCGTTAACAAGTTGGCTGCAGGTTTGGAAGATGACACCATTACTGAAGCAACGCGCACAACGCTAAAAGAGAAGCTTGATGTGTTGCCAGAAGGTGCGCACCAATACTTGTTAGATAGCTATGCCAACCCAGTTAAGAACATTTTGCTAGATAAGGCAGAGATGCCTGAAGCCGCAGAAGCGTAAAGACGTTTCTAAGACTATCTAGAACAAGAAAACACCACCTTTGGAGCTATCCAATGGTGGTGTTTTTTATGCGCAAAGTCCTGTCACGTCAAGCAGCACGGTACGACTAGCTATCGCTAGGTTTGTTTTTTTTGTACTGCTTTAGCAATGTCTGATACCGCCTCCGCTAAGTTGATGGGCAGTGGGAACACAATAGTGGAGGTCTTGTCATTGGTTATTTCAGTGAGTGTTTGCATGTATCTAAGTTGCAGAGCATTCGGCGCTTGATTCAGGACCTCAGCGGCCTCTTTCAATTTATTCGACGCCTCGAGCTCACCAGTTGCATGTATGATCTTCGCTCGGCGGTTACGCTCAGCTTCTGCCTGTCTTGCTAATGCCCTGACCATGCTTTCGTTTAGATCGACATGTTTCACTTCAACGGTCGCGATTTTTATGCCCCAGTCATCAGTTTGCTGGTCGAGTATGGCTTGCAGATCTTTGTTCAGGCGTTCTCTTTCTGACAACAGTTCATCCAGTTCATGCTGACCTAACACAGAGCGCAAGGTGGTTTGCGATAGCTGGCTGGTGGCATCGCTGTAGCTTTCGATATTGTTGATTGCCATTTGTGGGTCGACGACGCGGAAGTAGACAACGGCATTGACGCGCACGGATACATTGTCACGGGTAATTAAGTCTTGTGTCGGCACGTCCAGAACCACGGTTCTTAAATCGACACGTACCATTTGCTGAATAAAGGGAATCAAGATAATCAGGCCAGGCCCTTTAACTTCTTGAAATCGACCAAGAAAGAACACGACACCACGCTCATATTCGCGCAGTACTTTGAAAATTTGTGTCGCCAAAGCAATCAATAAAACGGCAATGACTCCAAATGTGTAACTTAACATACGCGCCTCCTAATTTTCTGGGCGTTTATGGGACGTGATTTTGAGTTTTAGCCCTTGGATATCGACGACGGTAACCTTGTCGCCGCGTTGAGGGCTGGACCTGTCGTCGGATTTTGCGCTCCAAAGCGCACCATTTAACTGAACTCGCCCGTGCCCATCGATAAAGTCATCACTGACGACTGCGATCTTACCTGGAAAGGTTTCTGTACCCGTAGTGATGTGTTTGCGACGAATGCGAAGTAGCAAACCCACGACCAGCAGAATGAGTGCCAATGAAAATAAGCCTATGCCGAAGATGAGCGGTAGTGCCACCTGAAAATTGGGCAGTTCACTATCCATAAGAAAAATCGAACCGAGCACGAAGGCAGTGAGTCCGCCAAGGCCCAGGATGCCAAAGCTTGGGCTGAATGCTTCCGCCACCATGAGTGCGATGCCAAGCAATAAAAGTGCAAGACCTGCGTAATTCACAGGCATCATCTGCAATGCGTACATAGCAAGTAATAGGCAAATCCCACCAAGTACACCAGGAAGCCCAATTCCAGGGTTATAAAACTCAAGAAGAAGGCCATAAATGCCTATCAGTATTAAGATATAGGCGACATTGGGATTGGTGATAACGGCCAACATCTCTGCGCGCCAATCAGGTGTGCGTTCCACAAAAATGGGATTTTTAAGTGACGGAGTCACTTGCTGGTTGGCAACAGTGATGGCTTTCCCATTGATGGCGTTGACCAGCTCTTCAGGGGAGTTGACCAAGTAATCAATGACATTGAGTTCTAACGCGTCAGTGGCATCGAGACTGGCAGCTTCGGTTACCGCTTTTTGAGCCCACTCAGCATTTCGCCCATGGAGCCTAGCAAGACCTTTGATATAGGCTTTCGCATCATTGATGACCTTTTTCTCTGATGCGGTTTTAGCGGGCACTTGCTGTGAGTTGTTATCGTCGTTGACGGGCTCTTTATCATCAGCTTCGCCTGGCGGAGGTGTTGGTGACTTACCTCCGCCCAAAGCAACTGGAGTAGCAGCACCAAGGTTAGTACCTTCAGCCATCGCCGCAATATGGCTGGCGAGCAAAATATAGGTGCCAGCACTGGCGGCACGTGACCCCGCAGGTCCAACCCAAGTTGCGATAGGGATATTGGAAGCAGTAATGGCGTGGACAATATCTCGCATAGCGCTGTCTAAACCGCCTGGAGTGTCTATTTTCAGGATAATAAGGCTTACACCTTGGGTATGAGCCAGTTCGATTTCACGTGATAGATAGTCACTGTTTGCAGGTCCAATCGCCCCGTTGACAGGTAAAATCCAAACGGTATTTGCTAGCGCCTGACTCGTAAATAGAGTCAGTGTGAGAAGTAGTAGCCACAAACGTTTCATACTATCCTCCTATTCAAGGACTTGATGCGCTTGTTGTCCTTAAAGTATAGGCGAATTCCCCCTGATAATGGCTACAACACCATAGTCCGTCTAGACTCAAGCATGATGTGAATAGAATCCATTGAAATTAGCAAACTTCATGACAGGAGCGGCTATGATCTACCCAGAACCACTGCCTCACGGCGAATTGCATCACATCATCGACGACATCTATATGGTGACAGGCTCGGTGGAGATGAAAGCGCCTCATCCTAAGTTTGGTCCGTTCAAAATGACGTTTAGTCGCAATATGATGGTGATTAAACAAGGTAGTGAGCTGATTTTAGTGAACTCTGTGCGACTTAACGAAAAAGGTATCGCGCAACTCGATGAACTCGGCGATGTTACTCATGTGGTGCGTCTAGCTGCATTCCATGGTTTTGATGACCCATTTTACAAAGAGACGTTTAAAGCCACGCTTTGGTCTGTAGAGGCACCGTATGTCCGTGGTTTTGCCAAGTCTTTGAAAGAGGAGTATTACCGAGCAGACCGAATATTAAAACCTGGCAGTGAACTTCCGATTAAAGGGGCCTCTTATCATGAGTTTGTGACCAGTCATCCTAAAGAAGGCTTGATATTGCTCGAGCGAGAGGGCGGCATATTGCTGGCGGGAGACAGCATGCAGAACTGGCCCAAGCCTGATAAGTACTTTAACTGGTTTGCCAAAATCATGATGAAGCGAATGGGTTTCATAGCGCCGAGCAACTTTGGCCCAGGTTGGCTAGAGCTTGCGAAACCTGAAAAAGACGAGTTGATGGAGAAGGCAAAACTTGATTACAGCGTACTATTACCTGCACACGGTAACCCTATTATGGCGAATGCGCAGCAAGGATTTATTAGAGCCGCTGAGCAGGCCTATTCTTAGAAAATGTATTGGGATAAATAAAACTAATCCGAAACTAACATAAAATCTCGTAACTAACTTACTGAAAATATTTGACCTTGCTCACGAAATGAGTAGAATTCGTGCTGTCTTTTGAAATGTTATTACACAAGGGTGAGAACAATGAACTCAGCACTTCTATCAACATTGGACACTGAAAAATCAAACAAAGTAGAGAGCGCATCTAAGTCGTCAACGTCTACTGCGGCTGAAATTGCAACTATCGTTGCAATGTACCTTGCTACTTCAGCTGTGATTTTGTTACTAAGCCTAACTTGGGTTTTGTAACCAGCTTTTCAAGGATTTGAATGGAGCGATACTCGCTATAGCAGCACATGTGAGTATCGCCTAAACTGCTTTAAACTTTCCTACGGCTCTACCACCACATACTTGCCATTTCCGATAGACAAGAACCAGTTTCCTCTCGAAACAAAGTACTGTTGACCACGTTTATTGACTGCAGTTGCCCCTTCGGGAAGCTGTCTGATGACTTTACCCGGTCGATAGCGACGCTTTGGCGGCTTTTCGACAAACACATACTTCTCTTTTCTCTGCTCGTAATAATGCCCATCGATGAGTGCGTACGTTACTCCTGCAATGGCCAATAAAATGGCATCTTTAGGTAGGCGATGCTTTGGATAGTGATGAACGACATGCACTTCTTTTCTTTTTATGTTTGTGTTTATGCTCTTTCCAGGGCTTATCGATAAACTTATGCCAAGGGTCTGCAAAAGCAGGGCTGGTGCTAAGTACGGTGCAGATTACGAGTGCGGAAAACAAAGATTTGTAAGTCATAAATGGCTCAATTTGAAACTTTGAGCCATTGTTTCGTGTCGCGGATGTTTGTGAGTTAGCACTTTGTCATGAACGAGTCGTGATTTGATGGGGGCTAAATGGTCGGTCTTGCAATCATTCGTCGGGTGAATTACTCAACTTGCCGCCTGTGAGTGCATCGCTATTTTGGTAAAACTCAAATAAGGCGTTGATATCAGGACTGCAAACGATGTCCATAGCTTCTCTCAACGTTTCTAAAGGCCAATCCCACCATTTCATTTGCGAAAGCTTTTGGATTTCTTGCTCGGTAAAGCGCTTTTTAATGACGGTATTGTGACCGACCACCACGGTGTAAGGCGGAACGTCTTTGGTGATCACCGAACGTGCACCAATAATCGCTCCGTCGCCAATTGTTACCCCTGGCATTATCATCGCTTCAGAACCAATCCAGACATCGTTGCCTAGAACAGTATCTCCAGAGGCAGAAAGCCATCTTGGACTTTGTCACCAAACGTCTCGCTCGAAAAAGGAAACGTCGATATCCAGTCCATACGGTGGCCTTGGTTGCCCGCCATCATAAAGGTCGCTCCTGATGCAATAGAGCAAAATTTACCAATGTAGAGCTTATCGATATTTGAATAGAGACCGCTTTCCCATACTTCTCGAGTCGGTGGATCGCCAAGCAGATAACGCACGGCACACTCTTCGAAGTTTTTTCCGTGATAAAAACCTGAATAGTAGGAGTGATCGCCGACCTGAATATTAGGGTTAGTGATTGTATCTTTTATGACTTGGCCTTGAAGCAATTGGGAAAAGGGTTCATGTTGTCGTTTCTTTTTGGTAGTGACTCACAAAAACTAGCATGAGAACGGTGCAAGCCCAAATCTAATCTTGTTTATCGGTTTTTAGGCCACTAGTTTACTAGCAAATGGTGTTGAAGAATATGTAGGGAAAGGGAAGTTTATGGAAGGATTTCGTATTAGAACCATGACGTTAGATGAAGTTTCCACCGCGGTTGAGTGGGCAGCACAAGAAGGATGGAACCCAGGACTAAACGACGCACAGCACTATCACATGGCGGATCCTAATGGTTTTTTGGTTGGTGAACTCGATGGGGAGCCCATTGGTTGTATCTCGGTAGTAAAGTACGACGCGAACTTTGGTTTTTTGGGTTTCTACATCGTCAAACCTGAGTACCGTGGAAAAGGTTATGGCATCCAAATATGGAATCAAGGAATGGCGTATTTGGATGGCTGTAATGTCGCTTTGGATGGCGTTGTAGATCAACAAGAAAACTACAAACGATCCGGGTTTGTGTTGTCTCATCGAAATATTCGTTATGAGGGGCGCAGTGCCAAACTTGCCTTTGATAGCAAAGCGATAATGAAGGCAACCAGTGTCGACTTTTATCAGGTTGAAGATTATCTAAATGGTTTCTTCCCAGTGGTTAGAAGGGAGTTTAACCATGCTTGGTTTAGTCAAATGCAGTGTACGTCTCTGGTCTATGTGAAAGAGGGAAAGGTGCTTGGTGCAGGGGTGATTAGGGATTGCCAAACGGGCTATAAAATCGCGCCACTGTTTGCAGATAGTGAGTATATTGCCAATGAGCTGTATGCAGCGTTAGTCTCTAGTGTAGACGCTGGGAAACCTGTTTTTTTAGATGTACCTGAAGTAAACGAGCCTGCCGTTACCCTGGCAAGCTCGCATGATATGGCGCCTTGTTTCGAAACCGCGCGAATGTACACTAAACAGCCACCGGCACTTTCCTTAGATAGAACCTACGGCGTGACGTCATTTGAAATAGGCTAGCCACGTCGGCTTAACATTGCGCTCGGCTAGGCTGCCGAGCGCTCTGTGTTTTCTGTTAAATTGTTTACCCATTTATCACTGTAGACTCGCCACACTGCTGGTAACACCTTGATAATCTCTTCTGATGTCATCAAGAGCAGTACAGTAGTAAAAGGCAATTCAAACACGATAGCACCCATAGCGGTCACAGGAATTGCCCACATCCACTGGCAAACGAAGTCCATGTTCATGCAAAATTTACTGTCCCCACCACTTCTCAGTACACCAACGATTAAAGTGATGTTGATGGTTCGCAACATGATGCTGAGCGCCATAACAGGGAAGCTCATAATCATGAGTTCTGTGACGTCATCAGATAATGCGCCATAGAGAGATAAAAGGGCACTTTGCGCGACTAATAAAATTCCACCAAGTAACGCGCCCACAATAAAGGCTGATTGAAGCGCCCACCTGGCATATTGTGTACTGTGCTTAAATTGATTCGCGCCCAAGCTGTTGCCAATAATGATGCCGGTCGCATTAGATAGGCCGAGACCTAGGGCAAGGCCAACGGATTCAAGTGGCGTGATCACCGCCATCGTTGCGAGTTCGGTTTGTCCCATGCGACCAAGAATGATATTGAATGTGAAGATCCCGGCGCACCAAATTACCGTACCGACCATTATTGGGTATGTGATGGTGACAAACTTATTCACCATGCTTCGTTCACAAGCCTCCACAACGTTTTGCCAACGCAATGCCAATACTGGAAAGTAGCGATAGATGATTACCAGCACCACGATTAGGCGTATTGAACGTGCGATAACGCTGCCGATCCCTGCACCAATAAGACCCATTGCGGGCAAGCCTAAGTGGCCGAATATCAGAATGTAATTCAAAGCCACATTAAGGGCGACTTCTAATATCGACACGTATAGGTTTATACGGGTCTGTCCTATTGAGCGCAGCGCTGTGTCAGCGGCGATACCAAGCCAGATAGACACATGGCAATGCCAAGAAGTTGAACATAGTCACTGGCGAGTGCCAGTACCGTTTCGCTTGGGTTGAACAAACTCGGCAATAAGGTCGGCATGAAAAAGCAGAGTACGAAGCAAAAAAAGGCAAGTCCTTGAGTGACTCCTGTACCCAGTGCGAGATAGCGCTTGAGGCCTTTTTCATCGTTCGCACCCCAGTATTGGGCTAACAAGATACCCATACCGGAGCCCAGCCCCCAAACCAAGACAATAGAAACCCAAAAAATGCGAGCGCCAATGCCCGCCGCCGCGACTTCTTCTGTACCTAATTGACTGATCATTAAACTGTCGACAAAACCTAAACTGCTCATCAACAAGCTTTGCAGTGCAATTGGAATCCCTAGTAGTAGGACGTTCTTAACAAAGTAGCGATACGACGGTGTTTCCATAGCTTTCTCCCTGGCTGCTTGTTTTTCACGCTACTGATTTTGATCACGATATGCAACGAATTACGCCTTTGGCCGTGAGAGTTAACTCGCAAAACGCTGTGCATCTTGCGCTCGTGAGAATGCCAAGTTATTAACTTGATTGCATTAAATTGGTGCTTATGCGAGTGATTTCTCTAATTTGGTGAAATATGGGGTGTTATTGCACCAAGATGCAGCGCACCAAATTGAACAAACAGCATCCAAGTTGTGCGCTAGAATAAAAATCACATTATTTTCAGTATGTTAGTTCGTTACTAACAATGTTGTCTAAATTGGCACTCTTCTTGAAGTAATAGTTTTGAATAACTATTCACAATAAGGAGATATCCAACATGAACATGACGTTCAAATTAAAGCTTGCAGCGATGGGCGCGTCACTGGCTTTTGCATCTGGCATGGCAATGGCTGAAGAGGAAACGATCAAAGTCGGCGTTCTACACTCACTGTCAGGTACGATGGCAATCAGTGAAACGACACTGAAAGACACCATTTTGATGTTGGTGGAAGAGCAAAATAAGAAAGGCGGCCTTCTGGGCAAAAAGCTTGAAGCCGTTGTGGTAGACCCGGCGTCAAATTGGCCTCTCTTTGCCGAGAAAGCACGTGAGCTGATTGAGAAAGAGAAGGTTGACGTGGTATTCGGTGGTTGGACGTCGGTATCTCGAAAATCGATGCTTCCTGTGTTTGAAGAGTTAAACAGTATTCTTTTCTACCCAGTGCAGTATGAGGGTGAAGAGTCATCTAAAAACGTGTTCTACACTGGCGCTGCGCCAAACCAACAAGCCGTTCCTGCGGTTGACTACCTAATGGATGAATTGGAAGTAGAGCGTTGGGTATTAGCTGGTACGGATTACGTTTACCCACGCACGACCAACAAAATCCTAGAATCTTACCTGAAGTCAAAAGGGGTGAGCGAGTCAGACATCATGATTAGCTATACGCCGTTTGGTCATTCTGACTGGCAGTCGATTGTTTCTGACATCAAGAAGTTTGGCTCAGAAGGTAAGAAAACCGCCGTTGTTTCAACCATCAACGGTGACGCAAACGTACCATTTTACAAAGAATTGGGCGCGCAAGGTGTCTCATCTGAAGACATCCCGGTTGTAGCATTCTCGGTTGGTGAAGAAGAGCTCTCGGGGATGGATACGTCCGCGCTGGTGGGTCACTTAGCTGCATGGAACTACTTCATGAGCGTGGATACCGATGCCAATGAAGAATTCGTTGAAACCTGGCAGAAGTTCATTGCTAGCGAGAAACGTGTGACTAACGATCCGATGGAAGCACACTACATTGGCTTCAATATGTGGACACAAGCGGTGACCAATGCTGGTACGACAGATGCTGAAGAAGTACAAGATGCACTGATCGGTGTGTCGGTACCAAACCTATCAGGTGGCTACTCAACCATGCTACCAAACCACCACATCACAAAGCCGGTTCTGATTGGCGAAATCCAAGACGACGGTCAGTTTGACGTTGTTTGGGAGACCACGGGTCTAGTCGCGGGTGATGCTTGGTCTAACTACCTACCTGAATCGGCCAAGCTTTACTCAAGCTGGGCGAAGCCATTCTCATGTGGTGCATTCAACGTAGAAACAGGCAAATGCTCAGGTAGCGCACAATAAATCCTCGTTATTCGGTGCCTCTCCCGTTCCTTCCTCAAAGGCTGAGGCGCCTTTTTATTTCTGCCGGAGTTCACGTCAGGCTCTGGCAGCCAAAAGGACGCATTTCATGAAAACCATAATTCAGATATTGAAAGTCGTGGTGTTCTTTGTTTTGAGTACGCACTTCGCGTTGGCTAGCGTAAGTGATAGGGAGACGTTTGCCCAAGCACTCATAGGAAAAAACAACCCTCTAAAAGAGTCAGCGATGACTTGGATTGTTGAGAATGAATCTTCAACAGTCGCAAAATCGGTATTAACCGCTTGGCTTGAAGGTGACCTCTATTATGTCAAAGACAAAAAGAGTGAACAGTTTCAGGCTTTGTACATTTCAGACAACATCAAAAAGTCTCCCACTGCAAAAAGCGCTTGGGATGATACGACGTTTGCCATCGAGTCCTCTCGTCAGTTTAAGAAAGTTCGAGTAAACAACAAACTACGCGGCATGATTCGCCTAGAAATCGCATCGCTTGGTTTGTCGAACTCCGAACCCTCTATCCGTTTAAGTGCGGTCACTGCCTTTTTAGGCAAAACGGATGATGCCGTCATGGCGAAACTGCAGCAAAGAAAAGAGATTGAGCAAGATGCCGATGTGCTCAACATTCTTAACTTAGCGCTGGCGATTGACCAATCGCTAACAGGGGACACGAGTGTAGACAAAATCACTGCGATAGAGACCCTATCTGGTTACAAGCAATCTGTCGTTTTACAGACCTTAAACCAAGTTATCGGCAAAGAAAAAGATGAGCGAGTCGTTGCTGCTGCCGAGCGAGCGCTTGATAGCTATCAGCAGAGTCAGAAATTTTACTCGGGTGTCGAAACTGTCTTTTTTGGTTTGAGTCTAGGTTCAGTACTCGTTCTAGCAGGTATCGGCCTTGCCATTACCTTTGGCGTGATGGGCGTTATCAACATGGCTCATGGAGAGCTTATTATGATTGGCGCGTACACCACTTATGTGATGCAGCAACTTATGCCGAACAATATTGGTATGGCGCTTATCTTATCAATTCCGATGGCGTTTATGGTCTCTGGTTTGGTTGGCATTGCGATAGAGCGAAGTGTCATTCGTCACCTCTATGGTCGTCCCCTAGAAACCTTATTGGCAACATTTGGTATCAGCTTGATTTTGCAGCAAGCGGTTCGCTCTATTTTCTCGCCTCTTAACCGTTCTGTGAGCACGCCGGATTGGATGTCAGGTGCTTTGAATATCAACCCGATGCTGTCACTGACCTATAACCGCTTATACATCATTCTATTCTGCATCATGGTGTTTGTTGGCTTGGTCATGGTGTTAAAGAAAACACCACTCGGCCTTCAGGTTCGCGCTGTGTCTCAAAACAGAGCGATGGCGCGAGCGATGGGTATTCGCTCTGAGCGTGTCGATGCCATGACGTTTGGACTGGGTTCGGGTGTCGCGGGTGTGGCCGGTGTAGCGTTATCACAACTGACCAATGTTGGTCCTAACATGGGACAGGCTTACATTATCGATTCCTTTATGGTGGTTGTGTTTGGTGGTGTCGGGAACTTATGGGGAACCTTAGTTGCTGGACTGAGCTCGGTCTATTTAACAAGATCCTTGAGCCATGGGCAGGAGCCGTTCTTGCCAAGATTTTGGTGCTAGTGTTCATCATTTTGTTTATTCAAAAACGCCCTCGTGGACTCTTCCCACAACGCGGTCGCGCGGCAGAAGGTTAAGGAAAACGTATGCAATCAACAATTCAATCTTCTGTCCATCCGGCAGGTGCTGCATCTAAGTCGTTTGTCCTTGCGGCAATGCGTGGTGATAAAGGCGGACAGCTCACAATCCTAGCGATCTTAGCCGCTGTTGTTTTGATTCCGCTAGCGAACACACTATTGCCACCGGGTCATCCGCTTCACGTTGAGACATTTACTATTTCACTGATGGGTAAGTATCTGAGCTATGCCATGCTTGCCTTGGCGGTCGATCTGGTTTGGGGTTATCTCGGGATCCTCAGTTTAGGGCATGGCGCGTTTTTTGCGCTGGGCGGTTATGCATGGGTATGTATCTGATGCGTCAAATTGGGATAGGGGGTGTATGGCAACCCGATTTTGCCTGACTTTATGGTGTTCCTAAATTGGCAGGAACTTCCTTGGTTTTGGCACGGCTTCGACCAGTTTTGGTTTGCTTGTCTGATGGTTGTGCTTGTGCCTGGAGCATTAGCCTATGTGTTCGGTTATCTGGCGTTTCGCTCGCGTGTTTCTGGTGTTTATCTGTCCATCATGACTCAGGCTCTGACCTATGCTTTGATGCTGGCGTTTTTCCGCAATGAAATGGGTTTTGGTGGTAACAATGGCCTGACCGATTTTAAAGATATCCTTGGGTTTAGCCTGCAACAAGATTCCACCAAAATTGCTCTGTTTGTGGTAACGGGAATTGCACTCGTCATTAGCTACGTTGTTTGTCGAACCGTTATTAGTAGTCGTCTTGGGCGAGTATCTATGGCAATCCGTGATACGGAATCAAGAACACGCTTCATGGGTTATGACGTCGATGGCATCAAACTATGGATATTCGTCTTATCAGCAGTCATCGCTGGTATCGCGGGTGCGCTTTATGTCCCTCAAGTTGGCATTATCAACCCAGGTGAATTTGCTCCGCTTAACTCCATTGAAATCGTCGTGTGGGTGGCGCTTGGCGGTCGAGCCACTTTGTTTGGGGCGATTGTCGGTGCGCTGGTTATCAACTACGCCAAGAGCTGGTTTACGGTTGAGTTTCCTGAAGTATGGCTATTTGCCCTCGGTGGGCTGTTTGTATTGTCGACCATGTATTTCCCGAAGGGTTTGATTGGTTTTATTTCAGACAAAATAGCGCTAATGAAGAAGCGATCTATACCTACTCAGGCGTCTGACAAGGAGGTAACAGCATGACGACATTACACAGAGCCCAGCAGCTAAAAAGCTCGGTACAGGAAATCACTAAGCGTGATGAGGTGTTCTCATTTCTCAAGCCTGACCAACATCCGCTTGTCGACACTCGCCATAACATTCTTCTGTATGTAGAAGGCGTCAATAAGAGCTTTGATGGCTTTAAAGCATCAATGACTTGAACCTCTATATCAAGGAGGGGGAGCTGCGCTGCATCATCGGACCTAATGGCGCAGGCAAAACCACCATGATGGACATCATTACTGGCAAAACCAAACCCGACACGGGTGAGGTTTGGCTCGGATCAAACATTAACTTGCTCAAGATGAATGAATCTGAAATTGCCAACGCAGGGGTGGGGCGTAAGTTTCAAAAGCCGACGGTGATTGAATGTCTAACGGTTTGGCAGAACTTAGAGCTTGCCATGTCGGGCGTTCGTGGTGTCTGGGGAACTTACACCGCGTCTTTGTCTGGCGAGCAGCAAGACAAGTTGGAATCGGTACTTGAGCTTATCCACTTAAAAGACAATGCCGCTCTAAATGCAGGGAATCTTTCTCATGGACAAAAGCAGTGGCTAGAGATCGGCATGCTACTGATGCAAAACCCTAAGCTGCTACTGGTCGATGAGCCAGTGGCAGGGATGACGCACCAAGAAATGGACAGAACCTCAGAGCTGCTGAACTCGCTCGCGGGTAAACATTCAGTGGTGGTGGTTGAGCACGACATGGACTTTGTTCGTTCCATTGCAAGCCATGTGACCGTGTTACATCAAGGTCATGTGCTGGCCGAAGGAACCATGGATCAGGTTCAGTCGCATCCGGAAGTTAAACAGGTTTATCTAGGGGAATAGCATGTTACAGATTCAATCACTCAATCAGTTTTATGGTGAAAGCCACACCTTGTGGGATCTTGATATGTCGATCCCTGAAGGTAAATGCACTGTGCTCATGGGACGTAATGGTGTCGGTAAAACCACGCTACTTCAGTGCATCATGGGCTTGGTCAAAGTGAAGAGCGGCGACATTCAGCTCCATGGCGAGTCCTTGTTGAAGCACGATGCTGAGTCTCGTCCACGAATGGGCATTGGCTATGTGCCTCAAGGTAGGCAGATTTTTCCAATGCTAACGGTGCAAGAGAATCTAGAAGTGGGTCTTCCGATTCGTGATAAGGGCGATCGTAAGATCCCAGAGTTCATTTTCGATCTGTTCCCTGTGCTAAAAGAGATGCTTCATCGCCGCGGTGGCGATCTATCGGGAGGTCAGCAGCAGCAACTTGCGATTGGCCGTGCTCTGGTGGTCAACCCGAAGCTGTTGATCCTTGATGAGCCAACCGAAGGCATTCAGCCAAACATTGTTCAGGAAATTGGTGACATCATCCGAATGCTTAATGAGAAGTTGGGTCTGACGGTGTTATTGGTTGAGCAGAAGCTCCCATTTGCGAGAAAAGTGGGTGATCAATTCTGCATTCTCGACCGAGGTCGCCAAGTCGCTGAAGGGGAAATGTCGGCACTAAATGATGGACTCATTAAGGAGTATTTGACGGTATGACGGCAACTGCACAAACACATATTGAGCCGCATCTAGGCCTTGGACAGGTTATTGATGCACAAACCGAGTTTGGCTGGAAAGCGACACTCGATCTTGGTTTTGTTAACCGAGGCGACAAAACGGTGCTTAAGCACCGTTCACAAAAAGGACCGCTCGCGATTCAGCGGCCGCTCTATCCTGAGGGGAATCCATGTCATACCTATTTACTCCATCCTCCGGGTGGTGTCGTAGGAGGTGATACATTACAGATCAAGGCGATAGCAGAGCGCGGCGCGCAGGTACTCATAACGACGCCTGGTGCCACCAAGTTCTATCGCTCAGAGACTAAATACGCCAAACAGCGTCAGATCCTTAAGGTGGAAAAAGATTCTCGGCTTGAGTGGCTGCCTCAAGAAAACATCTTTTTCCCAGATGCTTATGTGCGTATGGATACCGAGGTGCATTTAGAAACCGGTGCACAATTTTTGGGCTGGGAGATGCACTGTTTTGGTCGTCCTGCACTAAATGAGGGATTTAGCTCTGGGCATTTGGTAGGAAAAACAGAGATTTACCTTGATGGAAAGCGACTGTTGACAGAAGGCTTGAATGTTAGAGGTAAAGATAACCTTCTGAAAAATAAAGGACTTCTTGACTATCAAATGATGGGGACATTGTATATTTCAATTGATGACGAAGATTTTAGCCAGTTGGTACAGAGCTTGCTCATTAACATGCAGCAAGACAACAAAAAAGGTGCAGTGGTTATCGCTGCGAGCCAGTTAGAAAATTTGCTTGTAATTCGTGCGTTAGGTAACTGGAGCGAAGTGATCTTAGATTGCTTCCAACAGGTTTGGCAGGCGGCGAGAGAGCATTGGACGGGAGAATGTCCTTACCCACCTAGGATTTGGGCAACCTGAACCAACAAATAGAATCGACAATAAGGCTTATCAATGGAATTGACCCCAAGAGAGAAGGACAAACTTCTGATCTTTTGCGCTGGCATGCTCGCTAAGCAGCGCAAAGACAAAGGCTTAAAACTTAATTACCCAGAATCCGTTGCTTTGATCTCTAGCGCAATTTTAGAGGGCGCTAGAGAAGGCAAGACCGTTTCGGAACTCATGGATTTTGGCCGCACATTACTTACCACCGAAGATGTCATGGAGGGCGTACCCTCAATGATCCCCGACGTTCAAGTTGAGGCCACCTTTCCAGACGGCACCAAATTGGTGACTGTCCATGAACCTATTGTTTAGAAACTCGTGTTTAAAACTTTCTTTTAAAAACTGATGCTTAACAAACTCGTTTAACTGAATCAGGAGGTGACATGGCAGGTTCATCAACACAATACATAGGCTTCGTACCAGGTCAGGTAGACACCGTCAAAGGCGACATTGAACTCAATGTTGGCAGAGAAACAGTGTCTGTGAAGGTAGAAAATCTCGGTGACCGCCCAGTACAAATTGGGTCTCATTACCATTTCTTTGAGGTGAATAACGCCTTGAGCTTTGACCGAGAACTCACTCGCGGATTTCGTCTCAACATTCCTGCAGGTACTGCCACACGTTTCGAACCAGGCAGTCTCGCACGGTTGAGTTGGTGGCTTTTGCAGGTAAACGTGAAGTCTACGGTTTCCAAGGCAAAGTCATGGGAACGCTTTAACGTCTGATAATGACGTTAGGCAAGCATTGCGCTAGTTAATGTCGCTTTGCAAACAAAAACGCCAATCTAAAAACAACAAGGAAGAATAATGGCGAAGATATCCAGACAGCATACGCCGAGATGTTTGGTCCCACAGTAGGGGATCGAGTCCGCTTAGCTGACACAGAACTTTGGTTAGAAGTTGAGAAAGATCTGACCGTCTATGGTGATGAAGTTAAATTTGGTGGTGGTAAGGTTATTCGTGATGGGATGGGACAAAGTCAGCGTCCAAGCGCGGAAACACCTGACCTTGTTATTACCAACGCATTGATTCTTGATTACTGGGGCATTATTAAAGCGACGTTGCAGTAAAAAATGGACGTATTCAAGCGCTAGGCAAAGCGGGAAACCCGGACATTCAACCTGGTGTTGATATCGTTGTGGGTCCCGGTACAGAAGTTCTAGCGGGTGAAGGTTCAATTTTGACCGCTGGCGGCATTGACTCCCATATCCACTTTATTTGCCCCCAACAAATTGAAGAAGCGTTGCTTCCGGTGTTACAACTATGATTGGTGGTGGTACGGGCCCAAATACGGGCACCAATGCGACAACCTGTACGCCGGGTCCATGGAACATGCACCGCATGCTTGAGTCTTTGGATCAATTTCCAATGAACTTTGGTTTGCTTGGTAAAGGTAATGCTAGCCAACCTGAGGCATTGCGTGAACAGATAGAGGCAGGGGCGGTAGGTCTCAAACTCCATGAAGACTGGGGGACAACACCGGCTTCCATCGATACTTGTTTAACCGTTGCCGATGAAATGGATGTTCAGGTTGCTATTCATACCGATACGCTTAACGAATCTGGTTTTGTTGAATCGACACTGGGCGCTATTGGCGATCGCGTTATTCACACCTACCACACGGAAGGCGCGGGTGGGGGTCATGCACCAGATATTATCAAGGCCGCTGGTGAATCCAATGTGCTGCCATCCTCTACTAACCCAACGAGACCATACACGGTCAACACAGTGGATGAACATCTCGACATGTTGATGGTGTGTCACCATTTATCACCATCGATTGCAGAAGATGTAGCGTTTGCTGAGTCCCGTATTCGCCGCGAAACCATCGCGGCAGAAGACATCCTTCATGACCTAGGCGCGTTTTCCATGATTGCCTCTGACTCGCAAGCGATGGGACGTGTCGGTGAGGTAATTACCCGCACTTGGCAGACTGCTCACAAGATGAAAGTGCAGCGCGGGAGCCTCAAACAAGATTCAAGTTACAGCGATAACTTCCGACTCAAGCGCTATGTCGCCAAGTACACCATTAACCCTGCGATTACTCACGGCATGGCACATGAGATTGGCTCGATTGAAGTTGGGAAGCTCGCCGATTTAGTACTCTGGAACCCCGCTTTCTTTGGCGTAAAACCAAGCGTTGTACTGAAAGGTGGCATGATCGCGATGGCGCCTATGGGCGATCCCAATGCATCGATCCCAACACCGCAGCCAGTACATTACCGTTCTATGTTTGGCAGCTATGGTAAAGCATCACAAAACACATCCATGCTGTTCGTATCCCAAGCAGCCGCGGACGCTGATATTGCTTCACAGCTAGGTCTTGGCAGTTTGATTGGTGTCGCCAAGCAGTGCCGAACCATTAGTAAAGCGGATATGAAGCTCAATGATTGGCAACCCAACATCGAGGTGGACTCTCAAACTTATCAAGTCCGCGCGGACGGTGAGTTGCTGGTGTGTGAACCAGCAGAAGTACTGCCAATGGCTCAGCGCTACTTCTTGTTTTAGTGAAGTTTTAGACAGTTTTAGAGGACAACAATAGTGATTGAATTAATAGAAATAACCCAAGAGTTAACGCCACAGCCTCACGCATTTTTAAGTCTGCCAATCGACAGTCGTATTAAGAGCCGCCTCAAGGTCATGCTTGATGATGGCCGCGATGCGGGGCTGTTTCTTCCAAGAGGCCACATTTTACGAGGCGGAGAGCAGCTCAAAAGTAAATGTGGATTAGTCATTGAGGTGAAAGCCGCGCCAGAGCAAGTGTCATCCGTTTATTGCAGTGATCTGCACCTTTTAACGCGCGTTGCCTATCACTTAGGTAACCGTCATGTGCCCCTTCAAGTCGAGTTCGGCTGGGTTCGCTATCAGCACGATCATGTGTTGGATGAGATGGTTGAAGGGCTTGGCGCCGAAGTCACCTCAGAAATGGCACCATTTGAGCCTGAAGGCGGTGCGTATGGTGGCAAGAGTGGCGGTCATCACCATCACCATTAATTCGCTGCAGCAAATTTAAGACGACATCAAACCGTCTGATTATTAAAAAAACAAAATGAAAAGGAAATTTCAATGAAAACAACATTCCTCAAATTCGCAACACTTAGCTCTCTTGTATTGGCGCCTATGACGGCTCTGGCTCACCCAGGTCACGAATCTGCGGCATTTTCTAGCGGGCTATTGCACCCAGTAACTGGCTTGGATCATCTTATCATGTTGCTTGCTTTCGGCCTTTTAGTAGGCTGTTTGAGCGCAACAACAGCTCAGAAAATGGGTTTGGTTGCTGGCGCCCTTATCACTCTAATGTTAGGACTGCTTGTGGGCAGTACATTTGGTCTTGTAAGTGGTGTTGAAACCGCGATCGTCTCGTCTCTATTTGTCGTCAGTGCTGCTATTTGGCATGCATTTAGCCCGTCACAGAAAATGGTAAAACTCGCGGTTGGACTTTGCATCGGAATGATGTTCTTTCATGGTTACGCACATGGCGTTGAAGCTGAAGGCACGCTAGGTCAATTCTCGATGGGTATGGCTGTTGGCGCTTCAGCATTAATGGTTCTGGGCACACAAATTGGTAGCCGAGTAGCATCTCGTTGGATGTCGGTTGGTGTTGCCGCAGCAAGCTCATTGTTTCTATTGGCAGCTTAGCCTATGACATCTCGAGCCAGCACCGCTCTTGATAGCGCTCTAGAGCCCCGTACCAACGATGATGTGTCTAGCTATCGGTTGTTTCAACTGATTAGCCCATCTCTCCCTATCGGAGGTTTTACTTACTCTCAAGGGCTAGAATGGGCGGTTGAGGCGGGTTGGGTGAAAAACCGCGCTTCGATGGAAGAGTGGCTAGCGAACATGCTGTTTAGCAGTGTCGCCACGTTGGAGCTGCCGATTATTGACCGATTGTATCGAGCGATTCAAGCGTGTGACACAGCGACAATACACGATCTTTGTGAGCGGCTTTTTAGTAGCCGAGAAACGAAAGAGCTGCGCGCAGAAGAGAAACAGCGTGGTCTTGCGCTGAACACTCTATTAGGACGTTTGGATAATCGAGTTGATGGTATCGAACTTGATGACTATTTACCTAACCAGCTACTTGGTTTATGTGTGGCTGCTGTGCATTGGCACATTGATGTCAAAGAGCTAAAGAAGGGGTACCTGTGGAGCTGGGCTGAGAACTTGGTGATGGCTGGTGTAAAGCTGGTACCGCTTGGGCAAACCGATGGGCAGCTAGCGTTAATTCACCTTTCGGATCAGTTTTCAAAAGCATTAGAGATAGAACAACAGACGGAAGACTGGATGATTGGCAGTTTTACCCCTTCAGTGTCGATTGCCAGTAGTCTTCACGAAACACAGTACACAAGACTATTCCGCTCTTAGCCTAATGACGAGGCAGCAAATGATGAGCTGCCTCTTTAAAGCTAAGAGGCTAAGAGTGACAAAACAAAGGAAGAAATAGAAACATGACAAATACAACGGACAGTTATAAACAGCCACTGCGCATTGGTATTGGTGGCCCAGTAGGCTCAGGTAAAACGGCTTTGCTTGAGGTGTTGTGTAAAGCGATTCGAGATAAGCTCCATATCGCGGTTGTGACGAACGACATATACACCCAAGAGGATGCAAAGATCCTTACAAGAGCTGAAGCGCTCGAACCGGATCGCATCATAGGTGTTGAGACCGGTGGCTGTCCACATACAGCTATTCGTGAAGATGCCTCTATGAACTTGGCTGCGGTTGAAGAGTTGGCTAAACGCCACAAAAATCTCGATGTGGTGTTTGTTGAAAGTGGCGGTGACAACCTAAGTGCGACTTTTAGCCCAGAGCTTGCGGATCTCACTATCTACGTGATTGATGTGGCAGAAGGGAGAAGATCCCACGTAAAGGTGGCCCTGGTATTACTCGTTCTGACTTGCTTGTTATAAACAAGATAGACCTTGCACCTTATGTGGGGGCGTCATTAGAGGTTATGGAACAAGATACGCAGCGTATGCGACCAACCAAACCTTTTGTGTTTACCAATCTCAAAGAGAGCAAAGGTCTCGATACGATCATCGATTTCATCTTAACTGAAGGTATGTTGGAGTTTCATAGTTAAGAATTTAAGGTTTCGCTTCTAATTATGCGGTCAAAGTTACACATAAGTGACGGTTCTGACTTACACTTTCGCTATGACACGCGATACGCAGGACCTTTATGTTTCAAGCAAAATTGATGGTTTGGATAACGGCACTGGTGTTTTTGGGTTATGGCGTGCTGTTTTCTCTTTCTCCGAGTACCTTGTTTGAAAGGGTGACAGACAGTGCGCTGTTTTCCTATTCAGCGGCTATTGACGTGAGAGCAACCTATGGCGGTATGATGGCGGCTATAGGCATCATTCTGGCGCTTTTGGTATTAAAGCAAGAGACTCTAAAACTCTCAGTTATTTCGGCTACTTTGCTAGCGGGTTTGATGGCAGTGACGCGTACTATGGGCATTATCGCTGAACCACAGCCCAACGATACCATGCAGATCTACTTGATTACCGAGGTGTTTTTCACCCTTTGGGGGCTGTTTATCTTATGGAAGTTTCCCAAGCGGCGAATGTACTTTAAGTAGCGAGTTACAATGCCGGTCTCTAGTTTTAGAGGCCGGCATTTTTCTTTCAATCAAACTCGTTCACTATCTGGGTCATAGATAAAATTACGCGAGTCTAAAGTACGTCAGTTGCTGTTTCAGCTCTTCGGCAGCGACAGCCATTTCTTGGGTTTGTGAGGCAAGCTGATTACTGGCTTGATTGATCTCTTGTGCGGATAAGTGAATGGTGGTGACATTTTCACTCATTTCGTTAGAGACCATACTCTGTTGCTCAGCGGCTGCCGCGATTTGCGCGACCATGTCATTCGCTCCATTGAGGTCATCAACCATGGATTCTAAGGTCGTTTTGGTATTGCTTGCTGCTGACACGCTAGCACTGATGCTGGCGTTGTTTTGCTCCATGACTCCTACCACCTCACTGGTTTTTTCCAGAAGCTCATTGATGGTGGTTTGAACTTGATTGGTAGATTGTTGCGTTCGACTCGCCAAGCTGCGTACTTCGTCCGCAACGACGGCAAATCCACGGCCTTGTTCGCCTGCTCGTGCGGCTTCAATAGCAGCGTTGAGTGCCAGTAGGTTGGTTTGCTCGGAGACTTCTTGAATGACCTCCACCACATCACCTATGTTGTCGACCCCCAGCTTTAATGCCGTCATCAAGTGTGTGCTTTCTTCAATGGCGATAGATATAGCGGATACTTCGTCAAGGGTAGAATCCATGCTCGCGCTGCTGGTGGTTGCGTGCTGGGCTGCACCACTGGTTTTCTCAGCACTTTGCTCTGCATTGTTGGCGACATCATTGATGGTGGCGACATCTCATTCATAGCGGTAGAGAGCTGTTCGAGTTGAGCATTTTGTGAGTCTAAGCTTTGCGCCGTCTCTTCACTTGTTGATGCGATACTTTCTGAGAGTCGGCTCGCTGTGTTGGCTGTAAGCGTCGCGGCTGACAACGTGTCACGTATTGTGCTTTGCATGTCACTTAGACCATGGCTTAACAGCCCGATTTCGTCTTTGCGACTTTGAGATAGATTTGTCGTTAAGTCGCCATTTGCCATGCGTTTAAGGTCGCTTAGCAATCGCTGTATTGGGTTAACGATGTTGTTGCCAATAACAAAGCTCGCAATCATCAGTATAGAGACACAGCCCACTGTAAAGGCGACTTGCTTGATCACCTGCGCGATGAAGTCCTCTTTAATATCTGAGACAAACAGCCCGGAGCCTAATATCCAGTCCCACTCTGGAATATGCACAACATAAGAGATTTTGTCTTTAAGTTCGCCTTGTGGAGATAACCAAGTGTAATCGAGGAACCCCGCACTTTGGGTATTGGCAATCGAGGACATTTCTCGCCAATGATGCTTGCCAGCGCCATCGACGATATTGCTCATATCATTACCGATAGACTCGGATCTGAGGGGATGTAATAGCAGTTTGTTCTGGCTGTTGGTAATCCAAAAGTAGTTGCTCTCATCGTAACGCATTGCATTGAGTGCTTGATTGGCGGCGCGTTGTGCTTGTTCTTGAGTGAGTGTAGGTTGATTGCGGTAATAATTGATAAGGGAAACAGCTGCTTCTACTTGAGCACTTAGTTTATTTTCGCGCTCAGCAAGTTGCTGACTTTGCTGAAGGTAAACATTAAAAATACCCAATGAGAGCATTAACAGTGCGGAAAGGATGACAAGGAATTGGAGTTTGGTTTTTATACTTATATTGTTGAGCTTCATAACTAGCCTCTATGACATGATGTTCATAAAGGATAATGCTATCGCATCATAGTGTACGGTTTTAGTGCTCTTAGCCTAAAAAGATGGTCTGTACGTATTTGGTAGTAAAAAATGTAGGTGCGATCGAGTTATGAAGGAAAAAATGCGAGAAAGTTACGATTAAAGTGCGCAAAAGGTGAGATATATCAACTAGCTAGTTTGATATATCTCGCAAACATTTATTTGAAAATGCAATGCTTCGCGTAGTCGCTAGCTTCGTTTGCAGTCCAGTCGCCTTTCGGTTTTTCCTGCATATCTTGGCACCATGCTTCGCTGCCAACTTCTGTACATGCTGCCAGTGCCATCACGCCGAGCACAACGAGCGCCCAACGACTGAGTAATGTAATCATAATCCGATCCTTTGAGATGTCGTCCGTTTTATCCGGCGACTATGCCAAGCATGGTGGCTAAAAGCAACTCCTCCTTCAAATAAATGGATTCAATCTCATGCTTGAGAGTGATGGTTTTGGTGTGAAAAACTGACATTTGATAACAAACAAACCTCAAATATTAAATAATGATTAAATATTGTTCTGGTAAGCGTACGGTAATTAATTTTAGTTAAGTTTCTGCCGCAAATTAAGGTCCATTAAGGTTGTTTTAATGGCAAAGATATAGAATGGTATATTTATTAATAGTAAAGAAATTAATCCATACGGTAAAATTAGTTCTTTTTATAAATTTCTTGTTTTATATGTTTGTCGCCTTAATATCAAAAGTATTAATATAATTTTGCGGCCTGTTTGCTGCGCTGTATTTAGGGAATGGAATGTTGTTCAAGTTTAGGAAAAAAAACAGAGACACTGGTCAGTCGACGAATGAAGACGTGATAAAGGTCATTAATCTTGATGTGGCTTCACTGTCATCGCTTGATTCATCGGAGTTGCTGTTTAACACAAGCAAGCCTGCGTTGGGAATTGGATTTGTCCCCCATGGCCACGATCTCAATCATATTCATCGCATACTTAGCAGGGTAGTCGATGGGCCATTGATTTTGACCTCAACCGCAGGAGAACTTTCTTCCAGTCATGACAATCTCTATCTTGCGACGGGTCAAACGCAAACCATGGTGTTGCAGGTTTTCTCTCGAGAACTCATCAGTGATGTTGATACTCACACTGTGCCGCTTCCTTGTGATGACATTCAAAGTGGAGTGAGCCAAGTTCAGCCCTCAAGTCGCGTTTGCGAGATTGAAAAGCAGTTGGAAAACATAAGGCTAGCTTTTCCGCTAGATCCAACAGACTGTTTCTCTATGACACTCGTCAATGGCTTAACAAACAATGAAAACTGGTTGATGGAAGCGGTCTATCAATCGGGTAGGTTTCCGATCCCGTTTGTTGGCGGTACCTCGGCGGGAAGTTTAAACTTTGATAGTGCACCGTTTCATGACGGAACATCAGTACGTCATCAACATGCGTTGCTCTGTTTTATCAAGCTCAATCCTGCCTATCAATTTCAGCTGTTCAAAACACAAAACTTTGAGCCTGCAGGGCGATCTTGGCTAATTGGCGATGCTAATCCGTCCCTTCGTTATGTCAAAGGTGTTTTGTCGCCATCAAACATGGAAATAAAAAGTTTTCTCGATGAACTAGCGAGCCATTTCCGTTGTAGCGTAGAACAAGTAGAGCAACGATTAACGGATTTTACCTTTGCGGTAAAAGTGAAAGGTGAATATTTTGTTCGCTCGGTAGCAAGCATTAATATTTCTGAAAGCAAAGTGCATTTCTATTGTGATACGCCCTTGGGAACTGAACTGCATTTAATGCGTAAGACGCCATTTGTAGAGCAGACAGATAGAGATTTTGTTCGTCAGTTGGTCAATGAAGATAAATTGGTTGGCGGTATTTTGTTTGACTGTATCTTAAGGCGATTAAATAACAGCAAGATCTGAATAAACTCAGTAATTTTTCCGAACTACCGGTAGCGGGTTTCTCTACCTTTGGAGAGCTCTTTGGCGTCAATATTAACGAGACATTGAGCGCAATCTTCTTTAGTCGACGTGGAGAAGGTTTAGAGCAAGCACATGGCCAATTCGTGGCTGATTATGCCTCTTATACTAATTACTTCTCACAACTTAAGTTGCGTTCAAATGAGCTGATGATGCGTATTCAAGACCGCTCATTGACTGACTCCATTGAAGCTATGAGCGTCGCGCATAAATCCAGTGAACTTACACAAAATTCAATCAGCTACATTGATCATATTGGTAATAACTCATCTGCCTTGTCTGCCGATACCAATCAGTTTAGTGGCACGGTTCGCTCATTGGAAAGTGAGGTCTTTGCTTTGCAGCAAAATATTAGCTCCGTGGAAAAAGAAGCCGAAAGTCTAAGAAGTGTGTTGTCGATCATTGATAAGATTGCTGAGCAAACTAACTTGCTCGCACTCAATGCCAGCATCGAAGCCGCGAGGGCAGGTGAGTACGGTCGTGGTTTCGCAGTGGTGGCTGATGAAGTACGCAATCTTGCGAAGAGTACCCAGCAGTCGCTCGATAACTCTCGCACCAGCGTTAATGCCCTGTTTGAACAGATGGACACCATCGCTGATGTCGTTAAAACAGTTGGCAAGCATATGCACGATGCGACAGCAAGAACTGAGACGATAGCGACGGCAATCCAAGACATCGACAACTTGGCGCGCGATACCAATCGACTGTTGGAAAATAGCCACAATATCGCCACCGAACTGCAAAGTATGGAGGCGAAGGCACAGCAGCATCAGCAAGATGTTGAAACGATACGTAGTCAGGTGAGCTAAGCTAAGCGCCATTTCAATTAAGCTAGCAGAACATGATTTCTGCTAGCTTGTTAACTAACGATAAAAACTTAACTCAAAAAGTAACTAGACGACTGGTCTAATTGTGTGTCATGATGCCTGCCATGAATGCAAAGACCAATGAAACCCGCCAACATATTTTGGATGTCGGGTACGAACTGATTTTATCAAAAGGCTTTACGGCGGTTGGACTGTCGGAACTTCTCAAGACAGCGGATGTGCCTAAAGGCTCGTTTTATCACTACTTCAAATCCAAGGAACACTTTGGTGAAGTATTGATAGCCAACTACTTCGAAGGCTACTTAGAGCGATTGAACGACTTTTTGTATGATAACCAGCTAAGTGGCTACGAGCGCTTAATGGGCTATTTTGCACGTTGGCTGGATGTCGAAAATGGTCGCTGCAATGCTCATAAGTGTTTGGTGGTGAAGCTTGGTGCTGAGGTTTCAGACTTGTCAGAGCCAATGCGCGCAGCTCTTCACAGTGGTGCGCAGCAGATTGTGAGCAGTATTGCTGATTGCATTGAGCAAGGTATTGCTGACGGCTCTATTACCTCACAAGATAGCCAAATCACCGCGAGCATTGTTTACCAGCAATGGCTCGGAGCCAGCTTAGTAAGCAAACTCAGTCAAAATACGCTACAACTCGAACTAGCTTTGGCAGCGACACAGTCACTGCTTAAGCGATAAACAAAAACACCTGCTTAAATTCTGTCTATGCTATAGCAACAGGAAAGCAGGTTTTTTTAGAAATAATAACTAGACGACTGGTCTAATATTAAAAGGGAACCCCTATGTCACAGAACAACAGAAGAATTGTTTTAGCCTCTCGCCCTGTCGGCGCACCGACACAAGAAAACTTTCGCCTAGAGCAAGTTGATATACCACAGCCTCAGGAAGGCGAAATGCTACTCAAGGCCATTTACCTTTCATTAGATCCATACATGCGCGGCCGAATGAGCGATAGTGAGTCATACGCAGAACCTGTAGCGATTGATGAAGTCATGGTGGGTGCGACCGTATGTCGTGTAGAACAATCTAACCATGCTCAGTTTGAAGAAGGCGAATGGTACTTGCTTACACGGGTTGGCAAGACTACGGGATTTCAAACGGTGAAGGCCTAGTAAAACTGGGTAAAACTCCGATGAACGCTTCATACGCGTTGGGCATCATGGGTATGCCTGGCTTTACCGCTTACATGGGTCTGTTAGATATTGGTGCGCCAAAAGCGGGTGATACCGTTGTCGTGGCCGCGGCAACAGGACCAGTGGGTGCAACTGTAGGTCAAATTGCAAAGCTGAAAGGCTGTAAAGTTGTAGGCGTTGCAGGTGGTGAAGAAAAATGTCGCCACGCAGCAGAGGTGCTGGGATTTGATGTTTGTCTTGACCATAAAGCCGATGACTTTGCCGCTCAACTTGCCAATGCATGTGATCAAGGGATCGATGTTTACTTTGAAAACGTCGGTGGCAAGGTATTTGATGCAGTAATGCCACTTCTCAACACTGGCGCACGTATCCCAGTATGTGGACTTATCTCTCAGTACAATGCAACAAGCTTGCCTGAAGGCCCGGATCGCATGTCTGCACTGGTTGCTACATTGCTTATCAAGCGCATCAAGATGCAAGGCTTCATTATCTTTGACGACTATGCCCACCGCTACGATGAGTTCGCCGCGCAAATGAGCCAGTGGCTAATGGAAGGCAAGATGCAATACAAAGAGCACCTAGTGAAAGGAATGGATCAGACAGTGGATTCGTTTATTGGTCTGCTAGAAGGCAAAAACTTCGGCAAGCTGGTGATTCAGCTTAATGATGTGGAATAGGCTCCTGTTGGTTTGATTGTGAAGCGCTCAACTTGGTTGAGCGCTTTTTTATTGGTTCCTTTAATAATATCAGTGTCAATATAAAAATTAGCATTGAATTATTGTTGGGCTTACTGTTTTCTTTGTTATTAAAGTATTTATTCGGTTTTGATTGGGTTATATATCAGTCGGTGTGGGTTGTTTGTCATTTGATATATTCAATCTGATGTTATCTATATGTGTAGTCCTTATGTGTCTTTGTTTTTTAATGAGTTTTATTTAAATTTATTTTTAGGTTTGAAAAACTAATTACAAAAACTAAGTTTATAAATGTCAGTTGGGCATTTATAAGGAACACGCTATGGATGGTTTATCATATAAACAGGCGTCTAAGTTTCTCGACGCCGGTACAATGGGAATTAAGAAAGGAGATATTGAAAGACTTTTAACTATTAATGATCGTAATGCTTGGTTGGATGAACAAATCAGCACTCAATGTGCTTCACACGTTGAACAAACGCTATATCAACAGCAACAACGTGGAGAGAGCACTGTTACACAAGAGATGCGAGTGTGCGCATGGTTTGATTTAGCGCTTTGGGACGATGCTCAGCTTAGGCAGCGGGTGGCGTTTGCACTGAGTCAAATATTGGTTGTTGGTGACCGAGATGCGCAGTTGGCCCCTTACCCAGTGGAGCTGGCTCATTACTACGATTTGTTGAGTCAATATGCATTTGAAGATTACAAAACACTTCTTTATCACATAACACGCTCTCCTATTATGGGGCATTTTCTTACTATGGTTGGAAACTTGCCTTACTCAGAAACTGGCGTCAATCCAGATCAAAATTATGCTCGTGAGATCATGCAGCTATTCACATTAGGGCTCAACAAAGTGAATGAAGATGGCACGCTTGCTATTGATCCAGATGGCAATCCAATAGCTAACTATGATGATGCCGATGTAGAAAACATGGCTCGAGTGTTTACTGGTTGGTTTATGTCGAATGGCAGTATGTCTGAACCGATGGTAGCCAATGATCTGTATCATGATAGTGATGCCAAATCGATTTTGGGTCAGGAGTTTCCGCGGGAGTTGGTGCTGAACAAGAGCTAGATAGTGTATTGAATTTATTAGTTAATCACCCCTGTACCGCTCCTAATATTTCAACTTTGTTGATTAAGCGATTTGTCACCTCTAATCCCGAGCCAGCTTATGTTCAGCGGGTAGCAAGAGTCTTTAAACAGACGGGCGGAAACCTTGGACAAGTTATTAAAGCAATATTACTGGATGATGTCGTATTAAGTGAACCCTCGCTATATCGTGCCAAACTAAGAGAGCCGATATTGGCTATGACTTACCTATATCGTGCTTTGGACTGTAGACCTGGTGGTGGAGCCGATGTTACCCCAAATGCTATGCTTTACCAGGAAAGCTTTGGGCAATACCCCTTAGGAGCTCCATCGGTGTTTAACTTTTATTCCCCGGATTTCATACCTTCCGGTGAGCTAGGGGAGTTGGGGCTTTTTGCTCCTGAACTTGAAATCATCGATTGGAATCAAACGGTAAAAATGAGCAATATCGCATGGAAGCTAGTTACCGAAAATGGCTACAAAACGAGTTCAAATAGCTCCGCAGAACTCTATCCGGATGTCTCTGATTTTGTGAGTGTTGCAAGCGATTATCCTGAGTTGATATCACTTATTGCAAATCGTTTTTTTGATGGTGAAATCCCCTCAGATATAGCGCCAAGATTTGAAGGTCTATGGAATGCAAAAAGTGATAACAATAAGCCATATTCAATATCTGCAATGTTGTATTTTGCCTTTGTGTCACACCATTTTATGGTCGAGGAGTAATGGGTTATGAAAATATCGAGACGTAACTTTCTAAAAAGTGGAATTTATAGTACGGCAGCCACTTCAATTCCATTAACTCTTTCATTGCCTTCATCTGCACTAGCGAATGAAAATTCTGATTACAAAGCTTTGGTATGTTTGTTTCTATATGGAGGAAATGACTCGTTTAATATGATAATTCCGCAGTCTGGAAATAACCTTCTCAATTATCAGAGTGCTAGGCCAGATATACAGCTGTGGCCACATGAGATCGTGAGCAACGGTATTGTTGCAGATGATGCTCAGCAGCCGCTTGTACTCAATGGGTCGATGCCGAAAATAGCCCAACTATTTGAAGATAAAGTCGCCACTAGCGTTGTTAATGTTGGTACGTTGATTGAGCCAACAACCAAGGCGAATTATTCGACGGTAAAAAAATCGCCTAATCTAGGTGCTCATAACAAGCAGCAACTAGCTTGGCAACGCGGTTGGGAAACAAGCCAGTATCATCCTTATGGTTGGGCTGGGATGATGATGGACATTTTAGCATCCGGTGCAGAGACAGTTTCTCCTAACCTCTCGTTTGGTGGAAATGAGTTGATGAACGGCCAGGGAACACAAGATCTGAGAGTCAGTACGTCTGGTATTCGCGCCATGTCATCCCTTGCTGTAAATTCAGTCAACAATAATCTGACTAAGTATCTGGCGGATAACACTGCGTCACCATTTGGTAAAGCCTATTTGCAACGCTTTCAGAAGATCTATGACTTTCAATCTACGTTAGGTGATTTGTTGGAGCAGTACCCGGAAGACCCCTCAATTCCTTCAAGTTACCTGGGCTCTCAATTCAAAATGGTGAAAAGGCTGATTCAGGCAAGTAGTGGTTTAAATCAGTCAAGACAAATCTATTTTGTATCGCTCGGCGGTTTCGACAATCACGGTAATCAAAGAGGGAAACACGACAATCTGTTGGCTTCAATTGACGATGCTGTTTCCGCATTCTATGCCTCACTGCAGTCCGATGGATTAGAGAATAATGTTGTGACATTTACGATGTCTGACTTTGGTAGGACAATCGAAAACAACGGCAATCGCGGGACTGATCATGGTTGGGGGAGCAACCATTTGGTCGTAGGGGGCTCTATTTTTGGAGGAAAGGCCTATGGTCGCTATCCTGAATTTGTGAAAGACGGCGCTGATGCCATTGGAAATAAGTTTATCCCGACGACCTCGTCAGAGCAGTATGCGGCTACTTTATGTCGTTGGTTTGGGCTTTCTGACACAGGGGTGGACTATATTTTTCCTTCATTGTCTCCCGACAAACAGAACCCATTTTCTAGTCGTTATCTCGGATTCTTAGGAAGTGATGTCGTTGCGAGCCAACCTCTTCCAATCGTTAGTGTTAGTGCTTCAAAGACTCGAGTCGATCATACACCTCAAATGGCCATTGATGGTGACCTCACAACCAAGTGGACGGCGAAGGGCTATGGGATCACATTTGATGTGGAGCTTTCATCATTATCAAGCTTGGAGACATTGCGAATATCACAGGCTAAGGGGGACGTACGACAGTATTTCTTTGATATCTTGGTAAGTAGTGATGGCGATAATTTTACCCTTTTACAGCAATACCAATCGCCGGGAGATACTACCGCGTATGTTGATATTCAGCTTGGTAGTCAGCAAGCAAGGTACTTACGCTTGGTCTGCAACGGCAATAACGACTCAGTTAATGAAAAATTGGTTGCATGGAATAACTTCCAGGAACTAGAACTGTGGGGAAGGCCTGTCTAAATTCATGAATAACGTACCTTAAAAGACAATTGAAGCGCATTGCAAACTCGCTGTTACGATTTTGTAATGCGCTTCAATTGGTTAGTTGAAGTGCGTGTTACCAAAACTCAGGCTTATCAAATGCAGCCACACAGCTTGAGCTACCACTAATCGGCTCCAACGCCTCAGTCGTCAGTGACTGTGCTAGCCAGCCATGAGGATAGCTAAGCTTGTGAGGTGCAGCAAACTGCTCAATAGTAATTGGCTCAAACCCGACTCGGCCATAGAAGTTTGGATCGCCGTAGGTAAACGCAAGGGATACGCCTTGTGCTGTCATTGTATCTAGACCAAACTTGATCAACTTTTGACCCACTCCCTGACCTTGGTAGTCGGTATGTACTGCAACCGGTGCCAACAAAAATGCGGTTTTATCTGACTCGAAGTTAAGGCGAGTAAAGTAAATCGCGCCCGCCAAGGTGTCATTATCCATTGCTGCAAACACGACGATATCTTCACTTTTGGTTGTATCGATTAGGTCTCTTGCAAGCTGACCAATGGCTTTACCTTCTTCTAGTCCTTCTGAGTCACCAAATGTTTTTGCGAATAATGCTTCTAGCATCTCTGCTTTGGGTTGTTGTAACTGTAGGTAGTTCATTTCTAATGCTCTGTTATTCAATAGTGGGACAGAGCTTAAACTGTAAAGCAGTAGACAGGTCAAGTATGAAGCTTATAAAGAATCAAAATTGTATTTTTGTGTAAGATCCTACTAATTAAGTCTGACGGTCGGTCTTTCTGGCCTTGAGCTATCCACCGCTGTACCAGTAAACTTTAGCCTAAGTTTTGCTAGGAAAAAGATAATGCACATTGTCGCCTCTAACAGCGTTCGATATCGTTCACTGTTGCTTAAAGCACTATTGAAACGACCACAACGAGGAGCGCTGTCGCAATCATCAGTAAATGCGATGCTGTCCAATTCATCCTTTACGATTGATGAAAATGCGCTTCGTTGTTACTGCAAGCACTTTAGTTTTGATGAATCGCACGTACCCGCTACGTACTTGTTTGTGGCAACACAGAGTGAGTTACTACAACTTTTCGTTCACCCAGAAACGCCAATCCGTCCATTAGGTTTGGTTCACACGTTTGTTGAGTTCGAACTGATTGAGAAACTAGAAGTAGGGCAGATCTATCAATTTACAGTAACACTTGAAATGAATGAGAAAACGGAGAGAGGTCAAGGGTTTGAGACTCTGGGAGAGTTCTCTTTGGATGGAAAAACGCTAGCGCGTTATCGCAGCGGATATTTAATGCCAATTAAAAAATCGAAACCAAAACGGGGTGGCGCAGTTTTGGTCGATGATATATCCGCCTATCAGCATCAAACCAACCTACAGACATCAAAAGCGAGCACTAGCGCCTATGCGAGCGTGTCGGGTGACTATAATCCGATTCATCTAAGTGGTTTTATGGCGAAGCTTTTTGGGTTCAAAGCACCCATTGTTCATGGCATGGATATGGCTGGGAGACTATTAAGTGTTGCTAGCAAACAAGTTGGCAATAACGAGAGAGTGAACCAGTGTCATTTTAGCTTCAAACGCCCAATATTTGTCTCGCAAATGCTGGACGTTGTTAGTGATGGCAGTCAGGTTTTGCTGGTCAATGAAGAGGGCAAAACGTGTGTGATGATGAGTGCTTCACAGAGCATTAGTTAGGCTTTGACAGCAGTTTCTGGCTTAACCACTCAGCACTGCTCGTCGATTGCCCATCACAGACCACTTTATACGCTCTACCGGTAAACCAGCTTTTAGATGCCACTTCATCAATGAACACTTGAGTGGAAGTGACATCGTCTTTGGCATAATCCCATTTTCGGCGCAGGTGCGCCGCTGCTTCTTGGCCATTATGCTCATCACCATTGCGAATAAAGGTACAAGGGGAGCTGTTCATTTGCTCGATGAGGTAGAGCACATCGCTTTCTGTGGTTGCCAGCGCACTTTGGCTAGCAAGAGTTAGAACTAAAGCGGTAATCGGCAGCGTTCTCATTGCTGCCACCATTTAGTGACTGGCATCGGATTCGCAATATCGAGTCGCTGGCCGATTTCTGGTGAAACCATAGTTACACCGCGTTGTTCGCTGATTTCTAGTGCTCTATTCATAGGCTCATACCAATCGTGCATAGCAAGATCGAAGGTACTGTTGTGGATTGGCATCATGACTTTACCTTTTACATCGATGTGAGCTTGCACGCTTTGCTCCGGGAACATGTGGATCTGTGACCAGAGTTCATTGTATGCACCGGTTTCGATCATCGTAAAGTCAAATGGGCCATATTTTTTGCCAATTTCGGCAAAGCCACCAAAGTAGCCAGAATCACCACTGAAGAATACCTTCGACTCTTTACTGTCAATGATCCAGCTGCCCCAAAGCGTTGAGTCTCTATCGGTAAGGCCACGACCAGAGAAGTGCTGTGTTGGCGCGAGTGTATACTCAATGCCATTCACGCTGTGCGACTCCCACCAAGCAAGTTCGGTGACTTTCTCTGATGGCACGCCCCATTTGATCAGGTAATCACCCACTTTTAACGGCACGATGAAGTGTTCAACTTTATCTGCGAGCGCCTTTACGGACGCTTTATCTAGATGATCGTAGTGATCGTGGCTGATGACCACGACATCGATATTGGGTAGTGCTTCTAAAGTAATCGGTGTTTGGTGAAAACGCTTTGGCCCTGCCCACTGTACAGGTGATGCGCGGTCACTAAATACCGGATCGGTCATGACTAATTGACCATCGAGCTTCATGATGACACTAGAGTGTCCAAGGCGATATACCACGTCACTTTGCTCATTTACTAGCTGCTCGGCTGTAATTGCGTGCACTGGCAACTCAAAAGTGGGTATTGGCTCTGCGCGTTCGGTTGTGAAATAGGATTTCATCACATCAACGATGTCACCAAAGCTCGATTTGTATTCCATTTCAGTGTTGACGTACTTGTCTGGATAACGCTCAGAATCTTTTTCGGTGTTAGTGCAAGCAGCAAGTGAGGCAATACTCATAGATAGAACTCCCAATGTCGCGAATAGTGACTTTCTCATAGTGATGAACTCATTTCGTGGGCTAGTGCCCATCTCTCAATTAAAGTAAACTAACCAGTGCAGTTTACTTTCTTGTGGTGAAAAGTAAACTGATTAGTGTAAAATAATCGAAGAAATTCTCGTCCCTCTGGTTAACGTAATGATTGAAAAGAAAAAAACACGAAGCGAGCTAAAGCGAGAAGCAATCATTAATGCTGCTAAAGAAGCGTTTAATGAATTTGGCGTGCAAAATACCAGTATGGATAAGCTGGCAGCAATGGCGGGTGTGTCCAAGCGAACTGTCTACAATCATTTTGAATCTAAAGAAGAGCTAGTGATATTGCTGCTATCCGAGTTGTGGAAGCAATCTATGGCAGATGTGGACTTAAGTCCTCTTAAATCGAAAACTGTAGAGCAGCAGCTGCAATATCTGCTTGAACACGAGATCCGAATCTTAAATCAAGCGTCGTACATTGATTTAGCCAAGGTGGCGTTTGGTCATTATTTCTACCGCCCGGAAGAGCTTCAGCAGCAAGCTGGGCAAATGTCTAAGCAAGAAACCGCACTGTACAAATGGCTTGAACAACAACATGCTGATAAAGTGATGGTTATCGATGATATTGAGACCGCCAGCATTCAGTTGCACAGTCTCATCAAAGGTAGCTGTTTCTGGCCACAACTGATGGGACTAAGTCATACTCTAACTGAGGAGGGTATCACTCAGCTGTCTCAATCAACCGCTGATCTATTTTTAGCTCGTTATATGGCGCGTTAGTCGCTATTCATTCTATCTTGCAGTATGTTCGTACCCATACTGCCTTTCTATTCCCCACATTTACTCCTCCGAAATACTATCTTTGACCGTATTGCTTACAGAGCTATCGATTTCATCCCCAACATATGCGCTTATATGCACCTTGGCCTTCATCTAACTATCTGTCACCCAACATTTTTATCTTCCTACAATCAGCAATAGGCTGTCGCGGTTCCTATGGTTGATTCTGAGTCTAATCCAATCAATGCGAACTAATTATGATTTAGTTACATCACTTTTGATAACTAAAAATCAAAATTGATGTTGTGAATGAGTTTTTCTTAGGCTATTATTCGCGCAAATCGTTCATATTTGATGCTTTGTGTCTAGCTGTTTCGTTTTTTGGTACATCAAAGTAGAAGTAAAATCACAATATTGTTGTTGATTGCAGACTGTTTAGCTTTTGTATCATTTTTGATTCCCTAGCACTCATATAGAGTGCTCGAGCGAAAATGATGATGCGAGTACTTGCTTATGGAAGAGATTTATTCCCAAAGAATCTACGTGGGTACTTTGGGAATAACTAAGAGGCAGTACGATGAAAAAACTATTGGCACTCGCGCTATTGGTACCGGTTCTCGCTCAGGCTCATAGCCAAACACCTCGCGAGATTAAAAAGTACGTAGCAACCGAGAGAGCGGATGTTGCATTGGACGTAACGAATCTAAATACCTATGTACAGAGTTACGAGGTGATAGTGGAAGGAAAGGTGCTGGGCAGATTTACGCTCAGTCCCGACGAATCAAAGAAGATTCACTTGAACCTCAAAGTTGACGGTTTCGATAAGTGGACAAATAAAATTGTCGCCACGCGCTCGATTCCTGACAAAGGCGACGCGGTTCGAACTGAGGTTCAAAGTTTAATTCGATTATACCGACCAACGATCAAGGGCTAGTGATGAACATTACAATATTCGTGTTGGCTTTACTGGTTGCTTTTGATGTTGCCGCCGCCTACATGCCTAGCCCAACGATGGCACAGGGTGATCGTATTCGTGTTCGGGGTGAGTCGGGTATCGAGATAGATGCCACTTACCAGCCAGACATGACACTGCAAATGGGGGGCTCATTAGGCAACGATTTAAATAAAGATAATTGGTATGACCATCATCACCGTCATCAAGATAGGTATAGAAATGAGAACTCGGTTTACATTCAAGCGGTAGTGCCTATCACGTTTGGCGAGCGCAAAAAGCCAGATCCCAAGCGGTTGTACGATATCGAGTTAAGAGCCAGGGAAGCGCAAATCCAAAAGCTAGAAGCTGAAGTTAGATTATTACGCGCTGCCACAGAGGCTGGCGCAACATCCACTAAAGAAGTCTTTGTAGAAGGTTAAACCATGAAAAAATTAGTTCTAGCGACAGCCATCGCCGCCATATCAGGCTCGGTACTTGCGAGCTCTAATGGTGTTCGTTTTGAACGTCAGATTAAACACGTGAATGGTATCACCATTGATAAAGAGCTGGCGCATATCTCTATGAAAGGTGAGCATGCCGGTGAACGTGGTGAGTTTACGATTGTTTCCAATCATCCATCGGGTCATGAAAGCGTTATGTTTGACATGCAAGAGTCTGCCGCAATTCAACCAGGTGATGTTACCTACACCGTTGATGGTTCATTTTCGGTTCGTCATAAAGAAACGAAAGACATCCGAGCGGGCAAACATTATATAGGCGCTCACATGCATCACAAAACATACGCGGACTTCAAAGCGGGCGACAAGATTGAGTCGATAGTCACTATTACACTACTAGCACCAACGTCATAGTAACAGGGGCTGTGGTGATGAAAAACGTACTCATAGTAGTAGCGGCATTTTTAGCTCTTACTTTTACGGCACTCTATGTGATGACAGACCCAAGCAATTACGTTGACAATCCTTGTCCGCATGCTGCTCAACGGGATAGCGGTAACGAGATTGTAGGTTAGTCTAAAATCGACGTTATTCTCAGCTATTAGAAAGGTCGCCGATGCGACCTTTTTTGCTACTCACAGAAATGTCCTAACTCTTGCACCAAAAGCTGTGTCGCTTTGGAGTAGATATGACGCTCTTCTGCGCCCACTAATTGCACTAGCAGCACTTTATTTGAAGCCAAACATTGGCGAAGAACACGCAGCACCATATTGATGTCCAGCTTATGCTTCTCGCTACTAGAGTTGTGCTTTGAAATCGAGGGAAGGTCGATAGTTAACACCAACTTATCGCAGTGACTAATAAAACGAGCGAGCTGCTCTTTGACCATAGTACGACCGCGGTAATTCACTTCATCGGAGAGCAGCCAGTTACACCCCATATCCTCTGCATACTCAAGTTGCTTTTTGTCGCAACGATTACGATCAATACCGACATGAAATGCACGGCATTCATTAAAGCGGTTTAGGGCGAAATGGAGCATAGAACCCATGGTCAAATCCAAACACTGATCCATGAGTAAATGGGCGTTGATATTAATAATGCCCACATCCTCTTGATCAATGATAAGGCTTGGCAGAACATCGAGTAGAGTTTCATGGCAGTTGGTGATCACCAGCGGCATAGCACCGACAGTTAACTGCTCAATCAGCTTGTCGTTGAAGCTTAAACTTGTTGATGGGTTCTCGAAATACGTCGGCTTGGAATGAGCGACCTTACGGACAGGGAAATGTCCAATGTTTCTCATTAAATGAGAATTATGTTGCGCACTCAGCCAATCGTAGGCGGTATCGAGTAAAGATTCAGCGTCTTCAACGTGCGCGTTGTTAAGAGGTTTAATCGTTTCGCAGACGGTCAGTATCGACAGTTTGTTTTCCAGGGCTGGATGATAACGACGTTTCCATAACTGTTTGAAGACGCTGAGCATGATGAATTACCTTTCTGGTGGCAGCGCTCTGGCCGCTTGTAATACATGTAGAATAAATCTGTCCTTGTTTGCCTCTACGCGGTGGGCAGGGGCCATAATGGAAACCGCACCGATCAGCTTTGTGCCTTTAGTCACTGGAGCACTGATACCTGTTACGCCAGGATCAAACTCTGAAGTACTGATAGCAAAGCCTTGACGACGGATCTGTTCTAACTCGCTTTGCCATATCTCAGCATTCGCTTCTTCGCCAAAGTGACGAAGGATTTTTTCGCGGCGAGCCTCTGGTAAATAAGCCAGCATCACTTTCGAAGATGCGCCTCGAAGTAAAGGCTGACTTTGGCCACGAACATAACTGCAGCGAAGCGCCTGTGCACTTTCTTGTAAGCTAACACAGAGAGCTCTGTAGCCCACTGGCACCATATAGGCTGCCATTTCACCTGTTTGTTTTTGTAAGCGGAACAAGATGCTTTCAATCGTTTCTAGATTGTGTGGACTCGATTGGTAGCTGTGCATAAGCAATAGAGCGGCTGGACCAACAATCAGTGTTTTATCGTGAGCACTCTCTTCAATTAGGTTCCATTCTTTGAGCAGTTTTATATGTCGATACAAACTACTCAAAGGAACACCAAGTTGCAGGCTTAATGCTTTGGCAGAGACGGGCTCATCCGATACGGCAACTTGCATGAGCAGTTGCAATGGCTTTTCGTTGACCTGAGTCGAGGGTTGCTGTGCGTTTCCCATAATTGGTTATCTATCATCAATAAGGACTACGCAATTTATATTCCTGTCAGATAAGAAAGGGAACAAAATTCATCGATACCTTTCTCATCAGGTGAAAAATACGCAAATTCTGACATGTTATGAATCTTGCGATGCATCAATGCAATTGGGTGAGTATCTAATTAGAGTGTGCTTAATACTTAGGGAGAGATGGAAAATGAAATTTGTTTGTGGAACCTGTCGCCAATTTCAAAGAGACAAAGAGAATGATAAGTCTATCTGCAGCGCTTGGGGAAACCCGACGTCAATGAAGCGCGATGGTTGTCAGTTTTGGATGCCCAAGAGTGAGCGGCTGTACCTACAGGGGAAGTTAGTCTGCCGAAATAAAAAAACGTCCAACGTTTGGGGATACGTTGGACGTTTTTATTAACGATTAAGCAAAAAAGCGTTGGGGTAATTAGAACTTGTAAGAAGCACCTAGGTATAAAGAGCTTACTGATAATTTGTACGTTTCTGGGCCATCGAGACTAGCATCAAAAGCGTCAGCTTCGTAAGCAACACGCATTGCTAAGCCTTCCACCATTTGTGGTGCATACTCGAGACCTAAGCCATAGCGGAATCCTGTTGCTGAACGATCAACGCTTTCCCCCATTGCTTTAAACTCCATGTTGACGCGAGAAAGACCTAGGGTAGCGAACGGACGTAAGCCATTGTCGAAGCTGTAACCGAGATTCGCTGCTAAGGAGAAAGCACTCGGTTTGATTTTTACCTCGTCGAGTAGCTCATGCGACAAGTTACCATAATTGGTGTAGCCACCCTCTAGCGAAATGACACGATTAAACTGATAGCCACCATATACGCGCATTGAACGTGCACCGTCAATTGTTGGCGCAGGAGAAACATCGCGGCTAGACAATTTACTTTCTGTCAAACCGTAACCACCACCAATATAGAAACCTGGCTCTGTAGAGTTCGCTGATGCGCCAGTTGCCATTAGTGCAGAAACTGCAAATACCACTGCTTTTTTCATTCCGATACCTTAAAAGATGTTTTTAGAGTGTTGTAATATCGGAGCGTAATGTAAGGGATCTCTGTGGGGAACTCTGTGCTAGAAGTGTCGTAAAATGTGGTGGAAGTGTCACAGAACTGTTTGCGACTTACATCAAGAAATGACAATCAGTTACGCAAACGTTTACTCGAATATTATTGAGTATCATCACACTTTTTTGGAACGTCAGGGTGGTTTTGTAGTACGTTTATCAGTATAACTGCCCACGATTACGACTAGAGAGGTAACGATGAATTATAAACAACTGCCAAAAATCGACCTTCACTGCCACCTAGATGGAAGTGTGCGCCCAGAAACTATTATCGAGTTGGCGGAGCAACAGAACATCGATTTGCCTAGTAAGGACGTCAACGTTATTCGCGATATGATGATCGCCCCAGAAACCTGTCCTAACCTCATTGAATACCTAAAGCGTTTCGATTTGCCTCTGTCTGTCATGCAAACAAAAGTAGCGCTAGAGCGTATTGCTTTTGAAGTGTATGAAGATGCAGCGCTTGAAAACGTTACGTATATGGAAGTGCGATTTGGTCCACTACTGCATCGTGAGAAAGGTCTCAATATTGAGGAAATCATCGGCTCAGTGGTTTCGGGTATGCAGCGTGCTGAAAAGGTGCACGGCATTAAAGGCAACATTATTTTGTCGCTACTGCGTCATATGCCAACGGATGAGATCAATGATGTCATCGATGTAGCGCTCAGTTCGTGGGTAAAGGCGTGGCTGCTTTTGATCTTGCAGGCGGTGAAGAGCTGGGCTTCTGCGAGAAGTTCATTCCGTTTGCTCAATATGCGAAAGAAAAAGGTCTCAATGTGACCATCCATGCCGGCGAGCAGGGTGAGGGTCAGAACGTATATGATGCGATTACTATGCTGGGTGCGGAGCGTGTGGGGCATGGTATCCACATTGCAACACATCAAGCGGCATTTGACCTGGTTCATGAGAAGCAAGTAGCACTGGAAACCTGCCCGAGTAGTAACGTGCAAACTAAAGCGGTAGAAAGGTTGGACGTTCACCCGATTGAAGATTTTAGACAGCGTGGTATTCCTGTCACCATCAATACGGACAACAGAACCGTGTCCAACACTACCATGACAAAAGAAGTACAAAAAGTGATGGAACAGTTCAACTTGAGTGAAGACGACTATATGCACATCTATCGCAATAGTGTGAATGCTGCATTTACGGACGAAGCGACGAAGTCACAGCTCCTAGCTAGTTAGAAACACTGAGCTAGTGGTACCAGAGTTATAAAAAAGACCCAGTTGTAATGCGACTGGGTCTTTTTCTATAAGATACGAACGGTTTCTTAAATCACACGCATTTAGCCTTTGTTCTCGCCTTTATGGTTAAACCAAATCTCTAGAAATACACCCTAAAACCAGCCCTTGCCTCAAGTTCTATTTCAAATTCATCAAGATACACTGCTGGAGTAACATCCACATAAAACCCAACCGGTTTAACGCGAAACTCAGCACCGATCCCTGGCGTAACGGCAATATAGCGGCTGTTTCTATCGACATAATGACCGCCGACAAAAAAGTAAATTGGAGTATCTTGGATACCAAAGGTCTTGTTGACACCAAAGCCCATACGGTCGTCGAGACTAACATTAAAACGAAGATCATTGTGCTTGAAGTCTAATCCCCAATACGGGTCGCCAACAAAAAGACCCACTCCAGTATCTGCTTTGGCCACTGAGCTAAAGCCCAAGCTCAGCGCTAATGTCATCATTATTACGTTTCTCATGTTTGCTACCACTGCTATTTCGTAGGTGGCAACCATAAGAGAACAGTGCAAGATTAATGTTAGATAGCTATAGATTTGACGAATGTCTCACGTGATTGAATAGTCTCTCACCATCGCTGACAGTGTGGAAACCAAACAGAAACAACTGCTAACAGCTGGAGCGCTATCTTGGACGTTGCTCGCCGTATGGCTTAGTCAAATCAATACTCGCCAAGCTTTGGATAGAAAAAGACCCTCACCAATGGTGAGGGTCTTTTATTAGAAGTCGACTTCGTAGCCTAGGCTAAAGGTTCTGCCGCGACCTGAGAAGTAATAGGCACTATGGTGACGGATTTGACTAAAGTAGTTGATGTACTGCTCATTAAACAGGTTCTCAATACCGACACTGATGCGGCCATACTGTTTCATGTTATAGAACATCGAAAGGTCCATCAGGCCATAGCCATCAAATTTCTGTGCACTGCCCGCACCGTTCTGCTCTTTTGAGCGCGAGAACATGTGGTTGTATTGTACTCGACCATTCCAGTTATCAGAAAACTGGTGATTCATTGCGACCAACAGGCGATCTGGCGATAGGTTTTTCAAATCCATATCGCTGTCTACACGACCGTCTTGGTTTGTATCGACTTGTCCTTCGACATGCGAGTATAGCGCTTGAAGCTGAGTGGTTGGCAAAATGTGGTAGGTGGAGCTTAGCTCATAACCTTTGATGTCGGTTCTTTGACGAACGACATCATAGGTTCCGCCTTTGTTTAAGCTCAGGTTGGCGCCATCTTTTGCAATAGACATGTAGGTGCTACCGCTAATGAAGAACTTATCGTTGCTGTAACTTAGTCCGACTTCGTAGTTGTCTGTTACGACCGGTTTAACCGCTGGCATGGTGTTGAAATCGATAGGGTGTCCGCCAGTTGGCGCATCGACATCTGGCCCGCCAATCCAGTTGCCGCGAAGCACTCGGCCAATATCTGGCAAACCGAATCCTTGACTAAAGCCAACGAATGAAGACACGTTTGGTGTGAAATCATAGACGGCGCCAGCGTTGAATACAGCTTGGGAGAAGGTTTGTTCACCACCGACGATATTCACTTCACGATGACCGCCGTTGCCGTAGCCCCAAAGTGTTTGACCATTCGCCACTTTCACGCGTGTATTTTCAAAGCGCACACCACCAGATAGGCGCAGTGAATCAGTGACCAGCATGTCACCTTGAACAAACGGTGCGATGCTCTGATACATCATATCTGGCGTCACATCGCGGTTCGATTGGGTCAGTTTTTGTTTGGTCGAGTCTTCTAGACCATCAAGGCCAATCACCCAGCTATCGTCAAGGCCAAGGAGATCCAGCTTCACATAACTGAGTTTGAAACCCTTTTTGGTAGAGACGATTGCGCCTTGGTCATACTGTTTGTCTGGTGTGGGCCACCAAGATGCTTGTCCGTAGACAGCTTCGAAGTTTTGGTAGAAGGCCTGGAATTTAAGCTCACCGCCTAAGAAGTCGTAGTGATCATAACCAAAGTTGTAGAGCTCAGCGTAGTTAGAGGTTGGATCGCCACTTGGTGTGCCTTTCACAACGGTACCCGGAACGCCATTTTGCCAATCGCCTTTTACTGCAACGTAGTTTTGGTTGCTTTGCAGTTTGAATCGGCTGGCACTAAAGCTGACGCGTTGATCACCACCATCAAAGTTGTAGCCACCTTTTGCAAGAAAGTTGGTCGCGTTTGAATCTTGAGTTTCACCTTGGATCGAGTTCATGCCAATTGGGTTGCCATTACCGTCGTAATACAGACCTTGCTGCTCCCACGCACCACCGATAAACAGATCATAATCTTCATCGTATTGGCTCAGGTTGTAGTAAACCTTGCCGCCTGTACCGTCTTCTTTGAGGTTAGAAGTCAGTCGTGTACCGATCGTTTGTTTCCAGTGATCGCCTGGTTTGGCACTCTTGGTTACATAGTTAATGATACCGCCTGTCGCACCATTACCCTGCACAGCACTCGCGCCTTGCACAACTTCGACACGCTCAAGCATTGAAGAGTCAACGGTATAGCCATTACGGTTACCATTTCGAAGGGGATTATTTTGTGGAACACCATCGACCATGATAAGTGCAGTACGGCCGCGAAGGTTTTCACCTTGCGTCGATAACTTCTGACGACTCGGGGTCATACCTGGTACTAAGTTTGCAACAACGCTGGTCAGGTCGTCGGCGACAGCCGTTTGCTGCTTGAGCTCTTTCTCAGAGATAACGTGGATTGACCCTGGGATCTTATCTGCGTCTTGGCTGTAGCGTGTTGCCGTTACCACCATGTTTTCATCGGCGTTATCTTGTTCTGTTTTTGTCGATGACGCTGTTGTTTCAGCTGCGTTGGCTTGAGCAATGGATAGTGCGAGTAGTGAAAGGGATAAAACTCGGTTCCCTGTTGATGATGCCATTAGATGTAATTACCACTGATTTTAAATTTCGCGGCAATGGTAGTGCTTATGATAATAATTATCAATACTGAATTTTCAATGTGTTGTACTTGATGTATAACACATTGAAATGATTAGCGAGCGACGCACATTGGCGTATTGGAAACTGGGTCTTCAATCACTATTGCATCTAGGGCGAAGACTTGTTTGAGTAATGACTGGGTAAACACTTCTGACGGAGCGCCTTCCGTCATTAATTGACCGTCTTTAAGGACAACCAAGTGGTCACAATAGCGGCAGGCTTGGTTGAGATCATGTAAAACGACAACCACTGTTTTGCCTTGCTGATTCATGGCTTGCATGGTGTGCATTAGCTCGACCTGATGAGAAAGATCAAGGTAAGTAGTGGGTTCATCTAGCATGACAATTTCGGTATCTTGCGCAATGATCATCGCGATCCAAGCACGTTGACGCTGACCACCTGAGAGGGCATCGATGGGCAGTTCGGCCAAATCACTAATGCTGGTGGCTGCCATAGCACGTTCAACGATTTGGTTGTCCTGTTCGTTGAGTTTTCCCCAATGTGAGGTGTAGGGGGCACGTCCATACTCAACCAAGCGACGTATAGAGATACCTTCTGGGCTAGTATGCGTTTGAGGTAACATCGAGAGCCTTTGTGCCAGCGCTTTAGTTGGGATTTTAGTTAGTGGCGTATCTCCAATAAACACCTCGCCAGACTTAGGTTGATTGATTCTTGCCAGTGTTTTCAAAAGGGTGGATTTGCCACAGCCGTTCGGTCCAATAAGAGCCGTAATTTTTCCTTTCGGGATCGACAGGTTGAGATCTTGGATAATGGTTTTATTGCCATAAGCAACGTGTAGATTTTTAACAGACAGCATTACCAACCCTTGTGTCGTTTTAATAGAAAGATGAAGTAAGGTGCGCCAATGACTGAAGTTAGAACACCAGCAGGAAGCTCAATTGGTGGCGAGATGCCTCTAGCAATAGCGTCTGCAATGAGGACCAATAACGCCCCAATTAATGCTGAACCAATGGCGAGCGCTTTATGATTGTGTCCAAATAGCATACGAGCTAAATGCGGTGCGAGTAATCCAACAAAACTGATGGTTCCGGCAATCGACACACTAAGGCTAGCGAGCATGACGGCGCTGAGTATTGCGGCTATCTGTACCTTTTCGAGTTGCACACCCAGAGCAATGGCAGATTCGTCACCAAGGCCGATGATATCCAGTCGCCATGCGTACCATAGGCAATTGGCAATAAAATGGCCAAGCCGAGCCAAATATAAGGGAGCTGCTCCCATCCTCTTCCCCATAGACTTCCTGTCAGCCAAATCATGGCGGTGTTGATCTCGATAGGATGAACAACTAAGAGAAAGTCGATACCACTGGCTAAAAAGGCACTGATAGCAATGCCGGTAAGCGCCATTCTCGCTGGTGGTAGTTTTGCTGCTTGGGCGATTATGACCAAAGCAAGTCCTACGCTGACGCCACCAAAGATGGCCGCCAAAGGTAGATACCAAACTGGCGCATCGGGATAGATGGTCAATAGCAATGTGGCAGCGAAACCTGCACCCGCACTCACCCCTATTAAGTCTGGAGAAGCAAGAGGATTTCTGATCACGCCTTGTACCAGCGCACCAGACACACCAAGTCCGGCACCGACACCAATGGCAAGCAATAGTCTCGGAAATCGATATTGATTGACGACAAAGTCGTAGTCTCCACCCTGAAAAAGGGTATCGACGACTTGTGCTAATGACAATTGCGTGACACCAACTAGCATGCTTACGATGCCTACAGCAATCAGAACCACAACTAGAGTTAACCAAGAAAGCTTCATGAGTTAATGCGGCCTTTTATGGAAATAAAGATGAAAAATGGCGTGCCAATCAGCGCTGTTACGACGCTACCGGCGTCTCGCTTGGGAAGGCGATAGCACGAGCCAAGGTGTCAGACAGCATCAATAATAATGCGCCAAGAAGCGCGCTTGCTGGTATCAAAAGAAAGAAGTTGTTCCCAACGAGCTTGCGTGCCATATGAGGAACCAATAGTCCTAAAAAGCCAATTGGGCCTGCTGTGGAAACACTGACACTGGTCAGCATGACAATGGATAAACAAGCAAGTAATCGAATGACAGTGGTATTGACGCCTAGCCCAGTAGCGACATCGTTCCCAAGCACCAATAGGTTCAATTGATGAGCCAGTCCCCAACTGAGTAGCAGAGCAAACAGACTGATCGGGGCGAGCAGAGTGATAGAGTCCCAACTAAGATTGCTAACAGAGCCAATTAACCAAGATTGAATGCTATAGGCTTGATCGTCAGCAAGAATAATCGTGGCTCGCGTTAACCCTAACAGCAGAGCATTCACTGCTATACCAGCGAGAACAAGCTTGACCGGGTGAGGTCGATTTTCGAAGAATCCCCCAAGATAAATGACCAGTAAACCGCTTAGCACACTCCCAAGAGCACCGGCTACAACAGTAGGCAACGGAAGGGTAAGTACTCCAAAACTGGTCAATACAATCATAAGTGCGGCACCTGAATTGATAGCGAGCACCGATGGTGAAGCAAGTGGGTTTCGGGTGAGGCCTTGCATGAGCACACCAGCAACGGCTAAGTTGGCACCAATCAGCGCACAGCTCAACACTCTTGGCATGCGAAGCGTATTGATTATCTGGTGTTCCATATTATTCGCATCGAAAGCGAACCAATAGTGACTCAGAGCAGAGATCGTTAAATCGAAACTAGACCAAGCGATCAAGGAGATGTTTAGGGAAATAAACATTCCCAAAAAAAGTGCAAGCCAAAGCTTGCACTGTTGGAATTGGAACATGGGAAATCTACGGCTTTTGAATAATGTCAGTTAGGTTCTTAGCAATGCCTTCTGCTGCGATTATCCCTCGGTTTAGTGACCACAATTGTGGCGACACTTTCACGGCTTGCTGTGACTTTGAAACGTTCAGCATCTTGAAAAGAGGGTTGTCTGCCCAGTCATCGTAGACGGTATGAGGCTTATATGGACCCAGCAGTAGCCAATCAGGTTGATCTTCAAAAGTTGTTCAAAACTGACTTCAATGTACGCTTTGTCTGTTTTCGGAACGGCTGGTCCTTTAAGTCCTAGTGCGGTGATAACACCACCCGCGTAGGAGTCAGGTCCATGTAGCCACATACCTTTGTCTGTTACAACGGCAAACTGAAAGTTGTCTGCTGATGATAAATTTTGGCGATACTGAGTCATGATCTGGTGGTGCTTTTCAATTCGAGCTTTCATAGCAGCTTCACGGTTTACCGCAATTCCTATCTTCAGTGCCGATTCTAGGTTCTCCTCGTAAGTCTCGCCTCGGCTTTTTAAAAGGATGGTCGGTGCAATGCTTGAAAGATCGTTGTAAATGGTAGCGTGACGTTCAGCATCCGCGATGATGAGATCGGGTTTAAGCTCTGCGATGGCCTCTAAGCTTGGTTGTGGACGCACGCCAACAGATTGCCAAGGTTTAATCAGCTCACGAATTTCTGGAAGAATGCGTTCGATGTTCTTGTCATCGGCAACGCCTACTGGAGAAATACCTACTGCGGCGAGCGCATCTACAAATGAGTACTCAAGAGCAACAACACGACTTGGGCTGCCTGAATAGAAACCTGTCCTTGTTGGTCTTCGAAAACTCGGGTATCGCTTGCCACAGCGGAAACACAGACAAAAGCGAGAAAATTGACGATTACAGCACGAAGTCCTTGTGCAAAAGAGATATTCATAGCGAGCTCAATGTAAAAAATAACAGGAGCGCAATCCTACATTGATTGGGAATGGTTATCAATAACATTAAAGATAAGTTGCTAATATGAAGCAAAACAAACCATTACATTGAGTGAATGGTTTGTTTTCGTTGTCGTGGTCTAATAGAGAGGTGCTATTGAGGGCGTTGTACCGTGATGGTTTTGTCTAACGTGGCGTAATCATTACCGCCCAAGCGAGATAGCGGATCAACTTTGAGAGCATCGATGAGCAAGCGCTCGTTTTGCATCGTGACGACTTGGTTATCGATGTAAACTTTTTCTATTTTAGCGATAAGCAAGTGCTGAGGGGTATTACCGACTTCTAGAACATCATGAAGAGTGCAACCAAAGGCGATGGGACATTGCTTTACTCTAGGTAGCTGAAGCCGTCTAGATCGTCGAGTTCGACCTGGCTAGCGATGACTTCTGACTCACCGTGATTCAAAGTTGCAGAGGTTTGAGTCATGGTTTCAGCGCTTCCAGTAGACGCAATGTGAATGACGAGCTCTCTATTCTTGATAGCGTTCACCGCGGTGTCTTTTAACGTGCCATCTGGCTTTTTACCCACAGAAAGCATCAACAATGGGGGATTGCTCGATATCGGAGCGAAATATGAAAATGGAGCGAGATTATAGTTGTCTTTGGATGATGCTGTTAGCGCCCAAGCTATCGGGCGAGGGATGACGGTTTGCGTCATTAAATGATAGATAGCGTTGGGGGATAACTCATCGAGGTTGAGCTGCATACTGACTTCTCCGTGTCGTCATTTTTAGTATGTCAAAACAGTATCATATTCAATTGACAGTGTGGAGATCCGAAGCGTCCTAGACTACACCTATAGAGTCAGCATAGATAAGGAAACCCCCATGATGATCCGACTAGGTACGCTGCTCGCAGCTCTGGTAGTGACGTTCTCGTCACAAGCGGAGTGGATGCTCGATAGTAGCAATTCGACACTCAAGTTTGTCTCCACTAAAAGTAACAGTGTGAGCGAAATACATCACTTTGAAGCGATGACAGGCACGATCAGTGACGATGGCAAAGCAACACTGGTTATCGATTTGTCCAGTGTCGAAACAAACATACCCATTCGAAATGAGAGAATGCAAACCATGCTATTTAACGTTGCTGATTTTGCTAAAGCAACGATTACCACTGTGGTTGATATGAGTGAACTGGACAATGCCGATATCGGCGGCATTTATAGCATCATCAATGACGTTACAGTGGATTTGCACGGTAAGCAGAAAACCTATCCTGCGAAACTGACGGTAATGAAGATGAGTGACGACAAGGTGGTGATTGTCGCAACTGATCCTTTGATCGTGAATGCCGCGGATTTTGGTTTGGAACCGGGGATCGAAAAGTTACGTGAAGTAGCGGGACTACCCGCTATTGCGACGTCAGTGCCGCTGACGTTTGTGTTGGTCTATAACCAGAAATAACCCAATAAAAAAACGCTGCGCAATAGCGCAGCGTTTTTAAATCTTCCAAGCTGTAATCTGCTTACACTCTAAAGTAAGCCAATTTTTGCGTTAGCTCGTCGGAAGCTTGAGCCATTGACTGTGACTGCTGCGCCAAACTTTGGCTCGCTTGTCTGATCTCGCTAATCGATAAGTGCACGACGCTAACGTTTTCATTTACGTCATTGGCAACGGTACCTTGCTGTTCAGCCGCCGCTGCAATTTGCGTGACCATATCGTAAGTGTCGTTGAGTTTAGCTACTGCCGTATCCAGCTTTTCTTGTGTTTGCGAAGCCAAATCCACGCTCTCAGATACCTTAGTTTGGTTCGCCGCCATCACTGACAATACGCTGTCAGTACGTTCATTGAGCTGGTCAATGGTGGTTTGTACTTGCGCGGTAGACTCTTGAGTGCGGCTAGCCAGGTTTCGAACCTCATCGGCAACCACGGCGAACCCGCGCCCTTGTTCACCAGCGCGCGCTGCTTCAATCGCTGCGTTGAGAGCAAGAAGGTTGGTCTGCTCTGAAACTTCGTGAATCACGTTTACCACAGAGCTAATGTCGCTTACACCTTGTTTTAGCGCTTCCATGAGTTGGTGGGTGCTAGTGATATCATCAGAAATACCGGCGATATTATTCAGCGTATAGCCCATACTGCGACTGCCTTCAGCAGCGAAGTTTTTGCTCTCTTCAGTTGTTGTGGCAGTGCGCTCTGAATTGTTAGCGACGTCTTGAATGGTTGAGGACATTTCATTCATTGCCGCTGCTAGTTGTTCAAGTTGCTGGCTTTGAGAGTCAATACTGGTAGAGGTTTCTTCGCTCGCTGCGGCGATACTGCTAGACAGTTGACCAGAGTAATCAGCCGATGATTTTGCCGCGGTGATGGTATCTTTAAGGGCCGACATCATGCGAGCAAGCTCATTGCTTAAATAGCCTAGCTCATCTTTACGATCGCTCGACATGTTAACAGTTAGATCGCCATCAGCGACTCGATGAACGCGTTGCACTAGGCTCTCAATGGGTTTGACAACATTCTGAGCAATGTAGACGCTCATAATAACTAATACGATGGCGGCTAGGGTATCGACAATGAGATCTTTAATTAGCTGACTTTGGAATGCTTTGTCGATATCTGCCGTTTGAACACCTGAACCGATAATCCAGTCCCACTCGGGGATGTAACTAACGAAGGAGATTTTTTGAGACTCTTCGCCGTCACTACCAATCCAGTAATAAGTAACAAAGCCACTACCTTGTTTGGTAGCAACTGCGCTCATTTCCTGCCAGAAATAGTTCCCACGAGAATCTTTTAGATTACTGGCCTTAGTGCCGTTTAGTTGTGGGTTAGTCGGGTGCATGACCACTTTTTCATCGGAAGTTGCGATAAAGAAATAGTTATTGCCGTCGTAACGTAGCGCCTCGATGGCCTTCACTGCTGCCTGCTTTGCTTGCTCTTCACCCATGGAAGCACTGAGCTTTTGATAGTGACTTGCTAAGGTGTACGCTACTTCGACGTTTGAGCGTACCCGGTCTTTGCGCTGGTCGTAGCTTGAGTTTTTTTGAATGATAAGGTTATAAGTACCCAATGAGAATAAAATGAGTACGGCAAAGCCGACAAGAGCCTGTAATTTCGCTCTGATCGACAAATTATTCAGTTTCACAAATATATTCCTCTTTACCTTTTGAATGCAGCAAGTTCCATTTGAAATACCATTGATGGTATTTAGACTGCTCAGTAGCAAGTCATAGTATCACTTATAATTGATAATATTGGTACTTATTGATTGGGATTATTTATTAACTGCCGGAATTTTGATCTATTTAATATAATTTACTGTGGTTAATATGAAAACTGGGATGTAAATAGATGATTAGATTATAACGCTCACTATTATTGGGGGTTTATCTATATGTTTTTGTTATGGTTTGATGAAGGGTTGATAGTGATATATCGTATCAGATCTGGTATTTTGTTGCTGAGATAAAATACATTAAAAGTGAAAAAGTGCTAATTACTAGCACTTTTCATCAACACAACATTCATCTTGCAAGAAGTCAATGACGCCCGCTAGATGCTCGTATTGTGCAACACAAAATAGAGTTCGACCTTCACGACGCTGCTCTATTAAATTAGCCGAAGCAAGACTAGAAATATGGTGTGATAGTGTCGAACCTGGAATATCAAGTCGCTCTTGTATCTCACCGACAGGTATACCTTGTCGTCCTGCCTTGACGACTTGTCGATAGATAGCGAGGCGGGTAACGTGTCCCAGCTCTTTTAGTGCTTTTGCTGCAACTTCAATCTGCATGTGTCTCTCTCCGCAATTACTATTTCGATAGTAATCGAAATTTGGAGTCAGCGCTAGGGACAATCAAGAAAAGCAGCAGAGCAAATGCCAATGAGCCAAATAGGTCTTCCGGGCGGTGCATGCCAAGCCAAAGTCGACTAGTCGCCACGCCAACTGCCCATAACATGACTAAGGATGAGAGGACAGGATATTGGTGGTTGGCAAATAACCCTGCAAAGAAAAGAACACACACTGCCACGAAAATTGTGTGTCCAGAAGGAAAAGAATAGTCAGTTTCACCCAACCAGTGCTTGGTGCGCCATTGGCTCACTTCATCACTCGCTAGAACGATGATCTGGTCTTGGTCACTACTATCAAGCGTGTAGAACTGCTCGGGTGAAGAGAGCAGCCCCTCAGCCGTTAGTTCATGGGTGTAAGGCCTAGGACTTTCTGTCCACTGCTTCAAGAACGTCTTAGCGCCAAAGCTGAATACTAACAGTAACCCTAACTGTGCAATCAAAATCACTTTGTACTTACTTGCTCTCGTCACCCAGAGTGCTATCACTCCAAGTATCGCTAATGTGATGAGGAACCCTTGATGACCAGCTGAATAAGACAGTAATTGCATCATGGTACCTAGCTCTTTGCTTACCTGGGCGCTGAGCTCAAATGGGTAGAGTAAAGATGATAGAACGAACAAAATGGTCGCTACGATAGCGAGGCAGACAATCCCCAACAATTTATCTTGGGTAAAAAATCGCAGTTGATGAAGGTTTAAATTTGGCATAGAGAGTAGGGAATGCTGATGTAAAACAGGGTGGATAGGGTATTGGATTGATTGTATTGATAATTCAGAGGAATGTCATAATTTGTTCGAATTGCCGTTTTAAGCCGGATAGGTTCAAAGGCGCATCAAAACAATAGGGTATTGAAAAGTACAAAGCAGTATTAGGTGGCAAGTAATGTCGCTACTTGCCACATGAATTCGAGATGCTACTCATTTTCTTAAAGATCACGCATTAGCTCTTCATAATCATCATTTGCTCGTTTGACTATGGTGCTTAGCTCATCCGCATCTCGATTGTTGAGCGTGATTTGCCATGCTTTATGATCGTGAATCTCAAACCCTTTCACTAACGTTGAATGTTGCGAACGTTTGAAGCTGAGTTCATTCAACTCGGTATTATGGTGTTCATTAGACTCGACGATATCGACATCGAGTTCACCGACGGGATTGACGTGAATTTGAGCGTGACGTTGGTTGCTGCCATGCAGCACAAAGTTGCGATGTGTTTTGATCATTGTCCTCTCCTTTGGAAAGTAACGATTCCTGCTAGCCTATTAGACAGTGTAGGAGAGGATGAATGACGTCTATATGAAATTAAAGTGAAGCTTGATACGGGTCAAACAAACATACACAAAAGCGATGCACTTACATCCGGAATTCTATTTGCTTCAAACACAGTACTTACACGCATTGCATCATTTGGTCGAGAAGTGCTCTCGTAGTGCTGAACGGCGGTTCTGAGCTGGATTGTAACCATCCATGGGTACGGTATCTTCGTAGCCTTCAAGAATAAACCGTTGCGGAGGTAAAGCAGGTGTGACGCGACGAAGTTGAGGAGAGCGTGGTGTGCCGACACGTTCATAAACCCATAAGCCGCTGCCTGTTTTAAGACGAACAATGCGACCATCAAACTCGAAGGACGTTGTCACGAGTCGATGGTTGCGAAGCGCACCAGCGTCAGAAAACGTCAAAATCTCTGTGCTTTGCTTCGGAGCGCCAATTTCAATCCAATTGCCGTAGACGCGAGTTGGAGAAATATGGTTTTGGTGACTGGTATAGAACGCAAAGCCGAGCAAGCCAGACAGCACGACGATGACCAACAGTATGACTGCCAGCATATAAGAGTCAGTGTTGGGGGTTGCTCTAGCTCTGATCCTTGTCATTCGCTCGGCCTTCCTTGTCGCCTAATGGAGTTGGGTGCTCAGTTGTATTTTGAGCGTCTATGTAGGGTATCGGCTAATGCGTTATAACTTTACCAAACACTAGCTAGGGAATGTTGCCCCCTAGCGATAACCATAGCGCTAGATATTAAAGGCTGATAGAAAGGCTTTGTAATACTTTGTTATTTCAAGACTTCGGTCAACTTAAAGGGTAAAAACAGCTGGTTTACATCGACTTTGGCCTTTAGGCGAGCCGCCAATAAATACAAGCCACCGATCTTACGGTGCAAGAATAACGCATCTGCGGGAGGCGTATGCCAATAGTCTTGCTCCATACTGATAACGGTGCCTGCTTCACTGATGCGCTGTGCAAGGTTGCTGGCGCCAAAATCATAGCTGCCTTGATGCTTAAGTGGCTCGCCGGCAAGTTTCACTAGGTTCACAACGGCGTCTCTTTGAGCAGGTAAGATTTGTTGAGTAAAGAAGCCAATTTGCTGCAATGCTCGATAGAGGGCGTCGTCGTCGTCGTCGAGGATGGCGCTGAAGGCGAGACGATAGCCATCACTGATTCGGTCGTCGTAGGCTCGAGTTGCCCCAAAATCTAGCAGAACGACTTTTTGTTGCCGCTCGTCAAAAAGAAAATTAGCGAAGTTGGGATCCGTTTGTACCAGCTTAAAGTCGAAGATCTCTTTGAAAAGGAGCTCCAATAGTAAGGTGACCACGCGGTCGCGAGTCTGCTGGTTACTGTCAACTAATGATTCTATCGCAACGCCATCCACGTAGGTCATGGCTAGCACATTGTCGGTTGTGAGTTCATCTCGGACATCTGGTAAGACAAATTGCGGGGAGCTTGCGAGGTAGTCGCGAAATAGGCGAAGGAGTTTGGCTTCTAACAAGTAATCAGCTTCGGCATGAAGTTGTTTCTTCGCCTCGTCCAGTAACCCTTTGTAATCGACGTCTTTAGGAATGAGCCCAACCACATTGAGTAGAGTGCCTACATTGTCGACGTCACTGTCGATACTTTGCTTGATGCCGGGATATTGCACTTTAATCGCCAGTTTAGTGCCATCGTCTGAATGGGCTTGGTGTACTTGACCAATCGATGCGCTGGCGATGGGCTTAAAGTTAAATTCGATGAAGTTCTGCTTCCAGTCGGCTCCCAACTCTAGTGTAAGAACCGAGGAAAGCTGACTGGCAGGCATTGGTGAAGCATCCGAGCGCAGCTTGAAAGAATATCAGCCAACTCTGGGCTAATCAGATCGCCCGCATCCATCGACATTAACTGACCGACTTTCATCGCTGCACCGCGAAGATGGGCCAGTTGATCGGCCACGCGTTTAACGTTGCTCGGGGTGAGTAGCAACTCGCGAGCCTTGGGGCGCTTGCCTTGAGCAAACTGTTTGGCGCCCTCTGTGACCATAGAGCCGGTAACTCGCGTTGCCAGTGAGGCTAATTTCCCGAAGCGGGTGAGGCGATTCGCTGGGACTTTACTTTCCTGATTGGACATACCTTGTCTCTGATTAATTGATTCTGTTTATTTATACCATCACAGACTAGCAAGTGATCAATGACTTGTTTTCGTTAACTTTGTGAGGTAAAACGATGTTTTGCCTAAAGTAAATTACAAGGAAGTCATTATGATCAAAGAAAACACCTATTTTGAAGGAAACGTGAAATCTCTCGCTTTTACGCAAGCCGACGGCGACAGTAGTGTTGGCGTTATGGCGCCGGGCGAATACACGTTTGGAACCGCAGCTCCGGAGAAAATGACGGTAGTAAAAGGTGCACTAACGGTTCGTTTAGCTAACACGCAAGAGTGGAAAACCTACACAGCGGGTCAGGCGTTTGACGTTGAAGGTGACTCAAGCTTTGATTTGCAAGTCGAGCAAGCTACCGCTTATCTCTGCGAATATCTGTAGTATTAAAAGTGACGGCGTTAAAAAGAATAGCGCAAAAAAGAACGCATCGACTTAGCCAGTCGATGCGTGACACACAGGCAGTGGATTGAGGTGTCAAATCTAAAATTTGGTTATTGAAGTTCAATACCGTTCAAATTCGCCACGATTGTAGTCATTAATCGCCTGTTGGATCTCTTGACTACTATTCATAACAAAAGGGCCGTAATGAACCACTGGCTCGTTAATAGGCTCACCAACAAATACCAGCAATCCAGAATCTTCTCTCGCATTAATCTCCATAGCCTCTCCTTTTGAGACTAGTGCAAGTTCACCTTTAATCAATTTTTTCTCACCCAATGAGATTTCGCCGGAATAAACATAAACCATGGCATTGTGGTGTTCGGGTGTACCTAGAACAAGTCGGTCTCCCTTGTCGGCACGCCAGTCAGCAACGGTTGCCGCCACTCCCGTTTTTGTGAGGGGGCCTGTCAAAACCTCATCCTCGACCGTCAATGTGCCAGCTAATAGACGTACTAATCCAATCCCCGGTTTTTGATACTCGGTAATCGTTTCTGGTTGGAAGTCGTGGTATTGCGCTGGCTTCATTTTGTCTCTAGCTGGCTGGTTAATCCAAATCTGAAAACCGTGCAGCTGACCGTCATCCATTATTGGCATTTCGCTATGGATTACGCCACGGCCTGCCGCCATCCATTGAGCACCTCCAGAGCGTAACTCACCAACGTTACCCATATGGTCACGATGCTGGAAGTGTCCTTGCATCATATAGGTCAGTGTCTCAATACCTCTATGTGGATGAGGGGGAAATCCGCCAACATAATCTTTTTTGTCGTCAGATTTGAGTTCATCAATCATAAGAAACGGTGAAAACGCCTGGTTGTCAAAGCCGTGTACGCGACGAATTTTTACACCATCGCCATCGGAGGTGGCATGCGATGGAATGATCTGTTGAATGGTTCTAAATGAAGTCATTTGGGACCTCCTTGTTATCTGATAGTCAAACTATAGATCTCCAGAGATTTAAAGAGCAGGGTGGAAATGTGAAAGAGACGTTCGAATAGTTTGAACAAAAAAACTGCATGTTTATTTTTGTAAAACTATATAGTTTTGTGACTTATTCGTAATTTTGAGGGTCTCGTCCTTTAGAAGAGAACGAAAATTTGTTTTATTAGAATCAACCCAGCGAGATGTTGGCGACCCCAGTTTTAAAGATTGGCGAACAAACAAATCAAGAGAGCAGAACATGATAGTAGGACTAGATATCGGCGGCACAAAAATAGAGGGTGTCGGACTTGATGCCAACAGCTATGAGACCTTGGTTGTTCATCGTGAGCCAACGGCAAAAAACAGTTATTCAGAGTTCTTAACTGCCGTGATGTCTGTGATTGATGCTGTGAGCCAACATGGGGATATCGACTCTATTGGTATAGGCTGCTGTGGTTCTGTCGGCAATGACGGCCTGATGCAGGTGCAAACGTGTCTGTGTTAAATGGACAGGACTTTATTGGTGATATTCAAAAGCAGATCGATGTTCCGGTCGCTATAGCTAATGATGCAGATTGTCTTGCGCTTTCTGAATATAAAGATGGCGCCGCAAAGCACGCGACCAACTCTTGTGTTGCCGTCATCATCGGAACTGGCTGCGGTGCCGGCGTGGTGATCAACAATGGCTTAGTGACTGGCCTTAATAAACTCGGTGGCGAGCTGGGACACAATCCACTCCCTAACTTTACGCCAGAAGTTGATGGTAATCCTCACCAGTGTTATTGCGGCTCGATGAACTGCGCAGAGTCATTTGTTTCCGGTACGGGTTTTGCTCGTACATTTGCAGAGAAGTATGAACCTGCAAATTCTAGAGAGATCATGGCTCTCTATGAAAGAGGGGATGACAGAGCCGTAGAGCACTTCGATTTGTACTGTGATCAGCTTGCTCGAACTTTGGGTGCTATTGTGAACTTTGTCGACCCTGAAGTCATAGTGCTCGGTGGTGGGATGTCAAACGTAGACGAAGTGTATCCTCTGGTTCAGCAAAAACTCTCGAAATACACCTTCACAAAATCGGTCACGACTCAGGTTGTAAAAAGCGTACATGGTGACTCGTCTGGTGTGCGGGGCGCGGCATTCTTGCACACGCTTTAGTTAGAGCTATTAACTATTTCACAAACCTAACGAGTTGATGAAAACAACTATGACGCAAAAAGACGATCTGTTTCTAACTCTAGACTTTGGTGGCTCTTCGGTGAAAGGTGCCGTCATGTCGCGTGATGCTCAAATTCATGAGCGATTCTCGCTCCCTAGCCAAGCTGACAGTTATGAGCAGTGGTTAGACACATTTACTCCCAAGTTCGATGAGATAGCTGAACGCTTTGCACTGAAAGGTATTGCGATAAGTACCTGCGGAGCAGTCAATGTGGATTCTGGGGTGATAGAAGGAGCAAGTGCTCTACCCTATATCCACGATATCGATGTCAGATCTTTATACCAAGTTCGGTTCCACCTGCCAGTTGAGCTGGAAAATGATGGCTGCTGCGCGGCACTAGCAGAGGACTGGCTTGGTGCTGGGAAAGACGATGACGAATTTTGCCTACTAGTCTTGGGCTCTGGGATAGGTGGTGCCATCGTGCATGATGGTGGAGTCACCAAAGGGATGCACTTGCATGCCGGGGAGTTTGGCTATTGCATACTCCGTTTTGAAGAAGGGAAACCTATTACCTATTCGAACGCCGCATCCACTCGTGCCCTTGTTGAAAACGTGGCTATGGCCAAGCGTCAAAAAGTCGCGGATTTCGATGGTGTTAAAGTGTTTTCTCTCTACGAACAGGGAGACAACGACGTATTGCCGCTGGTCGAACAATGGTATGCCGATCTGGCAACAATTCTCTTTAATGTTCAGTACTCTTTGGATCCTGAACGCATTCTTTTGGGAGGGGCGGTCAGCCGTAGCCCTCGATTAATTGACAATATCAATCGCAAGCTGGACGAGCTGCAAGCTAGCATCCCGATTGCTCGAATACGTCCAGTTCCCGCACTGACACAATTTGGTAACGACGCCAACCTGATTGGCGCTTTGAAACATTTTCTGAATAGACAAGGTTAGTAAGATGACGACATACACTTTTCCGCAAGATTTTTTGTGGGGCGCGGCTGCGTCTGGCATTCAAACAGAAGGCACGACAAATAAAGCCAACGATTCTATTTGGGATCTTTGGCACCAACAAAGTCCAGAGCGCTTTTATCGTGGCATCAGCTCTCAAACGGTAACGGATACGTATCACCGTTACAAAGAAGATGTACAGGACATGAAAAAGGTCGGCTTCAACTCGTTCCGCACTTCTATTCAGTGGTCCCGCCTAATCAAGGATTACGAAACTGGTGAGGTATGCCAGGACGCTGTCGAGTTCTACAACAACTACATTGACGAAATGATCGCTAATGGCATAGAACCAATGATGAATCTCTACCACTTTGACATGCCGGCAGAACTTCAGGAAAAGTTCGGTGGTTTTGAGTCAAAGAAAGTGGTCGACCTTTTTGCAGATTACGCAGAGACGGCGTTCAAACTCTTTGGCAACAAAGTGAAGCACTGGATCACGTTTAACGAGCCAATCGTGCCAGTAGAGGGCGGTTACTTGTATGACTTCCATTACCCATGCAAGAAGGATGGTAAGCTCGCGGTTCAAGTGGCTTTCAACATCATGCTTGCTCACGCAAAAGCGGTACACCGTTTTAACGCGTTGAAGCTGGAAAACTCGCAAATTGGTATTGTGCTTAACCTAACTCCTTCTTACACGCGAAACGACAGCGAAGAAGATAAAAAAGCGGCATGGTATGCAGACCTTTTGTTTAATCGCAGCTTCCTAGATCCAATGGTGAAAAATGAAATCCCTCAAGAGCTGTGTGATGTTTTGGCTGAGCAAGGGTTAACGCCTGAAGCAACAGCGGAAGAGATTGCCGCGATTACAACCGCAAAAGTCGAGTTTCTTGGTGTTAACTACTATGTTCCGCGCCGTGTGAAAGCACGTGAAGCAGAGTACGACCTAGATTACTTTACGCCAGAGGTATACTTCGAGAACTACGTGAACCCAGAGGGTCGATTCAATCCATATCGTGACAATAACGAAATCTTGCCGACGGCTATCTACGATATCGCTAAAAATGTCCAAGAGAATTATGGCAACATTCCTTGGTACCTTGCTGAAATCGGTATTGCGATGGATCTAGAATCAGAAGGAGAGCCAGGTGCCGACGGTCTGATTGACGATTCCTTCCGCACTGGCTTGATGAAAGAGCACCTTGTACAGCTTCACAGGGCGATTGAAGAGGGCTCAAACTGCTTTGGTGTTCACCAGTGGACCTTTATCGATAACTGGTCTTGGCTGAACTCGTTCAAACGTCGTTATGGTTTCTTCCGCTTGGATCTAGAGACAGGTAATCGAATTCCAAAGAAACATGGGGTTTGGTTTAAAGAGTTGGCGATGACGGGCTCATTTGACGACTAATTATATTTTTTGAGGCAAAGCGGTGGACTGTAGGTTGTCAATGACCTCAATCATTTGATACAGTCCCCGCAGCTTCGTATAACCCCAATAATACGGTTTGGGGGTCTCTACCAGTTCCCGAAAAGTGCTGATTACGAAGAGTTAGGATGGCATTGCTGTCTTTACTCTTTGTATTGGCGTTCGAAACTTTTCTTCATCTGTTCCTATACTCAGAGTAAGTGCATCCGCAAGCCCCAAAAGCCGTTTCGGCTCTCATAAGCATAATAGGTGGTATATGAACGCATTTATTCAAGGTCTCCCAAAAGTCGAATTACACCTTCATATCGAAGGCTCTCTCGAACCAGAGTTACTCTTTAATTTGGCAAAACGTAATCAAATCGACATCCCTTATGACTCCCCAGAAGCGCTTCGCAAAGCGTATGAGTTTGATGATCTACAGTCATTCCTCGATATTTACTATCAAGGTGCCAAGGCGCTGCAAACCGAGCAAGATTTTTACGACCTAACTTGGGCCTATTTGGAGCGCTGTCAACACGATAACGTGATTCACACAGAAATCTTTTTTGATCCACAGACCCATACTGATAGGGAGATCGCGTTTGATACCGTTATCAAGGGAATTGTGCGTGCCTTAAAAGATGGCCAACAGAAACTTGAGATAAGCTCGCAATTGATAATGTGCTTCTTGCGTCACCTTTCTGAGGAGGCGGCAATTGAAACGCTCAAACAAGCCATTCCTTACAAAGATGACATTGTTGGTGTGGGTCTGGATTCTTCTGAGCAAGGTCACCCGCCTGAAAAGTTTGCTCGTGTATTTGAGATGGCAAGAGAGCATGGCTTCTTGACGGTCGCTCATGCGGGGGAAGAAGGTCCTGCTCAGAACATTATTGATGCGATCAGTATGCTGGGTGTTAGCCGTGTTGATCATGGTGTCCGCTGCGTTGAAAATGAGGCGTTGGTGGCGCAGCTCATTGAGTCTAAGATGCCTCTCACGGTGTGTCCGCTATCAAATATAAAGCTTCGCGTGTTCGATGATATGCAGGAACACAATATTGTGGATTTGCTAAGAAAAGGCGTCGCAGTGACCATCAATTCAGATGATCCAGCTTACTTTGGTGGCTATATGACAGACAATTTTGTCGCGGTTAGTCAGGCTCACTTTTTAACCCATGAAGAGCTCGCACAATTTACGCTTAATGCCATCGACGCCAGCTTTATTAACGACACACAAAAGCAGGCCTACCGTAAGAAAGTTATGGCCTATTTAGATTCGGCGGTTTAGTAAGGTCGATATAGATAGCGGTTAAACGCCAAGGAAAAGTTAAGTCGTCACTCCCGAAAAAGGTGGCAGCCTCAAAAAAGGAATGACGACTTGAGTGGTAGACTCAGAGGTGGTTAATCAACTGAGTGATTTATTTGTAGCGCGTTCTGTTATTAGCTGCAATACAACAAGTTACGAAACCCTAATTAGAGTCCGGTTTTGTGAAACATTTCACTTTATGTAGAGAAAAATTGATGTAGTGCATTTTGTTGTACTACATCGTTTTGCGTTTGATTGTGTGCAACCTCTATTGAGCGCGCTATCCTTAAGCTAACGTCTTCTCAGCATCCATAGCGAGGAAGTGACATGGAGAAATTGGCTTGGCTAGTGTTGTTCATTGTATCGTGCAACGTTCATGCTTTGCAGCGCTCTTGGGATGAAGTGTCGGTGCCGAGTGAAGGGGAGTCCAATTCAATAGGCAGTTATGCCAATGGTTGTTTAGCCGGGGGCCAACAACTTTCTCTAAGTGGTGAGGGCTACCAAGTCATTCGCTCACAGCGTAATCGTTACTACGGTCATCGAGATATGATTGCTTACTTGACCGATTTAGCTCGGAACGTAGATAACCTAGGTATAGGGCACTTATTAGTGGCAGACATCTCTATGCCAAGGGGCGGGAGATTTACCTCTGGGCATGCGAGTCATCAAACCGGGCTTGATGCTGATATTTGGCTAAGACTGCCTAATGCCCCTCTCAATGCGGAGGAGGCGGCGGATCCCAAACCTTATCCTGTCGTAGACATTGAAAAGTATCGTTTCAAACAAGATAAGTGGACGACGAATCACGAGCTACTGCTCCAGGTTGCCGCTGTCGATGAGCGAGTAGCGCGAATTTTTGTTCACCCTTTAATCAAAAAACAGCTTTGTGAAGTAGAGTGGAAGGACAGAGATTGGCTTCGCAAAGTGCGTCCATGGTGGGGACATTACTACCATTTTCACGTCAGATTGCACTGCCCTGAAGGGGAAGGAAAGTGCATAGCACAAAACCCTCCACCACCGGGAGATGGCTGTGGACAAGAACTAGCATCGTGGAAGCCCTATATTCCAGCTAAGAAAAAGCCTGAGGATAAGATCACTAAAAAAGCTCCGCCCAAAAAACGCGTATCAAAGCCTAAGTTTCAAGAATGTATTGCGCTATTAGCTGAACCTTGAAGGTACTGTTATTGAAGCCGATATTCGATGGTGACCTGATTGCCATCGACTCGAATATTGGTAATGTCACCGTCGACGGTAAGGCGAGTATTGAACACTCGGTCAGCTTCACTCACAAAATGGCTGCGCATCGATGGTAGGTGGTGGCATGGGTCGATATGCAGTAGACGACAAAAGCGATCGACAAAGTTGGCGTCTAGAGGCTGGTTGCCATTGAGTCGATTGGAGAGCTCAATTTGACTGACGTTGAGGCGCTTGGCCACTTCCATCTGCGTAATGTGCATTTTTGCTTTTTGTGACATCCAGACACGGTAAAGTGCTTCAGTATCTTGTTGTGTAAAGTTCATTATTAACCCCTGCAATTAGTTGGAATTGTCCCATTCCCTTATCCCGCGTATTTCAGCTTAGCTGGGGCTTGATGTTGTCAGAGCCCTGCAAGCCAGGTAAGGCCACTGTCCGACTGAGGACAAATGCGCGTCAATATTTTGAACTTCTTTGTGCCACATTAAAGCTGTTCTCACTATGTAAGAATTCACTCGCTTTTTTTACTGAGCTGCTTGTATGTAAACATAATCATTATGTCATTGAACAAACGAAAGTAATCTTCTCCTTCAGCGCTCTACTGTCGAAAAATCACACGTATTGATAACAATATTAGTGATGCGCTTCTCAAAAAACACCCACTAATTCCAATTTGCTGCCTGGTTGTATAGCATTTGCTAATGATTGCAGGGCTATTAATTTGCAATGGTAATTAATATAACTATAAAGCTAGGAAGTGAATGGATACATTGGCTGCTTTTTCTCTTGATATGAGAACGCTGAATTTTGTGATGATTTTGTTCAGCGTTATTTATTGCATTGGGTTACTGCTATTCGCTCAGACTCAAGAAAAAACCAAAGGAATAAGACTGTTTGCATTCGCGCTATTAGTTATGGGGGCTGGTCCGTTATTAATAAGTTTACGCGGTGTGGCTCCTCATTGGGTCTCAATTGTTACTGCTAACACGTTGGTCGCTGTCTCCTTTCATATGATTCTTCATGGCATGTGTCAGTTCCGCGGGGTTCAAGCGCAGTTTGCGCATAGCTTCAGTTGGGTCATTCCTCTTGTACTGGTGCTCAATCTTTATTTCACTTATGAAGCCAACTCGATCAATCAACGCATTTTGGTTAGTGCGTTCTCTATCGCAGTCGTTACGCTGGCAACAGCGTTTGTCGTCATAGTGGGCAAACACAGAGACTACCAGCCAGCAGTATTTGCTATGGCCGCGACGTTTGGATTTTACGGGTTGTTTATGTTGTTCCGAGCTGCTTATACCTGGGACAGTACTGAGATCCTCCAATTTATGGATGCTGACTTAGTACATAAACTGACGTTTCTATTCAGTATCTTTTTAACCGTAGCCTCAAGCTTTTGTATGCTGTGGTTGATCAATGCACGTCAGGTGGATGATATTTATGCGCTGTCTTACTTTGATTCCTTGACCAATCTGCGTAATCGCCGTGCCCTTGATAGTTATACGTTGGCGTTGGCAGAGGATGGTGGTAAGCCTAAACAGAGCATTATTATGCTTGATATCGACAGGTTTAAATTGATCAATGATCGCTATGGCCACGTCATCGGCGACAAAGTGATAAAAGCGGTTGCTTCGCAGATAAAAGGCACGTCGAATGCGCCTAAAGCCATCTATCGATTTGGCGGCGATGAATTCATTATCGTCTTAAATAATCAAAGCTTGGACTTTGCACTGTTTCTCGCCGAGTCCATGCGAAAGCGCGTCGCAGAGCACGTACGCGTTGATGGTATGCCCGTCAAAGTGAGTTGCAGCTTTGGTGTCGCAGAGTCCCTTTGTGATGAAAGTTGGGATGCACTGGTTGCACGAGCAGACGAAGCTTTATATAGAGCGAAGCAAGAGGGTCGAAACTGTGTTCAAATCGCCTCTGAACAAGCTCAGCTCATCGCAAGCGCATAGAGGGAGCCACTATTGTCCTAATAGCAGCGGGGCATGAGCTTTACCTATGGTAAAGATGGTCAACCATATTCCGCATGTAATTAACATCACTAGTAATCGAGTACGTTTTTTGAGTGGGAACTGGAAGATAACCATAGTGCTGATAGCATAAACGATAAATAATCCGAGTTTCTCGGTAAGCCACGGGTTTGATAATGGAAATTGCCCAATAGTCATACAAAGCCCCGCCGCACTCAGCAACATAAAGGCGGTAAGCACTTGATGGATGACCAGAGCAAACTTGTTTTCGACTAGGGCGGAATGGCTAAAACCCCACCAAGCTCGAATGATGAAGCTGATGAAGCTAAGTAACGCCAACGTGACGTGTGTTTTTAATAGAAGCGTGTACATAAATATCTAACTAACCTCAAGCCGCCGCCGCGGTTGCCACCCAAGTTGTGCTTGCTGCCTCAAATATTGAGGTCAGCATCACTAGCACTAGCAGGGTATAAAGCTTTTACACAGTGTTTACAATTTCATGTCGCCACGATAGGGAATAGTGCTGAGTGGATCTTTGATGTAAATCAAGTGTTACTTCGTTGTTTCTTTTATTTGCTCAATAGGATTCCTAGAACGTGACGCCCGCCGGACAAAGTACCTATTTCTACAAACTCATACTTTTTGCTAATGTTCCAATGCACTGAAATTAGGGGCGATACTTTACCTATTTACAGATCTCATACAACATGCCGTTTAGTCCTGTTGCTTCCAAATTGATGTAAGTTTGCCTAGTTGTTTCTTGATTGTTTCCGGGTGTATGTTGTTTTCACAATAAAAAAACAACGCAATTAGCGTGACTATTTTTGGTCGGTACTTGCGACTTACTCTTTCCCCCGGAGAAACAACATGGCGATTAGAACATTAAATCCATATACCAATCGTATAGAACAGCAGTTTGACACCTGGCAAGATGAGCACGTTGTCGAGTGTATTGATGCGGCGCAGACAGCGTACACAGCTTGGAGAGCAACAAGCTATCAGGAGCGAGCCGCTTTACTTTCCCGCGTTGCTTCGCTTTTAGAAGAGCGTGCTGAGCACTATGCTGCTCTTATGACAACAGAAATGGGTAAGCTACATAGCCAAGGCGTTGCCTTGGAAATCCCACTCTGCGCGCAAATATGTCGCTACTATGCTGAACATGGTGAGCGCTTTCTTGCGCCTGAGCCAATTGAAGAAGTCACAGCAGGCCGAGCTGAAATTCAAAACCACCCGCTTGGTGTGATTTATGGTGTCATGCCTTGGAACTTTCCGTTTTATCAAGTAATTCGTTTTATTGCACCGAATGTGATGGTGGGTAATAGCGTGGTGTTTAAGCATGCTTCTAATGTTCCTCAGTGTGCAAAAGCGATCAGTGAGCTATTTGAAGATGCCGGTGCGCCAAAAGGTTTGGTTCAGCATCTATTTGTTGCATCGAGTCAGTCTGAGCTGATCATTGCCGACAAACGAGTACAAGGTGTGTCGTTAACTGGCAGTGAAAAAGCCGGAGCAAGTGTGGCTGCGTTAGCAGGAAAGCACTTGAAAAAAGTAGTCATGGAACTGGGTGGTAACGATCCGTTTATCGTGCTTGATGATGCCGACGTCAATAAAGCGGTTGAATTGGCAGCAATCGCGAAGATGTTTAATTCTGGCCAAGTGTGTATCAGTGCTAAGCGATTTATCGTTGCCAATGAAGTTTATGATGAGTTCATGGAAAAGTTTGTTGCTGCGCTGGGCAGTTTAAAGGCAGGCGACCCTATGGAGCCGCAAACAGGATATGCACCGGTAGTGAGCGTGCAAGAGCGCGACTATTTGCTTAAGCAAGTCCAACATGCCGTTGAGCAAGGCGCTAGCTTAGTATTGGGTGGTGAGCCCGAAGAGCGAGAAGGGGCATGGCTAAAGCCAACAATCCTTACCAATGTTACTCCGCAGATGGATGTGTTTGATCAAGAGCTATTTGGACCTATTGCCGTTGTTTATCGTGTTAGCAGCGATGAAGAGGCGATAGAACTTGCTAATAACAGCTCTTATGGGTTGAGCTCTGCTGTCATTTCAGAGGATGTAGATCGTGCTACTGAAGTTGCCGGAGCGTTAAACTGCGGTGCGTCGTTTATCAATACCTTCTCAATGTCGGAGGCTTGTCTTCCGTTTGGCGGTATTAAAAACTCGGGTTTTGGTCGTGAGCTCGGCCGGTTAGGGCTGGATGAGTTTGTGAACAAAAAGTTGGTTAGGTTCGCGTAATTGTGATTCTACTGTCGAGTATGTCCATGTTGGGCATGCTCGTCTAGAGAACGTCCGAAAAGCATATCGTAAAACCGTTGCCTGTCTTCTTTGCTGCTAATGCGATGAGTGAGGTAGGTAACGTGTTCATTATCGGCCGCATCTTGAGACAAAGAGATGCTCCACAACGCATTGAGCTCATTGGGAACAATGGAATATCGTACATCGATGATGTGCTGATTATTCTCTTGGCTAAGGGCGACAAAGCCATCAGAAAACCAAGAAAAACGCGCGATATCTATGGCTTGCTGAGAACCTTGACCCAACCAAGGAAATGCTTCTTCCACGTTTAGTTTGTCTACACTAGTACCAGAATATACCGTCAGTTTTTGTCCTGCTCTTACCGCATCAATGTAAAACCTTCCATCATCTTCATAGATAACCTTCCAAACCAAAATGTTGCCGAAACTGGGTTTTGCTTCGAGGCGAACGGGGCGGTGATTACGCTCGCTTGCAACTTGCCAGCCTGCACGTTCCGTCCTGTCTCTTTGCAGCATGCCTAGAGTTGGATAAACCAGTGCCCATAGGAAAGCGACTCGTGCGATTGCCGGGCTTCGTTTCCAAAGTGCGATAGCCAAAACAATAAGTAGCGGGAGAGTAAAGAGGGGATCGATGACAGAAATGCTGTTCCAAGCAAAGCGCTCATTGGTCAGCGGCCAGAGTAATTGTGTGCCGTATGATGTGCACGCGTCTAAAAGCCCATGAGTTGCATAACCAAGTGTGCAATAGAGCCAAGACTGCTTGAAAGAGAAGTCACGCTTTTTGGCAATCAATGGGTGCAAAAGCAATGCACAAATAAGGCTCCCTATCGGGATAAACAGCAGTGAATGGGTAAATTGGCGGTGAAACTCTAAGAACAATAGCGGATCGTGCGACGAGCGGATTAACACGTCTAGATCGGGTGCGAGCCCAGAAAGCAGACCTAAAACCCCCGCGACCACAAACCGAGGTCGGTTACTCGCCGATTGCGATAATGATGCCCCCAACAGTCCTTGTGATAATGGATCCATAAATAAAGCTTTGTTCGCTTAGGAATAGACAATTGAGAATACAATAAGCTATAGCAGCAAATCGGAAGAAGCGACAATATTATGGCCATGTTATTGTCTTTAAATGAGTGGCTTTGTCATGGCTTGCGACTGCACTGACTATGATCGGTTTCAAATAATTTAACTTTACCCCTCTATATGCAATTTGGGTCGCAATGTTGGGTGTTTATTTTGAATAAGCGTCACGAAATGTGCATCGTTGCATTGTTAAGTTACAGTCCGAAATGAATCAAAGGATGGAAGACAATGCATGCAAAAACAACCACTTTAGTCACCGGTGTCGCAATTTTACTCAGCGCATGCGGCGGAGGTGATGGAGGTAGCGATGGTAGCACCACACCAGCTTCACAACTCTCTTATCAGGGCAAAACAACCCCTGCGGTAGTCACTCTCGACAACATGGCAGATATAAGCCAGGTCCTGTCATTATTGTCTCAGAATCAAAGTTACTTTACCGATAGTATTGCCGTGTCGGCACAGTCGGCCGTGTCAAAACAAATGAACGTTGATGAAGATTTTGGTTGTGCGTTTGGCACTGGAAAAATATCAGGCAATGTTGATCCTAGTACTTACACCGGGACAGTTACCGCTAATTTTGAAGCATGTGATGTTGATGGAAGTGGACAGGTTATTCTCGATGGTAGCTATACAGTGGACGCAGAAGCCGTCGATCCCAACACGCTTGCGCTTTTGGACAGCACTGTCACCTTTAACGGTTTTAAGACAAGCTCGTATGATGGTAACTATATTTCTATTACTGGCCAGTTGATAGAACGTGGAGCCAACACTTGCCAGTATTCGATTACCCAGAATTTGGTGAGCAACTCTAATCAGCCAAACCTAAATCGTTACCTAAAGGATGTTAAGACGACTCAAACGTGTGTGCGCGATGACTCTTTGGGCTACAACGTCTCGAAGTACAGTATCTCTGGGCGCTATTATGTTGCTGATTTGGGCTATATAGACTTACGGTCAGAGGATGTCTACATAGCGAATCAAGTTGTCTTTCCCGAACTGGGTATCGGCCTTGTGGATGTGTTAGCGCAAGGAACACTCGAGCTATTTAACGAGTCTAGCTCACTTAAATTCATAGGCAGTGTTGGGGCTGTTGATGACGCAATTACCCAATATAATTACAGGACGAGAGTAAAATTCGAGGATGTTGCAAATAACACGCAAGTTATTGATGTCGATATGCCCTCTTGGATGACCGTCACGCCAGAGATGTTAGATTTTAATGATAGCGATGGCGACAAGATGTGGGATGGCTATGAGCGCTATTATGGTCTGGATCCTCTTGTAGATGATGGCAACGAAGATCTGGATTACGATGGCTATAGTAATTTTACGGAATGGTTGGCTGAGACTGATCCTACTTCGAGTTATTCAACACCAATCGGCTAAATTGACATTTGGTTCTATTCTTAATTGAACTTGTAATGACACGAATAAGGGACGATCGCTCGTCCCTTATTCGTGTCATTAAGAATGAAAAATATTATCGAACAATAGGTGAGGCGACCTCATCGACAAGATAAAGAATCGATTGATACGGGATCCCGCTGTGGTGAGAGAGGCCAATTTCACAGGTAATACTGTTACTAAAACCCCGAGTACACTCTTGTGGTACTTGTGCCTTGAGAGGGGCCACAGCCGCTTCATTGAGCTCTGGTGTCGTGAAGCCTTTATCACCCGCCCAGCCACAGCATTGAATATGCTCAGGGATGATAACGTCACTAGCACAGGCTTTGGCGAGTGACAGCATGGCGCTCTCCAATCCCATACGTCTTGAGCTACATGTGACATGCAGCATCACGGTTTCATTAATTGGCGATAGTGTTAGCTCGCTGAGCAGATAATCACAGACGAACTTGACGGGCTCGACAATGGTCATGGGCTTGGTGAATTGTTCGATACTGCGTTTTGCGCATGGGCTGGTGTCCATCAGAACTGGATATTTTCCGTGCTCCGAGGCTTCCCACAAAGCAAGCTCCAGTTGTTCACTCTTTTGTTTGGCGATGTCGGACATGCCTTTACTGTCATAAGGCATGCCGCAGCACTGATCACTGAGTGATTTTGGAGTGATGAGTGATACTCCCGCTTTCTCAATGAGTGACAATGTCACTTCCCCCAGGGAGCGTTTATCAAACGCATTAGACTGAGTGCTCATGTTGCGGCTTGCACATGACGGTAAATACACCACTTTTTTGTCTTTTTTAGCCATGCTGTTCGGTCGGACATGGCCGTCGAACTTGGCGCCTCCGGGCGTTTCGGGTAGCCAAGCAGGGGTGGCGTTCTTGGTGATTTTACGCATGCCTTCTGCGGCCTTAATAACGCGTTCGTGGCTAGGATGTTAGTTGCAACAGCGCCGCTCTTGAGCCCGAATCGGGCAATTGCAGTCGTCGCGGTAAAGTGATCAGCCGTCCATTTCGCTATTGGTCGGAATTTCTTGTATTTAGGCTCTCGAAGTTTCTTAACTAGATCACCCGTGTTGATGCCGACAGGGCAACGGTCGGCACATAAGCCCGTGGCAGCGCATGTGTCGATACCTTGGTACTCAAAGACCTGTTCTAGTTCTGTAGCCTCGACTGTTTCACCGGCTGCTCTGCGACGTTGAAGTTCGCGAAACAGAACGATGCGCTGACGCGGCGATAGGGTGAGGGTACGAGACGGGCAAACCGGCTCACAGAAACCACACTCGATACAGCGGTTCACTATGTCATCGGCAGCAGGCATAGGTTTGAGGTTCTCTATGTGCGAGTGCGGATTGTCATTAATAATCACACCTGGGTTCAGCAAACTTTCTGGGTCGAACAGCGCTTTGATTTTTTGCATCAGCGCGTAACCTTCCTGTCCCCACTCGAGTTCCACATAGGGCGCCATATTGCGTCCGGTCCCATGTTCAGCTTTCAACGAGCCTTGATATTTAACAGCAACAAGCTCGGCCACATCATCCATAAAACCGCCGTAACGGTCGATCTCTTCCTGACTATCAAACCCTTGGGTAAACACAAAGTGCAGGTTGCCCTCTAGCGCGTGTCCAAAAATGATCGCTTCGTCATAGCGATATTTGTCGAAGAGCTGCTGCAAGTCGCGTACGCCAGCAGCGAGGCTTTCTACGGGGAAAGCAACGTCTTCTATGATGACGGTCGTGCCGACTTCGCGCACCGCACCAACCGCTGGGAACATACCTTTGCGGATGCCCCAAAGCGTCGCAATCGTCGCTGGATCCAGCGTGAATGGCACAGACTCAATGATGGTGTAATCATTCAGTGCGGTCATTACAGTATCAGTGTGACTGTCTAACGTGTGGTTACAAGATGCATGAACTTCAACTAGGAGTGCGGTGGCTTCAAGGTCTAGCCGCTGGATAAACTCTGGCATTCCCGGTTTATCTGCAACCGAACGTAGAGCACGTCCATCCATCATTTCAACGGCTGCAACCGGTGTCTTGGCGATGGTTGCTACTGCTTTGCTGGCGGTTTCAATATCAGAGAACACCAGCAAAGTTGAGGCTTTGTATTTGTGTTCCTTGACCGTGTTATAGGTAATGTCAGCAATGAAACCTAGGGTACCCTCTGAGCCTATCATCAAATGCTCAAGTACTTCGATTGGATCGCTGTAATCAACGAGAGCATTGAGCGCGTAGCCTGTGGTATTTTTCAGACGGTATTTGTGAGTAATTTTTTCAGCGAGTTCACTGTTACCTTTGGTCGTTTCTGCCAGGTAATTAAGCCCTTCAATAAATTCAGGCTTGTCCGCCTTAAATCCCTCGATACTCGCTTTGTCTCCGGTGTCTACTAAGGTGCCATCACTTAGAACTATCTTCATGCTGTCGACAGTTTTGTACGAGTTTTGCGCGGTGCCACAACACATGCCGCTCGCGTTGTTCGCAGCAATACCGCCAATTTTACACGTGTTGATAGAAGCTGGGTCTGGGCCAATTTTACGTTGGAATGGGAGCAGGTATTTGTTGGCATCGGCTCCGATGACGCCCGGCTGAAGGCGAATTTTGGCGCCTTTATCGAGGATAGTGTGTCCGCGCCAATCATCCGTGAGAGCAATCAGTACCGAATCAGACACCGCTTGGCCTGACAAACTGGTGCCTGCGGCGCGAAACGTGAAGGGAATCTTGTGCTCACGGCAACACTGGATAGTAAATATCACCTCATCGAGATCTTTAAGGCGCAGCACGATCTGAGGGATCAGTCGATAGAAGCTAGCATCAGTACCATAAGCTAGGCGCTCTGCTTCACCAGTGATGATACGCTGGGAATCGATTCTTGTAGCGAGTTGCTGCTTGAGCAGTTCATAGTCGCGTGTGTGATTCATCTTGGTGTCCTTTATACGTTCTTATTCGTCTTCCAATAACAGTACGATCAACTGACTCGGGCCATGGGCACCGTAGGCGAGCGTTTGTTGAATATCGGCGGTTTTTGATGGACCAGAAATTAAAAGTGCATTGGTCGGCATGTAATGATCCCAATTGTTTTCTTGCATCACTTGCAAAAAGTGTCCGTACAGCGCTGACTTTTTCACGACCGCTATATGGCTTGGTGGTACTAACGATAAGGTGCGAGGCTCGTGCTCATTGGGCCACAGGACCAGTGCGCCTGTATCTGCGATGCCACCCAGTGTATGGGTGATGCCGACATCAATGTCGTTAAAAAGCTCTGATTTCCAATCTTCTATCTTCTGGTTGAATGGCGTAACTTGTTTGCATGGACTGCATCTTCGAAATCACGGATGTACTCGCCTGCAGTGCCTATGGCAACGCGACTAAAACCGTAACTGTCCATTACATCACGCAAGACTTGGGTAAGCTCAGAGCGCTGAATAGTTCGAACGTCGGCATGGTTGGCGCTCATCATGTCGACAAAGCGCTCGGCTTTATCGTCCATAGTGATATCTGGATGGCTGCCCCAAGGGAAAAAAGCTAACTCCTCCGCCGATTTTGGGCTGCGTTTCGCTTGCTTGAGTCGGCCAAGAATGTTGTCTTTGGCAAGTCTGGTGTTCATCTTGGTCTCCTCGTTACTGCTTATCGCTTTTGGCTTTATTTCGTTCGGCCATGATCTGGTGTAGGGTTTGCTTAGCGGGCTTTGGACTGGTTCGACATTGTGTCCATGCGCCGAGTTTGTTCGGGATAAGGTTTTGCAACTTGGTCGCCATGTACGTACCAGTGTGATACAAGCTCGGATTGCTCGCGGCGAATGCAAAGCCTTTCATTGCGGCGGTTTCAAGGCCACTGCTGGCGGCATTTTGCCTTTTAGTGGTGGCGTCTCTTTTTCCGCTTTGTTTTTGGCTTCTTTACGTAGGCGAAGCAACATATCTGGGATCGGTATTCTTACAGGGCAGACTTCGCCACAGGCGCCGCAGAGACTGGAAGCGGTAACAAGATCTTTGGTTTTATCCATACCCAGCAAATGAGGGGAGATGATTTTGCCAATCGGACCCGGGTAAACCGTGCCATAAGCATGACCGCCAATTTTGGTGTAGACCGGGCAGTGGTTCATGCACGCGCCGCAGCGAATACACTGTAGAGTCTTACGAAGCTCTTCATCGCGGTAGGCTTGACTGCGTCCGTTATCGAGCAGAATGAGATGTACTTCCTGCGGGCCGTCTTTTTCGCCGTTTTTACGAGGAGAGGTGATCATGTTGAAGTAAGTGGTGATGGCTTGCCCTGTCGCTGAGCGAGTTAGCGCACTGTATAGCGGAGGGACATCAGACAAAAACTCAACGACTTTCTCGATACCAGTGATGGCAATGTGCACGTTTGGCACCGTTGTTGACATGCGTCCGTTGCCTTCGTTTTCTACAAGACAAAGCGTGCCTGTTTCTGCAACGGCAAAGTTGACACCGGATAAACCAATATCAGCTTCAAAGAACTTTTGTCTTAGGCGAGTGCGACCTGTTTGAATCAGGCTGTCTACGTCTGTCGTTGGTTTGAATCCATCAAGGTGCTGCTCAAAGGTGTCGCTCACTTCCTGCTTGTTTTTGTGAATCGCTGGCATGATGATGTGAGAAGGTTTGTCGCCATCGAGTTGGACGATATATTCGCCCATATCACTCTCTAAGCATTCAATACCGAGTTTCGCCATCTCGTGGTTCATCTCGATCTCTTCGCTCACCATGGATTTGCCTTTGATGATTTGCTTGGCATCGTGCTCATTCGCAATAGCGGCAATAATGGCGTTCGCTTGTTCTGGGTTTTCTGCCCAATGAACTTGAATGCCATTTTTGTAGCAATTGAATTCTAACTGTTCGAGAAGCTCAGGCAGTTTACTCAGGCATCGTTGGCGAATGGATTCGGCGAGATCTCTTATTTGCTTCTCTTCCTCTACGTCACTAAACGCTGTCTTACGTTTATCACGCAGATAATCCATCGCACCACGGAAGTTGGCTCTGAGCTGTTTATCACCCAGTGCATCTTTGGCGAGCTGGTGGAACTGTTCAGGAGTTTGACTCATTGTGCATTCTCCTGTGTTCGTTCAAGAAGAAATGAAGCTAGGTGACGCCCTTTGATGGGCTTGCCTTGGTATTCAAACGCGCCATTGATGTTAAGAAGGCATCCCCAGTCGGCGCTTACCAGTGTATCGGATTGGGTCGCTTCGATATGGTGGGTTTTGTCTTTCACCATGGCTTCGGAGATATTCGGGTGACGTACAGAGAAACTGCCACCAAAACCACAACACTCGCTCTCATAGTCTTGCATGCGAAGCTCTACATTAGAGAGTTGACTAAGAAGCTCTGTTGCTGTGACGTGGACATTCATTTCACGCCTTGCCGCGCAAGAGGTGTGCATGACGACACTTGTAGGCTGGCCTTTGTCATCGAGTTTGACGCGACAAACGTTAACGAGAAATTCGGTGAGCTCAAACACTCGGTCGCAGAACGTATCGACTTGATCTTGATTGCTGTCGCCCTTAAATAGGCGGCGATAATGGTGATGCATCATGCCACCACACGAACCGGACAATACAATAATCGGGTACTCTTCAGGAAACAGATCCATTTGGCTCTGCGCGACTTGCTTAGCTTCTGATTCATAGCCTGATGTGTAGGCAGGTTGTCCGCAACAGGTTTGTTTTTCAACAAACACAACCTCGATGCCTTGCTGCTTTAAGAGGGTCATAGCATCTAAGCCTGCTTCGGGGTCAAATACGTCTACTAGGCAGGTGGCATAGAAGTAGACCTTGCTCGGTTTAGAGGGATAGATTCGCATTGTATTGCTCCAGCACTAGACCCATTTTTTTGGGTTCCTGTTTTTATATAGACTAGTTGTAAGGTTATGAAAAATAAGCGCACTTACCTTCTTGAAGTGTTTCACAACTTTGCCGACAGTCGCAAGTGCGCCTTTGACTAAAACCTAAATCAGTTCATGAGTGCATCGGTAACATGGAAACCGTACACTAGTGCAAGTCCGATAAGGCCAGTGACAACTAGGTAGTAGAATGTAGGAATAATGGTTTTTCTCAATGTCAGACCTTCACGGCCCAGTAAGCCTACGGTGGCAGAGGCCGCGACCACGTTGTGGATGGCAATCATGTTACCTGCAGCCGCACCAACGGCTTGTAAGGCGATCACCGCGGTTGTTGAGATTGTGAGCGTTTGCGCCACTTCAAACTGGAACTGACTAAACATCATGTTGGAAACGGTGTTCGAGCCAGCAATAAAGGCACCGAGTGCGCCAATGGTGGCACTCAAAGCAGGGAACGCTTCTCCGACTAAAGCAGAGGCAAAGTTGGCGGTGGTGACTGGCATACTTGCGAGATCAGCACCGTTTACACCCGAGTTAATGAAGATACGAACCATAGGAATGGTAAAGACAAGTACAAAGCCTGCACCAACCAGCGTTTTACTCGACTCACCAAACGCAGCCATTAATGGTTTCGCAGAGCGTGATTGAATCATGACAGCCAATAGAGCAACGAAGACTAAGATCCCACCCGGTAGATACAGCGGTTGAATAGCCGTGCTAATACCCGTTTCACCAAGAATATTGCTAAACGACAAGCTCACACTGGTCAGGAAGCCCTTGAACTCGCTACTCACGCGGCTTGCAACAAGGATAACGGCGAGAAGAACGTACGGTAGCCAAGCCACCGCCATTGACATCGGTTTGCCAGCATTTTGCTTGAGATCCATTTTTAACGAGCCAAGCCATTCTGTCGGCCACTTATCTTCGCTTTCAAAATCCCACTTTGATTTAGGAACTAGAAAGCCACGCTTGGCTGCGCTGACGACGATCGCAAGACCTACTAGACCACCAATTAGTGATGGGAACTCAGGACCGAGTAGAACGCCTGTTAATGCGTAAGGGACAGTAAACGCAACACCTGCAAAGAGCGCGAAAGGTAGGATATCTAGACCTTCCGTCCAACTGCGGTTTTTGCCAAAAAAGCGAGTAAGCATCATTGCCATCAGAACTGGCATCAGCGTACCCACACAGGCATGAATAATGGCAACGTTAGCGGTGATTTGCTGTAGGTAGAGATCCCATGATGCACCTTGGGAAACCAATGACTCACTAATGTTATGCGTATCTAGTCCCTTGTTCACACCAACGATGATTGGTGTGCCAACTGCTCCAAAAGAGACGGGAGTCGATTGAATCATCATACCCATTAACACTGCGGCAAGAGCAGGAAATCCAATTGCGACCAATAGAGGTGCTGCTATTGCAGCAGGCGTACCAAATCCAGATGCGCCTTCGATGAAGGACCCGAAACACCAAGCGATGATGATGGCCTGAACGCGGCGGTCAGGTGATATATCGGTAAAGCCATTACGAATCGTTGTAATAGCACCAGTGTGTTTCAGTGTGTTTAGCAAGAAGATGGCGCCAAATACAATCCAAAGCACGGCAACGGTGATGCCGAATCCTTGGAAAATGGACGCTACAACACGTGTAACGGACATATCCCAAGTGAACAGGGCGATGACTACGGTGAGGCCAAATGCGACAGGCATGGCTTTTTTGGCTGGCCAGTTCAATCCCACCAGAAGAATGGCGGCAACCACAATGGGAGAAAAGGCGATAAGTGCTAGTAAGGTTTCAGACATTGGTGACTTCCTTTTGTCTGGCTAGATTCAAGCAATTGATTGAATCAGCCTCGTCGTGCTTATTATTTTTGTAATAGGGTTGTTAAGGTGGGGTGAATTTATCCCTTTATTTTTTGATGATATAGAGAAATAATGAAAATGATTATTTCCAAAAATGACATAAAAGTATGCGTGCAGACGATTTAATCCTGTTTTATCAGGTAGTAGAAACCGGGGCGTTTAGCCGGGTTGCCGAGCAAAATAACCTTACAAATTCAGTAGTTAGCAAGAGAGTTGCGAGGCTGGAAGAAGAGTTAGGGGTTCAATTATTATATCGAACAACGCGCAAATTGACGCTCACTGAAGCAGGTAAGGCGCTTGTCCACGGCGCTAAAAATGTGAAGCAGGCCACCCAAGAGGCTATGGAATCAGTTTCAGGTTATGGAGAGAACGTTAGCGGTCACATCAAGATGTCAGTCCCAACGATTTCCGGTGATCTTATTTTGGCGGACGCTGTCGCCGAGTTTTGTAATATGCATCCGGGGTTGTCAGTCGATATGTCGTTGGACAACCGCTTTGTTGATCTTGTCGATGGAGGTTATGACTTGGTCATACGCACTGGCTATCTTGAAGACTCCAGCTTGATTGCTCGCCACATTCTGGACTCCCAGTGGGTGGTATGCGCCTCTCCATCTTACATTGCGAAAAACCGTAAGCCGCTAGAGCCGGAAGATCTTACTCAACATAACTGCTTGCAGTATGCCTATCAGACCACGGGTGCGTCGGAGTGGGAGTTTAAAGGAAGTAAAGGTAATTATATTGTCCGAGTCTCAGGGTCTTTTTCTACCGACAATGCGACAGCACTTCGCAAGGCTGCCTTGGGTGGGCATGGTATCGCTTATGTTCCTAGGTGTTTGGTGTACCATGACATACGTAATGGCCAGCTGGTGGATATTTTTCCGGATCAAGTAGGTAAGAGGCTGGGTATTTATGCTGTTTATCCTTTTACCCGCCAGCCTCCAAATAAAGTGAGATTGCTCATCGAACACATTCGCACACGCTACCTTGCGATTTCGCACTACTTTTAATGAGCAGCGCCAGTGGAGTTCGGTTTTTGCTGGATCCACAGCCTTGAAAAGTTACACCAACCAATGGAATTGATTTCCACACCGCGAATTCGAGAGGGGATGGTTAGGGTTAAGTCTTCGGATTTGATGATCGCAAGTACGTTATCTCGATATAGCCATACCAGCAGCTCATCTAAGAGCCGCTCTCTTTCGGTCGAGTTATTAGTATGCCTTACTGTGCGTAGCGCCTCACTTAGCTTATCTTGCTGTTTCCAATTAAGATTGTTGAGCCAGTGTGGGTAGAGTTTGAAGAAGGCAAATAGACTGGTTGCTCGGTCTCCTTCTAGCCGGATACCACCGATAGAGAGGGCTTGGTTGGCTTTAGGATGCCCGTAGATAACTTGCGTACCGTGTCCTTGCGAGCCGCCAAGCGCTAGACCTTCCTTAAGTTTTTGGGCGAAGGTACGATTTTCATTGTTGTTTTCATAGCTAAATTCCAGTGGTAGAGCTGAGTGCAACGCTGAAGGCATCTCATCAGAGAATAGCGCCTCTAACTGATGCTTGAACTTGGCGTTCTGAAGATCCTTTTGGTTAAGCAGCAAAAAGAAGTAACCAATATCGGCAGTGGCAACCTTATAGGTCTCCTCTTCATCGTTGAGGAAGAAAAAGTTTTCTGCGCACTTCTTATCTTTTGCCCACTCCTCATGGATCCATAGCTCGATGTGCTCTACTAGGGCATTGCTACCAGAGTATTGCCTGTGCCGAGTAAGGCGCAGCAATTTCTCTGAATTCACAGTGACCGAAAATGCCCCGGAGCCAATGGGTTTGTATACGCTTTCAGCTCGATGCACCATGCTTTTGGGCAAAATAGCGGCTTCTGAGCGACATAGAAGCGCGAGAAAGTGAGGATCAGGCTCTGATAGTTCAATGGATATTTGATAGGGGGAATCCACACTAATAGAGTCTATGTGATCGTACAGGCGACTCCAATAGGGAGAGGCTGTCAGAGCTTGAAGACTTTCAGCAACATCTATCGCGCTGAGTGGTGTTTGATCATGAAAAACAACACTGGTACGCAAGTAAAATGTCCATCGACGATAGTGTGGGCAATGTGTCCAACTGTGTGCAAGCTCACCAGTCAACCGCTTGTCATTTGATGTCACCAAGGTTTGAAATACTTCATGGATTAGATGCCGCTCGGTTCTCTCCATCGCATGATGGGGGTGTAACCAACTGAGCTTGCGGTGGAATGGCGCATGCACCGTATTCTCGCTTTCAATGGTTGCATGAGTGAGATACTGCTTAAGCGCACTCGCAACGTTGCGTTCATTGAAGCCGATGAGCTTGTGTGCAATATCGTACTTGCCTTGTTCTGTTGCTAAATCGACTTCGTTGTAGCAGGCTTGAAGTGGCTCAAGCAGGCAGGTTAGGGTGCCTTTTACGCCTCTGCCTCGAGCGGGCTTCCAGCAAAGCCAGCCGCGTTCTGACATCTGCTTGAGTAGTGTACGAGCATGTCGCTCGCTGCAGTTCATTGTCTCTGCAATCGCAGAGACGGTGATAGTGTGACCACCAGGCCCTAGATGCTTAAATAGATTTTCGTAGAGCTCAAGTTTACGTTTGTTGATCATGTTAGCTCACTAACAAATGTTCCGGTTATTTGCCTTGGATGTCGCTGTCTCTATCTATTTCTAGTCCCCAAAAGGCGTCGGTGTCAAAGAGTTCATTGAGACGTGCGGCACGCTCTGCTGGAGACAAGTAGAATAGCTTAGCAAGCCAGGTGTCATTGGTTTCGTATTTATAGGTTGATTGAAAGTAGTTTGCAACGTAGTTGAAAAAAGCCATGTTTGTGTCTCTGTTTACTCTTGTGACAACAGATTACAGAATGCGGATAAAATAAAACCGGAACAGATTTTTCAACTGTTCGGTTTATTGTTTAAGCATGAAGCTGTTTAAGCATGAGTCTGTTTAAGCTTAACTTTGCTCAAATATGACTTCTGAACTTAGCGTGCGACCGCACCACCAAGTGTTAGATCGTCAGGCCACTGCGTAATCACATTCCCCCAAGAAAGATGTTGCCATTGACGGTCATGGTTTTAGGGAATTGAGTGATCTTTGAACCTCCGATATATAGGTTGCCTTCGATAACAATGCCTTCGGGAAGTTCGGTAATCGGTGTTCGAACGACACTTAGGTCTCCATTTACCACCATACCGTTGGGCAGTTTTTCAATGGGCGTATCACCTAAATTGATGTAACCACCAGGAACAACGCCTTGCGGCCAAGCTTTGAGTTGGCTGCCTAAAAAGTTGGCGTAACCTGTGATTTTGGTTCCTCTTGGCATGAATTCCACTAAACTATCTGAGGCATCTAGGCTACCTTTGATCTCAAGATTTTGTGGCATCATTTTTATCGGTGTTTTGGCAATATTAAGATTGCCTTTGACCACTAACCCATTGGGGAGGCTGGTATAGGGTTTATTGCGCAGATCCAAGTTGCCGTAGTTGTCCAGATGGTTGAGAATTTTATAGTAATCAAGCTCAATAGCATTTGAGGTTGGGGCTAGCAACAGCAGAGACAAAAGGGCAATAGTGGATCGAAGCATAAGGTTTGGGTTCGCTATAATTGGCAACAGAATCTTTTCGAAATATAGTCCGTCTAGAACATCATCAGTTGGGAAACGTTAGGTAGTTTGCAATGGAAAAAACAATTTCACAATGGAAATCCACACGTGTTGTGATGCTCGCCATTGTTGGCGCGCTGGTGGCGTCGACAGTATCGGCGAAAGTCATTACCACGCCAGGTTCGGATGTCGGTGCTGCGGTATTACTGTCCGACTCCAAGTTGGGGAAGCGGGTTTGTTATTACAACGATAAAGCGTACTCATTAGGGGCGGTTATCAATGTTGAAGGTGTGGTTCTTCAATGTGTGGCTGAACAAGATTTTGAGATGAATGGACAGCTCAAATGGAAGGCATTAAAAAGCGAGCAATAATGCTCGCTTTAGTAAACTTGTGCTTTTCAAGCCCCCGCCAATTGCGGTATTAGCGCGCTAGAGAGCGCGTTTTTAGTTCAAAAATCAGCTTCTCTGCACTCACTTCAAACTTGAATCGAGCTGTAAGCTCTTTGCTCTCTTCACCAAGTTCAGACATTTCAAATTCAACGTTCTCTGACACAGTCTTAGCTAAATCGATGTATTTTTGAATTTCTGCTTGCAGTTGAACTTGCGATTCGCCGAATAATTGTACTTCTGCGACGTCATCGCCTTCCTTGATGATGAAACCCATTTCTCCAGAAACGCCACAAGCGTCGCATACGGTTGGTTCTTCATAGGTGTTTGACATAACGATACCTCTCATAAAATCTGTGGTTATTCTATAACTGTAGAAATTAGGTATCCAGCAATAAATTCATTGCTTCTAAGCTAAGTGTTAGTAAATGATGCACAGGCGTAAACATGATTTTGTGAATATTAGGTTTTCATTTAATAGAAATTGTAAATATCTATTTGTTTATCAATAGCTTTTAAATATGCAAGTGGTATTGCTTGTTTGTGATTGAGTTCTCAAAAATGAGACTCATGTACTAATGATATAGTACAGATTAGTACAAGCCGTAGTGCGAAATGGTAGACTTTATAAGTTACTAATCAATCACTTGATTTTTATATTATTTTAAATGGTATCTGTACCAAGTATGTGTCTCGTGTATGGTTTGCTGTCGGGTTGCCGTAATCTGAGTTTGAGCAAATTGATACATAAATGGATAGAAAATTACATCGAGCACTGCTTTAATTATGGTATAGCATACAGCGTACGCAGATAACGATTAGAGAAGCTTAAGAAATGCCAAAGCGTAGTAAAGAAGATACTGAGATTACGATCCAGAAAATCATGGAAGCGGTCGTTGATCAGATCATTCGTCTTGGTTATGACAAAATGTCGTATACCACATTAAGCCAGCAGACAGGTATATCAAGAACCGGGATTAGTCACCACTTTCCTAAGAAGACGGATTTTACAGCCGCACTCGATGGACGTATCTTCAAAATGTTCGTTGAACACTTGGAGTTTGAGAAAGGCATTGATGGATTCACAGGAAGTTGGATTGATTCTCTTAAGAATCAAGAGTTTTTGGCTATCCTAAAACTCCTGTTTCACCACATTGTTATTTCAGAAAACTCGCATGAGTTTGCCTCTAAGGGGATCGACCGCCTTTATAAGCTGGTTGAGACGCAGTACGGTGAAGGTAGTGACAAGGAACTAGAATGGCTTATCGGCCGTTCGTTGATCCAGTTGACTAAGTAGTCATCGACTCATAGTCAATCTGACCAAACAGTAAGATGAAAACCGCTCATAGTAGAGCGGTTTTTTTATGTCTGAAGACTATCGAGTTGGAGGGTTATTGAGGCAACACAATCGGGAAGTCATGTGTCGGATGTTTGGTCACTAAAGAGTGATAGCCATATACCCCTTCAATCAAATCACTGGTGAGCGCTTGCCAAGGAGTATCATCCGCGACGATTTTTCCATTATCCAAGACGACCAGTCGATCTGAATATTGAGATGCAAGGTTTAGATCATGAAGTACAACGACCACCGCTGCATTTTGCGTATCGGCTAACTCTCTAACAATTGCCAAGGTATTATGTTGATGGGCGAGATCCAGCGCAGATGTTGGTTCGTCTAGCATCAGTATTTTTTGATCGCCCGATTGGTGTAATTGTGTCAAGACTCTTGCGAGGTGCACACGCTGTTTTTCCCCACCAGACAGTGAAGGGTAAAGGCGCTGTGCTAAGTGTTCTACGTCTGCTGTACCCATATAGCGCTTGGCGAGTGATCGTGTAGCGTGGTTACAGACTTCCAACGGAATAGCGCCAAGCTCGACAACTTCAGAAGCAAGGAACGGGAACGACAACGTGCTGTGTTGAGGCAATAGCGCCAGGTGTTTTGAGAGCCTCTGTGCTGGCCATTGGGATCTTGGCTTACCGAAGTAACGAATATCAAAGCTTGAGGGCGTTTCCCCACATAAAAGTTTGAGTAGGGTGCTTTTACCTGCTCCATTAGGGCCAAGCAGTGTAGTGACTTGCCCGGAGTAGAGGTCAATATCAACATCATCCAATATCACTCTATTCCCAAATCGCATGTTAAGGCCACGCGCCGAGATAGCGATGTCATTGAGGCGGTCTTCGACAAGACGGCTTTCAAGGCTCATACAAGTTTCCCTTTTTGCTGAAATAGCAGATATAAGAAGAATGGTGCACCAACAATTGCAGTAACGATGCCGACAGGAGCTCTGCAGGTGCAACAGCTACGCGAGCGACCATATCCGCAGCGGTCATGAGTAGAGCGCCAAGTAGTGCGGACAAAGGCAATAAGGTGCGATGATCTGGTCCAGCTAGCATTCGGCCTAGATGCGGGATAACCAAACCGATAAAGCCGATCAAGCCTGACACACTGACCGTAACACCCACACCAACTGCGGTGAGTAAAATTAGTTGCCGTTTTAAGCGTTGAACCGGAATACCTAGGTGTTTCGCTTCAGACTCACCGAGTAACAGAGCGTTAAGTGCCATCGCTTTTTTGTAGAAAAACCAAAACAGGATGAGCAATGTTGTGGCAGACAACAAAATTTTTCCCCAGCTGGCACCTGCCAATGAGCCCATGGACCAAAGCGACAGATCGCGAAGCATTTGATCGTCAGCAATGAAGTTCAGATAGCCAATAGCAGCACCTGACAAAGCACTTATTGCGACGCCAGCCAGCAGCATTATGGTGACAGATGTGCCAAATTTACTGGTACCTAATCGATACACCAAAATCGTTGTTAGTGCGCCGCCAAAAAAGGCGAATATCGGGACGACCATGAGAGCCATAAATTCAGGAAACTCGATACCTAACGCAGCAAAACCAACAATTGCTAGTGCACCGCCAAGGGATGCACCTGCGGACACGCCAATGATACCTGGCTCAGCCAGTGGATTACGAAATAGCCCCTGCATGACAGTGCCGCAAACAGCGAGAATGGCTCCGACTAGCATGCAAAGCAGCGTGCGCGGAAGCCGAATATCATGGATGACCAAGTTGATATGCGGCGCCAAATCATTGGTCGCCATTGTCAGCGATTGAATGCTTTGCCAAAACGAGATGTTCATTGGGCCGACGGTAATGGAATACACCGAAGATAGCACCAGCAATAATGCAAAGGCTGAAAATACAAGAGTGTTAGAGAAATTTCTTAGCATACAGATCTTTAAGAAAGCAGAGTGTTAAGATGCAATACATTGAAGGGGACAAGTGAACGTCGTACTCTTACCCTCAATAAACAAACCACTTATGGGTAAAGGAGCGCGTTAATGCGTTTTGCCTCTTCCAGGCTTTTTAGGCCTAGACCACCCACTAATGCATGGCCATCAATGGTCAAAATGGCATTATTTTGCCCCGCAGGCGTTGCTGATAGCATTGGTAGTGCCTCAATAATCGCAGCACTACCACCAAGCTTGGCGTAGCTGCGGCCGCTCACAAGCACGACATCTGGTTGCATTTCAATAATGGCTTCATTTGAAATGGGTTTATAAGACGTTAACGATGCTGCAGCTGGGTTTTTTCCCCCAGCCAAGGTGATGATGGCGTCTGGCGTCGTATCACGGCCTGCGACGTTTGCTGGGCGACCTTCATGTATAAGCAAGAATAGGACTTTCTTTGCTTTATACTCGGCTGGTTGGTTCGCTTCCAGCGCACTGACTTTTTCGGCAACTTTTGCCTTTAGCGCAGGTGCACTGTTTTCAGAGTGGGTGAGTTTAGCAATCTGGTCAATGCGCTTGTTTAAGCCTTCTATGGTCGGAGCGTTATCTACTACTTCGATGTCAACACCAACACGTTGCAATTGCTCGAGTGTTGGTTTTGGTCCCATTTCATCTGATCCAATAATCATAGTTGGCTGCAGTGCCAAGAGGCCTTCAGATGATAACGCTCTGTGGTAACCAACTTTGGGAAGTGAAGAGTCTTGAGGTGTAATGCTGGTGACATCGACTCCCACAAGTTGTTTCTCTGCATCAAGTGCATAAATAAGTTCGGTGACTGAAGCGCCAGCGCTGACGATCTTTTCTGCGCCATTTTCACTACTTGAGGCAAAAGCTTGACCACAAGCAATCGAGAGAGCGGTGCCAGCTACGAGTACGTTTTTAAGAGCGTGTTTCATTGTCGGGATCCTAAGCAAACTGCTGCTATCCATAAATGGGTTTTCTGGGCATACAAGTATGTTGTCGCCCTAAGTTTTATTGGATTATGCATGTTAGTGAAAATAATATCAATTATCATTTGCATAATCATTATGTGGCTATTATGATCTTGCTCGTTTTAGATTAAGCCTTATACAACAGGGCGTTGATAGATATCGTGAGCAGTTATGAAGATTGATTTGAGCCAACTCAATGAGTCGCATCTAGGATAAATACCCCGGATCCTTTGCGATTTGCATTTGGAAAGAAGACCTCGCCGCATGCGGGTGGCATGGCCGTACCAGTCCAATCGGAACGATACGAAGGCTTGTTTAATGAGTTAACCGCCCAGAAAACGTCACGCCATAAAAAACGTTGCCTGTATATTCATATCCCTTTTTGTCGTGTTCGCTGCACGTTTTGTAACTTCTTCCAAAATGCCTCTATCGTCGATTAGTTGACGACTATTTTGAGGCCCTGATGAAAGAGATTGAGCTCAAGGCAAAGTTAGAGTGGACTCAAAGTGGCTTATTTCATGCTGTCTACATTGGTGGGGGACGCCGACAGACTTATCTCCTGAGCAGGTGCGCAAGCTAGGGAAAGCGATTCATGCCTCTTTCCCTCTAGCGACTGATTGCGAAATTACCCTTGAGGGGCGAACCAATCGTTTTAGCGAGGAGATGTTTGATAATGCTCTAGAAGGGGGCTTTAACCGCTTTTCGTTTGGTGTGCAGAGCTTTGATACCAAAGTGCGAAGAAGTGCCAAGCGCTTGATGATCGTGAAGTTGTGATGGAACGTGTGTCACAACTCGCCTCACGAGATGAAGCACCAATCGTGATCGATTTGCTATACGGGCTTCCTTATCAAACACTTGAAGTATTTGAGCAAGACTTAAAAGACTTCATGGAAACCGGTGCTCACGGGGTCGACCTCTATCAATTAGTAGTCGGTGGATCGGCTCCAATGATGGAGTTAGTACAAAAAGGCCGCTCGGAGTCGCCAGCATCTTCTGCTGAAAAAGCCGCTATGTATGAGCTTGGCGTCGACTTTATGAGCAAACATTTCGTAAAGCAGCTGAGTGTGAACCATTGGGCGCGAGACAATCGAGAGCGTAGTCAATACAACAGTGTCGCCAAGACATTTGCTGAAGTATTGCCATTAGGTGCGGGAGCAGGGGGCAATATTGGTGGCTATGGAATGATGCATCATCGCACGTTGGATGCTTATATGGAGGCCATGCGTTCGGGCAAAACAACGATAGCCATGATGAGCAAGCAAAGCCGATATGAGCCAGTATTAGCAAGCCTTAAAGCGGGTTTTGATAGCGGTGTGGTACGCCGAAGTATGCTGGTGGATTTTGAGGGTGAAGATACCTTCGATTTACTGACACCACTGTTTAAAGTTTGGCAACGAAACGGGCTAGTTGAACTTCACAGTGACTATCTTGAACTCACTATCGCAGGATCGTTTTGGGCCGTTACCTTAGCACAGGGGGCCATTGCCGCCGTCAACACCATGATTACCGACAAACCAAAGATGCCAAAAGGTATGAGTCATCCTCATGCCATGCAGGAACAAAAACAACAAACAGACGAAAACTAACGCTGCATAGGAAATACAATGACAACTGAATTGAAGCAAAACGTTGCAAATATTTTGGAAACGGAGCCGTCGCTATTGCCCGCTGCTATTGCAGAGAAACTGGGAGTCAACGAGCGTGATGTGGTCTGTGCAATGCCAGAAGAAATGGTGGCATTTGAGAATGGTGATGTTGCTCAGGACATCCTTGAATCGATTACCACATGGGGACCAGTGACCACCATAGTGCATTCATTTGGCTCTATTTTTGAAGTTAAAGCAACGTTCCCAAAAGGCAAAGTAGCACGTGGCTATTACAACTTGATGGGAAAAGAAGGTGAGCTACATGGCCACTTGAAACTGGATTTGATCAAAACAGTCGCGTTAGTCAGTAAGCCTTTCATGGGCAGTGAGAGTCACTACTTTGGCTTTTTTGATGAAGCCGGTAATAACGTCTTTAAGATCTACTTAGGTAGAGACAAAAAACGCGTACTGTTTCCTGAGCAAGTCGACAGCTTTAAGGCGTTACAACAAAAATTGCGCGGTTAACTTAAGCAGTCACAAAAGATGACTGAGTTATAATTATTAGAGAAAGTGAGGTTTCAACATGGATCAACAAGTTAAGCAAGAGCGCCTACAAGGACGTTTAGGCCCGGAAATCAAAGAGTTTCGTCAAGAGCGCAAAACCATTCAATTGGCAACGGTTGACCAAGAAGGTCGCCCAAATGTCAGCTACGCCCCGTTTGTACAAAATCAAGATGGCTACTTTGTTCTAATTTCTCAAATTGCACGCCATGCGCGTAACTTAGAGCAAAATCCAAATGTGTCCTTGATGATGATTGAAGATGAAACGAAGAGTAAGCAGCTGTTTGCAAGAAAGCGCCTGACCTTTGATGCCGTTGCTTCGGTAGTAGCGCGTGACACTGAACAATGGAAGTTAGTCGTTAGCCAAATGAAAGAGCGTTTTGGTGAAATTATTGACGGATTAAGTCAGCTAGAAGACTTCGTTTTGTTTAACTTGAAAGCGGAACATGGTCTGTTCGTTAAAGGTTTTGGTCAAGCGTATCAAGTATCTGGCGATGATCTTGTTGACTTTGTACACCTTCAAGAAGGTCACCGCAAAGTAGCAGATTCTGAAGCGTAATCTGTTGAAATATAAACGCCGCTCTGTAGTAATATTGAGCGGCGTTTTTGTTGCTATAACCCTATCCAGCGCTGGGTGTATTTCCAGTCACAAAGTTTTGTTGTGAGGCTGCCTTTAGTTCATAAACTAATTGGGCGAGCAAAAGCACTCCAGTCGCAGCGAGGCCGACAAGTATACCGCCCCAGATCCCAGCAAGCTCATAGTGAGACATCAATAACCAAGCTGCGGGAAGGCCAAACATCCAGTAACCGATAGCGGTCATGATGGTCGCAAAACCACAATTTTCATTCCACGTAGAAGGTTTATTGCCAGTAGTTGCCAAGCGTCAACGACAAAACAAAGTGCCACAACCCATATCAATGAAGAAAGCATATCAGTGAGCGTGTGTTCGCCTTCGCCATCGAGTTGGAAAAGGCTGGCGATGGCTTCTGGCCAAACAATGAAAACAACCGCGAGTACTGCGCTTAAAATAGTAACGAGAGCAAAACTGCGCTTTGAGACCGCTTTCACACCGTCTAGGTTGTCATTTCCGAACTCTTTACCTACTAAAATCGCGGCCGCTTGCGAGAAGCCGAAATTGATGTTCCACGTAAAGCTTAAACATTGCAGAAGGATCTGGTGTAGCGCGAGTGCGGTAACGCCAATAAATCCCGCCATAAGGTTCCACCGTAAATTAGCCCCATTTCGAGTGCAGCGGCAATAGCGATAGGGATACCCATAGAGAGTAGTGGCAGCATGAGTCGCCATTCGTATTCTTCTAAGTGAAGCCAAGGCGCGAAACGATAGTAGGTTGGGCGCTTGAATACCCAGTAACCATAGCCAATCAATACCAATGTGGCGGCTAGAGCTGTACCAAGCCCCAGTCCGGCAATACCCCAACCCAAATTGAACGCGAGGACGTAACTAAAGGGTACGTTAAGGGACACGGTTGCAAGTGACATGATCATCACGGACTTAGCGTCGCCGTAATTGCTGGTTAAGCCTCGTAGAATGAGGAGCAGCAAAGTTGGTAACATTGCCCACTTGAGTGTGTCGAGGTAGGTCATTGCTACCACAATCACTTCTTCTGGCTGCTTGGCCATTCGTAGGAAGTCAGGGGCAAAAACAAACGCTGAAGTCAGCACAACGGTTAGAAGTAGCGATAGCATCACAGCGCCTTTAACCGCGAGTCGCACTTGTTTTTTACCATGTTCAGTCTCGCGACACTTTGACCGTAAGCAATAGCAATTAAGTTAGCAACACAACCAACGGTGCTGCCTGCAACAAGGAAAACAAAAGTATAAACAGATGCACCAAGACCACCGCCAGCAAGGTCACTAACGCTCAGTTGTGCCATCATCCAGACGTCAGTAAGTACCAGCGCCATAGCAATGAGCTGTGAAATGATAAGTGGTGTTGCGAGTGACAGAATGCGTTTCATGAATAATTCCTGGTGATGGCATGCATATTTTAGATGCATACTTATGGTGTTCAATTAACATTTATGTCACTCTGGCATTACTTCAGATCATGTGATTAATTATGAACCCATATTCGAATATTCCTTACTCACATAATGCTTTAAAAGTGTTTGAAGCTGTTGCAAGGCTTATGAGCTTTACGATGGCTGCGAAAGAGCTACACGTCACTCAGAGTGCTGTGAGCCGACAAGTGAAGCAGCTTGAGGATGAGCTCAATGCATCTTTGGTTATTCGTGGTCACCGTTCAATACAACTCACGTTAAAAGGGCAGGCGTTATATGAAGTGTTGGGCCGGAATTACGCGTCATTGCAGTCATTGCTTGATTCCTGGAAGGAGCCGGACGCCAGTAAAATCGTCATACGAGCCGCATTGAGTTTCGCAACGCGTGCTTTGCTACCAAAAATACAGCAGTTGAATGAACGTTTTCCTAGCTATGAAATTGCCGTCATTCCAGTGATTGATGAGGAGGAGAGTTTAGGGAAAGGGGACTATGATCTGTTTGTGTTCACTACGCGCAACAGTGAAAACTACGAGAATGATCCTGAGATATTCTTCATGCGCGAAGAGTATATGGCGCCGGTGTGTACTCAGCAGTTGATAGGGGATAGACGTGATATTGAGCATCTACTAACGCTACCAAGTTGCACCCAACTCTGGATCATCTTGATTGGCGCGCTTGGCTTAATAAGATTCATCACACAGACAGAAGCGTGCCCCGAAATTCTACTTTTTTCACGCTTGATCTCACGCTGAGTGCTTGTCTGTCGGGTCATGGTGTCGCGGTAACTGATCTTCTACTCGCATTACCTGAACTTGAGCGAGAATACTTGGTTTGTCCTGAGAACGCTCGAATACATTCAAGCGGTTGGCGATACTTTTGCCATCAAAGAACCCAATCTCCCATCGTAGAAGAGCTAGTGGATTGGCTGAAACAGGAAACCGTCGAAGAGCTCAGAAAGCTTCAACAGCTTTCTGAGCGACATGGTTGGGGACCGATTAGAGACTAGCTTTTTGTTGTGATTGATGTTTCTTCACGGCAGCTTCTAGCTGTTCAAAGGGGATGAATCCTGGGATCAGGTCATCGCCTATAAACATGGCTGGTGTACCGCGAAGTCCTAACGCCACAAATGTTTTGTAGTTTTTCACGAGCGATTCATTGATAGCAGTATCGCCAGAGAGATAGGTTTCGGTTCCTGTTTTCTTCGCAATCGCTTCTAGCGATGCTTTGTCATGTAACCCTGGCTTTGCCACTAGCAGACTGTTCACTTCAGCAAACTTCTCTGGTGCGTTTTGCCATACCTTAATGGCAAACGCGGCGGAGTTGGTTTCAAGACCATCAATAACTTGCTGCTTCAATGGAACATAGATATTGATGACTTTTACGTCGGAATCCTTGCCTGCTAGTTTCGATAAAGCGCCATCTAAGCGTTTACAATAAGGGCAGTTGTAGTCGGTGAAATTAATGATCACCGTGTTGCCATTCACGTTGCCGGTTACGCTATGGATTGTCGTGTCATTTAACCAGCTTTCGCTCTGTTGTTTTGCTTGCGTAAGGAGTTTCTGGCTTTCGACGTATTGCTGCAAATTAGTATGCAGATCAGCAATGATTTCAGGGTTTTCGTTGAGTAGCTTATAAATCCCTTCGAGTTGCTGCTGTTGTTCATTCGTTAGTTCAGCATGAGAAAGTGTCGGCAACAAAGCTGCCATAGTCATTGCGATAGAGATAATTGTTTTTTTCATGTTTTATCCTTGGCTCAGATAATTACTGAGCAGAGAAAATTCTTAGCCATAATCCCATTGGCGTTGTCACGCCTGTTGAGATGTTTTCAATTTTGCCTTTGTAGATGACAGCAATAGTCGGTGTGACGCTGATATTCCATTGTCGACTTATTAAGCCATTTGAATCGTTGATGACAGGAAAGTCATATTCCTTGGCCTGCATGTATTGGTGCACTCGCTCATCGGCTCCTGATGAGAGCGCTACAGAGACCACTTGATAGTGGTTGGAAAACCAATCCACAGTGGGGCTTACCAGTTTGCATGCCCCGCACCAAGTGGCCCAAAAGTAGAGCACAACAGGCTCTGTGTGACTTTGCGTGATAATGTCGACCGGAACGTTATCCAAAGTGATAGCCTGGATCGCAGGAGCGTCTCCTTGCGGCATGTTTAGGCTTCGGTACCAATCGATGGCAAGTGACACAAGCGTTATCAGGATGAAAATACTGACAAGCTCTTTGCTCCACTTGATTAATGTGTGTTTCCACCCTGTTGGTTTAGTCATTTGGCGTTCCACTGGCAGCATTCAGCGCTTGTGTAACGCTTTCCGAAGTCAATATAACAGGTAGGGTGATTCCCTCTGGGTGTTTAGGACCATAGACAATATTGAATGGCACCCCAAATCGACCATAGCTTTGTAGATAACCGGTGACGCTGTCACTTGGTGTGGTCCAGTCTCCTCGCATAGTGACTACATTGTCTTGTTGTAGTTGACTGTAGACTGGGTCTTGGAGGACGACACCAATCTTGTTGGCTTTACAGGTAATACACCAATCAGCGGTGACATCGACGAACACCGTTTTACCTTCTGCTATCAGGAAAGGAATGGATTGGGCGTCCAGCCGTTGCCAGTTGAGGTCATCGACAATCGGAGTCGACCAACTATCTGCAGTGACGCTGCCAATAATCAAACCGCCACCTAACGCAAACACCGAAAAACCAGACATCAAGATGAGAGCTTTTCGCCCATAGACCTTTCCGATCAGAATGAAAGTTGTGAGGACTATTAGGCCGATAATCGCAATAGTTGCGTTTGTTCCAATAAATGCGGAAAGCAAAGAGGTCAACCAAAGACTGGTTAATAGCATCATTGCGCCAAACACAAGTTTGAGTTTATTCATCCAAGCTCCTGGTTTAGGGAAGGCTTTTACTAATCCAGGAAAAACAGTAAACAGTAGCCAAGGCAGGCTCATTCCGATGCCTAGAAAGGCGAAAATTAGCCACAGTTCGCTGTAGCTCGCGCCTAAGGCGTAAGCGACGGCCGTTCCAAGAAACGGTGCGCTGCAGGGCGTAGCTAACAAGGTTGCAAACATACCTTGAATGAAATGCCCGCTGTAGCTATGGTCACCTTTTGTAGCGAGCCAAGTATTCATCGAACTTGGTAGTTGAATATTGAACAATCCAAGTAGGTTGGCGGAAAATAGCAAAGTAACCACGGCCATGAGAATAATGAATCCGCTGCTTTGGAACTGAATTCCCCAACCAATCATGTGGCCTGCCATTTTTAATGCACTGAGTGCACCAGCTAACAATAGAAATGAAGTAATAATCCCGGCTGAAGAAGCCAAAAATGACAAGCGAACTTGGCTTCTAGATTGGCTTGCGCCAGAGATGATTGAATTGAGCTTCATCCCTAGAACTGGGAGAACACATGGCATTATGTTTAGAATAAGGCCACCCAATAGAGCAAAGCCAAGCATCCACAATAATCCTCCTTGATTGGGCATTGCATCGGGTTTGTGGTTACGATGGTCGACGTTTCAGCCAGAATCAATTCATCTGACACGGTAACCTGAATGCGCTTATCGGCAATATTGGCTTCGCCAAGCCAGTTGCTAACGTCAAATTTAGCGTAGAGTGATTGCCCATCGATCGTCAGCTTCGGTTGAGAGAAGAACTCATCGGCCACTTCTTTCCCGTCAACAAGAACAAACGGTTTTGACCAAGCTGTCTTAGATTCGAGCTTAAGCGTTAAAGTTTGCGCTTGTTGATCCCAATAGTTATCAGTAATTTGAACTTGTTCGCTGATTTTAGGGGTAAGGCTCATTCCTTGCCCAAACAAATAGGCGGCATCGGAATCCAGCTTTAATGAACCTGGGTCAATGGTGAGTTCGATCGGGTAATCAGTAATCACACAGATATTGGTACAACTTGGCAAACGCAGGTTTGCTTTTAGCACTATCGGTTGTGTTGGGTCACTGACAGTCACGATAAGCGGAAAGCTCACTTCGTGTTTATAGCCAAGAGTGAGCACGCCCAATTGCTCGTAGTAAGCAGGTACCGGCCAGTGCCAATCGACCTGTTCTATATTGGTTGAATCGCTCCAGTCAAACTCAGGCGCAATGCCACCTTCACCAGGACTGCGCCAATAGGTTTTCCAATCACCGTCGAGCTCGACATCCAGCACCATCTCCATTTGACGAGTGGTAGGGTCGATATGTCCGGTGGACAGTGCTCTTACTTTAACAGGTGGATGCATGGGGTCCGTTATCCAACCTGTAGATTGCGCAACAGCGTTCACGCTGTAGAGCGCTGCGACATTCGTAATTACTAGCATTAAAACAATGCTTAGCAGCCGACTCATTGACGGCACAATAGGACGTGCCATAGAGGCGGCACTTTTAGTTTCAGTGTATGTATTCGACACAGTATTCTCCAAAAAGTAATTAATAGACCTTGGTGAATACTTTTTTATTCCCGAAATGTGCAAAGCGTCAGATGAAGCCGGTACTTTGCTGGCGTTTCGTCTGAGCGTTTGAAGTGCTTATGCTGGGAAAGGCGAGTAGAAACTATCGCGATGAGCGCAATAAGAAAAAGAAAAGGTGTTAGGTCTTCGATGCTAGGAAGAGATTGAGTAAGCAGCTTTTTAGTGACAAAGCAAGGTTCTGCCGCTGAAGCCGAGTCATGAACGATGTTGTCTAGAGACTCACTATCAAGTAGTTCTTTTAGGTTCAGAGTGCTTGTTGATGTGGCAGTAGCAGCTTGAAGGTTGCTGTGATAGGCGACATTGGTTTTCAGCGCGCACAGAGCCACTACCAGTAGGGTAGTAAGCAAAAGCAAAACGCGAAAAGTAGTGTGCCTGAAGGTCTGCAAAAAATCTTTCTCTATTTGTGAGAGTCGGGCTGAAGCCCAAAGTTAAGAGCGACTACGTTAACGTTTTATTGAGAAAGATCAAGTGAAAATGATTCTCAAAATGACTGGATTTGATCTGGTGTATTGGTTGGGGGAATGAGAGCTTGCCAATGGAGTGACAAAAAAGAGCAACGCGATGGTTGCTCTTCTTGGGCTGCTTTGTCTAGGCGGCTTTGCTAACCAATCGCAAAATCGCTTTATTGATGCCGATAAGATCGTTGACGGACGTAGCGCCTTTAATCGCATCGAGCAGTGATTCCTTGCTACAGCTTGGGATAACATCAATGTTTTTTACTTTTCCCTGAAGTGTGTTTTTCATCAATTCAAATTGTTTTTGTTCGAACATGATATTGAGCCTGTGACGTTGTTTATTATTTGCGTTGCGCCGCTATCTTACCTTCTTATTGTGACAATTGTTTGGTTTTTATTGCAACAGATTGTGGTTTGAGCGGCGTAGTCTCTCGACCGGGCGCTTATGATAGGGATTTATGCTAACTGATTCCAATGCGAACTGGCAATGAAACGGCGGCTATTATAGGTGGTGCATATCCGAATTGAGACTCACCTCATTAACTGCTTGATACTCAAATAGTATTAGTAAAAAAGTTTGTAACCTGTTGTTAACGCCGTGTGTGCTGTTACAAGGTGTGCACGTATTTGTGTGATCTTAATCGAAAGAATCGTTGCAAGATCGCGCTGACGAGAGATGAAAAAAGCCCCTTAACAAAAGGGGCTTAGTAGGAGAGTTTAGCTTTTACTTACCAGAGAGCCAGAATACGGCATCATTCACCTTATCACTTCGCGGCGTACCCTTAGCGAGAATCTCATACTCAGTACCCGCTCTGAGGCCCATAAACGAAATGATTTCCTGCGTTGAATTACTTCTATCTAAAAGTAGGTAGTCGTACTCTGGGTCGACGCCATCAAGTATCGCTTGCGCACGCTCTTTATCGACACGTGGTACAGACCAATCGTGATATAGGAAGAAAATCGAAGTCATCGTTTCTGAAAAACGAATGCTAGCAATACGGTCACGTTTCTCTTCTGGTACCTGCTCGACAAACGTCGCCAGATCCGGCTTCATATCTTTGGCAATATCGATCGCAGGGAATAAATACGTGAATGCACTTGAGAAAAACAGTGCCGTCATAATCGCCATTTTACTCCACTGTGGCCAACCTTTACGCTCAACAACAATCATCAGTGCGATGGCGGCTAGCGGGATTAGAGCCACTAAGTGCCAAGTGCTTAGCCATTCCATCAGTGCTGGTGGTATTTTGTGCTCAGGAAGTAAGCCAGACCACAGAGGAACCACCGCAAAGGCGATCAGCACAAATGACATCAGCGCAAGCCATGCGCGGCGATACCAGTCGAACCACTTGCCTGCGAATATCATTACGGCATCTGCAATAATCAGTGCAAACAATGGCATTAGTGGGGCTAGATACATTGAGCGTTTTGTCACTGAGTAGGACAAGACGAAAATCGCTAGTACAAACCAGAATGCGAGAAAACCGTCAGTCCAAGATAGCTGTTTTGGTTGGCGCAATTTATAAACAAAGTGACCAAGCCAAAGTACGAGCAGTGGTGTCCATGGCGCACTGTATTCAAGTATCCCTTTTACGTAATAGAAAGGTTTGCCTGCGTGGTTGTGACCCAATGTATTGGTTGCCGAGCCGGTCAGACGACCAACTTGGTTATCCCAGAACCAAGCCTTCCAAAGTTCTGGAGAGGCGTTTTTGTAAAATGGGTATATCCAACTCGCCGCAACTAAACACATAGTTGCAATACCAATAAGGTGCATAACGATGAATTGACTCATTGGCGCGGATTGTTCTGGAAACTGCTTACGTAAATGCAGCGCGCGAAGTACTAGTGGCACCCAAGCTAAGCCGATACATAGCACGATAGCAACTGGGCCTTTACTTAAGAATGCAAGACCAGTGAAAGCCCCCGCGATGATTAAGTAGCCAAGTTTCTGACGTAAGTACGCTTCGCTGAAAGCCCATGTTGCGGCAATAGTGGTAAACATCAGCGCAGCATCAACACGAAGCCAGTGGAAGTTAAGTACGAAGCCTTCCAAGGTACCCAGAACAGCCAGTGTCATCCAAGCAAAGTTCTCACCTTTGAATAGGTAAGCAATGCGATAGGTCGCCGCCAAGGAGCCTAGACAAAGTAGGGAGAGTGCGAGACGTCCCGCATGATGGCGTCGAGACCTGTAGCATGCATCAAAAGCGTCGACATCACGAAGAAAACAGGGGCTTTTCAACGAATGATATGCCAGCAAATTGAGGAATGATAAAGTCCCCAGTTAGGTACATACTATGAATAATCGCCGCTACGCGAGGTTCGTCTGGTGTCCAGACATCGTGATCGAAAAGACCACTAAACACCACCGCGAGAATGGCGAGTACCAGAATAAACTTCCAGCTCTGGGTTTGATCACCGGTTTGCGTTGTTGACACTTTTTTTCTCCACTGTTGCTGCAAGTAAAATAGCTTGCGAGCGCCATGTTAAAACATTCATTAAGATAAAAGGGGTAAATTCTAGTTAGCTAGAATTGATGCATCAATACTTTGTCCCTGAAATACAAGTGTATTTCCACAAGAATTGACGTCGTGCTGACAGGAGGATACCTTCCTATAAGTTAGCTTTATATGTTGTTTTTGTAACGATTGATAATTCTATACTTACAACTGGATGGGTATAAAGCGATAAATTGTTATGATGAATGGTTATAGTGCTGCCTATTGCCAATAAGTGTGATTTGGATCTACTATTGTCGCCAAGGTGATGGGGTTCCACCTACTTAACCGCCAATTGGCTGATGACTCCTACAGTTTCTGAAAACAGGTGTAACTTGTTCGTGTGACATCATGTCACGCGGTAACTGTAGATTTAAGCCGATTCCTACACCTGTTTTCCCGTTAGAGGAAAACACCATGCAATACTCCCACGAAATTCAATCTATGTGTCCGATCCAACAAGGGGCACTACATCCATCTGCGCCTATTCCTGTCGAAGGTCGTTGGGTTAATCCAAAAGATGTCATCGCTATTTCTGGCCTAAGCCACGGTGTCGGTGCGTGCGCGCCTCAACAAGGTGCAGCTAAACTGACACTCAATGTTAAAGAAGGTGTTGTTGAAGAAGTACTGATTGAAACTATCGGTTGCTCCGGTATGACGCACTCCGCTGCGATGGCTTCTGAAATTCTCACCGGTAAGACCATTCTAGAAGCAATGAATACCGACCTAGTTTGTGATGCTATTAACGTTGCGATGCGCGAAATCTTTTTGCAGTTTGCCTATGGTCGCACGCAATCAGCGTTTTCAGAAGGCGGCCTTGAAATTGGTGCCGCGTTAGAGGACTTGGGGAAAACTCAACGAAGTCAAGTGGGAACGAGTTACGGTACGCGAGCTAAAGGGCCAAGGTATATGGAGGTCGCTGAAGGTTATGTTACTCGACTTGCGTTAGATGCAGATAATGAAATCATCGGTTATGAATATCTCAATCTTGGAAAAATGATGGCGGAAGTCAACAAAGGCGTACCTGCAGATGAGGCCATGTCGCTGGCAAAAGGCAGCTACGGTCGATTTGATGAAGCCGTAACTTTCGTTAACCCACGCCAAGACTAATTGAGGAGCCTATTATGACTATCACAACACAAACGCTACTGAATGAAATGGGCTTTGAAACATTAGAGCAAGCCTATCAGTTTTGCCTTCAGTACAATATCGACCCTAAACAGTTGGTTATTGAAACACAGCCTATCGCTTTTGATAATGCTTGCGATGCTTATACGCTAGGTAGTGCTCTAGCGTTACATCGAAAAGTGTCTACAGCGCAGCAGGCGGCACTGACCATTGGTGAAGGCCTTCAGGCATTTTGTAAACCAGGCAGTGTAGCAGCACAGCGACAAGTTGGTTTAGGTCATGGTGCATTAGCGGCAAGGCTCTTGAGTGAAGAGACACAATGCTTCGCGTTTTTGGCAGGCCATGAGTCGTTTGCGGCAGCAGAAGGGGCAATCAAAATAGCGCTGAATGCGAATAAATCGAGAAATACGCCTCTGAAAGTGATCCTCAACGGTTTGGGTAAAGATGCCGCTTATCTGATATCTCGTATTAATGGTTTTACTTATGTTAAGACGCAGTTTGATTATCAAAATGGCGTATTGAACGAGGTGAGCCGCAAGCGCTTTAGCCAGGGAGAGCGTGGTGAAATCCTTTGCTATGGCGCTGATGAAGTTCGAGAGGGCGTCGCAATCATGCATGCTGCTGATGTTGATGTGAGTATCACAGGTAATTCGACTAACCCAACACGTTTTCAACACCCGGTTGCCGGGATCTACAAGTCAGAGCGCCTCGCGCAAGGTAAATCATACTTCTCAGTGGCATCGGGAGGTGGCACAGGCAGAACGTTACATCCGGATAATGTGGCTGCAGGTCCTGCAAGTTATGGTATGACAGATACGATGGGCAGAATGCACGCTGATGCGCAATTTGCTGGAAGTTCGTCAGTCCCTGCGCATGTTGCAATGATGGGCTTTATTGGAATGGGCAATAACCCAATGGTTGGCGCTTCAGTAGCGCTGGCTGTCGAGGTTGATCAGATGCTCAATCGATAATCGAGCGAATAACAGTGGAGCAGGTATTCGCTCAACACCGAATACCTGCTTTACAGTTTGAACTCAATGACGTTGGACTCACTTTCATTAATTAGCTTCTTAACAAAGTCATCGACCGGCATGGGTTTGTCAAAGTAATAACCCTGACCGATTTCACAGCCAATTCTAGCCAGAGTATTGGCTTGCTCTTCGGTTTCGATGCCTTCAGCTACCACTAGTAAATCAAGATTGTTGGCCATAGCGACCATTGCTTGCACGAGCTGCTGATCTTTGGAGTCGGTAATGATGTCACGGACGAACGACTGGTCAATTTTTATACCATCAACCGTGAATCGGCGAAGGTAACTCAGTGACGAATAGCCGGTACCAAAATCATCTAGCCAAACTTCAATGCCACTTGCGCGGATTTCTTTCAGCGTACGTTCCGCCTCATCTTCATCTTGCAGTAGCAAGCTTTCTGTAATTTCCATGCGGATAGTGCGCGCAGGAACATGGTATTTCTCCATGTAGAACGCGAACATTTCCACTAGGTTTTGTCGATAAAGTTGTTTGGACGAAATGTTAATCGATACATGAAAGTCGTGCGCAAAGTAAGGCATCCACTGCTGAATCTGGAAGCATAAACGCTCTATGAGCCACTGACCAAGTGGCAGAATCATCGCCGTTTCCTCGGCGATTGGGATAAAGTCAGCCGGTGGAATTATGCCTAATACGGGGTGGCGCCATCGAACTAATGATTCGGCACCCATGATCCGGCCAGTCTTTAGGCAAACCAACGGTTGGAACCAAAGCTCAAATTGTTGCAAGTCGGCGAGTGAACGTCTAAGTTCGCGTTCAATATTCGCTCGGTGTGTGACTGACTTAAGCATTTTCGGAGTAAATACTTTGTGTGTGTTTTTCCCATCAGCTTTTGCCCGATACATTGCAATATCGGCGTTTTTGATCAGATCTTCTGCCGTTTTACCATTTTGTGGATAGCGAGCGATACCTATGCTTCCGCCAACCACGAGCTCTTCATTTTCCATTAGAATAGGGGAGCGAACGGCAAGGAAGATTTTCTTCACTAAGGCATCTACATCTTCTGTCGTTTTAAGGTGTGGGATCAACATTAAAAACTCGTCACCGCCGATCCTTGAAATCATAGTCAGGGGATGATCGTTGGTGATGTCACGAGCACATGTGGAGAGCTTTTCCGCTAGTCGCATCAGCAAAAAGTCGCCACTGTCATGACCATAGTTGTCATTGATAACCTTAAACTCGTCAAGGTCAACAAATAACACGCTAAACGATGTTGCAGGGTAGGATTTAATCGTACCTTGCAAGTGTTGAATGAAGCGGGTTCGATTCGGCAGGTCGGTCAACGCATCGTGATAAGCGAGGTGCGAGATTTTTTGAGTGCGCTGTTCAAGCTTTGACGCCATAGACTGAACAGCGATGGTCAAATTACCGATTTCATCTTGCCTTTTCATCGTACTCATCGCTTGCGCAAGTTTGAAATCACCGCGTCCAATAGACTCTGCCTGTTCAGTGAGTTTAACCAACGGTCGGCTCCAGTGGCGAGAGATGATGCAGCCATCAGTGCCGAAAATGAGAGTAGCAGTACTGCGGCGCCTAATACCCCAAGATATAGGGCTTTTTGAGAGCGGTCATTGGTGGATTCAATCAATGTCGCCATGTTAGCAATATCGCGGTCGACTTTATCTAATGAAAATTCGATAAAAATCCCACCAATGATTTCGTCCGCAGCTCGAATCGGGCGAATGATGACTAAACGTTCTTCAGAAAACTCATGAATTCGTTGGCCTTGGCTTAAGACTGCGCTGACATCATTGGGAAATGGCAGATCTCTTCCAAGCATCTCTAGTGAGGGGTCGCCGTCATGAAAAACATGTCCCTTGCTATCAAATACGACGAGACTTTTAAGTTCATCCATTTGTAGTAGTGGTTCTAGCAAATAGCCCGCTTCTTCTAAGTTGTACATATAGAGTGGATCAAACATCGACTTTGATAGATAGCTCGACATTTGCTCTGCGCGTTTACTGAGTTCGGTTCGAAAGGTCTTACTATTTTGTACGGTGAGTTCGTGAAGCAGTCGCTGTGAGTGATTGGATGCTAACCACAAATGCACCGCAGCACTGGTTAGCGTCATCACTACTGCTAGTGCGAATGTCACCAGCATGTATTGCCCTTGTAGTCGTAATTTCAGCTTCATTATCCGTCTACCTACCTAAACCACATGCTTTCGATTTGCATACGATATTGATTGTAATCTACGAAAGATTGCAATCGTGCGGGGGAGAATGCCTCAAACTTTGAGGTTTTCTGAAACTTATGCAGTGCCGCTTTTCCTTCTGCTGATTGATGGGCATTAACAAGACTGTTTTCAATAGCTTGCTTAACTTGAGTTGGCAGATCTCTTCGCAGCAAAATGACACTGCGAGGGATGAACTCAGTGCGATAAATGATCGCCATTTCCGGCTTTATGTGCGGTGGCATATCACCAGAGTCGTCCCAATTGGTATTGGCGAAAGCACCCGCATCAGCTTGACCATGTGCAACCCAGGTTGAGAGGGAAATCTCATCAGCGCGGCGAAGCACATCACCAGCAACGACGATATTGATGTTGTCTGGATTGGTAATTCGACTTGGAGCAGACTGAGGTGTCATTGCCAATTGTTGGCTGATAAGGGTTTGTACTGGCATGTAAAAGCCGGAGGTGGAACTTCTGTCTTCGAGTACTAATGTTTTACCAATGAGATCATCAAGGGTATGAATACCACTGTCCTTGCGTGCAAAGAACACGGTCTGGTAATCCGCTTGTCCTTTTTTCCAGCGATGCAGACGAATATCGGCGTTGTGGTCTTGCTGGAGTTTTAGAGCGGCAAACAAGGTTTCCGAGACCATATCTACCTCACCAGTGTCCAACCATTGGCCTAATTCGACGATGGAGTTGGTGACCTTAACGCGCCCTTCAGTATAACCATACGGAGCGAGTTGTTGCCCCAGGTATTTTGCAATAGGTGAAGTGAAACCAATGTGTTTACGTGCTTTGCTACTTAAAACGCCGATAGTAAAGGTTTGATTCTGTGATACCTGTGCTGATTTTTCAGCTACTTTGGGAGTGGATGCAATACTGAAAAAGCTGAAGCTCATTGTAGTCAGCCCTATAACAATAAGTCCGAGAACTCTTCGCACTGAGCTTTTTTGGCACAGTGTACGGGCTAACATCGGACTAAAGATAGAACTTACACACATTACAACAAGCCTTATAAATAATGATACAGATATACTAGGTGATAGCTCTCGACATTCGAACAAAATAGGTTGGCCGGCAACATTTGAGGCACTACTTATGGAATGGCTCTCACGATTTTTCAGTCAGAGCCCTTCAAACGAATAAATTTTGGTAACGGAACTATCTGTTATGATTCGGAATGTTAACACAATCATTTGTTCTGTGAATGCTTGTAAAGCCAAAAATAATTGGCTGATTTAGCTCAGGATTTGATACTTAGCCCAATTATTCATTAAACTTGCTTCTGTATTTGCCGATATAGTCTGTGTATCGATGTATTGAGCTCGCCTAGGTAGACAGTAGGTAAGGTGATAGTGAAAAAGATCTTATTGGGAATTGGCGTAGGTGCATGTTACTGGGTGCGGGTGGCGGAGCTGCGTATTATCTCGGTTACTTTGACGAACCCGAATCACCACAAACTAGTGCCGCTCGCAAAGCGCAAGTTCCCCAGGCTATGGTAGAGCCCTCAAAGATTGAAGAGCCGACGCCAGTCCCGAAACCGCTTCCCACACAATATTACGTTTCACGTGCGGCTGAGACCGTATATTTGCAACCAGAATTCACATCGACACCGGATGGTATCGCTTACTATGGCGAGCAGTTAAATGTAATGGAGAGGCGTGGCGATTGGATTCGAATCGCGCCAATTTATCAGCTTGAAGAAGACGCTGATGAAATGTCACAGTGGGTCAATAGTGCTCACTTGTCTGTAGAACCGGTAAAGTTATCGGGGAGCGACTGGCTTGATGTACTGCAAGAATACATTGAGAACAGCGATCATTATATGAGCTTTCAAGAAGTCTTCCTTGACGCCAGTACTCAACTTATCAAAGGCAAACAATGTCGCCTCGCGGACTTTGAAGAAGTCGGTGGTTGGATCAAATCAATTAATCACAAAGATAGCGTCTACTTTATTTATTGCGGTGGTATTGAAGCCGAACATAAAATTTATTTGAATGTCGCGAGTGGAGAGATTTTTTAACTCAGGTTAACGGATCACCACGGAGACTGGTCCCGTTCTTTCTCTGCAGTTCGCGCCATTTCTTGCACACATTGTTTGAGTCGCTTTATCGAAGTGAGGTCACCGTGTTCTATGTGTTCGATAGGGGCATAGCCATTGAATACGGTGGAATTGTTGCGTACGTTTATGAAATTATTTATAAAGTGAGAGCTTTCAAAGGCGGTGCGGAGCAGGCCATCTATTTCGACAATAAGATGCACACGCTCAAAGGTCGATGGACCTACCGGTACAGTCGCTGGAGTCACTTTGAGGCGAGCGTGCTGCTCTTGAGAAAGCTCAAGAATCGCCTCGGTTTGATGGTTGGATGCGCCCCATCCATCGAGCACACTTAGCGCGTATTTGACGAGTGTAAGTCTTTCATTCTGTGACAGTTCCATTGCCTTGTCCTTTTCACCACTATCGTTTTGAATATAGTTGCTGAGGTGTATTACCTCAAGATGACGCTGATTAAAGGACTTTGAAACCTTAAGTGTAATGGTTTAGCTTTTTTTATTTGTCTTCTAACTAGGTTAGGCACATAATGCGAGCCTATTAGTATTGAGGTTTTGTCTTTGAGTCGGTTCAGTGTGTCATTTTTGCTTGCTTTTGTTGTCGCGTTTTTCGCGCCAATGGGGTTTGCTGCATCTGATACTTTTGAAGGTGACCGCGTTGTCAATACAAGCGTCGGTGTATGGGATTATTCCACTAGCTCCTATGACACTCCCCATGCGTCGATAGGCACATCGCGTGAGTTATCGAATAGACTTTCTTCAAAACTAAACCAGCGCCCAACCCACCCACGCAAACCGAATCGACCAACGTCCAACTCATTTGGCGAGCATGACGCGCAAGGCATTTTGTCTTCGTGGCGATGGTTCAACAGCGGTCATGAGTCACGTGAGCAAGAGGCGCCAGACTATACTCAAATCGCGGACTTAGGTGCTTCTTGTTACTTTGAACAGTTTGTTTGCTCAGCAGATTCAAGACTGCTCACTCCTTTCTATTTTCGTCATGCAGCTTCTCAGCACCGTTTGAGTGGTTGGAAAGATGGCAACACATTGTACGTCTATTTAAGCTCTCTCTACGCTTAGTTCTCCCCAGCTGTATCTTTATCACTAGTCTTGTGCTCTGTTTCGCACGGGCGCTCTAGTGCATTCCATTTTTATATATTCAGCCATTTGGCTGAGGGAAAACTATGCGTACAAAAAAACAACCCAGAGCAGTGTTGAATCATTATTCCACCTGGAAGTACCTCGTATTGGTCGTCACCTGCGTCATTTTAGCTCTTAGCGCGATGCCGTCTTGGTTTGGTGAGAAACCCGCGATTGAGATTAAGTTAAGCCAGCAGAACACGCATTTAGATACGCCGTTTAAAATCAATTCATTGTTGACAGGGCAAGGCGTTGAAACGACGTCGATCACCGTAGAGAATCATGTTGCTCAGTTGGTATTTGATAACGAAGCCGAGCAAACTGACGCTCGTAATGTGCTGGGCAAATGGGTGGGTAAAGAAGACACCATGTCTTACTCTTACACATCCGTTGCACCGCAATGGCTTCAATCTATGGGCTTTACTCCGATTAAACTAGGCCTTGATTTGCGTGGTGGTGTCCAGTTCTTACTCAATGTGGACGTTGACCAAGCAGTCTCAGAGCAGCGAGATGCCGTGATTGATGAGATTAAACAGCAGCTTAGAGATGAACGTGTATTTGGCGTGTCAGTAAGACCAGAGTCGCACACGGCGATTCGCGTTACGGCCAAAGACAAGCAAGGCGAAATCGCGGTTCGTAAGTTTGTTAACGCAACTTACCCTGAGTGGCAAGCGAAGGGGGAGGGCAATGCGTTGTCGATTGCGATGAAAGCGCAGCCTTACACTGAGTTTGAAACGCTTACCATGCAGCAAAACCTTAAGATCATGCGCCAGCGTATCGAAGAACTGGGTATCACAGAAGCCATGGTTCAGCGCCAAGGCAGCACAGGTATCCGTATCGAGCTTCCGGGTGTCCAAGACCCTTCTCTCGCAAAGCGCGTGATTGGTGCAACCGCTAGCCTCGCATTTCATGAAGTCAGTACGTCATCGAACCCAGTGTCGACATTGCGTATTAAAGACGAGCAAGGTCAGTTTGTTACGCTGGTGAAAAAGCCGGTATTAACAGGTGAACATATCGTGAATGCGCGTGTGGGCTTCGATCAAATGAAACGCCCAGAAGTCGATATATCGCTTGATCACGCCGGTGGCAAGAAGATGAGCGACTTCTCGTCTACACATATTGGCAAACCAATGGCAACCGTGTATCGCGAGTATGGTGTGAATGCCCGTGGTGAGACAGAACGCAGTGAGAAAGTCATCAGTGTAGCGACGATTCAATCTCAGCTTGGTAGTCAATTCCGTATTACTGGTTCGGGCAACCTAGAGGAAGCCCAACAACTTGCACTTCTGCTTCGAGCGGGTTCTCTAACAGCACCGGTCACGATTGTAGAAGAACGTACTATTGGTGCATCACTAGGTGCAGAGAATATTCAAAACGGATTTGCGGCGTTGGCACTAGGTATGGGGCTAACCCTAACCTTTATGGCGCTCTGGTATCGCCGTTTGGGCTGGGTTGCGAATGTGGCACTGATTTTAAACATGTCTTGTTTGCTTGGCTTGATTGCTTAGTACCAGGAGCAGTGTTAACACTACCAGGTATTGCTGGCCTAGTGCTTACGGTAGGTATGGCGGTGGATACTAACGTACTTATCTTTGAGCGTATTCGAGACAAGCTGTCAGAAGGGCGCAGCTTTGCTCAAGCGATTGATCAAGGTTTTAACTCGGCGGTGGCGACGATTTTGGATGCCAACATCACCACAATGATCACGGCGGTGATCTTATACGCTATCGGTAATGGCCCAATTCAAGGCTTTGCTTTAACGCTTGGACTTGGTCTACTCACTAGTATGTTTACGGGGATTTTTGCCTCCCGCGCTATCATCAATCTTGTTTGGGGTCGCGACACTCGTCGTGAAGTAAGGGTTTAAACATGAAACAGTTTTTTAAATCGCACATTCGAAACGTTCGTTATTTCACCAACATACTGTCGATTGCTCTAGTGGTGTTGTCTGTCGCTGCGGTGGGAATCCGTGGATTGAACCTCGGCCTAGATTTCACGGGAGGTGTGGTATCAGAAGTCCAGCTGGGCAGTACTACTACTCAAAGTGAGCTGCGAGACACTCTGACGCCAGTGTTGGGCGAGGGGATTTCTGTCACCAAATCGGGCGAAGAAGGTCGTTGGACAATTCGTTATGCTGCAGACCAAGACGCAGCGAAACATCAAGCGTTCAAAGAAGCGCTAGCGCAGGCGTATCCGCAATCGAAAGTGGTGAGCGACAGCATAGTCGGTGCTCAGGTTGGCCAAGAGCTATATGACCAAGGTGGCCTAGCTCTGTTGGTTTGTTTGCTGTGTATCCTTGGATACTTGAGCTTCCGATTTGAGTGGCGTCTAGCAAGTGGTGCGTTAGCTGCGCTGTTGCACGATGTGATTTTAGTCTTGGGTTTCTTCGCGCTAACCCAGATGGAGTTTAACTTAACGGTATTCGCTGCGGTCTTAGCGGTGTTAGGCTACTCGTTGAACGACTCTATCATTATCGCCGACCGAATTCGTGAAATCCTCAAGCTGAAGCCGAATGAGCAAACGGCAGACGTAAGCGATCAAGCCGTCATCGCGACATTCGCGCGAACCATGGTGACTTCTGGTACAACACTAATCACTGTTGGAGCGCTTTGGCTGCTGGGTGGTGACGCGCTGCAAGGGTTTGCTACGGCGATGTTTATCGGAATTTTTTCTGGTACATGGTCGTCGATTTCGATGGGTACTGTTATCCCAGAATGGCTGCATCTCGAAGCGAAGCACTATCAACCGGTTGAAATTGACACTGCTCCTTAATCAGCGATTGACTTAAAGTTAGGGCACCTCGTGGTGCCCTTTTTTGATGTAGCCTGCTCTAACTGTCTGAGAGGTACTTACTCTCATCTACCGCATCAATTTGGCTTTGCTCTAAGAACTGCTCTGCGTAATCCATATACACTTTGCTGCGAACAAACAAACGAAAGACTTCGATATCCACATGATTATCTAGCGCCATATTGTGCAGAATATCGAGTGATTGACTGATGGTTTTTGCTTTTTTGTACGGTCTATCTGAGGCTGTGAGTGCTTCAAAAATATCGGAAACCGCCAGAATTCGCTCTGGAATGGATAGCTCGTCTCCAGTTAATCGTCGTGGATAACCTGTCCCTTTCATTGTTTCGTGGTGAGTGGTGGCTATACGCTCGACGTTTTGTAAGTCCTCTGGAAATGGAATGCTACTCAGCATTTGGATGCCAGTGATCATATGTTCGTTGATTTTAAAGCGCTCTTCAGCTGTTAGTGTACCTCGTGATATGGTGAGGTTGTGCAGCTCTCCTAGGTTATACAGATGCTCAGGAACATCCACTTTGATGCCGAGCTCGGGTGGATAAGAAATCTCGCTGTGGTGATGGATAACATGCTCGATTTTATCGCTGAGGAGCGATTCAGTGACAGGGAGCGAATCACTCTGCATGGACATGCGTTTCTCTTCTACCGGCGATAGACCGAGTCGGTTATCAAAATACCGTTGCCACGGCTGTTTAGCTATCTCGATGAGTCGCTCTTTGTCTTGGTCATTTAAAAACTCACCACCGATATTGACGTTAGCAACAAACGCAAACTGCTCGCGAAGCATTTGTTGGCGGGCTTGGAGCGCTTCGATGATTTGCTGTTTATTCTCTGGCGAGCAATTTCAGACTTCAGCGCCTCTATTTCTGCATCACGCCATAACACTTCAAAGCGAGTTCTGACCTCGTTGATGCGATTGTAATTGGTTTCAAGTTTAGTCCCTTTATCTACAACGTATTCTGGCGTGGTTATTTTTCCACAATCATGCAGCCAAGCGGCTATTCTAAACTCACGGCGCTCCGCGTCATTTTTAAAATGGAAATTCTCAAACACAGGATCTTTTGCCTGTTCAGCCGCATCAACCAACATGAGTGCAAGCTCTGGAACACGTAGACAGTGCCCGCCTGTATATGGAGATTTGCTATCAATGGTTTTCGCAATCAGTTGGATAATCGATTCTATGAACTCTTCTTGTGATTGCTGATATTGATTTAGGGATTGAGACATCTCAAAGATTGCGTTAGAAAGCTCATCGACTTCACGAACCGGACTGCTGTATTTTTTGACTTGAGCGTATTGACGACGTTTGACCTTGTCGGTTTCCTTAACGAGTCGATATATTGGAGTCGAGAGGGGAGTACTGAAATACCAAACAATAGGCACCATGATCACCAATGCCGCAAGCGTCCAGATTACATTGTAGATGACGTACTTATAGACATTGCCAAGTACTTTTTCTTCTGGTAAAGAAATGATTAGGTATTCAGCGGGTACTTTATTCACTTGATCGACGAAAACATAACTTGGCTTATTGTCGATATCAATTGCAGTGATGTCACCAAAACTAGCAGGATTGGCGAGACGAGATAACAGCTTTTCGTTGTTAATGTGTCCCAAAGTTTGTCTGGGGGCTGCAAGCCAGCGAGATCTCAATTGTTCTACTACGCCAATATCGGCTAGGTATTGAAGAGACTGGTTGATAAGAGTGACATAAGGACGCAGTTCTTCTCTTGCAACAAAGGTAAAGCCTTTTGGTAAAATGCTTTCATCGGCAATAGGTTGCAAGGTTAAATCTCCCTCGTCATGCCGTGTAAGTTTGTTGATGAGGATCGCCCGATTGTCTAACACCGCGCTTATTCTCTGGTCTTTTGTATCTTTTATTGCATCGCTGTAAGTATCATATCGATAAATGGTAATGTCAGGGTATGCATCGATAAGCTTTTGCGTTACTGACCAGCCATCGATCATACCAATGGTTTTGCCGGACAGATCTGATAATGATTTTATCGTTGAGACGTTTCGGTGCGAGAGCACTGCATAATCCAGCTCGTAGAGTATATCACCTTCTATGTGTGACTTAGTGATGGTGTTGTTTGTAGCGATGGACTGAAGAATATCAATATTTTTCTTTTGGAATCCTTCAACGAGCTCGCCCCAATGTAAACCATTGACGTATTGGAACTGTAAGCCAGTCGCATCCGAAATCAATCTAAATAGATCGGGTGCCAATCCGTAGGGCTGACCGCTCACTGCAAAATCGATAGGTTCCCAGTTAAGTTGGTTAGAGACAGTGAGTACTGGGGCGTTTATCACAGTGGTTATTTGATCATCGCTTAAGGCATGGTGCCGACATAAGGGAGATTATTACTTTTGGAATCAAAGTGATTGCCTCCGATTATTCGACCATCGAAACTGCTTACATAAACGTCTGCTCCCTTAAGAAGTTCGACATTTTCAAGGGACTGTTCAAAATGCCCCCAAGCTCTGCTAGAGAGATATCAACCCCAACAACGGCACGTCGCTTTGGTAGTCGTTTGGAGAAGGTTTGTCCGGTGATTCTGATGTTATGGAACAAGTACGGCTGAGACTTGCTCACTGAATCGGGTTTCGCGCGTGTATACCAGCCCCGCTCGGTTGGATAGTAATTACTAATATTGATGACTTCTCGGCTAGGTTCTAGGTTGTCGAAGAAGTATCGAGTGCTTTTAGTTCGACTATTGCCGTTGGTTTGATGTTCAACCACCATCCACGTTTCGCCCTCCATTAGGTCTAGTTGGCTGCGGATATATTCAGGTTCAAGACTAAACAATTGAACAAAGTGGTCATCATCATAACCGACATAGATACTGTGCAAAAATTCATTACCGACGAACGCAGCACCGAACAATTCGATCAGCTCGGCTGTAGTTTTTTTTCCCGGTGTGGTCGAAAGCAAATAGGCCAATTGATTGGTGGTTTGTTCTCCAACATGATCAAACTGTTCGAGGCGGTCGGACACGATAGAAGAGACAAGTTCGAGTGTTTCGATAGCAGTATCAACTTCTCGTTGTTTGGTTAGCGAATAAATAACGGAGGCAGACAGTATTGCGGTGGCTGAGATCGCAATGATAAAAAGCAGCGCTACTACGCGGCGAATGGAGAATTTTTTAAACCCACTGGACTGTTTAGACATGGACAAGCGAAACCTAGTTAAGGTCAAGGTTATCCCTATACGGAAAGACGGGAACCTGACTCTATTTATCTAATTTTATTGATTTATTTAAATATAGTAGACATTTTGGTTTGCGAATAAAAAAAGCCTCGCGAATGCGAGGCTTAATGATAGTTTGATCGTATTTATATCTCTTTGTCTTTACCAAGAGATAGCAGCCAAAGTGATACCGCTGCAACCCCAACAAATCCAGACAAGATGATGACCGGCATTGCCGCGTAGCCAAGCACGTGCCAAATAACCGATTCTAATGTGCTCATTCAGTGCTCCTTTATTGCCAGCCTTCAACGCCTTCCATATCAGGTAGACGGTGTGCGATACCTTTGTGGCAATCTACACATGTCTTTTCGCCTGATGCTAGCGCCGTTGAGTGTTGTTGTACGCTTCGTGGACCTTGTTCAGAGAAGTCCATAAAATCGAACTCATGACAGTTACGACATTCTAGTGAATCGTTACCCTTCAGTCGTGCCCATTCACGTTCTGCAAGGTGACCACGTCGAGCTTTAAACTTCTCTTCCGTACCAATAGTGTCGAGTACGTAGTGAGCGAACAGCTCTTTCGATGCTTGAACTTTACGAATGATCTTATCTGTCCAGTTATGTGGAACGTGACAATCAGAACAGATAGCACGAACACCTGAGCGGTTTGACCAGTGAATAGTTTCCTGGATTTCCGCAACGATAGGAGCATGACATCCCGAGCAAAACTCCTCGGTGTTGGTCATTTCCATACCCGTGTTAAACGCACCCCAAAACAAAAGCCCGCCAGAGAAGCCGAGAAACAGAACAACGCCTGCCGCGACTTTACTTGGTGACTTAAGACGTTTCCAAAACGCTTTTAAAAATTTCATATATAGCCTCTCTCTACTTCAATTGGCTATTCAGTACGCAATGAATCAACGCGCTCGAAGTCGTTGCCAACCAAAGGTTGAGCGTCAACTTGAGGTACGTGGCACTGAAGACAGAAGTAGCGACGAGGAGACATATCAGCCAACACAGCATCTTCACGGTTCATGTAGTGAGTCACACTGATTTTGGTTGCACCTGCTTCTTTCGCATTCTTCCAGCTATGGCATGCCAAGCACTTGTTCGCGTTAAGCGATACTTCATAGTTACGAATTTGGTGAGGGATCAGTGGAGGCTGATACACATATGAACTCTCTACCAGTTGGTCTTTAGGTGTGTGTTTGAAGTCATCCGCAGGACGAGTGTCTTCAAGGTTTGTACTACCACGGAGTGAATCTAGACCACCAGTTCCACCCGGGTTATTCAATTCTGCTTGTGCTACGCCGGCGATAAGTGCACCAACAGAGAGAATAGCAACAATCAATTTTTTCATTTTTGTTTCTCCGCCTTTAGGCTAATTCTTCGATGCTACTCCTACTGGAGCAGCCGTTTCGCTCATTCGTTCTCTGTTAAGCTAATTTGGTGATCTTAACAGGGCACTTCTTGAAGTCTGTCTGTTTGGACAGAGGATCAGTCGCATCGAGAATCAACTTGTTGATTAGGATACGAGCATCGAAGAATGGTACGAATACCAGACCTTTAGGTGGACGGTTACGACCACGTGTTTCAACACGTACACGTACTTCACCGCGTTTGTTTGCCATGAGTATTTCTTCACCGCGACGTACACCGCGAGCCTTGGCATCTTCTGGGTGCATGTAACATACCGCATCAGGGACAGCTTTATACAGCTCAGGAACACGACGAGTCATGGTACCTGTATGCCAGTGCTCAAGGACACGGCCTGTACATAGCCACAAGTCAAACTCTTCGTCTGGCACTTCTGGTGGCGCTTCGTACGGTGCTGAAATAATCAAAGCTTTGCCGTCTGGCTTACCGTAGAAGTCCCAACCTGAACCTGCTTTCGCATATGGATCTGAGCCTTCTTTGTAGCGCCAAAGCGTCTCTTTACCGTCGACAACTGGCCAACGTAGACCACGCACTTGGTGGTAAACGTCGTATGGTGCTAAGTCATGACCATGACCGCGACCAAACGCTGCGTACTCTTCGAAAAGACCTTTTTGAACGTAGTAACCGAAGTGGTGTGCGTCATCGTTCAATTCACGTGCTTCTTCGATAGGGTACTTGTCGACTTGGCCGTTCTTGAACAGCATGTCGTACATGGTTTTACCACGGTACTCTGGTGCTTTCGCTAGAAGCTCTTCTGGCCAAACGTCTTCCATCTTGAAGCGCTTAGAGAACTCCATGACCTGCCATAGGTCAGACTTAGCTTCGCCCACAGTTTCGACTTGTTGATACCAAGCTTGAGTACGACGTTCAGCGTTACCGTATGCACCTTCTTTCTCAATCCACATAGCAGTAGGAAGAACAAGGTCAGCAGCTTGCGCAGTCGCTGTTGGGTATGGGTCTGATACAACGATAAAGTTCTCTGGGTTACGGTAGCCAGGTAGACGCTCTTCGTTGATGTTTGGACCAGCCTGCATGTTGTTATTACATTGTACCCAGTAGCAGTTTAGAACGCCGTCTTTCAACATGCGGTCTTGAAGTACTGCGTGGAAACCAGGTTTTGGTGGAATCGTACCTTCTGGCAGTTTCCATTCTTTCTCGGCAATCGCACGGTGTTTAGGGTTTGCAACCACCATGTCCGCAGGTAGACGGTGAGCAAAAGTACCTACCTCACGAGCAGTACCACATGCTGACGGTTGACCTGTCAATGAGAATGGGCTGTTACCAGGAGTTGCGATCTTACCGGTTAATAGGTGGATGTTATAAACCAAACCGTTCATCCATACACCACGAGTATGTTGGTTCATACCCATCGTCCAAAGTGACATCACTTTAGTGTTTGGATCAGCGTACTGTTTCGCAAGTTCAATCAATTTCTCTGGTTCAACACCTGAGATCTCTGACGCTTTCTCTACTGTGTATGGAGCAACAGACTTCTTGTACTCTTCAAATGAGATATCGCTCATGTTGCCAGAGTTAGGGTTAGCCGCAGCTTTTTGCAGTGGATCGTCATCGCGCAGACCGTAACCGATATCGGTGTCAGCTTGCTTGAAGTTAGTGTGCTTGTTTACGAAATCCCAGTTAACGGCATCGTTTTCAATGATGTAGTTAGCTATGAAGTTCGCGATCGCAAGGTCAGACTGAGGATTAAAGATGTAACCGTGATCAGCAAGCTCGAATGAACGGTGGTAGTACGTAGACAGTACGTTAACACGAACATGAGGATGGCTTAGACGACGGTCTGTAATACGAGTCCATAGTACTGGGTGCATCTCTGCCATGTTTGAACCCCAAAGCACGAATGCGTCAGCGTTCTCGAAATCATCGTAACAACCCATAGGCTCATCGATACCAAAGGCGCGCATGAAACCAACTACCGCAGACGCCATACAGTGACGTGCGTTCGGGTCGATGTTATTTGAGCGGAAACCTGCTTTCATCATTTTTGCTGCAGCGTAACCTTCCATGACGGTCCATTGGCCAGAACCAAACATACCGATGCTGGTAGGGCCTTTGGCTTTGAGAGACGCTTTCCATTTCTCAGCCATGATGTCGAATGCTTCGTCCCAAGAGATAGGCGTAAACTCACCGTCTTTGTCGAACTTGCCATCTTTCATACGAAGTAGAGGCTGTGTTAGACGGTCATTACCGTACATCACTTTAGACAGGAAGTAACCTTTGATACAGTTCAAACCCTTGTTAACTGGCGCTTCAGGGTCACCTTGGGTCGCAACAACTTTACCGTTTTGCGTCCCTACTAGTACAGAACAGCCTGTACCACAGAAACGACAAGGTGCTTTATCCCAGGTAATTTTTGTTTGGTCGGAGCTAGCAATCAGGTTGGTTGCTGACGCAGGAAGGCTAATACCTGCTACAGCCGCCGCTGATGCCGCTGCGTTCGCTTTCACGAACGCACGTCTTGTCATTTTCATACTTCACCCTCTAATTGGGAATGGTTACTTCCAGTGTTGTTTTGATCGTCATCTAGTCCTGTCTCGATTTGGTGAAACACCAAGGCGCAGGTTAGGACGTTAGGTAAGTTGTTGATAGCGTCGATAGTGTCAGTGACGAAACCTTGATTCTCAGTCTCAAGGACGACAACAATCTTGCCTTCCTCACTGTCTCCATAGATCTCCGCGTTATCGAATTTTTCGATTTCGCGTTTCACTTCTTCAAGGTGTTCTGCCCTGCAGTTAACTACCAAGCTTGAGATATGTACTTCGTTTAGTGACATTAAACGGTGTTCTCTTTGTTATTTTTAATTCTGTTTTTAAACATTGCTCACTGAGATAGAAGAGGTCGGGCACGGAGACACACAGGCTCCACATCCATTACAATCTGCTAACTCCAATTGAGGTAACGCGACACCACCTGCACGTAACTTAAACGTAATCGCCATTGTTTCGCAGCTATCACCACAGCTTCTGCACTCAACATTGTTATGTGCTAAGCATGTGTCGTTAATGACGGCTTTGGCGTTCCATGGTTGTGTCTCGATACCATTAAATATAGGCTCTGGGCAGATTTCTGCACACTTGTAGCAAAAGGTACATTCATCAACTGTGAAGTTGATAGCAGGATAGCCGCCGTCACCTTTATAGATAATTCCTGTTTCACAAACTTCCTCGCATTTTCCACAGCGGGTGCATAAGTCTGTAAACTGTTCAAGATTGTTGACCCAAGGGAGTCTGATTTGGGTAGGATCGATGGCTTTGCGTCTAAACAAACGTCGTTTTGCAATATCTACCATTCATGGCACCAATGAAATGTGTAATAACAAGAGTGTAGCAAATCCCATCTGTTAACAATCTTTAATTAATAGTCATATGAATTGTAGTTTTCGACACATTTGTATAAATACCTCCTAGGAGGTAATTGAGTGCTAAGCTTGTTTTGGATCAATAAATTACTGACAATAGATAGATAGTGTTGCCTTCAACTAAAGCCTATTGGATACGAAGGTGTTTACGGGCATTTGATAGTTTGATGAGATGAATGGATTATGAAAAAACCGACAAAATCCGTCACTGGTACTATAGCGAAGGCGATGATTTTAATTTTGTTGCTCTCGCTAATTACAACCAATTTCGCGATTTTGACCTTAGCATCGAGTTTGAACGATGCAGAAGCGGTCAATGTGTCGGGCTCTATGCGAATGCAAAGCTATCGATTGGCGAACGACATTCAAATGGATTCACCTGAGTATCAAACCCATGTGGAGCAGTTTGAACGCTCCCTTTACTCACCGTCTATGAAAGCGCTCCAGTCTTGGGATGTGCCAGAGGAAATTACTCAAGATTACTATCAAGTCATCATACGTTGGCATGAACTCAAGAAAATTTTAATGAGTGAAGACCGCCAGCAATATTTGCATCTCGTCGCAGACTTTGTGGATGGTATTGACCACTTCGTACTACAGCTTCAAGAACACTCGGAAAACAAGCTGATTCGTTTAGCGTGGGCGGGTGGTATAGGGTTGGGCGGGATCCTAATCGTTGCTATCTATGTCGTGTTGTTTGTACGCAAGCAGATTGTCAGGCCGTTAGGTCAGTTAATTTCAGCCAGTGAGCAGATTCAAAATCGCTACTTTGATGTTAAGGTCGATCTGCGGTCTGACAATGAGCTTGGCATTTTAGGCCGCGCTTTTAAAAACATGGCCGATGACCTGGGTAAACTTTACCGGGGGTTAGAGGATGCCGTGAATGAGAAAACCCACAAATTGCAGCATGCTCATCAGTCATTGGAAGTGCTTTATCAATCGTCTCAAGAGCTAACAGCGACACGTATATCTCACGAAAACTTCAGAGCCATCCTCAGTTACATTTACAGTATTGAGGGCATAACGGCGGTTGAGCTTCAAGTTTCTGAAGTCGAGGGCACACCATGGGTAGCCAGTGAAGGGCAATTCAATGGCAATTCTGAACGAATTAAAGCACTGAAACTCGACGGTGAAATCTTAGGGCAACTGCGATATCAAATTGGTTTGCCGTGCCCTGACGAGCAATTGGTGGACAACTTTGTGCAAATCTTAGCGCGGGCGGTTTACTACAATAAATCACAGCGACAGACTGAGCAGCTTATATTGATGGAAGAGCGAGCGACAATAGCGCGTGAGCTTCACGATTCTTTGGCTCAGTCGCTGTCTTACTTAAAGATACAGGTTACACTGCTCAATCGCTCTATTGGCAAGGAGTTTGGCAGTCTTGAGGGCAGCCGCTCTGCAGTCGTGCTTAATGATATACGTGAAGGGCTGGATAATGCTTATATTCAGCTTAGAGAGTTACTTACCACGTTTAGATTGTCGATTAAAGAAGGCACGTTTGGTGAAGCATTAACTGAGATGCTGAATCAACTCGATAGCCAAACCTCCGCCGATATAGCGTTAGATAATCAAATGTCATCTTTGGAGCTAGGTGCTAATGAGCAAGTGCACATTCTGCAGTTGATTCGCGAGGCTGTGCTGAACGCGGTTAAACATGCACAAGCTTCAAAAATTCAGGTCTCTTGTTTAGAAGAAGACAATGCAGTGGTAACGGTTAAAATAACCGATGACGGCGTAGGGTTCGATCAAGCGATGGAGAAGTTGGATCACTACGGAATGAGTATAATGAAAGAGCGTGCAGCGCGCTTAAACGCGGATTTTTCGATACATTCTGCGAAAGAGCAGGGATGTGAAGTGCGATTCACGTTTCAACGAACAGATGCAGTATAGAATGTTTTCTGTACCGCAAAAATATAACCAAGCTAAGGAGCCACTCAGTGAGCGAATGTAAAGTCATGTTAGTCGATGACCATCCATTAATGAGGCGCGGAATTGGTCAGTTGCTCAGCTTTGAGGATGACTTTGAAGTCGTCGCTGAAGCTAGTAATGGCTCAGATGCTGTAGCCTTGGCCAAAGAAATAGAGCCGGATTTGGTGCTTCTCGACCTCAATATGAAAGGCATGTCGGGTCTAGATACGCTAAAAGCGCTTCGTGAAGATGATTTCCAGGGCTTTATTGTCATCCTGACAGTCTCCGACATTCCTGCCGATATCGATTCGTTGGTGAAAGCCGGTGCCGACGGCTACTTACTAAAAGACACTGAGCCAGATGAGATAGTCGAGCTGCTTCGTGGTTTAAGTGATGGCAGCAAAGCGTTTAGCGGTGCGATCAAAACGTATTTGAGTGAGCGTGCGAATGTCAGTGATGTGTTTACCACACTAACAGAAAGAGAGATGCAAATTCTTAAAGAGGTAGCGAAAGGGTTTAGGAATAAACAAATCGCTGACCGCTTGTTCATCTCTGAATCGACAGTCAAAGTACACATGAAAAGTTTGTTGAGAAAGCTTCAAGTGCCATCGAGAACGGCTGCAACAATTTTATATCTAGAGCGTTATGGTGAAGCTAAATAGCGCTAATTGAGCTGCTGCGTTCAAGTAACAAACCAAAATCCCGACCTAGAGTCGGGATTTTTTGTACGTATTGATATCTATCTGACTATTCTGTCGCATCACTAGTCAATCACACCACTGGGGTTCACGGATAAAAAAAGCCCCCACCATTAGGTGAGGGCTTGATAGATTTTAGTGTTTTGTTACAGCTTCTTAGAAAGCACACCAGTCAATGCGATGATACCGATGCCCATCAGCATGATAGGGCCCTTGCCGCTGTCGAAGCCGCTAGAGATACCAGCGAATGCTACGATAGCTACTGCTACAGGGATAACAAACTTAACTAGGTTGTACCACAGACCGAATAGCGGGAATTTAACTTCACCATCGTTAGTGATCTCTTTTTCTAGTTCTTCGCGGCTTAGTCTCCAGCCAGCGAAGATACATACCAACATACCGCCAACTGCTAGGAAGATCTTATCAGTTAGTAGGTCGAAGATATCGAATGCACCCGTTTCAAATAGCGTTGGACCTACACCACCTAGTGATAGAGAAGCAAAGATACATAGTACTGCCATGACTGCTGCTGCAGAAAGTACGGCTGTAGAACGTTTCAGGCCTTTCTCGTCGATTAGGTAAGACACAACCACCTCTAGAAGAGATACTGAAGATGTGAGTGCTGCAACCGTTAGACCAACGAAGAACAGTAGTGCGAAGATAAGACCAACGCCGCCCATTTCAGCAAATAGCTGAGGAACAACTACGAATACTAGACCAGGACCTGCTGCAGGCTCCATACCCAGAGCAAACATTGCTGGGAACATTGCGATACCCGCTAGGATAGCAACACCCGTGTCCATTGCCGTAACCATACCTGTCGTTTGAACTAGGTTCTCTTTCTTCTTCAGGTAGCTACCGTATGTGATCATACAACCCATACCAAGACTTAGAGAGAAGAATGCTTGACCAAGTGCTGCAAGCACAACGCCACTATCTACTTTCGAGAAGTCTGGGCTGAATAGGAACTCAACACCTGCCATCGCGCCAGGTAATGAAAGACCTTTCACAGATACAATGATTAGGATAAGGAATAGGATCGGCATCAGGATCTTGCCTGCTTTTTCGATACCACCTGAGATACCACGGCTAACGATGATGATGTTCATTAGCAAGTAGATACCCATCCAAAGAAGTGGTTGCACAGGGTCTGTGATGAAGCCACCAAAGCTATCACCGATTGCTTCAGGTGTGCTCAACAGGCCAGTGGCGACTTTCTGAACATAAGCAAGCGCCCAGCCACCTACTACAGGGTAGAAACCCATGATAAGTAGACCACTTAGTACGCCAATTACCCCAACAAATGTCCAGCGACCGTCTGTCGATTTAAAAGCACCAACTGCACTGCGACCAGTCTTACGACCAACAGCAAATTCAGTCAGCATTACGCTAAAACCAATGAAAATTACAAATGCAAGATAGATAACGATGAATGCACCACCGCCATTTTCACCTGCTGTGTATGGGAATTTCCAAATATTACCAAGACCTACAGCAGAACCTGCTGCGGCCATTACGAAGCCAAGCTTCGAACCCCAATTGTCGCGGGGTGCTGCGTTTGTGTTGCTCGTTGCCACGATAACTCCAATTAATCTGTTGTGTTTGTCCGTAACTTTGGCGCCGAAACGTTGTGTGTATTTTTTTATATACACCTTCTAAAGGTTGTAGAGGCGCGCTAACAGTGACAAGTAAACCAGTTTATGGTTGCAGTTGGAACCCTTAAAAGTGTTTTTTTCTGACTTTTGTAGGAAAAATGTTGTCAACTGCTGATTATTTAAACGTTGAGTGTATGTTTTTCTATAAAATCCTAGACAAGCAGTGCCAATTTCTGATTTTTACTAGTCACTTCATTGCATATTATAGACAAAGATTCTGAAGATATTTGGATTTTTAGCATGACTACATTCGAAGCTATAGAGTTGCGAGGTGAATATAATTTGCTACTGCTTGACTAACATTTCATCGCTTACACGCAGAAAATGTATGTTTACTCGCGGGTTTTGAGAAAAACTGGTAGGGGATTTATGTGTTTTTGAATGTCAATTTCAATGGTTAATTTAATTTCTATTTGAACTGTAAATTATTCATTCCATATAAATGATGCAAAGTTTCAATTTATAGTAATAAGGTAGTTAATAATTCTGGTTATTTCCAGGAACTGCCGATAATTAATCTGATGGATGGAATGGAGGTGAGGAAAAGGAAGTCCTCTAACATACGAGTAGGGTGATGGTGCGGCCGAAGGGAAATGCCTCTATTCGGAAACCCAAATAGAGGCGCCCCATAGACTAGACTTTAAAGCGGCTTAGAATAGCTTCTTGCTGGTGGACATTCTCGAACTGATCTGTCATCGCAGCGTTCGCGCCATCAGCGGCCTCGGAAACTTGTTCGCTAAGGTCTTTAATCTTAACTGTATTCGCGTTGATCTCTTCCGCTACTAGACTTTGCTCTTCAGCAGCCGCAGCGATCTGCATGTTCATGTCAGAAATTTGTGCAATAGATTGGCGGATACGCTCTAACGCATCGTTTGCTGACTGCGCGCGGTCTACAGCGAGCGTGGCACTGTCTTTACTTTGTGCCATTGCTGCCGATACCGAATGAGCGCCAGATTGCAGTTGTTCGATCATGCTGCGAATTTCGGTCGTCGACTCCTGCGTGCGCTGTGCTAGTGTTCTGACTTCATCGGCTACCACGGCAAAACCGCGTCCAGATTCACCCGCACGTGCTGCTTCAATCGCAGCGTTTAGCGCTAGCAAGTTGGTTTGATCGGCAATGTCGTTGATGACTTTAAGAATCGTTTCAATGTTGTCAGTGGCTGTTTCTAAGCCTGAACTTCAATGACCGCTTCCTCAATACTATTTGATAGGTTAGTAATGGCGCTTGTGGTATCCAGCACAACTTCTGAACCTTCTTGAGTTGCACTGTCCGCTGCTTGCGCAGCGCTTGCTGCACCTTGTGCGTTGTTAGCAACCTCTGATGATGTACTTGCCATCTCATTCATTGCGGTAGCAAGTTGCTCTAACTCTTGAAGCTGGATATTCATCGCTATGGCTGAGTGCTTCGCACCTTCAGTCGTTTGCTGCGTCAACGCCAAAATCTTAGTAGAGATTTGTTTGGATTGAATAATCTGCTGCTGAAGATTCCCAGTAAAGGTATTAAAGCCTTTAGCGAGCTCCGCAAACTCTTCATCTGTATTGGTATCAAGACGATGAGTCAGATCACCATTACCATTGGCCACATCTTGAATTGCCGCATTAAGGTCATTAAGTGGACGCATGAGGAAGCGAATCAGTACGGTTAGCGCGATAACGCTGACTATCAGACCAATGACCGTGAATAGAATCGATTGGTTACGCATGCTACTGATCGCCGAAAACGCAATACTTTTATCAATGATTGCACCGACGAACCAGTTCTCTTCAGGTACTTGCACTAGATTGACTTGGTAATCTTGGCCATTGATTGAGAGCTGCTGAGCGCCAGATTGTAGCTGAATACCTGGCACGAACTTAGTCACTGGTTGGCCGTTGAAGCTGCTATCAGGGTGCGCGATGGTCATGCCTTTGTCGGTCACGACAAACAAATAACCTGCACCAAACAGGTCGGTTTGATTCACGAGATCAGCCAAGGTCGTTAAAGTCACATCAAAGACAACGCTGCCTATAAAGCGACCGGAGTCGTCGTTGAGTGCAGAGCCGAGTGAGATGATGACGTTTTTCGTTGATGAATCAACATATGGGTCGGTAATAATTGTACCATTGGTTTGTTTTGCTTCTTGATACCAAGGACGCGTACGCGAATCATAGCTGCTATCAGGTACCCATCCGTCGTTGCTAATTAGAGAACCATCAGCTTCATAACCCACACCAACGGCCTGAAAACTACTTTTCAGAGTAGGAGTGGTGATGACGTTGGTTATGAACTCGCGATTTTCAGGATTGATTTCTAGGGATTCAGTCACGGAACTGGCGATATCACGCTTGGCATTTAAGTCATAGGTGATGGTGTTTTTAATGCCCGTTGTCAGCTCATGGATGCTGCTATCAATGTGATCTTGAAGCTCGCTACGTACAGTAACCAACTGAGTGATACCCAAGGTTGAGACGGTAACGAGCAGTAATGCCGCCGAAGCGGACACGATTTTGTGGCTAAATTTCATACTACGTCCTAGATTCGCTAAAACTATTGATCTATTGGTTGGCTGACATTGAATGTATACAAGGTGCTATGAAATGGATTTATTATTAAGAACACTGTTTTGTATAACTAGATATTGTATCGGTACCAGTGAGGGATTCTTTAGCATTTTGAGCAACTAATTTTACTGGTCAGATTACTCTTGAGGCATTTCTCAATAAGGGATGCGCTTATTCTAAGTAGTCTAATGATAACTGTAGGAAATCTCAAAATAAATTCATTGCCTCTGACCGATCCCGTTGGTTATAGTCAGACGTAAGGGACACAAAAAGGAATGAAAATGAAAACAATTGGCCTGCTGGGTGGAATGAGCTGGGAATCGACAGCAAACTATTACAAAGCAATCAATGAAGGCGTAAAGGCAGCGAAAGGTGGGTTCCATTCTGCCAAGATTGCGCTTTATAGTGTCGACTTTGCCGAAATAGAGGCAATGCAGCGAAGTGGTGATTGGAATGCTGCGGCTGGGCATTTGAGTCAGGCTGCTCTTTCAATTCAAGCGGCAGGTGCTGACGCGTTGCTGATTTGTACCAATACCATGCACAAAGTAGCGCCAGAGATTGAGCAGAAACTGTCTATACCGCTTATCCACATAGCGGATGCAACCGCAAAAAATCTAGTCAAAGATGGTGTAACCAAAGTTGGATTACTTGGTACTGCCTTCACTATGGAGCAGGACTTTTATAAAGGTCGTTTAGAACAGCAGTTTGGCATTGAGGTTCTAGTGCCAAATGACGAGCAACGCAAGCGTGTACACGATGTGATTTATCAAGAGCTTGTCAAAGGTGAAGTGCGCGATTCTTCTAAGCAAGAATATCTGCAAATAGTGGGCGATCTTGCGGCAAACGGTGCTCAAGCAATAATTCTGGGTTGTACTGAGATTGCTATGTTAATAAAGCAAGCGGACACCTCGATACCGCTGTATGACACGACCCAAATCCATAGCGATGCCGCAGTGAGCTTCGCCATTAAAGATTGATTTTATTTTATAAAATATCTCTTGCTATCCAACCTTTATATAAGCAATGACTCAGTGAGCGACCATAGTGAGATCTAAGTCGAGAATTTCATAAATACGCAGGGCATGTCACAAAATAAGCGACTATAAATAATATTCTTATTAAGTAGTTGCGAGTATGTAACATGTTGATTATGACCCAGTTTAAGGTGGTTTGGCCATTAGCCTTTATACTGGTACTGATCTGTCGTGTCTCTTTCGCTTCTGGTGATGAATTATCGCAAAGTCTCAACGTCTATGATGTTGCTTCTGAAGTGAGCGAACCGTTTTCATCGAATCGTTTAGTTGTCACCAATTCTAAAGCATGGAAGCCTTATTCATTTATTGATGAATCAGGTCAGCCCGCGGGCATTTTGGTGGATTTTTGGAAGGCTTATGGTGAAGCCAATGGTGTTGAAATCGAATTCCAATTGGTGGATTGGCAAGAATCTCTTGATCGGGTAAAACACAACCAAGCGGATATTCATGCAGGTTTGCTTTGGTCTGAGTCGAGAACGAAGTACCTGGCATATGGACGAACTTTGTTTGCGATAGACACTCAGCTTTACTTCCACCAATCCTTGCAAACGTTTGATGCGAATGCGTTCTTGCAAGGAAACCATAGACACAACGTTGGAGTGGTTTCAGGGGGCTATGAAGCTGACTATATACAAACTCACTTCCCAAAGGTTTCGCTGACGTTATTTGCTAATAATGCACTCATGATTGAAGCTGCACTTGGTAATCAAATCCGAGCATTCGTCGCCGATCAACAAGTCGCCAATTATTATCTCACCACTTCCCGTGCTAGTGGACAGTTTATAGGCGTTAAACACCTCTATTCTGGAGAGCTTTATTACGCGACGGCTATTTCGCGTGCTCAAGCTCTGGGCAGTGTGATTGCCGATTTCAATAATGTTACCGCTCAGGAACGCAACCGAATATTAAGTCGTTGGATGCACATTACGACCGTCTACCCTGACTATTTACCCAAATTAGTTATCGGTGTCGTTGGAGCATTAGTCATCATCTACTTAGTCGTGTTCAAACTCGCAGTAAAGCTGCGTACAGCTGAACTGGCGAGAACCAATCAAAAACTTAAACACTTATCAGAAACCGACGCGCTAACGGGGCTCTGGAATCGTCGGTACTTCCTAGAGAAGCTCAAGCTCTACGGACAAGCAAATTGGAATTTAACCGTCATGATTGTCGATATCGACAACTTCAAGGCCATCAATGATACCTACGGGCATATCAAGGGTGATTTGGTGATTAAGAGCGTGGCGGAAAAAATCAGTGGCTTAACGACCTCAACTCAAACCATAGCCAGAATTGGTGGAGAGGAGTTTGCGGTTGCTTTTGTTGACATGGCGACAGGAGTTTCCGAGCAGCTCGCCGAAAACATTTGCCACGCTGCAAGAGAAATAGCACTTGAGGAAATAGATTATCAAATGGTGACGGTAAGTGTTGGCTGTGTCATCTATCAAAACGCAAGTGACTTCGAAACGCTATATGAAGCCGATAAACTCATGTATGCTGCTAAAAAACAAGGCAAGAACCAAGCCGTCACTGAATATCTGCCTTCAAGTGTTCAGATCATCCAGTCGGCGAAATAATCACTTTAGGCCACCGTAGAGGGACACCGAAGCTCACTATGTTGGGGTAGGGTGTTCGACACAGCACGTGGGCCGATGAATAACAAAACCAATTTAAATCTACTCTATACATTGCAAGTGCTGCTCGCAGAGCGTCATGTCAGCCGAGCTGCATTACGATTGAACCTAACACAGTCGGCGGTCAGCCGTCAGTTGAGTCAACTTCGTGAGATCTACCAAGATCCATTACTTGTGCGTGATGGTAGCCACTACGTTCTCACTCCACGCGCTATAAAGCTCAGCAATGAGATTGAACCTCTTCTCGATAATATTCAGCGTGTGCTCGGAAATGACGAGTTTGATCCCAAGCACTACCAACAAACACTGACGTTTTCATCCTCCGATTATGTAGCTCAGTACATCTTCCCAGAATTGGTTGGGCGCATTGGAGAAAGCGCGCCATTAATGGACTTTTCTTATCGTCTTTGGGAGCCTAATTTACTGCAACGCCTCGGAGATACAGACGTTCAGCTAGCTTCAACTATGCTGCCGGAAGCGCCAAGCGGTTTGAGCTCCCGAAAAATTGGTGAAGATATACCTGTGATTGTGACTCGCCAGCATCATCCACTGACAAGTCGTAAGGCACTGAGCTTTTCCGATTTGGAAGCCTATCCTCACATTCGTATTTCAGCGGGGGTGATAAAGACAGCTTTCTTGATTCAGCGATGAACGAGAAAGGCCTGGAACGCAGAATTCTTGTCTCGACTCCATTTTTCAGCTCAGCCTTTGCCATGCTTTCACAAAGTGACGGACTGCTTACGTTACCAGAGCACATTGCCGTTAACCTAGCTAAGCAACTTGGGTTACGAATCTTCGAACTGCCATTCACTCCGCTTAAACACCTCTACTGGCTAATTTGGCACCCAAAGTATGACCAAGATCCGGCGCACACTTGGCTACGTGAACAAGTGCTAGCGCATATGCGTACCTCGATGTATTCGGTTCGAGAGTGAGGGTTATGATCTTAAATCATGATGATAATGATAAATCGTGATTTCAAATCATTAAAGGTGAGTGGTAGATTGATGCTCAACGGAGGATACAATCTATGAGCTTCACTATTTGGTTATCACTTTTGGCTATTTGTCTGTTAGGAGCCATGTCACCAGGCCCGAGCTTGGCTATTGTCGCTAAACACAGCCTAGCCGGAGGCAGACAACATGGTCTTGCCACTGCATGGGCACATGCGTTTGGAATTGGCGTTTACGCGATCGTTACCGTTCTTGGTCTCTCGGTATTATTGCATCAGTTCCCTTTGGTATTTAAAGGGATTTCTCTATTAGGTGCATTGTATCTCGCATGGTTAGGCTATAACGCACTGCGCTCAAAAGGTGGCATTGTTGAGCGTTTAGAATCGGGTAAGCAAGTATCGGTAATGACTGCGGCAAAAGAAGGGTTGTTCATTTCCCTTTTGAGCCCGAAAATCGCCTTGTTTTTCACTGCACTGTTTAGCCAATTTGTCGCCATTGGCAGTGAGGTATCTGATAAAGCGATCATCGTTTTTACTCCATTAGTGGTTGATGGACTCTGGTACACCTTGATTACTTTTATGCTGTCATCACCACGCTTATTAAACAAGCTTAAATCGAAAGCGAAGTTGATTGACCAACTTTCGGGGTTAGTGCTGATTTTGCTGGCTGTGCGTGTTGTTAGTACGCTTTGATTAAGTGGGGTTTTTGGCTTAGATTATCTAGGACAAAACAGAAAGGCAGCGTAGGCTGCCTTTCTGTTTTATGTTCGTGCTGATGTTCTTGAAACTCAGCAACGTTGAAGAAACCAATTGTTACTCCTGAGCACAGTTCAACAGTATCTATTTTTTTTTAGTTGTAATTGTCTGCAAGTTTTAACTTCTCAGCTTCCAGCTCTTGTTTGGTGTACCACTGGTTATTAAAGATGTATTTTTCCTCTGGTAAGGGAGAGTTCTTTTTGTGGTTTTCAGTTTCTGATAGTAGATAAGTCCCAGAAATGGATGGAAGGTGTTCAATGTCGCGATAAATGAATTCTAGGTCGAAAAGGAGCTTGTGATTAGGCTCTTCAATGAGTTTGATACTAAATTCTTTTTCGAATCGCTCAACAATATTGATTAACTGCTGTTTATTCGAAAAGAAGATGTATGCTACGCCACGATGTTGGCTTCGATTAAGAAGGCCTATACTCGTGTTTTCAAAATATATTTCGTCTTCTTTTGTATGCAGGGCGATCACCTTGCGTTTCGTATTGTAGTATCCAGATAATAAGTCATCTGGTTGAGCAGTGATGATGTCAGTCGGCTCATCGGGCTGTTTTTTAAGCATGCCAAATGCCAGAAAGATTGCACCCCCAGCACCAGCTAGAATCATAGGGCCCGCAATACCGACCATTAAAATACAAAATATAGCAGCACACCATGCGGTGACTTGGACGGCTTTATTCATCCATTTTGGCATGTTGCGTCGTCTACTGAGCATGAAGCCCTTGCTCGATAGAGAGTGCGTGAAGTGGTAATCTACTGAAAAGGTGAGATGCGCAATTCCATAGATAAATAAGATAACGAATATTGATGTAATCGTTTTCCCAACACCTCCCGACCAAAAACCAACAAAGTATGTAAATATGACCGCTGGTATCATCACAGCTAGCACGAACAAATGATAGGTATATCGGTTAGGCATCTCAATATTGTAAGCTTCCCATTCGATCAGGTTTTCACCTTCTTTTATTTCTAATTCTTGCTGTTGTTGATACTCTCGAAACTCTTCGGGAGTAACGTAAAAAGGTAAATAAGCCAAGGTACGCTCCTAAACGGTTAACTCAATATTTTTAGGTGAAAGTATAGATTCAAGTTGTCTTTGCTTACTATTGTCGGTGATTGCAGTATAAATTGCACTCTGTTTCACACTATGTTGAAAATAATAATCCTGTTTTTGTATCGGACTATCACTATTGCGATAGCTAACACGAAGGGATATGTACTCTTCGCTATCACTCGTGGGCAATTTAGCTTGATATATGTTGTAACGTTTTGATTCTTTGGTTGAGAAATTATTACTTTCTAGCTTAGCATCGAGTAACCATTGACCGGAGAGCAATGGGCTTCTACTATTAGAGAGGTTTACTCGAATCTCTATTTGATCTATTGGTATTTCTTTCGGTACTTGAATTTTCAGCACTAAAGCATATAACTCGGTTTTAGGATTGTCTTGCCAGCCCTGTGCTTTTCGAGTTTTCTCCATGCGTTGATGACAGACAATAGGTTTTTGTGTAATGACTTGTAAGTCTAGCAATGCCGACTTAGATAACTTAGCATCAAAAGCAACGGCCGTTTCTATGTCACTTGATTCGCTCCAAAGTTGGCGATCTGGGTGTCTTCCCCAAGGTAGTTTATCGAGCCACTTTTGGTAATCATCTTGCTTAATTCCATCTAATATAAAATTTGAAAATAAATAGGCGATTGTAAGCATTAATAGTGCTCCCATCATTGGACCACCGAAAATAACATTAGCAGAAAAAAAGCCTGTTGTAGCTCCAAAAAACTGGAACGCGTTTAGAATGCTAATTGTCGTTAGCGAAATAGTGTTGGTAGTCTGAAAGAACCGCTCTATACCATGTAAGCTATCGTGTATCTTCCAAGAACGATACGCTTCAATGCCTGACGCCAACATACCTAGTCCGGCAGTAACAGATAGCCAACGATTGAAATGCCGCAAACTTTGCACTGCATTTAGGTTTACATTGGTCCTTTTCTTAATAGCTTTTTCAAACGTCAACAGCGAGCGTGACCTTAGCGTTGCATTTTCTTGCACCGCCCCCCAAGCCTTACCCGTAGCAATCCCAGCCCACGCACTCGACACATAAAACAGTTTCTGATTTAAATCCAACCAATCGTCTTCGCTCAATAACCCAGTTTGCTGTACACCCTGTACCGCATCTTTTAGAGCGATCACATTGAACAAAAAGCCCAAGAAGCCAAGGCCGCCAATTTTCTGAAAGCGTTGGTTTAAGTTATTCAGTTTGTTGTTTATTACATCGCGGTGCAGGACTTTGACTTCAGTGGTAGATTCTCGGGAAGTACAATGCGGTGAGGGTAATCTAGCATACTCGCTTGTTGACTTTTTTTGAGGCTGCGTTGCTTCTCGAGCGCTTTCTGGTACTGGTTGCTCGATACAGTGTTGTCGTTGGCATGAAAAGCGTTGACAACAGCATTAACTTCTTTGAGTTTAGTGCTGTTGCTCTTGACCCCTTCTAACCATGCTCGATATCGCTCTGCATAGTTCTCAACAACATCGATACCCGCAAACGATGCCATACGCTCTGCGATAACCGCTCGATGCACAAAGGTGCCAGTTCGATCTTGTTGCGATACGACGTTCATAATTAACGCTGTTAGTTGAGAGGAGGCGGATAAAACTTGCTCTCCAGCGCCGCTCGCTGCGGCTTTCATACTGGTGGTAAAAATAGCGGCGAGTTCTCCACTACCTTTGCTGAGCTCTTTGAGTATCAGGGTTTCTTGGGTGTTGGGGTTAGAGACAAAGTCCATTATTTTGCCATACACGGTATTGGTAGTGCTTATCCATGACATTACATCATCTACCGTTGAGCCTTCGGCTTCATCGGGTGATTGCTGACTAATCGGTAGCACCGCTTCTAAAGCTTTGTAGGTGCTCCGGCTGAATCCACTGGTGTATAAAGCCCACAAACTGGTGGGTAAGTGCCATTGTTGCTCTGCCCACTGTCTATCTTCGTCCTGTATTACTAAGGTGAAGGACTGGACCGTAGTGAGGTGCAGTTGGTAGAGCGTTTTTTGGGTCTCTTCACTAAATAAGTCAACGATGCGCTCTAAATGGTGAGGGGAGAGAGTCTCCAGTATTGCAATGAAGTCGCGCTTCATCACCACAACTTCTTCTAAAAGTTTGTCTTCGTGTTGGGCTATCTCGCGCATATCTTTGAGCATTTGTTGCCAGTTTAGCTGCTTGCGCCAGCGCTCGTTGGCAACCCAGGTCTCGTACTTAGGAAAACTGGTATCACTAATGCGATACTTTTCTTTGATTGCCTCTGATAGCTTAATCGCTTCCGCTGACATTCCTTGTGTGTGCTGCATGGTAAAGGCATTGGTTCCGCCTCGCACTGAAGCAACAGCGTCTTGCATTAATTCACTGTTACGAGTGGCGTCAAAATACCCAGCCATGTCTTGATAGAATTCTAACTGGGAACTGCGGCGCTTTACGCTTGATGGATAGCTTTCTAGCGAGTCACTTGCCCCAAACATACACAAGTTCATAGCGGCATTCATTAATAAGCGCTGACTCTGTGTTTGTTCGTTGAAAAGGCGCAGTGGACTTGCAACACCAACAAAATGCAAAGCCATGTCATTGATGTCGGCTAAGTAGTCATTGATGGCGACAACATAGGCTTGTTCATCTTCTGGAATTGCCCCGCAGATGTCTGATTCGCTTGCAATAGGCTTTATCTCGCTTTGTGCCTCATCCTCTTGAGTGACGACACAAGAATGTGCAAAGCGAGCATCATCCGTGCTGGACGCTTCAATATCTGCGACTTGATTCAACACTTCGATAGGGGCAATGTGATGTTGATTGGGGTTGTTGCACAAGACTACAGTTTGCATGCGACCAATATGGGACTCTGGATTGTTGAGCACCTTAAGGAACATTTTCCACGTCCAGCGGTGTGGCGCGAAACACAAGGACAGTACGCTGTTTGAAGGGTAGCTTAAGTACGTTGTTGGTGATTCGGCATTGCCACGCTTTTCTGTCTCAACCTCTTCTGTTTCACTGAGTTTATAGTAGGTAAACTCATGACCCTTGATTTCGTATTCATCCAGCGATTTATTAATAGAGTCATAAACGTACAGCCAGCCGTCTCGGAGTTGGCGCAGCGTATAGCTGGACTTATCGAGTCTCGCTTGACCATTACCTTGCCAGTTTTCCGGCAATCCGAATGGGCTCGTTGTGTCTGATGTTAACTCATCAATGGCATAGCGCACAGGAACAAAGTGTGCGGTAACTGCTTCGGCTTCTTGCTCGGGTTTAGCGAGGTTAACAAGTTCAGGCTTGGTTTCGACTACCGGTTCGATTTTTTCCGTAGTACCTTCCCAGTACATACTGTTCTCTGGGGGAAGGCCATCAAGGTGAGTTGAAGGCAGTTCGGATATTTGATTAAGCGAAGACAAGGAACCGTCTTCTTCAAAAGCGCTCACTGCGGCGTCATGGGTGTATGGATGGTCTTCCCAAAACATCGAGTGCTTTGGAGGTAATGGATTGCTCATAGAAACTCGTAACTATCTGATTGATTTACCGATAGTGTGCAAAAACCATTCCATTTTCTCACGCCCGTTATTTTGGGTGTGGTCGGGTGTGCTCAAACAATAAATTGGAAATTTAAACCATTTTTAGGAAAATTTACCAACTTCTTGTCATGACTTTAAAAGGGCATCACAACTCGCTATTTTTGCTATTTAAACTTGTGAATCATCGTGTACCTTCATAGACTTAGAATGCCTGACTACTCTTTGGAGAACGATGTGAAACAAGTCATTGTCCTTTTTTCAATTGCAGCTTTATTGCAAGGCTGCAATGAATACACCAGCGAACCACGTCCAGAGGTCTTTACGCTTGACAATATCGATAGACTGGTAGCTGAAGATATTCTTATCCCAGAAAAGCTGGATCCTAGAGACAAAGAGTATCGATATAAGTCTGGTTCCGCAGATTTGAACAATGATGGTCGCAATGAGTTGTTTGTTCTGATGCAAGACCCGTATTTTTGTGGTTCTGGGGGGTGCACCGCTTATCTATTTGATGACAAAGGCAGCGTTCTTCATCGAATGACAGTAACGGAAACGCCAGTGCTATTGTCTAATCGCGAGCATAATGGCTGGAAAGATGTCTATGTTTGGAGTGATGGCACACTGCGTACACTCGCTCATGATGGCACCAGTTATCCAAGTAATCCCTCTGTGGCCCCTGCTTATAATCGTAAATTAGAGCTTGAGGCAGCAAGGCAGCGAGTGGAAGTTCAAGAAGTGTTTGTTCAGGATGGTTACGATCTAGAACAAGTCGTTGATGTGCCTATTTTCTACCCTGCGCACAGTTATCAGTTCACCTTTAAACACTATGGTGATCCTGACAATACTTATCACGTCAGTCTAAATATGGTCACTGGAGATATGGAAATGACAACTAAGGCGCTTGCTACAGATAAAACTGAATCAAAAAACTGATAGTTCTCATTATTGAGATGAGCTGGTTGTCGCATCGCTTTACCTAATCGCCTAGTCTATTGAATGAGGGAATATAGGAGGCGAGCGCATGAGGGAATTGAGCTCAGAATTTAGATATGCGTTGAGGATGCTGCTTGCAATAGCATGCCTTACGGCGCCACTATACTCACACCACGTTCAGGCTCAACATAGTACCTACCTTTATAACTGGGAGGCGTTTTTGTCTCCGGTCGTCATTGATAAATTAAGAAATACTCATCAAATCGACTTAAAACAGATTTATTTTTCAGACGAAGCAGTACGCGATGAACTGCTCCTCAGCGAGCGCGGAAAGACCATTGATCTTGTGGTAGTAGAGAGTGTTCGCTTACAGAGCCTTGGTAAGCAGGGAGCTATCAAACCGATAAAAGCACTGAGTGACGAACTTGCTGATAGGTTTGACCCCAAATGGGTCGCCGCTTGCGGTGATTATGGTATCCCTTATGCGTGGGGCACGAGCGGCATCGTTTTTCGTGGTAGTGAAGATATCTCGGTGACGTCATGGAGAGATTTGTTAGAACCTAGCGAAGCACTTCGAGGTCGCGTCTCTATGTACTTTCATCCGGTTGATCTGATTGGTGCGGCGCTGATGGCCGTGGACCTTGATCCCTTATCTGAACGTGAACAAGACTTACAAGTGGCTTATCAGTTGCTTAAAAAGCAACGACCTTACCTAAAATCGACAAACTATATTCTTGATTCAATCGGTAATGGGAATACGTTGAACTCGTTGGACATCGCATTTGGTTTTTCTGGCGATCATCATGTGTTAAATAGCATTCAAGATGAAAGTGAGTTTAAGTGGAAATACGTTATCCCAAAGGAGGGAACGATTATTTGGCTCGAGTGTTTAGCAGTACCTGAAGGTCGATCACTCAGTGACCAAACGATACAAGTGATTCGGTATCTCACCGCACCAGAAATCGCTGCGTTGAATGCGAGTACCGCATGGTTTTCTACGCCTAATCAAAACGTAGAAATGCTGCTTGGTGAACAGTACCTGAATGACAAAGCAATAAACCCAGATCTTGAATTAATAAGCAAAAGTTATCTTTATCGACCTTTAAGTGGCAAAGCTCAGCTGTTGCGACAACGAATTGTTGAAGATCTGAGGTGACGATGAGACTTCTTCGAAGGTTGCATGTTGTTTTAGTTCCTATTTTGCTTCTGGTGGCAGTAATAGCTGGAACTGCGCTTTATTTTTGGCAATTGTCAGAACATAAAAAACTTGAGCAGCAAAAGTGGGTCACAAAATTAACTAACAGTATAAATGCAGCCAACTTTGAGCGAAGTGGAATTGAAGCGTTGGGGTATGAAGTCTCGGGGAGCGTTCAATTTATTAACTACCTTCAAAGCTCGGGAGACTCTAGCGAACGTCTTTTTTTGGAGAATCATATTCGTTATGTACTTCGACAGGAGAGAGTGGTTGAGCTGGGCAGAATAGCCGTCTATGTTATTGACCCATCATTCGTACTCACTGCAAGCTCAGAGTCGTCAGATCCATTTGGACCGCTAGAGCTACCCAATGACTTATATCAAACCGTTTTTGACGCCTATGTACATGTATCGACAGGAGGCGCTTTTTACAAGCAAGGTACCGCTTACCGCTCAATAACTGGAGAGCTTCGCTACCTTTCTATTAGTGCTCACCATTCGAAAATGCTGCCTGATGACAAGCAAGCGATGAATAGAGCAGATCGCTCTTTACTTGTGGTTGATGGACCATTGACCCAGATTAATGTACTGCTAACAGAAATACATAGGTACCCAACGCTTAGTCTGGATTTTAATCAACCTAGCTCGAGTATAAACCCTGTCGAGCCTATCACTATTAAAGTTCTTGAGCAGGAGTACATTGACGGTTCTCTCATTGATATTAGCGGGCTTGGCTTGTCGATGTCGCTCACTGTTCTGGATGACCACTACGCGCCAATAGAATCAAGGTTGGCGACAAAACTTACCCTATATATGCTGGTTGTACTCGTTGTGATGTTGTTCATCATTCACTTGGTGGTTCGCACTAATATCATTAAACCCATTAATGCACTACTCAATGATATTCACAGAGGTGGCCTTGAACTCAGATACTTCAAGCGGGCCAAAGGTGACGATGAGGTATCGACGCTGAAAAATGCTATATAGACAGTCTAAGTAAAGTGAAATTTGAAGCGGAGTTTGACAGTCTTACCACACTTGCGAATCGTCGATCATTTATTCGATTTATCGAACAGCGTGGCGATAGTCATTGCAATGAGCAAACCTATGTTGTCGCTTGGGATATTGTCGACTTTAGGCGGTTCAACGATCTTCATGGTCAGGATGTGGGTGACAAGTTACTTCAGAACATTGCCAATGAAATAGAGCAGCTGATATGCAGCCACCAATCAGATATAGGCGCGAGTTTTAGTGACTACTCTACCAGTCGATTTGCTAGTAACACCTTTTGCGCTTTGATTAATGCAAGCGATGATGATGAGGCAAGTGATTTCATGATACATGCTGAGCAGCGACTGCAAAGGTCGTCTAAGTTCGGCGATATGGGGTTTAATGTTCATCTTGCAATGTCGGTATTTCCGCTTTGCAATCAGGAACAAAACTATCTTTGGCAAAAGGGTTTGGAAGCAGCACTGAACAAAGCGAAACGGATTAAAAACCAACGCTCCTTGGTGTTGTTTGATCAAATGTTGATGACAGAGCTACTAAGAAAAGATGAAATTGAGCAAGTACTACTCACCTGCAGTAAGCAGGGGGACTTTAAACTGTTATTTATGCCACTAATCGATGCGAAAAGTTATCAAGTTGCAAGCATTGAAGTATTGGTACGCTGTCCTACATTACAGGTGATGGGTATCGGCCCAGAAGAATTCATCCCTGCGGCAGAACGCGCCAATCTTATCGGTGATATTGATGTTTGGGTGATTAAAACCGCCCTCGCTGCTCTTAATGATTTGAAGCAGCATACGGGTTACACTGGTGCAATTTCTATCAATATCTCAGGTCTAGAGCTATACAACAATCAATTTGTCGAACAATTGTGTGGTGCGTGCTCTCAACATGGAATCAGCCATGACCGAGTGATATTGGAGATTACTGAGACCAGTTATGTAGAGAGTACAAAAGATACTATTGCCATCATTCTATGCTTACGAGATCTGGGATTCAAAGTTTCCTTGGATGACTTTGGTACCGGCTATACTGCAATCCAGCAATTGCTCAACTATCCGGTTGATGAACTTAAAGTGGACAAGAGTTTTGTTGACCACATAGGGAACGATGGCAATAAAGAAAGAATGCTTAACTCTATCATTTCACTTGGACATAGCTGTAATGCGAGGGTCGTTGGAGAGGGAGTAGAAACGGCTTATCAGTGTCGCTATCTTACCGACATAGGGTGCGACTACCTTCAAGGTTACTGGTTTAGTAAACCTCTTACTTTTGAGGACTTTTGTGTTTTCTATACTCAGCATTTGGGTTCGGCGCTGAAGTCAAAAGTGTCAGATCTCACAGTGATAAAGCGCTAGATAGAATAAATTAACTTGATGTAAATGCGGTTTTTTTCGATAGCTGAGTTAATTTCTCAACTAAGTTCTTGCGAAGCAAATAGGAATCTCGGCTTATAGTGACATCTAGTAGCAGTGTCATGTCAGCAAGATTGATCGGTTGGGCAAGAGCGTTTTTAATATCCTGCTCCACGTCTACAGACATCGTACCCTGTTCAGAATGACTCAACACGATGAATTGAGAGCCGGTATAGCGGTAGAGTGATAAGGGCTCATTTATAGCGCTACTAATTCTTTCTGCTGCTGTTTTTATAAGAAGGTCTCCGTAATCAATTCCATACTTATGGTTGACTTCCGGGAGATTGAGTAGCCTGATGGATAGCAAATGGTATTGAGTACTAATGCTTGGGCTTTTAATATCATGGCTTAATGCGATTCTGTTGAGTGAGCAGGTGAGTGGATCTTTTCTTTGCAGTGTGAGACGAAGCTTGGTGTCCACCCAGAAGATTGAGGCAGTGAGGACGAATAGGATAATCAGTGCCACAGTACTGGCTTTTTGTAGAATGAGGAGTCGTTTAATTTCAGTTTGGTTTTTCTGTGTTATCGGACTTTGTATCTGAAACTTCTCGTTGATGAAGTGAATCATCTCTTCAAAATTTAGCTCCACACGCTGCTGAAAAGCGGACTGCAAATCAGGTTGCGATTCTATTAAAGTTAACGATTTTTCCAACCCTTGAAATTTTTCAAACTGAGATTCGAAAAACGTTTTATAGTTGGCTTGCTTAATAAATAAAGCCGATTCTTTGCTGTTCAATATGATATCGAAACGACTCCAAGTGAGATCGTAAGCGAGCCATAGATTCTGTTTATTTATGGGGGTTAGGTGAGTTTCAGTAATGAAGTTTGAATACTCTTTGACCAGTTGCAATATGAACCAGGTGGCTTCGTTTTTTCGATTTGATAGATCTGAGTTCAATTGATTTATCCTATCGATGGTCATTACGTTGACCGCTAATACACCCGCTGTGAGCACAACGAGTATGGCTTTCACCACACTTATTGGAAATCGTTCAAAGCATTTGCTTGCTTTCATCTTAGTATCTAATTTCTTTCAATTGCCAAATCATCATCGAGTGATAATCGATATTGTCTATCTCAGGATGTTCTGAGAGGGGGAATATTACCCAAAAAGGACCCTTATCTCTCACTGACATTCGCTTTCCATTTTTTCGATTGGCGATAATAGGTTGATAACCATGGATATCTTGAAGTTTGATACTGACCTTGTAATCGTTGTAGGCAATCAAGGTAATAACGTTGGGCAATGGAGTGTTTGAGGCTACAAACAAGGCTTCAAAGGTGACACCAGTGAAAGCATTTTGACCTTCAAGCCATGGAAGCTCGGTGCTGATTGTGGTTTGTGGTAATTCAGAAAGTTCTTTGTCTGAAAAGCTAATAACGGTTGCTCCACCATCTTTAATCACTAATTCGCTAGCGCTAGTAGAGGGAAAGGCTATCAGCAGTATGCTGAACAATAAAAATAGCAGCCATTGTCGCTGAACAGAGGGTCCGGTGTTCCATTTAAGTGTAGACATAACTCAAATCCTTTTTTTACCGTACTTTTAGTCTAGAAACGGTGAATTAACGATCAAGTTATTTGGTGTCCAATAAATGAGAAGTCGCTAGATTACAAACCTGCAGTCCGCGAATGCGGATGATATGAATAAAAAAGCCCCTAATAGCTGCAATGCAACCATTAGGGGCTATTCAGTCTTGCGGAGTGACTACATTACTTTAGAAGTGATTTCGCCGTGCTCACGACATTTTCTGTAGTGAAGCCAAACATCTTAAACAGCTCACCTGCAGGCGCAGACTCACCAAAGGTAGTCATACCAACAATCTTGCCACCAAAGCCAACATACTTGTACCAGAAATCGGCAATACCCGCTTCAACTGCAACACGTGCAGCCACGCTCGAAGGCAGTACAGACTCGCGGTATGCTTCGTCTTGCTTGTCGAACACATCGGTCGCTGGCATAGAGACTACACGTACTTTCTTACCTTCAGCAGAAAGCTCAGCTGCCGCGTTAACTGCTAGCTCAACTTCAGAACCTGTGGCGATAAGAATTAGCTCAGGTGTACCTTCACAATCTTTCAGCACGTAGGCACCTTTTGCGATGTCAGCGACTTGCTGCGTGTCACGTTCTTGCTGGGCAAGGTTTTGGCGAGAGAAGATAAGCGACGTAGGACCGTCTTTGCGCTCAATTGCAAATTTCCAAGCGACTGCTGACTCAACTTGGTCACATGGACGCCATGTGCTCATGTTTGGCGTTAGGCGAAGTGAGGCCATTTGCTCAACAGGTTGGTGCGTTGGGCCATCTTCACCCAGACCGATAGAGTCGTGAGTGTAAACTTGGATGTTTTGCACTTTCATTAGCGCCGCCATACGCATCGCGTTACGAGCGTATTCCATAAACATTAGGAAAGTTGCACCGTAAGGTACGAAACCGCCGTGCAGAGCGATACCGTTCATGATGGCCGTCATACCGAACTCACGTACACCGTAGTGAATGTAGTTGCCAGATGCGTCTTCAGCGGTTAGAGATTTAGAACCAGACCACATAGTTAGGTTAGACGGAGCAAGGTCAGCAGAACCACCAAGGAAATCAGGTAGCATTGCGCCAAATGCTTCTAGCGCGTTTTGAGACGCTTTACGAGAAGCAATGTTCGCAGGGTTTGCTTGAAGATCAGCAATGATTTGTGTTGCTTTCTCTTCCCATTCTGCCGGTAGCTCGCCATTTACGCGGCGTTTGAATTCAGCTGCCAACTCTGGGTAGGCTGCTTCATACGCTGCAAGTTTCTCGTTCCACGCTGCTTCTTTCTCTGCGCCCGCTTGCTTCGCATCCCATTGCGTGTAAACGTCTGTCGGAATTTCAAATGGACCGTGCTCCCAACCTAGTTGTTTACGAGTTGCCGCAATTTCGTCAGCGCCTAGAGGTGCACCGTGACAGTCGTGTGAACCTGACTTATTTGGTGAACCAAAGCCGATGATGGTTTTAGTACAGATAAGAGTGGGGCGCGGATCCGCTTTAGCAGCTTCAATAGCAGCATTGATAGCCTCTGAGTCGTGACCATCTACTGCTGGAATAACATGCCAACCGTATGCTTCAAAACGTTTAGGTGTATCGTCTGAGAACCAACCTTCAACTTCGCCATCGATTGAGATGCCGTTGTCATCCCAGAACGCAATGAGTTTGCCAAGGCCTAGTGTACCTGCAAGCGAACAGGCTTCGTGAGAGATACCTTCCATCAAACAACCATCACCCATGAATGCATAGGTGTAGTGGTCGACGATATCGTGACCTTCTTTGTTGAACTGAGCCGCTAGTGTTTTCTCAGCTAGCGCCATACCGACAGCGTTTGTAATGCCTTGGCCAAGAGGACCCGTTGTTGTTTCGATACCCGGTGCGTAACCGTATTCTGGGTGACCTGGTGTTTTCGAATGAAGTTGACGGAAGTTCTTTAGCTCTTCGATTGGTAGCTCATAGCCTGTTAGATGAAGCAATGAGTAGATCAGCATTGAGCCGTGGCCGTTTGATAGTACGAAACGGTCGCGGTCAGCCCATTCTGGGTTTGATGGGTTGTGGTTTAGGTGTGAACGCCAAAGTACTTCAGCGATGTCAGCCATACCCATAGGTGCGCCAGGGTGACCAGAGTTAGCTTGTTGAACGCCGTCCATGCTTAGCGCACGGATAGCATTAGCGAGATGTTTACGATCCATAATACATTCCGAAAAAATTGGTTATAAAGAGAGAAAATTGAAGAGGGGAACGCAAACGTTCCCTCTAGAAAATGATGTGGATTAAAGCTTAGCTTCAATCATCGCCTCAAGTTTGCCTTGGTCGATAGCGAAGTTACGGATGCCTTCTGCTAGCTTCTCTACCGCCATTGGGTCTTGGTTGTGCTCCCATAGGAACTCAGCGTGTGTCATTGCAGCAGGACGCTCTTTAGAGCCTTTAGAGTCAACGAGCTTCTCAACTACTTCGCCTTGTGCTTCTTCAAGCTCAGCAAGCAGCTGTGGGCTGATAGTTAGACGGTCACAGCCAGCGAGCTCAAGGATTTCACCTGTGTTACGGAAGCTTGCACCCATTACTACAGTGTTGTAGCCGTGGTCTTTGTAGTAGTTGTAGATACCCGTTACAGAAATCACGCCTGGATCTTCTGATGCTTCGAAGTCGCGACCTTCTTTCGCTTTGTACCAGTCCATGATGCGGCCAACGAAAGGAGAAATTAGGAAAACGCCGGCTTCAGCACACGCTCGAGCCTGAGCGAATGAGAATAGAAGTGTTAGGTTACAGTTGATGCCTTCTTTTTCTAGGATCTCTGCTGCGCGGATGCCTTCCCAAGTAGAAGCCAGCTTGATAAGGATGCGATCGTTTGCGATGCCAGCATCGTTATACATTTTCATTAGCTGACGTGCTTTCGCTACGCTGCCTTCCATATCGTAAGAAAGACGAGCATCAACTTCTGTTGAGATACGACCTGGGATGGTTTTTAGAATTTCTTTACCGATGTTAACCGCAAGCATGTCGCAAGTGTCTTGTACTTGTTGTGCTTTGTCGTCGCTTTGAGATTTCGCGTACTCGATAGCTTGGTCGATAAGAGGTGCGTATTCTTCGATCTGCGCCGCTTTTAAAATCAGAGAAGGGTTAGTTGTTGCGTCTTGTGGTTGGTACTTGCGAATCGCTTCGATATCGCCAGTGTCTGCAACAACAGTAGTTAGTTTGCGAAGTTGCTCTAATTTATTGCTCATCGGTTCGTTCCTATTCTAGAGGGCAGAGAATTTGAGACTTAGCCTCGAAATACAAATGCTAAACAGCGGTTCAAAGATTCATTTAATCCCCAACACCGCCAAAAGACTGCTTGGTAACGAGCGTCAACAATTGCCTGAACATTTGCATCGCTCGTGAGTAAATGTTGAAGTCATATTTACCCTATGCACGATTAAAGTCAACCAAATACTAGTACAAAATCTGTTATTACTAGGGTTATTTTTGGTTTTTGCAGGTTCGCACAAATTTGCAGAGCAAAGATAGTAAACGTAAGGGCTCTGGCTCAGTGAAGGTGGTGAATAATTCCGCTGAGAAATTGTAATGAAGGTGAGCGAATGATATGGTGTCGATATGCTTGAGCATATGATTGAGCCATGAGCCAATGCTCATTTTTATAAAATCCTTGTGGTAAATGCACCGATGAAGAATGACAACAACGAAACCAGCAACGACTTACTGACCGAAATCGCGGTGGCCTACTATCAAGACGGGGCGACACAAGAAGAGATATCGAAGAAGTTTGGTGTTTCTCGTGCCAAGATTGGCCGTTTACTAAAACAGGCTAGGGATGAAGGTATCGTTGAAATCACGGTTAAGTATCACCCGGTTTACAGCGCCAAGATTGAACAACGACTTATTGAACGCTTTGGCGTTAAGCGCGCACTGATTGCCCTCGACCAACCAGATGAAGAGTCGCAGCGCATGCAAGTGGGTGGCTTAGTCTCTAACTATTTGGCTCAAACCCTTCGAGGCGGCACGGTTGTCACGGTAGGGCAAGGCCGAAATGTGTCGGCGGTTGCTCATCATATGGGGGTTATCGCACCGCGCGATTGTAAGTTCGTGTGTGGTATTGGTGGCATCCACCCTAGAGGCGGGCGCTTCAACGCAGACCATATCTGCCGTCAATTAGCAAAAAAGTACGGTGGCACTTCCGAAACACTTTATGCACCTGCTTATGCTGAAAATCGCGACCAGAAAATGGCCTTTATGCAGAACGCGACTGTAAAGCAAACGCTAGACTTGGCTCGCAAAGCTGACGTGGCAGTTGTCGGTGTCGGTGATATGAGCGAAAACAGTTACATGGTGGATTTAGGTTGGTTCACGACTGACGAAGTGGTTCAGTCTCGTTTGAATCAGGGGGTTGTTGGTGACTTCGCTGGCTACGATTTTTTCGATATTCAAGGAAGAGCGGCCAACACTGTAATGAGTGACCGCGTCATCGGATTAGGGCTTGAAGAGTTTCGCCGGATTTCAGAAGTGATTGCGATTGCGTCCGAAAACAGTAAACCAATGGCGCTGCTTGGTGCGCTTCGCACAGGTGTCGTCGATGTTGTCGCAACCAGCGTTAGCAACGCACTGACCGTACTCAACCTAGATGAACAGATGCTAAGCCTGCCAGACAGCCCACAGCAAGATTAGGAAAACTCCGTGTCTTTAATGACATCAAGTAGAAAAGAATATCGCGCGGCTAGCCGTTTACGTTTCTTCTGCACAAAGTATAGGGGCTCACTCACGAGCTCCACTGTCTGCCAGACATCTACTTTATCTTTATATTCTGAATACTCGATAGCGACCTTAGGCAATACGGTGACGCCAATTCCCATTGCGACAGGTTGCAAGATCTGACTGTGCTGATTGATATAGCTAACTTTTCGAAAGTCTTGCCACTCAGCACCTTCTAATTCTGCAAGTCCACTTTGATCAATTAACTTTTGCAGATAGTACTGAGCATCAGGGTGGTCGATAACACCTAGCTGCTCTAACGCCTCTCGTGGGCTGAATTTCGAGACTGAAGACTTTGAGCCAATCAGGCACAATTCCAGTCTACCTAAGTGCTCCGCGGATAGATCCGGATGCTGTGGTACGGCAGTAACAATGCCAGAGTCTATGCTGCCGTTGACGACGCTCTCTATGACGCGTCGATTGGGAGCGGCTTCGATGTTCACTCTTAAGCCTGGGTATTGAGTCTGAAGATGAAGAAGTTTTGGATAAAGCGCCGTGCTTATCGCGCCAGATGCCGAAAAACTGAGGCTCCCAGATTCAGGATCATCGTATTTGAGCTTTTCCAGTAATGAAACTTCTCGCTTGGCCAGTTCACACGCATAGTCGTACACCAGCCTACCTTGCTCGGTCAGCTCAAAGGTTTTCCCTTCCCGAGTGATCAACTCAGCTTTGAGGCTAGTTTCAAGCTTTTTGATGTGCTGGCTAACACCAGGTTGAGTCATAAACAGCTTTTCAGCCGTTTGGGTAAAGTGACCAATCTCTACTAGAGTTTTAAATGTGTTAAGCCAAGTTGTGTTAATCATACACTCTACATTTGATAACAAATCCTTATTACTTGAAGAGTATATGATAAATAACGACGAATCCATCAGAAGTATCTTATTCTCAGCGAGAGAGGGACACCACTCATGACGTCACCCAATACCAACCACACTTATCCACGTACTTTTAGTCACATTGGAATATCGGTTCCCGATTTGGAAGCTGCCGTGAAGTTTTATACCGAAGTTTTGGGCTGGTACTTAATTATGCCCCCAACCGATGTCACCGAAGACGACTCCGCCATAGGCGTCATGTGTACCGACGTATTTGGCGAAGGATGGAACCATTTTCGCATCGCACACATGTCGACGGGCGATCGCATTGGGGTCGAACTGTTCCAATTTGATAACCAGGAAAACCCTGAAGATAACTTTGAGTACTGGAAAACGGGCATTTTTCATTTCTGCGTACAAGATCCGGATGTGGAAGGACTCGCGGAGAAAATTGTCGCCGCAGGTGGAAAGCGCAGAATGAAAGAGCCGCGCTATTATTATCCAGGGGAAAAACCGTATCGCATGATTTATATGGAAGACCCGTTTGGCAATATCCTTGAAATCTATTCGCACAGCTACGAGCTGCATTATTCTAGTGGTGCGTACACTGGCTGATTGAGCATCAACATTTGGTGTGTTTAGTGAACAAAAGCGCCGCCCATTAAGGGCGGCGCTGCAGCAATCATTGCTCCTCAGAACGGCAATTATACTTCCAACGGTAAGTCGGTTCTTTGTCCCCATTCTGTCCATGAACCATCATAGACTGACAAGTTGGTATACCCACAAATATAGGCTCCAAGAGCTAGAATGCATGCCGTTACGCCTGAGCCACAACTGAACACTAAATGCTCGCGCTTGCTGGCACTAATGGATGAAAACAGAGGTGCTAGCTCTTCCTGAGACTTTAATGTACCGCCCTCCATAAGCTCGGCAAATGGCAAACAGACGGCACTAGGAATGTGGCCGCTGCGCACGCCCTCTCTAGGTTCGGGGGTTTCTCCCTTAAAACGAGCCAAAGAGCGAGCATCGACGATGCGAGCATTGCGCTTTTGCGCGTGATCTAATACTTGCTCTGCCGATAAAAAATAGTGGCTGTCGAGTGATTGAGACAGCTCAGCAGGCTGTGGTGTTGAATAGTCACTATCCACTTCGTACCCAGACTCTTTCCATGCCGGAAGGCCGCCAGAAAGAACGTACACCTTCTCAATACCTAGTGACTTTAACATCCACCAAGCACGTGGTGATGCAAACGTCCCAGAGTTGTCATACACGACGATGGTACTGGAGGACTGTATTCCTAGATTCGATGCGAGAGCATTAAAACGCTCAGCCGATGGCATCATGTGTGGCAGCGTGGCGTCTGGATCGCAAAATACCGTATCATAGTCAAAGCGCTGTGCCCCAGGTATGACACCGCTTTTGTCTTTTTGCGGCTCAAGAGGAATTTGAAACTCGATGCTGGCATCAAGAACTATGGTGTTAGGGTTGGCGGCAAGTTGTGAGTGAAGCATTGGGGAGAGACGAGAGTGTTGGTCATAAGCCACTTCCTTATTATTGTTTTAATCCTTGTTTTTAGGATGCAGGCTAATCGCTGCGATGTCTATACCCGCTTTCTTGCTACAAACTGAAGTGTGAACATGGTCAGCGTGGCAAGCACTGCCCAAGTTGGTAGGTGTTGGTCTTACCTAAAGAAGAAGAGGTAACGTTGAGCTCGACTTGTGAGCCGATAGGGCATAAGGAGTTTTGATTGGTAACCAATCTAGTTGTCGAGCCATCGGCAAGCTTCACCACCATATAGTGGCGATTGCCATCAAGAGATTGTGTAAGAACATGGTTTTGCACAGTTGCAGTGACTGTGCCGTCGATAGCAGGGCTGGTTACCTTAAGTAACACCAACAATAGGCTCACGCCAGCAAGAAGAAGGATAAACGCGATGGCGAATGGTTTCATGCGACGTACTCCTTTGTTGGTGTCGAATAGAATCAGCTACAGACGGGGCATTGTTTAGATTTAGGCAGTCCCATCTCGCGCCAGTTTAATGTGAGTCCATCAAATAGCATCAGCTTAGCGACTTTCGGTGTTCCATAGTTGGCAATGACCTTGATGGCTTCCAGTGCTTGGGTTGCCCCAATGATCCCGACAATAGGCGACATTACACCCGCTTCAACACAGCTTAGGCTGGTTTCTCCAAACAGCGCGCTCAAGCAGCAATAGCACGGCTGAGCACCGTCTTGGTAGGTAAATACAGAAATCTGTCCTTCCATGCGAATTGCAGCGCCACACACTAAAGGGATTTTATGCTGATAACACAGACGATTAAGTTGGTTGCGTGTTTCCACGTTGTCCGTCGCGTCTAGCACAAGCGTATGGTTGATGATCTGCGTTTCAAGCTCTTCATCGCTCAAACGTTTATCAAAGGTATGAACGGTAAGATGAGGATTGAGCTTCTCCAAGGCTTGTCTTGCTGAGTCAACCTTTTTCAGTCCAATGGTAGCGTCATGATGCAGTACTTGGCGCTGCAAGTTTGATAGCTCGACCACATCATCATCTACCAAGGTCAAAGTGCCAACGCCCGCAGCAGCAAGATATTGGCTGGCAGCACAGCCGAGGCCGCCAGCACCGATGATAAGGATAGAAGATTGCTTGAGCGCTTCTTGGCCGTCAAAATCAAAGTTTTTTAGAATAATTTGACGGTTGTAGCGAAGCATCTCTTCATCAGAAAGAATATCCAAAATCACCTCTTAGAACAGTGTTGGATTGAATAATTGAATTTGTACAGTCTCACCAACTTCTACTGAGCCGCGCTCGCGCTCTAACACGACAAAGCAGTTAGCTAGGCTCATAGAGCGGAATGCACCAGAGCTTTGGTTACCGGTTGTTTCCACTACAAACTGGCCATTTTCAATTCGGTAGATACCACGCTGATAATCCGTGCGCCCCGGCGCTTTCTTGAATGCGCTACGAGTGATAGCTGGGATAGATTCCGGCGCTTTCCACTCACTGTTACCACCCAGCTTCGCCAGCAGAGGCTGAACCAAAACATACATAGTCAGTACAGCCGAAACAGGGTTTCCTGGAAGACCGCAGAACCATGCATTATCAAGCTCGCCAAAAGCAAAAGGTTTACCTGGCTTAATCGCAAGTTTCCAAAAACCGATTTGCCCAAGCTCTTCGAGAATATCTTTGGTGTAGTCTGCTTCACCAACGCTTACGCCGCCGGAAGTGATCACCACATCGGCCATTTGCTGTGCGTTCTCGAATGTCGCTTTTAGTGTCTCTTGGCAGTCAGGAATGATGCCTAAGTCAATCGCTTCACAGCCAAAGTTTTCAATCAGTGGTTTAATACCATAGCGGTTGCTGTCATAGATTTGACCAGGCTCTAGCTCGCTACCGAGTGGTTTGAGTTCATCACCAGTGGAGAAAAATGCCACCTTCGGTTTGCGATAAACGCTTATGTGGCTGATGCCAAGTGTCGCAATCATTGGAATATCACGCGCAGTTAGGCGAGCACCTTTGTTCAATACCACATCGTTAGCACGAATATCATCACCAGTAGGGCGGATGTTCATGTTGGTTTTGATGTTTGGCTGATCAAAGGTGATAAGGTCACCGTCTGTGGTGGTATTTTCTTGCATGATCACCGCGTCACAGCCCGAAGGGATTTGAGCGCCAGTCATAATACGAATGGTAGTTTGCGCTGGCCATTCACCTTCAAAAGGAGCGCCAGCAAATGATTTTCCAACCATTTTCATGGTGGTTGATTGCTCGAAATCGCTAAGGCGAATGGCATAACCATCCATCGCTGAGTTATCAAATGGTGGGACATTAATTGGAGAGAGAATGTCTTCTGCCAGTACGTACCCTAGCGCTTCAGCGAGCGGTAAGGTAATGGTATCGATAATTGGCGTGATTGGTGTGAGCATTTTATTCAATGCTTCTTCTATAGGCATCAAGCCCGGTGCGTCGCAGCAACCCATAAGATAAGTCATCCTAATTGAATCTTTAAAACCAATTGACTGTAACACATTTTTACCAGCGAATGGCTTATCCCTTTGGATAAAAGCGACGATTTGAACCACAAATCATTGCAGTTACAAAGCAATACGGAATTTGTGGGTGTAATTAACATTAAATCCGAGTATCCTTGTCTGCCCTTACGGGAGTTAGTGCGAGGATGTAAGATGTCAGGTTTAAGTGAATCAGCAAAATTGGTGAAAGCAGCGTTATCAGAGCGCGGTTTGGAGACACCAATGTTGCCAAATGAAGTGTCTAGAGAAGAAAAGAAAGAACGTATTGAACACCACATGCGTGAGATCTTAACTCTACTTCAATTGGATCTCGCCGATGACAGCTTAATGGAAACGCCGCAACGCATCGCAAAGATGTATGTGGATGAAATCTTCTCTGGTCTTGATTACCAGAACTTCCCAAAAATCACCGTCATCGAAAACAAAATGGACGTCAGTGAAATGGTGCGTGTTAAAGACATCACGGTGACCAGTACTTGCGAACATCACTTGGTGACTATCGATGGTAAAGCTGCAGTGGCGTATATTCCACGTGGTAAAATCATCGGTCTATCGAAGATTAACCGTATTGTCAGATTTTTCGCTCAGCGCCCACAAGTTCAAGAGCGCATGACACAGCAAATTCTAGTTGCCCTGCAGACACTACTCGAAACAGATGATGTTGCAGTGACTATGGACGCCGTTCACTACTGCGTGAAGTCACGCGGTGTGATGGATGCGACCAGTGAGACAACAACAACCGCTTTGGGTGGAATTTTCAAGTCTAACCCTGCAACGCGTCATGAATTTTTGCATGGTTTGCGCTAAATCTCTCGAATGTAAATAAAATGCTAATAACGCCCTCTAAATTAAGAGGGCGTTATTGTATTTGTCACTGCTTTTCGTTCATACTATTGATTATCTAAAGGATTTGCTAATAAATTAGCTAGTTAAGCCTCAGGCGTACCACAAAGCTAGAATAAAACGTCGTGGCAAACTGTTCTTATAGTTGGGCTAGGTTAAAATGAACAGAATTCAAAAAATCTATAGTTATGCTGAGCCGAATACGACTCTGGTAGTTGTTATGGGTGGGCTTGGTTACCCCTTTTACTTCTGGGTATGGGATACGCTATACCCGCAGCCGTATGAAAACTTGTGGTTGAGGTTAGTTTGCTCGCTATTGGTCTTCGTGTTGGCTTTCCGTGGTGTGATGAGCAGTCGGCTTAAAAAGTTGATTCCTTATTACTATCTAATATCAATCGGTTTTTGCTTGCCGTTTTTCTTTTCCTACATGATGTTTATGAACGGATGGAATGATGTCTGGGTATTATCCTTTATGTCATCCATTTTTCTTCATATTCTTTTGGTGTATGACACTCGTGTTATGATGTTGCAAGCTCTTTTATGTGTACTTTTTGCAGCTCTCTTAGCACATTTTAATTTACCAAACGGGATCGAAGTTTCTGAGCATTTAGTCTACTTTCCGATTTTTGGCTTTACTTATCTGTTTGGCAATTTGTTCTATTTTAGAAACCAGACTGAGCATGAAGCCAAGTTTACCGTAGCAAGGTCTTTTGGTGCTGGCATTGCGCATGAAATGAGAAACCCATTGAGTGCATTGTTGTCATCTTTTGAGGTGATTAAGAGTATCATACCAAGCGGCAACTCTTCCTATAGAAATACATTTCAATTGAACGCTCAAGAAATTCAAATACTCAACGATATTATTGATGATTCGATGAAAGCAATCTGGACGGGCAACGAGACCATTGACTTGTTGTTGACTTCAATAGACCAGAACAGAGTCTCGACCTCCACATTCTGTAAGTTAAATGCGAAAACAATTGTCGAAAATGCAGTCGATAGCTTTAGTTATAAAAATGCGGCGGATAAAAGGTTGGTCTTCTTTGATATTAGAGAAGACTTTAATTACTTTGGAAGTGATACACTTTTAAAATATGTGGTTTATAACCTTCTTAAAAACTCGTTTAGACATAGAGGTGTCGGTAAGTTTAATATAGTGATCAGTTCAAAAGTCACTGATGATGGACACAGTATTTTGTTTAAAGACACTGGTGTTGGGATCGAACCTGAACTTATAAAGAACATTTTCGACGACTTCTATACTACAGGTAAAAATGGCACGTTCGGTTTAGGGTTATCATTTTGTAAGAAAGTGATGCGGTCGTTTTGGTGGGTCTATTATATGTCGCTCTAAAGTAGGCGAGTGGACTGAATTTGAACTGTTTTTCCCGAGTTATTCTTCACCTGCTGTGGACGTTATTAAAACAGAGCTTATTAAAGCCAAGACGGTGCTGTTTATTGGCGAAGAGACCTCAGATGTCGCTATTGAGTTGGAGCGGTTGAAGCATACGACTGAAATGGAAGTTGAAGTCGTCAGTCTTCTAGATGCATGTGATCGAGATGAGTATCACTTTGAGTACAGTTTGATTCTAATCGATGGTGAATTTAGTCGCAGTGGTTGGTCTTTAATGTCTAGGCTAGAGGGTAAGTTAGGATTTACAGAAGCTAGGATTGTATTTCTAAATGAAGAAGGGAATACGAGAAACCTATACTTCCAGAGATATGTAAATATTGTACTTAAGGCTCGAGAAGACTTTATTCGAAGACCTATAGAGACATTGGATTTTTTACTATTTGACTCATTGGAAACTGAAGAATCTAAGCCAGCATATAATGAAATATCCACTAAAAAAACCGTAATGATAGTCGATGATAATCACTCATTGCGTTCGATTACGAGTATTGTGCTGGAAAAGCAAGGCTTGCACGTCATCCAAGCAGAAAATGGCCAGGTTGCCCTTCAAGTGTTGGATCAAGAGGATGTGCATTTAATACTGATGGATGTAGAAATGCCAGTCTTGGATGGTTTGTCTGCGACTAGGAAAATTAGAGAATCCAACATGCCATATTCGTCGATACCTATTGTAGGCTACACAGGTGATAAAAGTGATGAAACTGTGGTACAGATAAACCAAAGTGGTATGAACGATTATATCGTCAAACCTACACCGAAGGATGAGTTAATCGATAAAGTTGCAACTTGGTTATAATCGAAATCTGTCAACTATTTCCTCAAAGTTAAAGGTGCGCCTACAAACCTGTAGGCGCATTCCATATTAATCGAAGTTCAAATCATCATTGTTCCAAGCTAATCGGCATACCTCGATCACTCTATCGAGATCCTGCTTGGTATGCTTAGCATTTATTGAAAGACGAAGTATATGTTTATTATTAGGTGTGGCTGGTGGTGCAAAGACTGAACCAAACACTCCGTTCTCTTCGAAGAAGTTTCTCACTTTGATTGTATTCTCAACCTCTCCGGTTTCTAGGCCTATAATTTGAGAGTTACTTTGAATATCAAATCCAATTGCACGCAATTGCTTATTTAGATACTCAGCGTTCTCCGTGAGTGACATTCTCCTTTTTTCAGAGCTGACAATCACATCATGCGTCTTGCTGAGTCGTGCTAGCTCGTACGGTAGCATGGTAGAGCTAAAGATAGCAGGGAAGGCAACCATTGGGACGCAGTAATTTGTTTTTTCATTTGCTAAGATCACCCCAGCGCGATAAGCATATGTTTTCGCAAGACTTGCCGTAATGTAGTCGACATGTTCTGTAAGCCCTAACTCTGCTACAAGTCCGGCTCCTCTTGGCCCGTGAGTGCCCAGCGAGTGAGATTCATCAACGACCAAAGCACAATCGTATTCGTAAGCGAGCGATACCAAGTCGACGAGTGGTGCAACGGTACCTACAGTACTGTATATCGAGTCAACGAGAATGATGCCGCTGCCATTTCTGGATATCTGACGTTTAAGATGTTTGATGTTGTTGTGCATAAACATATGCACGTTAGCACCAGCAATACGAGCGCCTTCCCACAAAGAAGCGTGAGCAAAAAAGTCGACGTAAACATTAGTGTCTTTTTCGCAAATCGCCTGCAGCAAATTCACATTTGCTGTCCACCCGGACTGAGTAACTAAACAGCTTTCGAAGCCAACATGGCGAGCGAGCTTCGATTCAAAGTCGCTCTCTTTTTCTGCACCAAGTAGATAAACACCAGACATCAGGAGACTTTCGTTCGTTTCGCGGATCCCTTGAATGTGAGCTTGTTGAATTTCTGAGTGATCGTGCAGGCAAAGGTAGTCGTTTGTTTGCATAACAACATCGGTCGCAGAAGGGCGACCACCACAAACCACAGGATGGTTTTCAGAATTTGAACTTATTCTGTCGGCAATAAAATGCTCATGCTTTTGTGTAATAAAACTTGGGAGAGTCTTTTTGATCTTTGTTAAGTGCATAGCAATTATTCTCTATGTAAATGGAATCATATGTCGGCCGATGCATTTATTTATTGCCGACTAGAGAATAACTGTCACTATTGAATATTTTATTATTTGTTGCTGGTTGCAAAATGAACTATATTGGGTGGGAATAGTTTTATTTTGCTTATACCTGTTGGGAGTCTAACTGATTGATAATTGTGTTAATATTTATAAATTCTGACATTTGTATCAAATAAAATCAATGCTTTCTAGCGAGCTCCGGCCAATACATTTTTACAAATCCTACCGTTACCCAAGCGACTGCCAAAGACGCAACAGACAGCTCCAAAAAGCCAAAATTATGCAGCCAATGCCAGTGAGGATGCTCAGCTTCAAAAAACGTTGTTAAGCGATGCATAGCGATAGAGCTGATCACAGATGGAAATGTGATCGCGGCAATAGATGGCTGAAATTTCAGACGCAATAATCGAATGTAGCAAAGATAGATTAATAGCGTCATGGTGATTGCTATCCCTGCAAGTGCACCTGTGAGTATAGGATCAGGCTCGGAAAAGTTAACCAAGTATGCGGATAATGTGAGGTTGATCGGCGCTGCCATGATCGCCAGTGTGGGTCTTGCTCGTTTTGGTAGCATTCCCTCAAATACCAATCGATAAAGCACCAATGGCAGCATAAAAAAGTAAATCGTAATACAAACAGAAGCGATGGTTTCTGAATAAACCGTATGACCAAATTGGGTACCAGCGAGTGAACTGCTAATTAGTCCCACTGGATATAGAAACCAGCTTGGCACTATATTCGACATCCGAAAGTTTTTTAACTGGTAATAGAAAAACAGCACGGCCATACAAACATGCAATGTCAATGCAGCAAACCAAAGTGGATAGGCAATTAAGGGAAGAATAACCGCAAGGTAGTCGCATAAAATGAGTAATGCCATACTCATTGGTGCCATCAAGCTACCTGTGAGAGGGTGTTTAATATCTGCAGAAAAGGTATGTCTGTTGAGTAGGTATTTAATGAGTACTGGCAGAAGCAATAGCGCACCGATGGAGGCTAGAATTGGCTGCACCTTTTTACCAAACTCCGGAACATATAATGCCCAAGCGTGACCAAGACCAATCATGCCAAGTGCCAGGGACGCTTGTGAGGTCGGTACGTTGTGAAACTGTGTAAGGCGCTTTAATGAAGTAAGGCTGATGGTCACTGCGGGCTCTCTTGAAAATCCATATCAATCGACGGCTAGGGCATAGCAGTCTAGCCGTCTAATTATACATGCTTTTTGTAGGGGCGAAACCATCACCATAGTTTGTAAGGCTAGTTTGTTTCTTTTCTCGGCAAATCTTCCTGACGTAGCTTCTCATTTTTTAGGGTTCTGTGTAGCAACTGGCTGTAGATTGGTTGGCCACCTAGCATCTGCGCGACAATCGTTGCACCAAGGCCAGTAATGATGAGCGGCAGAATAAGGTGGTAGTTGTTTGTCATTTCAATCACCAATAAAATTCCGGTGATAGGGGCGCGTACTGTAGCTGCAAATAATGCTCCCATTCCTGCAATAGCAAATACACCAGGTTCGATAGGCAACTCAGGAAATAGCGAATGTGCGACTAAACCAAACGCATAACCAAAAGAGGTACCTAGGCTAGCATAGGTGCGAATATTCCCCCAGGAGCCCCAGAACCAAAGCATATGAGCGTGGTAAGGACTCGCCCAATAAACAGAAGAATAAGGATGCCCGCACTAAAGTTGCCATTGGTAATTTCCGGAATTAGGCCAATGCCACCACCTGTGAGTTCAGGGACGTATAAAAGCAATAGGCCAAAACTGCCACCAATCATCGAACCGGTAAACAGAAACCTTTTGAGATCGTTTTTGTGGATACGTACAAACATATCCTGAAACAGTGTGACCAGCCGATTGAACACAACCCCAAAGCCACCAAACAATGTGCCTAGCAATAGGAATAACCAAAGGACAGTGAGATCCGGCGAGTCATATTGCGGCATCGTAATTACCGCATGCTGGCCATTGATAGAGCGGAATACAATGGTAGCCGTTACCGCAGAGATGAGTACCGCTTTGATGGAAATAAGTGAGTAACGAAAGTGCGGACGCATTTCTTCCACAACAAACATAATGCCAGCAAGAGGCGCGTTGAAAGCGGCTGCAAGACCGCCGGCTGCGCCAGAGGCAAGCAGTGTGTGTCGACTATCGTCGTTCTTAACTCGAAAAAGATCGGTCACCATACGACCAATGTTACCGCCCATTTGCACCGTTGGGCCTTCGCGTCCTAACACCATTCCGGAACCCAGGGCACCTAAACCACCGAAGAATTTTACCGGGAGCACACGCCACCAACGAACAGGGCGCATATTGTCCATCGCCCCTTCAATTTCTGGAATACCTGAGCCGGCAGCTTCGGGGCAAACTTGTGCACCAGAAAATAGCCGATGAACGCCAAGAATGCGCTAATGACAAAAGCGAGCAGCCACAAGGGCAGTACGGAACCGATTTCATCTTTTAGCCAGTCGGTGCGAGTTTCAGTGACAAAGTGCACACCGATCTCAAACAGGGTACCGACGAGCCCGGCCAAGATACCAACTACGCAGGAAAGCAGTAATACCGAGATAGGCGTTTTATCGCTAGAGAGAAACTGATTAATCGTTCCTTTTGGTACGCGGGCGAGCAACGATTGTTTTATTTTCTCTCTTTTGGTCATAGGGATGAGTGCCTGTATGGAGGAATGAATCTTCAAGGTTAAAATTATACGACCTAGCAAAATTGGCAATAGTGGCAAGAATGAAAAGTAGTATTCCACTTATCACGACTTCTTATGCTTTGGTGGAAAGTTTCACCAATGTTCGACCATTTTGACGTAGGTTCAAAAGCGCCACTTATTTTTAGTCTTCAGCTTGAAAAAAGTCATTTTTGTACCATAGTTAAATCGTAGGGTTCATATTCGACAAACATGGAGGATCAAAGTCCCTACCTACAATTTGGATGTGCAACTTAAGAAACACATACTACTGCCTCGTTTTTATATCTCAGCCGATAGACTTGGTTCAGAGATTCGCAAACTCACGATTGAGTAACGAGGGATCAAGGCGCGCGCAAAGTGCGCCTTTTGTCGTCTATAGAAAACCACTTACTCTCCTCAGATATCTCTCACCATTAGATAGCTTTCGTATATCAATACCGTGGCTAGAATAGTGAAGCGCGTTAGGTATATACTTTGATGACTGACAGACATCGAGTAAGACAATGAAAAATCAAGTACCTACTAACATCATCACTGGTTTCCTAGGCGTAGGTAAAACCACGGCTATTCTCAATCTACTAAAAGAAAAACCGCAACATGAGAATTGGGCTGTATTGGTCAATGAGTTTGGTGAAGTCGGTATTGATGGCGCCATGATGGCAGAAGGCGGAGCATGATTAAAGAGGTTCCGGGTGGTTGTATGTGTTGTACGGCGGGAGTACCCATGTCGGTGGGTATTAATGCGCTACTCAGACAAAAGCCCGATCGCCTGATTATCGAGCCGACTGGCTTGGTCATCCTAAGCAAGTGATTAAAACGCTAACCTCAGAACAATACCAAAATTACATTGATTTGAGAGCGACCATTGCGCTGGTGGACCCACGTAACTTGTCTGATGAACGCCATCTTGAAAACAACAATTTCAACGATCAACTCGCATCGGCAGAAGTCATCATCGGTAATAAGGTTGATGAGTGCACGGCACAAGATATCGACGTATTCAATGATTGGGTGACAGATCAGCAACCCGCTAAGATATTCCATAAACTGGTGAAAAACGGCCAACTTCCTCTTGAGTTGTTGGAGCTTGAAAGACGAGAAGCATCGGCAGAGGCAAAAGGTCATGCTCATCATCACGACCATGACCACAGCGACTTGGAGCCCGTATTTGAGCTGCCACCAGAGAAACCATATATTCGCCGTGAAAACCAAGGGCAAGGCTATTTCAGCTGTGGTTGGATTGTTGGTGAGGAGCACAAGTTCAATTTCGACGAGCTGTTTTCACTCTTTAGTGACCTTAACGCGGAGCGTGTCAAAGCAGTCGTTAACACCGATAAAGGCTGCTTCGCATTCAACGTCGCAAATCGAGTCGTGTCCGTTAATCAGATGTCACTTGAGGGCTATGAATCGCGCATTGAAGTCATTGATTCACAATTGATGCCATGGGAAGACTTGGAAGGCATCCTGTTGAAGCTATGTGGTTTGAACGACGCATAATATTGCAATCAGACACTGAGCATTGCAGATGAATGAGAGAGGCGAAATGCCTCTCTTTTTTTATGTGAAAAATGAGTAAATCTGCTGGTGAGCCTTGCCGGATGTCCATTCTAGACTATTGTTATTATTGAAATAACAATAACTTGCAAACAAGCAAAGGAATGTCGGATGAGCGTAGTGTGTCGGGTGGTAAGTGCTGTGGTTATGCTGCTAGTAAGCGTAAATTCCTATGGGAATGAAACGGATATTTCGACGACGAGCAGCATTGAAGCGACCTATGTGGGAAGCGAAGCCTGCATAGAGTGCCATCAGAAAGAAGTAGAACAATGGAAAGGGTCCGATCATGAGCGAGCTATGGATCATGCTACTGCGCATAGCGTCTTAGGGGATTTCGATAACGCCACGTTTGAATTCAAAGGCAAGGAGAATCGATTCTTCAAAAAGGGGAGCAGTACTGGGTCAACATTGAAGGACCAGATGGCCAGTTCCACGATTATCAAATTACCTACACGTTTGGTCACTACCCACTTCAACAGTACATGGTTGAATTTGACGATGGACGTGTCCAGTTAATCCCGTTCACCTGGGACTCTAGGGACAAAGCGCAAGGCGGCCAGCGTTGGTATCACCTCTATCCAGACACTACGAACAGCGATGAGTTCTACTGGAGCAATACAGGCCAAAACTGGAATTTTATGTGCGCCGACTGCCATTCGACCAACCTAAAAAAGAACTACGACAAAGAGGCCAATCGATATGCGACAAGCTGGTCAGAAATAACCGTAGGCTGTGAGGCTTGCCATGGTCCGGCAAGTGTGCATATTGAACTCTCTAAGCAAAATAACTCAAACCAATTTAATTCAAGTAGTCACTACGGCTTCGACCGCGACCTTTCGAAAGCAGTATCCGAGTGGGTCTATCAAGAGGGAAGTTCTACGCTTAAACCAAAAGCCATTAAGGAAACCCAACAAGTTAAAGTGTGTGCTCAATGCCATAGTCGCCGAGTGCAATTGTCTGAGCAGTACGACCACGTGCAAGGAGATGTCTTTGACAAGTACTTGGTCTCTAATCTAACGCCTGAGCTATATCATTTAGATGGTCAGATTTATGATGAAGTGTATGTCTTCGGCTCGTTTGAACAATCTAAGATGGCACAAAAGGGCGTAACGTGTACCAACTGTCACGAGCCCATTCAGCCAAACTTAAGATTCCGGAACAGGCCGTTTGTGCTCAGTGCCACGTTGCTTCGGAATACACACCAGAAAGACACACCTTCCATGAGGCAGGTAGCGAAGCGAGCCAATGTACAACCTGTCACATGCCGGAGACTACCTACATGGAGGTCGATCCACGACGCGATCATAGTTGGCATGTACCTAGACCGGATATGAGTAAACACATCGGCACGCCTAACGTTTGCTCTTCTTGTCATGAGGACAAGGGGACAGATTGGGCCATTCAAACGTTGACACAGTGGTTCCCAGATTCGAATTATCAAAACAGTCAGCATTATGGGATTGCATTTTATGCGGCAGATATTGGTCACCCAGCGGCGGCCGATGCACTTTCCTACATCGCGCAAGACATTAACCAAGCATCGATTGTAAGGGCGTCAGCATTACAAAGAATGGCGAACTACCAAGGGCAAAATAGCTTAGTCGCGCTGGGTAGAGCGGTAAAAAATAGTGAGGCAATGATTCGAATTGGTGCTATTCAGGGCAGTGCCCCTTATCCTGCTCACCAACGTTGGCAAATCATTGCACCGCTGCTTAATGACGATGTTCTCGCTGTTCGTGCGGAAGCTGCTGGTGCGTTGGCGCAGTATTGGCGAGAGCTCAACCCCTTACAAAAAGATCAACTTAAAGCGCCACTGCAAGAATACATCGATATTCAGCAATACAATGCTGACCGTGGTTTTGGACGTACTAATCTTGGCAATGTCTACGCAGCTCAAGGCAAACCAAAGCTCGCGATTAAAGAGTATCAAGGGGCGATCGCGATTGAACCCTATTTTGAGAACAGCTACATCAACCTTGCCGATCTGTATCGAAGTCAGGGTGACGAAGCATCCGCGGACAAAACACTCGCGCTTGGGATCAAAAACCAACCAAAATCGGCTGCTATTCATTACAGCGCTGCGTTGTCAAAGCTTCGTCAAGGCGACAAAACCACAGCTAGCCAACTACTTGATAAGGCGACACAGCTAGAAGCAAATAATCCCCAGTATTGGTTTGTGTATGGGTTATCGATGGAAACGACGGATGTTAACGTCTCACTCAAAGCGGTTGATAAGGCCTATCAGTTGAGTAGAAATCCAGAGCATCTGTTTTCTAAGTGCGACTTAATGCTCAAGCACAAGCACCAAGGTGCCGCACAGTGCCTCAATCAATTGTCGAAGTTAGCACCACCAGAAGTTATACAGCAGCTGAAATCACGTTATTAACCGTGAAAAAGCATTACCTCTATAACCAAAAGTTATAGAGTGACTAAGTAGTATTAAGTCAATTATTGAGGTCTATTCATTTAAACGAAGACGAGCAAGCAAAAGGTGTGAACCCATGAATCAAGCGCAAACAGAACTTAACCGCCTAGTGACAGAAGTGGGAAAATCAGTGATAGGCCAACAACACGTGGTGACAGCACTGGTGGTTGGCTTGATTACCAACGGCCACATCTTGCTTGAAGGCTTGCCTGGTACCGCAAAGACTCGCTCAATTAAGTCGCTGGCCGAGCGTTTGAATACCAGTTTTGGGCGTATTCAGTTCACACCAGACTTACTCCCTTCTGATGTTACAGGTACCGAGATATATCAAGACGTGGATGGCAAGCCCCAGCTTCATTTTCAAGCAGGCCCATTTTTAATAGCATCGTGTTAGCCGATGAAATCAACCGTGCCCCTGCAAAAGTACAAGCCGCGCTCCTTGAGGCTATGGCGGAAGGTACAGTCACCGTGGGTGGTGATAGCCATAAATTGCCAGAACTGTTTATGGTGTTGGCAACGCAAAACCCGATTGAGCAAGAAGGTACCTACCCACTGCCAGAAGCGCAGATGGATCGCTTCATTATGAAAGTGACTGTGGATTACCCAGAAGATGACGCTGAGCGCGACATCATTCGCTTGGTACGAAATGAGGAGCGCGCAGTAGGTGGCGTTAACAGCTCGAAGCCAGCGGATGAATCGGAGTCAGTGATAATCTCAACCGATTCAGTATTTGCCGCGAGGCGTGAAATGCCAGAGATTGAAGTTTCAGAACTGGTTGAAAACTATATTGTTAACCTTGTTATGGCGACAAGACAGCCCGAGCGCTACCCTGAATCGTCACTCGCAGATTGGATTCTTGTTGGCTCATCGCCGCGCGCTTCTATTGCTCTAGATAAGTGCAGCCGAGCTTATGCTTGGTTACAGGGTCGCAATTATGTTGAACCTGATGATGTAAGAGCAGTGGCCAATATGGTACTTGGCCATAGAATTGCTTTGTCCTACAACGCATTAGCTGAACAAGTGACGCAGCAAGATGTTGTTAGTCACTTGATTGATGTTGTTGCTATTGGCTAAGTCATTCGAGGTACTTCTATGGCTTCTAAACACGCCAATAATCACGATCATCGAATCCACACCTCGTATGAGCGCTTGGTTAAACTGCAATCACAGGTTCAGTCGTTTTCGTTGTTGCCACATTTAGTTGCTCAATCGCGAATGTCAGGACGACATGGTTCGCCTTTTCGTGGGCGCGGCCTCAATTTTGAGGAGCTTCGCCACTATCAAATGGGCGATGATATTCGTAACCTCGATTGGAAAGTCACCATGCGTACAGGCAAGCCCCATGTTCGCACTTACACAGAGGAAAAAGACCGCAACTTTATTCTCTGTGTTGACCAGCGCAGTGGGATGTATTTTTCCTCCGTCGATACCTTGAAATCTGTGGTTGCTAGCGAGATCGCAGCACTGTCCGCGTGGCGCATTTTAAAAGATAACGATCGGGTCGGTTTTATTATTAGCCGATCGAATCAGATTGAATATCTAAAACCGCATCGCTCTCAAAATCATTTGTTACACGCTCTAAAACGATTGAATGACGCGAACCATGCGTTGGATATTGCCAGCGAGGATAGTGAGCGTGCGAACTTTTCTTCAACCATTCGAATGCTAGGAAACCTAGCGCTCAAGAATGCCACCATTTTGTTTATCAGTGACTGGTCAGGCGCGACTGAGTTTGATTTGGATAGGCTCAAGTACCTTCAGCAGCACAATGATATTTTGAGTGTGGTGATTTCTGACCCATTGGAAGCGGCGTTACCGGCTGATATTTTAGATTCTGCTTCGTTGGTGTTTGGAGACGGAAAGTATCAGCTGAGCGTGACGGAAAAAACTAAATTGGACAAAGCGAACCAAGGTTTAAAAGCACACGCTCATCATCGTTTGGAAAAGCTAGGACAATTAATGGCTATGAAGCGATTGCCTGTGATAGAGCTATCCACAGATGGTCAACATATTGATGCTTTCAAGCGCGCCGTCGGAGGGTTTGCATCATGACCCAAGCAGCCCCGAGTTCCTATATTCTTCGCAATATGTCAGAAGTTCCTAATCCTGATGCTATCTCTTGGTTTCCTCAAACCTTGGGTTGGCAGGTTTTGGCCTTGTTGATTGTTGCTTTCATCATTTACAAATTTGCGCTCGCGTATTGTAACAAGCAGATGCAGCGTTATCGAAAAGAAGCGAAGCAGGTATTGGAAATGCATCTTAACACCGATGAAATGCCACTGGTTTGCTACGACGTGCTAAAAAACACCTTTCACTATCTGTATCCAAACCAGCCACAGCAATTTAACCGAGCTTGGCTATCGACGTTGAGTCAAACATCAGACGCAAATCTGTCGAGCGAACTAGACCTAGATTTAGGCGAGAAGTGGCTGAAAACGCTGGTCACTCGATCTGTTGTGTTAACTGACCAAGAAGTCGAGCAGGTTTACAACATGGTTTGTCTTTGGGTTGATACACATACGACACCAACATGGCTTAAGCAACATTGGTCATTGTGTGCCACGATTTCGCGAGCCCTGAACAAAACTAAGCGTGCTATCTCTGGCGTGGTGGGAGAGAGTTCATGAGTTGGGACAGTCTTTCTTTAACCCATCCTTTATGGTTGCTGCTATTACCATTGCCGATCTTAGTGTATCGGTTGGTGCCTGCATACAAAACGAAGCAGAGCGCTATTAAGGTGCCGTTTTTCCGCAGCCTATTAGATATTCTTGGAGAAGAGCCAGAGCAAGGCGCAAGTCAGCTAAATCCGTCGTGGTGGCAACGGGCTATTTTGGTTGTGTCGTGGATCTTATTAGTCTTCGCAATGACCAAGCCAACCGTGTTAGGTGAGCCTCAAACCCGTGAGAAGCTCGGCCGTGATGTGATGGTTGCTGTCGATCTTTCCGGGTCGATGTCGGAAATGGATTTTCTATCACCGGATGGACAAGCGATTTCCAGACTTGACGCAGTAAAAGGTGTTCTAACGGATTTTGTCGCAACGCGTGATGGAGACCGTCTTGGTCTGATTCTTTTTGGTGATGCCGCCTATTTGCAAACCCCATTTACCGCAGATCACGATGTTTGGCTTGCGCTATTGAACCAAACCGAAGTGGCGATGGCAGGTCAAAGTACTCACCTAGGGGATGCGATTGGCCTCGCGATTAAGGTGTTCGAGCAATCACAGGGGGAAGCTGAACGCGAAAAAGTCGTGATCGTGTTAACTGATGGTAATGACACAGGAAGCTTTGTTGAGCCCAAAGATGCCGCAACGGTAGCGGCAGCGAAACAGGTACGGATTCACGTTATTGCAATGGGTGATCCGGAAACCGTTGGTGAGCAGGCACTTGATATGCAGACCATAGAAAACATCGCTAACTCATCGGGTGGCCAAGCATTTCAGGCGATGGATCAAGAGGCTTTGCAACAAGCCTATCAAGCCATTGGAGAGCTGGAGCCGAAATTGTACGAAAGCACACAGTATCGACCGAAACAAACCGTTCACCAATTCCTAATGATGATCGTCGTTGTACTGTATTTGATCGCATTTTCAGCGGCAACGATACGTCGTTCATTGTTCACAGCAAATCAAAATGCAGAAACTAAACAGCAGGAGAGCGAGTCATGAGCAGTTTGGCTATTGAGCAGTTCTTCTCTCAGTTTCATTTTATGCGCCCGATCTGGCTATTGGCGTTTGTGCCGCTGGGACTATTGCTACTACTTCGCTGGCGCCGAGAAACAACCGCTGCTTGGAAAACGATTATTCCCGAGCATTTGCAAAAGGCACTCATTATAGGAGAGCAGGGCTGGAAGAGTCAGCTACCTCTTAAGTTGCTTAGTGCTATTTTAGGCATTGCCATTGTTATCTGCGCAGGGCCTACATGGGAGCGTGAACCTTCGCCATTTGGCGAAGATCAAGGCGCACTTGCCATAGTGCTTGATGTCAGCACGTCTATGGATCAAACAGATCTGCCTCCGTCACGTCTAGAGCGAGCAAAATACAAGATTCGAGACCTATTGGAAGCAAGAAAAGGCGGTAAAACGTCGCTCATTGTTTTCGGTGGCAGTGCTCACACAGCGATGCCAATGACACAAGACAATCAAGTATTCTTGCCATTCCTCAATGCGATCACACCTGAAGTGATTCCAGTGCAGGGAAAGAGTGTCCAATCGGCTATACCTGAGCTTCAATCGCAGTTGAAGAACTTTCCTTCGGCTTCGATTTTGATTGTTTCTGATGGTGTTTCTCAAGAAGGGATCAAACTCTATCAAGATGCTTTTCAAGACACGAACCAACTGGTGATGGTGTTAGCTGTAGGAAATGATGCTATTCATAGTAGTTCTGCGACCGACTGGGACAGTTTGAAGCAACTGGCCAGTGCAACCGATGGCCGATTTTACGCATTGACCACGGATGACAGTGACATCAACAGTATTGCGTCCGATGTTGAGCGTCACATGCAGATCTCCGGAGAGTCGGCGATGCCGTGGCGGGACATGGGTTACTACCTCGTGTTTCCAGTGATGGTGTTGGCGTTGCTGTGGTTTAGAAAAGGTTGGTTGGTTCAATGGGCGATTCTTGCCACGTTAATGAGTCCAAATATATTCCTAAACCAAGCTCATGCAGAGACAGTTTCCGCAGTAGCAAGTAGTGAGCAAATCACAGAGCCGAAATCGGCCGTCGAAGATTTTTGGGACAGTGCGACTCAAACTTGGATGGATTTATGGCTGACACCAGAGCAGCAAGGCCAGTGGTACTTTAACCGAGGGGAATTCATCAAAGCGGCTAATCATTTTCAAGAGCCAATGAACAAGGGCATCGCTTTTTACTATGGACGCGATTTTACCTCGGCGCAGTCCCAGTTTTTGCAGGTACAGGGCGATGAACGAGCGGTTCTTTATCTAGGAAACGCCTTAGCAAGACAACGAGAATATCTTGCAGCACGAAATCTCTATAAAGATCTTATCGAGAAAACCAAAGATGAGAGTATCGCTGCGGTGGCAAAACAAAACTATCAAGCCATGAGTGAGCTCGTGGACGAGATCAATCGAGTGAGTGAAAGCCAATCGGGTACCACTGACGGTCCAGAAGAGTCGATGGAGCTTGGAGACAACCCAAGAACGGCTGATGGAGCTGAAGAAAATACCGCCTCAGAGCTGATGTTAAAAGAAACCTTGAACGCGAACGAGATATTGGGAAGTGAGGAACTTGCAGATAAATGGCTGCGTAAAGTTGAAGCAGACCCGAAAAACTTTTTGCGAAACAAATTCCAAATCCAACTTCGTGAGCATGGGAGCCAGCAATGAACATCGTTAAGTTAGCGAAACTCTTTACTCAAGCGGGTTCATTATTACTTCTGGCCTTGATGACCTTGCTCGTCCCGATTTCGGCGCAGGCAAGTATGACTATCAATCAGTTGCAAAGAGAAGGTGGCGTAGAGATAACCTCTTGGCTTAGCAAAGGGGACAACGCATCAGAGCCGGCCGCGATACGCGAGCAAGTTATTCTTTATATCGAGGTTGCCACACCAAGGTGGTTTACTGGCGGTACGCGTATCTCTGGCTTTGGTATGCCGGATTTGATTGTGAAGCAGCGCAATCAACTTGCAACTAACTACACCGAACGTAAAGACGGTCAGACATGGTCGCGCCAACGCTGGGAAATAACCTTATATCCTCAGCAAAGTGGAGAATATCGATTACCCAAAGTGCCCGTTAGAGTTCAAGTATCGGCTCCGGATGGTTCAAATGTCTCTGGGACACTGTATACCGAACCGATGTCACTGTTTACTTATCTTCCGGATGCGTCGTTTACTCAAGACGAAGCTTGGTTCTCTGCCAATGATGTCAAAGTGCAGGAATCTTGGAGTGCGTCGTCAGAAGATCTGCATGCAGGAGACAGTATTGTAAGGACTCTCGAAGTTGAAGCTGACGATACACTCTCTATTATGTTGCCGCCACTGAGCGATGACAGCATTGCTGGCGTGAAAGCGTACCCGAAACCCAGTGTTTTATCAGACAGCCAAACGCGAGGCGTATACAAATCAAAACGTGTCGATGAGGTCACTTACATTGTTACCACAGGCGGCGAAGTGGTTTTTCCAGAACAAATCGTTCGCTGGTGGGATGTCGAAACGCAATCTGTACAGACAGTGACTTTGGAAGCTAAAAAAGTACGGGTTGCTCACACTTGGCGTTCACTTTTCAATACGTATAAAACTGAATTCGTTATACTTTCGATTGTCATCTTAGCGCTGCTAATAGCTTCGAGATTGATATATCGATTCTTTAAAACCCACCCAACACCACCTTGGTGGGAGTTGGCTCAAGCCATTCGTCATCGTGATTGGCCGAGTGTTAGGCGTTTGATTTACAGAAAAGGCCGCCAAGTGAGCGGTGAAGTCGAACTCAAAAAAATGCGCAGTGATGCTTCTTGGCAACAAACCAGTCAAGAGGTGCAAGATGATAGGTTAGATGCCGCCCAAAGTCGTTGGATGTGGCGTCAACTAAAAGACTCGAAACGTGGTTGCTTAAAGTACGGCTCAACAAAGTCCGGTATACCAGAAAATAGCGCTTCGAGAAAAAGTGAGAGTCAATCCGTATTAAAAGGTTTAGATAGGTGGCGAAAACCGAGCTAAGCCTTTGCAGGTGATAAAAAGGTAATAATGAAAAACACCGAGCTCAACCTTATCCCAGTCTTTGTAGCCATCTATGAAGAGCAGAGTCTATCCAGTGCCGCGACACGTTTAGGTATTAGTCAGCCTGCGGTAAGTAAGGCACTCAAGCGATTACGAGAGATATATGAAGACTCCTTGTTTCATCGCAATGCCAGTGGCGTAGAGCCGACGACGTTTGCCAATGACATTTATCCTGCATTGGCAACGTCGCTTAAAAACTTCAATTCAACCTTAGAGGCTTCGCGAGACTTTAATCCTAAAACGTCAACCAAGACGTTTTCTATTGCTTCTGTTTCTGCGGCAAACTATGCCGTGTTGCCTGAACTGATAGTAAGATTTGCCAAAATTGCACCTAAGGTGTCGCTGGAAGTTCACCCTCTATTTACCGAAGATCATGAGTCCGACTTGCGACTGCAACGTTATGATTTGGTCATTGATAGAACGCGTTCTGATGTGACGACGCTAAAAACCAAAGAGATCTTTAAAGAGAAGCTCTATGTGGTTGCTGCCAATGATCATCCCAGACTAACTGGCGAGACAATAACAACGGACGAATATTTGGCCGAGCAACACGTCGTTATGTCTCGTTGGCAGACTCGTCAAAGTTTCTTTAGTGAAAAAGACTTTCCAGAGTTTGGTAAACGAAAAATAGTGTATCGTGCGCCCGGTGAAGTTGACATGCTGCCGGTGATCAGTCGAACGGAAGCCATTGGCCTTGTCACCCATTCGACGTTTACTAAGTTCTCACAGGGTCTGAACGTCAAAGCGTTAGCAATGCCATTTGGCGCCTCAGAGCAAGGACTCAGTATGGTGTGGCACCCAAGCAGAAATACCGACTCCGCGCATCAATGGCTGCGAAATCAAATTGCGAAAGTCGCCCGCACCGTTAATAAATAAATTATCCAGGAAATAAGGAACGGATTTGTGATCAAATGGGGTGTGATGGGTCCAGGAAGGATTGCCCATAATTTTGCTAGAGGCATCGCTGTGACTGATGGTGCCGTCATTCAAGCGGTCGCGAGCAGAAACGAGCAGCGCGCTACGCAGTTTGCCGGTGAGTATCAGATTGAAACCATCTATTCAGACTATCAAGCACTAACACAAGATCCAGAAGTCGACATCATCTACATTGCAACACCTCACGCCTTTCACTACGAGCAAGCCTTAATGTGCTTGAATGCTGGAAAGGCTGTGATGTGCGAAAAAGCGCTGACAATGACCGCTGAGCAATCTCGCCATTTGCATCAAGTGTCGAAAGAGCAGGGCGTGTTTATTATGGAAGCGCTTTGGTCGAAGTTTTTGCCGGTTTGGGAGCAAATACAGCGCTGGAAGTTAAAGGTTGGCGAAATCAAACTGGTTCAATCCAACTTTTGTTTCAAAGCTGAACGCAACTACAGTGATCGTCTGTTTGATCCCCAACAGGGTGGTGGGGCTTTACATGATATTGGCATCTATAACATCGCATTGTCGAACTACGTATTTGACCAACTGCCGACACAGTGGCAGGTTTCAGGCTTCGTCGGTGAAACAGGTGTTGAGGAAAGTGTCTCTGCCGTTTTAGAGTACGACAACAACAGATGCGCCACTTTTACCTGCAGTTTTAATGTGACGACTCCGAATACCATGTCGATCTTTGGTGAACATGGGCGAATTGAAATAGCGGAGCCATTTTTTGGCGCTGAGAAAGCCACTCTTGTTACCGATAGCACCAACGAAGTGCTTGAAATACCTCATGCAGGCGCAGGGTTCGAATACCAAATTGCTGAAGCGAATGCATGTTTGCAACTTGGCAAAATTGAGAGTGACAAGCATCCGATGCAAGCGACGATAGATACGCTAGAAATTATTGGCGAGATGCGAAGATCGTTGGGTATTGGAAGACAATAAAGTTTGTTATGTATCCTTGAGAGTGCAACATCTATCTTAATGGTTAATATCTGCGGTTGTAAGGGTTAACTTAACTAAAGCATTATTCTTATAGAAGTAGTGCTTTCTTTGCTGATTGGAATCTAACAGGGGCGATGTTGCCAAACTCATTTCTGCCCCTTTCTGTGCCAATAACCCAAATCCAAATCCGGTCATTCCTGCGAAGGCAGGAATCTACTGACAGCGCCCAATGAATCATATTGTCAACTCCGCAAACTGAGTAACGAGGCTAGCTTATTTTTTGCCCCAAAGCGTGCTAAACATACGAAATAAAATCATTCAATAGCAAAGGGCTTATTAGTGTTCTAATGAGCCTTTTTATATCTTGCTTGGTTGCAGGCTATGCAGTTTGGCGAGAAATCACCACAACAGGGCTAACTACGCCGAATGGATCGACTCCTTTCTTCGCCAACTCTAGGCTTTCTGCCGCTTTTTCTGCAATGTGCAGTAGGTCTTGTCGAACGGTGGTTAGGTTGCTTGATACGACCGGAAGGTCGTCAAATCCTGTCACGGCAATGTCTTGCGGAACTTTGCGGTCTTGGTGTTGGATCGCATCAAGAATGCCGAGCGCAATTTCATCGGAGTTACAGACAAAACCATCATATTTTTCAAGCAATTCGGGGTTTCTAAAGAAGTGAGAACAGGCGTGCATACTCTGGAAATGACGTCCCTCAAAAATAACCGCTTCTCTTGGTAGGCCAGCGGTTTCAAGTGCACTGACATAGCCTAGATAGCGCACGTTATCTTCAATATCACTGCTGTCTTCTGCGACAACAAATGCGACCCGTCTTCTACCTTTGTTAATGAGATCCAATGTGATCTGTCGGATACCGGTAAACTCATCTGGTGCGACCCACCAGCCATCTATTTTCTTACCAATATTGACGAATGGGATATTCTGCTCGCGTAGTGAGGTAATTCGTCTATCGCCCTCAGTTGCTGCAATGACTAAACAAGAGGAGGCGCGCTCAGAGATAGTGTCGACCTCTTCATGGTCAACAATCTCAGGAGCAAGGCCACGTTTTTGTAATTCTTCAAGTAGGTAACCATACATCAAGGTAACGTAAGGTGAGAGTTGAGTGTCGTTCTTACTTAACAAGATAGCCACGCTCACTTCTTTACCACTAGAAAGCTTTCTGGCAGTAAGGCTAGGGTTGTAGTTTAGTTTCTTGCAAGTGTCCAATACCTTTTGACGGGTTGCTTTGCCGACCCCATCTTTGCCATTGATAGTTCGGCTCACTGAGGCGACGGACACACCAGCCATCTCTGCTACTTTTTTAATATTGATAGGGTTGCTGCTCATTCTGACTTTTTATTATCTGTATTGGATTATGAAGTATTGTGAACGTTCGTAACCGGTTACTCAATGATTTAGCTCACAAATCCAACTATTGATGCTAAAACGCCTAAATAAGTCACGTTTGGCTCAATTTATAGTGATAAAGATCACTAAGAAAACGAATTAACGTAACCGGTTACTCAAATGTCGACTTGATCACGGAATCTAGACTAAGTGATCTGTTAACTTAAAAATGAACAGAGCATATCAGCTCGTAAAATAATAACTAAACCGGTTTTCTAATCGGATATGCAATAAAACGACGGAGCAAACAATGAAAAAAGCACTCGCCCTACTGATCCCTGCTGTGCTACTTGCTGGTTGTGGCAGTGAAGATCCTGAATCAAGCAAGATTCAGGTAACCATTCTCGGCACGATCAAAGGGGAAATTGCCCCTCAGTTTGAAGATGCAATGGCCGCGTACAACGCATCTCAGAATCAATATGAATTAGTATCACTGCCTGTTGATGGCAATGCTTATGAGAAAATGACAGCACTTTATGCTTCAAGGAATGCACCAACTATTATGGTGATGGGCCAAGAAGCACAAGAGCTGAAAGATAAGTTGATGGATTTTAGTCAGTCTGAGCTACTAAAAAATGCTTACCCAGGTACCTACGATGTCGTGAAAGATGGTGAGCGTGTGCTTGGCCTACCGATTACGGTTGAATCCTTTGGTTTCCTATACAACAAAGCGGTACTGGATGCGGCTGTCGATGGTCAATTTGAGCCTGATAGCATCAACACGCAAGACAAGCTTGCTGCTCTATTTGAGCAAGTCTCTGCACTAGAAAGCGTTGATGCGGTGAGTGTATCACCGATGGATTGGTCGCTTGGTGCTCACTTCTCTAACGTGCTATTTGCCAACCAAGGTAACGAGTTAGGCGCGAACCTAGAAGCTCTTGAGGCAATCAAAGCTGGCAAGGTATCGCTAGAGCAAAGTGATGTATACAACGGTTGGGTTGATACGTTCGACCTAATGAAGCAACACAATAAGTCGAAGCGTTCTCCACTTGCTCCGACCTATGACGAAAGTGCGATGGCATTGGCGCAGGGTGAGGTAGGCCTTTGGTTCCAAGGTAGCTGGCTTATACCATGTTGCATGAGCTGAATGCAGAAGGTGAGTACGGGATTCTTCCCGTTCCAGTTAGCAATGATGCGAACTTTAAGGGTAATACTGCAATTTCGGTAGGTGTACCAATGTACTTCACCATTGATGCCGAGCAATCAACCGAGGCGGAGCGTGCTGGTGCCCAAGACTTCTTAAACTGGTTGTTCACATCTGAAGCCGGTACCGATGCCTACGTTAACCGCATGAACTTTATTCCAGTCTACGAAAACATCACTCAACAGCCGGCTGATGCGGTTTCACAAGCTATCCTAGCTAAGATGAAAGCGGGTGAGACTCTAAACTGGATCAATATGTACTACCCGGGCGACGCGTTCCCATCAATGGGCGCATCCATGCAAAAATACTTGGGTGGTGTGATTGACCGCACCGCGCTTGCTGGAGAATTTGAGAAGTACTGGACTTCAAAATAACGCTCAACCGACGGGCAGAGTGATTCTGCCTGTCACAATCACTTAGCGACGTTCTGCCGCTATTTTTAGGAATAATATTATGCTGCTTAGCACCGTACGGAAGGATGGTGTGAAGGATTTTTTTACCTTTGCATTTATCCCTTTATTTGCCTTTACCACTGTTCTCTTTATTCCATTTATTATGGGTGTTGTACTGACCTTTACTAATTGGAATGGTTTTACGATTGGAGAGTTTGTTGGTTTTCAAAACTATATTAACGCATTTAGTGACGATAATTTTCTAACGATCTTCGCTACTACACTAAAATATGTATTTTTCTGTTTGGTATTTACTAACATATTAGGTTTTGGTCTAGCGTTACTAATTACATCTGGAATTAAAGGTCAAAATGGTCTGCGCTCAGCATTCTTTATGCCTAACCTGATTGGCGGCATCCTACTCGGCTTTATTTGGCAGTTTATCTTCAACCGAATCTTTGTGACGGTAGGTGATATTACTGGCTTTGAGCTGTTTCTTGACCCTTGGCTATCTGATCCTGATAAGGCATTTTGGGCGCTGGTTATCGTTAGTGTGTGGCAGCAGTCTGGTTACATGATGCTTATCTACATTGCCGGTATCATGGGTGTTCAAAAGTCTTTGCTAGAGGCTGCAAGTATTGATGGTGCAAGTAAGGGGCAGATCCTACGTGCCATCAAGATTCCGATGATGATGCAGTCATTCACCATTTGTTTGTTTTTAACGCTAAAGAACGCGTTCATGATGTTTGATGTGAACCTGGCTTTGACCAAAGGTGGTCCTTACCGTTCTACCGAGTTACTAACGCTTAATATCTATAACGAAGCATTCCTATATCAAAACTACGGAACGGCTCAGGCGAAAGCGATTATTCTATTCCTTGTCGTTGTTATTGTTGCAGTGGCACAAGTCTACTTCACCAAGAAGAAAGAGGTGTAAGAGATGAAAAATAAACCTAACGGATTATTTATTGTAACGGCAGTTCTGGCGATGATTTATATCTTCCCGTTTGCCATTCTAATTATTAACTCATTAAAAACAAAATTCGAGATTTTAAAAGATCCGCTGGCGTTACCAACATCATTTAATATTGATAACTTCGCAGAAGCGTTCACTCGTATGGATTACCTAAACGCGGTAGGTAACTCAATGTTTATCACGCTGTGTGGTCTTATTGTTCTGACTATCTTCCCTGCGATGTTGGCGTATTATCTAGAGCGAGAGCCAAGTAAGTTTAAGGACATCATTTTCTATATTCTGGTTGCGTCGATGATCATTCCATTCCAAGCCGTGATGATCCCGTTCGTAAGCCTATTCGGTAAGATTGGCTTCCTCAATGGCAAGGTGCCACTGGTTTACTTCTACCTTGGTTTTGGTGTCGCACTTTCTACTTTTATGTATCGCAGCTTTATTGCCAAGATCCCGAAATCTCTGGATGAATCAGGCGCAATCGCAGGTGCAAGCAAGTTTACGGTTTTCTGGAAGATTATCTTCCCACAGCTTAAGCCTATTACCGCAACCATGCTGGTGCTGAACGCACTTTGGCTATGGAACGACTACCTGTTGCCATCGCTGACGCTTTATCAAGACGACCGCACATTACCGCTGATGACTTACAGCTTCTTCGGCAAGTACACCAGCAACTACGGTCTTGCGATGGCAGGTCTGGTGCTCTCAATCGTGCCAATCATCATCTTCTATCTGGTTATGCAACGTCAGATTGTAAGTGGCATCACCGACGGCGCAGTGAAATAAGCGCAGCAAGAACTTAATAACAGTGAATTGAATCGTGACGCAGTAAGTGGCACGCACGGAAAAATTAATAGGTAACACTATGGCAGCAGTAACCCTTAAGGGCATCGAAAAAGAATACGACAACGGCTTTAAAGCAGTTCACGGTATCGATCTAGAGATTAAAGAAGGCGAATTTATGGTGTTTGTCGGTCCGTCAGGCTGTGCAAAATCGACAACACTTCGCATGGTAGCTGGCTTAGAAAGTATTTCTGGCGGTGACCTGTTCATTGGTGGTGAGCGCATGAACGATGTGCCATCAAAAGATCGCGGGATCGCAATGGTATTCCAAGACTACGCGCTGTACCCACATATGACCGTGTATGACAACATGGCTTTCGGTCTAAAGGTAGCAAAACTGCCGAAAGATGAGATTGACCAGCGCGTACGTGAAGCTGCTGACAAGCTGCAAATCACAGAGCTTCTAGATCGAAAACCGGCAGAGATGTCTGGTGGCCAACGTCAGCGTGTTGCAGTTGGTCGAGCTATTGTTCGTAAGCCAGATGTATTCTTGTTTGATGAACCGTTGTCTAACCTTGACGCAAAATTGCGTGTATCTATGCGTCTTCGTATCACTAACCTGCATAGAGATCTGAAGAATACGGGTCAACCAGCGACCATGATATACGTGACTCACGATCAGGTTGAATCAATGACGATGGGCGACCGAATCTGCGTGCTTAACCAAGGTCGTATTATGCAGGTTGATACGCCAATGAACCTGTACAACTATCCAGAAAACAAATTTGTTGCCGGCTTTATCGGCTCGCCGGCAATGAACCTAATGAAAGCTAAATTGGTTCAAGAGGGTGACAAGGTGCAAATTGAGCTGGGTGACAATCGCTTTACGCTTCCTGCTGATAAAGCAGCCAAGGTCAGTAGTTACGTTGGTAAAGAAGTGTGGTTTGGCATGCGTCCAGAATATATCGGCAACATGGAAACACACCCAGAATGCGCTAATAACAGCTTCACAGAAGAGATCAATTCGCTTGAGCGTATGGGTTTTGAAGAGAACATTTACTTCGAAATTGGCGGCCAGCATGCAGCGCACGCATCCCACACGAAAAGGCGGGAGAGAGTGACGTCGGCAGTCAATACACATTCTGTATCGACATGAACAAGTGCCATATCTTCGATATGGATACTGAATTAAACATTTCACTATAAGAGCGAGGCAAAGAGAAATGAACATGACTTCGCGAGAAATTGAAATGCAAGAACAAGTTGAGCAGTGGATGCAGGAGCTAACGGTAAGTGAAAAATGCTCGCTACTGTCTGGATCTGGCTTTTGGCATACACAAAATATTGACCGCCTAAACATTCCGAAAATGATGTTAACAGATGGCCCACACGGTTTACGTAAACAAGGCGATAAAGAGGATCACCTTGGTCAAAATGAGAGTGTCCCGGCAACGTGCTTTCCATCAGAAGCGGGTTTAGCGGCTTCTTGGAATCGAGAGCTTGCTTATGCACAAGGTCGCGCGATTGGCGTTGAGTGTCGTGCAGAAGAGGTAAACGTGATCCTTGGCCCGGGTCTCAACATTAAGCGCTCCCCGCTGTGTGGTCGTAACTTTGAATACTTTTCGGAAGACCCTTACCTATCGTCACACCTAGGTTCGGCTTACATTCAAGGTGCGCAGTCTGTGGGCGTAGGTACATCTGTAAAGCATTTTGCATGCAACAACCAAGAAACTAAGCGACTGACCATTAACGCGAAGATTGACCAGCGCACCCTAAATGAGATCTACCTTGCGAGCTTTGAAACTGCGGTAAAAGAAGCGAACCCTTTCACCATCATGTGTGCTTACAACCAAGTTAACGGTGAGTATGGGGCAGAGAGTCAGTTCTTGCTCAATGAGGTGTTGCGTAAGCAGTGGAATTGGGATGGTGTTGTTGTCACCGACTGGGGCGCAACGAACTGCCGCATCAAGGGCTTGCTAGCAACAATGGATCTTGAAATGCCATCGTGTGATGGTGTTAATGATAAGAAAGTTGAAGCTGCGCTTGAGGGTAACCCTGAGCTTGTAGCTACACTTAACGATTCGGTTCGCCGTATTCTGACGTTGATTCTGCGAACCACACATAACCTACCAGAGGTAGAGGACTTTGATGCCGAGCTTCACCATGAGATTGCGCGCCAAATTGCCCATGAGAGTATGGTGCTATTGAAAAACGAGCAAAGCCTTCTGCCATTGAAAGCAGATGACGCTGTCGCAGTATTTGGTGCCTTTGCTGATACACCTCGTTATCAAGGTGGCGGCAGCTCGCATACAAACCCAACCAAGGTAACCAACACTTGGGGCTCTATGCAGCAGTACTCGCAAAACCTAGAGTTCTTTCAAGGCTTTGGCATCTTTGATGAGGTATGTGATCAAGTGATGCTTGAGCAAGCGAAAGCAATTGCTGCAAGCAAAGATAAGGTAGTGATTTGTGGCGGCTTACCTGAGCGTTACGAAACAGAGGGTATTGATCGTACACACTTAAGTCTGCCAAAAGCGCAAATCGAATTTATCCGTGAGATCGTAACGGTAAACTCAAACATCGTCGTGGTACTCAACAATGGTGCGCCAGTAGAAATACCATTTGTTACGGATGTAAAAGCAATTCTTGAAGCATACCTGCCTGGTCAAGCTGGTGGTGATGCAGTGGCTGATGTTCTATTTGGTGCGGTATCACCAAGCGGTAAGCTTGCTGAAACCTTCCCGCTGAAACTTGAGCATACCTCTAGCTATGAATATTTCCCAGGTGAGGGCTATGAAGTGGCTTACCGTGAGGGCATCTATGTCGGGTATCGCTTCTTTGAAACCAAGAAGCTTCCAGTATTGTTCCCATTCGGACATGGTCTGACTTACAGTCGCTTTGAATACAGCAATCTGCGCCTATCTGAGACTTCAATTCGTGACGACCAGACCCTGCAAGTGTCAGTCGACGTGAAGAACATCGGTGGTATGGATGCAAAAGAAGTGATTCAGCTGTACGTATCGGACCATCAATCAGAAGTATTACGCCCTGAGATTGAACTCAAAGGTTTTGAGAAATTAAGCATTAAAGCTGGCGAGACTGAAACGGTTCACTTTAGGTTGGATAACCGTAGCTTTGCGTTCTTTGATGAGAAGATCTCTGATTGGCGTGTTCAAGGTGGTCTGTTCGATATTCGTATCGGCGCGTCTTGTCAGGACATTAAACTTGCACAAACCGTCACCGTGGAGTCGACGACTAAGATCCCGTTTATTGTTCATCCAAACTCTACCTTTGGCGAGCTTCGTGCACATCCTGCAACTAAGGCATACGCTGACGAGCTGATTGAGTACTTTATTGAGCATTCTGGTATTGATTTTAATCTTGGTGACAACGATGAGAACTTTGCCGAAACGGTGATCTCATTCTTCCCAATCAAGAACATGGTGTTGTTCTGTAAGTCCAAGTTCACAGAGCCTGAACTGGACGAGGCATTGGCGAAACTGACACAACAAATCACGGATTTTGAAGAGGCGGCATAATGGGCTGGATGGATGAAACAGAGAAAGGTGTGGCGATCTTTCACGAACAACGTCATACCAACTTTGTCGAGCTGTACGTTGACTCAGAGGTGCAGGGCGAAAACATTTTCATCAACAAATCGGTAGAGGCAACGCCTCTGCTACCTTTGATGAGATGCAAGATAAATTACCTCAGCTTGAGTGGAACGCGAACCCTGATGCGGTTGCCGGTTACATGAAAACCTGGCAGATCGCATTTGGTAACTTGCGTCAGCCAACTGAGGGAAACGGCTTTGTCTCTAATTTTATTGACACGGCGTTTAACGGCCACCTATTTATGTGGGACAGCGCATTTATCACCATGTTCGGCAAGTACGCACACCACCTATTCCCGTTTATTGGCACGTTAGATAACCTCTACGCTAAGCAAATGTTGGATGGTTTTATTGGTCGTGAGCTTTCTATCGAAACCGGTCAGAATCACTTCCACCGTCATGATCCTTCCTCGACAGGCCCAAATATCCTACCTTGGGCAGAGTGGCAGCATTATGAACAAACGGGTGATAAGCAGCGCCTAAATGACATCTTTGTCCCTGTACTTGCTCTACACCGTTGGATGGCTGACAACCGCACATGGAAAGACGGCACCTATTGGGGATGTGGCTGGTCTTGCGGTATGGATAACCAGCTTCGTGTTGATAAGAAGAAGTATGATTATTCACATCACAGCCACTCCTCATGGATTGACGTGACGCTTCACCAATATCTATCGGCAACTTTATTACTGAAGATGCAAGCGGAGCTCAATACCAATGAAGACCTCTCAGATATCGACATGGAAGTCGCTAATTTGAAAAAGGTGGTGAACGAGAAGATGTGGGACGAATCACGTCAGTTCTATTTTGATACGTTACGTGATGATTCATTCTCAAGCATTAAATCCATTGGAGCATATTGGGCATTGTTGACGGATATGGTGCCATCTGAGCGTCTAGAGGCGTTTGTTGCACACCTCGATGATGAAAAGAGCTTTAAACGCCCTCATCGAATCCCAACCATGGCCGCAGACTGCGAACATTACACTGAGCTCGGTGATTACTGGCGCGGGGGTGTGTGGTCTCCAACCAACTACATGGTATTGAAAGGACTTGAAGAAAACGGTTATCACGACCTTGCTTTTGATATCGCCTCGAATCATGTTGCCCATGTCGCTAAGGTATTCGCGCAGACAGGCACTCTTTGGGAGAACTACGCGCCAGAGCTAGTGCAAAAAGGGTCGCCCGCAAAGAGTGATTTTGTTGGTTGGACAGGGCTTAGTCTCGTCAGCATTCTGATTGAGTTTGTGTTCGGTATTAAAATTGATGTACCGAATCGTAAGCTTATCATTCGTCCTAACTTGGTCGATGAGTATGCGGTGCGTCAGTTGCAATTTGGCACACTCGCAGGTGGATATCCATGTGGCAGCGAAAGGCGATTTAAACGAGCCACGCGTTACCGTCGCGACTGAACTCGATATTGAGATTGAGATCATCGAATAACAGAGACTGGGGAGCCCCCAGTCATCTTTCCTAGATTTAACGGAAATAATTATGCTTACCGAACAACAAACACAAAAAGCACTCCGCCAAGTTCTGGACTCAGTAGTGCTGCCAAAGCTATCAAAAAAAGATGAAAAGGTGTTCCTTGCACGCCTAGAGGCGCATTTTCCCGCGTTAATCTCAAAATTGCATGACCTATATGGCGAGCAGTATGATTTCTTCTTGCACCTACAAAACTTGGTAGGTGTCTTGGCTAATGCCTTTGCTGGGCGCAAACGCAAATGGAAAAACCTAGACGAAAAACGTCTGGCAAACCCTGCGTGGTATCGCAGTGAAAAAATGCTTGGCATGGCGGTTTACGTTGATCTGTTTGCAGGCGATCTGAAAAAGCTGCAACAGAAAATCCCATACCTAAAATCACTAGGGATCAACTACCTACACCTGATGCCGCTTTACAAAGCCCCTGAGGGTGACAGCGATGGTGGTTACGCAGTATCGGATTACCGCAAAGTTGATCCAAAGCTAGGCACAGAGAAAGACCTAGCGCAGCTTGCTGAAGCGTTGTCTGATGAGGGTATCAGTCTAGTTCTAGATTTCGTATTCAACCACACCTCAGATGAGCACCACTGGGCAGAGCAAGCACGCAAGGGCAACCCTGAGTTCGACGATTTCTACTACTTCTTCACTGATCAGCAAGATGTCGACGACTACAACCAGACCTGTCGTGAAATCTTCCCAACGGTGCGTCGTGGCAGCTTCACGTACCTTGATGACATTGAAAAGCACGTTTGGACGACCTTTAATAGTTTCCAATGGGACCTAAACTACTCAAACCCAGCGGTATTCAACGCGATTACAGATGAAATGTTGTTCCTAGCGAACATCGGTTGTGAGGGATTACGCCTAGACGCACTGGCATTTATCTGGAAAGAGAAGTGGACTCAGTGTGAGAGCCTACCAAAAGCGCATACGCTAATTCAGTGTTTCAACACCTGTCTGCAAATTGCCGCTCCAGCAGTGTTGTTTAAATCGGAAGCGATTGTTCACCCAGACGAAGTAGCACAATACATCGACAAAGAGGAATGTCAGCTATCCTACAACCCATTGATGATGGCGTTGATGTGGGAAAGCCTTGCGACGCGTAAGACTGAGCTTCTTAGCGCATCACTTAAGAAGAGCTTTGAGATCTCAGATGCGTGTTCTTGGGTCAACTATATCCGCTGTCACGATGACATTGGTTGGACGTTTGATGATGCGGTTGCAGATCAGCTTGGTATTAATGGCTACGATCATCGTCGTTTCCTCAACCAGTTCTACACTAGTAAGTTTGAGGGTTCGTTCTCACAAGGCGTACCATTCCAAGAGAATCCAACCACGGGTGATTGCCGCGTATGTGGTTCATTAGCTTCACTTGCAGGACTTGAGAAAGCAATGGCGGCGGATGACTCACAAGCGATAGAGTTTGCGCTAAAACGTATCCGCTTGCTGAACAGCATCAACCTAAGCATTGGTGGCATTCCACTCATCTATCAAGGTGATGAGCTTGGCATTCTGAATGATCACTCTTACCTAGAAGATGAGTTCAAATGTGATGATGCGCGTTGGGTTAACCGTCCTGCTATCACAAAAGACGCAATTACTCAGGCGCAGAAGTCAGATACCTATCAGAACCGCATCAGCTGTGACCTAAAGCAGATGATTGACCTGCGTAAACAAAGCGCGGTGTTTGGTGAGGCGAAGACCGAAATCCTTGAAACTTATCGTGAACATCTGTTTGCTTACAGCCGCAGCCACGAAAATGGTGAAAAGCTACTGGCGATCTGTAATTTCAGTGAGGTAGCTCAACAATTGTCGAGTTCGATTTGCGATACCTTAGGCAGCCGAAAATGTGTTGATGTACTGTCAGGCACGCAGATTTCTGGTGACCAGATTGATGTGTTAGCCTATGAAGTACTGTGGTTAAAGGCAGAGGCATAGTGAAAACCGAAAAAGAGAAAGTGTTGGCAGGTGAGCCGTATCAGGCTTGGGATCAGGACTTGTATCGTGAGCGCATTGAGTGTCGCAAACGTTGCAAGCTCTTAATAACAGCATTCCTGCCAATGTGGTTGTGGCAGGCAACCCTTGTTGAGTGATCAAACCTGTAGACAATTAATCGCTTGCATTGCAAGCATTTACTCCAAAGCCTCGTTAAATTACGAGGCTTTTTACGTCGCGCCTGACATTCGTTCGTAAATGTCTACTAAGCAATTAAAAGGGTTAATGTAAGTTTCTGTAAAGTATGGCTTTTATTCTTGTCGGTTATCTCTGGGATGTATTAAGGTTTAAAAGTGGCTTAATGATTGAGCGAACTCAGTGATTAAGTTAACCATGAGCAAAATACGAAGTGGGAGAAGACCGATGAAATACCTACTTGCAGCACTCATTGCCTTGGTTCCAATGTTTTCATTGGCAAGTGCTTCCGGTTCATAAGAGGCAAAACTGTTGTGTTACTTTGACGGCAAGCACATAGGCACGATGACACCATCGCAATGCTTTAATCGGGGTGATTCTCTTTAATTATGTACAGCGGAGTACATCTTTTTAAGACGAAGGCTATTAGGCTTTTTCATTTTAGTGAAAAAGCCTTATTTCCTATATGTTCCTTATAAACTTACGATTTTTCTGAGGGTTAAGTGCTATCTTTAAGAAAAATATCTAGAGCTTTGCTCTTAAGGGTAGTGTTCCGAACCAGTATTTTCCGCGCTAATTGCTTCGTGAGTATCCACATCTATAGCCAAGTGTAATTTACGCCATGTTCTGCGTTTTTCTGTATTTGAATGCCACGATGCGCAATTTAGCGGCATTATGCGGCTTTTGAGCTTTTATAGTTGCCTAATAGCGCACGATAGAGCTCGTTATCATTGAGTACACCTAACAGCTTACCCTGTTCAGAGAGCAAAATTGGCTGCCCGCTACGGTGTTTGAGTTCAATAGCATCTCGCATGGCTATATCAGGGCTTACAACAACGACTGTAGAAGGGGAAACGTCTTCCAGCTTGTTCTGTTCGCTATCCCATTCCAACAAACTCAGGCCGGGCTGTTGAACCAATGAAAGTGAGTCTGAAGATTGTTCTACCCACACCTGCTGGCTGCAACAAACTTGTAAGCGTGAGTCTTCACGTTTTAGCTCGCTGGTGGGTTGCATCAACGAGCGTCCTTTAAGCACGTTTAAAGGGTTGGTATGTGCGACAAAATCACGCACATAATCGTTTTCAGGATTAAGGATAATCTCTTCTGGCTTTCCGTGCTGAATCAAACGACCAGATTCCATGATTGCAATGTTGTTGCCAATTTTCAGCGCTTCATCGAGATCATGGCTGACGAATAAAATGGTTTTGTTGAGTTTTTCTTGCAGCATGATGAGCTCGTCTTGAAGCTGGGCGCGTATCAAGGGATCAAGTGCTGAGAATGGCTCGTCCATCAATAAGATATCGGTATCCATAGCAAATGCTCTTGCGAGACCAACACGCTGCTGCATTCCGCCAGACAGTTCGTGGGGGTACTTGTCTTCCCATTCAGATAGACCAACCATATCAAGTTGTTCTCGCGCTCTAATGCGGCGTTCTGATTTACCTACACCTTGCAACTCTAAACCAAATGCCACGTTATCAAGGACAGTTAGCCAAGGCATTAAAGCGAACTTTTGAAATACCATAGATATCCTGTGAGTCCGTAAATGGCGTAAGGTGTCTTCATCACAACTAGCGAGGTTGACTTGAGCCTCGCCATCTTTGACTTCAAGGTTGCCACGAGAAATTTCGTTTAACCCATTCACAGCACGAAGCAAGCTCGATTTCCCCGAGCCTGAGAGTCCCATGAGAACGCAAATTTCCCCCTCTTTGACTGACATAGAGACATTATCAACACCGACAACTTGACCAGTTTCATCGATAATTTCTTGGCGAGATCTACCACTATCTAATAGTTCTAATGCCAATTGTGGTTTGTCACCAAACACGACATCGAGGTTTCGAATAGTAATCGCATCCATGATTAAGCTTCCTTTTGGTTTGGTGATTTACATAGGCGATCGAGGATGATTGCCACAAGAACAATGGCCAGTCCTGCCTCAAAGCCTTGGGAGATGTTCACTGTATTCAACGCTCGAACCACAGGCTTTCCTAAGCCATCAGCACCAACAAGAGCTGCAATCACCACCATAGAAAGAGACAACATAATGCACTGCGTGACGCCCGCCATTATGCTTGGCATCGCCGCAGGTAGTTCGACTTTGAATAATAGTTTCATGCGAGTCGCACCAAAGGCTTTACCCGCTTCAACGAGTTCTTCTGGCACTTTTGTGATGCCGAGATACGTCAATCGAATTGGCGCCGCGATGGCAAAAATAATGGTAGAGATCAGACCGGGTACGATACCAAGCCCAAATAAAACCAAGGTTGGGATTAGGTAAACGAAAGTCGGGACTGTCTGCATTAAATCGAGGATCGGTCTCAAAATGGTATACAACCAAGGACGGTGTGCGGCCATGATCCCAACAGGGACGCCAATTAATACAGAAATCGTTGTCGCGGCAAAAACCAAAACAAAGGTTTCTAGCATTTCTTGCCAGTAGCCAAGATTAAGAATGGTGAGCAGAGCACCAATAACAAATAAAACGAGTGGAATACTACGGTGCAAGTACCAAGCAAGTGCAGCGGTAATCGCAATGGGCATTGCTGGAGGCATCCACTTAAAAATATCGACAGCAAAAAGAATGATGGTCTCGAGGAAAATAGCAATCGCATCAAATAGACCCGCCGCATTAAAGGTTAACCAATCAACCCCTGCTTCCATCCATCGACCCAGTGGGATTTTGTTGTCTGTAATAAAATTCACAATACAGCCTTTGTGGTAATGATTATTCTAGCGTGTGACAAGAGGTGGGCGAGGTGCCCACCGAGCACATCATTCGTTAAGCTTTTGAATTGATGTAGCTGTTTATTGCGCCTTGAGCGTCTTCGCCAGCTAGCGTTTTCACACCTTCTAACCAGGCTTCAACTTGTTCTGGATTCGCTTTCAACCACTGCTGAGCTGCTTTCGCAGGTTTCACATTTTGGTTCAATATCGCTTCCATTAGTTCGTTTTCCATTTCTAAGCTGAACTGTAGATTTTTAAGCAAGTTACCTACATTTTGGCACTCATTTAGGTAATCTTTGCGGACGTTAGTGTAAACATTGGCACCGCCGTAGTTTGGACCGAAGAAATCATCCCCGCCGTCTAGGTAAGCCATATCAACATTACTGTTCATTGGGTGTGGAGCCCAGCCAAGATAGACGATCCATTGGTTGCGGCGAACAGCACGGGTGACTTGAGACACCATACCCGCTTCACTTGATTCAACTAGGCTGAATTCCTTCAGTCCAAATGCGTCACTATCGATCATTGATTGAATGAGGCGGTTGCCGTCATTGCCTGGTTCAATACCGTAGATGCGGTCTTTGAATTTGTCGCCATGCTTTGCAAGGTCTGAAAAGCTTTTTACGCCAGCGTCATAAACGTATTTAGGCACCGCTAGGGTGTACTTTGCCCCTTCGAGGTTCGCACGGACGGTTTCAACAGTGCCGGCTTCACGGTATTTAGCGATATCTCCCTCCATCGTTGGCATCCAGTTGCGAGGAAGATATCGATATCACCGTTCGCCATTGAAGAGTAGGTCACAGGAACAGACAATAGATCGGTTTTAGTTTGGTAGCCCAAGCCTTTGAGCAGCTCAGAGGTAACTGCCGTGGTGGCGGTGATATCTGTCCAGCCTACGTCAGCAAAACGTACGGTTTCACATTGATTGGCATAAGCGTTCATCGCGAGGCTACTTAAAGCGAGGGTTGACAGTGTTTTTGTCATCATAGACATGGTGTTTTCCTTGTAATGGTTACTGACTTTTTAGGGTTAATTTAGCTCTCTACGTGGAGCGTTAATTCGTTGTTTCTGTTGCCAATCTGGTGCGATCCAAACCGGTTGACTGGTCGGTTTGAGCATTGGTTGATCCAGAATCATGTCGGCGGCACGTTCAGCCACCATGATGGTGGGTGCGTTGAGATTGCGTTTGGAATCGTTGGGAAGATGGATGAATCAACAACACGTAAACCTTGAATTCCTCTTACGCGGCAGTGTTCATCCAATACCGCCATTGGGTCATCATCGGCACCTATTTTGCAGCTGCACGAAGGGTGATAAGCGCTTTCGACATTCTCCTTCACCCACTGGTCGATAGCGTCATCACTTGTAATCTTGCTACCTGGTTGAATCTCTTCACCACGATAATCGTCCATTGCTGGCTGCATTAAGATTTCACGAGTAAGACGAATACAGTCTCGCCAGTCTTGCTTATCTTGTTCTGTAGAGATGTAGTTAAATTCGATCTTCGGCTTGTCTTTAGGGTTGGCGGAGATAATCGCAATGGATCCACGGCTTTGAGGTTTATTTGGGCCAACGTGAACTTGGAAGCCGTGACCATCAAAGGCTGCTTGGCCGTCATAACGCATAGCAGCGGGTAAGAAGTGATACTGGATATTCGGCCATTTAAGCCCTTCACGCGAGCGGATAAACGCACACGATTCAAAGTGATTAGTTGCCCCTAAGCCTTTGTGCGTTAAAATCCATTCCGTCCCGATGAGCCCTTTGCTAATAAGCCCAAGCTTGCTGTTAAGCGTAATAGGCTGAGAGCAATGATATTGGAAGTAAACTTCAAGGTGATCTTGCAAGTTTTCACCCACACCTGGCAGTTCGTGGGTAAGCTCAACCCCCGCTTGCTCCAATACCGCTTTCGAGCCTATTCCCGAGAGTTGCAATAGTTGGACTGAGCCTACTGAGCCGGCACTTGAAATAACTTCTTGATCGGCGAACGCTTGTTTAATCACACCTGATTTTTCAAACTCTACACCAACCGCTCGTTTGTTTTCGAGTAAGATTTTGTGTGCAATCACACCTTTGATTAGCGTTAAATTAGTGCGTTTCAGCGCACGCCTTAGGTAGGCGTTAGACGTCGAAGCGCGTACTCCACCATCAACTGTCATGTGCATTGGACCGAAGCCCTCTTGCTGATAGCCGTTGTAGTCTTGAGTTTCTGGATAGCCCGCTTCTTTACCCGCATCAATGAAGCTTGGTAAAGAGGGTTGCGTTTCATGTCATTGCCATTGCACGTACCGACAGGCCCACTACCACCACGATAATTGTCTTCGCCGCCAATCCAGTTTTCCGCTTTGCGAAAATAGGGTAGGCAGTTTTGGTAGTTCCAATTTTTTGCGCCGTGCTCTTCCCATTCATCATAGTCACAGGCATGACCACGCACATAGACCATGCCGTTGATGGATGAACTGCCGCCGAGTACTTTGCCCCGTGGACAATGGAGCTGACGGCCATCGAGTCCTTTCTCCTCAACAGTTTCAAACTGCCAAGCATACTTCTCGGTATTCATTGGGTAAGAAAGGGCTGTGGGCATTTGGATGAAAATACTTTTATCGGTACCACCTGCTTCCAGTAGTAGCACCTGATGTTGCCCACTTTCACTAAGCCGATCCGCCAACACACAGCCGGCCGAACCCGCGCCGACGATAATATAATCGTAGCGTTGCATCATTTAATCTCTCCGTGATTTAAGTTAGGCGTAAGGGCTGGCGTAATCGCCAAGCTCAATCAAAACACTCTTGGTTTGGGTGTAGTGTTTAAGAGTCTCTGGGCCATTTTCACGGCCAATGCCTGAATGCTTGTATCCACCAACAGGCATTTCTGCAGGAGAATCTCCCCAGGTGTTGACCCAACAAATACCCGCTTGCATCTGATGAATAATACGGTGAGCTCGAGAAAGGTTTTGGGTAAACACACCTGCTGCCAGGCCGTAGTCAGTGTTGTTCGCTCGCTCAATGACTTCTTGCTCGTCATTGAACTTAAGCACCGACATGACAGGGCCAAAGATCTCTTTCTGGACGTGGGGCATGGTGTCGTCGCAGTCAACAAACACGGTTGGAGCAACAAAGTTACCGTGCTCTAGGCCTTTGTCAGTCACTTGATAGCCACCTGTTAGGAGCGTAGCACCACTTTGTTTCGCACTTTCAATGGCTTGCAGAACTTTACTTAAATGGTCTTTGGAAATAAGTGCACCAATTTGAGTGTCCATATCCATTGGGTTACCGACAACGAGCTTTTCTGTTCGAGCCTTAAGCTGCTCTATAAATTGCGGATAAATCGAATCGTGGACAAACACACGCGTGCCATTGGTACACACTTCACCTTGAGTGTAAAAGTTAGCCACCATGGCAGCTGAAACCGCATCATTAAGTTTGGCATCGTCAAAGACGATCATTGGTGATTTGCCACCCAGCTCCATTGTGACTTGTTTTAATGTATTCGCACTGTCGGCCATCACTTGTTTGCCTGTACCTGACTCACCGGTGAACGACACTTTGGCGATATCAGGATGTGCCGTTAGCATTTGACCAACGCGGTGATCACCTTGGACAACGTTGAACACGCCATCAGGCAATCCCGCTTCCGTGAAGATTTCTGCCAATTTGAGTGCGGTAAGGGGTGTTTCCTCAGAAGGTTTGAAGATCATGGCATTGCCTGCGGCTAGAGCCGGCGCAGATTTCCACATCGCAATTTGAATCGGGTAGTTCCACGCGCCAATACCAGCACAAATACCCAAAGGTTCGCGGCGAGTGTAGAAAAACTGGCTTTCACTCAATGGCTGCTGCTCACCTTGCATAGCAGGCACAAGACCCGCAAAGTATTCAATAACATCCGCTCCGGTTGCAATATCAACTTCAATTGCCTCTTGAATAGGTTTGCCTGTGTCTGCCACTTCAAGTGCTGCCAGTTCGTCGTTACGTTCGCGCAAAATTGACACAGCTTTAAGCAAAATTCGGCTGCGCTCGACAGGGCTCATCGCTGACCATACAGCAAAGCCTCGCTTCGCAGATTCGATCGCCTGCTCAAGGTCTTGCTGGCTTGCAAGACCAATAGTTGCTAACGGTTCGCCATTGGCTGGGTTGTAGGTAACAAAGCTTTCACCAGACGTTGCTGACTGCGCTTTTCCATTGATAAATAGTGTTTTCATATCCATTTGAAGATCTGACTTTAGCGTTATTTTTGGGAATAGAAAGTGAGTTGTTTGTCGAGGTAATCGTTGATGATCACTCGTGCTTTGTCGGCATCTATGCCTTGTGGGTTGAGCGTGCCACGAAGCCAAATACCGTCAATCAAAGCCGCGATACCATGAGCAACAATGTCTGCTTGCGGAGCATCTAAAAGTCCCTTGAGTTCAATTTTAAGGTGGGAGAGCAAGCGCTTTTCATTCACGTGCTGGAGGCGTTTTAACTTGTCGTCGTGCATTGAGTATGACCAAAACGCTAGCCATGTCTTAGCGACTTGGTTTTCTGCCTGAAAGCCAACAAAGTTTCCATCAACAATCGCAATGATTCTCTGCTGGTGAGCCGAGTTAGGTAACTGGGCAAGTTTTGATGTAATGGTCGTTGAGTGCTGACGCAGGATTTCTCGCATCGTCTCCTCAAGCAGCCCATGTTTACCGCCAAAGTAATGATTGATGATTCCAGTAGAAACGCCGGCTTCTTTGCTGATCAACGCAATACTTGCTGCATGTAAACCCACGCGATCGATAACCGCCATAGTGGCTTTGACAAGCTGAGGCTTCCTGATTTCGGGCATGCCAACTTTCGGCATTTTGAGTCCTTTTTATTTTAATTGAACGGTTAGTTAAATATAGCGTAACCAAAATTTAGTTAGACCTCAAATGATTTGTGTGAAACTCATGTAAAAAGTAAATTAGTAGTTAACATTGGTGCTACTTTTTTTGCCTTTGTAGAGAGACTCATGAAATTGTAAAGGATTGATGTTTTGTCTTTTTAAAAAACAGTATTTTGAGTGGTGTTTCTGCTGCTTAGTGACGTCATGATAGTTGGTTCTGGCTTCAGGCCTTTTATTAATGTCACATGATAGAGATCGAAAGTTGGTTTTTATTCTAAACTTTCTGATGGGAAATGTTTCGAGGTCTTATTAATTATGTATGAGGTGACGTTTTAGTGAGGTACGTGGTAGTGGCTGCTAGAGAGGAGGGAATGTTGCCACTAAGCTCAGTAAAATTACCTCCCTTAGATACGGAAACGCCCAAAGTTATTAGCTTTGGGCGTTTCTTCTTTCAAACTAGGTGACGAATAACCGAGCTCTAAAGTGTCATATGTAAAATCGGAAATGGTTTCCCCATATCATCAAGCGGGGAGCGTGAGGTGATTTTGAAACCCATACGCTCATAAAAGCGAATCGCTTGGGGATTTTGTTCGTTCACATCGACTTTATTGGCATGTAAGTGCTCTATTGCGTGCTCAAGAAGTACTTTGCCAGTCCCTTTCCCTCTCGCCTCATTTAAGACGAACAGCATTTCAACCTTTGAATCGTGTACACCCACAAATCCAAGGATAGAGCCACTGTCATTTTTTACACATCTCAATGTGACCGCAGGGAATGCCTGCTCAATGATAATAGGCTTAAAAAACTCAATATCTTCTTCTGTTATGAAGTCATGAGTGGCTCGGACTGAATTTTCCCAAACATTCAGCATTTCTGCGTAATACTCAGGACGCACATTTTCGACAATCATGGTGTTTTCTCTTTAGTTGATTGAAAGACATGCGCAGCCGCGAGTGGTGAGTTTAGCTTGGAGCGTGTGGTAAGTCGAGAGTTTGAACTCGTGAGAGCTAGTAAGTGCAATGTAGATGCTCTGTCGAATACTGTCACAAAAAAAGACCCTCGCACCACCTGTAATAATGCGAGGGTTAACGACATTAGGAGATCCAAAGTCAAAGCAGGTGACGCTCACTTTAACTCAGGGTGTAAGTGAACATTGCTCTATAGACAATGCTCTTATTTTTATCAAGTAGGTTTGGTTTACCTCTATCGCTTGGGGTCGAACGAGATAATGAGGGCATTCAGGCGCATTTGCGACTCAGCCGATTCTAGAAGCACGGTGTGTTCTGGAATGCTATTTATATTAATGTATTACAAATGGAATTAATGAGATGTAGATCATGTTTTGGGGATGTCACATTATTCAATAGATCAGTTGTTGGCGAATCGTATAGATAACAGAGCGGTTACCAAAGATGGGGTTGAGTAAAGTGCAATAAGCAGTTAGTCGATCGTTACCCCCTCTAGCTCCCCTTATGTTGAGTTTCGCAGCTAACACGGTTGTGAATCGTGTTCTAGGGAGAGAACTTTCTTTCTCGTGGAGCATGATTGGCGTGGGTTATGGACGGATAGCGTGGTGTGGTTTTTAGGATATAGAAGGAGCCAGTGATATTGATGCTGGCTCCAGTTTAAACGTTCTAAAGAATGTCTCTTACTCGATAGTAGGACATCGCCAACACCAATGCTGGTGTTTTTAACAGCCTTCCTCCAGGGAACGGCATATGCGGGATCTTATCAAAAATCGCGAACCGTTCTGCGGTGGTTGCAACACATTCCGCCATCAGTGTGCCTGCCATCCCTGTTGCTGCGATGCCGTGGCCGGAGAAGCCTTGAGCAAAGTAGACATTGGGCTTTAGACGGCCAAAGTGTGGCGCGCGATTCATTGTGATCCCGACATTTCCGCCCCATGCATAATCGATTTTAGCATCGGATAGCTGAGGGAATATATCCACCATGCGTCCACGCATCGCTTTTTCGAGATTAAACGGTGCCACGCCTGAGTAGCTGACTCGTCCGCCAAATAGCATCCTGTGATCGCCAGAGCAGCGGAAGTAATCTAGGACAAAGTTGATGTCACAAGCGGCGATGTGATCTTTCATAAGCGCGCCGGTGACCTCTTCACCTAGCGGCTCAGTGGCACAGATGTAAGTGCCGACAGGCATGATTTTGTTTTCTAATTTCGTCTCTAAACCATCCATATAGGCGTTACAAGCTAGGATGACATGATTGGCTTTCACCTTACCATTTTTGGTGAAAAGCTTAGCAGGGTCGCCATGTTCAATTTTGGTCACCGCACTGTCTTCATAAAACTCTGCGCCAGCCTGTTTGGCTGCATTTACTAATCCAAGCGTGTAATTAAGTGGGTGCAAATGGCCACTGTTACTATCAAACATCCCAGAAGTGTATTTTTTACTCGCGATGTGGTGATGGGTCTTTTCTTGATCCCACATTTCAAGCGATTCATAGCCGTAGTTTTCGGTGAGATCGTCATACCAAGCTTTGAGCTCTTTGTCATGACGAGGTTTAACGCCGACATGCACCATGCCATCTCGCCAGTCACAATCAATGTTGTATTTGTTGATGTTGGATTTGGTCAGCGCTAACGCTTCAACTGAAATGTCCCAGAGCTTTCTAGCATCGGATTTTCCGACTAGCTTTTCTAAGGTGTCTTGCTCAGATGCCCAGCCAAAGATAGCTTGGCCACCGCTTCTTCCGGATGCGCCCCAGCCAACGCGATTGGCTTCTAGAACGATAACTTTAAAGCCTTTGTTAGCAAGTTCTAGCGCGGCGGTGGCTCCGGTGATTCCGGAGCCAATAACACAGACGTCGGCAATATGATCTCCCATCAGTTTAGGAAAATCGAATTGCTGATTTCGCGATGCCGCGTAATAAGAGTCTGTGTGCTTCACTTTCATTTTGTATCCTTACTTTACTTGTACCACTGATATTCTAATGGTGAGACCTGCGCTGAGAAGCGAGCTTGCTCATGTTTTTTGTTTGCTAAGTAAACCTTGCAGAAATCCTCACCAAAGCTGCGCTTCATAAACTGGCTATGAGCGAACTCATGTAGTGACATATCCCAAGAGATAGGCAGCATAGGGAGCTCGAGCAAAGAAGCATCTCCTTCAATGGGCTCTGGTGGGGTGAGTTTGTTCTCAATACCGTCGAGAATAGACGCGAGCAACACCGAGACGGTGAGGTAGGGGTTAACGTCGGCGCCAGAGAGTCGATGTTCGATACGTTTATCGGATTGACCACTTGCTGGCACTCGCACTGCCACGGTTCTGTTATCCCAACCCCACGTCGCGTGCAATGGCACAAACATATTGGGTTGAAGTCGGCGATAGGAGTTAGCGTTAGGCGCGAAGATCGCCATGCTATCTTCAAGGTGCGCCAATACGCCAGCAATGGCGTTCAAAAGAATGCCTTCATCTTTCCCAAAAACATTGGTTCCAGTTTCATCGCGTAGGCTGATATGCACGTGACAGCCATTGCCCGCATACTCTGTATAAGGCTTCGCCATAAAGTTGGCATAGAAGCCATGCTTTTTCGCTACTGCTCGAACCACGCGCTTTAACAACATGGCTTGGTCGCAGGCCAACAAAACATCATCAGTATGCTTGAGGTTGACTTCGAACTGCCAGGTGCGTACTCGGCAGTAATGTTTTCTGCAGGGATATTTTGTTCTTCACAGGTACTGATGATTTCATCTAGGAAAGCTTTGAACTCGTCTAACTCTTCGAGGGAATAGACCTGCGTTTGTGTCATACGCTCGCCACTGATTGGCATAAGCGGTGGTTGCGGCTGCCCCAATTCATCTGCCTCAAGATCTTGCAGATAGAACTCTAGTTCTACAGCGATACAAGGTTTGAGTCCTTTGCTGGCGAACTTTTCTAGCTGTATTTCAAGTACATGTCTTGGGTCGGCAAAGAAAGGTTGGTTCGACGTTGGCTCAAACATAGTCACGATGGCTTGGGCGCTGTTCTCTTGCCAAGGCGTGGTCGTGAGTGAGCTTGCCACCATTCGGCAGATCCTATCACCGTCGCCTTTTTCAAAACCAAGCCCAGTCTCTTCTACCGTCTCTCCACAAATATCCAGAGCGAATACCGAAGCGGGTAGACAAATACCTTGTTCTAACACTTTGTTGAGTTGGGTGATGGGGACACGCTTGCCTCGAACAACACCGTTCATATCGAACAGGATCAAATCCAAACTGGTGACGTCTGGGTGCTGTTCAATAAATCGTTCAATTGTAAGCTTTTCGTGACCAAGTTGAATTGGTTCGATGTTGTCTGCGCTACTTGCAAGTTGACTCGTTCCCACTGTGGCTCCTCCACTTTTCCCAACGATTCCTTATGTATCAAGCCCTAAGTTGGGCCCAACCATGTTGGTTGCTTTTTAACCATAGACACAATGTTCAGTAAAACACAACACTAATGTATCTAAAATGTTAATCGCCATCTCAAAAGTTGCAAAATAATTAACATCTTTGTTTGACATTTATACAGGTAGGTGCCAATGCTAAATGGGAGCTTATTGATAAATTCGTTGAGCGAGTAACGAAAAGAAGGATTTATGGAAACGATTAGGAAATGGATAGAAGAGAACCGTATTACTGAAGTTGAGTGTTTGATTCCGGATATCACGGGTAACGCTCGAGGCAAAATCATGCCAGCGAAAAAATTCCTTCGAGAAGGAGGCATGCGTCTTCCCGAAGTGGTTTTTTTCCAGACCGTGACCGGCGATTGGCCAGACGATGAAAGTATGATCGACCTGACCGAGAAGGACATGACTCTGGAACCCGACCAAAACACGATTCGATTTGTACCTTGGACCAAAGAGCCCACGGCACAAGTGATTCACGACTGTTACACGGTAGAGGGTAACCCAGTCGATATCTCACCACGTGCTGTGTTACGCCGTGTTTTGAGTCTTTACGAGAAAGAAGGTTGGCACCCGGTTGTCGCGCCAGAGCTCGAGTTTTTCCTAGTTCAGAAAAACCTAGATTGGGATTACCCACTTGAGCCGCCGATTGGTCGCAACGGTCGCCCAGAAACGGCGAGACAGTCATTTAGTATCGATGCGGTTAACGAGTTCGATCCTATTTTCGAAGACATGTACGACTACTGTGAAGCGCAGGGTTTGGATGTGGACACTTTAGTTCATGAGTCCGGTGCAGCTCAGATGGAGCTGAACTTTGACCACGGCGAGCCTCTAGATAGAGCAGACCAAGTGTTCCTATTTAAACGCACGGTTCGTGAGGCGGCGTTAAGACATGACGTCTACGCAACCTTTATGGCAAAACCGATGGAAGATGAGCCGGGCAGTGCAATGCACATTCACCAAAGCTTGGTAGATGACAAAGGTAAAAACCTATTCGCTAACGAAGATGGTTCAAACAGCGAACTGTTCATGAACTACATCGGCGGCATGCAGAAGTACACACCGGCGGCAATTGCGTTTTTTGCTCCAAACGTGAACTCCTACCGTCGCTTGGTGTTTGGTGATTCGGCGCCAACGAATGTGGCTTGGGGTGAAGACAACCGTACCGTCGGTCTTCGTGTTCCAGTGTCAGATCGTGATTCAAGGCGTTTAGAAAACCGTTACGCAGGTGCAGATGCCAACCCATATTTGGCAATGGCTCTGACATTGGCCTGTGGCTACCTAGGCATGAAAGAGAAGCTTACGCCTACGGCGAAAAGCACCGGCGACATGACTACTGAACCATACTCGCTTCCTCATAACCTAGAGGATGCACTAGTTCTGCTTGAGAACAGTGACGAATTACGAGAAATCTTAGGCGATCGATTTGTATCGGCTTATGTGGCAATCAAACGCAAGGAGTACAAAACCTTCTTCCAAGTCATCAGTTCTTGGGAGCGAGAATTCTTACTTTTAAACGTGTAACCAAGGCAACGCTATCGAACAGAGCATCAATTAAACAGCAGGAAATGGAAATTAATTTATGTCAGTACAAAACGGATCAAAATGGATAGAGCAAGACAGCGCACACTGTCTCCATCCATTTACTAACTTCAAAGCACTAAACGATAAAGGCTCACGAGTGATTACTCGTGCGGAAGGCATCTACATCTATGATGAGCACGATAACAAAATCTTAGATGGAATGGCGGGCCTTTGGTGCGTGAATATGGGCTACAACTGTGAGCCTCTTATTGAAGCGGCGACGAATCAGTTAAAAGAGTTGCCTTACTACAATCTGTTTTTCCAGACTACTCATCCACCTGCTGTTGAGCTTTCGACGCTGCTTGCTGAAGTCGCGCCAGAAGGGATGAATCATGTGTTCTTTACCGGTTCGGGCTCTGAGTGTAACGACACGGTGGTTCGCATGGTTCGTCACTACTGGACAAGCCTAGGCAAACCAAACAAACAAACCATCATCAGCCGCAAGAACGCCTACCACGGCAGTACTATGGCGGGTGCAAGCCTTGGTGGTATGGCGTTTATGCATGCGCAGGGTGGTTTGCCACTGCCAAACATTACCCATATCGATCAGCCGTATCACTTCGGTGAAGGTCAAGGCATGGATGCTAACGAGTTTGGCTTGGAGCGAGCACGTCAGCTTGAAGCGAAGATCCTTGAACTTGGCGAAGAGAATGTGGCGGCATTCATTGCTGAGCTATCCAAGGTGCTGGTGGTGTAATTATCCCACCAGACAGTTACTGGCCAGAAATTCAGCGCATCTGTGATAAATACGAAATCCTATTGATTGCTGATGAAGTGATATGTGGTTTCGGACGAACAGGTGAGTGGTTTGCTAGCCAAACTTACAACATCAAACCTGATCTCATGTGTATGGCAAAAGGCATTACCTCGGGCTATTTGCCACTTGGTGGGGTGATGGTTCGCGATCACGTTGCTACGGTACTGACGGATGCAGACACTGAGTTCGCACACGGGTTTACCTACTCAGGTCATCCGGCAGCCTGTGCGGTTGCCATTGCCAATATTAAGGAAATGCAGAACCGCAACATCATCAACCAACTTCGCGAAGATACCGCGCCTTACTTTGCTTCACGTTGGAGTGAGCTTTTAGAGCATCCAATGGTCGGTGAAGCGAGAACTAAAGGTTTGGTTGGTGCGATTGAACTGGTCAAAGACAAAAAAACCAATGAGCGATATCACAAAGATCTCGATGTAGGGACGCGCTGTCGTGAGAACTGTTTTAACTCAGGTGTCGTTCTTCGAGCGGTAGGGGACACCATGATTTGTTCGCCACCGTTAATTATTACCCGAGACGAGATCGATGAATTCATCGAAAAAGCAAAACTCGCACTCGACAAAACACTCGCCGACGTTTCGCAGTAGCCGACGAGACTACCCAATACCTAGAAAAGCACAATAAAGGTATTAACCAAAGAGCAAACAGGAAACGGAGATCCAAATGGAGAAAGCAAAAGCATACTTTGGTGTGGCGTTAGGGATGACAATGGGGCTTACCTCAATGACATCTTTTGCTGCTGAGGAAAAAGTCCTCAACATTTACAATTGGTCAGACTATATCGCAGAAGACACCATCGCGAAGTTTGAAGCGGAAACCGGCATCAAAGTCGTGTATGACGTATTCGATTCAAACGAAGTGCTAGAAGCGAAGATCTTATCGGGTAACACAGGCTTTGACCTTGTTGTACCGAGTAACGACTTCTTGGGACGTCAGGCGAAAGCGGGGGCGTTCCAAAAACTCGATAAGTCTAAGCTGACCAACTACAAGAACCTTGATCCGAAACTGATGGGCATTCTTGCTGACACCGTCGATCCAGGTAATGACTACTCAGTCCCTTACCTATGGGGTACGACGGGCATTGGTTACAACGTCGAGAAGGTCAAAGCTGTACTTGGTGAAGACGCGCCTGTCGACAGCTGGGATCTCGTGTTCAAGCCAGAGAACATGGAAAAGCTCAATAAATGTGGTGTGGGCTTCTTGAATGCGCCAACCGAGATCATGGCGGCTGCGCTGAACTATATCGGCAAAGATCCAAACAGTACCAATCCAAACGACTACAAGAAAGATGCATTAGCGCTACTCAAAGAAGTTCGTCCATACGTGACGTACTTCCACTCATCGCAGTACATCAATGACCTAGCAAACGGTGATATCTGTGTCGCGATCGGTTGGTCTGGTGACGTACTTCAAGCGGCTGATCGTGCTGCTGAGGCAGACAATGGTGTAGAAGTGGCTTACTCAATCCCGAAAGAGGGTGCACTAGCTTGGTTCGACTTAATGGCGATTCCAAAAGAGGCGAAGCACCCAGAGAATGCACACTTGTTTATCAACTATCTGCTTCGTCCAGAAGTGATTGCTGAGATCAGTAACTATGTTTGGTATGCGAACCCGAACCCACCATCGCGTGAGTTTATCGACGCAGAAATTCTAGAAGATCCAGGGATTTACCCAACAGAAGAAGCGCAAGCGAAGCTATATAGCTCGAAGATGTTGCCACACAAAACATCTCGTGCCATGACTCGTGCTTGGACCGACTTCCTCAAAAACTGATCAATACTATTTGGCGACCCAACTTGGGTCGCCGCGTTTGCTTGGAGACTACCATGACAGTGATGTCACTCGACACAGAGCTTAACCACCAACACGTTGCCCCAGTGCCACCAAAACCACTCTTAGAAATTCGAGGCCTGACTAAAGACTTCGACGGTCACGTTGCTGTGGACAACATCGATCTCACCATCAATCAAGGCGAGCTATTCGCGCTCCTTGGCGCCTCTGGCTGCGGTAAGTCAACGCTATTGCGCGTGCTGGCTGGGTTTGAACAGCCAACTGCGGGTCAAATTATTCTTGATGGCGAAGATTTGGCAGACATTCCGCCTTACAAACGACCAGTGAACATGATGTTCCAATCGTATGCGCTGTTCCCACATATGACGGTGGAGAAGAATATTGCCTTTGGTCTGAAACAAGACGGTATGCCAAGCAAAGAGATCGACGCGACAGTGAAGCACATGCTCGAGCTGGTGCGAATGACCGATTTTGCCAAGCGTAAACCACATCAACTATCAGGCGGACAAAGACAACGTGTTGCGTTGGCAAGAAGCTTAGCTAAAAAGCCAAAACTGCTGCTACTTGATGAGCCGATGGGCGCATTAGACAAAAACCTTAGAGAAAAGATGCAGCTCGAGGTGGTCGATATTCTAGAAAGCGTTGGTGTGACTTGTGTGATGGTAACTCACGACCAAGAGGAAGCCATGACCATGGCAACCCGCATCGCCATTATGAACAAAGGGCAGTTTATACAGATTGGTTCGCCAGAGTCGATTTACGAGCACCCAAACTCCAAATTTGCGGCCAAGTTTATTGGCTCGGTCAACATCTTTGAAGGTGTGCTTGAAACCAATGAGGCCGACCATTCAACCGTTCGCACTCCAGATATGGGCAATCCTATCTCCATCAGCCACGGTATTTCTGGCGCACCCGGCATACCAGTGTCGATTGCTGTTAGGCCAGAGAAAATCACACTGTGTGACCCTATAAATCCGTCGCCAAATCATTGCAGTGGCATTGTTGAAGATATTGCTTACATGGGTAACCAGTCGATTTATCACGTCAGACTCGACTCCGGAAAACTGGTGACCGCAACACTGCAAAACACCAGTCGTGTCAGGAAAGGAATGCCTACATGGGAGCAAAGAGTCAATCTTTGCTGGGACAAGGAAAGTTGTGTGGTACTTAAGATATGAAGAAACCAGCCAAACTTAATATTTGGAGCGTGGTACCGACACCTAAGTGTCTGTTGCTCGCCGTTCCATACGGGTGGCTCCTGCTGTTCTTTCTGCTGCCGTTTCTTATTGTATTTAAGATCAGTTTCGCAGAAGCACAGATCGCCATCCCACCTTATTCAGAGTTACTGAGTTATGCTGAGCAACAGCTGCAATTACTGCTCAATATAGGCAACTACCAGTACCTGATTGAAGATGATCTCTACGCATCTTCTTATATTCAATCGATTCGTATCGCCTTTGTCTCGACGGTACTGTGTCTCATCATTGGCTTTCCGATTGCTTGGGCGATTGTTCACTCTAAGCCAAGTACCCGCAATGTGCTGCTAATGCTCATTATTCTACCTTCGTGGACGAGTTTCCTGATTCGAGTCTACGCATGGATAGGCATCCTAAAAAATAACGGACTGCTTAATAATGTTTTGCTGATGTCTGGCGTTATTGACGAGCCATTGCAAATCCTTCACACAGATACGGCTGTCTATATTGGCATTATCTACACCTACTTGCCGTTTATGGTGCTGCCGCTGTACACAGCGCTAATGCGAGTTGATTATTCACTCCTTGAAGCCGCGAGTGACTTGGGCGCAAAACCAATGACAACGCTGTTTACGGTGCTGGTTCCACTGACACGAGCGGGCATCATCGCAGGCTCTATGCTGGTGTTTATTCCAGCCGTGGGTGAGTTTGTTATCCCAGAACTACTTGGTGGCCCAGATACCGTTCTGATTGGTAAGGTCTTGTGGCAAGAGTTCTTTAACAACCGAGACTGGCCTGTGGCTTCAGCCGTCGCCATAGTGATGCTGCTCATTTTGATGCTGCCAATTCTATGGTTCCACCGCTATCAAAAACGTGAATTGGAGGCTCAAGGATGAACGACATCCCAGTTTACAACAGCAAACTCAAATGGGTGATATTGGGCGCGGGCTTTGCGTTCCTTTATCTACCGATTCTGATTCTGATCATCTACTCGTTTAACGAGAACCGCTTGGTAACGGTTTGGTCTGGATTTTCATTCAAATGGTATTTTGAGCTACTTGAAGATGACTTATTAATGGGTGGTGTGAAGCTCAGCCTACTTATTGGTTTCCTTTCCGCGAGTGCTGCGGTGGTTCTTGGTATTATCGCCGCCTTTGTTCTTAACCGATTCGGTAAGTTCAAAGGTGAGACGGGCTTTGCCTTTATGATCACTGCGCCTCTTGTTATGCCAGAAGTTATCACTGGTTTGTCACTATTGCTGCTGTTTATTGCGATGGGGCAGGTGTTCGACATCTTCAGTCAACGCGGCATGATGACTATTTGGATAGCACATGTAACCTTCTGTACTGCCTATGTGACTGTTGTTGTGAGTTCAAGGCTACAAGAGGTGGACCGTTCAATTGAAGAGGCAGCAATGGACTTAGGTGCTCCACCTTGGAAGGTGTTCTTCCAAATCACGTTACCTTCTATTGCGCCGGCGATTTTGGCTGGTTGGCTGCTGGCGTTTACCTTATCTTTGGATGATCTCGTGATTGCGAGCTTTGTATCAGGGCCAAGTGCAACAACCTTACCTATGGTTGTGTTCTCCAGCGTCAGACTTGGGGTGAGCCCTAAGATCAATGCTTTGGCGACGCTCACGATACTAGCGGTTTCATGTGCCACATTTATCGCGTGGTGGTTGATGGCAAAGGCAGAAAAGCGTAGGCTGCTAGAAATGAAGATGAGTCAGCAGTAAAACGGAACTAACTTGCTGATAATAAACTCAATTTGGAGAGAGATTCATGGATGTAGGGAAACAGCTAAAAACCATTCGCACAATGCGCGGACTATCGCAACGAGAACTGGCAAAACGCAGTGGTGTCACCAACTCCATGATTTCTCAAATTGAGCAAAATTTAGTGAACCCCTCGGTGGGTTCATTAAAAAAAATCCTCGACGCTATTCCAATCTCAATGGGCGAGTTCTTTACGCTAGATGTGGAGCCGAAAGACGAAATCTTCTTCACAGCCGATCAAATGGCAGATTTAGGTGACGGCAAGATCAAGATGCTACTTGTCGGCGCCAAACGCGAGGGCAGAGATCTAGCCATCCTTCGAGAAATCTACCCCCAGGCTCCGACACCGGTACCGACTTCATGCAGCATGAAGGAGAGGAAGGCGGCGTCGTCATTCGCGGAGAAATCGAAATTACCGTGGGCAGTCAAATCCGTGTCCTCAAAGCCGGCGATTCCTACTACTTCGAAACCAGAAAGCCGCACCGTTTTCGTAATAGAGGTAAAGTTGAGTGTGAGTTGATAAGTGCGGCGACTCCACCGACGTTCTAATCGCGTATAATGTCGTTCAGTGATTTAGCCCATTACCCACGAAAAAGGACATTCACGTGACGGTACTCATTCTTTGTTTAATTTTCGCCTCATTTCTTCCCTACCTAGTCAAAATCCCATTGGCGATCGCGATGGCAAAAGAGGGTGGATACGATAACAGCCACCCAGAGAACAGCAGTCACGCTTGGAAGGCTTTGGTGCACGAGCGCTAGCATCACACCAGAATGCTTTTGAGTCTTTGTTGGTATTTGGGATAGCGATATTGCTTGCGATAGCAACAGAGACGACGACTGAAAACGTACAACTACTCGCAATCGTGCACATTGTGTTTCGAGTCATCTATCACGCGCTCTACTTAATTGATAAGAGTACACTTCGCTCAATCTCATGGTTTATCGCGATTGCGTGTTCGTTTGCCATTATGGGGCAGTGTTTACCGAGCTAAATAAAGTCAGTACTTCTTAACTGCGGATATACCAGAGTTTTACTTGGGAGGTGAGTACGCTGTACGGTCTTATCCGTTTAGCTGCTCTCGTAGGTATGCAATAAAATGTAGTCAATGAACTACTTACTATGAGGTCTTTCGAATGAATTGAAACATAAACCATCTTAAAAGATGGTTGTTTTTATAATCACTCCTAACTGAGTTTTACGTGTAGGTTTTACTTAATTGGGAGAGGTAATGTCTGTTCTAAAGTATTGCAATATCGATCAAATAACTGTTACGCCAAAAATGGAAGGTTACTTGGATAGGGTAAACAGTAAAGTAGACTTGGGGAATCTATTAGCCATATCAATTGCATCAAGTCAGTTCATTCAAATATTTTCAGGTAAGGTATCCGCAGGCAGGCAACTGGAAAAAATTTACAGCCATGATTGGGAAGTGTTTAGTAGCGTATTGCTTTCAACTCATTTTTTAACTAGGAATGAAGTAAACAAAATTGCTGATGAAGCAAGGTTGTTTTCTTTTGGTGATGAAGCAAAATTTTGGGATTGCGTTTATGAAGCTACTCGTTAGTATGCTTGTTGCTCTTATCTCTTTCCACGCACAGGCAAATCTAGAAAGTGCTCTACAAGCATTGGATTCAAAAACAAAACAATGCACAGAGAAGCCCGAGGAAAAGCTGCGCCACATTGACGACCCTTGGTTAATATCTAGAGATTCGACATCAAGAAAAGTGGCATTACTTTTGATAAAAGAGCGCTTAATGGAGCGGTGTGTGGAAACTGAAGAGAAGGAGCTTGTATATCGGCTTTATCTTAAAAGCCTCAGAGATGATGATATACAGCCACTGAAGGATTGGTTTGAGTTCAAACAAAGCGGATTGTTAACTGCACACGATGACCTCATAGATGCAGAGTTTTTAGACAACGTAGACAGATTGAGCGAGTCTGATCTGTTTGGAGAGTCATTTGATGTCAAGGAAGCATTATCTGTCATCAAAAATTAAATTTTTTGTACGCATGAAACCAAGTGTGTACTGGTTCGAGAACCACCCCGAAGGGTGGGTTAAGCAATAAAGCGTTAGTCATGCTTTCTCTTTAACGGCGACTCTTTTTCATGCTTGTAGCCCATAGTGCGAATATGCTCGCCATGAATGGTGTTCTTCATCAGCTCCCATAATGCGGCGAGAAAGCGTTTGTGCATTTCATGGTGACGGATATATTTGATGTGTATAAACAAGTAAATCATGACAAAAATGGTGACAGCGATGGTGACGCCATACGCTTCATAAACGCTGAGTAAAGTCATTTATTTTCCTCTTCTTTAATTAAATGATTCATCCATTTCTGGCTTTTGAATCGGTATAAACACGCGCCCCATTTGAATAGGGTCTCTAAGAAAAACATCGCAAAGACGACGGGTGGGGAAAAACCAAATACCAGTGCTCCAATAGCAGCTAAGGGGATCCCGAACAACCATTGAGTGCCGAGATCCTGATAAAGACAGAATTTTACATCTCCCCCTGCTCGTAGCACCCCGACAACCATTAACGTCGGCAATGAGCGCAATAAAATGCCGAAACATAAGATCAGATAAAATTGCTCTGCCATTTGTCTTGCATCCTCAGAGAGGGCTGTGAACTGGTCGAGAATGGTTGATTGCAAAAACCAAAGAGCGATGGATACGCAGAGGGTCACACCAATGGCAATAACCGTGAATCCTTTGGCCTGGGCGTAGGCAAGGTGAGGCCGGTTGGCTCCTAACTGGTTGCCAACGACAACTGCTGAAGCATTGGCTACCCCAGTGAGAAAGCTAAGTGAGAAGGCTTCAATAGGCGTAATTACCGATAAGGCTACCAGACCTAGTTCGCCGGTTTGTCCCATGATGGCGGTATAAGTAAACAAGCCTCCAGCCCACGCCAGAAAGTTTGCCGTAGTTGGGATAGACAGAGATAAAAATGGACGTATGTGTTTCAGTTGCAGTGCTTGCTTTAGTTCTGTGCGCCCGAAACCAAGTTGGTGATTTTTGACATGTAAGAAAAGGTAGATTGCCGTCACTTCGAGTAGTGAACTGAGCACGGTTGCGATTGCAGCCCCTTTTAACCCCAAGGATGGAAAACCAAGATGGCCGAAAATAAGAATCCAGTTAAACACGACATTTAGCATAATGCCTAGTCCACTGAACCATGTGCCGAGCGCCGCTTGATGCATTGAACGAAAACCGGCTGCGATGCTAGCGGAGAAGGCAACTGCAAATAAGCTCCAACCAGATATTTTCAGATATTGTTGACCTAGTGCGATGATCGGTTCCGAATTCGTCGACAAGCCTATGATTGTGTCGCCATAGAAATGAAACATACCTAGTGGCAATAATGCAGCGATGGACGAGATCACCCAAGTCAAAGCGGTGCTGCGAGTGACGCCTTTTAGGTCATTGGCACCGAAATATTGTGCCGTCAGCATGGCACCACCGGCAGTGACTCCCGCGAGAAAGATGGTTGCGACAAATAGTGCTCGGCTAGCAACCCCCATAGCTGCAATATTCTCTTCGGTTAACTGACCTATCATACAAGGTCAATTAAGCCCTTGCTAGAGAATAAGATCGTCTGCAAGGTTACCGGAATCGCGACCGTCAAGATCGCTTTGAACAAGTCACCGCTAAACATCGGCGTGTTAGTTGCTGCGCATTTGGAAGAAAGAACCGTCATCGTGGTCACAAAATTAGCATCAAAAATTAAGTGTATTATGGTTGGGAGGGTACAATCATCAAAACCACATATGTGGGGGATTTGCGTTCAATAGGTGAGGGGAAATGCAGTGCAGTCTTTAGACCAGGTGATTGCGTTTGTTTCTGTATATGAGAGCCAGTCGTACAGTGCAGCGGGTAGAGCATTAAGAAAAGACAGAACTACCGTTCGGGAACTGGTAAAAGCGTATGAAGACCAATTAGGTTTTGCGCTATTTATCATTGTTGGTAAAAAAGCCAACCCTACCGAGAGGGCAACTAAGCTCTATCCACAAGCAAAGTTAGTGCTACGTCAAAATCAAATACTACAAGAATTTGGCCAAGCTATGTTTTTGGAACCTAAAGTAGAACTAACGGTGGGTTACGATAGTGACTTTCCTATTGAGTTCATTAGAGAATTGGAGTGCCGATGTCTTGAAACCTTCCCTCACATTCGCGTGCATTGGCTTGAAACAACGCGTGTCGACGGCTTGAATGCATTGTCTAATCATAAGTTAGATGTTGCTGTTTTACCTGCTAAGGGAAAGGTTACTCCAGAGTTCCCATTCACCTTTAAGCACCTTGGTCATATTAGCTATGCTCCATTTGCTCATCCAAAGAATGGATTGGTGGCCAAAGACAGTTTTTCTCTCGAAGATTCTCATTTTGAAGTGCAATATCTATTAGAAAATCACCTACGTGGAGAGGGGATTATTCAGGCTTATCACACCATGTTAGGGTAGTCAGTAATCATGCTCTTTTGGTCGACTTATTAGTAAATGGTGGCTGGGCGCTACTTCCCCTTCATATTGGTCATCACTATGTACGCTTGAACAAAGTACAAAAGCTAAAGGCGAATGTTTTAGCTCGCGACATCAAAATACCTTACAGTCTTTTTTACCTCACAGGCGGAGAGAGTCAGCCAATAACACAGGCGCTGATTGATTGGTTTACGGAATTGTCTGTCACTTATTTAAGTTAGAGACACCAGCAAAGTTTCTTGTCCTCCCTGTTATGGGCGAAATCATATCTCAACTTCAATTAGTGATCTCTCTGTGTCGCAGTGATCAGCTCATAAGGACATTTATAGCCGATAAACCGTCCAGGGCTTCAATTCCTTAATCTAGATTAATATCTTCCGCCTACATTCCCTGTACTATCCCGCCTCGCTGCATTTTTCCGGCATTCAGCTTAACGATACTTTGAGGGGATTGGACTTGAGTCACTTGTTCACAGAAAGCCGCATTGACAACTTGACACTGAAGAACCGCTTTGTGAGAAGCGCGACGTGGGAAAACATGGCTACTGAAGATGGTCATATGACAGATAAGTTGTATGCCATTTATGAAGAGCTTGCCTTAGGCGAGATAGGTCTGATTGTTACTGGTTATGCCAACATTGTCGAAGAAGAAAAACCCAACGCTGGCATGATGGGTATGTATAACGACTCGTTTATCCCAGAATACCAAAAGCTAACAAATTTGGTTCACGACAACGACTCTAAAATCGTTATGCAGCTGGCTTATGGCGGCACCAAAACGACCTATAATGTTGGCGAACGTGTGATCTTTGCACCGAGTGATGTACCTGAGATCGGTACTAAAACACAAGGTACAGCGATGACCAAATCAGATATTGATTACATTGTTGCTGCGTTTGCGAAAGCGACATTAAGAGCCAAACAGTCAGGCTTTGACGGCGTAGAAATTCATGCTGCGCACACGTACCTCATCAACCAGTTTTTGAGCCCGTATTACAATCGTCGTGATGATGAATATGGTGGTAGTTTAGAAAATCGCATGCGTTTCCTACTCGAGATATATCGCGAATGTCGCGATCTTGTGGGCAGCGAATTTCCGATTTTGGTTAAATTGACCGCTACTGAGTTTTTTGAAGGTGGACTCACCTTTGAAGAAACCCGAAAAGTGTGCAAGAAACTCGAAGAAGTAGCGTAGATGCCATTTGTGATGTCTGGCAACATCCATGGTAAAGCTAATACGATGATAGGTGAAAAACATGATGGTTTTACTATCCAAGAAGAGGGCTACTTCCATGAGTATGGGCATGTCATTAGCCAAGATGTATCGATTCCCGTTATAACAGTTGGCGGTTTAACCGACATAGGTGCCATTGAAGCACTCGCTGACACTACCGATATCCAATACTTCGCACTATCGCGTCCATTACTTTCTGAACCAAAGCTCATTAAGAGGTGGAAGGAGGGTGATCGAACGCCTGTTGAGTGTGAGCGTTGCTCTAAGTGTCGTACTAAGCGTGGAAACTTTTGTGTGGTGAACAAAGAAAGGAAAGCTCAACTGGCACAGCTGTAGAGCCAGCCAAGTACTCCGCAGAAATGGTGGCTAGTACTAACCTAAGTTTTGTGTTTATCTTGAACATAGTTTCGATAAGACAAAAGGTTAGTTATGGAAACCAAAGGCACTTTGAACTGTTTCTGCGGTAAAATGGGCGCAGGAAAAACAACCTTATCCAAATCGCTTGCCCGCACTCAAGGCGCGGTCTATCTATCCGAAGACGAATGGTTAGCGGCTCACTATCCTACGCAAATAGAGTCCTTTGAAGACTATATCTTTCATTCAAATCTCATTAAGCCATTTGCTAGAGAACATGTGATAAACCTGCTGAGTCTCGGGATCAACGTGGTCATGGACTTTCCGGCTAACACGGTAAGACAGCGTGCTTGGTTCATCGCTCTTTGCGAGGAAGTGGGTTGCAACCATCAGATACACTATTTAGACGTTACTGACGAGACGTGCTTAGCTCAAATAGCAAAGAGACGTGTTGAGCAACCAGAGCGAGCCCATTTCGATACTGAGGCTGTCTTTCATCATGTGACTCAGTACTTTGAGGCTCCCACCAATGAAGAACTGGGTATAAACATTGTCTATGCTAATGTGAAAGCGTGACTGCTTTGCTATTTAGGCGCTAAGGAGAAATTATGGCAATTACTGGAGAGTGTTTCTGTGGCGAGGTTCGCTACAAGGTTAAAGGTAAGCTTCACGATGCACGATCTTGTCATTGTTCTCGTTGCCGAAAGGCATTTAGCGCCCAAGCGTCGGCCTATGCATTAGTTAATGACGAAGACTTCACTTGGTTGGTGGGCGATGCGTTGCTGACTACTTATCAGGGCAAAGACGGCTTTGGTTTGCAGTTTTGTAGTAAGTGCGGTTCAACATGGTAGGTGTCTATAAAGGTCAAGTGCATGGCGTGACATTAGGTTGTGTCAATGGCGATCCCGAAATCCAAATTGCACGCCACATCTATGTTGGTTCCAAAGCAACATGGGAAGTGATGCCTAGCGAAGGGTTGCAATATGACAAAGGGCAGCCTGACTAATTCGACTCGTCGAACAGGTGTCCGCACTGCGAACACCTCTCTGAGTTAGAGTTGTTACAAGATAGATAAATATCAACTCTAGTCCAATTCAATCCACGTTGACTTCACTTCCGTGTATTTGTGCAGTGCATGAAGCGACTTATCTCTGCCATTGCCACTTTGCTTGTAACCACCAAATGGCATAGTCATATCACCACCGTCCCAGTTATTAACAAACACGGTACCCGCACGCAGTGCTCGAGAGCAGCGAACCGCTGTAGAAATATCTGAAGTCCAGATTCCTGCCGCTAATCCGTAGTCACTGTCATTGGCGAGGATGATCGCTTCTTCGATCGAGTCGAAGGTGGTAACACAAAGAACAGGACCAAAAATTTCCTCTTGGAAGATCCTCATATCCGATGTGACGTCAGTAAACACAGCAGGCTGAATAAAGTAGCCATCTGTTTGTGTCATAGCGGGTTGACCACCAAACGCGAGCGTCGCACCTTCATTTTTACCAATGTCAATGTAGCTAAGCACGCGCTCGTACTGAGCGGCATCAACAATTGCTCCAACGCGGGTATCTTCTAGAAGCGGGTCATTAGGCTGCCACTTCTCCATGTATTTCAATAGCAGTGCGACAAACTCGTCTTTAATCGAAGAGTGAACAAGCAGACGAGAGCCCGCAGTACACACCTCGCCTTGGTTGTAGCAAATGGCGGACGCAGCGGTAGCGGCCGCTTTTTCTATGTCTTTGACATCGTAATGCACGATGTGGGGACTTTTACCGCCACATTCCATAAAGGCGCGTTTGAGATTGGATTCTCCAGCAAAGGAGAGCAGTTTTTTTCCGACAGCGGTGGAGCCAGTAAAGGTTATACAATCAACATCGTTATGAAGGGCTAACGCTTGTCCCGCCTCATGCCCAAATCCTGGGAGTACTTGGAATACGCCTGCTGGGATCCCGGCCTGTTTGGCAAGATCGGCCAAAAGGATAGCGGTCAAAGGAGATTTTTCTGATGGTTTTACGATCACAGAGTTACCAGTGGCAAGTGCTGGACCAATTTTCCATGCAGCCATTACAGTTGGGAAGTTCCACGGTACTATCGCAGCCACCACACCAAGTGCTTCTCTGGTGACCAGAGCGAGTGCGTCTTCTGTCACTGGAGCCACTTCATCGTACACCTTATCTATGGCTTCCGCGTTCCATTGAATGCAGCGTGCGGTTGCTGGGGCGTCATAGCCATTGCATCCGATATAGGTTTGCCCATGTCGAGCGACTCGAGTAGCGCGAAGTCTTCTTTATGCTCATCGATCAGCTTGGCATAGTTGAGTAGAATCGTTTTTCTCTCTGCAGGTGCTAAACCGCTCCATGCTCGACTCTCAAATGCTGTACGGGCTGCTTCAACCGCGATATCAACGTCTTGTTGAGTACACCGAGCCACATGAGCGAGTGAGTGTCCTGTTGCAGGGTTAATGATCTCAAATGTTTCGCCGGAAGCCGAATTGACAAATTCACCATTGATGAATGCCTGAGTTCGAAAACTCAATGCCTCTGCCTTGTCATGCCATGTCATGTTGTCCATAAATATCCTTCCTTAATTCCTTTCGTTAGAAGCTTGCCGGTGAGTTTGCACTGATAATGACGCAATCCACATCAGTGGTGTTTCTAAATCGGTGAGGGCGCTCGCTATCAAAATAGTAGCTGTCGCCTTCGATTAAACGGGTGACTTGTTCTTCAACGGTGAGCTCAAGCTCGCCTTGCACGATAACACCACACTCTTGTCCTTCGTGACTGAGCATCTCTTGACCAGTATCGGCACCGGGAGAGAGAGTTTCTCTTAACATGCCGATGTGGCGATCTTCGTGATAATGGCCAATTTGGCGATAGCTGATTTTACCGCGACCAATTTCTGGTTGTTCAGCACGTCGGGTGAAGAACTGCTCTGGTTGTGGCTCATCGACGGCAAAAAACTCTGCCATAGAAGAGGGGATCTTGCTGAGCAATTTACTCAGAGAAGCGACAGACGGGCTAACCGCGTTACTTTCTATCTGTGAAATAAACCCATTGGTAACGCCTGCCCGTTTTGCGAGCTCTCTTTGTGAGAGTCCCGCACGTTCTCGTAGCGCTTTGAATCTTGGTCCAATCTCCATTTCCATGAAATGAATGCTCCCTAGATGACTCGTAGTGATTAGTAAACTAAACACAATCCTAGCTCACTAAACGCAAAAAACCAGAAAATGTTTATGATTTTATCATTGCACAGCTCAAAAGAACGTTCTATAGTCAATTTTGTTTAATATTTAATAACATTGCATTTACATTAAGTGGTATCGGTGTTTAGTGGTGTTTAGTAAAAGAAACAATCATTCATTCAACTATAAACAGTTCAACTAAGATCAGTTCAACTATGACCGTTGGGGTGCACTATGCATGGGACGAACAATAAAAGCATGGATTCGCTAGCAAGCGAACAATCAACCAATATGGACGCTTTTTGGATGCCTTTTACGGCAAACTCGCAGTTCAAAGCGTCACCGCGAATGTTGGTATCCGCAGAGGGGATGTATTACACCTCAGAAGATAAAAGAAAGATCCTTGATGGTACTGCTGGACTTTGGTGTTGTAACGCAGGGCATGGCCGACATGAGATCAGTGAGGCTGTGGCAAGCCAAATTCATAATTTGGACTTTGCACCTACGTTTCAAATGGGGCACCCGCTGCCGTTTCAATTTGCAGAACAACTGGCAGAGATTGCCCCGTCTGGCTTGAACCGAGTGTTTTTTACCAACTCAGGCTCGGAGTCCGTCGATACTGCTTTGAAAATTGCGCTCGCTTATCAGCGTGCGATTGGGCAAGGCACCAGAACTCGCTTGATTGGCCGAGAGCGTGGTTACCATGGCGTGGGGTTTGGTGGCATCTCGTGGGGGCATCGTTAATAATCGCAAAGCGTTTGGTAGCTTACTTACTGGCGTTGACCACTTGCCGCATACATTAAGTATCGAGAACAGCGCTTTTAGTCATGGTTTGCCTGATTACGATCCGGGCTGGGCGGAGAGTCTCAATAATATCGTTACCTTGCATGATGCAAGCAATATTGCTGCAGTGATCGTAGAGCCGATTGCAGCTCCACAGGGGTTATTCTACCGCCGAAAGGTTATCTAAAGCGCCTACGCGAAATCTGTACCCAACATGGCATTTTGCTCATTTTTGACGAAGTGATCACCGGCTTTGGCCGTATTGGTAGCCCATTCGCTGCTCAAGAGTTTGATGTTAAGCCAGACATTATTACCACGGCTAAAGGGCTGACCAACGGCGCTATCCCAATGGGTGCGGTATTTGTCAGCGATGAGATTTATCAAGCAATGGTTGCTCCTGAGAGCCAAGCGATTGAACTGTTCCATGGTTACACCTATTCAGGTCACCCAGTGGCAGCGGCGGCGGGTTTGGCAACGCTGGATATTTACAGAAATGAGAACCTGTATACCCGTGCTTCGGATCTAGCGGATTACTGGCAGCAAGCGGTGCATAGCTTGAAGGGCTTACCACACGTCAAAGACCTACGAAATTACGGCTTAATCGCGGGCATTGAGCTAGAAGGTATTGCAGGTAAACCAGGCTCCCGTGCTTATCAAGTGTTTACCAAGTGCTTTGAGAAAGGTGCCTTAATTCGAGTCACGGGGGATATTATCGCGTTGTCACCACCTCTTATTATCGAAAAACAGCATATTGATGATCTGTTTACGCTCATTGCCGATGTTCTACAAAATATTGAATACAAGGAATAAAACTTATGTCAGTTTTGGTATCAAACTTTATTAATGGCGAGATTGTTGAAAGTAACAGCCAGCGAAGCGCCGATTTGTTTAATCCTGCTAATGGTGAGCTAAGAGGCAGGTTCAGCTTTCTAGCGCAGAAGAAGCCTTGGCGGCCGTCGAGGTTGCCAAAAAAGCACAAGTTGATTGGCAAGCCACTCCGCCACTGCAGCGTGCTCGCGTCATGTTTCGCTTTAAAGCTCTATTGGAAGAAAACGCCGATGAGCTGGCAACATTGATTTCGACCGAGCACGGCAAGGTTCATAGCGATGCGCTGGGCGAACTGACTCGCGGTTTGGAAGTGGTCGAGTTTGCTTGTGGTATTCCACACCTACTTAAAGGCGAGCACTCGCTAAATGTTGGACGTGAAATCGATAGCTACTCCATGATGCAGCCGGTAGGTGTGTGTGTAGGGATAACGCCGTTTAACTTCCCGGTGATGGTACCGCTGTGGATGATCCCTGTGTCTCTCGCTTGCGGTAATAGCTTTATTCTTAAGCCTTCAGAAAAAGATCCGAGTGCTTCGCTAATGCTTGCAAAACTGCTGAAAGAAGCAGGACTGCCAGATGGCGTATTCAATGTCGTTCAAGGAGACAAAGAAGTCGTTGATGCGCTACTCGAAGCGCCTGACGTGGCGGCAGTGAGCTTCGTTGGCTCGACGCCAATAGCGGAAGCAATTTACTCAAAAGGCAGTGCTAATGGCAAGCGCGTACAGGCACTTGGCGGTGCAAAAAACCATCTAGTTGTTATGCCAGACGCCGATCTTGAGGGCGCAACGAACGCGATTATGGGCGCGGCCTATGGCGCGGCGGGCGAGCGCTGTATGGCAATTTCGGTAGCGGTCGCAGTGGGTGATGAAGCGGCGGATAAGTTGGTTGCAGCTCTAAAAGAAAAAGTGCAAGCACTGCGAGTCGGTCCTGGGCTTGGCGTTTCTCCAGAGAACGAAATGGGGCCATTGGTCAGTGAGCCACACATGAATAAGGTTCGTGAGTACATTCAAACGGGTGTTGATCAAGGCGCGACACTGGTCGTCGATGGCCGAGATATCGATACGGGTGCTCCAGGTTATTTCGTAGGTGGTACGCTATTTGATAACGTTACCGCAGATATGACCATCTACAACGAAGAAATCTTTGGTCCAGTACTCTCTGTGGTGCGAGCGAAGGATTATCAACACGCTCTAGAGCTTATTAATGAGCATGAGTTTGGTAATGGCACAGCGATCTTTACCCGTGATGGTGATACAGCTCGTGATTTTGCTGAAAAAGTTGAAATCGGAATGGTGGGTGTAAATGTGCCTATTCCAGTCCCAATGGCGTTCCACAGCTTTGGTGGCTGGAAACGTTCTATTTTTGGCCCACTGAATGTGCATGGCAATGATGGTGTTCGCTTCTATACTCGTATGAAGACAGTGACAGCACGATGGCCAAAAGGGCAACGTGAAAGTGAATTTGTAATGCCAACAATGAAGTAGGTGATGAATGAAGATAGGGATTATTACTTGTGGTCATGTAGATCCACCGTTATCCGATTATGGTCAATACGCTGACATGATTGAGGGCTCGTTGGTCGAGATCAATCGTGACTTTACGTTTCAAGACTACGATGCCACCAAAGGTGTGTTACCAGCGCTGGATGAATGTCACGGCTTTGTCATTACTGGCAGTGTGCATAACGCATATGATAATCACCCGTGGATACTCATGCTGGTGGATTGGGTTGTACGTTGCGAAGCGCAGCGTAAGCCATTGGTGGGTATATGCTTTGGTCATCAACTGATCGCGAGAGCACTAGGCGGGAAGGTGCAAAAGTCCGATAAAGGTTGGGGGCTAGGAAGCTATGAAGTGCAGATGCAGGCGCAAAAGAAGTGGATGAGTCTGTCGGTAGACAGTGCAAGACTTCTAGTCAGCCATCAAGATCAAGTAACGATTGTTCCTAAAGCGCTTACGGTGATTGCAGGCAATGAGTTTTGTCCTAACTTCATGTTGGTAAAAGATAATCATATCTTCACGGTTCAAGGGCACCCGGAGTTTAGTGTGCCCTTTACTCAGAAGCTGGTGGAAAAACGTCAGCAGCTGATCACGCCGGAGCACTATCAACGAGCGTTCGTTGATTTGGCTCAGCCACAAGATTCAGCACTTATTTTGCACTGGATCGATAACTTCTTTGTTATGGCACAACAAGGGAAAAGTGCAGAGCGAATGCAACAAGCGGTCTGATAATTGTCTTGGGTATAACCATCTCCAATAGGCCTGGTGTTTTTCTTCTTTCTAATGAAGAAACATCAGGCCTATTTGTACATCAAGTGATAGTCAGGAATATAACTTTCCCAGATAGCCGGCTCACCAATCGCCAGTTTTAGCTCGTTGATAAACTCCGAGACCAGAAGAGTTTGTTTTCTATGCGGATAGAGGGCGTAGATACCTTTATCGAGAGTCGACAGAGTATGGTCAGTCAGTAGAGGAACTAACCCCAGCTCATCAATGGGCTTCTCCAGGTTGAACAAATCAATCACTGCGTAACCCAAACCATCGCGCACAGCCGCAATTAGGGTGCGTACGTCACTGACTTTGTAGTTGCCTTGCATCTTAAACGAACGAAGCTCGCCGCCATTAGGTTCTGTACTCATCTTAAAGGTATCCAGACAAACCGTGCCGTTGTTGTAAATAATGGCAGGCAAGTTAATCAGTGCTTCTGGTGTTGTGGGTTTGCCGTGAGTATCAATAAACGAGTTCGACGCTATTACAGCAAAGTTAGAATTAGCAATTTTTCTGGCAATGAGGTTAGAGTCGTCCAATTTACCCATCCGAATCGCCACATCATAGTGATCGGCAATGATGTCGGTACGACGGTCGTCTAAATGCAGTACAACTTGAACATTGGGGTATTTGCGCATAAATCGCGTTACTACAGGTTGAATGTATTGCTGGCCGAGGAACATGGCAGAGACGATTCGAATGACGCCCTTAGGTTCAGATTGGTAGGAGTCCGCGATGTTCTTAATGTTATCGAGAGTATCAATGAGTTGATAGCTTCTGCCAAAATATCCTCTCCAGCAGAGGTCAGGGAAAACGAACGTGTTGAGCGATTGAGTAATTGAACACCTAGGTGTTGTTCGAGCTTCTTGACCTGCTTGGATAGTGAGGAGTTGTCCATATTGTTTAACGATGCGGCTTTGGCAAATGAGCCTTGTTGGACGACATCGACAAACAGTTTAAGTTGCTGAGTAATGGACATGGATTTGCTGCCTTAACTAAATGATTCGTAGACATAATAGTTAAGGGGTATAAAGAATGAAAGGGCGTTTGATTTATCTAAATCAAACGCCCTCCCAACGAACGCTAGTTATCGACGACCTCTTCGAGGATATTGCCGGTTGCACCGCTTGGCGCACTGATGTTCAAGTAGCTGAAAGCGTAGGCGCGATATCATAAGGCGTAACTGGGCGGCTAATGGTTTCAGCTTCCAGTTTGTTACCCGCAAAGATAACCGGAACATGAGTATCATATCGCCACGGCGAGCCATGCGTTGATGCTATGGTGAGGCCGTCCATATCGTTGATGTAAGTACGTGAGCCAAACACCATGTACACATCGCCTGAGCGCAGTGGATGATAGTTGTTGCGAATCAATTGATTCACACGAGAGTCCGCCACGCGATTGTTGGCGATGTCTTCACTGGTCACTGCTGCGGCAACGCCCTTCACTTTCATCACTTCTTCTGCGATGAGCTTCTGAACGTCACTCAGTGATAGGTTTTTCTTCGCGATTAAGTCGTGATCTAGGTATATATATGGCTGTGCGTAAAGCTTAATGACCTCTTCACCCAATCCAAATTCGCTTTTTAACTTGCCCATCAGCTCTTTGGTGAGTAGGGCATCTTTATTAAAGTAGAACGGCTGTCTAAACCCTAATGTATTTAGCGTTGGTGCTGCTTCTGGTACGCCATGGTCAGCAGAAAGTACGATTAGCGTATTGTCTAGCCCTACGGAATTGTCGATATGGCTGAACAGATCCGCTAGGGTTTTATCGAGCCTAATTAAATTATCTTCAGTCTCTAAACTTGAGGCACCATACAGATGCACCACATAGTCGTTAGAAGAGAAGCTGATGGCTAAAAAGTCGGTTGCGGAGCCAGTTCCCAGTTTCTCTTGCGCCATTAGGGTCTTAGCAAATTCTGCCGCAATCTCATCACCCGCAGGGCTAACAGTTAGCATGGTCGAGTAGTACTTGTATGACGCAGGTCCGTATGGGTGCGGGAAGGTTCGTGCAAAGCCACCAAGGTCGACTTTGTGGTCTTTAGCTCGCTCTTGCAAAGAGTAACTTTCTTTAGGCAAGGAGAGTTCCCAACGTTGACCTGAGTAACGGTCAGGAATCGCTTTTTCATTCCAACGATTTAGCCATTGTGGGTTGCTGTCATAGTAATAATTACTGGTGACGAACTCTGACTGTGCTTTTGAGAACCAGAAAGCTTTGCCGCCATGGCCCGCTAAAGATATCGCCCCGCGATCTTTGATGGACACAGAGAACACACGAGATTGACCATTGTTGGAGATAATCAGCTCATCACTAAAGGTGGTCGACAAAATAGGGTCTGGAGAGCGTCCATCCCCCGCGGCGGCTTTTTGAGTGGGGTCGATTTCCGTTGCTTTATCAACTCCGGCACCTGTGGCGAGCATTGCGTAGTTAGGATCCTCGACATTATAAACTAGTCGGTCAAGCGAGCGATCGAACCAGACGTTGCCCACCATCCCATGTACTGCTGGTGGCGCGCCCGTTGCTAGGGAGACGTGGCTACAATGGTTTCGGTATTGGCATGTTCATAGTTGGCGTTTTTGTAATAGACGCTTCGTCCATTAGGTAACGAAAGCCACCTTGGCCAAAGTTGTGTTTGTAGCGCTCAATGAGATCGGCACGTAATCCATCTACGGTGATCTGTACTACCAGTTTCGGCTGGTTATCCTCGGCGTGTGCAATGGTGGGCAGCAAAAGCCACCAGTGAGTGACGCTGTCACTAGTAGGGCGCGTGTCACACGGGAAGTTATATTGAGGGTATGTTTCATAAAGGTTCCTTGCCAAGACGTTAATGATCTTTTGCCAGACGTAATCCCATGTCCGACATAATTATAGATTGGCTTGCGAAATCACGACGGAAATTTTCTGATTCATCAGCGTCATAGGAGAAGCTTCCACCTCTAACGGATTTATGTGACAAGCCAGAATCTGAGTGTTTGGCATTGTTGGGATTATCGACAGGAGAAAAACGGTAAAAGCCGTCATCAAAGGCATCTTGAACGAATTCGCCGACGTTACCTGTCATGTCATAGAGGCCAAGTTCGTTTGGTTGTTTAAGTCCTACAGGGTGAGCGCGATTGTTTGCGTTTCCGACATACCATGCGACGTCGTCAATGTTGTTAGAACCCGCATAGGTGTAGCCCTTAGACTCGTTTCCGCCTTTTGCGGCAAATTCCCATTCTGCTTCTGTAGGTAGGCGATAGTTTTCACCCGTCAGTTCGTTTAAACGCTCGACAAAGTAATTGGCCTGTTGCCAGCTTAGGTTATTTACAGGCACGTTAGGGTCGGCAAAAAAGCTCATCGATGAACCCATAACGGATTCAAATAGCTCTTGAGTGACTTCAAATTTGGAAATGTAGAAGCTGTTCACTTTTACAGTGTGAGCTGGGCGCTCTGATTTAGCGGCTTCTGGAGCATCGGAGCCCATCACATACTCACCACCTTCGACTAGCACCATGTCTTGGTTGATTTTGAGGGCAATAGGGTGATCTGGCTTAGTTGCGCAGCCAGAAAGTAGGATAGGTAGCGCGATGATAGCGAAGACTACTAATAGTTTGGTCGCATTCCATGCCTGCTTTTCCTCTTTGTGATGGTTCATGTGCGTTGCTCTTGTCAGTCAAAAGTGTCCTTGAAATGTTAACCTCAGCGCACTTTCCTTTTGGTTATATGCACTATAACAATCACCACTCTGCACTTGGGATACACTGATCTCGTTATCCGATATAAGGTCTATTTCTATGGTTTCTAGCGCGAACGCGACCACATCTTCAATGGCATCTTCTTCTAACGCCGAGTCACCGATGCAGCTAACTCAAGGACCACAATTTCAAGGAAGACCCTCTAAGCGAATGCACGTGATGGCAAAGCCAATTGGTGCCGTGTGTAATATCGACTGTAACTACTGCTACTATCTGAGCAAACAAGACTTGCTTGAATATAAGAAAGGCTGTTCACCAGAGATGGACGAAGCCATGCTTGAGCAGTACATCAAAAACTACATTCAAGGTCAGAACACCCCAGAGATCATTTTCTCTTGGCAGGGTGGTGAACCGACCATGCTTGGTCTGAGCTACTTCAAAAAAATCGTCGAACTACAGGCGAAGTACCAGCCACCAGGTGTGAAGATTTCCAACGACTTACAAACCAACGGCACCTTGTTAGATGACAAGTGGTGTGAATTTTTAGCTAAGCACAACTTCCTCGTCGGCTTAAGCATTGATGGACCACAAATGCTGCACGATGCTTATCGCACCAACCGTGCCGGTCGTGGTACTCACAAGCAAGTCATGCAGGCAGTCGAGTTATTACATAAATACAAAGTGAGCTTTGCCACGTTAACTTGTGTGAATAATCTAACCAGCAAAAATCCTCTAGAGGTTTACCGCTTTTTGCGCGATGAAGTTCGTTCGCCACAAATGCAGTTCATTCCTATTGTTGAACAAAAGACGTTTCGTACCGATGCGCCTCAGGCAGGGCAATCGAGTGAGCAGTTAAGACAAGGCGATAAACGCCTTATTCCGGGTAATGCAAACTCTATTATGGAGCCTTGGTGTGTGTCGGATGAGGCTTGGGGTAATTTTCTTATCGCAGTTTTCGACGAATGGGTTCAGAAAGACATTGGCAAGGTGTTTGTTCAGTATTTTGAGGCTAGTGTTGAGACGTGGATGGGACGCAAAAATCCACTGTGCACTCTAGGGTCACTGTGTGGAAAAGGGTTGGCAATGGAGCCAAATGGAGATGTGTTTAGCTGTGACCACTATGTCTACCCAGAATACAAGATTGGCAATATTAATACCGATAGCCTAGAAAATATGGCTTACAGCAAAGGCCAGCAAGAGTTTGGTTTTGCAAAGTCTCGTACTTTGACGAGCCAATGTCAGCAATGTGACTACCAGTTCGCTTGTTACGGAGAGTGTCCAAAAAATCGCTTCATCAAAACTCGAAATGGAGAGCCTGGTTTGAACTATCTGTGTGCGGGATGGAAAAAGTTTTTCTCTCATGCAGACAAAGCGTTAGCTACATACTGCGAGCAACGGGAAATCCAGTAGCCCATGGCAAATTTAGTGATCGAGCGGTCGCTGAGCAAAGAAAGATGGCCATGCAAAGTGTTGTGCACAGCGCCAATACGACCAATGCAACCGGCTTTAATCCAAAGTTCTAACAAGCCACTAAGTATCCACTTTAGGAGCGAATCATGAATATCAAACCTTTGGCGCTGGCAGGCCTGTTACTGGCATCAATCAGCCATTACGCAATTGCAAATAATACCGCTATCGGAGAATCCAACGCACAGGCGGTGTCTTCTGAGCAAGAGTCTACCGAACAGCGCATTCAACGATTGTCTTATGTTGCACAAAACCAAGCAGAAAGCGCAGAAGCGCGTGTCGATGCACTGCATGAACTCAGCCAATACCCGAATCAGAACGCCTTGGTGGCGGTTACACGTGCTTTGAAAGACAGTAATCCTGATGTGAGGGAAGCAGCAATAGTCGGTGCAAAACCTTATCAATTTGAGTATCGATGGAAGCTAGTATCCCCGTTGCTGTCTGATGGTGAAGAGTCGGTGCAAATAGCGGCGGCAATTAACTTATTGCCAGATTACTCGACCATGGCTGACGAACAGCAACAGGCGATTGATAAGATTTATCCTACAGTGACCGCATACCTTGAAAGACAATCAGGCAAGCGCAGTCAATTACTATTGGGTGACGTTTATCGTTGGCAATTGCAATGGGAGAAGGCAGAGCAGCAGTATCTTGCACTCATAGATGATCCGGAGTTGACGACACAAGCATCGCTTAGCTTATCTGATAACTATCGCGCTCAATCTAACGATAAACAGGCGTTAAATGTACTGAACCAAGCTATCGAACGTGACGATGCTTCAGCACAGCTTCAATATGCGAAAGCGCTGACTTTGGTTCGTATGGAGAATAAACCAGAAGCTGCGAGCGCAATAGAGAAGGCGACACAACTCGCGCCGGAGAACAGTTACTACTGGTATTTGAATGGGGTATTACAAGAGCCATTAGATGTAGCAAAAGCGACTCAATCGTTCGAGCAAGCTTACTTGATCTCAGGTGCACCAGAGCAGCTTTATGCGGTGTGCGATATGTACGTTCGCCACAACAACGCGAAAACAGAGGCATGTCTAGAAGAGTTAGGTAAGGTGGCACCGCCTTACGTGATTGAGCAATTAAAAGCGAAGCAAAATCTTTGAGCAATTTCTCAGCTATATGTAACAAAATAAAAAATTCACCACAAAAGAGTTGGATAGCATACTGAATACAGGCATCCTGTAGTTATTATTTTGTTACAGGATGTAGGTACTATGATAATTGAAGACGGTGTGATTCATATCGATTCTTTTCTAGCGGTGACCATGGGCATTATTGTTTTGTTTGTGGGGCGCAGGCTTAATCAGGTTGTGGGGTTTCTAAAGGAGTTTAGTATCCCAGAGCCTGTATCGGGTGGTATTGTTTTCTCGGTATTGTTCGCACTCTTCCACATGGCAACGTCGCTTGAAGTCTCTTTTGATTTGATGGCTCGCGACGTGCTCTTGGTTTACTTCTTCACCACTATTGGTATTAACGCCAGCTTGGGCGATTTGATGAAAGGCGGTAAGCCACTCATTATTTTGCTGGCGATTACCGTCGGCTATATGTTGATCCAAAACGTCACGGGTATTACCGTGGCAACGGCCTTTGGTTTAGAGCCGGTAGCAGGTCTTCTCAGTGGTACGGTATCTCTGATTGGCGGCCACGGTACCGCAATTGCTTGGGCACCAAAAATTCAAGAGCAGTTTGCCCTCAATACAGCGATGGAAATTGGTATTGCGAGTGCCACCTTTGGTTTGATTCTGGCCAGTATCATGGGCGGCCCAATCGCTAAGTTCCTGATCAAACGTTATGACCTTAAGCCTGCTGAAGAACAACACTTAGATGTGGGTGTTGCTGATAACAAACCAGAGCCAAAAATCACCTCTTATGATTTCCTTGATGCCATGCTCGCCATTCACACCTGTATTATTGTCGGTGTGTTCCTCAATGAAGGGGTAGAGTATCTTGGTCTACAACTGCCTCTGTTCGTGACCTGTCTATTTGCAGGTATCATCCTTTCGAACATTGTCCCGCACAACTATCCACGCATAACTGGCACAAAATGGCCAGCTAACAAACCGGCTGTGGCGTTGATTGCCGACATGTCGCTGGGTGCGTTCTTGGCGATGTCACTGATGAGTATGCAGCTTTGGACACTAGTAGATTTGGCAGGACCGATATTTGCCATTCTCGGCGCACAATTTGTGGTCGCGATTTTGGTTAACCTGTTCATCATTTTCCCAGCGATGGTAAAAACTACGATGCAGCCGTTATCTGTTCAGGCTTTGGCGGTATTTCACTAGGCTCGACTCCGACAGCGATGGCTAACATGTCTGCCGTGGCACAAAAGTACGGTAACTCGCATCAAGCGTTTATTGTAGTGCCGCTGGTTTGTGCGTTCTTTATCGACTTGGCTAATGCGTTCATTATTCCTTACTTTATGGGGGTTTTGGCTTAAAGGTTTTATGACTTAAGCTAAAAAACGCCCAGGTTACTTGGCATAAACCTTGGTGGTATTAAAAATAGAAGGAGCTCATTGTGAGCTCCTTTTTTATTAGGTATTGCTAGTAGGATGTGTTGGCTAATTTAATTGTGCCCCGTCGTTAGTGAGAGGAAATGTTTTTCATAATCTGTCTTTATGCAAAATACTCGCGCCTATTACCTCTTTATTAATGTCAAGATTATGCAAGAAAAGTAATTTTGATGTTGACTAATGGCTCAGGAAGAGTCGAGTTAACCGAGCGATAATTGCCATATCAATACATAATTAATGATTGTGTTTTTATTAAAATCTAAGCTTACATACCTATACAGAATAGTGTTTGATTGGATTTACTTAGCCTGTGACAATGCGCTGGCAACACGGTTATTGCCGTTATTGTATTAATCTTAAATAAACTATTTATATTTTAACATTTTGACTTATCCGTGCTGCATTATGTTAAACATTTATCTATCAAGGTTATATTGATGAAAAAAACAGTAATTATGACAATGTTGTCGTTATCGCTTTCTGCTTGTGGTGGTGGCAGCAGTGATGAACCAAATACAAAAGCGCCTGCTCCGAGTCTAAATGAACCTACGGTGGCAGTAGAAGAGTTTGGTGATGTGAAATACGATTTTTCTAAGGCATTTAAGGATTACAGCGAGGCTGTTGCGGTACTAGATACACAGTCTATTGCGTACGGCGTAACCGTTAATAACAGAAAAAGGCTTTTAATTGATTCAGATGGTAACCTTATTGATTTCTTTATTCATGCTGAACCTGCAAATAGCACCTCAAAGTGTAAACTAGAGCCGATACGCCCAACTCTCAATACCGATTTTGACTTCTTTGATGTAAAACGTCTTGGTAATGAAGAGCTATATCAGGTGTCAATGAGAGGTTTCCCCTCTACGTTCAATGAAAATACTTGTGACTATAAAAAAGTTGACCGCTCCAAAGAGATGGTATTGCTAGCTAATGCTGAAGGTGATGTCAAAGAACTCAATTTTGATATCGAAACTATTATTACTAGTTCGCAGTTAGATATTAACTCTTCGGGTAAAACACTAGCTATATCTACGTCTGGAGATGTTTATGAGTTATCACTGGAGGATATCACGAATGAGCCTACATATAAAAAAATCGCCTCTACCGGAAATAATCGTTGGCAGTATGCAACATCTAGTCTGCTAATGACAAAAGAAGACCAGTTTATTATTGAGTTCTATGCTCTTGATGAAAATAAAAGCTACAAGTTTATATCTAATGATCGAATTAATAAACAAGGTATTTCACAATATATGGATGCGCCATATATATCAGACTACCACGATAAATACTATGTACTCTCAGTGAGTGCTAATAATAATGACGTAGGTCGGTCGGGAGAAATTCCGAAATCCCTATTATTAGGCTTTGATCAAGTTAAACCATATAAACTGTATCCAACTACTTGCAAGGTTGTTGAATATAATAGCAATGAGTACACAATTTATCGTCCAGAGCATAGTCAACTTTTCCCTGATGGCTCTCAGCCTTTTGACGGTTATAATGGTTTATTAAAGGCAGAAGTAATCCCGGAACACTTGACGTGTCGCTCCGAAAACGGCCGTTACCTTGCTGTACAACAAATTTTGTTTAGCGAAGATGAAAGCGAAGATGAAAGCGAAGATGAAGATGATGAGGGTTTTGAATTAGGCGATTATACTTTATACACCTTTGATACCAAAGTTATTTCTTATTCGCTTGATACAAAATACATTGCCAATACTCTTTACACTAAAGCAGGTGACTACCACCTTGGTGAGCAGGAAGTTTTCAAATTGTCTCCAGATTCTGGAGAAATAATATCATTGGGTGAATTGTACAATCTACCTGAAAATAGCTGGGTTTCTGAAATTAGCCCGATTAATTTGTAGTAAAGGGCAATGAATATAAAAAAGACAATACTGCTAGTCATTAGAAACAACTAAAACTACCATAAAGCCCATCCGTTAGGATGGGCTTATGAAGAAGTGACAGAGTTTTTACACATGCTTCAGTAATGATAAGACCATTCCTTATCTTAAGGTTCTAAATGGGGTCAAAAGGTCTTTATCTTTTCTGTTGAAAAGTATGTTGAAAAGTATGTTGAAAAGTATGTTGTAATCTTCGTTAGGGGCTAAAAATTACAGTCAGCTTATTTGCTTAGTTTAAGGTGTGTGCGATGAATAGATTATGTATCGAGTGCGGAATGAAGGGCAACTAGGTAATTGCGCTACCAATTTTCAATTGTGTGTCAGAGCTTTTTGCCAAAGAATCACGAATCAAAATTTTGTTGCAGTAAAAGCCTCAATAGTCTTTTCAGGTCTATTGAGGCGTTTGGACACATCTGCTAAATCGGAATCTAGGTAATTTCAATGGCTTGACTAGGTTCCCTTATCTCTAATTTAACGTTGGCTACTTACCAAAGTAAGCCACAATCACCTTGTCACCCCCAAGCTCTCTAGAGAACACATAAGCACTGTCATTCGCAATTTCGGTATGCTTACCCGCACCTACAGCCGGGTGACGGTCTCTGAATTGACCAACAGTTCGCCAGTGTTCGAGCAGTGCTTTCTTATCATCACTCAGTGTCCACACCATGTCGGAGCGAGTGCCTTGGTGGAAGTCGTCGGCATATGGGCCAATATTTCTACCCACTTCATCACCGTAATACACCTGAATCGCGCCGGGGCTTAAAAGTAAGACATTCGCTGCGTTTTTCTGCATGGTGTAGTCTTTGAAACGGCTGAAGAAAAGCTCGGTATCATGGGAAGACATGTAGCTCACTGGGTTAAAGTCATCCGACTCTTGAATTGAGTTGGCGTAGCTTTGGTAGGTGTCCGCCATTTGGCTGAAACATGCCGCGCCTTTATCCAGTTTTTTCTGCATATCAAAGTTGATGAGCGCATTAAAGCCGTCGTCAAAATAGGGACTGCGATATGCACTGTGTCCCCAGACTTCACCCATCATCCAGAAAGGTTGTCCAGATTGATTGTTGTCTTTTCGCCACTGCTCTAGGCTTTGCGTAGCTTGTGCTTTTAGCCTCTTCCAAACTTCGCCTTCTACGTGCTTCACGGTATCGACACGGTAACCATCAACACCAAAGCGTTTTACCCAGTCCGTTTGCCATTCAATCAGATAATCGGCAACGGTGTAATTGTCACGTTTGGCAACGCGGGTTCCGGGGTTATCAAGCAGCCACTGCGGAGGTGTTACCGCTTTGGTTGATTCGGTTTTAAAGTCAGGAAGACCGGCAAGCGACAGGGTAATGTCACTCGAACCTGGTTTGTCGTAGCCCGGCAAACCGGTACGAACCCAATCTGCGCCCCACCAGTGGCTCCATTCTTCGCTTTGGTAGTTAATATTGCTGTGATAGCTGTGCCAGTTTTCAGAAGGTTTAGGTTGCCACTTAGCAAACATTGCTGGTAACTGGTGCTCTGGCTTGAGTACGTTGAGGTCATCATATTGAATGTCGGCGAGTGTTGAATAGCAGGGTGGTTAATGACCGCATCCAGCAATACTTTGATGCCGCGTTTATGTGCTTCATCAACAAGACGTTTTAAGTCATCGTCGTTACCGAAGCTTTCATCGATCTTGGTGAAGTCACGAGTCCAGTAGCCATGGTAGCCATAGAATGGGAATGAACCGCTGTCGCCACCGCCAACAAATCCATGCACTTGCTCGACAATCGGTGATAGCCAAATCACATTAGTACCAAGTGATTGGATGTAATCAAGCTTTTCGGTAATGCCATTAAGATCGCCACCGTGGAAAGTGCCGATGTTGTCTTTACCATCAGATTGGCGGCCATATGGCTGTGGTTCACCTGGATTGGAATTGTTGAATCTATCTACCATCACGAAGTAGATGTTGGCATTGCGATAGTTTAGGGCGTCAGACAGGTCAGCAGTGTCGACAGGCTCTAGTAGAGTCAAGCCCCCAGACGCCGCGTTTGGTACTACCGTCACTTTGCCGCCTTTTACTGTGACTATATCTCCAGTGAAGACGTCTTTTAGCTTAGTGCCGTCGGCATAGGTATCGCCGACAGCAATAGTCTGTGCCTCGTTTGGTAATGCTGCGCATTGAACGTTAGGAATAGGGCGCTTGAACTCTTTCTTAGCGACTTTCTTAGGTTGCCTTTTGAATACTAAAGACTTGGTTTCTTCGTCGTAGCTAAAGGAGTAATCACCGGTAAAACGGATGTTAAGAGGCAGAATTGAGTCTTCGCCACACAACAGAGGAATCGGTGTATTGAACTTAATTTTGCTAGGCAGTTGATGATCGCAGCTGCCATCAATGCCCGACACTTTTAATTGGTACTTATCTTTGGTTAGTGGTATCACCAACGGCTCATCTGCCGTTATAGGATAGTCACGGCTGGTGGTTGAAGTTGAAACCGTGATATTAGGTGATGCTAGCAGCCCAGGCGAGGCTAGTAGCATGCAAGCAAGTAGGGTCTTATGTTTCATGCTCATTCCATTTTTTGTAGTTTTCCGAGGCTAATATAAAACGCATCCATGTCAGTCACATCCTTCTCATCGCCTACGCCTTAGAATTTGCGCCTGCTCACAAAATGACCTTAGTGTGGGCGTAATTCAGAGGGAGGAGGGGAGCAGCGGTATATCTTGCTAGTCTTGGGTATCAGAGTTAACCCCGTGAGATTGAAATGAAGCCATTGTTCGCCTTACTACTGCTTGCCTTTAGCCATAACGTCCTCGCTATTGAGCTTTGGCCGAGTCAATATGTTGCGGGTCTACAGCCTATAAAGACGCTTGCTGATGTAGAGAGCCTTACAGAGCTATATGACTGCGGAGAAATAGAGCGTCAGGAGTTTTGTGCTTTTGAGCAAAGCTATCGCGGCATTGAGCTTGATGTGGTTATTTCAGTCAATTCAGACGGTGATGTTACTGAGGTTAACTACTCTTTTCCTTTTAGTGTGCATGACTTTACTTATGTTCAAACCGCTTTGCGCAAAGACAGCTATCACTTGGTTGAGGTCAAAATTGGTGATGAAATACTCACTGTCGAAGAATTGATCAATCAGGGCACGGCTCAAACTGCGGATAAGAAACTGGTTGAATTTTTGAACTTACATCCCACTTTTGTGTCCAAACAGTTTACCTGGATCAGGAAAAATGAGATTCAGAATACGTTAGCAACAAAGACGCTATTAATGACCAGTGACGCTGAGCGCATTCATTTGATTTGGAATCGTTAGCTGAGCAAGCGTGTTAAACACAGCAAGCTCATCGATGTTACTCAGAGAATGTCACACAACGGTCTTACGGTTGTCATTTCACTGTTACATAAGAAACGTAACGTGAGATGCGTAAAGTTTAGAAGGAGTTAACCATGAAAAAGATGAGACGTGCACAACTGCATCGTTGTCGTATTCAGTACTGGAAAGAAACGAACCAGAAAGCGACGAGCAAAGATAAAGCATAATCAATACTTTACATACCAAGACGTGAAGCCAGCATCCTTAATTATGCTGGTTTTTTCGTGTTTGGGGTTTTTCTTATAGACAGTATTCTCATCTCGCCCTACAATCGCCTCGTTTTGGGGAGTAGTCACCCGTTTATTTGTCGTCATCTCGTTAAGTTAGTGCTGTTATAGCAATCAACTTATCCGGCAAATATAAGTGTTTTCATAACGCTTTGACGAGACCAACGCAATCAAAGGCTCAGCGCATTCGTGTGCTGGTGTGTTATTGGTTTGCGGAAGGTCGCCTAAAATAGTCCCGTCCTTCCGCCCGGAGGACTTATGAGCCCATCTATCTATCTTGGCTTCCTGCTGCTGACTCTTGCGTTAGTCGCATTGGATATCTATCAAACTCGCGGCGGTCAAATTACCATTCGTAAAGCGGCGATTTGGAGCGGTTTTTGGTTTGTACTGGCATTCGTGTTTGCTGCAACCATCTATCTATTTTGGCATGTGTACGCGCCAGACAGCGATTACAGCGCAGAAAAAGCAACGGTCTCGTTTCTAACTGGCTATTTGCTTGAAAAATCGCTCAGCGTCGACAACCTATTTGTATTCGCTATCATCTTTCACCAGTACTCTGTACCTCAGCACTTGCGTCCGCGTGCGCTACTGTGGGGTGTGATTGGTGCGTTGGTACTGCGCGCTATCATGATCAGTGTCGGTGCTCAGTTGCTTGCTCAGTTCCACTGGGTCATGTATCTGTTTGCCGCTTTCTTGATTTGGACGGGTATCCAATTGGCGCGTGACCATGGTGATGATGAAATCAATCCACTTCCAGAGCGATTGATTAGAAAACTGTTGCCGGTGACGGACTCGTATCATGGCAATAGCTTGTCGATTGTTGAAAATGGCAAGCGAGTGTTTACCCCTATGCTGGTGGTAATAGGTGTGATTGCCTTTATGGATATTTTGTTTGCGCTCGACTCTATCCCGGCGATCTTTGCTGTGACTCGTGAGCCGTTCCTTGTGTTGGCAGCAAACGTGTTTGCTCTGCTTGGATTGCGTTCGCTCTATTTTGTTCTTGAAGGCATGATGAACCGATTCGTGTACCTCAAACCAGCGCTTTCTTTCATTATGATATTTATTGGTATCAAGATGGCATTGGTAGGATCGCCTTGGGAAATTCCAACTTGGTTCTCCTTGTGTGTGATTTTATTCACCATGACAGCGGCATCAATTGCATCACTGTACAAAGAAAAACAACAGCTCAAGCTTGTTAATAAATAGAGCTAACGGTAAATGCGTAAAACCTCCCATTTTTTGGGAGGTTTTTGTTTATCATTTTTCTAACAAAACATACTTATAGAGTGCTATATGGAATGTTTATTCACCAAATTGTTTGTTTTGGGTATAAAAATTCACCACAAATAAATAGGTGTACATAGAGGTTGTTAAAGATTTGTTTTATTAGAAAATCTAATCTGAAATGCCAAATTTTGTCATTTTTTAAACAGCGTTTTTTTGCCTAACATTGTCACCAACAACAACGAGTTACCAAGTTTCAAGAGAGGCAATCATGGCACAAGCAGTGAACATCGAAACCATCGCTATCGCACCCTCTATGGATAAGAAGACCTACGCGGTTAACTTCAAAGGATTGATTGCACACTTACTAGATATTCTGTTCGGCAAAGGCGAAGTTGAAGCAACCTACTACGCGAACGAACTATCTAGCCACATGCAGCGTGATATCGGCATCAATCGATAAACACAAGCATGATAAAAAGCACCTTTATAAAGGTGCTTTTTTTGTATCTGACGTAAACAAAATTAAGCGCTGAAGCCACCACGTTGCTGTAGCTGTTTGACCAATGCGACTCGCTCACATTCTAGCGGATTTGGAGTGACTAGCGTTGTATGGGTAGCCAAGCCATTCTTAGTGGCTGCTGCTATTTTTTTATCTGCGACTGGCGCTGAAACAAAAATAGGCGTGGAAACAAAAGCTGGACGCTTCATAGTGTCTAATCTCATCTTCTCTACGTTAACTTAACATCATTATTTCAGTATGGACTGTCAATCACATCCCCCTTAATTTGAATCGGTGGGGCGTAGTGTATTGGGCGTATTCCTTTATCTCAGGGCGAGCACGGATGAGTGTTTGGGCTTATATTGACCTTGAAAAATGCTCGTCAAATCAGATAAAACTGATTCATCGCAACATTCCAAGGGTTTCGATCCGTATTATGAGATGACTTGGGTTCGCAACCACTATAAAGGTGAAAATTATGACAGGTCTTATCGACAGGTTTCTCAAATATGTCACGTTCGACACGCAATCTAACCCGTCGCAGGCAACATGCCCGAGCACATCAGGCCAAACTGAGTTTGCTCGATTTCTGCAACAGGAACTTATTGAGTTAGGTCTATCCGATGTCACGCTAGATGCCAATGGTTATATCATGGCGACCTTGCCATCTAACGTAGAGGCCGACATTCCAGCGATTGGTTTTATCGCCCATATGGATACCGCTCCCGATGCATCAGGCAAAGATGTTAAACCTCAGTTGGTAGAGAATTATCAAGGTGGTGATATCGCGCTTGGAAAAGGTGACGTGGTGCTTTCTCCAATTCAATATCCCGACCTGCACACGCTTCACGGTCACGATATCATTACGACTGATGGCACGACATTGCTCGGAGCGGACAACAAAGCGGGCATTGCTGAGATCATTTCCGCCGTTGAGTTTTTGATGGCAAATCCAGAGATCCCACATGGTGATATCAAAATAGGTTTCACGCCTGATGAAGAAATTGGCCGAGGTGCCGATTTGTTTGATGTCGACAAGTTTGCTGCAAAATGGGCGTACACAGTCGATGGTGGTCCGGTAGGTGAGCTTGAATATGAGAACTTCAATGCAGCGGCTGCGCTAGTCGAGTTCAAGGGCGTCTCAGTCCATCCGGGTACGGCAAAAGGCAAAATGGTGAATGCCATGACGGCTGCCGCAAGATTCCATGCTGATATGCCGCTGGAAGAAACGCCAGAGTGCACATCAGGCTATGACGGCTTTTATCATCTTCACAATGCTAAGATGTCTTTGACTGAATCATCGCTTCATTACATTTTGCGTGATTTTGACAAAAACGAATTAGCACGTAGAAAAGCTTATTTAGAAGACAAGGTAGCAACGTTTAATGCGCAGGGTAGTGAAGTGACTTTAACCGTCACAGACAACTACTCCAACATGCGTGAAATGGTAGAGCCACACCCGCACATTATCGATATTGCTAAGCAGGCGATGGAAAGCTGTGAAGTGAAGCCAAACATTAAGCCAATCCGTGGAGGTACCGACGGGGCTCGTCTGTCGTTTATGGGCTTACCATGTCCAAATTTGTTTACCGGTGGTTATAATTTCCACGGTATTCATGAGTTTATTACGGTTCAAGGTATGGAGTTAGCGGTAAAAGTGATCGTGCAAATTGCGAAAGACACCGCGATTCGTTATCGTTAACACTCATTCTTAATGCAGTAGTAGGCGACCATGGAAGATGTTCAAAAAATCATCGCGTTTTTAATTGAAAACAAACTGTTATTGAGCGTCCTGGTCATCACTCTGATTTTGATAATACGCCGCATCACACTCTCGGGAATTCGAGGGGATGTGGCGTTTTTGTCTGAAGAGCAACGTAAATGGATGTCGCGGACTAAAAACGGTTCGTTCGCGATCATCGTTGTGACACTGTTTCTGGTGTGGAAATCAGAAATCAGTGAGTTCGCTCTGTCTGTGACTGCGATTGCCGTTGCTATTGTTGTTGCTTCAAAAGAAATCATTCTTTGTTTTACCGGTTCAATCCAAAGGGCGAGTTCGCGTTCTTTTCGCATCGGTGACTGGATTGAAGTCGGAAAAACCAGCGGAGAAGTGATTGAACACAATCTAATGGCCACTGTGATACAAGAAATTGACCTGTACCATGGTCAATATCATTTCACAGGAAAAACCATCACACTGCCTAACAGCATGTTTTTTACCTACCCGGTTAAGAACCTCAACTTCATGAAGCGCTACGTCTATCACAGCTTTTCAATTGTGGTTCCTGGCTTCAAAAACCTGTTTCCACTGCTCCCTGAATTGATTGTCAGAATCGAGAAACACAGTGAAAACTTTATCGATGTTGCTAGGCGCTACAATGGTGTGATTGAAAAACACGCAGGTGTCGACTTACCTGGCTCCGAGCCGCATATCCATATTGCTAGTGGCGCCACGGGTGAGCAAATTGTGCACGTGATGATTTTTTGCCCAACAGAGCTTGCTACTCATTTAGAGCAAGAAATTCGCGCTGACTTTATGATGCTTCACGATTTGTCGTTTCCAGAAGAAAATTCGAAAGATTGATATAAATCAATTCGTTATATTTTGAAACACTTTCACCACAACTATTAATACTTCTCGGACATTCAGCTGACTTGTGATTTGTTAGTCTGCCATGGCTTGTTCCAATCAGAAGAGAATAGGGTGTTTCAATGCCTAGAAAAATACTCGTTGCCAGCGTTATCTCTGCACTATTTTTAGCAGGATGCGGCGAAGCAACACAATCCAACCAAAATGCACCAGCACCTCTTGTGCAAACTACTGCTGTAGAGGTCGTCCCACATCAACAAAGTAAGTCTTACATTGGACGCATGGATGCGGTTGAAGATACAGCCATTACTGCACAAGTAACCGGCTATTTGATGGAACGCCATTTCCAAGAAGGGCAGATCGTCGAAAAAGGTCAAAAGCTCTACTCGATTGAGCCATCATCATTTGAAGCTCAAGTCGCGAGTGCCAAAGCCAAAGTGTCAGAAGCGGAGGCAGCACTGAAAAAAGCCGAGCTTGATTTTGAGCGTGGCAAAAACCTTGTTAAATCGAACAACATTTCTCAAGCAGAATTTGATGCGTTGACTGCAACTCTAATGAGCGCGCGCGCTCAACTCGAAGCGGGTAACGCTCAGTTGAAAGTGGCTGACGTTAACCTGTCTTACACCACTATTCGTGCTCCGTTTACCGGTCGAATTTCTGACAGTAAGGTCAGTCAAGGTGATCTTCTTTCTCCATCTTCTGGTGTATTAACGACATTGGTTAGCATGGATCCTATTTACGCATCGTTCAGCATTAGTGAGCGTGAACGTTTGGCTCTAGGCATGGATACCATTGAAGGTAACGGATCGGATGAATCAAATGGCGTTGCTGTGAACATCATTCTAGAAGATGGCCGAGTGTTTGAAGAGCAAGGTAAAATCGACTTCTTAGGAAACCGAATAAATCTCAACACGGGTACGTTGGCGATGCGAGCTGTGGTTGAGAACCCGCAGCAGCGTTTGCTTCCCGGTCAGCACGTGCGCGTTGAGCTTATGGAAAAAGAAGCAATCGACGTGGTGACTGTGCCTCGTCGTGCGGTTCAAACCGATCTTGAAGGCGACTTCGTTATGGTCGTAACGGAAGGCAATGTGGCAGAGCGTCGTAATGTTGCTCTAGGTACACAAGTTGAAACTGGCGTCATCATCCAATCAGGATTGAAACCGACTGATGTTGTCATCACTCAAGGCTTGCAGCGTGTAAGGAATGGCGTGCCTGTTCGAATCGATGAGTCGAAGCCAGCAGATCAAGGTGCGTAATAGATGCTAAGTCGTTTCTTCATTCAAAGACCAAAGTTTGCTTTGGTCATTTCCATCATACTCACGTTAGCAGGTGCCATCTCTTTGATGGTATTGCCTGTTGCTGAGTATCCAAAAATCAGTCCGCCATCGGTCAGTGTCACGGCATTTTATACAGGTGCAAGTGCAGAGGTTGTAGAGGAGGCGATAGCCGATCCTATAGAAACCTCGGTGAACGGTGTTGAAGATATGATCTACATGTCTTCAAAGAGTGCGAATGATGGTTCTTACAACCTCAATGTGACGTTTGATATCGGTACCGACCCTGATATGGCTCAGGTTAACGTACAGAACCGTGTGTCACAGATTGAATCGAAGCTGCCTCAAGAAGTTCGTATGGTTGGTGTAACGGTGAAAAAACGTTCGCCAGACCTATTGATGGTACTGAACTTCTACTCACCTGATGGTCGTTATGATGACAAGTTCCTGATTAACTACATCAACTTGAACGTTAAGGATCAACTTGCTCGTGTTAAGGGCATCAGTGAAGTTAACGTAATTGGTGGTGGTGAGTATGCGATGCGTGTTTGGTTAGACCCAGACAAGCTAGCCAACCTCAAAATGACGACCTCTGACGTTTACGCTGCACTGGCTGAGCAAAACGTACAGGTTGCTGCTGGTCGTGTAGGTGCTGCGCCATATGCAAACCCACAAGAAGTACAGTTTAATCTGGTAACCAAAGGTCGCCTAGAGTCGATTGGAGAGTTTGAGAACGTCGTTCTGCGCGCAAATTCTGATGGTTCAACGGTTTACCTTAAAGACGTAGCTCGCGTAGAACTTGGTAAGAAGTTCTACGATGGTAGTGGTCAGTTCCGCGGTGAAGATGCTTCTATCGTTGCACTTAACCTTCAATCGGATGCGAACGCGCTAGAAAGTGGTAAAGCGGTGATGGATCTGCTCGAGCGTTTGAGTGTGAACTTCCCTGAAGGTATGGCATACGAAACCAGTTACGATACCACTGTGTTCGTTGCTGAGTCGATCAAAGGGGTAGTTAAGACCCTAATCGAGGCCATCATCCTTGTTATCGCGGTAACGTATCTGTTCCTTGGTAGTGCGCGTGCAACGCTTATTCCGGTTGTTGCGATTCCGGTATCGCTAATCGGTACTTTTGCTGTCATGAACATGACGGGCTTTACTGTCAACACGGTAACCCTGTTTGGTATTATCTTGGCGATTGGTATCGTGGTGGATGATGCGATTCTCGTTATCGAGAACGTAGATACCATCATGAAGCGCAACCCAGATATGTCACCAAGAAAAGCGACATTAATCGCGATGAAAGAGGTGACAGGTCCAATTATTACTTCGACGCTAGTACTGCTCGCCGTATTTATCCCGGTAACGCTGTTACCAGGTATCACCGGCATTATGTATCGTCAGTTCGCTCTGACCATCTGTATTTCGGTTGTTATTTCTTCTATTAACGCACTGACGCTGTCGCCAGCCCTATGTTCGTTGGTTCTGAAGAAAGGTGGCGGCAATACAGCCCGTTGGTTCCAAACATTCAATCGCGCACTCGAGCGTATTACACTACGCTACGGTCAAGTCGCTGGCTTCCTTGTGAAAAAGGCACTCCTGCTGGTTACCTTCTTTGTAATAGCGGTAGGCGCGGTAAGCTTCCTAGCGAAAAACACTTCTACGGCGTTTGTACCTCAAGAAGATAAAGGTATTTTGCTGGTTAACGTTCAGCTTCCAGATTCAGCCTCTCTGTCTCGTACCACAGAAACAACCGACAAGTTGGTTAACTTGGTTGAACAAGAGCCAGGTATCGATGGAATCACGGTAGCGAACGGCTATGCGTTTATGACTGGCGCGGCAGCATCGAATGGTGCATCGCTGTTTATCAAGCTGAAAGATTGGGATACCCGTAATGGTTTTGAAGGGGATCACTCTTCGAATGCTATTGCTGCTCGTATTAACGGTATGGCCGCTCAGCAAATTCCGGGCGCGGTCGTGTTTGCAATGGGGCCTCCGGCAGTTCCTGGTATGGGCGCGGCTTCTGGTTTTGAATTTGTGTTGGAAGATACGCTAGGCCGAAGCCGAACGGATCTCGCATTGGTGATGCAGGATGTGATTCAAACCGCGAACCAGCAGCCAGAGATCGCTTATACGTTTAGTACTTTCCGTGCCAATGTACCGCACTACTACGTAGACATTGACCGTGAGAAAGCACAACAGCTGGGTATTCCACTGTCGTCGATTTTCCAAACGCTACAGGGTAACTTAGGCTCTTTGTACGTGAATGACTTCACCATGTTTGGTAAGAACTTCCGCGTAACAATGCAAGCAGACGCCGAATATCGTAGTGGTATGGATGATCTTCAGCTGTTCCATGTTCGTTCTTCTAAAGGTGAGATGATTCCTCTGAGCACGCTAGTGTCTTACGAGCAAGTCTTTGAACCTGACGTTGCATGGCGCTATAACATGTACCGCAGTGCGGTAATCCAAGGCCAACCAGCGCCGGGTTACTCAAGTGGTGATGCGATCGCCGCAATGGAGCGCGTAGCGGCGGAAGTTCTGCCAATGGGTTATCAGTACGAGTGGACAGGTATGGCTTACCAAGAGATCTTGGCGGGTAACCAAGCGATTTATGCGTTTGCTCTGGCTCTGATCTTCATTTACCTGTTCATGGTTGCTCAGTATGAAAGTTGGGGTATTCCACTCGCCATCATACTCGTGGTTCCGGTGGCGACACTTGGTTCCTTTGTCGCGTTGAACTTAGCAGGTATTCCGCTGAACTTGTACGCTCAGATAGGTCTCGTCCTACTCATAGCGATGGCGGCGAAGAACGCGATCCTTATCGTGGAGTTCGCCAAAATTGAACGTGAAGAGAAAGATGTCCCAGTTGATGATGCAGCAGTGCGCGGTGGTATGCTGCGATTCCGAGCGGTAAACATGACCTCTTGGTCGTTTATCCTAGGTATGATACCACTCATCTTTGCATCGGGAGCTGGCCACATCAGCCAAAACTCGCTAGGTATTTCGCTTGTTGGTGGTCTATTGTGTGTACTCCTAGCAGGTACATTCTTGATCCCAGGCTTCTATGCTCTGATCCAGCATCGCCGTGAAAAAATTCATGGTGGTAATACTAAGCTAGTACCGCTGGAAGATGACGAGTAACGGCGATTTAGCCATTAATTGATGAAAAGGCCCCTCCAAGTGAGGGGCTTTTTGTATGTCTTAAATTGTCACGCGGTCATGACAAATCTCTACATTCCAAGTTTGAACTATCAAAGACATTTATTGAAGTTGATGTACGGTTTGCTGGTATAGTTAGTGTATAGTAACCATCTGTTAAGTAAGACTAATTTATGGGTTGTTAGCAGCTTGTAACAAATGTCTCATTAGGAATACACCTACAAAAACATAATAATTCGCGTTTGTAGTATTCTGTAAAATTATGTATCTTTGCGGCCGATTCGATAGATGTAGTGGATTGGACGATGGTAAATCAAAAACTGTTGATCGTAGAAGACGATGCAAAACTAAATGTAATGCTAGGCGATTACTTTAAGACCCAAGGCTTTGATGTAAAAACAGTTTACGATGGAGGCGAGTCTGTCGATTTGATTGAATCTTTTCAACCTGACATTACCATTTTAGACCTTATGCTTCCGGGTCAAGATGGCCTATCTATTTGTCGCGATGTTCGTGACAGCTATAACGGCAAAATTCTAATGCTAACAGCAAGTGATGATGACTTTGATCACGTAGCCGCATTGGAAACCGGCGCCGACGATTTTGTCTCTAAGCCTATCAAACCCCGCGTATTATTAGCACGCGTACGAAACCTTCTAAGACGCCCAGCCGAAGACGCGATCGCTATGGAAGCGAACAATATTCAAGTTGGCCGATTAAAAGTGTGTCAAAACAGCCGCAGTTGCCGACTCGGTGAGTGTGACGTTTCATTAACGGACAGCGAATTTGATTTACTCTGGTTGCTCGCTAAATCAGCAGGTGAGGTGCTATCTCGTGACTATCTCACCAGACAGCTACGTGGTATCGACTATGATGGCATCGACCGTACCATCGACAACCGTATTGTTACCCTTCGCAAAAAGCTATTTGATGACGCGACCAACCCAAAAGGTATTATCACGGTGCGTGGCAAGGGCTACCTGTTCGTTACTGATGGCTGGAAAGCATAGGACTGACTGGTTTGTGGAGACTATTTCTTGAATCCCTAATTGGCGTAATACTGCTCTTTACCGCAAGTATTTACGGCTACGAGTATGTGATTTACGGCAAAACCGATCCTGACTTGGTTGATGCCAATCTAAGAGTAGAAGCGTTTCGCGACATCATGAATCATGTTGCGACCAACGAAAATGATGAGCAGGCGATTGAGTTACTCGAAGCATTTGCTGAGAAAACGCACCGCTTGCTAGACTCTCACACACCTTCCGAACTGCCGGAAGAGGTTGCTAGCCACTTTAAAGAACAGCCAGAAGTCCATTTCCTGCTCGATGACAACGATCACCTGTGCTCAAGTTTGACAACAACGCCAATTACTTTCATCTGACTGACGACCCCGATTCTGAGCTCATTAAAGCGATTGAATTTGCCAATCAAGTGGTTTGGCTATTCTTTTTTGCCGGCTTCGTCGCCTTTAGCTTTTTGTTGATTTGGTTCCTAAGCCGTCGCTTGCGCGTGCTGGAAAAAACGGCCAATGAATTTGCGAGTGGTAACCTTGAGGCAAGAGCTTCGGAAGGGCAGTGGGTTCGCCTCGGCAAGCTCAATAAATCTTTCAATCACATGGCAACGAAAATCGCCAATCTTATGGTAAGCAACAAAGCACTAACGAATGCCGTTGCTCATGAGTTGCGTACACCGATTTTCCGTATTCAATGGCAAAGTGAAGTGTTGATGGAGCAGCTTAGCGACCCTGAAGCTAAGCAGCTAGCCAGTATTATTGAAGATACGGAAGAGATGGAACACCTCGTGGATGAGTTGCTCTACTACGCGCGAGTAGAGCGCCCAGATGCCGCTATTGAGCTTGAGGAAATCGATATTGCTGCCTGGCTAAAAGAGCATCATGTGAAATGGCAGACGCACATTGGTCATACGTTCGACTTACAAGTAGCCCCTGAAAGCGTCAATGTGAACATGGATCGCTTCTTGTTATGCCGAGCCTTAGTGAACTTGATCAGTAACGCAAAACGCTACACTGAACAGCGTATTGTCGTTAAGTTGGTGGAAGATAGCGACCATATTGCCATTGAAGTGCACGATGATGGCATTGGTGTTGACCCAGAGCACTGGGATCGTTTGTTTGATCCTTTTTACCGTGTCGATAAATCTCGCGACCGAGCGTCTGGTGGCTATGGTTTGGGTCTCGCGATTGTTAAGCACATCATGTTGCGTCACGGTGGTAAAGTCGACGTTAGCCATAGCGAAGTCGGCGGGGCGTGTTTTACCCTGGTATTGCCTCACTACTCGAAATCTTAACACTTCTTGATTGATGTGCCTCATATTCGGGGCGCTTTGGTTCCCGTATGTTAGTTTGTTGTCGCTTCGTCTGCTTGAATGCAGACGAGCGTCGGCGTCCAGTGATATACTTCTCGCTATGGATTGGACATAACAAACTGAACTGAATGAAATTTATCCACACTTCTGATTGGCACCTCGGCCGGCAATTTCACAATGTGTCTCTGCTAGAAGACCAGCAGCACGTTCTTGAGCAAATCACTCACTACCTTTCTGAGAATGACATCGATGCCTTGTTGATTGCAGGTGATGTTTATGATCGTTCTGTGCCGCCAACTGCTGCCATTGAAGTGCTCGATGAGTTTTTAAATCACGTGATTCAACAGCTTGGTATTCCTGTGATTATGATCTCAGGAAACCACGACGGAGCTAAACGCTTAGGCTTTGGTTCACGTCAGTTTGGTCAAGCGGGGTTGCACATCATCAGTTCGTTGGAGCAGATCACCACGCCATTGAGATTCAAGATAAAAATGGCGAATCGGTGTTGTTCTATGGCCTTCCTTACACCGATCCTGAGCAGGTAAGGCATCACTATAAAGTCTCGGTAAGCAATCATGATGAGGCACATCAGTATCTAGCACAGCAGTTAAATGAGGTTGTTGATCCAAGTAAGCGTAATGTCCTACTTAGCCACTGCTTTATCGATGGCGCGCAAACCTGTGAGTCTGAACGTACGCTTTCTATCGGCGGAGCGGACCGCGTGAGCTACGAGCATTTCCAGCAGTTTGATTACGTTGCTTTGGGACATCTTCACCAAGCGCAAAAGCGCGGTGCGGAACATATTCGCTACTCTGGTTCTATCATGAAATATTCGTTTTCGGAGCAGTACCACAATAAAGCGATGACGTTGGTGGAGTTTACGGCTGAAACATCTGAACCACTCATCACGAGTGTTCCGCTTACCAGTCCACATGATATGCGAATCATTGAAGGTGACTTAGCGGACTTATTGGAGCAAGGTAAAAATGATCCTAAAGCCGATGACTACCTGCTCGTCCGCCTGACCGATAAACACGCGATACTCGATCCTATGGCTAAGCTTCGTGAGGTATACCCAAACGTATTGCACCTAGAAAAACCGGGTATGTTGATTGGTGTCGAAACTGAAATGGGGCAAGCGCGATTGGGGCGTTCGGAACTTGATATGTTTAAGGACTTCTTTTTGGAAGTACAAGGTGACGGAATGACAGAGAGCCAAACCGAGATGATTGCGGATGTGCTAAACACGCTTCAGACAGCGAAACAGGAGCAGTAATTCTATGAAACCGTTGACGCTGACTCTGCAAGCTTTTGGCCCTTTTTCGGGTGTTGAACATATTGATTTTCGCACGCTCGGTGACTCGCCGCTATTTTTGATAAACGGCCCAACTGGGTCTGGCAAGAGTTCTATCTTAGATGCCATCTGTTACGCGCTATATGGCGAAACGACAGGCAGTGAGCGTACAGGCGATCAGATGCGTTGCGACTATGCTGACGCCAAACTTCTAACCAACATCACGTTTGAGTTTGAATTGGCTGGAGTTCGCTACCAAATCACTCGCAGCCTGATCAAGAAGTGCCTAAACAGCGCGGTGATGGGATGACGAAAAAGTCCCACTCAGCGCAGCTGATAAACCTTGATAACGACGAGCTCATTGCCAATAAACCTAAACCGGTTGCTACCGCCATCCAGGAGTTGATGGGGCTAGATGTGAAGCAGTTTCGTCAGGTCATGGTTATCCCACAGGGTAAGTTTCGCGAACTATTAACAGCAAGCTCGAAAGAGCGTGAAGCGATTTTTGGCCAACTGTTCCAAACTCAAATTTACACCACGATTGAGCGTGTGCTATTTGAACGAGCTGCGGGCATTCGAAAGGCTAAAGAAGAGTTCGATAACCAAATCAAAGGCGCGTTAGATGTCGCATCGGTGGAGTCGGAGTCACAGCTCTCACAAACGCTAATTGAGTTAGCTCCGCAGTTAGAACATGCAGAAAGCGAACTGAATCAAGCAGAAAGCCAAAGAAGTAAAGCGCAGCAAGAGCTAGATAGTGCACTAGAACTAAGCAAAAAGTTTTCGGCCAAAGCAGAGCTTGAGCATGCGCAATTAAAACACCAACAAAGTAGTGATGCTATAGAGTTGGCTAAGACCGAGCTCAATGCTCATAAGGCCGCTGCTGCTATTCAGTCGGAGTATGAGAGCCAGCTACGTTTGACCAAAGAGTCCGCTACATTGGCAGAGCGTTTGCAAACTGGGCAAGGCAAAATTGCAGCCGCGAAGCAAAACCAGTTACAGGCTCAGGCAGCGTATGACGAGGCGAAGAAAGCGAGTGATAATGCTGAGCCATTAAAACAGGAGCGTTTTGAGTTGAATGCCCTAATTGAGCGCCTGAAAGAGCTCGACAGTAAGAAAGTTGAGCTACAACAGGCAAATCAAAAGCTTAGTACCATTAGTGCATCTCAATCCACACTTGCCGAACAGATCAAAGCGATGATTCAACAAGAAGAGTCGCTGCATGCTGCTTTCGTCGATGCGGAAAAACAGAAGTCGCAGCTTAGCGAACTCACTTTGTCATTGGATCTTGAGACTAAGAAACAGCAAGCGCTGCAGGCAATGACTCAGATAGATGCGCAGCTTGAAAGTAAACATAAACAGCGAACTGAGCTAACCAACACCATTGCCTCAAAGGAACTAGTCGCAAAAAAGGCGCGCCAAACGCGTACTGAAGCAGAAATTGCTTGGCACAGCGGGCAAGCCGCTTTACTTGCTGCCTCGTTAGAACAAGATACGCCGTGCCCGGTGTGCGGCAGCGTAGATCATCCGAATGTGGCTACTTTCTCTGGTCAACCGGTGACACTTGAGCAGGTTAATCAGCTAAGAGAGATAGAAACCAACGCGAAAGATGAACTTACTCGTCATCAACAGTTATTCGCTGAGTTGGAAAGTCAAATCACTACACTAATTGCGCGCAAGCAAGAGTGGATGGATTCCTTAGATGTCGATCACCAGCAGGATCTTGGTCAGTTTGCTCAAGATGTGCAGCAGACAATTGCGGAGCTATCCGCGCGCATTACCAATCTGAAAGCGCTGAACATTGAGTTATTGCAGACGCAATATCAGCAAGCGACAGCAAAACGTGTTGACCTTTCCCAACAGCTTGACCAAACAACCATTCAAGTGAATGAGTTCACGAACCAAGTTCAGCAACTGCATGGTGTAGTTAGCTCGCTAGAATCTGGCAATAATACGGGTTATGCGACAGCACAAGCTGTACTAGAGCGCCAGCAAGCTATAGAAACTCAACTTGCTCAATTCGCCGCGTCGTTAGAGCTGGCAGCGCAAGCAATGAAGCTGGCGAGTGAAACGCTCGCGAAATTTGAATCTCATCTTGAGACGTTGCAAAAACAGTTCGAAGAGTTAGAGCGAGCTCGTGAGAGCGCGTCAGCGATATGGAAGGTCGCCTTGGGCAACAGTGTATTTGAGTCCGAGCAAGTGTTCTTGAATGCTAAACTTAGCTCAGAACGAGCAGAGCAAAAAGCGCAGCAAATCGAACATTATCAGCATGAGGGCATTCGATTATCAGAGCAGCTAAATCTACTGACAGCACAGCTTAGCGAGCAATCAATGCCCTCGATAGAACAAATCACCGAGAATAAACAGCAAGCCGATGTGGTTTACCAAACTGTTCTCAAGCAGTATCAAGTTTATCAGTCACAGCAAAACAGCTTACAGCAAGTGCGTAAACGCATTGAAACCCTAAGAGCGCAAAATGAAGAGCTCGATAAACAGTATAAAGTCGTGGGTACTTTGAGTGACGTTGCTAACGGACGAACCGGCAATAAAATCAGTCTTCACCGTTTTGTTCTTGGTGTTTTGCTTGATGATGTTCTTATCCAAGCATCGCAACGACTTAGACTAATGAGCAAAGGGCGTTACGATCTGAAACGCAAAGAGTCGCGTTCTAAAGGTAATGCAGGCTCTGGCCTTGATCTTATTGTCGAAGATGCTTATACCGGAAAATGGCGCGACGTAGCAACGCTATCAGGCGGAGAGTCATTCATGGCCGCATTGTCACTAGCGCTCGGTCTGTCTGACGTTGTGCAGTCCTACAGTGGTGGTATAAGGCTTGATACTCTGTTTATTGACGAAGGCTTCGGTAGCCTCGACCCCGAATCTCTCGACCTAGCGGTACAAACGCTGGTTGAGCTTCAACAATCAGGCCGTACGATTGGGATCATTTCCCACGTGTCTGAGTTAAAAGAACAAATGCCGCTCCGACTCGATGTACATGCATCACGCGTCGGTAGCACGGTTAGTTTGGTCAACTAGGAGAAACAACATAATGCGCGACCAAATCACTTTTTTTGAACGCTTCGAAGCCGATATCATGGCGGGTAAAAAGACCATCACGATTCGCGATAAATCAGAGATTGATTTCGAACTCGGCCGTACCATTCCAGTCGCCACATTCGAAGATGGACGAGTATTCGGTAACTTGAATATTCGCTCCATTACACCAATTTCATTCGATGACATCAACGCAACACACGCTGAGCAAGAGAACATGACTATCCCACAGTTGCGTGAGGTAATTAGTGAGATTTATCCTGGTGAGGATGAGTTGTATGTGATTGAGTTTGTGGTGGTATAGAGGTATTTCGTCGTGGTGTTCAGATAGACAGAACACCACACTCTTATGCATCTTGATCGTGTGCTTCCAGCTTCGACAGCTTGTGTGAGTAATAAACATTTTGAGAAAAAGCGATTAGAAAAACAAAAAAGAAAAGGCCAGTTTTGGTCGTTTCATTCGCTTCTCCCCAGTACCAAACCACAAAGCCCAGTAATACTGAGTAGAATATCACCTTCATGAGTACGTTTATTATCATAAGTAGAACCTCGAGCTTTTGGTGGTGGTTCGATGACTCTGTTCTTGTTGGGCTTTTATGAGCTCTTGCTTGTTCATGTAGATGCAGCCCCAAATAACCAACATGATCCAGTGCTGTCTTCCCATTCTTTTCTGAGACCAGATATTTTTGATGAGATCTTTGCCTCCCAGCACAGAAGCGCCAACACCAATATATCCAACGACAGAATCAATAGAAGCGTGAAATTTGATGTCCTCTAGCAGTTCTTCCGTTGAAAGGGACCATATTCCCCATTGTGGGTTAACAAAAGTAGTGTCCAGTGCCTTAGTGATGATAGAGCCCATGAGAGCTCTGTTTTCAACTGAGCGAATGGTTTGCATGGCTTCTATTCTTTGCTGCCTGCTGAGGTGGCGATACAGTATCATCACTGAAATCGCTTCTAATTCGGCTTGTCCGGCGTTGTCTATAAGATTGATTGGTAGAGAAGTAATTCGAGCTAAGTATTGAAGTTGTGACTTCAATGTTTTGGGTAAATGGTATGGTAGAACATCACTTTGCATTATTAGCATCCCAAGATATAAGACTTTGTGCATATAATAAGCTATGAACAAGGTATCGCTCAGATTTCTTTCTTTGAATAGAGTAGCGTAACAAATACAGTTGAAACTCAGTGTTGAAGCAGAGTGCTTATGTGCGATTGGTCAAAGACTTTCAAACTTTTTCACGTTTATAAAGTTGGACGGTAACTCGCTTCGACGTAATGTGTAATTTTCAATGCCAGTTGTAATCTTATGGACCTAACATGAGTCGCAGTTGAGTGCGAGACGGCAGATTCTGGTTGAGCATATGTCGATATAGCTAAATAACTAATGGAATAGAAGTAATATGAAGGCTGGCAGTTCCCTAAAGATAAGAGTCGCTTCAGACGGTGACTGGACAAATATATATCAACTTATTGAAGATAATATGCTGCAGATGCAGCTAGAGTTGAACCTCGATTGGAAGCGCGATTCTATCGTTAGCCACTATCAGTCAAAGTCGGTGTTGGTCGCCGAGCTAGGACAACAAGTGGTTGGATTTATCGCCTTTCATCTTTCTGAAAATGTACTGTATATCGATTCGTTACAGGTTGTTAAAACGTTACAGAATCGGTTGTTGGGCTATAGGCTTATCAAGGCGATGCTTGGTTATTTAAGCGCAAAGCAAGATATAGTGAGCATACGTTGTTGTGTGTTTGAAAATAATCCAGCTCAAAAGCAATACTTTGCTGCGGGTTTTAAGCAATTACAGCGTAAAGATGGGATACTGACGCTAGAGGCCGATTTAGAGAGCTTGTTGTCTAAACTCGGCCTAATTTACATAGTGACTCAATTTACTCAAACAACAACCGCTGATACGCCAACAGCGATTTAGGTAAGGTGACTTTCAGTACCCACGTCCTTGGGATGTCTTGTTCCGTTCCTTGATAACACGCTGCTAGTGTTGCACCGAGCAGTATTGCGCGGCCGCAGTTGTCTCCACCACACAGTATATTTTCGCGAATGCTGGCTTCGTAGCTCGTGGCATTCAGTAGCAAATGAACAATCACTGGAAAAGATGCTTCTAAACCGCAGTGCATGCCTAGCTCTGTAGCAACTTCGCTAGAGGGTTTTAAAATCCGCTCTTCGGCGAGCTTAATCGCTTCGTCTGTTAGAACTGACAGGCCTTTAGCACTATGTACGCACTCTATTGGCGTTTTACCTGATAATGCGGCTTTCAAAATGGCCGCAGAGGCGAGGGCATAAGCGACTGCCGTATCATTGTTGTTGGTGACGCGCACCGCTGACTCAACAAGTTGGTTGAGGTTTTTATCCTTGTGATGAAGGGCTAGCAATGGTGGCAGCTTGGAAATCGCGGGGTTTTGTGTGTCGTCTGCGCCTAGGTTCGACAATGGCTTATCTTCAGCTTCAAGTGCATAAGCGTTAAGCAGAGTGAGTTTGGTCGCTTATCTATGTAACCGCGCCATTTGCCTCCCATATCAAACCATTCTCGAAACGCGTGAATGTACTGCGCTTCGTCGTATTGCTCATGCTTCGCGATGGCATCCAGCATCGCAATCATCTGAACCCCGTATTGCGAATAGTCACCGGGCTTTTTACCTTCGTGGGCGTAATAGCCTTTATCTATGTAGTCTTTAGCGTTTGGTGCATGGAACTCTGGAGTACCATTAGAGAGGGTTTTAATGGCGACTTGGTCGTACAACCAATGAAAGCCCATTGACGCAGCATCGGCGACCAGCGCGCCAATCACGGAATTTAATGCTCGATTATTTTCACTATTCATCTCGTGTCCATACATCACAGAAGTAATCCTTGAGTCTGTTATTGTAGGCGCTTTGGGGTAGACTTTTTTGGGGCTAACGCAAATTTCTGCGCTAAGGCCTTAGTGTTCGAATAAGGCTACGGGCCTCATGAGATTTATTCAGTACGGAACTTATGTGAAAGGAAGAGCGATGAAAGACGAGACTTTATCAATACATCACGGCTACGAAACGGATCCAACCACCAAATCAGTAGCAACCCCTATTTATCAAACAGTGGCGTATGAGTTTGACAGTGCCCAGCATGGTGCTGATCTCTTTAACCTTGAAGTTCCGGGTAATATCTACACCCGTATCATGAATCCGACCAACGACGTACTTGAACAAAGAATGGCTGCTCTAGAAGGTGGCATTGCGGGGCTTGTTGTGAGCGCGGGTAGTGCGGCTATTAATTACGCTATTTTGACGCTGGCAGAGGCGGGAGACAATATTGTATCAACACCTCAGCTCTATGGTGGAACCTACACTCTGTTCGCGCACATGTTGCCAAAGCAGGGTATTCAGGTGAAGTTTGCGAAAGATGACAGCCAGAGTCGATTGCAGAGCTTATTGATGAGAATACCAAAGCGGTTTACTGTGAATCGATTGGTAACCCAGCGGGTAATATCGTCGATATTGAGGGTATCTCGACACTCGCACATCAGGCGGGTGTGCCAGTTATTGTTGATAATACGGTTGCGACGCCGGTACTGTGTAAACCGATTGAGTTTGGTGCCGATATCGTAGTCCACTCGTTAACTAAGTATGTTGGCGGCCATGGAACCTCCTTGGGAGGCATCATCATTGATTCTGGTAAATTCCCTTGGGATAAACATAAAGATCGCTTCCCTGTGTTCAATCAGCCAGAGCCCTCGTATCATGGCGTTGTTTACACTGAAGCATTTGGCCCAGCGGCCTTTATCGGCCGTGCACGTACGGTGCCACTTCGTAACACCGGCTCTGCACTGTCACCGATGAACGCGTTTATGCTGCTTCAGGGTTTAGAGACATTATCGCTTCGAATGGAGCGTCATACAGAAAATGCCATCAAGGTCGCCGAGTTTTTGCAAAATCATGAGAAGGTGAGCTGGGTATCTTACGCTGGTTTAGAAAGCTCGCCACACTATGAACTGGCGGCAAAATATATGAAGGGAAAACCTTCCGCAATTTTGTCATTTGGTCTGAAAGATGGCTACGAAGCGGGCGTTCGTTTCTATGATGCTTTGGCAATCTTTAAACGTTTGGTCAACATTGGGGATGCTAAATCACTTGCTTGTCATCCGGCGTCGACAACTCACCGTCAAATGAGTGAAACTGAGCAGCGTGAAGCTGGAGTGAGGCCTGAGATGATTCGCCTGTCTGTGGGTATTGAACATATCGACGACATTCTAGCGGACCTTGAACAAGCTTTGAAAGCATAAGCCTTAGACATAAAAAATCGGGCCTATATTGGGCCCGATTTTTAGCTAAGTCTTGCCAGTAATTATTGTGTTTGTTCTACCATTCTTCAACAGTGTACTCGAACTCTGGAACCGTAATTTCAACACGACGGTTTTGTGCACGGCCTTCTTTAGTAGAGTTATCAGCAATTGGATTCGCTTCACCCATACCACTAACCGACATTCGCGAACGGTCGATTCCCTGAGATTCTAGATAAGAAGCAATAGATTCAGCGCGCTCTTCGGAAATGCGTTGGTTCAGTTCTTCAGGGCCCGATGAATCGGTATAACCTACGATAGTGACAGTGGCTTCTGGGTGTTCATTCAGAAGCGCTATAACAGGATCAAAATCAGACTTTTTGCTTTCTTCGAGTTTGGTACTGTTAAGAGCGAAGGTTTCTTGCCCTTGAACTTGCTCAAAAGTTTTTGTCATCACTACGGCTTCAACAACAGGTGGCTGCTCTTCTACTGGTGCCGGTGCCTGAGTGACTGCCGCCGCGGCAGCTGCCGCAGCTGCGGCTTTACCAAATGAGTAAGAAACACCGAGCCATATGGTATCTACATCGGTCTCGAACCAACTATCTTTGAAGTCATTGATACGTTGATATTCAAGGCGACCAGACCACGCAGTGGCGAAGTCGTACTCAATACCTACGCCACCCATTAAGGCCGCTTCCTTCGCATCTTTGTACATAGCATAGGCGCCGCCTATCTTACCGAACACTGCCCACTCATCATTGAAAGGGTAAGATAATTTAGGCGCTAATGTTACCGCACTCATGTTTCCATCTTGCAGACGAGGATTTGCACCATCGACAAATGATGTTTCATAGCTGCCTAGCCATTCATAGGTGAGTTCTAACGCAATATACTCATTCCAATCGTATCCACCAAAGAGACCGGCACCAAAAGCGCTGTCTGTACATGGTGCTCCGGATACGTTACATGCATCAGAGAGCTGAGAGCCCCCTATACGAGCGCCTAAATATGCTCCACTGTCAGCAAAGACGGGGCTGCTGCCGTTAGTGCACCGAGGATTGATGCTGCTACCACTGTTTTTCTCATAATGACGTCCTTTTAATCGATAATGATGCGATTAGATACATCACCACTAAAAATAGATTAGCTTTTGTGCATTTTCAAAATGGACTCAATGGGTTTCATATTGTCGCAGGCTAAATCGCGCTTAAAGATCGTTTAGCCTGTTATTTGACGGAAATTGCTGAATTTTGAGCGTACGAGAGGGGTTTGTAGCGACGAAGTATGGGATCGATGATTGATATCAGCCATTGTATTTTGTGTTCATTCTTACGAGAGGCTTTGGTGAGTATCGCTAAATCGAGTTGTACAGGCGCTTTTTCCGCTACTTCTGTGGTTTGATAACGAATCGTGTAGCAGTCATCGAGGAGTTGCGTCATTAATGCGTGGTTATCGACGAATATTGTGGCTTCAGCATCACTTTTAAGCAGTTTGTAGAGATCGATATGCTCATTTAAATCCGCAATTAAGTATTTAACATACTCACCTTGCTTATTACCAAACAACTCACCTGTACCGGTATGTATGTATTTTTGATAGATAGATTGTGGCTTATCTGTCAATGCATGTACGGCAAGGTCGACTTCTTCTGTAAGAAGCAAAGACTCAGAGAGTTTGGTCCATTGCCTGATTTCTATTGGGGCTTTGGTCTGCTGACGAATAGCTTGAATGATTTCCTTACCGCAGGAAATGAGATAAGGCTCAATAATATGTAACGTTATCTTATCTATGGCTGAAGGAGAAAATTGGTCAGGAGCGAGCGCTTCGCTTATTTGATTGAGTGCGTGTTTTATTTTGGGCTCTATAGTAATCGCATAGCTGGTTGGAGTTAGACCTTGGGCATTACGTATGAAAAGCGGGTCATCGAGCTCGTCTCTTAACTGTGCTAGTACTTTGGATACGTATGATTGAGAACGACCCAACGCCAATCCGGCTTTAGAGGTTGAACCCGTTTCCATTATAGTTAGAAAGACACGCAGGGCATTGAGATCGTTCATATCGGTTCACACCAGTGATATTTGGACATAGCTAAAACGTAAACGAAATAGGCTGATTTCTCAATGCCTTGTGTCTATAAAGCGGGCTTAGTACTAGTTAAGAACAACGTAACCACGGTTTGTCATACAGTTTTTAATAACGGTTTGCTGATCTTGCTTGTACTGCTCGGCATTTTCTCGGTTTGCTCGGCCTCGACCTAAAACGCCCGCAGCAAGCCCTACAGCGGCGCCTTTTTTAGCGCCCTCTGTACCTGAGCCTCCAGCTATCGCTACACCGGCTGAACCTATGGCAGCACCTTTCGCAGCGCCGCTAATTGCACCACCAGAGGCTTGTTGTTTCTGTACTTGGCCAGCCATTTCTTCACACTTATGTAAGTCGTAGACGTAGTCCTTTTCATCCACACCTTCCATATCGACAATGATGTTCGCGAAGCTTGGCATTGATGCGAACAGAGTTAGCGCTAAGGTATAGACAGTTTTTTTCATAATTGTGCTCCAATTGGTTAGAGCATCATGGTAAACCATTGAAAAACTGAGTTTGGAATATCCTTTATTATCTCTGGAATTTTGCTGCTCTAATGAAGGGGGATAGGGCTTAAAGTGCCCGCTATAGGTGGTATTTACAGTGTGAATTTGCAAAATGAGTCACAAAATCAATCTGTACTGTAGCGGTTTGCGTTACCGGCAGTGCAAACTTGATTTTAATCAACTAATTGCGTAAAGATTTTGTTTCTTAATTGTGATTTCAAAACTGTCATTAGTGCTGGGTTTTGTTGTAAATACGAGGGCAATTAACTGCTTATGGTTTTTAACATTCCTTTTTTTCATCATCTCAATCGAGTTTTTGCATTATATAAAATGTAAGTTGTTAAATATTATTTCCGAGCCAAAGTAAGCGTTAAGCTAAATAATTATTAAAGGCTGGCGAGTTATTATCACTCGTTATGGTTACCGTATGCTTGCTAAATATTTATTGAATACAAAAAAGGAAGTCGTATGAAGAAAATGTTGTTCGTATCGCTAATTACGGTAGCGTCATGCAGCAGCTATGCAGCGCGTCAAAGTAGTGAGCCGATTAAAGTGATTGAACCTGTTGTGGGTCTTAATGCAGCAAAGGTTGACCTAGGAAAAACGCTTTGGTTTGAACCAAGGCTGTCAGCATCAAACACTATTTCTTGTAACTCTTGCCACAACGTTGCTACGGGTGGTGTTGATAACTTGCCAACTTCGATTGGTCACAAATGGGCAGTGGGTGGAATTAATTCACCAACAGTACTTAATTCAGATTTAAATTTTGTTCAGTTTTGGAATGGTCGTGCTAAAGATCTTCAAGAACAAGCTGCGGGACCAATTGAGAATCCAATTGAAATGGCATTTTCGCACGAATTAGCAATTGGCACATTAAAGTCGATTCCACAGTATCGCCAATGGTTTAAAGAAGCTTACGGAAAAGAAGAGTTCACTATTACTGAAGTAACGGATGCGATTGCGACATTTGAGAAAACGCTTCGCACACCAAATTCAAAGTTTGACCAGTGGTTAAAAGGCGATGATGCTGCATTGACAGCAGAACAAGTAGAAGGCTACGCACTGTTTAAGCAAAAAGGGTGTACCGCTTGTCACAGTGGTCCTTTGGCTGGTGGCCAAATGTACCAGAAAATGGGGCTTGTAAAAGAGTTCAAAACCGACAACCCTGATATTGGGCGTAAAGCGATTACTGGTAACGATTTTGACAAGTATGTGTTTAAGGTTCCAACACTTCGTAACGTTGAGCTGACCTACCCGTACTTCCATGACGGTTCAGAGTGGGATCTGCAAAAAGCAGTCGAAATCATGGCTGACATTCAGTTAGGTCAAACGCTTACCCCACAGGAATCTAAGAAGATCACCGCATTCTTGACGACGTTAACAGGTGAACAGCCGCAAGTGACATTGCCACACTTACCGCCATCAACTCATGGTACAGCGCGTCCTCAGATTTAATCTATTTAGATTTGTTTACTTATTGATAAGCCCCATGATGGGGCTTTATTGGTTCTAATTGATGCTTCTTTTTGTGACATAGGTATAATGCGCAGTTCAGCGTAATGACAACTAATATCAATAAGGAATTCAGTTTGAATTTATTCGTCAGAGACCTCACCGTTATCGATTCTTCTTACCTATGTGAACAACGTGGAATGGTAGGAGAGAGTTGGATTGTGGATGTAGTTTTGTCCGGTGAACTCAATGAGATGAGCATGGTGCTCGACTTTGGCAAAGTAAAGAAACAGATCAAACACTTAATTGATGAGTATGTTGACCATCGCTTACTAGTTCCTGTGAAAAGCAGCGCAGTACGCCACCAAGCTTCAAAACCCGCTACGCCAAATTAGATTTCCTAAGGGGTGAACGAAGCATACATCTCCACAGCCCAGATCAAGCATTTTGCTTGATTGACACTGACGAGATAACCATAGAGTCGGTCACGAATTATATCTATGACATCTTGAAAGGTAACTTACCTGAAAATGTACAAGGGCTTGAGATAACATTGCGCCACGAAGTTATCAATGGTGCGTTTTATCATTATACCCACGGCCTTAAAAAACACGATGGCAACTGTCAGCGTATTGCACATGGCCATCGCTCTCCGATAGAGCTTGTGGTAAACGGGCAGAGAGATGTGCAGCGTGAAGCCGCGTTTGCTGGCCGCTGGCAAGATATCTATCTTGGTTCGCTAGAAGACAAGGTCAGTCTTGCTGACCTAAGTTTAAGTGATAATGCTACGGGTATTACTGACGATACGCACTACGGCTTTCGTTATTCAGCACCACAAGGTGAGTTTGAGCTTGCTATTTCAAAGCTAGAGACTGAAATCCTTGATACCGATACTACCGTTGAGCTTTTAGCGAACTATGTTGCGGATGAGGTGAGCAAAACCTTGGCGGAGAATCAAACACTGCAAGTGATTGCCTACGAAGGTGTTGGCAAAGGTGCCATGGCATTTCGCTCTTAAAGCGTGACTTTCTTCTCTCAAAAAAACGCCCTTAAATGGGCGTTTTTTGTATTTTCAATCTAATCTTGATGTATCGTGCGTATAACAGTTTTGCGTTTATCTGCGTTCGACATGGAGAGAAAAGTGTTCAGGAAATCAAGGCTATGGTTAGTGGGATTGCTGTTGGTAATCACCGGATGCACAACAAAATTTCTTTACAGTAATCTTGATTGGTTACTGGTTGAATATATTGATGATTACGTCACGCTTAGTGACGGCCAGGAAGACATCCTAAGTGAGCGAATCTTGGTCCTTGGACAATGGCACAAAGAAAACGAGCTTCCTCAATACGTAGAACAATTGGATGCGATTCGCGCGAAAGATCCAAAGCAGGTTGATAGCGCTTATGTGTTGCAGCAAATGAATGATGTGAGAGCGCATACTAAAAGACTTGTAGAGCAAGTCACCCCAGATCTTTATGCGCTAACGCAGCAAATGAGTGATGAGCAAGTCAAAGAGCTTATCGAAAATTTTGAAGAGAAGAATCGTGACTTTGTAAAAAAATACCAAGACATGAATGACGATGATGTTCGACAAATTTATCAAGAGCGCATTGAAGAAAATTTCGAACGCTGGTTTGGGACGGTCACGGATGAGCAAAAAGGTTTTGCGAAAGAATGGGCGTCTAACATGCAAGTGACAGTGTTCGACTGGCAGGAGCACCGCAGGCAGATGAACTACTATATGCGACAGCTTCTAAATAGGCGCAATGATCTCGCTTATTATCAGCCAGAGTTTCAACGCTTTCTCAATGACTCGGACAGCTTTTACTCACCAGAGCTCCAAGCGAAAATCGATCACAATCAACAGCTTGCCGGCAAGTACATCGCGCTCGCTATCAACAGCATTAATGCCAAACAGCAAGCGCATTTGGCCTCAGAGATTGATGACTGGCGTGATATCGCAAAAGACTTAATGACCTCAATGACATTAGACCATAGTCCAAGAGAAATTCTTGCACTTACCGCATACACTAAACGGGTACAAATATAAGGAGTGAGTACCCCTATGATGGAGTTAGGACTATTCTGGACAGAAAAAGCACTATTGGTCGTTGGTGCGTTGTTTATCTTGACCGGCATTGTGCAATACGGACGCCGCAGCCACGATTGGAAAGCGTGGTGACCATGTTTTATAAACGCGTACCGATGAGTGTTGCTGAATACAAGCGTTACAGGCTCGGAGTGGCGTTGATCATCTTTGCTATCGTCCTTCGCTTTGCTCTTCATATTTTCTGGCCTCAATACTAGCTAAACTAGCTAAATCATACTGCGTGATGTGTGTAGCGAGCGTTTCTAATTTCGCTTTCACTCACTCTAGTTCACAGTTATAGCGCGGACTCTCTGTTACGCTTGTTTATGCAAGCATAGAAAAGGGACGCGCTATGATTCCAACTTCCTCAAGTCATCTATCTCTTCCAGAGACACTCTATACCTCCGTTCAAGTTCGTGAAGGCGAAGTGCTTGCTGCACGAGCATGTCATGTTGACATGTATTCCCTGATGTTACGCGCAGGCCAAGCTGTGTTTGATGAGGTAATTCATCGATACCCAGACGTTAACCATATCTTGATTTGTTGCGGTAAAGGCAATAATGGTGGAGATGGTTATGTTGTTGGCAAACTAGCTCTTGAGCGTGATCTTGTTGTGACCCTTTGGCAGGTGGGCTCTTCACAGGAGCTGAAAGGTGATGCTGCTACTGCACGTGATGCATTCGTAAAAGCGGGCGGAGTTATTAGTCCTGAGCAAAATACGGTTCCGAGTTCGGTGGATGTGATTGTTGATGGACTGCTAGGTACCGGGATTAAGGGCGAGGTCAGGCCTTATTTAGCTCACCTTATCGAACGTCTTAATCAAGCGAAAGCGCCAATAGTCGCGATAGACACGCCAAGTGGGTTAAACACGGATACTGGCTCAGTGGCGGGTACCGCGATTGTCGCTGACTACACGGTCACCTTTATTGGTGTGAAGCAAGGATTAGTGACAGGGAGGGCAAGAGCTCACACTGGTATATTGAGTTTTGCAGGTCTTGGTATCGATGAAGTATTTACAAAGCAAAGCACAGAAAACGCGCTACTCGCGCAGTCGTCTTGGCTTGAGTTATTGAAAGCAAGATCGCGTGACACTCACAAGGGAAGACAAGGGAGTGTGCTTGTTGTTGGGGGAAATGATGGAATGAGCGGCGCAGCTATCTCGCTTCTTGCGCGGCTTTAAAATCAGGAGCGGGGTTAGCAGCGACCTATGTGCATCTCGAGAGTTGTTTAGCGGTACGTGCTTTGCTCCCTGAGGCCATGGTTAGTGGCTATGAAATTGATTCTGTTTTGTTAGAGCAGCGAGTGCAATGGTCGAATGCAACATGTATAGGACCAGGCCTTGGGCGAGACCATTGGGGAGAGAGTGTTTACAAATCTGCCGTGCAACTTAGTACCAAGTTCAACAAGCCAATAGTTGTCGATGCCGATGGCCTTTACTGGTTAAGTGTTGAATCAGAGCATAAGGACAATCGAGTATTGACGCCCCACCCAGGAGAAGCGGCAAGACTATTAGGTGTCACAAACGCTCAGATTGAAGACGATCGTTTTTCAGCTGCGCGCCACTTGCAGCAAAAATTTGGTGGTGTGGTTGTACTTAAAGGTGCTGGAACCATTATTTGTGATAGTTCAACAACCGTTGTTTGCCATGCTGGTAATCCGGGAATGGCGACGGGAGGAATGGGGGATGTGCTGGCGGGTGTTATCGCTTCATTCTTGGCTCAGGGCTACCCTATTTTTAAAGCTGCAGTTCTTGGAACACTCGTTCATAGCTGCGCAGCGGATAGAAATGCGCAGATGAAAGGGGAAGTAGGCATGATGGCTTCTGATGTACTTAATGATATTCGTTATGTATGTAGTGCAAAAAAGTGCTGGGATTGAGCAAGTAGACAAAATTTTTTCAAAAAAACGATCTTTTTGAAGAAGCTTTGAGTGATTTTTGAGCGCTAAAATGACAGGTTTTTGCTTAGATTTGTGCTGAACGATGAGATTATCATCAATAGATAAACGTTTGCTTTGGAAAATTTGATTAGAAATATGTTTGGTAATTTGTATTAAGTGTTTGATTTTAAGGTAAGTTTAAGGTTTATCTGATAGAAGTGAGGGATTTTGCTGCGGGCGAATTTGTAGCTTTTCGGAATAGTACCACAAAAAAAATTGTAATATCAGTCTTGCGAGAAAGTTTTCGCGACCTATAATGCTGAAAACCGGAGCGTCTGCCAACGCTCCGGTTTTTTTGTGTCCGAAGAAAGGTGAACCGTCTGCCAACGGTAAGCCAACGCATCATGTTTAGACATATGCCCACTGGAACATGTACTAATAAATCGAGGAATTTTTACAATGCGTATCGAACAAGAACTTAAGTTAGGCTTTAAAGATGTACTGTTTCGCCCTAAGCGTTCAACACTGAAAAGTCGTTCTCAAGTAAATTTAACGCGCGATTTTACATTCAAGCACAGTGGTCGTCAATGGTCTGGTACACCAGTTATCGCTGCAAATATGGATTCAGTGGGTAGTTTTGAAATGGCAACGTCTCTTGCGCAACACGGCGTAATGACAGCTATGCACAAACACTACACTGTTGAGCAGTGGGCAGAGTTCGTAAAAGGCGCTTCTAAAGAGACGCTAAACAAAGTATTCGTATCAACAGGTACGTCTGAGCGTGATTTCGAGAAAACTAAAGAAATCCTAGCGCTTAGCGAAGATCTAGAGTTCATCTGTATCGACATCGCAAACGGTTACTCAGAGCACCTTGTTGAGTACGTGCAAAAAGTACGTGCTGAGTTCCCTAACAAGACTATCTCTGCAGGTAACGTTGTAACTGGCGACATGTGTGAAGAGCTAATCCTTGCGGGTGCTGACATCGTTAAAGTTGGTATCGGCCCTGGCTCTGTATGTACTACACGTGTTAAAACAGGTGTTGGTTACCCACAGCTTTCTGCAATCATTGAATGTGCAGACGCAGCACACGGCCTTGGTGGCATGATCATCGGTGACGGTGGCTGTGCATGTGCGGGTGACGTTGCTAAAGCATTCGGTGGCGGTGCAGATTTCGTCATGCTTGGCGGTATGCTAGCAGGCCACGAGCAATCTGGCGGCGAAGTTATTGAAAAAGATGGCGAGAAATTCATGAAGTTCTACGGCATGTCTTCTCAGTCAGCAATGGACAAGCACTCTGGTGGCGTTGCAAACTACCGCGCAGCAGAAGGTAAAACAGTTCTTCTTCCTTACCGCGGTGACGTAAACAACACGATCCAAGACATCCTTGGTGGCGTTCGTTCTACTTGTACTTACGTAGGTGCAGCTAAGCTTAAAGAGCTTACTAAGCGTACTACGTTCATCCGTGTACAAGAGCAAGAGAACAACGTATTTGGTAAAGAGTAAATAGCTATTGGCTAGTAACTACTCTTAGTTAGATATCTAAAAAGAGCCGCTGATTAGCGGCTCTTTTTTTGCCAAAATTTTTGCTCGGCGAACGCAAAAGAACCGTTTTAGAAGTTCTTGACCAAACTAGGCGTCTTTGAACAAAACCATCGATTAAAAAGCGATTTATACTCCCAGCCAAGGGAGAGAAGTTTTCTGGCAAGGCTTTGGTTTTCGATAATCTCTACTTCTACGCCTTGGTAGTGGTAGGGGTTGTTTTTTATGTACTGGATAAACTGCGTAAGCACACCTTGCCCTCTAGCCGATGGGATGAAATTCACAGAAACGATACTAAAACGCTGACTTCCCGCTGGGCTTCTCACTAAGCAATGGCCATATTCACTTTGAAATGTTTCGGAAAAAACCGGAAACGGCTCTGACTGGTATTTCTTTGAAACTAAGTCATATTGAGTGCAGAGATGCTGTAGAAGTTGCTGAGCTTTATAGTTCATGGTCAACGATAGCCTGTGTCAATGTAGTTTTTTACGATTTGTTACATCATCATTGTAGGTATAAATGCGGTTCTTAATAAGGTTCATGTGCCGTCAAAAATGTGCCGCATTTAGTGGGCGAAATTTAGTCGCCTCCTATGAATAGCTTTGTACGTTCTACCTGGGATGATATTCAGTTGGGGTTGAGACTAGGCATCAACATAGACATCGCTCGCAATAGCTTGAATAGAAATATTTGGATATTGAAGACTGGTCTTTTCATATGCAAGTATATTACTAATAAGAAGGGTGGGATTCCCGTATTTTGCCGGGTTTTGGAATGAATAAAAAATTGGCTGTTATTGGTGGTCTAGTGGGAGTGTGTGCGTTGTTCTTTCTAGGAAAACGCAGCGGAGAGGAGCTTACTATGCCAAGCTGTGAAGTGATGGAAAAGGTGGAAACTCCGATCCACTTTTTTACTGGCGACTTTGTCAGTGATGAAAGGCTTCAAGAATATGTCGACTATTCAAACTTAGTGCTCGACAATTCTTGTATACCCATGAGGCGAGTTATTGCAGGCGTGACTCGCATCGACCTCAAGGAGTTTGAAAGTCATGATACTGGCCGTTTACATAAACAATTAATCGACACCGTTGGGGAAGCGACCTTGAAACCGATGCAGAAGAAAGGTCGATACTATGGACTCATTCTACCTGAAGGCCATGCTTTTGGGAGAGGCGGGTTCGTAGGCGAAGCACATTTGAATTTTAGTCGTAGTTTTTTTGTAATGACCGCAGATGCCCGTGATGCCATTTTAGAGCATGAACTGGGTCACTTAGCCTGGGCATGGCACAACGATGAGCCCATTCATTGGCTAAAAGGTATGCTGTTACCTGAACTCCATACCTTCATAAAGCCTTACGCCTTTGGTGCTTTGTGTCGGGAGGCGGGCACTGTGATGACTTATGCGGATAAATCGCTACCTATATATTCATCGCCAGATATTAAATACTACGGCACGGCTTGTGGTGATTCAAACAGCGCCGACAATGCTCGTCATATGAGAGAATTTGCGATGTCACTGATGTGAACGTCAGTGACATAGGTTAATGAACAAAGTCATTGATTGCCGTTTAAAGGGTATTCTTGATTATCTTTGGGTGCATATATGGTCGACCGCGTGTTGAACAATAGTATGTGAGCTCAACATGGAGTTCTTCACTTGTATGATTTTATCTTCATTGCCAAACCTACAGTTGTTGAATAGTACATAGGCAAGGCCGATGTCTTTGAGAACGCTACGAAGTCTGGTCTCACCTTGCAGAACCAGCTTACGTTCAACTTCGTCAACACTATCAACGTCGACGGCCGCTTTGGCTATCGCTAGGATACCAGATAAGGCAATGCCAGGAATAAGCGCTAGCCCGCCAGTAAGCACAGTGGTGGCTGCAAGTAGTGTGGTTAACAGAACGGGCGTAAAGCCAGCGGCAACCCAATATTTGTCATCTCGAATATCTTGTGCTTTTTCAGCGACCCATTCTGTCGCACTGTTTCGGTTGTGAACGGCTTTACCCGTGTTTTTTCTTAGGTTTTCAGCGATGTCCATATCTTCAGAACCAACTTTTTTGCTGGCAAGTTTGCCAGCAGCCCATTGGCTGCCTTTTTTGACGCCTACTCCGGTTCCACTAATACCTTGCTTGATTGCGTAGCCCGCCAAATGGTTACCAACGCCATTTGCGACGGGTTTGAGAGCCATGCTGCCAAATGACGTACCGACACCGACACCAAACCCTACAGCTTGTTTAGCGACTGCTTTTGCTTTGGCTGCGTTTTTGTTCACCATAGTGGCGTAATCGGTCAGCGATTTGACCGACCTTTCAGCAAGTTTAAGAGCCATACCCAGGTTTGCACATTCTGCAATGAGTTTGTTCTCACCCATATCGTGTCGAAGTATGTCGAAGTTAGGTGATTGTGCGATGAGCTTATAAACAGCTTGAGCATGAGGGGGGAGGCTCTCCCAAGCATCGGGATCGAAACCATCAGGCACTTTCGCTCGTTGCATCACGTTGGTTGTTGGAGTTTGTGGTTGGGAACGTTGTTCAGAATGGTGTTGAATGGGAGAGTTCGCAGCGTGGAGTAGACGATTATCTTGGAGGTTGGGTTGACGCTGAGCTACGTTGGGTTGTTCAGAATTGCTGCGCTGATCCGACAAAGCTTTAGTGGAAGCCGCACGTCGCTGGGTGATCGATGGTTGATGTTGTTTCTTTTTCTGCTGCGGCTGAGGTTCAAGCAAATCTGAATACATTGTATAACGTCTCCCTAACGACTTGTTATGAATGGATGTTGTTATCACGATATGCAACAACATCACTCAAAATAGGTTAGGAGAGATTTGCTAAGAATCTAGGTTTTACCGAACAGTTGATGTTTAGTTTTCAGTGTTGATCTCTGCGTAAGAGTGCAACAAGTCATTCAGTTCCTTTACCCAGCCTAGTACGTCTTTAGGTCGGTTATTCAGCAACACTTCGACGTGGTTACAGTGGGTCTGCAACGGGATCGCTTTTTCAAGGTTGAATGAAACGGCATAAAAGTGCCATAAAACGAGACGCGTCATACGTTCACTGTTCTGATTAGCGTTGTCTGAATCGTCAAATGCTTGTTGAATCTCACACAGAGCAATCGCAGTCATTCTTAAAATGGCATCAAGCTGGGTTGCTAGCATACGTTCTTCGTTATCCACTTCTTCTTGCTCGAAGGTGAACAGCTCGGTCATTACGTCCTCGGGTACCATGCGGCTTATCATGCGCGCAGCAAACTCTTCAAGCTCTTGTCGTGGCATGGTGTTGAGGGTATCGAAGGTGTAATCAGGGATCATAAATGCATACTCTTGCTATCGGTTGAGTCGTGCATTGTAAGGGGTTGGCAGTGATTTTCCAGCGTTTAGCATTCTAGATTGAAAAAAGAGCCACAATGATGTGGCTCTTACGGTGCTACTTGAGCATTAAATTAGTATTCGTAAGTGATATCGACCATGATTGATTGATAAGAACTATTGCCTTCCTGATCAGTGACGGCTTGTGATTGGTTACCACGTTCTAGCGTGACAGTGTATGCTGGATCGTTTTCGTAGCTGGTGCCTTCAGCCTTGCTGGCTTTACCATCGATCATTTGCTGAGCAAGATAGCGGTAGTTGTCTTGCTTGGTGTATAGAATGTCATCGTTAGTTAGTGGTTCGACTGTTTCATCGATTTCGGTGTTAGAAGACTGTTCGCTAAATCGAATGTCGTAGCTTAGCTCAGACATATCAACTTCAAATATGTCGCCTTCGCGCAAGAAGTGGGTCTTAACATCTGTAATCCATAGTGGTTGCGCTTCCACAAGGGAACTGTCTGCCATGTCGATGATATAAACACCGCCAGCGCCGACAACGGACATAGAGATCGGAGAGGCTTCTTGATTTGCGACTTCCTGCCTCACAATCAAAGCGGTCGTCTCGTCAACACCAAACCCAAAACGCGTTTGTTGCTGTTGCAGCAGCTTAATCAAACGAGTTTCTCGAGCGCGCTCAGAGAAGTGGGTATCGGTAACCCCTAATGTGAATAACCCAAGACCACCGCTTTCCACATAAGCACTAGATGGATAGCCGCCAACGAGAACATCGTAGTTGGTACCACCGTCAATCATAGGGTTAGTGTTAGCATTAGCGTCTAATTTACCACCGGTCATGACAGCGGTACCCGCACTGCTGCCACCCACCAACAGCTTGCCTGCTTCGTAGCGCTGACGGATCAACGCCATTTCTTCACTGTCGCCAAGATCGGTAACAAGGCTATCTAAGCTTCTACTTTGACTTCCTCCGTTAATAAATAGACCATCAGCGGACGCAATGAGCTCCAGCAGGCTTGACGGTGCCTCACATGCTTGCTGTTTAATCGCGGCGTAATCAGGGAAATAGATATCCTGATGAGGTTTGCCTGTATAGATGTCGTGAAAAAGCTGTAAATCTTCACAGCGACCAGCGTCTACCGCTTGTCGATAGGCTCGATCGATCGGAAGCCATACGCTATTCGCGCCTGCCTGAGAAAAAATTTCTAGATAGACATCGACGGCATCGTAGTTGTTGTTCGACGATGAGGTCATGACTAGGACTGTGGGTTTCTCGCCATCTGGCGTGTTTTCCGCCGCGAGAGAAATAAAAGCTTGATAAGCGTTAATAGAGCCTTCGCTGTAGGTGTCCGAAAGTGAGACTCGCTCAAGCGGACGTTGGTAGGAAACATCATTGCGTAGCGCTCTAAGTAGACGATATTGATCTTCAATAGCAAGAGAGTTAAAGGCTGGCGATAGCGTGTTCACCAGATCGATATAGGGATATTGCTTGTTCAGCTCTAGTGTATTGATTGCCGCTGAAACGGCACTGTTTCCTGCGAATACATCCAGCAGTAGAGCAAGGTTAGTGGAGTTAGGTGTGTATTGAACAACACCATCGTCCATCTTTAGGTAGTGCAAGGCATCCCACTGATCAGAGGATGAGCTGTACCACAAGTAGTCGCCGTCAGCCTCAACTCCGTCGATATCAGTGTTAACGCGTGCGGTTGATACGCCAATAAAAGCAGTTTTAAAGGCATCCCAAGAGTCGTACTCGAGAGAGGGGTTATCACTTTGTAAGGCTTGGAACGTGTTATCAAGGGCGCTTTGCCATTCAGGTTCACTTTGCCAAGCGCTGGTGGTAAGTACGCGGGCTACATATTGATTTGAAATGGAGACCATTTCGGATTGAGGAGAGCGAATTGCAGTGTCTTCGATGTCGGCAAACAGCGTAGTACGAACTTCATCCCAATCATTACATTCATCCGGTGCCATTGAAGAACAGGCAGTTAGGTGCCCACCAGCTAGAAATAGGCGCTTGGTGTAGGTATCGGTGTTGTTTAGATCGTTGGGATTGACCGCTTGTTGGTCATTGTCGCTGTAACAAGCGGTTATTAGAAGTAGGCTAGTGATGACAGTTACAAGTGAGTGTTTTGTTCGCATAAAGATTCCCTTCATACTGACTTTATGTCAGTACAGACAGCATAAAATGTATCAGAGTCGAATATTCCGTGACTCTGAATGTTGGTGAACTCATGTTGTTCAATATTGTGAAAGAGAAGGGAAGGGCTACTCGTTATACCACTCGCTCAGTGCATGTCGACTGAGTTTGTAGAATCCAAGGAAGGTAGAGTGCGTCACAACAGAGATCGCGCTTCGCTGGGCGAGCACGTAATCAAATAGTTGATTTTGTCTGGTGACATGAAACACTGTGTTACCTCTATGAGAAGTTACTTTATTTACTTTACGCACCAACGTAGAATTTAATTTCAACAATTAAAACGCGTTGAATAAAGCTAGATAGTAGGTGGCGATCTTTATTTAGGCAATGTTGAGAATTCCAATGCTCTGAATGCTTATTCACTATTAATGATAATGTAGCTATATTATTTACCCAAATGGCTATGATAATGGAAGGTTATTCAAAAGTTTCAGGTGTTTAATAAGTGATTAACTTTGATATAGTGATCACAATTCACATATCGCTGCTTTGTAGAAATAGAGCAATATTAATAATTACGATGGTTATCACATTTATTTGATCTTTTACCCACTAGACTAAACCAGTCTTTCTCTTCAATTGGATACAGCTATGTTTCAAGATTTCACATATAAACAAGCTAAACGGTTAATTTGCCGTGCATGCTTGTGTGCTGAATCTTGTATGACAGCTGTCACTTTTATTGGCTTCTATCGACTCAGTCGCCACGCTCTTAGCGAATGGTGCAACGAGTAACCCTCTAGTTTTCTTTGAACTAATACTTCGTCCGTGTCTAGATGCGGAGGTCTGCTATGGGTTCGCATTAATATCCATTATTTGAGTTATTTACTGTGCTATATACGTACAGGTGTATTCTTGTGCACGTATTTAATTCAATTACTGGTTGTTTCTGGTTTCTTTAAAATATAAATGCTCGCTTATTAGGAGTAGGGTATGTTGCACGTTATTAAAAATATTGTTCTCTATGCACCTGAGTATATTGGCCTTCGAGATATAATAGTTGGTTGTGGCAAGATTCTTGAAGTATCCGCGCCAAATAATACCTACAGCGATGTGTTTACCGTTATCGATGGCGAAGAAAATATACTGGTGCCAGGGTTTGTTGATGGACTTGTACATATCGTAGGTGGCGGTGGTGAAGGAGGTTTCGGCAATCGTACGATAGAAATCACTGCACAAGAAATGCTTAGTGCAGGAGTTACTTGTGCCGCTGGAGCTCTTGGCACGGACTCTATTACACGCTCGGTAGAAAACTTGCTGGGTAAAAGTCGTGAGTTGACGGAACAAGGCGTATCCACTTATTTCTACACTGGCTCGTACCATCTGCCACCATGCACGATTACTGACAGCATCGAGCAGGACATTCTGTATTTCCCTGATGCAATTGGACTAGGGGAGCTCGCGCTGTCCGATCATCGCGGCTCAGTCGTTCGTTTTGACGATTTGTACTCAATTGGTAGACGCGTAAGAACGAGCGCAAGCCTTGCGGGCAAAACGGGAGTCGTGCTGTGTCACCTTGGTGATGAGCAAGAGCAGCTAAATTTGCTTAGCGAGGTTATTAAAAACACCGATTTACCTCAGACACTGTTTTGGCCTACCCATATTAACCGCAATCCGATGTTGTTTGAGGTGGGTATCCAATATGCATTAGACGGTGGTTTTGTCGATTTTACCACCAGTACAAACGCTGGGTTGTTGGCCGATGGCGAAGTGGCATGTGCCAAAGCGCTCAGTTCGATGTTAGAAGCCAGCGTACCGATCGAACAAATCAGTTTTACCTCTGACGCCAATGCAAGCCTGCCGAGGTTTGACCCACATGGCAATGTAATAGGGACTGACAGCGGTAAGATCGACAGCCTATTTCAAGCCGTGGTCGACGCCGTCATGCTGCATGACATTCCGCTAGAGCTCGCACTGCGTTGCATTACGTGTAACCCAGCAGCTCGGTTAGGCCTTTCCAATAAAGGCCGAATAGAAAAGGCACGAGATGCTGATTTTGTGATGCTGAATCCCACCGATTTTTCAATTCAACAAGTTTGGACGAATGGTATCGCACGTCTTTCTTAATTAAGACGCGCAATTAGAATATTATCAAGGAGGTTATTATGACCACAGAAGTGACAACGCAATCAAAAGGTTGGGTATTAAAAATGCCCACGGTTTATACGTTGCTGTTTATTATCACCGCATTAGTCGCGTTAATGACTTGGTTTGTACCCAGTGGAAAATACGACTATCGAACCGCAAACAGTGGAGAGGTGATCAGCGCTGAAAATGTCAGCAGTTATTCCGGTGGCGAGCGACTACTGCCTATTCCGGGCACTTACCAAGGGCTAGAGAGCAATCCGCAAGGTGTGTTCGATGTATTTGCGGCCCCACTCTCGGGCTTTGGAGATGCTAGCTCTATCATTTTGTTTGTACTAATGATTGGTGGCTTTTTGAATGTGACGATTCAAACCGGTGCCATGGATGCAAGTGTTAGCGCACTGTCCAAACGGTTTACAGGCAAAGAGCAGTGGCTAATCCCTATTTTGATTTTCATTCTAGCGGTGGGCGGTAGTACCTACGGTATGAGTGAAGAAACGGTAAGCCTTTGGGTTATTTTATTGCCGCTATTTATTGCTGCTGGTTACGATCGCTTAGTCGTCGCGGGCATTATTCTACTTGGTAGTGGCATTGGTGTCGCAACCAGTACCGTCAATCCATTTGCCACTGGTGTGGCCTCACGCTTTGCCGAAATTCAGCTTGGTGATGGGATTGTCGTTAGGTTGGTCGCGTTTGCAGTGCTTTATTTGGTGACCTGCGTGTTTATTATGCGCTATGCCGCTAAGGTAAAAGCCGACCCGAGCCAATCATTGCTCAGTGATATTACTTTCTCCGATCAGTTCTCTTCTGAGCCGAAGGCTTTGCCATACACGAAGCAACATAAAATCACGATGACCGTGTTCTTTGGTGCTTTTGCACTCATGATTTATGGTGTGATTCCTTGGGAAGACATCGGTGTAACGTTTGTACCGGCGCTCAATTGGTGGCTAAAGGAAATTTCGATTGTCTATTTAGTTGCAGCCATTTTGATTGGTTTAATCAATCGTATGCCTGAAGAGCAGTTTGTTCGTTCCTTTATCGCAGGCTGTAAAGACATGATTGGTGTTGCCTTGGTTATCGCTGTTGCCAAAGGCATTAATGTCATCATGAACGACGCCAATATTACAGATACGATTCTCAGCTGGGCAGAAGGCATGGTGGTTGGTCTCGATAGTGGCGTGTTTGCGTCGTAAGTTACATCGCGCATATTGTGTTAGCCTTCTTTATTCCTTCGAGCTCTGGTTTAGCGACTGTCTCGATGCCTTTAATGGGGCCGATGAGTGATTTTGCAGGCGTTAACCGTGACATCGTTGTAACTGCTTATCAGCTTGGCTCTGGTTGGATCAACTTGTTCGCGCCGACCGCCGCCACGGTTGTTGCAGGTTTAGCGATTGCCAATGTGCCATATGGGCGCTTCTTCAAGTGGGTCATGCCTTACATTGTGGCTGTCTTCGCAGGTTCTTGTTTGATCTTGTATGTAGCTGCATAAATAAGAGAGCGCTTAACACGTATACACTCCTAAATTAGTTGGCCCCGTATTTCCTTAAGCGGGGCTAACTAGGCAAACTAAATTCGGCAGCTTATCCTCTAGCTTGTATTTTGTTCTACACTCACTTTCAATCATGTTTGGAAAGTGAGCCTCGATATGTCCCACCTTAAGAAAATTATTGTTGTAACTCTCGCTACCATTTTGCCTTTGTTCGTTATGCCTGTGTCAGCCAGTTCTGAATGCAGCAGTGCACCCGGTGATATCCAATCGGCCAACATTCGCGTCGTACAACAGGCTTCAAATAATAACTTCAACAAGAAGTCCATAGAGAAGATGGGCGAGTTTATGAACACTCAACGCTACATACAACACACACCCAATGGAGCTGATGGAATCGAACACCTTGCCAAGTTTATTGCCTTTTTAAAAGAGAAGATGCCTTCCTTTAGAGTGGCGCAACAGCAAGTAATAGCGGAAAACGACTTGGTGATGACTCAGAGTATTGATTATGTGGATGGAAAGGCCATAGAGGTAAGTGTTGATTGGTATCGAGTGCATTTTGGCAAAATAACGGAGCACTGGGACGTTGTCGCCGAGTTCTCAGACCCCAAGGATAGTGAAGAATACATCGCGGGCTTGGCCACTGATAAAGCGGTATGTATGGATAAAGAGCTGCTCCGAAGCCATGCAATCGAATTTGTATACCAATACATGGGCAAACACGCTAAATCCGTCGATTCAACGAAAAGTGTCGTACATGGTGATTTAGTCGTTCGGATAAATGACAGCAAAGCGACTTCCACCATGAACAAAGGCGAGTTTTCACAGTGGGTAAACAGTAAACGTTCATCTGCTGAGCTGTTTGTTGAAATAGCGAGGGTGATTGTGATGAATAACCTTGCAGCAGTGCACTTTAAGTGGACGGTAAATGATCAGCCACGGTCGGCCACTATGGTCATGAGCTTCGATCAAAACCAAAAGATAACTGAGAGCTGGCTAGCGCTTTTACCAATACCCAAAGAGAACAACAACTTTAGAGATCCTGTTTTTTAACACTGCCATTTGATTGAATCTTTGTATGTCCCAGTTACGACGCCTTTAAGATTTTGAAAAATGCACCCTCTATTAAGCCAAACGAATAAAACGTGTTTAGTCGGTTGAAGGATGTTCTTTAACTCCTTTAATAAGGTGGCCAAATTACTTATGCCAGTGCACGTTGCGATGGGTGAAATTTAGCATAGTCTTTTACGGATACTTATAGGTGATTTAAGTCACGTTGTTCTAGAAATCTGAGATGCTGACTATATTTCTGGTGAAATTAGCTCTCATTTGCAGTTGTTCATTGTAAGCAATGACTCAGTAAGTTATTTCTATTGTTAAAATAATCAAATACCCACTTCAGTGATGTTTTTCTCAAGAGTAATACCACTATGTTATATCTGTGCTGAGTAGAAGTTTCATTCACTATGAACTTATATTTGGCCGTAAAATAGACCCTAACTTTAAGGAGCTTTCGATGAAAGTGATGTTCAAAAAAGCAATGGCGGCCTGTTTGGGCTTCTTTTTGCTATGTGGAGTGGCAAGTGCCAATCGTCTTCAATGGATGACGGATGCGATCAATAGTGAACGATATAACTATGGCCTAGGACAGTTGCATTGGGATGATAGCTTGATGAATGCTGCATTTGTTCACGCCAGAGATATGGCAAACGGCGGCAATTGTGACCACGCTGGATTGTACGAGCGCGTTGCTGGAGTGGTTGGAGTGGCGGTGCTACGCAGAGAACGTATCGTGTTATGTAGATTATCATTGGCATGCTGTTAACCAGTGGATGAACAGTAGTGGTCATCGAGCCAACATGCTTAATGGTCACTACAATAAAATCGGTGTTGCTCATTACCATGGGCCACATGGTCACCGTTGGGTGGTTATTTTCGGCAACAAATAGTTTTCTTTTCGTTATAGAGCTGCGTTGTTGATTTAGCGCAGCTTTATTAATGAGAGAAGGTCGCTGGAATAAAAGTTGCTAATTATTTAATGCTGGTTTTTCTAGATCTCACTGCGATACTTAGGTAGATGTTACGGTAGTCGCCTGTCCAGTAGATTGTCTGACGATTAGCTCAACGGGTACGTGAACTTGTAGCCGCTCGATTGGAGTACCATCGATGAGCTTAGTAATGATTTCGGCGAGAGGTTTGCTAGAGTCAGTAAGTGGCGCATACGTCACCGTGAGAGGTGGGTGAAACTCTCGAGTATCAAAGTTAGATACTTGGTCATCGTGCGCAATGATAGAGAGGTCGTATCCTATTTCTAGCCCAAGTTCGTTAGCGGCGGAGTAAGCACCAAATGCCACTTTAACGCTAGAGCAAATCAGTGCCGTTGGTCTAGATTCATTTGCGAGTAAAAGACGAGCTTGGTGCAACCCGTCTGTTACTTCAGGCAAGCATGGTTTAACGCAACACAAATTGCTATCTAAGCCAAGTGTATCTACGAGTTTCCTAAAAGTATCGCCTCGCACCTTGGCGTAAGCCTGTTGCTCATCACCATTTATAAACACGATACGCCTGTGCCCTAAGTGATAAAGTAGAGTGAGCGACTGAGTAATAACAGACGCGTTGTCAATATCATAAAAAGCGTAGTTGTTCATAGTAGTGTCTTGGCCGTGAACAACAAATGGTATTCGCCGGTTTTGCAAAAGCTGAATGCGTTGATCATTGACTAGAGGGGCTTTGATAATCATCCCGTCTACATTACTCTTGTCAATAAAATGCTCTAGCGAGGCAAGGCTTTTACCTTGAAAGGAGGCATTGATTAACAAGTCGTAACCTAGCAAGCCAAGGTGTCGGCTAATATACGACAATTCCTTGAGAAAAGTTGGCGCACAAATCAGTTCTTCGGGCGTATCCAGCATAATCCCTACCAGTTTTGACTTGCCTGTAGCCAGTTGTTTAGCGATGGAGTTCGGTTGATAACCCATACGAGCTGCGACTGCTTTTACGCGAGCTTTCGTATTGGCATTTACCTCAGGGAAATCATTCAGCGCTCGACTTACCGTCGCCATGGAGAGTCCCAAATATTTTGATATGTCAGCTAATGTAGTCATCACTTTCCTTAGAGAGTACTTAAAGCGCTTTAAATTTATAAAATTATCGCTGAAAGCTCTATCTAAGAGACTCAAATGTGTGAAGAAAAAAAGTTTTCTATGGAGGTTTTAAGTGCGTTAAATGAGCTGAATCACCTTTGGTGCGAGTCGGCATTTGGAGGCGGTTAACTTAAGTATTCAATTTTTATATACATCAACCAGTTGAAAAAAGTGGCAGAATAAGTGGCGACACATAGAAGTAGTGGTTATTTTCTATTATTGAGACCTTATTGAATGACATTTACAAAAAGACCCTTCTTATTATTTGAAGGGTCTTGATTGAACTTTTAATAATTATTTAGTGATGCGTGTGACTTTTTAGAAGAACACTGCTGCGCCTAAGAAGAAGTGAGTGCCTTTACCAGATTCAATTCCAGAGCCTTCCAATGCGCCAAACTCTAGCTTGTCATTGTAAGCTTCTAGATATACCTCACCCCAAGCAACTGGAGCAAAACCCGCACCTAGTGCAACCATGCTGAAGTCACTTACGTCAGGACCGCCTTGGTTGTTTTCTTCTGTGCCCATTTCATAGTTAGCATAGATGCGCCATTGATCGCTTAGGTACATGTTGCACCAATGCCAAAGCTATTACCGCTTACGTCGTAAGTTGCTAAAGCTGCACCGTCTTTTGAGTCGTAGTGCTCATAACGAGCTGAAATTGATAACCCGCCATCCATAAAGTGTTGCTCTGCGGCAATAGAGTATTGAGAGAACTCTGCATTTGTCAGTACGAACTGCTCTCCAAATATGTTTTCTAGCGTACCAGCAATATCATCTGAGCGGTTGTAAGCTGCAGCAATATAAGTACCAGTCGCTTCAAACGTATATGCAATAGCGGCAGCGAAACCATTGTCGATGGTTGTTTCACCAAGGAGTACTTCACCATAAGTACCACCGTTACCGAAAGCGATACCTTCCACTTCACGCTTTGCTTGATATTGCAGGCCGACATAAAGGTTATCAAAATCATTCTGCCAAACGACTGCATTGATCGCACGGCGTGAACCAAGTTCATCCGAGAAGCTTTGGTTAAAGCCACCAGCCCAGATTGAGTAGAAACCTTTGTCTGTTTTCATGTATGGGCTGGTTTGGCGACCGATGGTTACTGAACCGAAATCATCATGACCAAACCCAATGTATGTCTCTCTAGCCGTGAAAGGTTCATTGACTTTCATTGTGGTCTCAGAAGTCGACGATGTTTGGAAGTTAACGTCCCATGCAACACGGCCTAGGCCGTAAACTTTGCCTTGTTGGTGTTTAATGTCGAATCCGAAATAGGAGCCCGGATCTTCAATTAAGATGTTTTCGCTGTCAAAAGCCATGCCACCAAAAGAATCTTCATCATACCCATAAGATGCCATATGCGCCCCCAAAATGCCGCTCATTTCTACTGACGTGCCATCAGTGTTATATAGTTCAATTGCAGCAACTTGCGATGCAGCAAACACACTCACTGCCAAAGTAGAAAGTTTGAATAGACTTTTCATATGTATTCCTTTTTATATTTATTCCGTTTTTCGGATATAAGAACCCCCTTCAAAAATATTTAAATTTTCGAATACCACTATTGGGGGACATTATTGGAGAGTGGGTTATATTCGCGTTGGGGAATATTCCGCAGCTCTTAATAAATCTGTTTGTTGATATTAGTGTAAGGTATTTTATTCAAACATGTGTTTAATCTTGGTCACATTTATCAAAGTAGTGAATGTTGAACTATTCGCAATTCTAATGCTTTGGGCGGTGTAATCCATGTGTTACTGATGGGTGTTGCGATAATGTTAAGTCAGTTTGAGTTAGTGTAAAAGCTCTGAGGTTTTTAATAAGTGATTTATTAGTTAGTGATGCTAGCCAGTAGTCTTTTCATACCATGCGCATCTAAATGCCCATCACTCTTCTTGGTGGCACGCAAGTATTGATAAGCGATGATGAGCTTTCGGTGGGTGAGGGTGTCACTGTCGGCGAGCTTACTACCGAGAACCGCTTCATGAGCCATCTGATAGGCGGGCATATCAACCACTTCTGCTTGACGATATAAATAGCCGCAACCTGTCGCTAACCACTCAAGGGAACAGTTGGCTTTCATAGCGATTTGGTTGGCTTTTGCTAAGCTTGGTTCACTGCCTTTAAGATATTTGCGTACAAGTGCTTCAGAGAGTTCAACACGACGAGCGAAGCCACTGACGCTTTCTTGTCCAATCAATTCTTTAAGTCTTTCAGCAAAGCTCACAACTTCGTACTCCAGTTCGTTTTTTCGAATTTTACCCGTTGTGAGCCTTGGGAAACAAGCTTAGGATGTGGACAGATTTAAATAAGGAGATAACCCATGGTTTCTAAAGTAACGATGGCGCCAAATGGGCCGGAATTTTCCGAGCTGGTTCAGGGGTATTGGCGTTTGGCTGATTGGGGAATGACACCGCAAGAGCGTTTGACTTTCCTAAAGCAGCATATCGAGCTGGGTGTGACGACGGTTGATCACGCCGATATTTATGGCAACTATGAGTGTGAGACACTGTTTGGTGAAGCGCTAGCATTGGACCCATCTGTCCGTGAGCAGATCCAAATCGTTTCAAAATGCGATATCAAGCTGTGTAGCGATAAGTTTTCCGATCGTAAGATCAATCACTACGACACCAGCGCGAAGCACATTTATGAGTCTGTAGACAACTCTCTACAAAGATTGGGTGTGAACGAGCTAGATGTTCTGCTTATCCACCGTCCTGATGTTCTGATGGACGCGGATGAAATTGCTGACGCGTTTAATGAGCTTTATAAAATCGGTAAAGTGAAACATTTTGGTGTGTCTAACTTTACACCTCGTCAATATGAGTTATTGCAATCGCGATTGAGTAAATCACTGGTGACTAACCAAGTTGAGATCAACCCGCTTAACTTTGAGGTCGCTCACGATGGTACTCTAGATCAACTGCAGCAACTGCGTGTGAAGCCAATGGCGTGGTCTACGCTTGCTGGTGGTGAGATCTTTAATGGTCAGTCTGAACAAGCTCAGCGCGTTCGCAACGAACTTGAAGCGATTCGAGCAGAAGTCGGCGCGACCAGCATAGACCAAGTGATTTACGCTTGGGTTATGCGTCTGCCTTCGAATCCATTGCCTATTATTGGGTCTGGTAAAATTGACCGCGTGAAAGCGGCTATTTCTGCGTTAGACATTGAGTTGACGCGAGAGCAGTGGTATCGCGTTTGGGTAGCATCTAAAGGTCATGGTGTGCCATAGAGAGCACCATGATACTTTGAACCAAGAAACGCCATAAAATTGAAAGATTTTGTGGCGTTTTTCTTTTGTGAGTAGTTTTCATAGTATGATGACGTAGGTTTGGACTCATTGTTTGATACAAAGTTGGACAATACTGGTGTTTTCTTTACTTGATGAAAAATGTTATAACATAACAATTGTTTATTTTTCGATTCACCACTATGAAGCTTCTTCGTCCTGCCTTGATGACTACCGCTGTCATCGCTCTCTCTACTGCTTCTTTAATTAGCTTTTTTCCCGAACCGACACCGGAACCTATTAAAATAAAGGTGACCCCTTATAAAGGTGAGGCTGTTTCAAGTTCTGCTTCAAATCTAGAGCAGCCAAAAGACCATTCACCCCGAGTTCACTACTTTGTTAAAGTTGGGGATACCTTAAGTACCATTTTCTCATCATGGAACCTAGGCTATTCGACGCTTCAGCATGTCCTAGAGGCTGATTTAAACGTACTTAAACTAGACACAATAAAACCCGGTGATCATCTTGAGTTGGTCATCGACCCAGAATCAAAGCAATTGCAGTCGATGATCTTCCACGAGAGTTTGGTCGAGCGCGCTATCTATACAAAAGAGTCGGATGGCTCGTTTGAGTATAGTTTTGAAGAAGAAAAGGGGGAGTGGAAGGAAACGCTATATTCAGGCGCGGTTCACGGCAGTTTTTCAACCTCCGCGCATCGAGCTGGTCTTTCAACAAGACAGATTGCCAACATTACACAAGTGCTAAGGGATAAAGTAAATTTTGCCAGAGAGCTGCGCGCTGGAGACCGTTTCGAGATCTTGGTAAATCATCAATACTTGGGTAATCACCCAACTGGTAACGCTGAAGTTCAGGGTATCTCAATTACGCTTGGTAATCGAGAGGTCGCGGCATTCTTGGCTGAGGATGGTCGCTTCTATGACCGTGAAGGAAATAGTCTAGAGCAAGCTTTTGACCGCTTCCCTATAGATAAAGTCTATCGCCGAGTAACCTCGCACTTTAACCCTAAACGCAAGCATCCAGTAACGGGACGCATTTCTCCGCATAACGGCACCGATTTCGCAACTCCAGTAGGCGCCCCAGTTTATTCAACTGGTGATGGTAAGGTGACGGCTATCCGCAACCACCCTTACGCTGGTAAGTATTTGGTCATTGAGCACAATAATGTGTATACAACACGCTACTTACATTTGTCGAAGTTTTTGGTGAGGCAAGGGCAACAAGTGAAACGTGGCCAAAAGATTGCGCTATCGGGAGCAACAGGTCGACTGACGGGACCACATCTCCACTTTGAAGTTCTGGTACGAAACCGCGCAGTAAACCCTCTAACGGCAGACCTTCCTTTGGCGACATCTATTCCAAAAGAGGAAAAGAGCCAGTTCTTAGCGCGTATTTCAGATTTTGATCGTCGAGTTGCCAACAAACGCATGGCGAACCAAGAGTCGTCTTCAAAAGACACTGACGTTTAGTATCTTTTAGGCATCCCATTAGCGCTTACTCTCAATAAGCAATAAAAGCTTAAGATTAAGCGCTTGAATCTCTTTCTAACCTGAAACAAGCTCGTTACTATAAATATTCTTAAAGTCGAGATTGTCGATGGGAGACGCGATGTTACTGAGCAATTTTCATATGCACTGTCATTATTGTGACGGAAAAGGATCTCCTCAGGAGATGTTTGATAAAGCAAGCAGTTTAGGCTTTACTTCGGTTGGTTTTAGTTCCCACGCACCGCTTCCTTTTGAAAATGACTTTTGTATGCAAGCCGACAAGCTTGAAGCCTATATTGCAGACATCAATGCACTGAAAGGTCATGCTAAGACGCAAGTGTACCTTGGACTAGAGCTGGACTTCATTCCTGGAGTTACAGCGCCTAACCATCGTCGATGGGAAAAGGTCAAACTTGACTATAAAATTGGTTCAGTGCACACCTTAGAAGCACCGAATGACCAATATCCAATGCTAAGTGTCGATGGTCCCCATGAAGAGTTCTTAGTACTTCTCAACGAAGTTCATGCTGGTAGCGCTCGTTCGATGATCACAAATTACTATCAAAGAGTGACTGAACTCTGTGTACTTGGCGGGTTTGATATCTTGGGGCATTTCGATCTAGTTAAAAAGCACAACAAAGCCTTGGCTTTTTTCGATGAATCAGCGGAATGGTACAAAGAGGTTGCGTTGAACGCATTGGAAGCGGTGGCGGAGGCTGGCGTAATACTCGAAGTTAATTACGGCGGTATGCTTAGAGGTGCAACTGATGATATCTATCCATCACCTTGGCTGTTGGCAGAAGCCAAGCAGCGTAGTATTCCGATCCAAATAAATGCCGATGCACACGCCCCTCATCATTTAGGCGTCCATCATGAGTATTGTAGAGAGTTGTTAAAACGTGTTGGTTATGACACTCAAAGAATCCTGTTGAACAATGCTTGGACTGATGTCCCACTTTAATACCTTAAAACCGTCGGTATTGGCATTGTTTGAAAAATAGACAATAACTCTGCGTGAATATGCTATCTGGTTAACATAGTTTGTGGTGTGGTTGAATTACAATCGACCCCAAATCAACAGTTTGATTGTCAGGAGTGCCTTCATGCAAAGGATTGAAAACTGTGTATGCAGTGTATGTTGTGCTGAAACGAAACACATTGTGGTGCTGGTTGAAAAACCGGCACTAGCGGAAGGCGAACATTCACAAGACAACAGCGCGTTTTTGGCCAACCTACTTAAAGGCTGGGTGTTTGGTGGATTAATGACTTCTACACATGCCTATTCATGTCACCGAGTCTGTGAAGTGTGCGGTACCAAGACCATTGAGGATTACGTAGAGTGACATCACCGCTTACTATTGCTATAGCGCAAACGGACACCCTTGACCTCTGCATTCAAAACAACGCCCTAAATCACATTGAACTTATCGAACAGGCCTCATCAGGGGGGGCTGATCTGGTGGTTTTTCCTGAATTATCGTTAACAGGTTATGTACTGCCAAAACTCAGTGTGCTTGCGATGAATAAGAGGGATGCCACGCTTTGTGAACTTTCTGATGTGGCTCAAGCTCAGAATATTGATGTCATTGTAGGTTGCCCATTAGAGGTTAACGGCAATAAACCTGCCATTGGAGCGGTTCGTTTTTTTCGCTATGGTCAAATTGAGTTTTACTGTAAACAATATTTGCATCAGGGAGAAAGCGAGTGGTGTAGCCCTGGCAGTAAAAGCTTTGTGTTTGAGCTCAATGGATTGAAGCTAGCACTGGCGATATGTGCAGACTTTTGCGAGCCTCAACATGCTATTGATTCCGCAAACCTTGGCGCAGACATATATTTGGTCAGTGCGCTTATTTCTTGTTCGGGTTATGACGCGGATGCTGGAATTCTATCGAGTATTGCTAAGCGGCATCATGTTCCCGTTGTGTTGTCTAATCATGTTGGTCAAACCGGTGGATGGGAATGTGCAGGAAAAAGTACAGTATGGGATGTAAATGGTAAGCAAGTCGCAATGGCAGAGTCTAACAATCAAGGATTATTAATTGTTCAGTTTGATGAGCAAACGGTCAATGTAGTAGATGTTGTGCGTGAAAATAGCGTGACATCGTTAGAGACTAGTTGAGCAGGTGGGAGGTATTGACTACAATGAGCCACTTTTCACTAACTCATTCAGGTTATCACCATGAGCGACAACGCAAAGCCAGAATTACCAGATCATCTATCAGGCAACCCTCGTAGCCACATCACGTGGCTGAGTGTTTTGAACACCAAATTGCATTCGCCTAAATGGTAAAGAGCGCACAGACGTTGAAGAATACTGCATCAGCGAAGGTTGGGTAAAAATCCCTTCTCCAAAAGCAAAAGACCGTTGGGGTCAACCTATGCTGATCAAACTTAAAGGTACAGTTGAAGCGTATTACGTTTAATTGAAGCCTAAAAGAAAAGGCCAGTCACTTTATCAGTGACTGGCCTTTTTTATAGCGCTTGCTTTAGATTGCTTGTTCCAAACGAAGCGTTATTTCATTTGCTCAACTTGTTTCTGAAGTTGATCAAGCTGTTGCATTTTGCCTTTTAGACCCAGTGACTGGTAATCAATTGCTGCTGGGTTCATCATCTGACCTTGCTGCATTGGGTAGTCTGGCAATGTCTTGAAGAAGTCGCCTAGTACGTCTTGAATCGGGACGAATAGCCACATGTTGTCAGCCATCCAGCGTAGGTACATGCCCGACTCGTGTGGTGCTTTCTCAAATGGGTCTGCACGTAGGTGAATAATCTGTGGCCAGTTTGGCGAGAAACGGATAGCGTTCGAGATATCACCCTCAAGAACAGCAAAGTTTAGCTTCCAATCATTCCAACGAACAGCGTTTAGCTCACCATTTGCGGTGAAGTAAAGCAACGAATCACGTGGTGCCTCGTCGGTTTTACCTTCAAAGAATGGTTTAAAGTTGTAACCGTCGATGTGAACACGCCAGTCTTTGCCATTTGCTTTGTAGCCTTTGGCAAGTTGCTCTTTCACGTCAGGAACGCCTGCAGCATCAAGAAGCGTTGGTAGCCAGTCTTGATGAGCCATCATTTCATTGATCTTAGTCCCAGGTTCAATGACGCCAGGCCAGCGAACAAGTTGAGGAACACGCATACCGCCTTCCCATGTTGTCCCTTTCTCGCCGTGGAAAGGTGTTGCACCACCGTCAGGCCATGTCACCGTTTCCGCACCATTGTCTGTTGAGTAGATAACAATGGTATTGTCAGCGATCTTTAACTCATCGAGTTTGTCTAGCAAGATACCAACATGGTCATCGTGCTCTAACATACCGTCAGCGTAGATAGATACTCCAGACTTACCTCGATACTTCTCTTGTAGCGCGTCCAAACGTGCATACGTGTTGTGTTGTGCCAGATAAAGAAAGGTTTGTCGGCTTTTACTGCTTTTTCCATGAAAGCCAACGATGTCTCAAGGAACTCCTCGTCCGCGTGCTCCATACGTTTACGAGTCATTGGACCGGTATCTTCAATCTTGCCATCTGCGTACGACTTGATTACACCACGTGGACCGTAGTTCTTACGGAACTCTGGGTCTTTCGGGTAGTAGTAAGTCTCTGGCTCTTCTTCAGCGTTTAGGTGGTAAAGGTTACCAAAGAACTCGTCGAAACCGTGTTTTGTAGGTAGGTGTTGATCTTGGTCACCCAGGTGGTTTTTACCAAACTGAGCCGTCATGTAGCCTTGATCTTTCAACAAGTCTGCAATGGTAGGAGCCCAGTCTGGAATGCCGTGCGTCGAACCTGGCATACCGATGGTAAGAAGACCTGTACGGAAAGGCTCTTGACCCGTAATAAATGCGGCACGACCAGCAGTACATGATTGCTGACCATAGTGATCGGTAAACAAGGCACCTTCATTAGCAATACGGTCGATGTTTGGGGTTTCATAACCCATCATGCCCTGGTTGTATGCACTAATGTTCCAGTAACCAACATCATCACCAAAAATCGCTAGGATATTTGGTTGATCTGCTGCGACTGCTGCGGAAGATGTAGCAACAAGGCCTACGCCCATTGCAATCTTACTTAAGTGGTTCGCCATTCGAGACTCCATCGTCTTTTAACTTATTGGATTTCAACGAGACACCCAAAGGTATCCGGATGCCTGGCACTTTAGGCGAGTTGCAGTTGGAAGTCCTCTTATAGAGACTATAAATAAAAGTTATAATGCATAGTTAAATAACTGATATTAAGTGTTTTTTTATTGCAATTGGAGTTCAAGAAGCTTACCGAATGGTGTGTGATTATTGCCTAATAATTTAGCTTTATAAACTGATGACATTTTCAAGAAAAGTCGTTGCGTTAGTGGTAGTTATGCATGTTAGCGACTATATGTTAATGGGCAGGATGCAACCAACTAACGTAGAGGTTTACATGATAACGACAACAAGGTTTAAGCGGAGCTTAGCTGTATTGGCTACCGCGTTAATTGGTGTTTCAGCAAGTGCGTATGCCGAGGATAAACCCAATATCCTCGTTATCTGGGGTGATGACATTGGTCAATCCAACGTCAGTGCTTACACATTTGGCTTGATGGGTTACAAGACGCCTAACATCGACTCCATTGCTAAAGACGGAATGATGTTTACTGATTATTATGGCGAACAGTCGTGTACGGCTGGACGTTCGACATTTATAACAGGTCAAAGCGTACTGCGAACAGGCTTAAGTAAGGTGGGGCTACCTGGTGCAGATTTAGGTTTGCAAGCGGAAGATGCCACGATTGCAGAGCTACTTAAGCCCCACGGCTATATGACCGGGCAATTTGGTAAAAACCATTTGGGTGATAAAGATGAGTTTCTACCCACCGCCCATGGCTTTGATGAGTTCTTTGGCAACCTTTATCACTTAAATGCTGAAGAAGAACCAGAAAACATCGACTATCCAAAAGATCCAGAGTTTCGTAAACAGTTTGGCCCTCGAGGCGTCATCAAGTCATTTGCTGATGGAAAAATTGAGGACACAGGACCTTTAACGCGTAAACGTATGGAAACGGTAGATGAAGAAACCTTATCCGCTGCGCTCGACTTTATGGACCGTGCTGTGGCAGCGAAAAAACCGTTTTTTGTCTGGTGGAATGCGACCCGCATGCACTTCCGTACCCATGTTAAAGATGGCAACTTGGGTAAATCAGGTATCAGTTTTTATGCGGATGGCATGATTGAGCACGATAACCATGTTGGGGAGTTGCTTAAGAAAGTCGACGAGCTAGGCATTGAAGACAATACCATTGTGTTCTACTCCACGGACAATGGTCCACATATGAACACCTGGCCGGATGCAGGTCTTACTCCTTTCCGTGGCGAGAAAAACACCAACTGGGAAGGGGCTTACCGAGTGCCTGCAATGGTCAAGTGGCCTGGCAAAATTGAAGCGGGTAGCGTGTCTAACAACATTATGCACCACATGGATTGGTTGCCAACCTTCCTTGCCGCCGCGGGTGAACCTGATGTGAAAGAGAAGCTACTTAAAGGTCACCAAGCGGGTGACAAGAGCTTTAAGGTTCACTTAGATGGTTATAATTTCTTACCGTACTTAACGGGTGAAACCGAAGAGTCTCCGCGTGCGGAAATTTTCTACTTCTCTGATGATGGTGATCTCACCGCACTGCGCTATAACAACTGGAAAGTGGTATTTATGGAGCAGCGCGTTAAGGGAACACTTGAGATTTGGGCAGAACCGTTTGTTACGCTGCGTGTACCAAAAATCTTCAACTTGAGAATGGATCCTTATGAAGTCGCGGACGTGACGTCCAACACGTACTACGACTGGATGCTCGATAGGGTTTATCTACTTGTACCCGCTCAGGTGTATGTAGGTAAGTTCTTAGAGACGTTCAAAGAATATCCGCCAAGGCAAAAAGCAGCGAGCTTTAACTTGGATGAGGTCATGCAAAAGCTGCAGACACCGACCAACAAGTAAAGTGATGATAAAAAGCGCTCCCAATGACTGGGAGCGTTTTTATTTGGATTCTTTTTCACACTTATTACATAAACTTGGATGGATTTAGCGAGTTGATACAGTAGACTGACTACTATAACTCACAATGAATATCCGTTATTTCGATTTATCATGCTGCTAACCGCTACTCCTACCGCCGAAATCTTTACTCAACACGAGTTCCGAACCATTGAACTGCAAGCACACTCCCTAGTACTGCATTCTGTTCGAGCGGAGGTCCGAATACCTTTCTGTGAATGGAGCGGCAAGCTCAGCGTTAAGCGTGGCTTGATCTGGTCTTCAATTACTGTTCATGCTCATGAGAGTGACGATAAGCAGGTATGTTGGGTCGTTCAAGGTTTGCCATGGCAGGAAGCGCAGCGTTTTGCCAAGCAAGCTGTGGCGGTTTACCAAAACTGGCATAGAGAACAAAGTGCCATGCTTAAAACCTACTTACCAAAGTGGGAGCAGGAGTTGACGAGATTGCGTACGCTACCTCAGTTCTTACCGCATTCAATGATGACTGGGTGGGTAGATGAGGTGAACAGTCAGTTTCTGGAGATGAACATGTCTATCTCTGAAGCGATGCGTACTGTGCCGAATCGAATCCAAAAGTTATTGCCGTGGCTAGATGAAACGCAACAAGCATTGGAAGAGCGCAATACCAATTGGTTGGTTGACGAGCGTGAAAATTGGCAGGTTCTGTTTACACAGTCAGAATCGTCGCCAATGAATTACTCACAGCAAATGGCGGTTTTGCACAACAATGATCAGAATTTGATTTTAGCAGGGGCTGGTTCAGGCAAAACCAGTGTGCTAATGGCAAGGGTTTCGTACTTGCTGCAAAGTCATTTAGCACAACCAGAGCAGATACTCCTTGTTGCTTTTGGCCGTGATGCTGCCAACGAAATGCGTGAACGATTAGAGAGAAAGCTTGGGAAAACTGCTGATGACATTGCGGTACTGACGTTCCATCAGCTTGGTCTACAAATCCTCAAAGAGACAGAAATCCAACCGCCGAAGCTTACGCCGCTCGCCACCGAGTCAGCACAGAAAAACGGTTGGTGTATTGATTGGCTGAAAAAACACTGGATGACGCCGACTAACTTCAAACGCTGGCAAAAACATTTATCTAAATGGCCGATTGCCTATCTAAAAGGTGATGAAGAGCTGGGTAGTCAGAGCGAAAACCCTAAGCTAATAGCTTGGCTTGAGCAGCAGCTCGATCAACTGATCGCAACAGGGCTGAGCAAAAAAGCGATTCAAGAACGACTCATCGATGATGCCGAATACACACGCCTGAACAGTGAGTTAGCCTTGTGCTGGCCTTGCTATCAAGCGTGGCAGAAGATGCTCAAAGACAGCGATCAGATCGACTTTACCTCGATGATCACCAATGCCACTAAGCGAGTGAGCTCGAAAAAGTTCACCTCACCGTGGAAGTTCATCATGGTTGATGAGTACCAGGATATCTCACCGGATCGATTGGCTTTAGTGCAATCCTTATGTGAGCAGTCAGATAGTAAAGCCTCGCTGTTTGCTGTCGGCGATGACTGGCAGTCTATTTATCAGTTTACTGGCTCCGATGTGGATTTGACCACCGAGTTTAGTGACCGTTTCCCCCATTCATCGGTGCATTTACTTGATACTACTTATCGCTTTAGTGACAAACTCAGCGCAGTGGCGTCAGATTTTATTCAGGCTAACCCAGCGCAAATCAGTAAAGAGATAAAAAGCCACAAAGCTGTGAAGCAAAAAGCGGTGGTGATTGAACATGGTAACCGAGTGGAGAAGATCCTTGATGATGTCAACAGCAAAGCTAAGAGTACTAAATCTGTACTTCTCCTAGGCCGTAATCATTATCACAAACCAGAACTGTTCAGTGATTGGCAGAAGCGATTTACCAATCTGTCGTTGGAGTTTATGACTTGTCACTCAAGTAAGGGCAAAGAAGCAGACTTTGTTGTCATTGTGAACGCCGATGAAGGGCAGTTCCCTGCTAAGCGCAAGTTTACCCATTTAAGTGATGCGCTCACCAAAGGCTCGGACGACTATCCTCATGCAGAAGAACGACGTCTGTTTTATGTAGCAATGACCCGCGCGAAAAGCCGCGTGTGGATAACCTATCAATCGTCTCCGTCACCATTTGTTAGAGAGCTCATGGATCATGAGTTAGTGATGGTGAAAAAATAACTTTGTGGATTATTGGCTATGAACATTGATTATCTACGTTTATTCATTCGTCTAGCAAGTACCCATAACATCAGTCAGGCAGGGCAAGAGCTTGGCTTGTCGCCTGCCGTGGCGAGTGCCCATATTAATAAGCTTGAGGAAAGTGTCGGTGCAAGGCTTGTACATCGCACCACTCGAAAAGTATCTCTAACGCAAGAGGGAGAGGCGTTTTTACCTCATGCAGAAAATGTGCTTGATAGTGTTGAACTAGCCAAAGCTTCTATTGGCGGGCAGGGGGCATTGGCTTCCGGCACGTTGCGAGTGACAGCACCTTCGTCTTTTGGCCGTATGCATTTACTGCCCGCTATGAATGCATTTATGGAGCAAAATCCAGAGCTTTCAGTCGACCTGCGCTTTTCTGATTCGATTGTTGATTTGGTGGATGGCGGTTTTGATGTGGCCATTCGCAACGCCGAACTAAAAGACTCGAGTTTGATTGCCAAAAAATTAGCACCAGACCATCGTATCATCTGTGCTTCACCTGATTACTTAGCTAAATATGGAACGCCTGATTCGCCACAGGCTTTAAAAGATCATCAGTGCATTAGAATTACTGGTATCGATCATTGGGATTTTAAAACGGTGAATGGTGACATCAGCATTAAAATCACGGGCAAAATTCGTTCAGATAATGGCGATGCGATACGTGAGCTTTGTATGGCAGGTCATGGTATTACAATGAGCAGTACATGGAGTGTGTATCAGCAAGTAAAAAGTGGGGAGCTGGTGGAAATTTTACAGCAAACCCCTTATCAATCGGATACCGCTATTTGGGTGTTGTACCCAAGTTCAAGGCTCGTTGCCCCGAAAGTTCGTGCCTTTATTGATTTCTTTAGTGACTACTTTGGTACGCCCCATACTGGGATCTATGAAATCGACCCACCACAAGAAGTGGCGGGTCGAATCATGACTACCAAGAGAACGTCTGAATGATGTTCTCTTTCGCACTAGGGTTGTTAACGATGGCCTCATTAACGTGCTTTAAAAAGAACGCTTTATTGTCTGGGAACATGCCGCGCATTTGGATCATGTTGTTACCATGATCGCCCCAGTAAACGGTATTGAAGTTCATGTTCTCAAGCAGATATTTCTCCTCCTCGAGCAGTTGCATTTGTGTTGGCAACACAAACTCACCAGCTTGAACTTCACGCTCAAGTTCAGTTCCAGGCTGAATGGCTAACGCCATAGGAGCGATTTGTTCAGGCTGCATTTCATTAAGGATCTTAGTGGTAGCAACGATATGCTCTTTAGAGCGATATCTACCGCCCAAACCAAAAATGAATGATTGGAGCACTTCGATACCTGCTTCTTTAGCCATGGCCGCACCTTCAATTGCTTGCGAAGGTGTCATGCGTTTTTTTATTTTTTCAAGAATAACAGGGTCACCAGATTCAGCCCACAATATGCCATGTCCAGACCTGCGCTTTTTAGCTCTTTTAGCTCCGCGACCGTCTTTCTGCGAAAGTCATTCAATCCACTATAAAGCGAGATCTTTTGTACTGCTGGAAACGTCTGCTTTAGCTTATCGAATACTTGTAATAAGTAATCAGTTCGAGCTGCCATCACATTGCCATCTGTCAAAAAGATCGATGTGACGTGAGGGTAGATACGTCTTGCCTCTTCGATATCTAGGAACACTTCCTCTAGTGGACGCACTTTAAAACGCTTGTCATCGAACATGCTGCAAAATGTGCAGGTATTGATACTACAACCTAAAGTCGTTTGAATTAATATGCTGTTGGCTTCTATCCAAGGGCGATATACTTTACCGACATATTTCATTCGTTTTTCTCCGCTTGTGCGCCTAAGGAAAATCAGTCCAAGATTATTAGGACGCGCGCAAACTTAGCCTCGTCATTGCTCCAATTGGACGTGGCTCTTTTTCGGGTTAACTGTTGGCTCTATGGGAGCTCGAGTGTATTGAGAGCACGGTAAGTGGCTCTTGGTGTTTATAATCAAAAGAGTGAGTGGTTTAGTCCACTCAAAAGATCACAGGTACTGTTCAAGCGCAGACATGACTGCTGCTACCTTGGTGGTGTTCTGAGCATCGTTGTGCGGCTTAGCAAACTGGCCGATGTCGTTATCAAAATAAAGACCGCTTGCGTTAGCAAACTCATCCGTCAGTGCAGCTCTAACTAGAATGTCAGCACCAATATTCAGGTCGTTACCGGCGACGCCATACGCCTCTTTAACCATTTTGCTTCCCAAGAAGGATGCTGGGTTTACGGCAACAAACACTGGCCCGTTTGGATACTCAGCCGCCATGGCCTGCGTCCACATGGTGATCGCGAGTTTTGATTGTGCATACGCGCCATTGTCAGAGAGTACCGGGCGGCCTACCATAGCTTGAACATCGACAGGTGCTTGTGCAGCCGATGATAAGTTCACCACGCGGCCATCGCTATTCAAAAGCGGCAATAACTGACGAGTCAGAATGTATGGGGCGATGGTATTTACCGCAAAACGTACGTCTAGGCCGTCTTTTGTCAGAGTGTTCGGTGTAGCAAAAACGCCGGCGTTGTTGATAATCACATCGAGCTTACCGTGCATCTCTGAAACTTGAGTGGCCAGTTGGCTGACCTCGCTCAGGACAGATAGGTCAGCGACATAGCTTTCAATCTTGGCATTGCGATTTAACGCTGCTACTTCCTCTACCGCGGCATTGAGTTTCGCTTCATTGCGCCCATGCATTAGGATGTGGTGACCCTGTAGAGCAAGTTTTTTTGCAGTCTCTAGGCCAATACCATCTGTCGCGCCAGTCAATAAAAGTGTTTTTTGCATGGGGTTAGTCTCCTGATGAGTGAACGTCTATAGGTTAGGCGATAAGAGATATCTCACCAAGAAGCTAGACTAGTAAACAGTTTTTAGATTTTGTTGATAATAAGAAAAAGCCTTTGCACTGGGCAAAGGCTTGGTAAGGGTAATCTGTGTTTGAGCTAGGATTAGATTTTGTAGCCCGATACCACATCATCCATATGTTGAGTTTGCCCCGAGACCTTTTGAACCTCTTCAATACACGCATTGGCGTTGTTCATATTGTCAGTTGAGATCTCATTCAGTTCAGTAATCGACTCGCCAACCTGGTTCATAACAATGCCTTGTTCTTCAATGGCTGCAGCGATTTGCTCTGAGTTTGCTTGAATTTCAGACATATCAGTAGAAATCTGTTGTAGTGCTGTATCTAACTTGGCAGAGGCGGATAATGTAGCTGCACCTTGAGTGTTGCACTGCTCAATATCATCAACCACTGTGGTCATTTGAGATTGAATGGCGGTCACCAAATTGGTGATTTCTTCCGTAGATTGGTGAGTTCGGCTTGCCAATGCTCGAACTTCATCTGCAACCACGGCAAAACCACGACCTTGCTCACCCGCACGCGCGGCTTCGATGGCAGCATTCAGTGCCAATAGGTTAGTTTGCTCTGCAATATCTTGAATGATATGCACCGCGCCACCAATTTTGCCTACGTGGTCACTCAATGAGCGAATTTCATCATTGCTTTCAGCGAGTACGGCAGACAGTGATTGAATATTGCTCACTGTGTCATCAACAAAGGTACGGCTTTGCTGAGAATTGTCTGCAGCCTGGTTAACCACATCGGCTGCTTTATGCGTGGTTTGAGAGATCTCATCAATAGTGGTCACCATTTGCTGAACGGCAGCAGCCATTGAATTAGTGTGATCGCTTTGACTGTGGAACTGTTCAACAACATGTTGAAGCTCAGAGCTCATATTGCTACTGCTGTGTTTGAGTTGACTAGATTGCTGTTGCGTATCGGCAACCAGTGCTCTGAAACTATCGAGTAGGCTATTGACCGCGCGACCAATCGAAGCAATCTCATTTTTGCCCTCTGATGGCACATGAAGTGTCAGATCGTTGGAGCGAGCGATGGTGGAAATATTGGTTTGCAACGCATCAACATCACGACTGATAGAGCGAAGGATAATGCCTATTAAAGCGACGATCGCAAAGATAAGCCCGCCAGAAATGACCCATTTGATTGTCGTTAGTGTCGCTATTGCTTGATCCAACGCGTCGTGAACAGTTTGATTAAAGGCTTTGAAATCGGATTCAATGCTATGAGATCGGCTACGGGTTTCACCTAATAAACCTTGATCGTATTTATAACCAATGATGGAGCGTTGCGTTAACACCTCTTGGCCTAGTCGATCTAGCGTCGCGATGCCACTTTTGTCAAAAGAAAGATCAGAACCCGTAAGCACCGCCTTTTCTAATTCGACAAGAGATAGAGTCAGATTGGTACGTTGCCGCTTCGCTAGTTCAAGCTTGAACTCCTCCATTATTCCGTCATTCGGTGTTAGGCCAAGTGTTTTATAAGCCGCGACGAGGTTGGTAAATGCGCTACGATATTCAGCCAATTCGCTATCGAGTTGATTCGGTAGAGGAACGTTAGACGCTTCAAGAGTTCGTTCTAATGCACGTTTTTGGTCAATGAATAAGCCAGAATTTGTATTGAATTTGTCGAGATACTTTTCATCTTTACGGAGTAAGAAGTCTTTTTCGTTGCGGCGAAGGTTAAGAAGCGTGACTTCTAGTTGCCCAAGTTGCGTAACAGCATTGGAAAGGTTATCGGTAGTACGGGCGAAGTAGGTACTGGTTCCCAGTACAGCGAGTATCGCCAAAAGTGACAGCGATCCTAAGAGTAGAAGTTGATGCTTAATCTTCATAGTGAGCCTTAACTAATTATCTATCCGTAATGAAACGCCGTGACTGAAGAGGGAACAGTCGACGCAAAGTTTTGTTATTATTTGAACTTGGAATCTTTTCGGGTGCGCAATATAGCAACTTATTGATTTTTAGTCTTCATTTGCAGTAGCAAGAAAAAGAAATGGAATCGAGTGCATATAAAACGACCTGATAGAATTCTTTGTTGATATTTATATCGGTAATGGTACGCCGTTCTTTAGCGAACGGTGTAGGCTTTAGAGCACAAAAATGAACATTAGAGGTTAACGTCTTGTTACAGCTAGAAAAATACGACGCAATTATTTTTGATATGGATGGCACGCTTTTGGATACCATGCCTAACCATGTTAGAGCATGGGAATTAACAGCTGGACACTTTGAGTTTCCATTTGATCGTTCTTGGCTGCATTCACTGGGTGGCATGCCTAGTAATAAGATTGCTGGACAGGTGAACAAACGCTATGGCCTGAATTTGGATCCGCAAAGTGTTGCCAATTTTAAAATGAAGACCTTTGCCACACTGCCGTTTCATGGTGCCCCAATCATGCATACCTATGAAGTATTCAAGCAATATCGAGACCTGAAGCCGATGGCCATTGGTACCGGTAGCCAGCGTGACTCTGCAATAAAGCTGCTTACTGAAGCCGGTGTGTTGGAGGCGTTTGATTGTATCGTGTCTGCAACCGAGGTGACCAGCCATAAGCCGAATCCAGACACCTTCTTGATGGCAGCGGAGAAAATGGGCAAGCAAGCCTCTCGCTGCGTTGTTTTTGAGGACACGAAACTGGGGTTGCAAGCTGCGCACGCGGCAGGTATGGATTGCTATTTAGTGACTGAAAGTAGCTTTGAGTTTTACCCTGCATAAAGAAAAACGCCCTGTCGATGACGATAGGGCGTTTTAGTAATGCGCTTACACAGGTGTAAGTTTATTGAATCTCAAGCAATTCAACATCGAAAATCAATACTGCTGAAGGGGGAATCGGGCCGCTACCACCTTTGCCATAACCTAGTGTGCTAGGAATGTATAGGCGGTATTTGTCACCTTCCGACATGTATTGCAAACCTTCTTGCCAGCCTTTGATTACCTGGTTAAGACCAAAGCTGATTGGTGTTCCACGATCAACGGAGCTATCAAAAACGGTGCCATCGATTAGCGTACCGTGATAGTGCACTTTTACCTTGCTCTTAGCCGATGGGGTTTCAGTATTCTCACCTTTATGAAGGATTTCATATTGAAGGCCACTTTCAGTGCTGATCACACCTTCTTTCTTAGCATTTTCAAGCAAGAATGCCTGACCTTGCTGGAAGTTTTCTTCACCCGCTTTGCTGTTGTTCCAAGTGCGATAAATCATGAAAGCTGCCAGCAGCAGAACGATAACAGGGATAAGAATTTTAGACACAATCTTTCCTTTTATTTTGTTTTTAGGTAGTTAATGGTTTCAGCAATTTCATCGATTCCCTGATGGCCAGAGACCATAACTTCATACTTACCATTTACGATAAATGTCGGTACCGCATTAATTTGCGCTTCAATAGAGACTGACTCTGCGATTTCAAGATAGCGGAATAGCTGCTCTTGCTGTTCTTTATCGAGCTCGTATGGGCTTACCATGTCGCGAGAGTGGAAAATACGGTCAAGTTCCGCTTTCTTTGCTTCACCATCAAGATCACGGTCTTGCACTAAAGCAAAAAGGCTATCTTTCATATCTGCCGGCACGATACCGTTTTCCGACTGCATGACTGCAGTGTAAAAAATCATCGCGGCAATTTTAGCACTGTCATTGAACATCACGTGCAGTTTGCCAAGCTTTTCACCCGTTTGTTCTTCTAGGGCGGGCAACATAGGTTCTAGGTTACGACAGTGGCCACAACTTAAAGAGAAGATTTCAGTGACTTGTGGAAGGCGATACGTCGCTAAGTTGGTGTCGAGCGTGCGGTATTGTTTACCTTCTACTGGAGTAGATGATTCGCTGCAAGCAGCAACAGCTACAACCAGTGCTAATATAGAAAATGACTTAGAAAGTGTTTTTAACATGATAATGCTTCTAAATGGAATTAACCCAAAGAGTGTAACGTTGAATGAGTGAACCACACAAGAGGGGAAAAGACGAAAGATTTATTGTAAAGCTTTTGAAATACCTGTCGATAAAAGATTAAGTTCAAAAGTGAGGAGTGGGCGATGCTGAGACTGAAAAAAATCGTAGCTGTTGCTATAACGAGTGCTGCTGCGATCATTCTATCAGGGTGCAGTTCGATTTCTGAGGCCACAAGTAACATGTTTCCACCGATGCTAGAGACTGCGCCTCGTGGCGATAGCGATGTCATGCACGCCGATTGGGCCAATGCGCCGATTATGTCGAGCGCGTATGTAGGTGGTCCCAATGGTCAGTATCGAACTCAATCCTGGGATCAACTAGAAACATACTTGGTGAATCAAGGTCTCGATTACGAACTGATACCCGGTGATTACGTGATGATTCGTTTGAAGCAAAAAATCCATTTTAACACTGGCTCCGCCAACGTTGCTGATGGCTCTGCGCAGTGGCTAAGTCAGCTCGCTAGCTTTTTATCAAATCAAAACGGGGTGGATGTCGTCATTGGTGGTCATACCGACAATACGGGGACAGTGAAACTCAATGACTCCTTGGCAGACAAGCGAGCGGAATCGGTAAAACGAGCGTTGGTTGGCAATAAAGTTCCCCAACAGATGATCTACACACGCGGCTACGGAGAATACGTTCCGGCGTGCACCAACTCTACCCAGTTTGGTAAGGCCTGCAATCGGCGAGTGGAACTAACATTGATTGTTGCTCAGTAATCTCGAAACATTAAAAAAGCGACGGAAAACCCGTCGCTTTTTGGTATTTGACTCTTAATAACCTAGCGTTAACTCAATCCAACAATATTGCCATCGTCATCAAGATCAAGGCTCATAAACGCAGGTTTGTCTGGAAGGCCAGGCATGGTCATGACATTACCACACAGCGCGTAAACAAAACCGGCACCCGCACATAGGCGTAATTCACGAATCACAACATCAAAGCCGGTTGCGCGCCTTTCACACTACCATCGGTGGTGATGGATAGCGGTGTTTTCGCTAAACAAACTGCAAGATTGTCAAAGCCATGCTTTTTGTATATTTCAAGCTGCTGCTGTGCTTGGTAAGAAAGAGTGACACGTGCTGCGCCGTAGCCGACTTCACACACAGTCATTAACTTTTCTTCAATGGATTGCTCTGCGGTATAAAGCGGCTTAAAGTTCGCTTCTGTTGTGCAGGCTTCAATTACTTTTTCAGCCAGAGCGACTGTTCCTTCGCCACCTCTGGCAAAACCTTCGCTGATCGCGACGCGGCAATTACTGTCGAGCGCTTCGACCCACTGTTTTAATAACGCAAGTTCTTGCTCACTGTCCTGTGGGAAACGGTTGATGGCAACGACAGATGGAACACCATATTTGGCAACGTTGCTGATGTGCCATTTCAGATTCTCAAAGCCAGCTTCAAGCGCGGCGCTGTCTTCGCCATAAATGCTATCTGGGATTGGGGTGCCTGGCTTAAGGTCATATAAGCCAGAGTTAGCTTTTAGGCCACGAAGAGTTGCTACAATCACAGCACAATCTGGCTTTTTTTCAGTAGCTGACGCTTTGATGTTGCAAGCTTTCTCAAAGCCCATGTCTGAGCCAAAACCGCCTTCTGTAACGGTATAGTCACAGAGCTTTGTGGCGATGCTGTCAGCAATGATTGATGAGTTACCATGGGCGATGTTTGCAAATGGCCCGGCGTGGATAAGGGTTGGGACACCTTCCAGTGTTTGCATAAGAGTTGGCTCAATTGCCTCTTTCATGCTCACGGCCATGGCCCCTGCGACTTGTAAGTCTTCTGTGGTGATTGGCGTGCCGTCGATAGAGTAGGCGACAACGATCCTGCCAATTCGTGCACGTAAATCTTTCAGATTTTTAGACAGTGCTAAGATGGCCATCAGTTCTGATGCAGCAGAGATATCAAAACCATCTTGCGCTCATAGCCATTGATAGTCTTGTTGATTTCGTTTTGACCGACTGTAACCATGCGCAGCGCACGGTCGTTGTGGTCTACAACACGTTTCCAAACTACATTTTTACTATCGATCTTTAGTGCTTTTAGGCCTGTGCGGGTTTCAAATGCTTCAAAACCTTGACGCTGTTCGTGATAGATACGTGCGTCGATAGCAGCGGCCGCTAAATTGTGCGCAGCTGTGACTGCATGAATGTCACCAGTTAAGTGAAGGTTTAGCTCTTCCATTGGGGCAACTTGCGAATGGCCTCCGCCAGCAGCACCCCCTTTAACACCGAAAATCGGTCCCATAGAAGGTTGGCGGATACAAGCCATCACCGACTTGTTGAGCTTTTTTAGACCTTGAGACAAACCGATAGTTGTCACGGTTTTGCCTTCACCTAGAGGAGTAGGGGTAATGGCTGTAACAACGATTAGCTTGCCATCACGGTTGTCTTTGAGGCGAGAGACCGCGTCCAAAGTGACTTTAGCTTTGTGATAACCTTGCGGATGATATTCATGCTCTAGCAAGCCAGCTTGCTCGGCAATGTCAGAAATAGCGGAGAGTGACGTCGTACGACAGATATCGATATCGGAAAGCATTAACGGTCCTTAAAAGCCACAAAATTATTGAGGAAAACGTTTGCGTCAGGATAATACTGGTTAAATATGCTTTGTAAAGCTAAATATTTAGCGCCCTGTACTAATATTAACCAGTTTCTCAATAGTTGTATGATTCAGAAACAAAAAAAGGGCCGAAGCCCTTTTTTAACGATCCCAGTATGCTTCTTCTAGGCTGTCTTCTCTCTCTGGAAGAGCGCGCGTTAGTCGAGGAGAGTGCTGGGTGAGTACTTCGTAGCTCACGCGATTCGCATATTTACAAATTTGTGATAGCGATGAGTACGTTAAACATGGTGCAACGTGCTTGTCCGAGTCTGATACGTTCTTGCTGTGGAATGAGTTAGCCGTCATATCATGTAGCAATGCAGAAAGAGCGCCATCACCAGCGCCATTGGTGTTTTTGATCTCCAATGGACCGCCCAGATAAGGGCCAATATGTGAGTACACTTTTTGCGGATCGGCACAGTCTTGCTTGCGCATAGCGCGGCTGAACTCAAACTGGTTGAAATCGCAGAAGTGCTCAGATGATAGCAGGCCATGGGTGGTTTCACGCAGAGTGACGTTGTCACAGTACCCTGCCATGTACAAGCCATCTGGGCCCGCAGTACACAGTACCAAGTCGACCCAGTCTAGCGCTTTATCTGCCGCTTTTAATGGGTCGGCAAAGCCGGTCAACGCTTCACCTTCTTCTTCATTCATCGCTAGAATCGTGACGTTCTCTTGAATATAGTCTTGCCAGAATTTCTCATTGCCTTCGATGACCCATTTAGTACCAAGTGTGAGCACGACTGGCACTGATTTCTGCTTGGCGATTTCAACCGCACGAGCAACTGCTTGTGGCATTGGGTCTTCCGGTTTACCGCGCATCAGGTAAGAAGAAACGACTAGTGCAGATGCCTTATTGAATACAGATTCAGGAATACTTTCTGGACGTAACTGGTTCATTTCGCCTTCGTTAATCGCGAAGGTACGCTCGCCGTCATCGGTGATCAAGGTGTAGCAACGACCAATAGGACCGTCGACAGTTTGCAAGTGGTTAAGATTCATTCTTGAAGAGGTACGGCAAAGGTAACGGTAGCCGTAAGAGCCCACTTGGATATTTTTTGACATCACACCTAGCAGTACAGATTTGCTGTCAGCAAGTACAGAGTAGTTGTGCAGAGTGTTGCCAATCGTGTCACCCGGGAATTGGTGAGTGATTAGTTCTTTCTCGACCAACTCGGCGTAAAGAGCGTCCGCTTTGCTCTCTTCGAGTACTAGCGAATGTCCTTTGCTCAAGTCGTATTTCGCTAAGAAGTCGTCATCAACACGCGCTTCGATATCAACGATGGTTTGACCGACGCAACAATCGTTGGGCGATACAGTTTAGGCGCTGACTGCGCCTGACTGACCGATAGGTCTTTCTTGCTGGTAGGGAAATAGTGTTTTGACTTACGTTGTCCAGGAAATTTCATAATAAAGGCTAGCGGCTCAAAATTTGGCGGCATGATATCACAAGAAGTTTATTTGTGTTTCATGAAATTGCATTGATTTTGTGAGTTGTTTCAGTTTTTGGGGCGCGTGCTATCTAGGTCAGCGGTCACAAAACTGAACCGATTACCGTACGGAAAGTGTGTCAATATGCAATACTATTCATTGTTAGGGTAAGGCTGAGGACGCAGGTTATGGACATGAAAAATCTGACTGTCGACGAAATTAGAGCAGTACTAAGTCGTTTAGATTGCTACTTTTTTGTCAAAGATCAACATGCTTGTTACACCTACGTTAACGACGCAGTCTCTCGTTTGTTTGGCAAACCTGCCGAAGACATTGTTGGCGGTGACGACACCCAGTTTTTTGACCTCGAACAGTGCCATGACCTTATTCAGCACGATCGGAAAGTGCTCGAGGGACAATCGCTTTCACAAGTTGAAAAAAGCACAGATATTTATGGTGTGACCCATCACTATCAAATTCTGAAAACACCGATCTATGACAACGAAGGTAAGGTCGCTGGAATCTTCGGTTTAGCGATCGACATTTCAGAGTCTATTGCTAAGCGAGATGAATATGAATACTTAGCCATTCGAGATGTGTTGACCGGTGTCTACAATCGCCGCTACTTGGAGTTGCAATTGAAGCGAGAAATAGCGGCTCACGTTCGTCACAACAGGCCACTTTCCTACGTCATGCTTGATGTCGACAATTTTAAACACATCAATGACAGCTATGGTCACAGCATTGGAGACTATGTTCTAAAAAACGTTGCCAAGCTAATGGAATCATCGGTACGCGAAGAAGACTATTGCTTTCGTTTTGGCGGTGATGAATTCGCGTTGCTGTTACCGCTGACCTCGTTATTTGCTGCTTATAAGGTGGCGGAGAGGATTCGTGCCAGCATTGCTGAACATGAGTTTGTGTCTTCGGAAGGGCAAGAGTTCTCAATTAACATTAGCTTGGTGTTTCACAGCTTACTGACGGAAACACAGGCTTACTTGTCGCTCAAGCGGATGGGGCATTGATGACGGTGAAACGTGAAAGGGAAGGAAAAAATATGACGTTGGTCTATTGTGACAAACAAGGCAGATTACTGAGTGTGAACGATGTAAGTTGAAGCGTACTTGCCATTAAAAAGTCAGCTCTAAGCACAAGAGCTGACTATATATCGAAGACTACTGTTGAACCTCTACCGGAGATTCAACGTAAGCTTTAGTCCCCCACAAAGGTACGGTCGACAAGCTGTGTTTAAAGCTGCCTGATGTTTCTTTGGTTGAGTATGATAGATACATCAGGGTTTGATTGTCCCCATCATAAATCCTACGAACTTTCATACTCTTGAAAAAGATACTTTTGGATTTCTTAAATACTACTTCACCGGACTTTGATTTGTCGATTTGAGCGATCATCTCGGGCGTGATTTCGCCTGTTTGGCGACATGATATAGAGCTGTCACTTGGATCAGCTAGGCTCAAATCGGCCTCGATGCTGGCAACATGACACGTAACGCCAGTAACAATTGGGTCATCAAGAGTGTTGAGTTTAATATCTTTTAATGTGAACATACCGAGCGACACATCTCCCACCTCTTTGTCACCACAACCCGATAGGGCTAACGTGACAAGCGGGACCAGCAAAAGCTTTTTAAGCATAAAGGATTCCTTTTTAAATTAGGCTTTTGTATACCATAACTAAGGTTACCCGAAAAATCGAATAGGATTGATATGAAAGACATAGCCACACGCCTCCACAACGAAAAGAATCAATGGCTGGCTAGCCAAGTAGAAGGTGGGTATCCAACGAAAGAGAGCCTCAAAGGTCGCGATCTTTATCTCGGCGCTATCTCTAGTTGTTACTTGGAGCCGTTTGAAACTCCAAGTGACTCAGCATCTAGCGTTGAATGGCATTTAGTCGATTTCCATCGGCTAACCATTATGTTCTCCCTGTTGCACTCTAAACGCTGGGCAAATGATGAGCACCAGCAACTTATTGTAGAATTTCTTACACAGATCATCGTTGAGCCTAGTCACGCGCTGTACGTTGGTTTTGAGCATGGAGAAGTCTCTGCGGCAGCCATGGTAACGACAGAAGGGGAGACGGTGTTGATTTCGGATATCGCACTTTCCGGTGATTGGAACGAGGCGAATGTATCGGCTACCATCGCTTCTCTAATACAAAGTGCCCAGATTGCAACTAATTCACAGGTTTGGTTAGAAAAACGGTGATCAATCACTGAGTTTCGAATTTTGCTCTCTTCAAATATCTAAACTTTCGATTCCATCGCCTTCTGAGTCGCTGAAGTGTATTAATATTCAACGAAAATTAAGTGTAAAAGGTCGTTGAATACATAATGGCGAGTATTAAATGTGTATTGTTTGATTGTGATGGAACCTTGGTTGATAGCGAGCGTTTGTGCTGTGTTGCGATAGTAGAAACGTTTGAGCAAGTTGGGGTGACACTTAGGTTAGACGCGTCATGGATAACTTTGTTGGCGGAAAAATTGCCGACGTATTGACGTCTGCTCAACAACTGGCGGGGAGCCACGTATCACTCGACCTATTAGAGCCTATTTATCGCGAGCAAACCCAACGTCTGTTTGAAGAGCAATTAAGACCAATGGAAGGAGCCGTTGAGCTACTCGATTTCTTAGATCAATCCGGTATTGAATATTGTGTGGTCACAAATAGTCCTACCCACAAAGCCAAAAAGATGTTGGCGACAGTGGGACTAGAAGCGCGTTTTAGTAATCGTGTGATTTCGGCCTTCGATGCGAACAGCTGGAAACCAGAGCCGGACTTGCTTCAATATGCAGTGACCATGATGGGCTTTTTGCCAGACGAATGTTTGTACATTGATGACACGGCTAAAGGGGTGAAGATGGGCATTACGGCGGGGATTCAAACCATCCACTTCGCCTCGTCGTGTGACTACCAGCAAAATTCTAGTACTTGCCTAACCTCGATGAGTGAAGTAATCAAACACATCGAGAAGGCAGAGTAGTAGCAACAGCAAAACGTTAGTGCATCAGGTGGATATGTTTGATGCGTGGAACATGATTTTGAAAATGCGTGCTCTGGTAAACCACGAGACTATGATGAGAAAACTGGCGGGTAAAGTAGCCACAATCTGCGCATATAAATGTCTCTGCATCTTCAGATAATAGTCCTTCATCAGACCCACACACTGGACATAGACCCAGAGGTTGATGCGAAGGTTTGGTTTTGTTCATAAAACCCCTCTTGTAGTGGAGTATGGGCTTGTTTTTATGATTGTAATACTCTTCAGTGGAACTCACTTACATTACCCGTGAATTAGGCGAGGTAATGCGACTTATATCACTAATATCAGTGAATGACTCGAAATTATCATTTGTATCAATGTGGGCGCATAAAAAAATAGATCAGATGAACTGATCTATTTTGATTTATGGCTAAACATTCTTTTAATTGAAACGCTCTGGTTGTTTAAGAGCGTTTTGTCGTTGGGTCCGTTTTTACTTACGTGCGATAGCGAGTCAATACTTCGCTTAACACCTTCGTTGCTTTCGATAGGTTCGCTACGCCAATTTCACTGTTTTCCGCCACTTCACGAATGGTCGCTGATTGGGTACGAATATCGCTAAGCTCGGTGGCAATTTCTGATGCCACGCTGCTTTGCTCTGCAGCTGACGTCGAGATTTGTGTGCTCATGTCCATGACAGCACGTGAAGAGTCAGCAATTGAGTTTACGTCGCCGCCAATTTCACCTATGAGACTGCTACTAGACTGAGCTTGCTCAACCGTTTGTTGAGTAATTTCGGCAATGTTTTGACTTTCAGACTGCAGCTTTTCAATCATGGCTTGAATCTCTACCGTGCAGCCTGAGTACGGCTGGCCAAAGTGCGAACTTCATCCGCTACTACGGCAAACCCGCGGCCTTGTTCGCCTGCACGTGCCGCTTCGATTGCGGCATTGAGTGCGAGTAGATTAGTTTGCTCTGAAATCGCATTAATAGTGGTGATCACTTCATTGATTTGCGTCGTGTTGTCGGTTAACGCAGCAACAGAGTGCGAGGCTTCTTCGATGTAGGCAGACAGCTGGTTGATATCCGCAATAGCTTGTTGCACACGTTGGTAGCTCTGCTCAACTTGTTTGCTATCTTCTTCTGCTTGCTGGTTTGATTGCAAAGAGATGTTAGACACTTCTTGTGCAGAAGCCGTCATCTGTTCCATTGCCGTCGCGACGGAATCCAACGAAGCATATTGATTGTTGATTTGGCTGTTACTGCGCGCCATTTCTTCATGAAAAGAGGAAGCTGTTTCTTCTAGGCTAGTCGCGGAGTTTTTCACTGTGGTAACAAGCTCAGTCAACGTGTCCATTGCTTGGTCTAGGGCGACACCGATAGTACCAAACTCATCACGTCCAGCGACAAAGTTAAGACGCGAAGTTAGGTCACCATCTGCGATTTTATTTACCGTAGTATACAGTGTGTAAAGTGCACCACCAAGGAATGTCGCAAGCCAGTAGCTGAAAATACCAAATGGAATCACCCATAGGTAGGTTAGCGCCAAACTCGTTAGTGCGTCCGATTTCGCTTGCTCAAGTTGATTGTTCATCGAAACGCTGAGTGAGTAGTTCTTGCCATCGCTGCCTTTCGCGCTAGCAGAAACGGTACCATTGCTGATGCCTGAGGACTGAGAATATCCCTCTGTCACGCCCATCTTGTTAAGTAAAGTCATATCACCCGCTGCACTTGCAGTGTCGAGATAAGCGCTAAGGCTTGCTTCGACCTGACTGATAGCTTGAGATTCAGAACTGGTTACTGCGTCTTGATAGCGAGCGACAGACGAGTAGGTGAGTGCGGCAAAAAACAGTGCAAACACAATCCATACTTTGTCGTTGATCGACAGCTTAATAAAAAACGCATCGATTTTTCTAAATTGTACTTCTCTCATGGGCGGCTCCGTGAGTGATATTGTTATTATTGAATTGAATAGACATGAAAAAGCCCCCAGAGGGGCTTAATTTATGGGTATGATATCGACTTTCTATGAAATATCTTTAGAGGTGTACATCATTGATGTGACAGTGATCACTAAAACTAGCCAAGGCTTGGGAGTACATGAAAGCTTACAAGTAATTGAGCTACAACGATAACCAGGCCGATACTCATTGCGGCGTAAAGCGCAACTTGCCCACCACCCGTTTGATAGTGCGTAGCAGATTGAGCCTGCTCTAACTTGGTCTTACGAGTTTTCGCCACCATAACAGTAGGTAGAAATATCGCCAGTATAGCTAGAGCGATTGCCGCGTATCCCAATGCCATAATAAAACCTTGTGGGTAGAACAGGGCAAAACATAAAGGTGGTAAAAAGGTAATCAGTGCCGCTAAAGCACGATGAGCAAACGCGCTGTCAGTTGATGTATCTGCTGATGCTTTACGGCCAAGATCTCGCAAGTATTCAAACAAGCCCAAGCTCACACCTAAGAATGACGTCACTAAGGCTAGGTCTGCGAATACACCAATAATCGTTGCTAATCGCTCGACATGAACGGTGCTTGAAAGTAGCGAAATCAAGTTAGATAAACCGCTATTTTCAACCAAGGTTTGTTGTTGTACAACGCCAAGCGTCACGAGTTGCCAAAAGACGTAAATGACCAACGGTAGGCTTGAACCGATAATGATGGCTTTACGCAGCGAAGCGGTATCACCCTTTAGGTAGTTAACAATCGCTGGAATACTCCCGTGGAAACCAAAGGAGGTAAAAACTACTGGGATAGCCGCAACAATCAATCCTTGTTGGAGAGGAAGGCTGGTTAAGTAACCTTGAGTCACATTCGGTGCTAGCAAGAAAAGCACACTGCCCATGGCAATCAGTTTGATGGTAAACAACACTCGATTCAGTTTGTCCACCGCATGCGTGCCAACGGTGACGGTCAATGCGACGATCAATGTAAATACTACGGTTGCTGTGGTTGATGATAGAGAAAGACCAAACACCATCTCTAAGCGCTCAGCAAATTGACCGCCTCCTCCTGCAATGTATGCCGCACACAATGCATAGAACAAAAACAGCATAGCGAAGCTGGCGATGTACTTACCTTTCTTGCCTAGGATCTGTTTTGCAAGCGTATGTAGTGTCGCCGAATGGTCGGCATATTGGTGTAACTCAACCATTAGTAGTGCGGTATAGGCCATGAGCGCCCAAAGACCAACCATTAATAGCAGAGAGGTACCAAAACCGATGCCGGCAGAGGCGATGGGAAGGGCAAGCATACCTGCACCTATGGTGGTGCCGGCGATGATGAGAGTGCTTCCGAGGACTTTTGATTGCATTGTATATAATTCTTTACGCATTGGTGGTAATTAGCGATATGTAAACTAATTTAACTGATGTTATAGACGCTAATTCTAATGATGGTGGGATTATGCAGTGCTAAAAGCTATCAATCAAGCACTTTGTACGATAATGTTTATATCTGTGTAAAGTATTATTTACAGTCAGGTTCTGAGGCACGAAGCAATCGTTTAACGATGACTTTGCTCAAGGAAATGGTATGAGTGAGTTGGGTTTCTTATTAATGTCATATAGCGTTACTACATTGTCGTATAGACATGATTAAGGAATATGAGCATGGAAAAAGACATCAACGAACACGAACTAGAGTGGCTAGATGCGATTGAAATTGGTCTGCTGCTGTCTGAGTTTGACGTGAACGAGCAAAGCGAAGAGCAATAGTCCTGTTACAAATAGTGGTAAGAAAAAGCGGTGAATAATCCCACCAGCGACTATCCTAATGAAATGGAAGGAATTATCAGGGTAGTGAGGAACGAGTATGGTACGAGTGTTTGCGCTGTTGACCATTCTTCTGCCGTTAGTTCTTGCCGTTTACCTAAGATTTTTCGAACCTTCCTGGCAGCTTGAGAACCTTGCTGCTTTCTTATCTTTATTCCCCTTCTATTTTGGTCTGTTGGCGCTGATATTTTTAGTGATGCGCCACTGGCTGCTGTCTGCTGGGCTCTTGTTTACGGCACTAGTCTCTACGCTCGGAATGAGCGGCACATCCTTTAACCAGAGTGCTTGTGCCACTAATCGATTATCAGTTCTGCAATATAATGTGTTTTTTGATAACCCATCGCTGTCCTCGCTGATTGATTATGTGAACCAGGCTCAGCCAGACATGGTTGTACTCCAAGAAGTCTCGCCAAGTCATGGGCAAGCACTAGAAGCCTTGTTTCGCAGCTATCCCTATTACTATGGTGGTCAGATTAGGGTTGGTTATCCTAGTGGGCAAATGGTATTAAGTAAGACACCTCTTTATGGCATGACAACGCACCGTACTGCGGCTGGTCATGCTTTTATTAGTCTCGTTTGGCAAACTCGATTTGAGCAAGATGTCATGGTGATAGCGGCTCATCCGCCGTCTCCAAGAAACCACAAACACTGGAATGAGAGAAATGACTTGCTGGCAGAAATTGAAACGTTAGCCCTTCGTTCTCCGTTAACATACAATCTAGTAGTGGGGGATTTTAATCTCGCGAGTACAACGCGCCGTTTCGACCAATTTCTTCCTATGTTTCACACTATGCCCATACACAGCTGGCCTGTGTTTCTTAAGCGCTGGCATTTACAAACTTACCCGATAGTAGCGATAGACCACTTATGGGTAAGTAATGAGAATAGCGATAGGTCTCCCATATGCCAAAGAGAGCGAGTCATGGAAATCACGGGCTCGGATCATGCGGCGGTAATGACTGTTTTGAATGTCGACTAGAGTGTGAATTGAAGTGAATAAAAAAGCGACCTTGAAGGTCGCTTTTCTGATCGAGATGTTAGTTAACACCAGGGTATAGATTATTTCTTGCGGCAGTACTCAGCGATAACATACATCGCTTGACCGTTCGCTTTACCTTGAACGTGCTTTGGATCGTCAGGGTTAACGCTGATACCGCGAATCACGGTACCTTGTTTAATGACTTGAGAAGAACCTTTGATTGGCAGATCTTTGATTACCGTTACGTCGTCACCTTTTTTAAGTTCAACGCCGTTCACGTCACGTGGCTTCTCTTGGTTCTCATCAAGACCAAGCTCAGCCCATTTTGCTACTTCTTCGTCCATGTACATCATGTCGACGAGATCTTGAGCCCAGCCTTCAGCTGATAGACGCTTAAGTTGGCGCCATGCCATAACTTGAACCGGCGCAACTTGGCTCCACATACTGTCGTTTAGGCAACGCCAGTGGTTCACGTCCATGGTCTCTGGGTTTTCAATCTGGCTCTTACATGTGTCGCAAAGCATAATCGCGTGATCAACCGTGATTTGTGTATGAGGGGCAACAGCGAATGGCGTGAGAGCCGTTTCGGCAGCACAAAGTTCACATTTGTTTTCGCAGCGTTCAAGCATGGTTGCTTCAGTAGACATACATATACCTTATTTTGATATGACCAGCAGCCGATAAGCTGATGGTTAAGATGATGTGGTACTTAATTTTAGTATCACTGGATTGATAGCCGCGCATTATACATGGTTTTACGAAAAAGTGTGATCTTGGGCATAAAAAAGCACGGTCGAGACCGTGCTTTTACTAGAAAGATACGTTTATTCAAGGACGGATGTGTCTTGCACTATCGCTGCATTCCCTTCAATGAACGTCACGACTTGTGCTTGCATTTCAGAGTGATGAGCAATGTCGTTAGTGCCCTGTGGAATAACATACGTTGAGTGTTCTCCATTGCTATTAAACTTAACAAACGGCTTGATTTGTGGCCCAAGCCCACTGCTTGCAACTACTGGTGTCAAAGCTAGTTGCGTTGCTAGTGGCTCCGTGCCCGCCAGTGGTGAGCTCAATGCATATTTGGTAGGTGGAGTGCCATCGGGTCCCCTAACATTGTTGGGCACTGTATCATCACCAAGGACTTGCGCCATATACGCTTCAGTCGTAGTCGTGTTGAGCACAGCCGCATGGTTGATAGGATCCGCGGTATCAAGCACGGTTTGGGCAGCAAAACTAAATTGAGATGTTGCTGAAATGAGTGCAGGGTAGTTTATGGCTGGGTTGAGATTCTCAAAGCCATTTAAACAGTTTATCTCATAGTTATCGGTACCTGGTGTGCCACAGTTATCCGCTGCATAGGAAGCATATTCAGCAATACCACCTAGTGCGACGTTGTGAGTGACAACTGGACCAAATGCTTCGGATCCAAGCAATAGATTCGCGATTTGCCCACCAGCATTCACAAACGAAGCGTTTTTGAATGAGAATAATGGATCTACGGTTGGGTCAAGTGTTGCACTTGATTGTGCTACTGCTGGAACACCTAATATGCCACCAAGAGAGTGACCGACAAAGCTTGGCGCAAAGCTTGTTAAAAGAGGGAGTGCTTCTATCGGCGTACCCGCAAATTGCAATGCTAGCTGATTGGTACCAAGCGCTAAGCGCAAAGTGATCAGGTCGAGCATAGATTGGCGAATGTTATCACGCGCGACCGGAAGCACGGACAAGTTCATATAAGCTAGAACATTTGAATTAGCCGAGCGTTCCTCATCTAGGCTTCTATCGCCATGAATTGGAGCGTCAATGGCGATAACTGCGTAACCCGTTAACGCGAGGTTATTAGCAAAAAAGTAGCTGTTTTCTTTTGCCGATGTTATACCGTGTTGATAGATGACCAGCCCTTTTAACGGAATACCCGTGTTTGGGTCTTGGTTGGTAGGAGTAAAGAGTAGATAGTTCACTTCTTCGATCGACTTAATCACTGGTACCGGCGCATATTGCGTCACAATACGATTGGTGTCGTAGCGAGAGCCATCCAGTTTCGTGAATGTGTAACCAATGATGTCTTGAAGTTTCGACGCAGGATCTGCGAAAAACTCAGAAGGGTTGATGCCGTATCCAACTAACTGTTCGGAGAAGTGATTGAGTTCTGCTTCATCGGTTACTGCATCATTGATGATCGCTAAACTCGTCGAACCAGACTCAAACGGTTGTGTATTCCAATCTGTGCCAGTCTCTAGGTAGTATGGAAGTTTAACGGTTCCTCGGCTGACGGTAACCATATTTGGAGTGTTTAGATTGTAAAGACCAATAACCTGGTCACGCTGCGCGGCTGACGCAATGTACTTTGTAAAATTAGCATCGTTTGCTAGTACCGTCGCGTAGTCTGCCCCTGTACCAAAGGTCATTTGACCAATCGTGGCCACTGGAACGTTATTGGGATTTGCACTCTCTTTCCATATTGTGTCGTAGCTGTAGTCCGCTCCCTGCGCCAAGGCCAGCATCCCTTTTGTTGCCGCAAGCGTGGCACCAACAGACTGGGTACTAAACCAAGCGGAATATACAATGCTTTCTGCGCTGACGGGGTTGGGCGTTAGTGCAGTGGTCGCGCCTTCAACTAACGCCTCAACACCATAGGTTAGCTGCTGAGGAGCGACTAAGTCACCTGACTCGTAAGGGCGTGACTTTGATTTCAATGAGGCGTAGCTTTGAGACATACCCACTTTTTCGCCATTAGTATCTAAGAGCGAATCATTGACCGCGACGAGGTATTCAGCGGCGGGCTCTAATGGTTGAGTTGGGGTAATCACAAGGTTACCACCTGATACACTGACAAAATAATCGGTAGGGAATACCAGTACTTTCTCCGGTGCTGGATTACCTGTCATTTTATCTGAGATCTTAACAAGGCTTACTGATGCGGCTGCAGTCGCAGCATCCAATTGTCCAGAAAAGGGAATAAGAAAGCTTGCGGTTGTCGACCAACCATCCATTTGGCCCATGGCCGCGAGTGGGTTCGACAATGCACTGTCATCGGTAGGTATTTCGATAGTTCCGTCTACGGCATTGAAGAGCAGGTTATTTGGAACGGGTACGGTGGCGTTTGCACCGTTTAAGATAAACTCAAGCTTAGTTGGTTGAGCGAGGGACGTAGTAATAAACGACTCATAAGTCGGCAGTGTAGGTTCACCACTTTGCGTGGCGTCGCTGCCACAACCAGAAAGTAAAAGAGCGCCAGACAGTGCGGTCGCGAGAATTGTTTTTTTCATTATTGAATCCTTTCTCTGGCCATTAATTGAATACATAGTTGACTTGGAGTGCACCAATAGCGGCAGATGACGAGGCTTCGAACGTGAGCACTTCACCGGCAGCGTTCTCTTCAGTGAACGAGCCAGATTTACCATGGATGTACGTAAGGCCAGCATCAAACGATAGGTTAGGGCTCCACTGATAGGTAAACCCAGCGGAATACCAATAGCGGTCGGTATCTGGGATGCTTAATGTGGTTTTACCAGCTTGCTGATCAAGCGCGAAGCCTGCTCGAAGTGTCCAGTCTTGATTTAGATAATGGGTAAAGCCAAGCGAGTAACGATCGTTGTCGTTATAGTCTTCCTTCTTATAGAAACACTGACCAGCGGTGCCATCGTTACAATCAGGTGAGGTTGCTTTTAGTTCTTTAAAGCTGCTCCATTCGGTTCTAAACCAACTGTAATGAAGCGCCCATTTCTCAGCGAATTTGTGATAGCCAGATAGCTCCCAAATCGAGGGTAAGGTGACATCTAAGCGTCCATCTACGGTTGGCTTGGTCGCGATGCCTGAATCGTAGCTCGAGAATTCACCATCCTTGAACTCTAGGTCAACGGTGGAGCGGTAAGTAAGTGCAAGGCGATTGTTTTGGTTAATTTCATACAGTGCGCCAATGTTCCAACCGTAGCCAAATGTATCGCCTTTTAGGCCGATAAGTTTGTCGCTTGGGTTACCTCCACCAAATGCTGGTGCTAGACCGCCTTTATGACGGGTGAGTTCAGCTTCAGCATGAGTCAGATTCACTCCAGCACCTACAGAAAATGATTCGTTAATACGATAGGCAATATTAGGGTTAAGACTGACAGTAATAAGAGAGGTGTCACCCGCGAGATCACCAGCGTAAATGCCATCTGGATAGTCAGTCGCAACGCCGTAGTTGGTAAATAAACCAAGTCCCCATGCCCAATTTTCATTAATAGGGCTGATGTAATAAGCACCTGGCACGAGCTGGGTTGGTGCAACGTCTTTAGAGGTTTGATTAATAGGGGAGGTTTGTGTCACATCAACCTGCGGATCCACCACAGAAATGGCACCGGAGAACTGTGCAGTATCAAACAACGTCATTGCCGCAGGGTTGCGAGCTAACACACTCGCATTATCAGCAACCGCACCTTCACCGGAAAAGGCGCGTCCAAGACCGGATGCGGAGTGTTCGTTTGCCTGAAATCCAGCAGCAAAGACGGTGGGAGCAGCAACAGCGAGCGCTATTGGTGTCAGCAGCATTCTTCTTTTCATTTAGTCGTCCTTTCATAAATGTAGGGGATCTGAACTGTCGCATCTTTGAGTGACTATGTAGTGCGACTTGTCAGACCTGTTGTTAACTATATGTAACAGCGAAGTAAATTAAAAGAAGTAATGCTCAAAAATGATACAGGCGTGCGCTATGGTGCTAGTTGCATTAAGGAAAAGCAGAAGGGGTTCACAAAAAGAGAGAACCGCCGGATAGTAAGCATCCGGCGTAAATCACGTTTAGGCTTTTTTACAGGTCGGGTGTGAAATGTCGTATTCAGGGAGTTGATTTGCTTTGGCTTTCAAATCTGAAATGCGCGTATCGTGAGATGGGTGCGTAGAGAGAAGCTCCGGTGGTTGGTTTCCTCCAGATGCTTTCGCCATGTTTTTCCATAGTTCAACACTTTGGAATGGGTCAAAGCCGCTTTTCGCCATGAGCTCTAGACCAACGATATCGGCTTCTGACTCTTGAGTACGTCCATAAGGTAAAATCACTCCATACTGAACACCCACGCCAAGAGCTGCCATCGTGACATCTTTATATTGGGAGCCGCCAAGCGCTACGCTTGTTACTTGAAGGCCAGCATTGGCGAGCTGAGATTGTGACAAACGTTCGTTGCTGTGATCAGCCAGAACGTGAGCGACTTCGTGGCCAATAACGGTGGCTAACTGGTCTTGATTTACCGCAACATCCAACAACCCGGTATAAACGCCAATTTTACCACCAGGCAGAGCAAACGCATTTACTTGGTCAGAGTCGAAAACGACAACTTCCCATTGAGAAAACTCGGGTTGCGGTGGGACATGATCAGTGATGGCTTTAGCCACACATTGCACGTATTCATTGACTTGTTTGTTGTTGCTGATTTTTAGCTCTTTCTTCATCTGCTCGAATGATTGAGCACCGAGATCGCTCATTTGAGCATCTGAGAAAAGTATGATCTGGTTACGTCCAGTTGGAGACGACGAACAAGCTGCAATAGCGACGGTTACAGCAGCGCTGCAGCACACCTTTGTCCAACGTTTCATGGTGAAGACTCCCTTGTCCTTGTGAGATGTTTGCCTTTCTGGGTAACTGAAGGCATCATTCCTATCATTCAATCAGCTAAGTATAGGATTTATCGATGAGTATTTGGAAGAAGAATATTTCTTTAGAGGCGCTGAATCGCACATCTAAGAATACGCTTATGGAGCATCTTCAAATCGAATACACGGACTTTAGCGACAATACCTTGTCGGCAACCATGCCAGTGTGCAGCTTTACTCATCAACCCTTGGGTATGCTGCATGGTGGCGCGTCGGTGGTACTGGCAGAGACGCTTGGTTCGTTAGCGGCTAATTTTTGCGTTGACGATGACCATTATTGTGTTGGTTTAGACATCAATGCTAACCATATCAGAGCGATGCGGTCTGGGTATGTCATTGGTACCGCGAAACCCATGCACCTTGGCGTTTCTACGCAGGTTTGGCAAATTGATATTGCCGATGAAAAGCAACGTTTGGTGTGTACCAGCCGCCTCACGATTGCGGTGAAAAAGCGTAAAAAGGGAAAGTAATGGTTATCAATTTTTCCTCGGGCAAGGTGATTGCGACACCGCATGAAGTTGTGGTTCGCTACCAAGTTGGTCAAATCACGCTGCAGTCTCAAGTAGACGCACTTCAGCTAATTTTGCCTGCCTGTATCCTGTCCGCAAATGGCGCAGAATGTAAGTGGTCGATCAAACTGGACGATGAATCTCAAGTAAAGGCGATTTCTGAGGCATGTAGCATCGAGATCATGCGCGTGTAACTTGCTAATTATGTTTATAAAGAGGAAACTTAATGGCAAAAGCATTAATGGAATTTCCTCTTTATGAGCAGCCCTCGTCTTCGCAAGCAATTCGAAATCTTGTTTGAACATTTCTCTGGTGAAAATGCTGATACTCAGCTTGATGACGTCACTGGTATTTTGTTTTGCACCCGTCGTAATGCTCGAATTGTCTTAAACAAACTGGAAGAAGAGGGGTGGATCGAGTGGCATCCTGCTGCGGGGCGCGGCAAACTCTCAAAACTGATTTTTAAACAAAATCGTAACGATGTGAGTGAAACTCTGGCGCGTCGTTATTTGGAAGAAGGCCGCATTGGTCACGCGCTCAACGTACTTGATAAAGATGCGAATCGTTTATCAAGCGTGATCCAAAGTTATTTGGGGGTCTCTCAAGCGGATGGTAAGCAGGTCATTCGTTTGCCGTACTATCGTCCGTTATCCATGCTTAACCCGAAAAAACCGATGCGTCGCTCAGAAATTCACATTGCACGCCAGGTATTTAGCGGCCTTACCAAGTTTGATGAAAACGATGAACTCCAGCCAGACCTTGCGCACCATTGGCAGCAAGTCAGTGAGACTGAGTGGCGATTCTACATTCGTCCGGGTGTGCGGTTTCATAATGGGGAATTACTTAAGCTCGAACATATTATTAGCAGTATTGAGTCCCTTAAATCCGCCAATTTGTTTCAGCACTTAAGCCAGGTAGTGTCACCTTCACCTTGGGTGATCGATGTGAGTTTCACTCAGCCAGATCATCGTGCCCCCAGTTGTTTGCAGAGAATATGGCGAAGATTTTGCCGCCAGAGTCAATGCGAGGGGATGACTTCGACCGATACCCAATCGGTACTGGTCCTTATTCCGTGACTACTAACAACGACAAACGTCTTATCTTAACGGCTTTTGATGGCTATTTTGGCTATCGACCACTGCTTGATACGGTTGAAGTATGGGTGATTGATGAAGTCCACTCGACGATGGTTTTTCCGAGTCTTGCTGATCCTATCGCTGGTGCTCGTTCTGACATTCAAGATGGGATCGACCTCGATCCTGGCTGTACCTATTTGTTATTGAATCGCGTCTCAGGCGTTGCCAAACACGATAGGTGGGCGCGTTATCTCACCAAGCGATTAAACTCTTTAGCGATCTTTCGAAAGCTACCAGAAGATACGATTAAAGAGCTGGGTATGATTCCCGCTCACGGTATGAAGCCTGGTTGGTATCATCAACCAATGACCAATCCAGTCGACGATAGCGATGTGACGGACATAGAAGTCAACCTCACAGTAGATGAGTTGGATGGCGAAATCCGCATAGCGTATTATGCGGAGCATCCCACGTTCCCAGAAATCTCGGTAGCTATTGATGCCTTGTTAAAGCAGGATGGGATACGCGCTAAATTTATTCGCTACGGAGTAGATGCGCCAGACTTTCATGATGTTGATATTTGGATCCGCCCAATGGGTATTGCCAGCAATCGAGAAGATGCCCTCGCAGGTTGGTTGCTGGATTACAGTGATATTGAGAAAATGGCCAAACCCGAGGAGTTTGCTGGTTGGCGTGCCCTTGTAACCAGGTGGTTAAGTCAAGCCGACACCAAGTTCCCTGCACAAGAAATTGGAAAGCAATTGGTGCAGCATGCTCAAGTGATACCTCTGTTCCATTGCTGGCTGGGCATTAGCAAAGATCATTGTGGTAGCTTGCAAAACGCAAAATGTAACGCGCTTGGTTGGTTTGATTTTAGTAAGGTATGGGTGAAGCCAGACAACCAAGAGGTGTCTGAGTAGTCATGGCAAAACCGAATAAAAAGTTGCCCACCAAAGCGGTAGATATTTTCTGTGCCAAATGTGGTTGTAAATTGTATCGTTACAGAAAGGGCGGCAAAGGTTCCTTGGTAAAATGCTTCAAAGAGCGCATTACCGAAGACTATACGAAAGCCGTTGGTGTTTGCCCAGAATGCGACACTGTTTTTGGTAGAGAAATGCTAATACGAGGAGCGCCATCAATCAAAATGATTGGTGGCAAAGTACGGATGAAATAGGAAGGATTTGATGAAATCAAACGCTATTACGGTACTCACAACAGTCGGGTCGAAACAGCAAGCAGACCGATTGATTAAAGTTTTGCTGGAATCGCGCCTTGCGGCATGTATTCAAACCCAGCAGATTGAGAGTAACTATGTATGGGATGGAAAACTGTGCTGTGATGAAGAAGTGTTGTTGATCATCAAATCCACGAACGAGGCTTACTCAAAGCTTGAGCGTACGATTGTGGCCAATCATGATTACGAAGTACCACAAGTGGTCGCGCTACCGATTGAGGCAGGCTATCGACCTTACCTCAATTGGCTTAAGCAGCACGTTAATCCCTAGTCGGCGAAGTCAGCCAAAACAGCATTAACGCTGTTATGGCTCCGAGCGTGTCACAAAGCATATCTTTTTGTGCATCCCAAATATCCCCTTGCGAGCCTAAGAACGCAATTCCTTCATCGCCGCCAGCAAGCGCGGCGTACCACCATTCAATAATCTCATAAGCCGCCGCTAAACTCATGATAGCGAAAAGGGCAAACATCATGGCAGGCAGTTTGTTCATAACGCGAGTGCGGTAGACATATTCGGCAATGGGAAACGCATACAGACCAATGGAAAAGTGGGCGACACGATCAAAGTTGTTGCGCTCTGAGCCGATTAACTGATTGAACCAATCAAAAGGTACTTCTGCAAAGGTGTATTTGGCGCCTATAGTGTGTAGTGACAGCCAAATGAACATCAGTAAGTAAGCCAGTTTAGAGAACTTAAACTTTCTTGAGACCAACCAAATACAGACAAGAATACCCACCGCAGGAATAATTTCGGCGACCCACACCGCTCGTGAGCTCGGTGCGATTGCTGAAAACAGAAATACTAAGCAGTAGAGTCCGCTAAGAAAGGTAAGGCTAGGGCAAAAACGGGTCGAGCTTTGATAATTCATGTGTTCAACTTATCTATACAGAATGGAGTAAGCTTAGTATAGGTATAATAAAACGCTGTTCAATTACTAATTATGTTTAATTGGCGATCAAGTGCACAAAAGAGTAACTCGATGACAAACTGTGACATGAGAATCTTTGTAAAAGGTCGCACTTTTTTTTTAACATCGGCGTCGCACCATAACGATAAGAAAGTAAAGTCATGAAATTAGAAACCGTCGATTATCAAGCGGCAGATGCCGCAGAGCAATTTGTCACATCGCTACGCGAAACAGGGTTTGGCGTGCTCAAAAACCACCCAATTCCCCAGCAGCTTGTTGAGTCTATTTACGAAAATTGGTACCAGTTTTTTATGTCGGAAAAGAAAAACGACTACCAATTTAATGTAGAAACGCAAGATGGCTACTTTCCGCCAACGGTGTCGGAAGTAGCAAAAGGCCATAGCGTTAAGGATATTAAAGAGTACTTTCACGTATACCCTTGGGGTCAGATCCCACCAGAGTTGCGTGCTCAAATTCTAGAGTACTATGATAAAGCGAACAGCTTTGCCAAAGAGCTACTAGGCTGGGTAGAGGCCCATGCGCCAGTGGAAGTACAAGAAAAGTTCTCTATTGCTCTGTCAGAAATGATCAATGGCAGTGAGAAGACGCTGCTTCGCGTATTGCATTACCCACCAATGACAGGGGATGAAGAGCCAGGCGCTATCCGCGCGGCTGCCCATGAGGATATTAACCTTCTAACCGTATTACCTGCCGCCAATGAGCCAGGATTACAAGTGCTAAGCAAAGAGGGGGAATGGTTAGACGTTCCTTGCGATTTTGGTAATCTCATCATCAACATCGGCGATATGCTTCAAGAAGCGAGCGGTGGGTATTTTCCTTCTACTACGCACCGTGTAATCAATCCGACGGGAGAAAAACAGGAAACGTCACGTATTTCGCTACCACTGTTTTTACACCCTAAACCGGAAGTGGTACTTTCAGAAAAATACACCGCGAACAGCTACCTTATGGAGCGTTTGCGTGAGCTAGGTGTGATTTAACTTAAGTTTACGCTTCGATAGGTTTTATACTGCGATAGTTTATATACTTCGAATAGCAAAAAGGGCTCGAATGAGCCTTTTTCTATTTCGCCAGGTTATGGCTGAATAATGTGCTTGGATTGAGCCTCGTTGTTTGCCATGACAACGGGGTCGATCTTGAGTGTTTGCGTGGGGTAGGCGATATCTGCGCCATGACTCTTTATTATATCCATCACTTGCAGCAGTACGTCTTGCTTCACTTCATGGTATCGTGCCCAGTTCACTGTCTTAGTGAAGGTATAGATAAAAAAGTTGAGTGAAGACGGACCAAAGGTGTCAAAGTTAACCATCAAGGTCTGGCGACTATCGATGTCTTTGTGGCTTTCAAGCATTTTCTTTACGTCGTCGACAATGGCTTCCATCTTGTCGCCGTCATCGTAACGTAGGCCAATCTTCTCGTAGATGCGGCGGTTTAACATGCGGGACGGGTTTTCAACGACGATATTACTGAATACGGAGTTTGGTACGTAAAGCGGTCTTTTATCAAATGTACGGATAATAGTCATACGCCAGCCAATGCGCTCAACAGTACCCTCAATGGCGCGATCTGGAGAGCGGATCCAGTCGCGACTTTAAATGGGCGGTCGAAGTAAATCATCATACCGCCGAAAAAGTTGGACAGCAGATCTTTAGCGGCCAAACCGACAATCAAACCACCGACACCACCGAACGTAAGCAGACCTGAGAGGCTCAGGCCCAGCGCTTGCATGATGGTGAGAATACCGATGGTGACGAAGAAGAGTCGAGCAACTTTGGCAATGGCTTGTACTGTCGTCTCGTCGCGCTTTTTCTGCTCTAAAACATACTCTTCGACATTTTGAATCAGACGCAGTGATATCCAGATAAAGGTGGTGATGACTAGGATAAGGTCAATCTTACCAAGCCATACAGTGTCTCTATCTGAATGTGAAGCGACAATGAGCCCAACTGAGACGGTAGCAGGCCAAACCCAAATAAGTGTGCTGACTGGCGTTTTTACAGCTCGTATCACGAGGTCATCCCACGCCAGTTGGGTTCTCGCGGTAATCGCTTCTAAGCGACCATAGATAACACGCCAAGCTAGCCAAAGCACAAAACTGCCAGCAGTGATGAGCAGAACATTGCTAAGCCAATCATACCCAAATGATTCGACGTAGCGCTGTAAGAATTCCATTGAACCGTTCATTGAAACGACACTTGTTAATTATCAATAGGTTAATTATCAGCGATTGTGGGTATTTTTCATAGTAATCATTTGTATACCGCAGATAAAGAAACGCGACATCTGGAAGGATCATCGATGTCGCGTGCGTTCAAGTTTTAATGTTAGCTCCGCGCTTGCAGCATAGGTACGCGTTACCAAACTTACTTGTCGAACAAAGGTAGGAACTCTTCATAGCCTTGCTGCGCGAGAAGCTTTTTCGGTACAAATCGCAACGCGGCAGAGTTCATACAGTAGCGTAGGCCCGTTGGAGCAGGGCCATCTTTAAATACGTGTCCAAGGTGTGAATCTCCAAACTTGCTACGAACTTCAGTCCTTGGATAAAGAAGCTTATAGTCTGTTGTAGTGACAATGTAACGCTCATCGATAGGTTTAGTGAAACTTGGCCAACCGGTACCAGACTTGTACTTGTCAGTGGAAGAAAACAGTGGCTCTCCTGTTACGACATCGACATAAATTCCGTCCTCTTTGTTATCCCAATATGTGTTATCAAAAGGTCTTTCGGTACCGTCTTCCTGAGTCACGTAAAATTGTAATGGCGTCAGTGCTCCTTAATGTCTTTGTCTGCAGGGCGAACGTACACTTTTGCTGCAGGTTGGTTGGCACTATCGATCATCTCTCTAAGTGTGACAGGCTTGTCCTTGCGGTCGTCGCCAAAGATGTCGTCCAAATACTGATCTCGGCCTGAGTTGTAGCGATAGTACTTGTATTTCAGGCTGCTATTTTTGTAATAGTCCTGATGGTAATCCTCAGCTGGCCAAAACGTTGTAAATTCGATCAGCTCGGTCGCGAGCGGTTTTTTGTAAACACCAAGAGCGTCGATCTCTGCCATAAATGATTGAGCCACCGCTTTCTGCTCATCGTTATGGTAGAAAACGGCCGGTCGATATTGCGCACCTCTATCTACGAACGAACCCTTGTCATCTGTTGGGTCAATATGCCTAAAGAAATGGTCGAGTACTTGCTCGTAGCTGACGACATCGGCATCAAACGTTACCTGAATTACTTCAATGTGCTCCGTCTGTCCACTGGCAACTTGTCGGTAGGTCGGTTTTTCCAATGTCCCACCCGCATAACCGGAGACAACGTCGACTACGCCGTCTAGCTGTTCAAGGTCTGACTCGGTGCACCAAAAGCAGCCGCCTGCTAATGTCGCGACTTGCGGCGCTGCCGCATTCGCCTTTTGGCTATTTGCCATGCCTGAATGGCTAGTGAGGACAAACAGCGCAGGCACCGCGACAATAAGTGAAAGAAGTAGTTTGGCTAAGTTTGTCATAGTTACTCCTAAGACGTGGTGGTCTAATTTCTTAATAAGACACAACAAACGTCCAAAAACTTTCAAATTCACAACGTGTCGGGTTACTATCTTTGCCGTCATTCCCAATTACCATGCAGAGGTTTATATGCAAGCGGAAGTGAAATGGATCGAAGGATTCAAGTTTTTAGGTCAATCTCAGTCAGGTCATTCTATCGTCATGGACGGTAGCGGTGGCGAAACGGCACCAAGCCCTATGGAGATGGTGTTGATGGCAGCTGGCGGATGTAGCTCAGTAGATGTGGTTGATGGTCTTAAATCGGCAAATCAAGATGTTACCGCTTGTACTGCTAAATTGACGACAGAGCGCCGTGAGACTGCCCCACGTATTTTCACTGCAGTGAACATCCATTTTGTCGTGTCAGGCAATCAGCTCGATGAAGCATTGGTCGAGAAAGTCACAAAGGACTCGCTAGAAAAATATTGCTCAGTGTGTCTTATGCTCGCTGAAGGCGTCACCATGACCCACTCATGGGAAATCGTTTAAATTGAAATGGTAAGTGAAAAGGAATTCGATAACTTACTTATCGTGCTCGGCAAGCGCCTCAATCAGGACACGTTAACTCTAGAGGGCGTATCTCGTATTGAAGCCCTTGCCGACATTGTTAAACACCAAGATATGTCAACTACCATTGTTGCTTTTTGCGGTGGCATAACCGAAGGACAGTCGCGCTCTGAAGCTGTGGCAATGCTTGAACACTTTCAAGGTCTTGTGACTGAAATCGACATTCAAGGTATTGGCGCTATTTTAGTTGAAGATGCGTCGACGAATACCGTCGAAAATATTCAACTACTGGCAAAAGAACTGACAGAAAGCGGGATAGTGCCTCCAGGCAGTCGTCCTATTGACGTCACGCTTCTCTCTAACGACTACCATCTCTATCGAGTTTTCACCGTGCAGCGACTGCTTGATCAGCAAGGATTGCTAAAGTACTTAATACAGTGCTGCCAACAAGCAGGACTCGCTATTAAACTATCGTATGATCCACATCAGCATGTGTTTGTGCCGTATCCTCACAAGGAAACCCAAGGAGAACTCTTTGTTCTGTTTGATAGATTGACGATTTATCGAGTCTACCTTCAGGGAGCGGTGGCTGGTGTCTTTTCTGAACCACTGAGTGAACTGGTAAAAGAACCGTATCGAATTGCCCAAGCATCGCTTGAAGCCCTAGAGAACCAAGTTGATAAGAGCTGCGGTCTCTTCAACGCACTGTGCGAGCAACTCGCTACGATACGCGAACTTGTAGAAACGACAGCACAGCTAACAGACCCTAACTCCTTGGCACTCCCTCTTGCCAAGTTAGACGAGCTATTAACACAGCTAAACCGGGCTCTTGACCCCGAGCAAGCGTGATTGAGCGAAGATGAAGGTGAGAGCTAACCCATATAGTTCTATTAATTTATAAATTAGTTTGTCATTTAACTCGACTAAACCAATAGTTTTCCTAGACTTACTGTATCTAAACTATTGTGTTAACAAGTGTTGGGCAACGGAATGAACAAACTTGAGTTTTGGAATAACCTGTCAGTAAAGAAAAAGATGCTGTTGTTGGTGCTATTACCCATGGCACTTATTGTCTACTTAGCGACAAGGCAGATAAGCGTCCTCAATGTTCAACTTAGCGACCTCGAAAAAGTTGAGCGCTTAGTTCGATATTCAGAAGTGTTGTCCGATATACAGTCGAAAACTCATGATGCTCGCCCAACAGCGGGACTTGTTGATATTGCGAGTTCGATGCAAACTCTAAAATCCCTAGGACCAGAAATTTTCCCGTCAGATGTCGCTGTTCGCCTATCTGGCTTGCTTGATGATTATCAGGAAAGTGTCGTTTCTATTGCGGAAGCTGCCGACTTTATAGAAAAGCAAGAGCTGGTGGAGTGGCAGGTTGATACCTATAAACAGATTATTATGATTATTGAACAATCACCTGCGAAGGGCGTTTTGCCGGTGGTCAATGGGCATATGGTCGCTCTGTCTCAGCTTGAGTGGCTAGTGTTTTGGGCTAACGAAGAAATTTGGCAAACCCAAGCCTTAGTTCAATCCTATCAAGATGGGGAAAGTGGGGATCAGTACAGCAAGCAAGAGATAGCCAACTTAGTTCAAAATCAGCAGTTGTTTGTTGAGCGCTTTGTCGCGATCAACGCTGATCCAATGCAAGTTAATTTACTGCTCGATTCATTCTCTAACCCCGCATTTGAAGAGAGCAGCCTGTTTAGAAATATTCTGCTAAGTAGCGAAGGTATTACTAGTCTGAGTGGCGCTGAAATCAAAGCAGGTTTGGATGCTCTGAATTTACGCTCTAATCTAATTCAAGGTGTCTCTTTAGCCATTGAAGAGCAGTTAAGGCAGGAGATTAGAACCTTAGTAACTGGGTTTGAACAACAACGGATCGCGTTTTTATCAGCAGTGACATTGCTTACTATCATGTTGATTGTTCTGGGTATTAGCTTAGCTCTCAGGGTGACACGAAATCTTGGTTTAGTTCTCACGTTCCTCGAACAAAAAGATGAAAATCAAGCACAAGCGGTGTCATTGAGCCGAACAATTGGTGGTAAAGATGAACTCAGCCGTTTTGCAAAAGAAGTAGAGCGCCTTACCCATGAAAGGCGAGAAGGTGAAAGACGATTACTGGAAGCCAAAGATGATGCGGAGCAAGCTAAAGAAGATGCTATTCAGGCGAGTAAAGCAAAAAGCAGTTTCTTGGCGAATATGTCCCATGAAATTCGAACCCCATTGAATGGTGTTATTGGTATTTCTGAAGTCCTTTCTGATACCGATTTAACGGCAACTCAAAAAGATTATGTGGATACCATCGAGACATCGTCACATCTACTATTGAGCCTGATTAACGACATACTCGACTTCTCTAAGATTGAGTCGGGCATGTTGCAAATCAATCCTCACTCTACATCAATCCGTGAAACCATTTACGACATTGCCTCCATTGTGGCGCCGAAAGTGAAAGAAAAAGGGATTGAGCTCAACGTCGATATTGATGCCAAAGTACCATTCCGTGTGCTTGCTGATGATCATCGTATGCGTCAAGTATTGATGAACTTTATGTCCAATGCGGTCAAGTTTACCGAGGAAGGCAGCGTTACCATAGGTGTTCAGTATCAAGGTGAGACGGACAATTTGGCAAACTTGCTATTTGAAGTGAAAGACTCCGGGATTGGTATTGATAAAGCAAGGCAGTCGAAAATCTTTGAAGCGTTCGCTCAAGAAGATGACTCAACCACAAGGCAGTTTGGCGGTACAGGACTCGGGCTCGCGATCAGTACTCAGCTAATCGAGCTCATGGGCGGCAAAATTCAACTGGATTCAGTGAAAGGCGTTGGAAGCCGCTTCTACTTCACGTTGCCATTAGCCATTGATGAAAGAGAGTACCAACATCGTAGCCCGCTTAATTTCGACGAGCTGGTTATGGTATGTAACTCGAGTACCCATGAGGAGCGAATCAAACGCGACTTAGCATTTTATGGTATGACGGTGGATAGCGTCGCACCCACGTTAGCTGAGTTAAACCTCGACAAAGTAGATTCAAAAACCATCCTTATTTATGTTGATGGTGGCGGTATATCCTCCGAGGAAGACAGTAAGCGTTTCGCGGATATTAACGGTCAAGGAACAGCAATTTGCCTTATCAGACAATTTGATAGTGCTAATAAAGACTTTGGTCGTAATATTTGTGCGTTGATTACTTATCCACTGCTTGGAAATCGTCTACTGAAATCCATCGAAGCCTGTTGCAAAGCATTGGCACAGGGTAGCGTATATACGAGTACTCAAAACGCGAGCATTGATAACCGCATTCGCGTGTTACTCGTCGAAGATAATCTAGTGAACCAAAAAGTGGCGACCTTACATCTCAAGAAAATTGGCTGTGAGTATGATATTGCAAATGATGGTCAAGAAGCAGTAACGCTGTTTGAGAAAAACCAGAACTACACCTTTATCCTTATGGATTGCATGATGCCAGTGATGGATGGCTTTGAAGCGACAGAAAATATTCGCGCGACGGAGCAGCGACTTGGCTTAGCTCGAACGCCAATTATCGCTTTGACTGCGAGTGTAGTCGATGATGATATTCAGAAGTGCTTTGATTCGGGTATGGACGATTATGTTCCTAAGCCATTCAAGGCCGAGATTCTCAAAGAGAAAATTGTGACAGCGATTGAGTTGAAACAAGAGGAATTAGGTGTGCTACAAGCGCCTACTCAAAATGTGGAGACAACTTTCAATGTTGCTACTGCTAATGTGGCTGATGAGGAAACTGAACTTAGCCAGCGAAAGCCTCAACCTGAGAATGACAATAACGCCACAACGAATATAACAGCCACTGAATCGAGTACTAAAGTTCTGCTAGTGGAAGACAATTTGGTTAATCAGAAAGTCGCTTCTTTGCACTTAGAGAAGGCAGGGTATCAGTATGACATCGCCGACAATGGTGCCGAAGCGGTAGAGCTATTTCAGCGCAACGGTCGCTACGACGTCATTCTTATGGATTGTATGATGCCAGTGAAAGATGGTTTTGAAGCAACACAAGACATCCGCGATTATGAAAAACAGCAAGGAATGACGCCAACGCCCATCATTGCGTTGACCGCGAGTGTTGTCGATGACGATATCCAGAAATGTTTTGATGCAGGGATGGATGCCTATGTACCTAAGCCTGTTAGACGAGAAAAACTACTTCATGAAATGAGCAATTACCTGTCATAGGCTAATTCAATAAGTGCTCAGTTGCTTATTATCTAATGCCGCCAACAGAATGTGGCGGCATTATTTATAGTAGCGCTGATTAACTATGCCCTTGTTTTATGGTTTTGAAATCTGCGCATCTAGTAAATTAAGCTCGGCTTCCTACAATACCGTTCCGTATTAAAAACCGAGACTTGCAATGATTTTAATTGTGGCATTGATTGCCATTCTCTGCTTCTTAGCGCTACTCCCTTTAATGGTCAACAAAGAGACATACTCGCTAAATGAGGTGCATCGTGCGGAAGCACCAGGTCAGTTTATCGAAACTCAGTTTGGTCACATTCACTATCAACTAGAAGGTTCGCCAGATTCGCCTTTGGTCGTGTTCGTGCATGGTTTCTCTGCGCCTTCGTATATGTGGGACAATAATCGCAAAGTGGTCGCGAATGCGGGTTATCGGGTTTTAACATTTGATTTGTATGGTCGCGGTTATTCATCTCGCCCTAATGTAAGATATGACAAGCAGTTATTTGTCGATCAAATTAAAGAGCTTACAGCGCAATTGGCTCCGAATAAGCCATTCCATATTGTTGGTTTGTCGATGGGTGGGGCAATTACTTCGGCTTTTGTGGCTCAAAACCCGGGTAAAATTCTTAGCGTCGGCTACGTAGCGCCTTTCAATCAACCGGTGGATATTGGTCCTCTCACTTTGCCTGTCATTGGCAAGTGGCTCGGTTATCTGTTGTTCATTCCTAAACTTCCAAGTAATCAGGCGAATGATTTAGTGGAGCCCGAGCGCTTTCCTAATTGGGCAGATAAGTTCAGTGAACAGATGATGTATAAGGGATTTCGACGAGCGATAATTAGCACTGGACGTCATTTGATTGCGAAAGATCCAACTGACGACTTCGCAGAAGTCGGAAAACTTGCGATACCCAAGTTACTGTTATGGGGCAGGGAAGATAAAGTGATTCCACTATCAGATGCTGAGCGGGTAAAAGCGTTATTGGGTAGCAACGCCGAGCTCGAATTATTTGAAAACGCAGGTCATGCGATGCAATATGAATGTTATGACAGGATCAACCCGAAACTTCTGTCGCACTTCGAGCGAGTTGAGTGACGACAGGTAGCTAATAGAGCAAAGCAGTTGAGAGCTTTGCTCTTTTTTTGCCTATGACTAAGCGCTAGCAAGGGTGAGGTTGTTCATCCAGTAGCGCTTGAGGTAACGATGGAAGCAAAGTGAAAACTTCACTACTTCTTCAAAAAGCATACACGCGTAGACCCACTTAAAATCAAGTCCAAGGACAAAAGCGGCGCTTGCTGTCAATGGTAAGCCCACCATCCACATCGCAATGAAGTCCATGCGCAAGCAGAATTTATTATCACCACCCGCACGCAGAATACCGTTAATAATGATCATATTGAGCATTCGCAGCCAAATTGCCCCGCACAAGATAGCCATCGCTGGGGACGCAATTGGGTAAAGCTCGGCGGTATCTAGGTTTAACCACGATAGAATGCTTTCACGCCCTAATAGGAGTCCACAGCCAATCATCAGTCCAAACACCAGTACGGCTTTAATGAAGGTTTGCGACATGCTAAACGCCTGTTCAAACTCGTCCCGACCCAAAGATTGTCCAAGTAATATCGAACAGGCGACAGAGATCCCGAAGAACAAGGAATAGCATAGCGATTCAAAAGGACCCATCATGCTAAATACCGCGAGTTCCGTCGTTCCCATATGGCCAAAAATCACTTGATACATGAGCGTGCCCATTGCCCACAACACTGCGTTTAACGTGGTTGGAACGGCTAGTGATTTATAGGAGTTCCAGAGGCGTGTAGTGTTGTCTAGTACTTGTTCGGTGATCAACCAATGACGGCGCAGATTTAAGTAGCTCCAGATAAACATAACTTGTAGCAGCCGAGAAATGGTTGTTGCTAAAGCCGCCCCGGCTACGCCCATCGCAGGTACACCCCAGCCACCTTTGATAAGCCAAAAGTTAAGTCCAATGTTGATGGCAATGGTTAGAGCTCCAAGTACCAGTGGTGTTACCGCATCGCCTGAAGAACGCATTGCGGACTCAGCAACGATCACTATATGTGTCAGGATAAGCACTGGGAATGCATACCAAAGGTAAGTTGCTCCCAGTTCGATAACGCGGCCGTCGGTGGTTTGCAGCATCATGATGTAACTAGAAAACAGTGTAATCACCAATGTAACGGGAACAAGCAACTTGGCACCGAAAACCATTGACAGTCGAGTAATGGTATTTGCGCTAGTTTTGTCGCCACGTCCCCAATACTGAGCAACAAGCACACCATTGGCCGAAGCCATGCCTGCCATGATCATAATGGCTACAAAATGCCACTTTGAGGCGATTCCCACCGCTGCGGTCGCTTCTTTACCAATATCACTCACCATGAGTACATCGGCAAGTGCCAAAATAGCCACGAGCGCACTCTGAATAGCAACTGGGAAACCGAGTTTTACAACGGCGGACAAGAGTTGATTTGAAGCCACACCGTTAGATGACTTATGATGGTGTTGAGTTGTCATAGCTGCCTCCTAGTTAAGTGAATTAAAGAAAAGAAAATCACGGAATGTGACTGGGTTAGAAACGTGGCTAATATAAAAAAAACGGCATTGTGAAACCATGTTCAAAAATAGACAAAACCTGTGCAAATCCGTCATTGAGCAATTTGACAGCAAAACAGAGTGGGTGGACGAAGTGTATTTGTCTGAACACTGTGATGAGCGATTCTTATCTGCCAGTGATGTCCCTGAGTTTGCTGCTGAAGACATTTTTATGGCTGGAATGGCCAACTTACTAGATGGCTACCATGTCGAGCGTAAGGGGGTGGATGTCCACACTATTCTCTTTACCATTGAGGGGGGAGGTATACTGATCACAGAAACGGAAGTGCTTGCGATAGAGCCTTATTCAATTGTAGTACTGCCTGCGAATACCTCGTTCCGATTTGAAATCAACCCTCAGTACCACCATTGGCGAATGATCTGGTTTTTGCCTAAACCGACCCAGCGCTGGACCATGTTTGCAAAGATTGGTCAAAAGGTTTTACCTTTTAACGGCTGTGAGCGGATATGGGCGCTGATTACTTTACTGTATGTAGAGATTGGCGGGCGATCGAGCTACCGTAAATTGTTGGTGAGTGAATTATGTCGTTTGATTACAGGATTTGAATCTCAAACAAACGACTCAACGGTGAGAGTACAGGCTTTGTTTGCTCAAATAGAAGGGCAGCTGCACCTCCCTTGGACGGTCAAAGATATGGCGACAAAAGCTTACTTGAGTGAGGAGCAGCTCGCGAGAATTAGTAAGCAATTGTACGGCGTTTCACCAAGAGCCAGATTGATTAATTTAAGAATGGAAAAAGCCTGTGACCTTCTAGAAAACAACGATTGGTCGGTATCAATGATTGCTGAGCGATTAGGTTACCGAGACCCGTTTAATTTTACCCATCGTTTTACAAAACAGGTCGGTTGTTCACCTTCTGCTTATCGCAAGCAAAAATTAACCAGACCGACCTTTGATAAATAGCATTTGGCGATGGGTGCTTTGGCGACGAGAGCTTTGAAGTCTAACTAACCTTTTAAGAGCGCCTGATTGAGCCATAGATCAAACTGAGTTTTCGGCAATGCCCATTAATGGTATCGATTCTTTGACCGCCTTTAAATACCATGATGGTTGGGATACTACGGATTTGAAACTGCGCGGCGAGTTGCTGCTGTGCTTCGGTATCAATTTTGATAAAACGGACGTCGCCTTGGCGTTCTTCTGCAACTTGTTGAAAGACTGGCGCAAAACCCACGCAAGGGTTGCACCATGTTGCCCAGAAGTCGACCACAATTGGCTGCTCGCTATTTAACAACGTTGAGAAGTTATCTGAAGTGCCTTCAATCGGCGCACCGTCAAGAAGAGGTGACTTGCAACGACCACAGTTTGGTGATTCGGCGATTCTATCGACAGGTAGTCGATTCATACCTAGGCAGTGTGGACAGCGGGTGGTGATAGTAGACATGACGTTTTCTCCTGTTGTTTTTATTTACAGACGAGCGAGCACTTGGGTTAGGAGGCTGAAATTTACAAATCAGACTTCTTTGAACCCGTGAATGTGAGTATACTCAGTCGTCTATAGTCAAGATAAGCAAGAAATTATCTCTCATTATCATAAGTTAGTGATTGATGTGGCTTGTTTATCTTGATTGGCGAAAACTATAAGAAAATAGGTACACAATGACAACTTTTTACGCCGAAATTACTGGGTGGGGTAAGTGCCTTCCACCAGCAATTCTCTCAAACCATGACCTCAGCACAGTAATGGAAACGTCAGACGAGTGGATTCGCACTCGTACCGGTATTGAAAATCGCCGTATTAGCCACGTCAACACATCTGATATGGCGACAGTAGCGGCGAAACACGCGATGGCGTGCGCAGGTATTACGGCTGATGAGGTTGATCTGATTATTGTTGCAACGTGTTCACCTGACTCGTTGATTCCAAATACTGCATCACGCGTTCAACAGAATTTAGGCGTGCCAGCTGCCGCGGCTTTTGACCTTAATGCTGCATGTACAGGCTTTGTTTATGGCCTAGAAACTGCAACTAAACTGATTCAGTCTGGCAACTATCGTAATGCTATTGTGATCGGTGCAGAGCGACTTTCTTTCTTCATTGATTGGACTGAACGTGATACTGCCGTATTGTTTGGTGATGGTGCAGGTGCAGCAGTACTCACAAGAACGGAGCAACAAGTCGGCTTGCAAGACGCGCAAATCGGTTGTGATGCGAAAGGCCGTGATATTCTAGCTGTGCCTAAGTTCGGTACGTCTATGGAGCGCTTTGCAGCAGACAACGGTTACTTTGAATTTGACTTCATTGGCAAAGAAATCTTTAAGCGTGCAGTAAAAGGTATGGGAGCGGCAGCGAACACCGTTCTTTCTCGCTCTAACCTGACAAAAGATGACATCGATGTTGTGATTCCGCACCAAGCGAACATCCGAATCATTCAAACACTGTGTGATTTGTCTGGCATTGACCAAGAAAAAGCATTCGTAAATATTCAAAATTACGGCAATACCTCTGCGGCGACCGTGCCAATTGCACTTTGTGAAGCACTAGAACAAGGTAAGATTAAGCCAAATGACGACCTCCTATTGGCAGCATTTGGTGCAGGTCTAACATGGGGTGCCGGCCACATTAAGTGGGGTGAGCGCGTAACACCGGTCGAGACAAGTGATGCAGCATTGCCAGCATGTGAAGCTACTGCACTTGAGCTTATGGCAACTGCGATTGAGCATTGCAAAAACAAGCCAAGCAAATAGCACATAAGTAAACCGCACATAAGTAAATAGTAAAAAGCCAGCTCGTTGATGAGCTGGCCTTTCTTTTATCACTAGTACTTTCTTTTATTAAGTGTACTTTCTGTTGTTACGTATATCAGTTTTCTTGCTGGTTACGCTTTTCGTAGAAATCCCAAACTGTGTAACGTTCTTCGTCCGATAATACACAGTAAGGAACGCGCTTGCCGTTTTCAGTCACGCGCTCTAGCTCGTGGCCTTGTTCAACACAATAGACATAAGCAGGATCACTCTCTACAGTAATTTCATCCACATCATACTTATCCGGTTCACTGGCACAGCCTGCTAGAATGCCCACTGCTACAGCGCCAATCATCCATTGTACTTTTTTCATTATATCTCCTAGTTGGAAGTTAGGCTTTCGGTTAAGTGTAGGAGATTTCTAACAAAAAGTGTTTTGATTTGGTCAAATTATCGATAAATTCACCAAATAAACCTTGTCAATGCCTACTTGTTCCCAGAATTCCTACAAACGCTTGATTTAAAGCTGTTAAATGTATTTGTTTCCTTCACCAAAGCGATAAATCAATCGTGTTCCCCATAGACTGTCACGAGCACCAGTATTACGGTGATAGTTGTACTTCCAATCCGCTTGAAGCGCCCAGTTGGCATTAAGCGTGTAATGGACACCAGTACCAATATTCCATTGCAGTTTCTTAGTATCACGATCTTTATTGAGCATCGCTTCACCAACACCCGCATTTAGGTAAGGCTTAAATGCGTAGTTTTCGAATAGGTAATACTGCACATCAAAGCTGTAGTTTTCATAAATATGCTTTTGGTTGTCCGTTGTGGACTCATAGTTACCTTGCATATAACCAAGTCGTGCTGAGAACTGGTTAGTAAAGTACAAGCCTAACGTGAAGGCTGGGGCAAAATCATTTTTCAGATTGCGTTCTTTATCAAGTTGCGGATAGGCGAAGCCTGCGCTCACACCGACAATACCGTAAGTGACAGGGTCGTCGGTATGTTGCTGGTAGCTCTTGGGCTGACGACGTTTTAGGCCATCGGCCGTTTCGCCGGCACCAAACGCATATTGCACCTGCATTTGATATTTGGTCTCGACATCACCATTGCGCAGAACATTTGAATGCACACCAACAAAACCCGTTCCCGCTTTTATAATTTCTTTGCCTGCCACGTTATTGACGCCGCGACCTAAACTGTCGACCGGGTCAAGGAAGAATAGGGCGGTTGAGCCAAGCGCATCAGAGCCCATTACTGTGCCGCCTCTCAAGCGGATCTCTTTCTCTTTATTAAAGGCCCATTCACCATAAACCCAACCGAGCGTCGGTGTAACTACTAGGTCTTGAATCGATGGTACCTCAGCGAATGCTTCTATACCGTATTCCCAGTAGAAAGTAGACATCAACGTTGAGTACATAAATGCGTCCCACTGACGATAACCCGATTTACGAGCCGCCTGATAGTAAACACCGCCAAAGTAAGGGTGCCCAACATAGTTGATCAAGTGGTCATCACGATCCCAAACAGGTCCAGATCGCACGTTATCCCACCACTTGTTCATCAGTTTGATGTCTTGTTTTTCCCAGTTGGTGATTGACTCAGGCATCAAAGCCAATACGCCAGCAACACCTACGCCGTAACCAAAAATGGATTTAGTTTGAGACCAAAGCCTCTCACTATCTTCACCATTTTGAGGGTTGAAAAGGGAGACGCGGTACGGTGACTCGTTGAAATCGATGTGAGTGAGCGTCTCGTCTTGCCTCAACTCTTCAAAGCTACTATTCGTTGATATCGAACGATAGCCAAGGGCGTTCATTGTATCTTGGTGCGATGCATTGAGCTGTTGTTCGGTGAGTGTTTGATCGTAGCGTACTGCTTGTTTGAGAAGATCCGCTTCAGTTACCGTGGTATCAGTTGCGTCAGCGAGCGCGACATCAGTGGTAGACAAAGCGGCTGCGAAGAAAAAAGTGCTTGGTTTCATAATAATTGGGATATTTTTAAGTGTTATGACTATTATTGCCTAACATCCCTTTAGGCGAGGTGAGGATGGTAACATTCTGGTAAATGATTGTCTCATCTCATTGGATGAGAAACCGAGATTGAACTGTAACTTGATATTTTTGTGGTAAACTTCACGAAAAATAGACCAACTCAGAGCAAGACTATGAGACAACTCACTACAGCCATTCACCCAGATATCTCTCATCTTGATAACAAGAGCATAGTAAAAAGAAACGCGACTCGCGCAATTGTCGTTGATGGTGAAGATATTCTGCTTCTCTACACCGAGCGTTATCATGATTACTCCCTTCCGGGAGGCGGCATTGATGATGGCGAAGATGTTATTGCAGGTTTGGTTCGCGAGTTACAAGAAGAGACGGGCGCTAAAAACATCCACGGGATTAAACCATTTGGTATCTATGAAGAGTTTCGACCTTGGTACAAAGACGATGCGGATGTAATGCATATGATTTCATTTTGCTACTCTTGCAAAGTGGACCGAGAGCTTGGCGAGACCGCTTACGAAGACTATGAAGTCAAAAATGGTATGAAGCCAGTCTGGGTTAACATTCATGAGGCCATTGCTTTCAACGAGAAAACTATTGCAGAAAGCGATAAGAAAGGCATGAGTATTGAGCGAGAAACATACCTATTGCATTTAATCGCCAAAGAAATGCTCTAGAGTCAGGAGACACTATTTCATGAAATTGATGAGCAAAGACGATAACTTCTTCTTTTTACTTGGGTCATTATTGGTGCTGTTTTTTTTGAGCGCGGTGGTGCATCAGTTTAAAGATGATGCTCAAGACTATGTACTGGCTTTAATTATTCTTTGCATGAGCACGTCTATTGTTGGTGTACATAGAAAGCAGACCTTTTACCGCTCTTGGTATGCAGTGATGATCACTGTAGCAGTCACATCGGGTGTGTTTTCATTGTTCGAGGACTATGATCTTTCGTTAGTGACTTTGTTTGCATTACTGTTTTTCGTACTAGCCCAGACATTTTCAGCGCTTAAACAGGTCATCATGCCGAAACAAGTCACTCTCAATCAGATTGTTGGCTCAATATGCGTTTATCTGCTATTTGGTCTCTCTTTCTCATTTATTTATCTGATCCAACTCGAATTGTTCGTTGAACCTTTTAACGGGTTGGAGGCGAAACCTTGGCTAGATAACTTGTTCGATGTGATTTACTTTAGTTTTATCACACTGACTACAGTCGCTATGGTGATATTTCACCGGCTCTAGCCATCCCGCGTTTCTTCGTGTTCTTAGAGTCAATTACGGGCAGTTTTTACCTAGCAATTATGGTTGCCAGCTTAGTGAGCAGTCATCTCGCTCAAAAAGAGACTCAGTAGCGACGTCTAGATTCAATAGACTCTTCTATATCGAGCAGCGGCTTGCTGCTCGAGCCATTTCTGCTCTTCGCATTGGCATGTCATCAATCGTTTGTTTGATTTGAACCCAATTTGTGGTTGGCCCCCAGCGTAACTTCTCTGTTCCATCTTTGCCAATCAAAACGCAGTATGATCACCCTCTCGAATGTCGTACATTTTAACCAGCTTGTTGTAATCAAACGTATCTTTCACCCAGCTCGGTGATGAGAAGCCGTCTTTGGTGATCACCATGGTCACAACATCTCGTTCGTCCAGAGCGCATTCATTAATGAGTGTACCTAACAGGAACTCATCAACAAGAACGTCTTTGCTAGGTGCAAAATACATAACGCTGCGGTGTGAAAGTCCTTCGTAGTAGCCGTCACTATGATATTCGGTGCTGTGCTGGTCATTGTGGTAACTACCGTGAGGGTCAACATCGTCACCTTGTTTTTTAGCGTATTCTGGGTAGCCACACGCTGTGGCGCTAAACAGTGCCGCAAGGGCTATGATACCTATGCCTTTCATAATTGCCTCCAAGCAAACAACCAAAAGGTTATACGTTAAGTTTAGCTACTGAGATTCGTGTCACTAAGTTCCACTTGCGGACAATATTTTTGTTACACTGCCAACATCATAAAACGACAAGCAATACTATGAATTCAGCAGCTATTTTTGTGGACGTACAAAATGTCTACTACACCACCAGACAAGCGTTTGGTGCGCGCTTTGACTACAACGCTTTCTGGCTTGGGCCAGCGAACGATTTAATATTGAAAGTGCAAGAGCCTATGCGATTGCTTCCCATGACCCAAAACAGAGGCAGTTTCATCATATTTTGCGTGGGATTGGGTTTGATGTTCAGTTGAAGCCATTTATTCAACGTTCTGATGGCAGTGCAAAAGGGGACTGGGATGTCGGTATTGCGCTTGATGTGTTTGAAATGGCGCGTGATGTCGAAAACGTGATTTTGCTTTCCGGCGATGGAGACTTTGAAATTCTGGTCGATCGCATTCAGCAACGCTTCGGCTCGCGGGTTACGGTAGTGGGGGTTGAGAGTTTGACAGCAAACCACTTAATAGAAGCCGCAAACGAATTTGTTGCGATAGAAAAACCGTTTTTAATCGGAGCGCGTTAGCTTAAGGTCTCTCACGGAAAAGTTTGCTATGAAAAAAGCCAGTGATATTTTGGTTGGTGCATTAGAAACCGAGTTTAAAACCGTCAAAGCTATGATGGAGATTTATTGTAAACAGCAGCATGGCTCCAAAGCGTTATGCGAGAGCTGCGAGGCGCTGCTCACTTATGCGGAAACAAAACTCGATCGCTGCCCTTATGGAGAGAGCAAACCAACGTGCAATAAATGCCCAATCCATTGTTATAAACCAGAACAAAAGCAGCAAATGAAAGCGGTGATGCGCTACGCAGGTCCAAGAATGTTGTTGCCGCATCCGATCCTGTCAATACGCCACCTCATCCACGAAAGACGCGATGTGCCGTCTAAACCAGTGGCAGGTAGCTCGAACCGTGCTCGTCGTAAAGCTGAGCAAACAGACAAGCTTACATAGCGCCAGCAAAAGCAATGATATGCGCTACCGCCACACCAACAGTGAGGTGGCTTCTTAGTCTTTGATATGCTCTAGGAAACTCATTCCCTAGCGCATTGAGCTTAATTCTCTCGATTAACCAAACACAAACGTAGCCAGCAAGCGCGACGACAATTCCTAATCGAAACTGCTCAGGAGTAATGACAATCACTAGCCAAGCCATTAAACAAATGAGGTTACTGAGCGTGAGAATGGGAAAAGATAATTTATGCGAAGCATGAGTGAGCGCGTGCGACCATAAAATGCCACATAGAAAACTCAAAATGATGGCGCTGTAAGACAAGAATAACACTCTTGTATTCGCACCCATAAAAGTGCCATCAGGTGTAAATGTGGCAATGCAAAGGCTAAATGGGATAAGCCAAGGTAGCCAAGCCACGTCATTAAAGTGATGCTTCTTTCATGCGATGAGTTTTCCATAACATCTCAGCGATTAGTGGTTGAATACCCACAAGTTTAAGACGAGAAACACTAAGATGCTAACTATGGTCGTGATTAATACGTCTTTGATAATGCGTGCTAAGACAATGGCAAAGGTCGCCGCGAGTAGGTAAGGCAGGTTGTCATCCAGTGCTAGCTCACCGTGAGGTAAAAATACAATTGGCCCCAAATCGCTGTTAAAACCGCTGGGCTGGCATAGGCTAAAAATCGCTGCGCGCCGCTACTGATGCGAAGTGGAACTTTTGGTTCCAGAAATAAATAGCGGCTTAAAAATACAATGGCAGTAAGCACGGCAATGATTAAATAAGTCATCGTTTCAGCTTCTCCTCACTTACATACCCAACCGTCATACCGACAATACTTGATATTACCAGCCCAAGTTCTATGCCCATAGCGGCGAAGATAACTGAACAGATTAGGGCAGAAGCAGCAGCGAGAAAGATCGGCAGTGTCGTGATGTTCGGTACCACAATAGCAATAAATGTCGCGGCTACCGCAAACTCAAGCCCGAACTGCTGTAAGTTAGGGATCTGCGCACCAATGACGATACCAACCAGAGTCGCAATGTTCCAAATGAGATAGAAGGAGAGACCCGCACCGAGTGCATACCAGCGATCAAACTTCTCTGGTTTATGGTGACCGCAGAGTGCAAATAGCTCATCGGTAAGTAAAAAACCAAGGCTAAGCGCCAACGAAGTGGCAAACCAACAATGTGGTTACGCATCGACAAACTATAGAGAAAATGGCGTGATGTGATAAAGAAGATGGTCACGACCATAGTGAGCAGCGTGGCTCCGGATTTTATCATTCCCATCGCGACAAGTTGCGCGGCACCGGCAAATAAAATCGCGCTCATCGCTTGTCCTTCCATAGGTGTTAACCCGGAGTCGATAGCAAACGAGCCTGCTAAAAATCCCCACGGCACAACCGCTAAACTCAGTGGCAACATCGCAATGCATCCTTGTAGCGCTCGCGAGAAATAACTTGATGATGATTCCATAAACTCTCTCCTTGAACTGATTAAGTTGTATTGAAATCAGTGATTTTCAAGGTTGCGTGTATACAAAATCAGAATTATTTTTGTCCGTGACTCCCTGATAATATCGCGCTCCCTGTTTTAGATTAAATTCAAACCCAATGAAACGAGCCCTGGTTCCCCTCTATTTTTTCCTACTTTCTGCGAGCTACGCGTCGCCGGCTTTATCGAATGATGATATGGGCGCTAAAGACGAAGATTACGGTCGCACTTTACCCTTCTTTGGTGACAGGGTTAGAGATATGGGAATTAAGCTGCCAAAACCGGTTGGCTTGTCATTGTTTACCCATCAGCAAGAAGATTTGATGCAATTAGGGGATTTTAAAATCGATGGCGAACCTGTTGATGACATTCTTCCAGATGGTGGCAGCACTACCACGAATACGACGAGCATTGTTGCTTTGCGTGGTGACGTCTGGGTACTGCCATTTTGGGGCTTTAACGCATGATTGGCAAAGCAGTGACCTCTTCAGATATTTCTATTGGCGTGAGCGATTTTTCGAATGGAAATCTAGCACGCTTGAATTAAACGGCATGGCAACATCTTCAACCATTACAGCGGTGGGTACCACACTGGCCTATGGCCACAAACAGTTCTTCACGACCGTTGATGCTCAATATGTGTCAACGTCAGTGTCGGGTGTTGGAGTTAGTCTAGATGCGTTGGTGGTGACGCCGTTGATTGGGCTGAATATTGGAGACAGTGGCTGGCGTATTGTAGTGGGAGGTCAATATCAAGACTATCAGCGCCAGCTTAAAGGTCAGCTGGGCGATATCCGCTTTAGCGCGACACAAACGTCAAGTCGTTGGTCGACTATGGTGGGTATGCAAAAAGAGTTTACTGATAATTGGGAAGCATCATTAATGGCGCAAAGCGGCAATACACGTGAAGGCTTTACCTTCATGCTGGGAAAACGTTTCTAGCTTACCAATTTAAGACGAGGGTAGAGCGTTTGCGGCATTGCAAGGTGGTAACCTTGGAAAAAATCAATATCAAGCGCTTTCATCGCCTCAAGCTGCGCTGCGGTCTCAACGCCTTCTATTACGGTTTTCGCATTACACGCTTTCGCCAGTTTAATGCCGCTTAACAGCGACTGTGGATTGCCATCCATATAATCCACCAGTAATTGTCTGTCTAGCTTTAGGATATTGGGCTTTACTTGAGCGACACGTTCTGGACTGGATTCTTTGCAGCCAAAATCGTCAATGGCAATCAAAAATTCTTCTTCATTTAAGTGTTTTGCAGCAGATGCCAGAGACTTAGGGCTAAATGCTGTGAGTTCAACGAGTTCTACCACTACACGTCGGCTATCGAGCTGTAACGCTTTCAAGCGTGACATCAATAACGATGAACGTATCCCTTCCGCAGCTAGACGTTCACTTGAAATAGGCAAGAAGTTCAAGAAAATCAGACGCTCACGATATTGAGACATGCTAAAGTTTCGAAGGTGGATAGCGCGGCTTAATCTGTCTACGTTGAGCTGATCTGCTAGTGTAATTTGATCGTTTTGAAAATAGAGATTAGGTGGAATGGGGTCACCGTTGAGATCGACTAATCTAACCAGTGCTTCCATGCCTATGATGGCATTGTCTGCATTAAAGATAGGTTGAAACACACTTTTCAGCGTCAGGTCTTTGTACTGAGCAATGCAACAGCCGGTATCGTCGGTACGTATACATTGGTTGAACTGGTGTTTTTCGGTTAAAAGCATGGTCTAACAAAACGATTAATTATGTTCCCCATCTTGTCACGGCTGCCAAACAAGTCAAATTTGCTCGATGAATAAAAATCGCGACAGTTATCACTTAAATTTCTTACAAATATATTCTTTGACGATTATCTGTTCAGTTTGGTATTTAAAAATGAGACATAAACATTGATAAATTAGATGGTTACAGCTTTTATCAGTGTGATGAGTGAGTTGGATCAAATTTGTTTGGTAAATGCAAGTAATTGACAGTTCGGTTAGTTTCTGTCTGCTTTATACCAAATATTTGAACTAGCTCTCACTTTACCTTTCATCAAAGAAATCTTTATTGCGAATATATTTGCTCATTAAGTGATAAGAAAACGGACGAATAATCCATGAAACCAATGAGCGGCCAAGCCGAACTGGGGTAGGTGTGTTTTCATAAATACGACCGTTGTAGAGCCATAACACCTTACCCACATGCCAATACAGCAAAGGGAGAGGTGGCAGGAAAGTCACTATATCTAAATCACAGCATACTCGATAGGTTTTGTGAGCAAGCCGAAAACGTCTCTTAAACCTATGGTTGCCGATAGCCGGTTGACCAAATGTAACGATACGTTTTATCGACTTAGGGTATTTTTGTTCTAGTGCATCGGCAATGATGCAGCCGATGGCGCCGCCAGAAGAGTGACCAGTGATGGTTATGCGTTTGCCACATTCAATGAGCTCTGAAGCAATCTCAATGGTTCGTTCGAACAAGCTAATACCAAGGCGATCTTTTTTATGAGCAGGCTGGCTTTCTTGGTTGAGTAGGTAATGAAAACCAGCGTGAATCCGATAATTTAAACCAAATACTTTGCAATGGCGTTGCCACATAGCAAATGTGAGTAGCAATCGGTTAAGCTATGCGAGCCTTTAATCACGATGACGGCTTCTTCTTTATCTTTACTCCACAATATTCGCACAACTGTTTTGCCATAGCGGTTTGCGACTATGCGTTGCCCATTGGGGTCGAAACCATATCGAGTCTGCTTGAATACTCTCGGGTAAGCGAGGTTACAAAGTACGGCGTACTTTTCGTATTGATAGCGTTTTAAACTTTTCACGATCTTAGTAGTGAACAAATAGATAAAACCACTATGAAAAGTTTTGATGAAGCTTTAATGACAAATGACGGGGATACAAGGCTTGGTAATGATAGCTTACAGTGTAGAGAAGTTAGAGTGATGCGACAGCGTACAGTTGAACGTATTTCATTACACGTTCGCCTGAGCAAGGCTTTGTTAATGGATGCAAGTAAGTGACGTAACTTGGGTAGAGCTGACAGCGCTGAGACAATTCTTGACTCATCGAGGTGTCGGATCCGAGTAGTTTGACGCCTTGCTTTAAGTAGTGGCTGTCGTCTTCAGGGAGTTCGTCACTCCACCAGTTAATCAACGAACGACTTTGATGGCAACGGCTCAGCCAGTGATCGGCGAGTACTACTAAAAGATCGCGCTTTTGGACAGCGTATTGATATTCCGCTAGCCACTCTTGAACTAAGGAAAAGACATGCTCGCGACTGGTTTGATTCCCATTAACAAAGTGATAAGCCAACACCCAAATGGTGCCATAGGCGGTACTGACTCGATAAGCACAGCGTAGTTGGCTGTTATCTTCTTCATCAAGTGGGGTGATACTAACATCAAGCGCGTGCTGTTCTATGTCTGCTTTAAGTCGCCGAGCGAAAGCAGCTGAGAGGTGGCGACTCGTTAAACCACCATTGTGAACGGCTGGATAGTGCTGAAGACATAGCGCCTGACAATCGGTTTGGAACCGTTTAAAACTCTGTACCACTGTGTCTAGAAGCATGACTTATTCCTTGTCTTTTCAAAAATGACCTGTTAAACCAGGCCACGTTGGCTTCCTAAATCCGTTTTTCCCAGGTGCCCCAACGCACTACGCCCAAAATCTCAATTTCATCGTCTTGAACCTGATGTATTGCGTTTTTCGATGTGTCGTCACCATACCAGACATGAATAGTGGTACCGACCTTAACTAAAGTAAAAAAGTCAGGGTGAGGGTTCCCCGGTAAGCGCGCTAGAACAATATCGTCATTGATCCACTCTAATTCGCGATTCACCAACGCTACACAGTCCCATTTGTAGGAAACACTCCCACCAACAGGTACAAGACAGCAAAGCAGTCTTTATATTCAGGAGGAACCGGGATAGAACCTTTACTTGCTGCTTTACCTGTCTCAAGAAGTTCGCTGACTTCTGCACGGCTGTATACCGATAACATAGTCGCACTGCTACTTGCTGCCTTGTTGAGTTCACTCGGTTCGGTGTGTTGATTGCCGACACCAAAGCACAGCCAGTGAGGTTGTACATTAAAGTAGGAGGCGATTAGCGATAAATCTTCTATGGATGGGTATGTGCGTGTTGGGCCTTTTGTTAGATATCGCCCAATGGTGGCTTTTCCTTTGCCGATGGCTTCCGCAAGTTCGTGGTTGGTGATTTTGTTTGCCTTGAGCAGCGCTACAATGCGCTCTTGATAGCCGTAATCCATGATTCCTCCATATGTTCGCTGATAGTGTAGTTTATGGGTATCAGAAATGAAACTAGGAGTTTTAATAATGTTTGAAAATGAGATGCGTGCTAAAGCTTCTGTGTGTGATCCAGTGTGTAAATTCACCATTCATTTTTGAAATCATTACGTTATCCACCAAACTGGTAATCAAATCTGTAACAAAAAATGAGACTAAGTATGTTTGATACTAAAAAAAGAACGGCAATTGTATCGGAGTTACAAGACTACTTCGAACGTGAGTTGGACGCTGAACTAGGCCAATTCGACGCTGAATTTTTGTTGGACTTCTTGATAAAAAAACTTGGGCCAGCCTTTTACAACCAAGGGCTAGAAGATGCCAAAGGGGTGTTGGATCGTCGAGTTGCCGATATTGCTGATGAACTTTACGAAATCGAGATGCCGGATGACTTATAGCTCCACAAAGTGTGTATCGAATAGGGTAGCTTCAACATGTTCAAAAATATTGAATGACTCAATCAATGGAGGGTTGTCGTTAAAGTGTCAATTTAAGTAAATACTGTGTCCCATAGGTTGATGAGTTGTTAACATAACAGGTAATGCACACGGAATCATGGAATTAACGATGGCGGTAAAAGAAGTAAAAAACTACAACCCCGTAGCAAGAGCTTTACATTGGCTCTCTGCTATCGTGGTAATAGGCATGTTTGCCGTAGGTTTGTGGATGGTTGACCTGACTTATTACAGTCAGTGGTACAAAACAGCCCCAGACTGGCACCGTTCGGTGGGCATTTTGCTGGCAATGGTGACGGTATTCAGATTGGTTTGGAAGCACGTAACGGTAGCGCCACAAGTTGAAGGCAATCAGTTTGAAAAAGTGGGTGCGAAGTTGGTCACATTGCGATGTACCTTGCCTTGTTTATCATTTTCGCCAGTGGCTACCTTATCTCTACCTCAGATGGTCGCGGTATTGACGTATTTAATTGGTTTACCGTGCCGGGTTTGGGTGAACTATTCCCGAATCAATCAGACATTGCGGGCGAAGTGCATTTCTATGCTGCTTGGTTCGTCATACTTGCCGCTGCTGGTCATGCGCTAGCTGCGTTGAAACATCACTTTATAAACAAAGACAACACTCTTCGGAAAATGTTAGGAGTTTCGAAATGAAAAAGACACTAATCGCTACTGGAATGGCCGCGGCAATGCTTTTGCCACTAGGTGCAAACGCTGCTGACTACGCTATCGACACTAAAGGCGCTCACGCTTCAATCAACTTCAAAGTGAGTCACTTGGGTTATAGCTTTATCAAAGGTCGTTTTAACACATTTTCTGGTGATTTTAGCTATGACCCAGCGAATGTCGAAGCGTCATCAGTAAACGTTGTTGTTGATACAACTAGTCTTGATTCGAACCACGCTGAGCGTGACAAACACATTCGTAGCTCTGACTTTATCGATGCAGGTAAATTCAAAGAAGCAACGTTTAAGAGCACAAGCGTGAAAGACAAGGGCGATGGCAAGCTAGACGTAATGGGTGAGCTTACTCTGCATGGTGTAACTCAGCCAATTACCATTGAAGCGGAGTTCATTGGTGCGGGTCAAGACCCTTGGGGCGGCAAGCGTGCGGGCTTCAACGGTACCACTCGTCTAGAACTGGCTGATTTCAAAATCCCAGTGATGGGTGCGTCAAGCTATGTTGATATGGAGCTACATGTAGAAGGTATACAGAAGTAGTCCATACAAAATATATCAGTTAAAGCCCTGAGCATTGCCTCGGGGCTTTTTTTTGCCCGCTGTATTGGAGACAGCCATTCAATCCATCTATTTCATTTTTATTTTTTTCTATTCTTTTTCTAAGCAATACCATCATCAATAAGTTACTTGCGAAATTTCTCTACCGATAGGATGCGCTCCGTGTTCTAAGCGAGCACGGCAATGCAGGCTATAGGAAGTATGAAGTGCATGCCGAAGCGCACAGCTAATAATAGTCGGCTGACGTTTAAATAAGGCGAAAGGAAATTCGCCATTTAATAAACCTTAATTTCCTTATTGATACGAAGAAGTTTACTTATGAGAAAGACATTTTTGGCCGTAACACTTGCTACTCTATTGGTCGCCCCTACCATGGCCGCTGCACAAACAATGTTAGGCGAGACAACGAACGCTTTAGCTGACAATAAAGTAATCATGACCAATAATAACTGGAAACCAAACAACGATGTTATTAACGGAGGCGCCACTGCAGATGCTTCTGTAGTAAGCGAAGCGTGGGCCAAGGAGCAGTTCAAAACAGCTCTTTCTGATGGGCAGTTAGAATATCTACCAACTACAGGAATGATTGTAGATAATACCGGTTTAACAGTTGGTGAAGTAGTTGAGTACGAAGATGGCTCTTACAAGGTAATCGAATTCAAAGACCATGATCGCAACGACGGTAAAGAGCTAGAAATCGCTAACGTGGTCGAGTTTACTAAACGCGAAGATGGCAAACTTGATGTAAAAGTTGACGATACCAGTAATTGGAAACCTACGCCTCCTCCAGAGTATCATGATTACGTGATTGACCGTTCTGAGCTCACCGGTCAAGTTACAGATTTCATGAATGAAAACAACCTAGTAGCTAACGATGCTGGCCACGTATTCGATGAGAACGGAGAGCAGGTGGCTAACATAATCGTTGATGAAGAGGGTAATGTAGCGGTAGAAGTGTTTGGTGACAACGATACCAACACTAAAATAGCGTTTAAAGATATTGGGGAAGACAAAGTATCGATCGAAACTAAAGAAACTAAGAACGAAGCAGGCAAAAACGGTGGTGGTGTAACTCCTGAACATGATGCAGTGTGGGAAGAAATCAACAAGATTAAAGCTGCGGGTGGTGATGCTGCTATAGCAGGTGGCAAGGCCTACGAACAAGCGCTAGCTGATTACAACAATCTAGATGGTCGTATAAAGTCTAACACTGCTCGCATCACTGGCCTAGAAACTGAAATGAAAAAGATGGGCGATAAAATGCTCGATTTGGAAGATCGCATGGACGGTGTAGTTGCGACTTCTCACGCAGTGACGAATGCTCGTCCGATGGTGCAAGATGCGGGTGAGTTTGCGATGGGTGTCGGTATTGGTGCTGCAGGTTCTAAACAAGCTCTAGCCCTTGGTGGCGCATATCAGTTCTCTCAAAACTGGTCTGCATCGACAACAGTAAACTACGAAACAGCTGGCAAGCGTTCTAAGTCTCAATTTTCTGCTGGCGCTGGCGTTCACTACCGCTTCAAATAAAACAATCATAGTTGCTAGAATAAGAGTGCCCCGGTTTTACACCGGGCTTTTTCGGCCAAACGACTTATTTCCTAGCCAAAAATGGGTGTGTTGTATTACGCAGATTCAAGTTCGCGTTCAACAACATTCAAGCGCTCGCCGTAGATAGGGCGGACAGCTTTCATTACTTCAGCTCTTGATAAAACACCAACCAAGACGCCATTTTCTAATACAGGCAACACATGTGGTTTGCTTACTTTCATCGCTTTAGCACGCTCTTCTAGTGAAAGAGTAGAGAAGCTTGTTGCAATGCCCATTGAACTTACTGGATACAGCTGCTCTTTATCGATGCAAAGAAATTCAGCCACGTCGACCAACTTTTCAGACGCATTGATAGCGACAACATCACGGCTCATCAGATCAACCACTTTTTGACCTTGCTCAGGGATGTAATCTTGGCACCACAAATCAACCATGACATCGTGTACAGAGAAGAAACCAACTAAACGACCTTCAATGTCAGTGACTGGAGCACTTGTAAGGTTGTGATCCAAAAGTGTATCTAGGGCAACAGATGTTGGCATTTCAACGCTTAGTGTTACTGGTTGAGTGTTCATGATGTCTTTTACGATGATGTTGTTGTTCATTTGCGTCTCCTTTACTGACGTAAGTTCAGTGGTTTGTGTAATTGCAGTTACGTTTGCTGCTTTTAGTTGTGGTCTGCGGTAGATACTCCAGTTCGCAAGTCCTACCAAAACCGAACCACCTATAATGTTTCCTAGCGTGACTGGTATAAGGTTGTTGGTTAAAAAGTGAATCGGTGTTAGGTCGCTAAATTGTGCTTGGGTTGTGCCCGTTGCTGCCCAGAATTCGGCGCCTGCAAAGTTTTGAATCACAATGCCAAGTGGAACCATAAACATGTTTGCTACGCAGTGTTCAAAACCGCTGCTGACAAACATTGCGACGGGCAAAACTGTCATTGCCGCTTTGGTCATCGCGTTGGCGCTGCTAAACGTCAGCCAAATTGCAAGACAAACTAATAGGTTACATAGAACACCTAAAGCGAAAGCCTGTACCCATGTGTGATGCAGTTTATGCTGTGCAATATGCAGAGCGTTTAGTCCCCATTGGCCATTGTCCATTTGGTAAAGCCCCGCGGCAGAAACAATCAAAAGCAAGAACATCGCGCCAATGAAGTTTCCAACGTAAACCTTTCCCCAAATTGAAAGCATTTTGCTAAAGCTAATTTGTTTATTTGCCCAAGAGATGCTCGAAAGCACCGAGCTCGTAAACAGTTCGCCACCGCATATCACGATGAGGATCAACCCCATACTGAATGCAAGACCGCCAGCTAGCCTGCTTAAGCCCCATCCCGCATCTGCGCTTCCCGTCGTTACCGTGATGTAGAAAAGAAATGCCAAGCCGATAAAGGCGCCCGCCATAATGGCTAGGCTCATTGTCATTCCACTGGTCTTTTTAGCTTTACTTAATGCGAATTTTTCAGCTTCTGCCATCATTTCTAATGGCGAGAAGAGCAGATTGTTTTCGGAGCTAGCTGATGCCATTCCTTACTCCTTAACCTCGTTAGTGTGTGAATCGCCCATGCCATGACCCCTTACTTGATTGAAATAAAAGTGATTGAGATGTAAGTGCGAGAACAGAGCCCCGTGCTGTGTTCGAATCCAGATTAAGGGCAGTTGGTGGTAGTGGTAAAATTGATAATTTTTAAAATCGAAATCAGAAATATTGATAACTTATCTGCACAAGGTAGAATAAGGCCTGAAGTCCATAACGTACTGTTTTTTAGTGAGAGATTAGCGAGTGTCGAGATTCTCAAACGATGAAAAAAACAACAGCAATTTTTCGTTGAAATCTCGACATAAGAGAAACTGATAGAAACAGTTCAGGATTTGCTATGAAACACAGTGTTTTAAGATTTAAGTGGTGAAAGGAAAACGGATGCGATATTCATTAAAACAACTTGCCGTTTTTGATGCCGTAGCGGATACGGGGAGCGTAAGTCAAGCTGCAGACAAGTTGGCATTGACACAGTCCGCGACGAGTATGTCATTGGCACAGCTAGAGAAAATGCTTGGCAGGCCGTTGTTTGAAAGGCAAGGCAAACAAATGGCATTGACTCATTGGGGGTATGGTTAAGACCCAAAGCCAAGCGTTTGTTGCAAGATGCCCAACAAATTGAAATGGGTTTTTACGAGCAGCACTTGCTAAGTGGTGAATTAAAGTTGGGTGCCAGCCAAACGCCGGCAGAACATTTGGTGCCGGATCTTATCAGTGTCATTGATAACGATTTCCCTGAGATGCGTATCTCGCTTGGGGTTAAGAGTACCGACTCGGTGATTGAAGGCGTTTTGGACTATAAGTATGACCTCGGCATTATCGAAGGCCGTTGTGATGACAACCGAATCCACCAAGAAGTCTGGTGTCGTGACCACTTAACGGTAGTCGCCGCAGCGCATCACCCGTTTGCTCGCCGAGAGAGAGTAAGCTTAGCTCAATTAGAGCAAGCGCGCTGGGTGCTTAGAGAGCATGGTTCAGGTACTCGAAAGATTTTTGATAGCTCAATTCACCACCTTATTGCCGACTTGGATGTATGGCGAGAGTACGAACACGTGCCTGTCCTGAGAAGTATGGTAGCCAATGGTCAATATTTAACGTGTTTGCCTTATTTGGATGTCGAGCGATTTGTAGAATCCGGTCAACTGGTCGCGTTAAATGTGCCTGAGCTGGAAATGGAGCGAACGCTGTCCTTTATTTGGCGCGCTGACATGACGGAAAACCCGCTTGTGGAGTGTGTTAAACGAGAGGGCTTAAGAATGATGAAAGGCAAACCGTCGGTTTTTTAGTGATATAGATCACTTTTTGAATGCAATGAAATGTATGCAATATCTTTTGTTGTGATTTCGATCGCTTAAATATGAGTCTATATTCGTTACCTTAGATTGAAATTGAATCAATCATTGGTCGACGATATGAGTCCATTAATCGCTATTTCTGTTACAACAGGCATTCTTTCTGGTATTTGGGGGTGGGCAGCCTTGTCATTGGGCTTTTGTCCTGGGCTGGTTTCCTTGGATGTACCAGTTACTTTGCGTCACCAAAAGATGGTGTAACGGGACTTGCCCAAAGCTTACTGACTAACATGTCGGGCGTCGTTTGGGCAATGGTCATCATTCATGCTCGTCACTGATCAATATGGAAATCGCTGGGTACGTAATGACCGCTTTAGTGTCATTTTTCATGTGTATTCAAGCGAAACGAGCGTGGCTTCAGTATATCCCTGGCACTTTCATAGGTGCATGCGCCACATTTGCAGCCGATGGCGCCTGGCAACTCGTGGTTCCGTCTTTGATATTGGGTGGCTTATTTGGTTATGCAATGAAAGCGAGCGGTATTTGGTTGCACAAACAGCTAAGCGATCGTGATTCTGACACCAGTAACTCAAAGGCGGCTAACGCTAAGACGGCATTGGCGAATGATTGATTAACGACTGTTCTCTATAAAAAGACCCTATCAGAATTTCTGATAGGGTCTTTTTCTTTGCTTTGAATTCATAATGGATTAGGTGTTGCCGTTAGCCATTGTGATAACTCTTCTTAGGATCCACCGTATCAAGACAGGAATACTATCGACACCTTTCTCTTCACACTCTGCGACGATAGCCAGCGCCAAGTCGGGCTTGGCAAACTTCTTGAGCACTCGCGCCACCACTTTTTTAGGAGGGATAGGGTGGTCATGAGGGATTTTGATAAGATCCCTAAAGAAAATTTCAAACCCGTGAATGTAGAGATAGTGCTCTATATCTCTGTCTGGTAGTTCGGTTAGATGATGACGTGGATGCTCACCGTCTAGTTGGTGAAGTACGGTTGCTGCGTATTTTTTACCTGCCGCGTCACCATCGGTAACGACATGCCAGTCAATTCCGAATGCTTTTGCGACCTTGATGAGCGATCTCAGCCCAGATTGAGCAAACTCGATGATTTGCACCCCTTCGGCGGCTAAGTTATATCCACATTGGTTGGCAAGCTCATTAAACAGCCATACTTCGGTTTCACCTTCAACCAGTAACCAACAACGCGCAAATAGAGCTCGTGAACGATGAAATCGAATATGAAAGCCGACTCTTCGAAGCTCATCCTTTGTGAGTCCATTGGTGGCTAAAGATTTAGTAATGGTTTTGTCAGATTGCCTTACTAAGCGTCGGATAGATTGCAAAGGAACGGCACCCAGTAAATCGCTACTGTTGGTGGTGAGTATTTTTTGCATGGGCAACATTTGCAACAGACTCCAAGCGCGAGCCAAATGAGTAGGGTGCAAGCGGCCTTCTGGATCTTCTATGATGAGTATCGGCCTTGCACAGCGGCGTAGTTCATTCGGTCCTTTGGCTTGGAGATAAGCATTGAGCAAACCAAGTAGCAGAAGTCGTGTTTGATGGTTTTTGGTTTCGTCTATGACCTGGGCAAGGTTTTGTTCACTGTTAGGGCGAGAAAAAAATACTCCGTCGCGCTGTCCTTTGGTCGTCTTACGTGAGTGACTCTTGAATGAGAAGTAATGCTCCACTAGCGCCTTCATCGATGTAAGACTGCTCTTAATTTCACCCTTATTGACGTGACCAGGAATAGCCATTAAGCGTCTAACTGTATTATTGATCCTTTTTTCAGAACGAGCGTTCAAGCCATTACCATTGCCGTTACTGTTGCCTGCAGCAACGGGATTAGCATTGTTTAAGCCTTCTTGTTGGTACAAACGACGAGAATCGCGTAATCGTATGACCGGATGCAGCGTCATTAGCTCTTGGGCAATTTTTTCCGAATGATGGAGCATTAGGGGAGCGCCTTCGGGATCTAAGAAATTGTACTTCTGAGTAATGTCGTAGCCATCAAGCGTTGCACTGATTCGGTAATAGAAACGATTAGTGCCATCTTCGTCTTGAAACCAAATTGGCTTGAGTTTTCGGTAACGCCCGGACAAGGTTTCATTACGTTCAGTAGCAACAAAAGAAAGTACAATTTGGAGATGTCGCGTTTGAGGATGTGCCGCCGCGTGATCAACGTGAAAGTCCTTCATTTCGAATGAATAAATGCGACCGTCGGCAGGGAGCGCGACATTCAATGCGTCGAGCAAGGAAGACTTACCCCAGGTGTTCTCTCCAATGAGCGTAGTGAGATCATCCAGCGCAATGGAGAGGCGTTTGATTCCGCGAAAGCCGGATACATCGATACGTTCTAGCTTCATCCATTTCTCCCAACAAAGTCATACTATCTACTTCAATTATAAGCCTCTTTTTACAAAGCAACTGTAATCAAACTCATAAATGCCAAGTAATTACAGCCAGTTAGCGGTTTTTCTACCTCTAGCCAACTCTAATATTAATGTGACTAACATCATAAATAGACCTGTGATATCAGTATGTGATTTCATGAAATTCATTGGAATGTCACATAAAGCACGCTACCATCACTAGTACGATAAAAGAGAAGATGCGATGACAATAAACAATAAGCCTCTTTCGCTCACCGTAGCGCACATCAACGATACACACTCTTATTTTGACCCCACGTCACTTGCGTTAAGCATTGCCCACAATGGGCAGCAATGTCAGCCATACGTTAGCGCTGGTGGGTTTGCACGTATAGCCGCTCGCGTGAAGCAGCTAAAGAACTCCCATACCAGTGATGACTTTTTGTTTTTGCATGCTGGAGACTGCTTTCAAGGGACGTTGTACTTTTCGCTGTTCAAAGGTGAAGCTAACGCTGTCATGTTGAACGCTCTGGGTATTGATGCCATGGCACTTGGCAATCACGAACTGGATATGGGTAACGAACCGGTTGGCAAATTTTTGCGTGAGATAGATTTTCCTCTTCTCGCTGGGAATTGGAATGTATCCGGTGAGCGACGCAAACAGTACCCTCTAAAGTCTCATCCGAATTTGATGGATTTTGACCATCTAACACATACCGCGAAATGGATTGAAAAGCAGGTTGGTGAAGAGCGAGTCGCAATCTTTGGCTTGTCGCTCGATAAGATGGCAGACATTGCAAACCCAGATTGCGATACTACATTTGAGCCTTGTGTCGCTACCGCAGAAGCAACGGTTGACGCGATTCACAAAAAAGGTATCAATAAAATCATTCTGTTGAGTCATATGGGGTATGAAGCTGATTTAGCGCTTGCTGAAAAAGTGAGTGGCATTGGACTTATCATTGGCGGGCACAGCCATGTGTTACAGGGTGACTTTTCAGCGTTAGGGATCAAGTATCAAGAACATTATGGCGTACACATTAATGGGACTTACGTGGTTCAAGCTGGGTATCATTCTATGACACTTGGCCATTGTCGTATCGACTTTGCAGCGAATGGTCAAGTTAACAGTTTTGAAGGACGTAACGAGCTACTAGTTGGACGTCGCGTATTTATGGATGTTCATGGGGAGCATTCTGCAAGTGATATTGAGCAAATCAAGCAACAGATCCATGCCCATGAGCACGTGGTTGTGGTAAGAAAAGATCCTGAGGTAAAAGCATTACTGGCTGAAAAATACCAGCCTCAAGTAAGAGCATTACAAACTCAGACGATAGCCCATGTAGACTCCGAATTACGTCATGTTCGATTGCCAGACGAGTATGGCCCTAGTCAACTTGCTCCCTTAGTTGCTCATTCTTTTTTGTACACGATGCAAAGTCTGGGGCACACAGTAGATTTTGCTATGCATAACGCGGGCGGCGTTCGCAATTCACTCGGAGTTGGTGCTGTGTCGGTTGCCGATGTCGCAGGAAAACTGTTGCCGTTCGCGGTGCCGATTGGCATGTATCGAATTAAAGGTATCGATATTCCCAAGATACTGGAAGGGGCGCTCGATAATGCATACAGCAATGGTGTTCAAGGCACAGGCTCAGGCAGTTACCCCTATACTTCGCAACTTGAGTTTCAATATGACGCAACTTTACCAAAAGGAGAACGCGTCTTTAATGTGCGGGTAGCTGGAAAGGTATTGGATGAAAATCGTGTATATACCGGAACATCAAGCGCTTACACAATGAAAGGCAAAGAAGGCTATGATGCGATAAAAATATGCTTGATACCGGAATTGTGACCACGTGGTCGATGGCCGACTGTTTTATCAAGATGTTATCGGAACAGCCGGATAGCGTGCGCCTCAATTCACAAAAAAACGCGGGCTTGCTTCCATAAACAGGGAACAGTTTTTGCTTTATTTGAACCAATCTACGTAAAGGTCGTCTGTTACTTATGTATGGGTGACCACCACATTTCATCGGAGGGAGTATGTGGAACAAAGATTGGGTTGATACATTTGTTGTCATTGGATGGATTGGTGCTTGGTCACTGTTGGTTTACTTGATACCAAGCGGTATGCTTTGAGGTGAGAAGTCTGGGGTTTGGCCGAGTACAACATCCTCTCGGCCTATCCAGACGCGCAAGCAAAGGCGTTCCGTCCTAAAACTATGGGGGAACGCTTGAAGCGTCAAGGGTAAACACACGCAATACGTTATAATATAGCCGAACGAGGAGTTTATTTAACGAATGTGCGGCCGACTTAACATTATCGATGATCCTTTCAGCCACTATGTTTCAGAGCAACTGGGTATTGTGTTTTCTGCACAACCTAGGGAAGAGGCATTCCCGTCTGAATCCCTTGAATGCGTGGTTGCAGGATACGACAAACAGCTATTTCAACACCCGTTAGCATGGGGAATTAAACCGTCTTGGAGCAACAAACTTATCATCAATGCCCAAGCAGAAACCGTTCAAACAAAACCTACTTTCTCACATGCATACTCTACTCATCGAGCCATTGTTCCTTGCTCGGGTTGGTATGAGTGGAAAACTGAGCCAAACGGAACCAAATCTAAGTATCTTTTTCAATCCGAAAATGGTCAGCCGCTATACATGGCTGCTGTGGGCTATCCTGATTCAGGCCAAGTGGTGACACTAACGACCGCACCAACAGAGAGCTATAAGATGTTTCATCATCGCATGCCATTGATTTTATCTGCTGAAGACGCAACGCGTTGGTTACTACCGTCTAGCAACAATCACAGTAGCCTACTGAGCAGCTTAGTCGACGACTCCTACTGGAAAGTGTCTACGTTAGGAAGGTCGACCACCTAGGGCTACTCGTTGACTAAGACTGAAAATCCACCATAAATTAGGCGTTTTGTATCAAACGGCATAATAGCCATTTCTTGTTGGATCATAGGATCATCAAACACAGCCTTCATTCCTACGTCTCGAACTTCCTTTGAAGGCCATGAAATCCAAGAGAAGACGATGCATTCGTTGTCTTGTTTCATTACCGCTTGAGGAAACGAGGTAAGTTGCCCTTCAGCGACATCATCTTCCCAACATTCGATGACAGACAGCGCTCCGTGTTGTTTGAAAACGGAGGCGATCTTCAGGACATGCTCTCTATATAATGCTTTGTTTTCTTTTGGAACCGCTGCTACAAAACTATCCACATATTCCATCATTGCCTCCCAGAAAGAATGAGAACCTAACCCATAGTATGAACCAATTTCATGAGTTTAGCGGATAACAGGAGTTATTGATGGTTTCAATCTATTTGGGGGAAGATACACTGAGCGCTAAACCGTTACACAGAGAAAACTCATGTTCATTTTGATTCGCCTTCTAAAACTTGCCGTTATTTCAGCCGTGTTTTTCACCATCTATGATCTTATTGCGTTCGGTGAGATCACTTGGTTCAGTCGTTTCTTTGGCTAGTGCTAACTACTAACGTTTGTAGTGATATTAGCATCATGAATATCCATTTTTGATGCTATTTGTCGTCAAATGCATCGAATAGTCAGCATTGTGTTAGATTAAGCCAAGTGTCACAATTCGGTCACACTAAGCTTTAAATCTACCGCTCCCTTCTATAATTTCTCCCTCGCCCTAATACAGGGTTAATACAAGATAAGAACAGAGGGTCCCCCAATGAAAACAACAGCGATTGCACTTTCAATTGCATCTTTACTCATTTCTACATCACCACTCGCCAATACAAAAGCCGGAGAGCTAAAGGGTGGATTTGAACTAGATAAAAAGTTTAACATCGATACTGCTAACGGTGCTCCTGCTCCTGCAGGTGCTGTGAATGAATTTGGCGCAAAACTATTTATGACCTGGCAAGGTCTAGCTGTTTCATACAAGCGCAAATCAGGTGGTTTTGGTGAAACAAACATCAATTACACATACGGCTGGGAGCACGTTTGGTTGACTCCAGAGTTTGAATACCTGGCAGCACCGACCGGTTCTGACAATGCGAAACTTGGCTTGACAGTGGGCTCTCATGTGAACGGACTATTTGACACAAGTCTGCGTTATCGTAAAGACAGTGACACCAAAGAGGTGGACGGCAAACAGTCTGATATTGACCGTATCGACTTACTGGTTGGTAAACAGTTGTCTGACAGCGTTTACCTGCAAGCAAAAGCTATTAGCTTTACTGAAAATGATGCCGCAACGAATGCAGCTAAACCAGGTAAAGATAGTTGGATGAACTACGAAGTAAAGATGGACTTTACTGCTGTATCTGACAACATGATTCCTTATGTTGAGTACGAGCGTGCTTACATCAAAGGAAAAGATCGTGAAGACAACAACGTTAAAGTTGGCGTTGTATTCCCATTCTAATCGTCTCTCGTTCCTTATAGAACATCACACTGCCAAATGAATAAACGATGACCCAAGGAAGGGTCATGTTTCTTTTTATTTTGAAACACCTCTAGTTCGAAATTTTTTGTTGACTCCCTAGCAATAAAAAAGCCTCGACATTGTCAAGGCTTCTGAACGGAATTTTCTGAGGTGTTGACTAAGCGTTAGATTCAGCGCTCGTCCCACTTTTTTTTTGCATTTGCAGCAAGAAGTAGACGTTTACGCATGCAATGAAACCATTGGTGATGACGACTGGCATAGAGTCGATTGCCAAACCGTAAGCGGTAAATAGGGCACAACCTACAAAGTTAAGTACACGTAGTTTAACAATGTCTTTCATTGTTAGTGAGATTGCGACCATGATCGATGCTGCGTAACCAAGTAATTCAACCATACTGAAGTCCATAATTTCCTCCTCAAATATTGCCAGGGGTGCTGGTACCTATTCTTCTCATCATGAGAATGTCGAGGAAGCTCCTTGCCTCGAATGGTGTTACCGTGATTTGCAGACACTATAGCAGCCTAAATTCTGTGATGAAACCGTCAATTTTGGATACGGAGAAGGTTAGCGATTACGCAAACGTTTTAGTGCGGGAGAGGCGATAGTTGAGCGTGAAAATTGTTGAAACTGTCAATAGATGTTGTGGGCGATCAAAAAGAGCCTGCGAACAGGCGCTTTAGTATTTGGAACAAGAAATTATTTCTTACCTTGAACCATTTGCTTGTCTTCTTCAGTCAGCTCGCGGATACGACGGCTGATGTCACGACGAGCTTTTGAAATCTCTGCGCTCTTGATGATGTGGTCATCAACACGGTCTTCGTAGTCTGCTTTCATGTTCTTGATGATAGTGACGATTTCATCGTGCGTCATTTCTGGCTTGATGTAGTCCATCAGGTTTTCTAGTAGGTCGACACGCTTACGGTTGTCACGAACCTTTTTCTCGTTGTCTAGCAGTTCACGCTTTAGTTTGTTTTTGCGACGTGCTTGCGCAACGATTTCAAATACGCTACTCATGTTTCCTTTCCTAATTCGTGTGGGTATCTGTCTTGATTAAAACACAACAAACCCATCTATAACAGACCTTAGATCAATACTCATTGGCTATTGCTTAGTTTGTCGCCACTCAGTTAAAGAAACAATTGAGTTGCAGTAAGAAATAGCGCTATGATTTCAAAACAGCAAGGTTTTTAACGCAAAGTAATTCATGTCACTGTTATCTCAAACTTCATTAGAACCCGACAACAACATTGTCATCCCAATCGATAAGCCATCAACAAAGCAAAGGCTTAAAGGGGCGTACATCTGTGAGCGTAGTAAGCTAGAGGTGGTTGAAGTCGAACTCAATCGAAGTAAAGTCGTCATGATCGACCAAGATGGTAAACTCATAAAAGTCCCGTTTCTGTCGGAGCATTAAGCCTACTTTGTGACACTGTAGCGGACTATAAAGGAATACAATAATGAACATCGAACTGTCCCCAGTTGAGGCGCGCGTCATTGGCTGCCTTATCGAAAAAGAAATCACTACCCCTGATCAATATCCTCTTACGTTGAATAGCTTGACGACAGCTTGTAACCAAAAAAGCAATCGCGACCCTGTCATGAGTCTTGGCGATGCTGATGTGCAAGATGCGGCTACGGCTTTAATTAACCGTCGATTACTGAGTGATGAAAGTAGCTTCAATAGCCGCGTGTCTAAGTTCCAACACCGATTTTGCAATACTGAGTTTGGTGACTTAAAGCTCAATGAACAGGAGAAGGGCATCGTATGTTGTATGTTGCTTCGCGGTGCACAGACTCCTGGTGAAATTCGTACCAGAACCAATCGACTTTGTTCGTTCACCGATGTAAAAGAAGTTGAGGCGGTGCTAGAAGCCATGGCATCACGTGAAAATGGTGCCTTGGTGGTGAAACTGCCACGTGAAGCGGGTAAACGTGAATCGCGTTATATGCACTTGTTTAGTGGTGAAGTGGATATTGAGCAACTTGTTCAGGAAGCGGCGTCAGGCAGTGTGCCTGGTACAGCATCTGCTGGTCAAGCGCGCATTGATGCGTTGGAAGCGGAGGTGGAAACCCTTAAGCAAGAGCTCAGCGAGCTTAAAGCATTGGTAAACTCGTTACTGTAACGGGTAAGGCGGCTTAGGCCGCCTTTTCGTATTCGCATAGGTAAGATAATGGAATCACTTCTCAATGTCTGAAATTGCAACCCAAGCAGAGTGGTTCGTTTATTTAATTCGTACGGCTGAAGATAAACTCTACTGTGGCATCACCAATGACTTAGAACGTCGCTTTAAGCAGCACGAAGCAGGTAAAGGCGCAAAAGCACTGCGTGGTCGAGGTCCACTAAAATTGGTATGGAGCCAAATACAGCAAAGCAAAAGTGAGGCGCTTAAAACGGAAATTGCGATAAAGAAGTTAAATAAGAAACAGAAAGAGCAGCTCGTTGCCAACGAAGAAAAATTCATCATTAAAGCCAGCGTTTGATTGTGAAAACTGGCTGAATTGCACCTCATTGTATACACTTGTTCTTAAACACAAAAATATACAGAACAGATGCGCAAATTACATACGCTTTTCACCATAATATTGCTTGCAGCGCCTTCTTTCACAACCTCTGCAAATACTATCCTGTCAGATTATTGGAATTATCAACAGTTCCTGAAAACGTACCCGGAGCAAAAACAGCTTGCTGAGGATTTACAGCAAACTGTCCTACAAAGTGCGGTACCCTTGTCGGTTGAGCAAAGAGAGCCGATAACTATTTCTGTGGTTTATCCTGGACAGCAGGTGTCTGACTATTGGGTAAGGAACATAGAAGCGTTTGAGCTTAGGTTAGAAGAGTTAGGTGTTGCCTATGAGCTAAATCAGGTTTTCACTCGTCCTAACGAAGACTACCGACAGCAAAGTGCTTCGCTGTTGGAAGCGGTGAAAAATAACTCGGGCTATCTGATCTTTACCTTAGATACAACAAGACACCGCAAGTTCATTGAGCATGTTTTGCATTCAACCAATACAAAGCTAATCCTACAAAATATCACTACACCGGTAAAAAGCTGGGCTGATAACCCACCCTTCATGTATGTTGGCTTTGATCACGTCAAAGGAAGCTTACTGCTTGCCGACTATTTCAAACAGCGTTTCGGTGGCGATCCAACAAACTACTCAGTGTTGTATTTCTCTGAAGGATATGTAAGTGATGCGCGTGGCGGTACCTTCATTGAACAGATGGATGCTCAAAAAAGCTTTAACCTAGCGACATCTTACTACACCAAAGCGAATCGAGAGAGTGGTCGAGAAGCGGCACTCAATGCGATGCAGCAGCACCCAAATGTAGACTTTATTTACGCTTGTGCAACGGATGTCGCTTTGGGCGCAACAGATGCCCTGCGTGAGCTTGGGAAAACCGATGTCGTCGTCAATGGTTGGGGTGGCGGTTCTGCTGAGTTGGATGCCATTCAGCGCGGAGACTTGGATGTCACTGTTATGCGAATGAATGATGACACCGGAGTGGCTATGGCAGAAGCAATCAAATGGGATCTCGAACAAAAACCGGTACCACAGGTCTATTCGGGCAGTTTCGAATTAGTTACCAGTGAAGACAGTGCTCAACGAATCGATGAACTTAAATCTCGAGCATTTCGTTATTCTGATCGATAGTTGCGTGTGAAGTTTGTATGCCATTAACGGATTTTAATAATCGTAAAACTCTCGCCACACTGATCACACGAACTGTGATTACGGTAGTGGGGGTGTTCACGTTCGCAATGCTAATGCAAAGCTGGCAGTTAAGTCGTGACATCGTTCGAGAAGAAGTTCAAAAGAGCGCTAGACAAACCAGTGCTTTGGTTGTGAACTTTTTTAATTATCGCTTAGCATCCTTACAAATCCTTCAAGACAGCAATGCAAAAAGTGATGCTGTAGAAAGCTTTTTCCAAACTTTCGATGCTCGTCTGCTCGACTACTTCTTTTTACGAGAGGATAACCTTCAGCCTTCGCACGCTCCGGACTTTCGTTTTATAACCCGCAGTGATGACATTGTTTGGGATGACGGTAATGCATTGTTTTATGGGCTTGAGCAAAGCAGCTTAGCGACACTGAATGTAGCCGCAGGAAAAAATAACAACTGGAATACAGTGGCAACGGGATCGCAACTCGGTGAGCGGCATATATTGTTACGCAGGACGCCGATTGTTGATCGATCCTCTGGTGAAGTGCTCGGACAGTTGTTTGTCGGGGTCATACTTGATGACAATGCGGGACTATTAACGAGCCTATTGCGTGGTAGCAACAGTGATGATGTCATTCTAAAGTACGGCGATTCTGTAATTGCTTCTTCAATTTCATCTGACGATAGCTATACACAGGCATCCGTCGTGTCGGTTATTAAAAGCGGAGAAGTGGATCTCAATAAAATACTCGTGACCGAAACGCCACTATCGATTGGTAGTCAACTATCTAATCTAACGGTTTACTCAATTCAACGTAATCCGGGTATTCTTGCTCTTCGAAATAGTTACCTGTTTTGGATTTTTCTCTCATTTGTGGTGATCACCATTACTTCCGTGATAACTAGACGTTGGCTAAATAGCCGAGTCACCAAGGAATTGGCGAAGCTGATGGTTTACACTCGAATTGCGGGTAATACGCAAAAGTTTGAACATTTCTCTGGCTCGACTATCCACGAGTTTAATCATATCGGCAAGACTTTGAGCAATACTTTTGAACGTCTTTCTGAGCAAGAAAAGCTGTTCCAAGACCTATTTAACTTCTCCTTGTCTCCAATCATCGTTTGGACCGAAAACTCTACCATTTTGCAGATCAACCCTGCAGCTCGAAAAGCACTGGGTTTGGAGCGTAACGCAGACAGTAGTGATGCGCTCCCGTTTCGTCAATTCGTTGAGGAAATGAAGGTTCAGGTCGACAAGGCGAATCATGGTGTGACCATTACAGGTATCGATGTTCCGATTAATGACATGGTATATCGTTGGAACTTGTCGTCTATTCAAACCCGTAAAGATAAGAAGTTGGTGCTATCGCAAGGTTTGGATATCACCAAACTGGTGGAAGCGGAAAAGCAAAGTGAGAAGCTAGAGAAGAGGCCGAGCGTGCAGCGGTGGCTCGAACTGAGTTCCTCGCCAAAATGAGTCACGAAATACGTACTCCGCTCAATGGGATTTTAGGTATTTCACAGCTGTTGAAAAAAGAAGCCAAACAGACGCGTTATCAAGAGCAAATAGATGTCCTATGTAACAGCGGCGAACATCTACTGGCCGTGTTAAACGACATTCTTGATTTTTCTAAAATTGAAAATGGCAGCTTTAAGCTTGAGAAACACAGCTTTAGCTTTAAAGAAATTGTGACCGCGCTCGATGGTATTTACCGACCTTTATGTGATGAAAAATCGATTACATTGAAGATCGACAATCAGCTTCCAGCCGAGACTGTGTTGTTCACCGATCAGGTTCGTCTTAATCAAATACTGTTCAACCTGCTGAGTAACGCGATTAAGTTTACTCATCTCGGCCAGGTGAAAATCTCATTTAGCATGAATCGCCATCATTCCGACGAGACTGCTCAACTACATATAGATATTGAAGATACCGGTATTGGTATACGACAAGATCAGTTAGATCAGATTTTTGATCCATTTGTTCAATCTGAGTCGACAACAACACGGGAGTATGGGGGCAGTGGATTAGGCTTAGCTATCGTTAGGAACCTTGTAACCATACTTGATGGGGATATTACCCTGACCAGTGAAGTAGGGGTTGGTACGCAGTTTAAGTTAACATTGCCCGTTGAAGTCGTAGAAGGGGCGTCTGCGCTCGCCGTAGAGGAAACCGAAATAGATTTCGATCTGTTTGATCGTGAAATATCGGTGTTGCTGGTGGAAGACAACCATACCAATGCGTTTATTGCCAAAGCGTTTTGTGAAAAGTATGGAATGCACGTTGTCTGGGCAAAAGATGGTCAAGAAGCACTTAACTATATCGATAGTACGAGTTTTGATTTAGTGTTAATGGATAACCAGTTGCCAAGTGTGTCGGGCATTGAAATCACCAAGCAAATACGTCAAGAATACAATAAGACACTGCCGATTTATGCTTGTACTGCGGACAACCAGACTTCGACACGCCAAGCATTTTTTGCCGCGGGTGCTGACTTTGTTATCGTCAAGCCGATTAAAGAGAAATCGCTCAACGATGCGTTGCGTCACTTCAAGCAGTTTCATTTTTTAGCTGCTTAGCAGGCCTCTTCTTAGCGGAGAAAACAAAAAGGATGCCTCGGCATCCTTTGTTCTGTTCACTGCTTGAGAATAGGTTATCTCGCTAATTTGTGGTGAGCGCGAGAGAAGTGGCCTGCACAAAAAGCACCAACAATTGAAAGTTCTCCAGCCAAACAAAGCGTAGCGGCTACTTCTGCCAATGCTTGGGATTGTCCAGAGCCGTGCAAACCAAGTAGATCCAAGCACGCTTTCTGGCTCGGTAGTCCAGTACCGCCGCCAACGGTTCCAACCATCAAATTAGGTAGAGTCACGCTCGCGTAGAGCTCTCCTTTTTCAGTGACTTCCATACGGGTCATTCCGATTGCTGACTCCGCAACGCACGCGGCATCTTGACCGCAAGCAATATAGAGGGCTGCCAACGCATTGGCATAATGTGCATTGATGCCAATCGTGCCGCTAAGCGCGCCACCGACCGTGGTCATTTGACCAAATTGAGCCATCTTTTTTGGCGTGGTGTGAAGATACTTCTCAACCAATTCCGCTGGAATTGTCACCTCAGCAGTCACTTTCTTACCGCGAACACTACGTAACGTTTGCGAGTTTGCTTTTTTGTCGCCGGATAAGTTGCCATCCAAAAATGCGTAGTCTGGTTCGATTGGTGTGTTGGTTAAGATATAGTCAAACACAACATTGGTTGCAATGGTCACCATATTTTGACCAGAGGCATCGCCGGTTAAGTATTCGAACACCAAATAGACATGATTACCCTCGATATTAACGCTAACATCGCTAAGTTTACCGTGAGAAGTCGTCGATTCTGCGAGTGTTTTAAAGTGATCGAACTGAGTGACCAACCAAGCAACAAATTGACCAGCTTCAATGAGGGATTTGAAAGCGAATCCGGGCGTTCGCGTTACACCTTCATTCAATAGCATTGCACTGGCACCACCGCACGCAGTGATCAAGTTTGCACCGCGATTGTACGATGCCACGAGCGCTGCTTCTGTAGTCGCAAGCGGGACTTGATAATCACCTTGTGCAAAAAGGCCATTAACACGGAGTGGGCCTGCAGTGCCCACTGGCATCTTAAGGGTGCCGACAAAAAACTCGATGTTTTTTCGTAGGCTTGCATTTGTGATTCAGTGTGAGCATCAAAAAGCTCTGCTTGCGCACTAGGATTGTCTAGGGTTTTCCAACGATAGTCGACGTTGCGTTGAGTGAGGTAAGGACTGCGATTCACCCTTTTGGTAGGGGATTCAAACTTGGGCGTGAGTTTTTGTTCGAACTCAGACATTGCGAGCTCGTCACCTAAATTGTTTAGGTAGTCACGCTTGTGAAGATTTACTTTTGGCATGTCGATGTTTGTCAGTCAGTTTGAACGGGGATTCTACCCACATAGACCAGAGATACAAGGCATGGTAGAAAAGTTCTGTGACATCATATTACAGACGTACGTATTTTGAACCGACAACTGTTAGCGTAGGACATAGTTGTGGCGTGACTTGCTTAATCGCTCTAGGTTTAACGAAACAGTTGTGATAACGCAGTTAACTCTTCTTCGCTCAGTAAGTTATCAGAGTTTGGCTGTAGCTGTGAGCTGATTTCACCTTGCAGGGCTTTGAGTTGCTGTGGTGATAGCTGTTTTAGCTGTTCTTTGAGTTTTTCAAATTGCTGTGTTGGCATAGTATCACCCGTAATGACGCAGTTTGGTTGATCGTGGTTGTCTCTTCTACACAAGCGGCTTGAGTTCCTTTCGATCATCAATGATGAGTCGCTATACTGAGTATTTTATGAATTCATTGCGTGAATTTTGTCCGAGAAATGTAAGAGGGCGTCAATAGCTTGGTTAACTACGTCATGTCAATGCAAAGACTGCATTAACATGACGCATACTGTGAGTTAACTTTTTTGGTTAGCTTGGCCTAGCTGTTCGGGTTTGAGGAGTGTCGATAACGTTTGTAGCTCGGGTAGCATTCGATAGATCAAATGCAATTGTTGCAATACCATTCGAGCAGAACGATCGTCTTCGTCTCGCCATTCTGATAGTCGTCTATGGATATCGAACTGATCGACGGTGGTGTGGGTTGCATCACTCGCCGTACCGGACAGATTTGCTTCAATGATTTCAATATGTTGGTTGATGCTGCGATGCGCCTCAAGTACCAATAGGTGAATCGATTCATCCTCAAGACGCTGGCGATGCGCTCCCAATGCTGAGATGTAACTCAGCAGAGCGTGGTTGAGCGTTAAAAAGCGAAAACACTCATCGGTATCCAGTTGGTAACGATCCGGTTCAGCCAGCATATTCGAGATCGCCTTGGATAGGTTTGCATCCGCATTGTGAGCGTCGCGTCTTGCAATTCTGTAGCTGAGGTCATCTTTCTTACCAACGCGATACTGACCAATGATTTGCAGCAAATACAGGCGATTGGTTTTGAGTGCCGAGACCATGATTTTCGATAGACGTTTGGACTCCCAATCCGGAAGTATGAAGTACACAGCACAAACAGCCAATGCACAGCCTATGAGCGTATCCATTAAACGCGGCAACACTACCGCGTACCCTTCACCAAGTTGATGGAAACAAAGCAGAACCAAGACGGTGATAAAGCCAGTCGCATAGCCGTAATTGTTGAGTCGAAACGCAAAGAACATGACGCCAGAAATGACCAACAGTACCAGTTGACTCTCAGTGGATGGGAATAGGGTAAGCAAAGGTACCCCAACCAGAAGGCCGACGACCGTACCAGCAATTCGAGCTGTGAGCTTTTGGCGTGTTGCGCTGTAGTTCGGCTGACAAACAAATAATGTGGTGAGCAGGATCCAGTAACCTCGTTCGAGTTCGAAAAACTGAATGATCCCGTAACCCAGGGTCAATGCACAAGACAGGCGGACCGCATGGCGAAGCAATAAAGAATCCAACGTTAAGCTAGATTTTACTCTGCGCCACATGGCGAGAGGTGTGTGAGCGTTGGTATCGTCAAGCACATTGTCATCTTGGTTGACGATGTCAGGGTTGCTAACATTGCTGAGCAGTTTCTCAACGGTCGCTAGATTATTAAAGAGGTAATGGATCTGTACCAATAATGGTTTCCACTCTGGACGATTTTGTGTCTCTAAATATTCGATAGAGTCTTGAAGCTCAACCAGTGCGTTAAGTGAATCATTACTGTGAGAATATTTGTTCCCAAGTTTCAGAGCGTGCGCAATGTTCTTGCAGGCGATGGATTGCATTTCGAGCAAATGCTTAAAGCGAAATAGCACATCTGAGTGTGAAAAGGAGCTGGCTAGCTCTTGATAACGATAGTGACTGGAGCTCACTCGCTCATGGATATCTTGAGCGATAAAGTAAACCTGTAAAAAACGATCACTTGGCCCATCAACGTGGCCGCGTTTCGACCGATTGAGCAGCGTCGTTTTACACTCATTAAGCGCATATACGGTGCAGGCATTCAGGCTAGCTTCTTTAAGTCGATGCGGTTGAGGGATGAGGTTTCGTGTTGGATGAAACAGATTTCGTTTCGCGTCCAAATACAAACTCAGTTCATTAAACACATTAGAGAGGCTCTGTTGTACCGGTTGTAATGGCCATAGACTGTTCCAAACCAACGAAACGAGGTAATACCAAGAGGCGCCGCCTAACAGTAGTGTAGGTTGCGTCCATAAATCACTGCTCTCGCTTGCTCCTAACATGGTATAGATAGCCACTAACAAAGAGCCAAAAGCAATACTGGTATATCTTGGACCGATTGCACCCAAAAGTACAAAACCTAAGGTCGAAAACAAACAGACCCGCAGCAAAAAGCCAGTGTATTAAATAATAGTTCGATTGAAAATGAGGCAATGGCAAAACAGATCATCGTGATGATGAGCGCTTTCAGTCGGCCAGTGAAGCTGTCGTCACTTTCAGCTAGTGCAGCCGCAATGACACCAAGAATTAACGGAGTAACCCAAGTTTGTTGCTCCAAATACCAGGCGGGAATGACCACGCCGAGCAGCGCAAACAGCATCAGAACGCTGTAATTAAATGTTTTGTTGGCCCATAGAAGGCGAAGTTGACCAAGAATGCTCACAATTGACACAGTGTAAGTGATAAGAAACGTTATCTTAACAGAAACTTAGTGGTAATGGTGAGGTTGGCTGAGGTGATTTATGTGAATTAGTCTGGCTGCAATCTCTCGGTTTCGTTTCCTCGAAATGACGAGAGCTGACAGGTTGCACTAAATTGGTTTTGCCCCATTTAGCCGTCTCATTTCCATTTTTAACCTACCGAAGAAACGTGTTCTCTGTTAGAGTCACCGCCAACTACGCTATTGAATAAAGACACCCACAGTTCGCATGTAATTGATGGATTTTTATTCACCCTTAGAACTCATTTTAGGAATCCCTAGTGACTAACAACGAAATTTTACGTCGTATCCAACACGCGTTAAACCTTAAAAACGCACAGATAATGAAAGCTTTCGGGCAGGCCGAAGTCACTGTGGCTCACGATAAAGTGGCAAACTGGTTAAAAGATGAAACCGACAAATCTTGCGTTAAGATGAAGGATCAAGAGTTAGCGGTATTCTTAAATGGCTTTATTAACCTCAAGCGAGGAAAAAAAGACGGCGAGCAACCTAAGCCAGAAGTCGCGTTGACCAACAATATGATTCTCATGAAGCTACGCATTGCGCTAGACATGAAAGCAGAAGATGTGTTGGACGTATTAGAAGTGGTTGGGATAAGTTTAAGTAAATACGAAATTGGTGCGTATTTTCGCAAGCCAAACAACAAAAACTACAAACAGTGTGAAGACCAACTGCTGTGCGACTTCTTAAATGGTGTGCAGTTTACCAATCGTCCCGATTCTGAAGAGTTTGCTGGGTAGTTTTTATCTCGAATCGAACCTGGTAATTGATTAAAAAGCGAGAGCCATTTCATTTTGGCTACTCGCTTTTCTCATGTTAAAGACCGATATTAGAGCTTCACAATCACGTCTACTCTTTGTTTTTCTTCAGTAGATACCTATCAAACCACGCTGAAATCTGGTCGGCTTTTAGAATCAAGACACACACCGACCCCGATGACCCTACCAAGATAGACCCAAGCTAAAACCTTAAGTTAGTTAGGGGGCTCTATTCTGGTCAAGCTATTCCAGACCTCTTATAGTGATTCATTAAAACTGGCCACGTGTATAGATTTTTCCATACTTTTTACTCTGAAGCTTTGGCATAAGATGTTATTTGAGGCGAGTTGTAGCTAGGCTTTAGCGCTTGTTTTTCAAGTAACGCTTACGGCGTTCTTCTTTTTTCTTCGCTTTCTCTTCGGCTTTACGTGCTGCTTCAAGTTCAACTTCTACCAACTCTTTGGTGATCATTTCGGGTAGTTCAAGCGTGAGTTGACCCAATGTGCCATTACGAAGTTCATGAAGCAGGATCTCAGAGGCTTTGTGTAGGTTCACTCGGCCGCCAGATTGCAATGCACCACGCTTTCGGCCAATAAGCTCCATGATTTCTAGATCAGACTCTGGAAGCTCTTCGTCGATTTGGTAGCGCTCTTTTAGACGCTCTGGATAGACCTCTGCGAGGTATTCAACGGTGTAAAACGCGACTTCGTCATATTCTATCGCCGTATCTTTTACAGCGCCCGTTGCTGCCAAACGAAAACCGCTGTGAGGGTTTTCTACTTTTGGCCATAAGATCCCAGGAGTGTCAGACAAAACAATGCCGTTTTGTAGGTTAATTCTCTGTTGGCGGCGAGTCACTGCTGGTTGGTTACCTGTAACTGCTATGGTACGACCAGCTAATGTATTGATAATGGTCGATTTTCCAACATTCGGGATCCCCATGATCATAGTGCGAATATTTTTGCCAATTTCTTCGCGATGAGGGGCGAGCTTACGACACAACTCGAGGATTTTATTGACCTCTTGCGGATTAGATGTCGTGATAGCCATCGCTTTAACACCTTGCTCTTTTTCGAGATGAGCAATCCACAATTCTGTTTTTTCTGGGTCAGCAAGATCGCGTTTATTGAGGACTTTCACTACCGGTTTATCACCGCGTAGCTCAGAGATCATAGGGTTTTCACTACTAAATGGGATACGAGCATCAAGAACTTCGATAATGACATCTACTTGGGGGATGACTTCTTCGATCTCTTTGCGAGCCTTGTGCATGTGGCCTGGAAACCATTGGATAGACATGTATGAAAACCTTTAACTTTGAAATTTGTGCACATTGTAGGAGCTTGGGGCAGATAGTAAAGCCTATCAAGCATTTAATCGTCTCTCTAGACTGGATTTATCGCTCTTAGACGAGTGTTCTTCACCCGAAAAATAAACGCCATTTGTCGTGACGACAAAATTAATTACCTAAAAACCAATGAGTTAGCGTCGATATAATGGTTTGAATCTATATCACTATAGGCACTTTTTCTTACCTTTAGTGACCAGTGTTGTCGTTTGTAGAGTTGGTAAATGCGTTCGTCTTTCCATAACCGTTTGTTTTTATGTAGTTTTGTTGCTTCTTCAGCGTTGGCGAATGAAGATCTTATGTCACTATTGGACATGCCATTGGCATCCCTCGCAGAAACCAAAGTGATGTCTAGTACACGAAGCACTCAAAGCCTTGCCGATACGCCTGCTGCTGTCTATGTCATAACCGCGAAAGAGATAAATCGTTCGGGTGCTCGCTCAGTTGCCGATGCGCTGGCCTTAGCTCCAGGTTTGCATGTTGCTAAGTTCTCTAATTATGACTGGGGTATTTCTGCCCGCAGCTCGAATCAAGCGCTAACCAACAGTTTGCTCGTCATGGTAGACGGAAGAAGCGTACTCAATGCGATGTTCTCAGGTGTTGACTGGGATCTTATTCCAGTGAGTATGGACAACATTGCTCAAATTGAAGTGGTTCTAGGTCCGGTAGGAACCATCTGGGGCGGTAATGCCGTTAATGGTGTCATCAATATTATTACTCTAGATGCGGAAAACGCACCTAAAGGAAAAGTGTCTGCTAGCCTTGGTAATTATGGTTACAAAGAGGTAAAACTGCACCACGGCGGTCAAGTTGGTGATTCGTCGCACATTAGTGGCTATGCTGAATACCTGGAGCATAAACCATGGGCTAGCACCGAAGATAAGGTGAAATCGCAGCAGCATTATAATGTCGTTACCGGTCGGTTTGGTGCTCGTCTTGATTATCAGTTTTTAAATCACACGCTCAATCTTCAAGCTGGAGGGATTCGTTCAGAAGAAGACTATTTATGGGCAAACTACCATCCTCATTTGTTTTTCCCACAGCGCCCAGCACACGAGTACTACGAACAAACAATGATCGCGCAAGAGTGGTTTGCTGGTGGCTCGCATATATATGAGCGAGCTAACAATGACCGCATAGAAAGCGACATTTGGCTAACGTATAGCGACAACGATGGCCTGATAGAAATGCCTCTTTTGTGCGCTTTGATTTGGATAGCCGCTACTTGTTTGAGGACTTGTGGGGCACGCAGCTCATGCTCGGTGGCAATGTTCGTTTGATTCAAGAACGTTTCCATCAATACTCTCGCTATGATGAAGTTACCGCGCCTTACCTGCGCTCTGCTAACCAAGCCAGTTATCTAAATCAGAGTTATGGCGTTTATGCTAATTGGACCATTCCAATGACGGAATCTGCCTCGCTAATGTTGGGTAATCGTTGGCAATATCACAACATAACGGATGATACCTATGCCCAGCCTCAAATCCGCTTGAACTATAAATTCGCAGATAATCAAACACTTTGGGCGGGTTGGGGGTCTGCTGTAGTGACGCCGTCACGTTTGGAGCGCTCAACTGAATTCCGTCAAAACGGTTATGTTGAAAACGCACTGTTCAGTGACGGTAATCGTTACGACTATCACTATAGTTACCTCTATAAAGGCAACAACCAACTTAAGGTGGAGACAGTCGACACCGTTGAGGCTGGATATCGCTTTTGGCACGGTGAGAAGCTTCAGTTGAACCTTAATGGTTTCTATAGCATTCACGAAAATATTCGTGCCTACGCAGGTACTGGTGCACAACAGTGGGTAATACCAGGTGGCGCATCTGAAGGTAGTGTGGGAACTGTCTTTGAACAGTACACGTCGGAATACGTCGATCCGCTTTGGACTCGAACATATGGGGGCGAGCTGTCTGCAAAATGGCAACCTATTGCAAACCTCCAGCTCAATGCAAACTATAGCTACAAAAAGATCCTTGGTTACTGTAGCGGAAACATTTGTCAGTCTAACTCTGCGGTAGCAAAGGCATTAGAAAACCAGCCTAATCATTTTGTAAACGCTCAGGCTATTTGGGATATTTCACCTCAGTGGTGGTTGAGTAGCGGCGTGCAATACGTTTCGGCCAGTAGTGTACCAAGTAATGTCGGGACGGTAGAGCAAAACGGTTGGCCACGTGTCGTGAATATTGATTTAGCGCTTAGTTGGCAACATTCACATCCATGGCCACGCATCACCGCCACGATTGAAAACTTAGGCGCCGATGAAAGCTATGAGTATCCTCAAGCCTACGGTCCTTTCCAAAACGATACCCAATACTGGTTGCAGGTTGAATGGCGCTACTGGAATCCTCTAAGTGAGCATAGATGATGAAGTGCAGGTTTAGTTGGCGCCTTCTGTTGATAGCGGTTGTATGGCTGAGCGGCGAGCCTAGTCGTGCATGGTCAGCGGTGAGCGATGAGCAGCTTAAAGCTGTGTACTTATACCGCTTTCCCATGCTGGCGGACTGGCCAAGCGAAGCGTCGGGTAAAGCCATCGAGTACTGCATTACGCGAGAATCTTTGATTGGTGAGTACTTGTCAGAAGTTATCGAGAATAAGCCATCATCTGCACGATTCGTCGATCTGTCGCAAAGTGATAAGTCAGAGGCTGCGATTTGCCATATTTTGTATGTTGATGGGCAAGATCGGGAACAGGTTGTTGAGTTAGCAAAGCGCTACCCGTACGCCCTGACGATAGGTACTGGAGTCCAGTTTGTGTCACTAGGAGGTATGTTGGCGTTTATTAAAGTAAATAATCGAATTAAACCATTGATATCGCAGCATAACGTAGAAAAATCGGGTATTCGACTTCGCGCACAATTATTAGCGATTTCGGAACTGGCAGAGGAAAAATAATAATGTTAACTCGGATTGCTTCGCTGCCTTTGCGATACAAAATGATTTTGCCTACTTGGCTCATTTCAACCTTTTTGGTGTTATTTGTTGGTACTGCGACGATCTTAATTTTGACTCATTATCAAAAAAGAGCGCTGGATACGCGTGTGACCATTTTGACCCAGGGTGTTGCGAATACTTTGCAAGCTGCAATGATGTTCGACGACAGCCTATCCGCCGAAGAGCAGCTTTCAAACCTGTCCTTTGACCCGGATATCTTAGCCGCCGTTGTAAATGATGTTGAAGTCAATGAACTTGCTAAGATCTTGCGTTTACCAAATGGATGCCATTGGCAGTTTGACTCTGTACGGTGTGACGATATCGCCTTTGAAAGTCAAACTCAGACAATACGTCTTGGAGAGGAGAATCTGGGCGAACTCCGCGTTTGGGTTTCACACGAAAGATTGATGCTAGAACAGCGTCAAATGTGGATAGTGCTGCTTTCAACCTCTTTGCTTCTATCACTATTCGCGTGGAGATTCGCAAAAGTGATGCACTCTTTGATTGTTATGCCTTTGAACTCATTGCACCAGTCTATGCAGCAGGTGATTGAGGATGGGATACGTCAACGGGAGTTACCTGTAAGCCAAAATGATGAACTTGGAAAACTGACAAGTTGCTTTAATGTGATGGTAGCGAGCCTTGTTGAGCGAGAGCGAGAATTAAGTAAAGCGCTAGAGCAGCTCGAAGGTAAAAATCGATACATTATGCGTGCCTTAGACGTTATGGAAAAGGGTATCTTGGTGGTTTCGCCAAGCCTTGATGTTATTTATAGCAATCCATTCGCTGACAATCAGATTCAAGATCTGAAAATGAGCAGAGATGCGAGAACACTATTAGAAAGTCGATTTAACCCAAGAGCTGGCATCGACAACATTGTAAGTGCGATTACTAATCAGAATGTCGTTGAGTCGGTAGAGCTTCATCAGCATCATTCTGATCGCCGTTACATGGTAAGTTGCCATCCATTAGAGTCTGAAGCCCATGCACTAGTGCAATTTGAGGACTTTACTGATCGCTATGTTAGTGAGCAGCGCAGGTCATTGATTGAATTAGTGTTTGAACAAAACATGGATGCCATGCTGGTGTTAGATCGTCATGGTATGGTGTCAATGAAGAACTCTGCTGCTGGAAATTGGTTTGGCTCGATCCAATCTTTTACGGACATTAAACTGCAAAACAAAGATCGTTTTTCACGTAAAGATATGAAGCGGTTGTTAAGCAAAGAACGAGTTGAAAACCATATTGATATTGATCTACTGACTGGAAGACGAATACCTTGTCATGTTCAAGTAAGGGCACTCAAATCCCAAAAAGGTCGGGTTGAAGCAATCTTAGTGACACTGCGAGACCTTACCCATGAACAAGAGCTTCAGCGATTAAATTACCAAGTAAGTCATGATGTGTTAACGGGATTGAGTAACCGCACAGCAGCCATCAAGACACTAAAGGATAAGCACATAGCTCATTGTGATCAATGGGTACTGTTTATCGACCTCGATGGGTTTAAAGCAATCAACGACAAATATGGACATGCGACAGGTGATGAGTTGTTGCGTGTTGTTGCCAACAGGCTCAAAGAAGGGGCACCAGCGTACTCATTAGTGTCTCGCTTATCTGGTGACGAGTTTTTAATTGGCCTTGAAGAAGACGGAAAACTTGATGTGCACCTTGAACGACTGCTCTATCTGTTGAAAACTCCGATTGTTATTGATGGCCATCATTGCCATGTATCGGCGAGTATTGGTGTAGTGGCATGGAAGAAAGAGTCTAAGACACCACTAACTTTAGTGGTTACGGCAGCAGATCAAGCCATGTATCAGGCCAAAAGAGCAGGGAAAAATCAATACTACCTAGCTCAAGAAGTATAACGATAGCATAATGCGGCAATAAGGCGTTTAAAAGCAACGCCTTATTGCTTGCTGGTATCGAACTCTGATTTAAGCCAAGCTCTCAGTGCCAATGAACTCTCTAGTTTAAGTTTTTCGGGTGGGCAGGCGAAGTAGTATTCTTGGTGCGGATTTACCACCGCTTTACCCACTTCGACTAGTAACTGGTTGTCTACTTCATCTTTGATAAATAGTCGATGAGTCACCAATAGACCTAAGCTGCGAATAGCGGCGTGGATCGCTTGAACTGACGCATTGAACGTAAGTGAACGAGGAGAGTTTGGAACCGAAAGCGCATGGGCTTGGCTCCAAACCTCCCAGTCGTGTTTACGCCGATCATTGGTTACCCAGATAATGGGATTATTACTGACCAGTGTTGCTAAATCATCCGAAGGTAGCATCTCTAAAAGGCTAGGGCTGCAAACCATAACTAACTCGTCATCACCCAGCTTTTCACAGTAGTACTGTTGCCAATCATCAGTCTTGCCATGGACGATCGCGACATCTACACCTTCTCGTTCGAGGTCGAATGGCCCTATTAGATTGGAAATTCTGGCATCAAGGTTTGGGATCGCTTGCTGTAGTTTTTCGACGCGAGGGATCCACCAATGGAGCGCGAGGGAGTTCACCATGTTAATGGTTAAACGTTTATCGTGCTTGCGCTTTAGCAAGGTTTCACTCGCTCGTACTATTTTCTCTAGTGCTGGCGCAACTTCTCGATAGTACGCTTTTCCTTCACGAGTGAGTGAAACAGAACGTCCTACCCGGTGAAAAAGCTTAGTATCGAGCTGGGTCTCTAAGCTTTTGATCGCTTGACTGATAGCGGAGTGACTCACAAAAAGCCGTTCAGCTGCCATCGTCATACTTCCTAATTCAGCGACAGCGACAAACGAATAAAGTGATTTTAACGCGACATGTTGCTTCATCATTCGTTCCATATATGTAAGTTTTACTTACGGTATAGTTAACAAAAACTCGCTGTTTTTCAAGGATGCCTCTCACTACAATGCTAATAAGTTGATAAGTAGTAGTAAGGGATAATGTGAGAGTCAGTCAAAGCCATAGTGCCGGCATTTTTATGCTTTCTTCAACACTCAGCCTAGCGGTAACAGGGTTGGTGACTCAATACTTAGCCACCCAGTTTGCTGCTGTTGAACTGGCGTTGTTGCGGTTTTGGATGCCAGCGTTTCTTTTGTTTGTTTTTCTTACATTCCGTGGTCTTCGCACTCCTCCTGAACCAATGCGCCGCGTATTATTGATTCGAGCTTTTTGTATAGCAGCCTGTCAGTTTTGCTTTATCTACGCGTTAGGGAAGTTGTCTTTAATCGAAGGTGTTGTGTTATTCGGTACTGGTCCACTATTTATTGCGCTGTTTGAAAAGTTGCTGTTCCGTATTCCTCTTTCGAAGCAAACTCTTATAGCTCTTCTTCTTACCTTTGTTGGCGTCGTTTTTCTTGCTGGAGATACGCAAGGGTTTACTCTAAAACCAGAACTCGTAATTGGGCTAATGGCGGGGGTATTTAATGCGGGATCCCAACTTAGTTTACATCGCGCATCTAAAGGAGAGATGTCGGGCACAGAGAATAATGCTTGGACGTTTCTATTTGCTGGGATGTTGTTGCTGCCAGTTGCGATCGGTTATTACGCTACTGTTGGGTTGCCTGCTGAGGTAACTCTAAAATTACCAAACGATTTACCAGTGATGTCGGCAATTTTGTTACTAACCTTGATGATAATCAATACACAGGTGTGTCGATATCGAGCCTATAAGTCTGCTGCGACCAATACTCAAGTTGCGCCTCTCGTTTATACCAATTTGATCTTTACCGCTCTGTTCCAATTTACATTGTTTGATACACCATTTACATCAATGCAGCTGCTGGGAATTGGATTGATCGTATTTGGTAATCTAATACCAGCTCTCTGGCCAGTATTATTCTGCTTCATACACCCTACAATTGGACCGACATCTTCATCAAGCAGTTCAAATTGATTCTCATATTAAAAATTAATATTTATATAGCTTTAAGTGATTGTTATTTAAGGTGTATTGTTTTGGCATGTGTTTTGTATCCATAGAGCTAAGCCATCAGCAAAGGGACAAACTCATGGTACTCACAAACAACGTAAAAAGATTAACAGGGATCGGAGGCAGCATTGCTGCAACGCTGCTTGCGACAAGCGTTCAGGCCGCGCCATTCGATACCTGTCCGAGCAAAGCTTATTTATTTCAATCTACTCCGGTACAGGTTTACGGCGTTAACCTAGTTACCGGCCAAACAAGTTTATTGCAAAGCGATACTGGCATAAACGCAAACATTAATGGGGTAGGTTTTGATTTTGATGGGCGCTACATTTATGGCTATGACACGACTAACAAACGCTTGGTTCGACTTGGAGGTGATTTCCAGGCTGAAGTATTGAACACGTCTGGTCTACCAACGGATCATACCTTCTTTGTCGGTGATGTATATGAAAGCGTTTATTACCTCTATCGCAAGAACAAAGGCTTATTTACCGTTGACCTTACTCCATTAAATAGCGATCCGAGCGCAGTACTGAACGTCGAGCGAGTGACAACACGAGCCGTTGTTAACCTAACGGATTTCGCTTTTCATCCAAGTGACGGCAAGCTCTATGGTATCGATAACACCTCAGGTGGGCTTTATTCTTTTAACGTTGAAACCGGACAAGAGACGTACATCGGTGATACTGGTGTAACCGGGACTTTTGGTGCTGGCTATTTTGATGTGAATGGCTACTACTATGTATCGCGTAATTCTGATGGCCACATTTTTCGAATTGATTTGTCCCCAGATAACGCGTCCAACATCGGAAATGGGATAGTGCCAGCAGTCTTGTTTGCTTTCGGACCAAATTCAAACCAAAACGATGGTGCTCGCTGTGCAAACGCACCAGTCATCGATGAAGACTCGCAAATAGATTTTGGTGATGCGCCAACGACCTATCAAACCAAACTAGCAGATAATGGACCGAGGCACGGACTTGATGGAGTCACTTGGCTTGGTGATTCACAACCTGATGGAGAACAAGATGGTCGCGCCAATAACTTATCAGATGATGACACAGGCTTAGATGATGAAAATGGTGTGGGTTTTGTGACAGCTATTGAACCTGGCCTAGACAGCATTATCGCGGTCAATGCCTCTACAACGGGCTACCTATCCGCATGGTTTGACTGGAACCAAGACGGTGACTTTGCCGACGAAGGGGAGCAGGTATTCGCAGATAGACAACTTCAAGCCGGGAACAATAACTTAGTGTTTACCGTCGATGCAGCGGCTTATACTGGTACAACGTGGAGCCGTTTCCGCTTTAGTCAACAGGAAGGATTGGGCTACGCTGGAGGCGCGCTATCCGGTGAGGTGGAAGACCATCCAATAACCGTAACGGGTGAGGGCTTGTCAGTACGCTACTATCCTAATGCGACAGATTATGTGACCGTTGCTTTCGAGGATAACTGGCCGTATACCGCTGACTACGACATGAATGATGTGGTTGTCAGTTACCGAATCACAGAAATTCTTCGAGATGGCAATGTCGTTAAATCAAAAATCGATGGTTACTTAGGAGCAGTAGGTGCATCCTACCATAATGGATTCGCGATTCGCCTCAAAGGACTTAACCGCAGCGATATTGATACCGATACAACTCGCTTAATCAAAAATGACGTCCAGTCTGAGGCAAGTGGGCTTGAAGAGATATCTGACGAAGCGATTTTTGTGATTAGTGAAGATACGTCAGTCTATAAACTTGATAGCTGTGACTTCCACCGAACGTTGATGTCATGCGGTTCTGAAGATGTCCAACTGAACTTCACGCTTCACGTAAATATTACAGATGGTACAGACACCTCATCGTTGATGTCGATGCCGTATGACCCGTTTATCTTTGCAACACCAGATTATTACCATGGTGCGGGGTACTTCCAGCCAGGAAGAAAATGGGAAGTCCACTTGCCAAACTACGAACCAACTGAGCAATTCGACGCTGATCTATTCGCAGGTCTTGGACGAGATGTCAGCAATGCTTCAACCAACACCTTTTTCAAAACAGCAGAAAACCTGCCTTGGGCAATCATGGTCAACGACGAGTGGTTGTGGCCAACGGAAACCACCGACCTGATAACGGCATACCCACAGTATGCGACATATGCGGAATCGAGCGGTGAGCAAGCACAAAACTGGTTTGAATCTCAATTCGCAACCCCTGACAAATGCTACATTCCATAGGAGAAATATCATGAAAGCACTTACAGTAACCTCAATAATTTCTCTTGGACTGATAGTAGGCTGTGGCGGCGGTGGCGGCGGTGGCGGCGACTCAGGTGGCAGTGTATCGACACCACCGGCAACGGCACCAGACTCAGCTCCGGCTCCGGCCCCAGTAGCAACACCGACGCCAGTGCGGCCGCACAGAGAACGATGGAAGACTTGTCGATTCCTGATGATTTTGACTATCAACCGATAGAAGCTTACTCACTAATAGTGGACGCTACCAACGACGTAAGTGGCAGAGCATTTGTGTCGGTCTATACAGAGTTTGTTGAAAAGTCGTCGGGCGAACTGGAGCTAATTACGAGAGTAAAGTGGCATCACAAGCGTTACGAAGCGGCAAAGCGGAGCTTAACTTTAATGCCGCGGAACACGTAGGGTCGTTTTTGGTAGAGATATGGACCTATGATGGTAATGATCCGGTGAAAAAGCTGGTTAACGCTTCTAGTGAGAACTTAACTTGGTAAAACGCACGATTGTTACGTAACGTATCAGTAAAAGACAAAAAGCCTCGGTATAGCGAGGCTTTTTAATAGCTTGTCGATAGCCAAGGCAGTACAATGCACAAAAAGCCACAAGCGATAAAGACAATGAATCAAGAATACCTAAACGAGCCCGAAGAATTTGACGATCAAGAAGGCGAAGAGATCGAAATTGAAGCCATCGGGATCGAAGTCTCAAGTCATCCCATTGAGTTATATAAACTGTTTAAAGTTGCGAACTTAGTCGGTGGTGGCGGTGAAGCGAAACACTTTATTGCTGAGGGTTATGTTGCGGTAAATGGTGAGCTGGAAACACGCAAGCGCCGCAAAATGTACGATGGCGACTTTTTTGAGTTTAACCAAGAATACTACGTTGTAGTTTGCGACCAGCCGCCTACTGAGCCAGAAGAGGCAAAGGTAGCGAACAAGCCTGAGCCAAAAGCTGCGCAATCGAAACAGAGCAAGCCGCAAAAAGACAAACAAAAGAACAAAAAGACGAAGTCCAACAAGCCTGGTCAATCGTCTGAAAAAGCCAGTAAGTCGAACAAAACAAACTCAAGCAAATCGAAGCAAAAGGGCAGTAAAGACCCGAATAGCGGACGCGGTTCCATCGATTTCTTCTAGTTACGCATTGTGATTACTCGTAGCACTGAGTTTGAAAGGATCTAGAACAAAACTGCAATATCAATGACCGATACTCATGAGAGTATCGGTTTATCGAGGAGAGAAGAATGAAGTTTGTGGTTGATACACACACGCATACCTACGCCAGCGGTCATGCTTACAGCACCATTACCGAGAATGCTCAGGCAGCAAAGGCCAATGGATTGGAAATACTATGTACTACGGATCACGCAGAAACCATGCCGGGTGCTCCGCACTTTTGGTTTTTCTCAAACCAACGAGTGATTCCTAGGTTTCTTTCTGGTGTGGCTATTATTCGTGGTATTGAAGCCAACATTCTGAATACTCAAGGCGAGATTGATGTCAATCCTACGTCATACAAAGCGCTCGACTGGATCATTGGCAGTTTTCATGAACCCGTGTTTAAACCCGCGAGTAAAGAAGAACATACCGAAGCGCTTATCAACGTGATTAAGAGCGGCAATATCGATGCGTTAGGTCATTTGGGAAACCCTAACTTTGACTTTGACTTCGAGGCTGTAGCAAAGTGCGCTGCGGAGCATCATGTTGCCATTGAGATTAATAATTCAACTCTTAAGGGACATAGCCGAGTAGGGAGTGTTGACCGTTGCTATGATATTGCTAGAGCAGTGAAAGCGGCAGGTGGGTATATTACGACAGGGAGTGACTCTCACTTCTATGACACAATCGGTGAGTTTGAACTGACGCAAAAACTCCTAGTTGAAGTAGAAATGCCGGTAGAGAAAATCATTACCGCGTCTGCACGCCAATTTCTCGATTTCTTAGCTCTAAGAGGTCGTGAACCTATCGCTGAGTTCAGTGATTTATAAGGAAATCGGTGTAGCGTAAACGTTACATGTTTTGATGCAATTTTTTGTCCCGTTGTTGCAGGAACTTCGAGTACAATGACCAAGACCTCAGGAAGCTGGGGTCTTTTGCTCTCAAAAGGATATAGAATGACAACGACAGCGCTTATAAAAACCAAAACGCTCGCCAAACCAGTTCAACTTCTTAGTCTAATGACTCTTTGCTTTGCTATCTCTACATCAGTAATGGCGTCAGGTGGTGTTGATCTTAAGAAGAACATGCAAGCGATGAAGCTCGCCTTCAAGCAGGCAGCAGAAGCACAAACTGTAGAAGCGATGCAAACACCGATTTCCGAGCTTGATCAATTGATTGCCGATTCAAAACAAGGCGACTACCCACCTGAAAAAGCGGATCTTTACTTAGAAGGCTTCAAAAAACTTTCGCTAGCAATCGACAATGTCGATGCGGAGCTTAAAAAGGGCGACTTGGAGGCGGCTAAGGAGTCTTTGCGTGAAGTCGATAGCCTACGTCTTGAATATCACGACAAGCGCAACCCGAGTATTTGGACGAAGCTGTTTGGCTAAATGAGTAGGTCTTACACAAATTAAAAAGGAGCACCTAGGTGCTCCTTTTTAAGTCGAGTTGAATAGTGTTCGACTAACGATTAAGCTTGCGCAAACTTGTAGGTGCGGTAGCCACCAATCAGGTTACGAGCCTTGAAACCATTATTGACAAGTTGGCGATACGCTACGTTACCGCGTAAGCTACTTGACAGTAGATCACAATCTCTTTGTCTTTCGGTAGTTCATTCATGCGACCACGTAGTTGGTCAACAGGGATGTTAATAGCACTTTCAATAAAGCCCACGTTTTCAAGTTCGCCTGGGTTACGAACGTCTAGGAGGAGCTGATCTTCCGTTAGGTTATCAATCTCGTCGAAGTGGATTGGCGTTGCATCACCTTTAAGAATGTTATTCGCTACAAATGCCGCCTGGTTAATAACATCTTTCGCACTTCCGTAAGGTGGCGCATAAGTCAGTTCTAGGTGTTGAAGCTGTTCAACGGTCATGCCAGCGCGCTGAGCAACTGCCAGAACGTCAATGCGCTTATCGACACCATCTTTACCCGCTGCTTGCGCCCCTAAGATTTTTCCCGTTTCAGGCTAAACAACATTTTTAAAGACACAATCTCCGCGCCAGGATAGTAACCGGCGTGACTCGCTGTGTGTACGAAGACTTTTTCGTAAGCAATACCTTCACGCTTGAGTACTTTCTCGTTCTTGCCCACTGAAGCGACTGCGAGATCGAAGATCTTAACGATCGACGTACCTTGGGTGCCTTGATAAGTTTCAGCGCGGCCAAGCATGTTATCCGCAGCCATACGGCCTTGACGGTTAGCAGGTCCTGCTAGTGGAACAAAGCCAGATTTACCGGTGACAAAGTCAGTATCTTCGATAGCATCGCCAACCGCAAAGATAGAAGGATCGCTAGTTTGCATGCTGCTGTTAGTGTAGATGCCACCAAGTTCGCCTAATTGTAGGCCAGCTTCTTGTGCTAATTTCGTTTCTGGGCGAACACCAATCGACATAATGAGCAGCTCAGTATTCAGTGTGTCACCGTTATTGAGGGTAAGCGCAAGCTTGCCAGTGTTGTCTGCTTCTTGAGTAAACTCAACCGCTTCCAGTGCAATGCCTAGTCGGAGATCAATGCCGCGCTGTTTGATCTCAGCATGAGCAAACCCAGCCATTTCTTTGTCTACTGGCGTCATTACTTGATCAGCCATTTCGATAAGCGTGGTTTCAATACCAAGCTGGTGGAAAGCCTCCATCATTTCTAGGCCAATAAACCCACCACCAACAACCGTTGCGTGTTTTGGTTTGTTGGTTTGGATGGTCTGAATGATACGATCCATATCTGGGATATTGCGCAGCGAATGGGTTAGAGGGTTATCAATACCTGCAATAGCTGGAATGAACGGCGCTGCACCTGGGCTTAGGAGCAAAAAGTCATAAGACTCCGTGTATTCGCTACCATCAATTAGGTTTTTAATGGTGACGGTTTTGTCGGCACGGTTGATTGATACGACTTCATTCATTACGCGTACATCAACATTAAAACGCGCTAGAAAGCTTTCAGGAGTTTGCAAAAGTAGCTTAGAGCGGTCTTTAATATCACCGCCAATGTGGTAAGGAAGACCACAGTTCGCGAACGACACAAAAGGCCCGCGTTCTAACATGATAATTTCAGCGTCTTCACTCAAACGTCGAGCTCGAGCAGCGGCAGAAGCACCTCCCGCAACACCACCTACAATTACGATCTTAGTCATACCTTACCTCATTACTTGTCTTGGATACTCATCCAAAATGCATGTTAATTGTGAATGACAGCCACTATAACTACTTCAATTAGAGTTGTCTAATGTATTTTAATCTAAATATAGATTATCTAATTAAGCATTGACTAAATAAATGGGTGTGTGGATAATGAAGACATGAAATCAACACACAGAGGTAACAAAGTGGACTTACTGCAAATGAAAGAACGCGCAGTGGACGTAGCGGAAGTACTGAAGACACTCGCTCATCCAGATCGCTTGTTTGTGTTGTGCCAACTAGTTGAAGGTGAACAGGGAGCTGGGCAACTACAAGCTAATTCCAATTTAAGCCAATCTGCATTCTCGCAGCATTTATCGGTGTTAAAGAAGGCCGATTTGGTGTCATCTCGCAAAGAATCGCTACACGTCTATTATGCGCTAAAAGATGAGCGCGTGGTGGGACTGATTCAGCAGCTTCACAATCTTTACTGTCATTAAGCCTCGTACTTAATTTTCTACCTGTAGCTGGTTTAACTTGCAAAATTTTCGGATGAATTTTGCAACTTAAATCAATTTTAAGTTTGAAATTCAAGAGGTAAGTATGGAGTTTACATTTCCTTGGGCATCCTTGCTCGGCGGTATGCTTTTAGGAGTGTCCGCCACGTTATTGCTGTTGTTCAATGGCAAGATTGCGGGTATCAGCGGTATTGTTGGTCGTATTTATAAAGGGCGTAAGGGTGATACAAGCTGGCGCATATTATTCGTACTGGGCATGATCTTAGGTGGCGTAGTTTCAGCTAAAGGCTTAAACATTACTCCTTCGGCTATGGTGGTTTCTACGCCACTAGTACTCATAGCGGGCTTGCTTGTTGGTATTGGCACTAAGCTTGGTAACGGTTGTACCAGTGGACATGGCATTTGTGGAATGGGACGTCTTTCTAAACGTTCAATCGCTGCGACTATGACGTTTATGGCGGTTGCGATGGCAACCACGACCATTATGCTGCACGTACTATAGGAGGTGACCATGTTTCGATTGATTGCACTGATTAGTGGCTTTTTGTTTGGCGCGGGAATGATTGTTTCTGGTATGAGCGACCCGGCTAATGTGATGGCCTTCCTAGATATTTTCGGACAGTGGTCGCCTGATCTTGCTTTTGTCATGGGCGGAGCGCTGTTGGTGTTTGCACCTAGCTATTGGCTTGTTATACGCCGTAAAGCTGAGCCAGTTTGTACTGATCAGTTTTGCCTATCAGAGAACAAAAAAATTGATGTTCAACTGCTAAGCGGCGCAGCACTATTTGGATTGGGTGGGGTATTGCAGGCATATGTCCAGGGCCTGCAATTTCTTCTATCGCCAATGGCAACTTAGGGATTGTTGGCTTTGTGTTTGCCATGTTGGTAGGAATGTTCATTGGCGATGTTTTGCTAGGTAAAAACAAACAAGTCAATATGGTTAAACAGTCATAGCCCTTTCTTGAGCGTCTGGTTAACTTTCTGATATTAATATTAGAATTTGAAAGCCCGGTTGAAAGACCGGGCTTTTTTATTGCCTATAATTCAACCAGCCACATCAGAAGTCTCCAATAACAATCTACTTTAGCAAGTTCTAAATAAAACATTAGACATTGCTAATAAATGTGTTTATATTAGGTTTAGCTAATTAATGATAATGAGGTAAACATGAAAGTCAGCTTTCTAAAGTGGGCAGTGATCGCTAGCGCAGTATTCAGCGCAACAGCGAGCGCTTATGACACCACCATTATTGAAATGAACAATATCGATTCTGTTGTTGAGCTAGACGCAACAGTAGAAGCCGTGAATCGCGGTACGCTTTCAGCACAAACCTCTGGAAGAATAGTGGCGGTGAATGCGATGTGAATGACATCATTAATCAAGGTGATGTGTTGTTGGAAATCAGCGCAGAGCAACAATCAGCATCGCTTGATGCCGCGCTCGCTCAGCTTAACAGTGCCAATGCACAAAACATCAAAGCGACGGCTCAGGTGAAACGCTACCGCGAGCTGTTTCCTAAAGGTGCTATTTCTCGTGAGCGCTTAGATGCGGCAGAAGCTGAAGCTCGCTCTTCCGTTGCTGAAGTCAAGCAAGCGAAAGCGGCGGTTACGCAGGCTAAGGATTCATTGGGCTACACAAGCATACGTGCGCCGTATACCGGTGTTGTCACTCAGCGACATGTCGAACTTGGTGAAACTGTCGCTCCTGGTAGCCAATTGATGACCGGCTTTTCACTGTCTCCACTTCGAGTTGTGACGGAAATTCCTCAGCGATATCGTGAAAAAGTAGAAGATGCCAGTCAGTTTTCTATAACCACTCTAAATGGAGAGGTCCTTGAGCCCTACGAGGCTAAGCTGTTCAATTACGCTCATGAAAAATCTCGTGCTTTCCGCCTTCGTCTAGAGCTTCTTGAACAACCCCAAAACTTACTGCCAGGAGAATGGGTGAAGGTTGCCTTTACCCATGATCAAAAACCGTCAATTCAAATCCCGAAATCAGCAGTCATCCGTCGCGGTGAGCTGAGTGTTGTTTATCGTGTAGAAGGCGAAAAAGTCGTAATGAATCCAGTGCGTGTGGGTCAATCGAACAGCGACCAACTTGAAGTCTTAAGTGGTCTTGAAGTAGGTGATGAGATCGTCACCGATGTGGTTAGCTTCTTGGCTGAGAAGTAGGGGGCATAATGAGTCACAAGATAGAAGACAAAAAGATGGGGATTTCGGGGCGCATAGCAGCCGCATTCCAATCATCGGCAATGACGCCTTTATTGGCGTTGGTTGCACTGTTGCTCGGATTGATGGCAATTGCTATTACGCCTAAAGAAGAAGAGCCACAAATTGATGTGACTTTTGCCGATGTCTATATCCCGTTTCCGGGTGCTTCACCTAGAGAAGTTGAAAGCTTGGTTACCAATCCAGCTGAACAAATTGTGTCAGAGATTAATGGTATCGATAAGATCTATTCGTTCTCTCAGCCTGGCGGCGCGATGATTGTCGCGATATTCGAAGTCGGTATTCCAAGAAACGAAGCGGTGGTTAAGATATACAACAAGCTATACTCCAACAATGATTGGATGCCAGCAAACATGGGTGTCGGACAGCCGATTATTAAACCGCGCGGTATCGAAGATGTTCCCATTGTAAACGTGACCTTGTCACCTAAGGCGGGCTCAGCAACGCTACAAGAGATCACAAGTGTCGCTCATGGACTGGAAACTGAGCTCAAGCGGATACCAGGTACACGAGATATCTACACGGTTGGTCGTCAACCAACGATTGTCGATGTGAGGCTCGACCCTGCAAAAATGTCCGGTTATGGAGTCACTATTGACTCGCTTAATCAGATGTTGCCAGATGCAAATTCAGCATCCCCAATGCTGAGCTTGACGCAAGACAACCAATCTATACCTCTGCAAATTGGTGAGTTCCTTACTAACGTCGATGAGGTGAAACAGTTAGTGGTCGGTTTGCATGATGGTCAACCTGTCTATTTGGCGGACATTGCAGATATTCAATTAGGCACAGATACACCAACGCAAGTTGTTTGGACCAGTGACAAGAACGATATTAAACCTGCCGTGACGATCGCGATTGCAAAGAAAAGCGGTGAGAATGCAGTGGATGTCGCCAAAGCGGTTGATGAACGCTTAGGTCAGTTAGAAAGCACTTTAATTCCGGATAACATCCAAGTAGATGTCACCCGTGATTACGGTCAGACCGCCGCAGATAAAGCCAATACATTGATAGGTAAGCTTGCGTTTGCAACGGGAGCTGTGGTGCTACTGGTACTTGTGACTATGGGTGTACGCGAAGCGGTAGTTGTTGGTGTCGCAGTCATTATCACCTTGTTACTGACGTTGTTTGCGTCATGGGCTTGGGGTTTCACTCTTAACCGTGTTTCTCTGTTCGCGCTTATTTTCTCTATTGGTATTTTGGTTGATGACGCCATTGTGGTAGTGGAAAACATCCACCGTCATATGGTGAAAGGTAAACAGAAACTGGCAGAGCTTATTCCAGGTGCCGTTGATGAGGTTGGTGGTCCTACTATATTGGCGACGCTAACAGTGATCGCAGCCTTGTTACCGATGGCCTTTGTATCGGGCTTAATGGGGCCTTACATGAGCCCAATTCCGATTAACGCGTCAATGGGTATGTTGATCTCGCTGATTATCGCGTTTGTATTAACACCATGGTTAGCTCGCATCTTACTGAAAGAGGGTAACGCCCACGAAGAAGCTGTCAGCAGTAAACAATCAGCTTTCTTTAAAAAGGTAATGTCACCATTTGTGGTAAGCCGAGTGCAAAAGCGCAATCGCATGTTGTTAGGTGTGGGTGTGTTGGTAGCTATCGCGGTATCCATGTGGCTGCCAGTTCAACAACTCGTCGTGATGAAAATGCTGCCTTTTGACAACAAGTCTGAGTTCCAAGTCATTTTGGATATGCCCGAAGGCAACTCGTTAGAGCGCACGCAACGCGTATTGTTCGAGCTCAGTGATGCATTGAATGACGTAGAAGAAGTCAGTGACTACCAGATTTACGCAGGTACAGCAGCACCGATAAACTTCAACGGCTTGGTGCGCCACTACTTCATGCGTCAAGCTCCAGAAAAAGGCGATATTCAAGTTAACTTGGTGGATAAATCGGAGCGCGCTCGCTCAAGTCATGAGATTGCTGTCGCGGTGAGACCAAAGCTCGTGAAGATCGCACAGAAATTTGGTGGCAAAGTGAAAGTCGTTGAAGTGCCGCCGGGCCCACCAGTGTGGTCACCGATATTGGCAGAAGTGTACGGCCCGACTCAGGAAGTTCGCGAACAAGCCGCGCTAAAACTTAGAGAGATTTTCCGTGAGACGAATGACATTGTGGATGTCGATCTCTATCTGCCAGAAGCTCATCAAAAGTGGCAGGTGGTGATTGATCGCACTAAAGCCTCTCGTTTGGGTGTGGCTTACTCAGCAATAGTGGATTCACTTGCGACTGCGGTAGGTGGCAAGCCGGTGAGTTATTTGCATAGTGAGCAGAGCAAATATCCGATCCCAATTCAAATCCAAGCTAAAGAGAGTGCCAAAGTTCGTCTGGAACAGGTGATGAATATGAAGATTAACTCTGCATCGGGTACACAGTACATTCTCGCGGATTTGATTAAGGTTCGTGAGCAAGCGATGGACAACTATATCGTTCATAAGAACTTAGTTCCTATGATTATGGTTGTCGGCGATATGACCGGAGATCTCGATAGTCCCCTATATGGTATGGCTGATATCTCATCGAGCTTTGCTGATAAGGGATTGGATGTTGAGCAGTACTTTGTTAACCAACCATCGGGCCTTAAAGGCGTCGAGATCTTTTGGGACGGCGAATGGACGATTACTTACGAGACATTTCGAGATATGGGCATTGCTATGCAGTTGGAATGATCCTGATTTATTTGCTCGTAGTCGCACAGTTCAAATCGTACTTAGTGCCCCTCATTATTATGGCGCCGATTCCATTGACCATCATTGGGGTGATGCCGGGTCATGCGCTACTAGGGGCTCAGTTTACTGCAACATCGATGATCGGCATGATAGCGCTAGCTGGCATTATTGTTCGCAACTCGATACTGCTAGTGGACTTCATTAACCACCAGTTACGAGACGGAATGGAACTAGGCGACGCAGTTATTGAGTCTGCGATTGTCCGAGCGAAACCGATAATGTTGACCGCTCTTGCGGCCATGATAGGCGCGGTGTTCATTCTTGATGACCCTATCTTTAATGGACTAGCGATCAGTTTGATATTCGGCATTTTTGTATCAACTGTGCTGACGCTGTTGGTGATACCAATTTTGTACTATGTCGCATTAAAACGGGGAATTGTGAAAGCCGGGATGTAGCTCTGTACAGCCACCAAGTGAAGCTCCGCCAGAGAGTGGAGCTTTTATTTTAACACTAATATTAGCAAAAGCTTTTAAAGGAAGTGATTATGAAAGTTGAAAACGGTATCCGAATTCTCGCAGGAACCATGGTTCTAGTTTCGTTGTTACTGACGGTTTACGTCAGTCACTATTTTATCTGGTTTACTGTGTTCATTGGCCTCAACCTAATACAAAGCGGTTTTACCGGCTTTTGCCCGCCACGAAAACTATTGATTAAGCTGGGTCTGAAGGAGTAGGGTCAAGATAATTCTCAATACAGCTCTACAGATAGAGGACAATGATCGCTCATTTGGTAGTTGAGCACTTGCGATATTGGCATTGCATGTTGAACAGCCGCTCCGGTTTGTAGATCGGGGCTGACAATAATATGGTCAATCAAAGAACGAAACTGATGAGTGCGCGTAGAGCTGCGTTTTGAACGTACTTTGCAAATTGCCGGAGTGGACTTAGAAGCCAGTCTTGGCACTGAGTTGAGATGTGAGACCAAATCGCGCCAAAGCCAATCTTCGTGATAACTGAGGTTGTGGTTGAAATCGCCAAGAATGATAAACGAATCATTGCTTCTCTCTCGCTCTTTTAACCAGGAATGTATGACCTGGCCTTCTTGTCTCAGCTTCTTACATGAGCGGTGTTTCGTTAATTTACCGCTACAACCCGCTTTAAGGTGCACAGACAGCAGGTGTATTGGAGCACCATTTACGGCTTCTAAAATAACGGAGCTAGCAAAACGGAGCTTGTCACCTATGGTTAGCGGAAAGTCGGGAGTGTCTATGACGGTCAGTTCATAGTGTATCGCGAAGCCAGTGTACTGATTGATGTCGGAGAACTGATGTTGACGATTATGAACTGCTGAACGATCGGAAAGGTAGATGTGATAATGCTTGCCAACCACACGCTCAATCGCTTCGATACTATCAACTTCTTGAAACGCTAGAACTTCGGGCCTGATCTCGTTGAAATAGTTCTGCAAAGCGCGGAAGTCCTCGGCGCCTCGATTGCTAGAGGGAAACTTCGACGATGGAGTGGTCGTTAGCCACTCTAAATTCCAAGTCATCAATGTTAGAGATTTTCCTTGTGCAATACACAATGTAGGAAAAAGTGATATTCCAACAAGTAAGGTTGTAACTAAGTGTTTATAACTGTTTGTTCTTATCATTGTCCTTGCCATTTATAAAACTCCTTTCAGGCAATGTGCCGTAAGCCTTGGCGGAAATGCAACTGTTTTTAGCGAAAAATTCGTGTCTTATTTTGAAATTACACGGTATGAGATCCAGTTCATTTAGATCGAATTCTTCTTGTTCACTACCCAGTTTTTATTGATCTAAGTCAATACTTTCAGTTGGTGCTTCTCGTTAAATACACCACAATATATTGTGTCAGAAGAAAAAGTAACAACCCTATATAGTGTGTTTGTGGATAACTCTGTGAGTATGCTAGGGGTAAGGAGAAAGGGTGAAAACAATCGTAATCAAGAGAGATGGCTCTCGTGCTCCGTTTACAAAGGATCGTATTGAAGCTGCTGTGGTAAGTGCGGCGGAACATGCAGACAAAGAACTCGAAATCTATGCTAAAAATGTAGCGTTAGCGGTCGAGCTCAAGCTGCAGGATTGCGAACATGTGGATATTCAGGAAATCCAAACTCTAGTTGAGAACGAGTTAATGCAAGGTCCATACAAAGGACTAGCACGTTCTTACATTGAGTACCGTCATGACCGTGACATTGCTCGCGAGAAGAAAAGCGCTCTGACTAAAGAGATCGAAGGCCTTATTGAAGAGAGCAATGCCGATCTTCTTAATGAGAACGCTAACAAAGACGGTAAAGTGATTCCAACTCAACGTGACTTGCTTGCAGGTATCGTGGCTAAGCACTATGCGAAAACTCGCATTTTGCCGCGTGATGTTGTTCAGGCACACGATGAAGGCGATATTCACTATCACGATTTGGATTACGCACCTTTCTTCCCAATGTTTAACTGTATGCTTATCGACTTGAAAGGCATGCTTACGCATGGCTTTAAGATGGGTAATGCCGAAATTGACACTCCTAAATCAATTTCAACAGCGACAGCAGTAACGGCACAAATCATTGCGCAGGTAGCGAGCCACATTTATGGCGGTACTACAATCAACCGCATCGATGAAGTACTCGCGCCTTATGTAAAAGCAAGCTACGATAAACATCTTGAAATCGCGAAAGACTGGGATATTCATCAACCAGAAGCGTTCGCTCAAGCACGCACTGAAAAAGAGTGTTACGACGCATTCCAATCTCTTGAGTATGAAGTAAACACACTTCATACCGCGAATGGTCAAACTCCGTTTGTTACCTTCGGTTTTGGTCTAGGTACGAGCTGGGAATCAAAGCTGATCCAAACCTCGATCCTTAAAAACCGTATCGCTGGTCTTGGCAAAAACGCGAAAACAGCGGTGTTCCCGAAACTGGTATTCGCGATTAAAGATGGACTGAACCATAAGTCAGACGATCCAACTATGACGTTAAGCAGTTAGCTTTAGAGTGTGCGTCTAAGCGTATGTATCCAGACATCTTAAACTACGAAAAAGTGGTTGAAGTAACAGGTTCGTTCAAAACGCCTATGGGTTGCCGTAGCTTCTTAAACACCTATGAAGAGAATGGCGAACTTCAACATGAAGGCCGTAACAACCTTGGTGTTGTGAGCTTGAACTTGCCACGCATCGCAATTAAAGCGAAGGGTAGCGTAGATAAGTTCTATGAGTTGTTGAATGACCGTTTATTGCTGGCTCGTAAGGCACTAGAAACACGTATTAGTCGTCTTGAAAAAGTCAAAGCGCGCGTAGCGCCTATTCTATATATGGAAGGTGCTTGTGGTGTTCGCTTGAAAGCGGATGATTCGATTGCACCAATCTTCAAGAATGGCCGAGCGTCTATCTCTCTTGGTTACATCGGTATTCATGAGACGATGACTGCACTATTTGGCACAGAAACTCACATGTACGATGACAATCAAATGCGCGATATGGCACTCGATATCATCAAACATATGAAAACTGTAGTGAATAGCTGGGCTGAAGAAACTGGTTATGCGTTTAGCTTATACGGCACACCAAGTGAAAACTTATGTAGCCGCTTCTGCCAAATCGATACTAAAGAGTTTGGTGTAATCGAAGGCGTTACGGATAAAGGCTACTACACCAATAGCTTCCACCTAGATGTGCAGAAGAAGGTAAACCCGTACGATAAGATCGATTTCGAGATGCCGTATCCAGAGATTTCATCAGGCGGCTTTATTTGCTACGGCGAGTTCCCGAATATGCAGCGCAACATCGAAGCATTAGAGAACGTGTGGGATTACAGCTACAGCCGAGTGCCATATTACGGTACCAATACTCCAATTGATGAGTGTTACGAATGTGGCTATATGGGTGAGTTCGACTGTACAAGTAAGGGCTTTACGTGTCCTAAGTGCGGCAACCATGACTCTACTCGCGTGTCAGTAACACGCCGTGTGTGTGGCTATCTAGGTAGCCCGGACGCTCGTCCATTTAACTTCGGTAAACAAGAAGAAGTTAAACGTCGCGTTAAGCACCTGTAATCGTTAAACAAAGAAGTCAGTAAAGAGAGCAACAACCCATGAATTATCATCAGTATCATCCGATCGACGTGGTCAATGGACCTGGTACGCGTTGTACTCTCTTTGTTTCTGGCTGCGTGCATCAATGCCGTGGTTGTTATAATCAGTCGACGTTGTCATTGCATTCTGGTCATTTGTTTACCCAAGAGCTTGAAGACCAAATCATCGCGGACTTAAACGACAGTCGAATTAAAAAACGCGGTCTGTCGTTATCTGGCGGAGATCCCCTTCATCCTGCTAATGTGAGTGCTGTACTTAAACTGGTGGAGCGTGTACGAGCAGAGTGCCAAGGTAAGGATATTTGGCTGTGGACAGGGTATGTCCTTGCGGAACTTAGTGCAGAACAAAAACTAGTGGTTGATCTTATCGATGTGCTGGTGGACGGCAAATTCGAGAAAGATCTCGCCGATCCTGAGTTAGAATGGTGTGGAAGTGCAAACCAGGTTATACACCGATTTACAAATTTGTAACATTGATAGTGCAAAAATAAGGAGCTTCGGCTCCTTTATTTATGCCTTAGAGCGGTTAGTTACGTTAGCTTTGCCGATCTTTTATGCAACATATGGCCAGGCGTTAATCTGGTTTACGGCTAGGTTTACAGAATGAATCGTCCTCACCAATAACAAAACTATTTCAATATTTTTAATCTAATGATAACGTGAAGGCCATTGCTTGAATTTCAAAGGGTTGTGACTTTCATGTTCTCTCAGTTACCCGAGCCAGCGCTCGATCCTATTCTTTCTCTTTCCGTAGCTTACCGAAATGATCCTCGTACCGACAAAGTCGATCTTGCATCGGTGTATATCGAAATAGCGACGGTCAAACTCCAATTATGAAGGCCATTGCTGAAGCTCAGCGAATTGTGACTTCAGAGCAACAGACAAAAGCCTACGTTGGGCTTGCTGGTTGTGAAGAATTTAACCAAAGCATCGCGAAAGTGGTTTTTGGTGAAACTCCAATTTACGATCGAATGTCTGTCATTCAAACTCCCGGAGCGAGCGGTGGCTTGCGTATGCTGGGTGACCTAATGAATGTTGCTGCTCCAGGTACAACAGTGTGGTTATCAAACCCAAGCTACGTAAATCATAAGCCTGTTATGGAAGCTGCGGGCTTACAGGTTAAGTTTTACCGCTACTTTGATGTAACGACAAAGCAAGTGGATCGTGATGCGATGCTAACCGATCTTAGCCAAGCAGGTCAGGGCGACGTAGTATTACTGCATGGTTGTTGCCACAATCCAACAGGTGCAGATATTGCGTTGGATGACTGGAAAGCGATCACAGAGCTTAGCGTTAAAAACGGTTTTGTTCCTTTCGTAGATGTCGCTTACCAAGGATTTGGTGACGGGCTAGTGCAAGATGCATTGGGCCTTCGTCATATGGCCGAAAATGTAGAAGAAATGTTGCTGACCACCTCATGTTCTAAAAACTTTGGTTTGTACCGTGAACGTACAGGTGCAGCAATTGTTATTGGTAAGAACGCAGCTGAAGCGAACAATGCCAAAGGTAAGTTGTTAACGCTCGCACGTTCAACATACACGATGCCACCTGATCACGGTGCGGCACTGGTTAAAACGATTCTAAAGGATGACCATTTAACCACTATGTGGACGACAGAGCTTTCTGAGATGCAACAACGACTTGTATCGCTGCGTGATGGCTTATGCAAAGCTTTGAAACAAACAGGTTCGTCGACCGATTTTGACTTCATCATGTCTCACAAAGGCATGTTTACTGTGCTAGGATTTACAGCAGAGCAAATGCAACGATTGCGCACGGATTATGCGATTTATGGCGTTGACGATGGTCGTATTAACATTGCAGGACTTTCTGAGTCTCAATTGCCATATGTAGCCGATGCATTAGCCGCTGTTAGTCAAAAATAAACACGACAATAGAAACTACTAAAAATAATAAAGGTGAATGAATGAAACCTTGGAAAGCGATATTACCGTTAATGTTATCAGGTGGTCTGGTTGCGTGTTCGACAACACCGACACAAACTCCGCCACCTGTTGAACCACCAGCAGCAGAAACTACGCCAGAAGCACCAAAAACTGAACCGGTCGAGCCAGAAGTAAAACCGGAAGAGAAGGTGACTGAAGCGAAACCGGAAAAGCCGGAAGAGCCGGTAAAAGAAACCAAACCAGCGGAGAAGCCGAAGCCAGCTCCAGTCAAGAGTGATGACGGCAAGTTAATTCTAGGTGAGCAAGAATATGTTCGTCTAATGGATATGAAAGTGACGACAAAAGCTCGTGTTGATACAGGTGCGACAACTTCTTCACTAAGCGCAGTTGACATCGTCCCATTTGAACGTGATGGCAAAGACTGGGTGAAATTCAAAGTGAAGCACGATGGTGTGGAATCTAAAGAAGTATCGATGCCAGTCGACCGTTGGGTAAAAGTAAAGCAATCAAGCTCAGAAGAGAGTGATAAGCGCCCGGTCGTTGTATCAGTGATTAAAATTGGCGATATGACGAGTAAAACGGAATTTACTCTTGCAGACAGAACCCACCTGAAATACCCAGTGTTATTAGGTAGAAGTTTCTTCAGAGATGTAGCAATCGTCGATGTAAGTCGTAAATACGTTCAGCCAAAACCAACTAAATAAAACAAAAGGGCTTTCCAAATATGGGAAGCCTTTTTGTATCAATTGACACGTTGTGAAACGAGCACTGTTTGATCGTATTTAGAAGGTAAATTCAACAGACATTTGCGCTTGGGGACCGTAGATACCACCATCTTTGATATCAGCACCTAATGATAGAGCTTCTGTTGAGTGGAAACGTGCGCCGACACTCCAAATGAACACGGTATCATCACGGCGATTCAGCATACCGATTTGACCCGTACCTTCAATATTCTGCAGTAGCCAAATACGCGAGCCAATATTAAACTCAGACATAAATTCGCTATCGAATTTTTCGTCATCTCTGGTCTTAACATTGTGAACTAATAGCTGACCGTACACATCCGCAAATTGACCAGCTGGGCCATTGAAGCCAATACCGCCTGCAATATCCCAGTCCCCTTCAAAACGACTGTCACCACGAGCAATAAAATGGGTATTCTCCGTAAAGAATGTCGTAAACTCAGCACCTACTGTACCAGGATTAGCACCTAAGCGGACTTCGAATGAGTTATAGTTAAAATTGTTAGCTTGAACCAGCGTAGGGGCGGCAACTGCCAATGTTAACAGCGCAGCTCGGCTTGCTTTACCTAGCATGAGGACTCCATGATAAAAAGATATCGATATAATCTCGAAATGTGAATTGGGCCAGTATATAAAAACTAAAAGCAAAATACAGACCAATTTAATGATATCGAGAGCTACTATGCAAAATTGATGATGTTATGAACAGAACAGCGTTGAATAATTCGTTAAGTTTCAATGTGAAGCGTTGGTCGTGATGAGTAAAAAAGGTAAACTAATCCCACTATTGATTAAGGAAATTAGCACGATATGCGCCGCACTTCACAAGCTCTTATGGTTCAAGGCACCACATCCGATGCAGGTAAGAGTGTATTAGTGGCAGGGTTATGCCGCGTTTTAGCACGCCAAGGGATAAAGGTTGCCCCTTTTAAACCACAAAATATGGCATTAAACAGTGCGGTAACTGAAGATGGTGGGGAAATTGGGCGCGCTCAGGCGGTTCAAGCTCAAGCAGCGAATGTAACGGCTACCGTTGATATGAATCCGGTACTGATTAAACCAAACTCTGATACCGGTGCACAAATAATTATCCAAGGAAAAGCCTACGCTAATATGGACGCAGTGGGTTTCCATGATTACAAACGCTTTGCGATGCCTTACGTGCTTGAGTCGTTTGAAAAGCTCAGCAGCCGATTTGATTCCGTGGTTATTGAAGGTGCTGGTAGCCCCGCAGAGATCAATCTCAGAGCCAATGACATCGCTAACATGGGTTTTGCTGAAGACGCAGACGTTCCTGTTATTATCGTCGCAGACATCGATCGAGGTGGTGTGTTTGCTCATCTTTATGGGACTTTGGCCTTATTATCAGAATCTGAACAGCAGCGCGTGAAGGGCTTTGTTATTAATCGTTTTCGTGGTGACATATCATTGCTAGAACCTGGTTTAGATTGGCTAGAGGAAAAAACGGGAAAGCCCGTCATCGGCGTGTTGCCTTTTTTGCATGGGCTGAATATCGAAGCGGAAGATGCCATAGATGCTTCGCATGATATTAAATCTAATACAAAGCTCAGTGTCGCCGTTCCTGTATTAACCCGCATCAGTAATCACACTGACTTTGATGCACTTCGTCTGCATCCAGATATCGATTTTAGATATGTAGGCAAAGGTGAACGCTTAGATAACGCTGATTTGATTGTATTGCCTGGGACTAAATCTGTGCGCGATGATCTTGCTTATCTTCGAGAGCAAGGGTGGGATAAAGATATCTACAAGCATTTACGCTTTGGCGGCAAAGTGATGGGGATCTGCGGGGGTATCAAATGCTTGGTAACACCATTGCGGATCCAAAAGGGATAGAAGGCTCAGCAGGAAGTAGTGATGGCTTGAACCTGCTTCAGCTCGACACGGTATTGGAAAGTGAGAAGCAGCTTACCAACGTTAATGGAACTCTTACTCTTGAGGGGCGCTCTGCACCGTTTTCTGGTTACGAAATTCATGCAGGTCGCTCAACCGTTGGCGACAAGCAGCCGGTTAGCTTCGATGATAATCAGCTTGATGGTGCGATCAGCAGTGACAACCAAGTGCTTGGAACGTACGTGCATGGCTTTTTTGATTCACCAGAAGTGACTCAGTTGCTCGCCCATTGGGTGAATGGTGCGGATATTGAGTCGTTTGCGATCAACGACGAGAAAGAGTTTGCCATCGATAGAATCGCAGACGCGATCGAACAGCATCTTGACCTTGTAAAACTTTGGCCTGACCTTAAATTATCAGGGCAAAAAGATTAAGAGTTCTGAAGAGGAAACGCCGTTAATGCGCACTGTAATTACTTGGTTATTGGTTACACTGTCACAATTTGCAGTGGTTCAATTTGCAACAGCTAAACCGCTTACGGTATTTGCTGCAAGCTCTATGACTAATGCAGTCAATGAACTCTCTCAAACGTTTGAACGCGAATATGGCATTGAAGTTAGGGCAGTTTACGCGGGCTCATCTTCATTGGCTAGACAGATTCAAAGAGAGGCGCCAGCGGACGTATTCATTTCTGCTAACGTGCGCTGGGTTGATTATCTCGTGTCCCAAAAGGTGATAAGCGCTAGCAACATTCAACATATCGCCAGAAATAAGTTGGTTCTGATCACGAGCAAATCAAACAGTGAAGAAACGTCATTTGATATTTCAAAGCAAAGTGATTGGCAGCAGTACCTTACTGATGAGCGACTAGCCATCGGACAGGTTAACGCCGTACCAGCGGGCATATACGCGAAACAAGCATTGGAATCGTTAGGACTATGGCCAACAGTGCGAAGTCAATTGGCGCCGGTGAACAATGTAAGACAGGTGCTAGCATTGGTAGATAGGAAAGAGGCGCCTTTGGGTATTGTATACAGTTCGGACTTAATGGTTGGTGACGGCGTCACAAAGTTGGCTGATTTTCCAGACTCGAGTCACGACGCTATCGACTATCCTTTAGTGACGCTCAACCATGACAAGCAGACCAGGCAGTTTGCTGAGTTTGTCACTTCAGAGCAAGGGCAGACCATATTGAGACAACATGGATTTATCACAGATAGGGAAGCAAATCTTTAATATGCTGACTGACTATGAAGTAGAAGCGATACAGCTCAGTGTGAAGGTGGCCGGTGTAGCCATTCTCTGGTTGATTCCAATCGGTGTCTTTTTCGCATGGCTACTAAGCAAAAAGCAGTTCATTGGAAAAAGTATTCTAGACAGCGTGATTCATCTGCCTTTGGTATTGCCACCGGTTGTTGTGGGCTATTTGCTATTGGTTTCCATGGGAAAACAAGGAGTCATCGGCCAGTTTATCTATCAGCTAACTGGAGTCAGTTTTAGTTTTAGCTGGCGAGGTGCAGTATTGGCCTGCATTATCGTTGCGCTGCCCTTAATGGTTCGTTCCATTCGCCTGTCGATGGACAGTGTCGATCACAAGCTAGAGCAGGCCGCTAGAACGCTCGGTGCATCGCCAAGAAAGGTGTTTTTTACTATCACACTACCGCTTGTTATTCCGGGTATTATTAGCGGTACTATGCTGTCGTTCGCGCGAAGTCTCGGTGAGTTTGGCGCAACAATCAGTTTTGTATCTAATATCCCCGGCGAAACACAAACTATCCCGTTAGCCATGTACAGTTTTTTAGAAACTCCAGGCGCCGAAGACGCTGCTATGAGGCTGTGTATTATCTCTATTGTGATATCCCTAGCGTCGCTCTATTTCTCTGAATCGCTTAACCGCTGGGTCGCTCGCCGATTAGGGGTGACACAATGACAAGGTTAGATATCGATGTCAGAAAACAATTTGGTGAACAAGCATTTCATCTAAAAGCTTCATTGCCCTCGAGTGGTATCAGTGCGATCTTTGGGCGCTCTGGTGCGGGTAAAACCACGTTAATAAACCTTATTAGTGGGTTAGTCCAACCCGATTCAGGCCATATTCGCTTTAATGGTCGAACGATTTTTGACTCTAGCCAAGGCATTGACCTTGCGATAGAAAAGCGAGAAATCGGCTATGTATTCCAAGACGCACGTTTGTTTCCGCATTTGTCAGTAGAACGAAATTTGCGTTACGGGGTCATGAAAAATGATACGGCGCATTTTGAGGAAATCGTCGAGCTGCTGGCGATTGAGCCGCTTTTGACTCGCTATCCAAGTTCGTTATCAGGCGGGGAGAAACAGCGAGTCGCTATCGGACGCGCGCTATTGAGCAAGCCTAAGGTGTTGCTCATGGATGAACCATTAGCATCACTGGATAACCCAAGAAAACGCGAATTAATGCCTTTTCTAGAGGCACTATCGAGTCGCGTCGATATCCCAATTTTATACGTGACACATAGCCTTAATGAGATTTTGAGACTTGCTCAGCACCTAGTCATTATTGATGAGGGCTGCATTGTTGAGTCTGGTCTGATTGAGCAAGTGTGGGGCACAAAGATCATGCAATCGTGGCAATCTTTTTCAGATAAGAGTGCACTGTTTAAAGGTGAAGTCGTCGCTCAGAATGACACGTACGGTCTGACTAAAGTGGCGCTAACAAACGATCATTACTTATGGGTGCAGCGAACGGAAGCGGCCGTCGGCGAAGCGGTACGATTGCGAGTGAGAGCTAATGACGTATCTATCGCATTAAGCCGCGCTAAAAATACATCCATTCGAAACATTTTGCCTTGTACCATCAAAACCATTGCTCAAGGTGGTAAAGGAACGCCAAGACAAAGCGTAGAAGTGGTGTTGTCGTTGGCAGGTCACTGTGAACTCGTTGCAACGGTAACCCAGTGGGCAGTGGATGATTTACGGTTGAGCGTCGGTCAATCTGTGTACGCACAAATTAAAGGCGTGAGCGTCGCGCAAAAAGACGTAGCACTTGAACCCCACCTATAAAAAAAGCCACATGGCAATGTGGCTTCTTCTATCTTCTATAGCGATTACTTCACGAATACTTCTTTGAAGTCACGCTTTAGAATCGCGTCACGACGCGCTTTTTTGATTTGCTTAACCATGTCTTTGATGCAGTTTTGTAGCACTTTATCAAGCAGCTCAGCTTTATAAGATTCTTTATCTTCGTCGCTCATATCTGCTGGTAGTTCCATTGTTGTAAACTCTTCAAGAGCGCTTACACCCGCGAACGCTTGGCTAACCGAGATCAACGCGTGGAACTGCTCAAAGTTGTCTAAGATGTTTTGAGCGCTCGCTGGTAGTGAATCCCATGCTTCACGAACTGCTTCTTCAGTCACTTCGTGAATCGATACTACCATGTTGTAAAGCTCTTCTGGCACCTCGTCAAATAGGATCACCTGCTTAAGCTCAGCGGATACCGTTTCTAGGTCTACGATTGGGGTTTCAGTATTTTGTGTGTCAGACATGCAGCTTTCTCTGTGTAACGTTTATCGATAATCCTGCGATTACCTTTCTAAAAGACAATAATAATCCAACTCATCAGACAATGCCCAGCCAAAACTTCGTTTTAGGCCTAAACAAGCTGTTATTATTGCGATTTTTGTGGGACTGTTTGAATAATGTCCTAATATGTGGTTTATATTAACAATACATCGGCGTAATACAAAGACAAGGATGCTTATGAAGTCCATAGAATCTTCGATGAAAATACTTCTCGTTGATGACGCTCAGTTGGAAAGAATGCAGTTGCAGATACGCCTCAAACAGTTGGGGCATGAGGTCGAAGTTGCAGCAAGTGGGAGAGAGGCTCTCGCGCTTTATCCGACGTTTGACCCTGAGTTGGTGCTCTTGGATATCTCAATGCCTGAAATGGATGGATTTGAAGTCGCTTCAGAGATACGTCAACGCTACGAAGCCGATTGGATCCCTATTATCTTCCTAAGTAGTCACGATGAGCCGGAAATGATTGCTAAAGCAATCGATGCAGGTGGTGATGATTACCTTGTAAAACCCGTCAACAAGATTGTGCTGCAATCAAAATTGATTGCTATGCAGCGTATTGCTCACATGAGACGCGAGTTAAAACAAGCGAGTTCTCAGTTGGAAGAAGCGAATCGCGCGCTTCAGCATCAAGCAAATGAAGATGGGCTCACCAAACTGTTTAATCGCCGCTATATGGATCAAAAATTGACGGAATTGATCCAGTGGCATGGCCGACACCAAATGCCGCTCTCTGTGATCTTAATGGATGTCGACCATTTCAAAGCGTTCAACGATAACTACGGACATACCGAAGGCGACCAGTGTTTAATTAATATTGCTCAGTTTTTAGATGTTATGTTTATCCGTTCTGGTGAGTATGTAGGGCGCTATGGTGGGGAGGAGTTTGTCATATTGCTCAGTCGAAGTGATGTAGCAGAAGCAGAAGAGAATGCGGCTAGGGTCAAAGATGGAATTGTTTCGCTAAACATTCCGCATGAGTACTCTCAAACAGCAGATAGAGTGACGCTGTCACTCGGTGTTTATAGCACGATCCCGACAGGTACCGAATCGATTAATGAGCTGTATGAAAGAGCCGACAAGCTGCTCTATCAAGCTAAGCGAAGTGGTCGTAATCGCTACGTATTGCAGTTAGAGAGCGATATTATTAGCACGACTTCATAACATCTTTTATCCTATCAATGTCAGTTAAAACAAGGAGTAAGTATCTATACTCAGTGTTAGGCTAAATTGCATTTTGACTACCCCTTATGACAAAGCGTTACTTTAGCGAGTGGCGCTTTTGTTATTCTTAACTTTAGGCTCACTTTTAATGAGTGATTGAATAAGCCAGTAAGTCGTTATTTTAGTTGTTCGTTTATGAGGTTGTTTTGTTAAAAGTCTATCAAAGCTTGGTAGCTGCAGCGATAGTGTGTCATTTTTCAGCTCAGGCGGATCCGGAGTTTAAGGATATCTTTGAAGAGGACTTTGCCGCTGCGATCATTCTTACGGATAGTGATGCGTTGACGTTAGGGTTTAAAGACTTTGACCCTAATAGCGTATTCAACATTGACAATGACAATATTGGTTCACAAGACGCACTCGACCGTCGAAAGAATATTGGTGTGTCATCATTACCTCTTACCTTTGATATCTCTGACGACAAGATGTTTCAACGACGAGCTATCGTTCGTTTCTCCGCACTTAGGATTGAAGATCAGATAATTGATAGCGGAGATAGCCACAGAAAATACGTACTAGGTGTTTATAGTGGTTATGAGCAAGAAATTAACTTTACACCAAACTGGACATTCGAAACGGGTGTTGGTATCCATCTTCAATACCTCAACAGCAACTATGACTTTCAATCGCCATTTTCTAAGCTATTTCAGCCTTTTATCGATGGAAAGCTTGTGAATACCACGGCTTGGGCAACATCAATTCAACCCAAAGTTGGATTTAATTACACTGAAGGCAAAGACTGGGGAGAGGTGAAATTTAAATCTAATTTCAACTATTTCTCTGGTTATGGTTGGGGACAAGCAAATGATGGTGATGTTGGTACTCCAGAAGGGTGGTATTGGTCAAATGAAGTGAAGCTTTTCTATGATGTGACCGATTGGGGACGTTCGATTCAAACGGTTTATACCAGCTTACGAAGGGTCGATATTGGTGGCGATACAATAGGGATACTGGGCTCAAGTCATTACTATGAAGGGACGTTGGGCTGGCTGTTAACGCCGCCATTTCATATCCCGATGGTCGATAATGTTGGGATAGGACTTAGCCTCAATTACGGTAGTGACTTAAAAGGGGGCAGTATTGTGCTGTTCTTCAATCAAGAATAATCTCTTCTCGACCAAGCACAATACCGCTATCGCGCGCACTGCACTTGGTTACGCCCTTTCTCTTTGGCGCTGTAAAGCGCTTTATCTGCCTTTTTAAGCACGTCTTCAGGCTTGCGAGTCGTTTTGCTGTCGCTGCGCCAATGCTAACAGTGACACTCACCGTTGACTGCTCATTTTTAGCTCCGCGCTTCTTAACGCCTTGTTTGTTATTCGTAGGGCGTTTGGTCTCGTCTCGAATAACCATTTGATAATCTTGGATTTGCTCGCGCAGCTCTTCTAAATAAGGCTTACTATCTTTCGCCGTTTTACCTTTGAACAAGATTGTGAATTCCTCACCACCGTAACGGTACACTTTCGCATTACCGCCAACGCCTGTCATGCGTGAGGCAACAAGTTTCAGTACGTCGTCACCAGTATCGTGACCGTACGTATCATTAAAGGACTTAAAGTGGTCGACATCGAGCATGGCGATGGTGAACTTTCTACCCAAATGCTTCATGTCCATTTCAAGTGCGCGCCGGCCTGGTATGTTCGTCAATCGGTCGTTGAACGCCATTTGATGGCTGGCGGAGATGACGTACATGATGATGAGTACACCGGATAGCGAAAATAGCGTGCTTGAAATGTAAGGTATATGGAAGAAGATGAAAGTGCCGCCTGCCATAAAAATTGAGGCGAAGACAGCTGCGTCGATAGGGCGATTGTAATTAAGTAGAAAGATCCCAGTGGCGCCGACAATCGCCACAGTAAAAAGTACTAAAACCAATGGTAGCCGGGAGATTTGTGGAAACGCCATCAACAAATCACTTTCAAACCCTAAAAAGCCACCGCCTGCAAAATGAGAAAGAATGAGTGCCGTCCAGCCAACGAAACTCATAATCGTGATACTAAAGATCGCCATACCGCGACTGATCACGCCAGTATCAGAAAACAGGTACACGAGACAGCAAGAAACAGGTAGTAAAAGACTCAGCAATGACAACTCGAGCAAGGTCGTTCCTGAACTGAGTGGACTTTGAAGACGGACTTGAACGACGAGGTAAGCGAGTAGCATCGATAAGGCCACCATGGCCATTCGAGACTGCTTAAAAGTGTGACTGAGGGCGATCGCTGTCCCAAATAGGATATAAGGGAGATTGGTGACAAAACCTGAGTTAGCTTGAGTTGCGTCAATGATGTGATTTACACCAACCAATACACCAATCATCATCAGCACGGGCATGAAGAGACGAAATAGGTTTGAGCTGGTAAAAGAGGTCGCCATTAAATAAGAACTCAGGTACTTCAATAGAGATTATTATACAGTGCTTTAGCATACGGTAATTTAATGTTTTGCCAAGTATTTTGTCATTTAGAAGTTCAAAACCTGATCCTTTCCCGCAATGTTTATAAAAATACAATTTGCAATTAAATGTTTAGAAATTCCATGTCATTAGAAACCTCAATAACTACAAGGGCATAGTGCGTTCAATTCGGCATTAGTTCGACAACTTCGCGAGATTCAAGTTGACCCTAAAATGGAAAATGGCGAACATGAGGTTTTAAGACAACTGCCGTTAAGGAAAGCCTGTGGGACTGTTTTCAAAATTGTTTGGTGGCGGGAAATCGCCAGAGCCAAAGCAAGTCGAACCTGTTGAATACAAAGGGTTCCTCATTTACCAAGAAGCCATTGCAGAAAATGGCCAATATCGTATCGCTGGTCGAATCACCAAGACATTTGACGCTGAAGTGAAAGAGCATCGATTCATTCGCTCTGATGTACTTGGAACTGAGGGTGACGCCAATGAGCTGATGCTCAAGAAAGCACAAATGTTCATAGATCAAATGGGTGACGCGATTTTTTAACGCACTTGTTTGATGCATTTTTGTTCTGGAAAGACCAGTTTCAGTTGATTGAATTAATTGACGTTGGTCATCTGTTTGCAGCAAATATTGTCATAATATGACCTACTTACACGAAAATTTCCCAAGCATAGGTAATATTGCACTGGTATGACCTCCAGATTGGGGTTTTCGTGTGGTTTTTTTACTAGATTAGTTTGTTTAAAAGTCATTACTTTCCGTTATATGTAATGAAATTATGTATTTCAGTTACAAATAGCTTGATGTTACGAACTCAGTTGGTTAAAAAAGAACAATACTTCTGCCAATAGTTAAGGAATAGCTATGCAAATTGGTGTGCCAAAAGAAACTCTCGCGGGAGAAACGCGAGTCGCTGCAACGCCGAAATCGGTCGAGCAGCTGTTAAAGCTGGGATTTGATGTCTCAGTGGAATCGCAAGCGGGTGTGCTTGCAAGCTTCGATGACGCGGCTTATGAAGCTGCCGGAGCAACGATTATCTCTTCACAAGAAGTGTGGCAGTCAGACTTAGTTCTGAAAGTAAATGCGCCAAGCGATGAAGAGATTGAGTCACTTAAAGAGGGCGCAAGCCTGATCAGTTTTGTCTGGCCAGCTCAAAATCCAGAGTTAATGGAAAAGCTTTCTAGCAAAAACATTAACGTCATGGCGATGGACGCCGTTCCGCGTATTTCTCGTGCTCAAGCTCTTGATGCACTTAGTTCCATGGCGAACATTGCAGGTTATCGTGCCGTTGTTGAAGCAGCACATGAGTTTGGCCGATTTTTCACAGGTCAAATTACGGCGGCGGGTAAAGTACCACCTGCGAAAGTATTTGTAGCCGGTGCCGGCGTAGCGGGTCTTGCAGCAATTGGTGCCGCGGGTAGCTTAGGTGCGATTGTTCGTGCGTTTGACGTTCGCCCAGAAGTAAAAGAGCAAGTCGAATCAATGGGTGCTGACTTCCTAGAAGTTGACTACCAAGAAAATACCGGCTCTGGCGATGGTTACGCCAAAGAGATGTCTGATGACTTCAATAAAAAAGCTGCTGAGCTTTATATGGAGCAAGCGAAAGACGTCGATATCATCATCACTACGGCACTTATTCCTGGCCGTCCAGCTCCAAAACTTGTCACTAAAGAAATGGTTGATGCCATGAAGCCAGGTAGCGTTATTGTTGACCTTGCTGCAGCAAACGGTGGTAACTGTGAATACACAGTGGCAGATCAAGTGATTACCACTGACAATGGCGTAAAAGTGATCGGCTACACCGACATGGTGGGTCGTCTTCCAACTCAGTCTTCTCAGCTTTATGCGACAAACCTTGTTAACCTTCTAAAAACTGCTTTGCAAAGAGAAAGATGGCAACATCGACATCAACTTTGAAGACGTCGTTCTTCGTGGTGTCACTGTGGTTAAAGAAGGTGAGGTCACATGGCCTGCGCCACCGATTCAAGTTTCAGCTCAACCAGAAGCGCCAAAAACTGAAGCACCAAAACCCGCTGAAAAAGTAGAAAAACCAACGTCTCCTGTTAAAAAGCTGGCTGGCCTTGTTGCAGCAGTAGGTGTGTTTGGTTGGGTTGCATCTGTTGCTCCAGCAGCATTCTTATCACACTTTACTGTTTTTGTACTGGCTTGTGTGGTCGGTTACTACGTTGTATGGAACGTAACTCACGCTCTTCATACTCCGCTTATGTCAGTTACAAATGCGATCTCAGGCATTATCGTTGTTGGTGCACTTCTGCAGATTGGTCAAGGTAATGGCGTTGTTTCTTTCTTGGCGTTTATTGCTGTATTGATTGCCAGTATCAACATCTTCGGTGGTTTCACCGTCACCAAGCGCATGCTTGAAATGTTCCGTAAAGATAAATAAGGAGTCACAATGTCTGCAGGATTAGTACAAGCAGCTTACATTGTAGCTGCACTATTTTTTATCATGAGTTTGGCGGGACTGTCTAAGCAAGAGTCAGCTCGTAACGGTAACTACTACGGTATCGCGGGTATGACGATCGCACTGATTGCGACCATCTTCAGCCCAGATGCTCAAGGCTTTGCCTGGATCATTGTTGCAATGGTTATCGGTGCAGCGATTGGTATTTTCTACGCTAAGAAAGTAGAAATGACTGAAATGCCAGAATTGGTCGCGATTCTCCACAGCTTTGTAGGTTTGGCAGCGGTACTTGTTGGTTACAACAGCTATATCGATCCACCGGCAATTCCAAATGTTGAAACATTGGCCGCCGCTGAAGTTCACGCTCACCACGTTATTCACCTAGTAGAAGTGTTCTTGGGTGTGTTCATTGGTGCAGTGACCTTCACGGGTTCTATTGTTGCGTTCGGAAAACTACGCGGTGTCATTTCATCGTCGCCACTCAATATTCCTCACAAACATAAGTGGAACCTAGCAGCTGTCGTTGTTTCAACACTGCTCATGATCTACTTTGTGAAGGCTGATGGCAGCATGTTCGCGCTATTAGTAATGACGGCGATTGCTCTTGTGTTTGGTTACCACTTGGTTGCTTCTATCGGTGGTGCGGATATGCCAGTTGTGGTTTCAATGCTGAACTCTTACTCTGGTTGGGCTGCAGCAGCGGCAGGTTTCATGTTGTCGAATGACCTTCTAATTGTAACAGGTGCTTTGGTAGGTTCGTCTGGTGCGATCCTTTCTTACATCATGTGTAAAGCAATGAACCGCTCGTTCATCAGTGTTATTGCTGGCGGCTTTGGTCAAGAAGTTGTCATTTCTAGTGATGAAGAGCAGGGCGAACACCGCGAGACAACCGCTGAAGAAGTCGCAGAGATGTTGAAAAACAGTAAATCAGTCATCATCACTCCAGGATACGGCATGGCGGTAGCTCAGGCTCAGTACCCAGTACATGAGATTACTGAAAAACTACGCGCACAAGGTGTCGAAGTTCGCTTTGGTATTCACCCTGTAGCGGGTCGTCTACCAGGTCACATGAACGTACTACTAGCAGAAGCGAAAGTACCGTATGACATCGTTCTCGAAATGGACGAGCTAAATGATGACTTCGGCGACACTGATACTGTTCTTGTTATCGGTGCGAACGATACGGTTAACCCTGCGGCACTTGAAGATCCAAACAGCCCAATTGCTGGTATGCCAGTACTGGAAGTTTGGAACGCGCAAAACGTTATCGTGTTTAAACGCTCGATGAACACAGGCTATGCAGGCGTTCAAAACCCACTGTTCTTTAAAGAAAATACGTCGATGCTATTTGGCGATGCGAAAGACAGTGTCGATGCAATTTCAAAAGCGCTGTAAGACGAACTCAGTCAATACAAGCTCTTAACTCTTCAAAGCCAGCAATTGCTGGCTTTTTTTGTGCACATTTTCGGCAACAAACAGTGAATTAACAAAATAATTGCGTGCACTTAGCTTTCTTCTTGCCGATAATGTGTAAAAATCCATGCCAACAAACGATCTACAAGACGCGTCTTTTGAAGAACTTACTTTACACCTTATTGCTGTCACTGCCTCTTAGCTATTCCCACGCGGTAATGGCTGAGTCTTTGCCTGAACGAATCGATAAGTTCGTAGAGTTTTTCGATTATGAACAAGCGACCGCTTCATATGATGTGCGAGTCATTCAAGCTGATTATCCGACGCAGCTGCTGACGCCGGTATCCATGTTGCCACAAACGACTAAGTATCCGCTTAAAGAGATACAGCAGTTATATCGTTTAGCAGAAAACTGCAGCGGTACTTTGCCACTCAGCCCATTAATCACTGAGCCTTTGGTCTATACTCGAGCAATGTGTGGCGGCCGTCAGCTTTCAACTAAGTGGTTTGCTAGAAGCGGTTTGATTCACCCGGGCGGAGGGACTTACGCCGCGCGATATATCATTAAGTATCCAGACAAAAAAGATGCGCTGCAAAAGTACATGCACATTAAAGAGCGTGAACTAGCACCTCCTGGCTCTTTGTTGGGGCGCTTACAAATAATGGATGAAGCGACGGTGATTTCGCTGATTCGTGGTTCGTCTATGTTTGTCGAGAATTCGGAGCTTTGGCTAAGGCGAGGGGATATATACTACTTGTTCGACTCAGCAATGTGGCGCGAGAATGCCAAGCAAGCGGGATTGAACTTTAAATTAGCCTCACAGACGAACACGTGTTTTGTGCAGCGAGGCAATTTGTGCTGGGAAGTAGAAGATCATTCTGATGTATTAAGAATCAGCATGATCGTATTGATCATTGCCAATATCTTATTGGTCATCGGTTGGTCCATCTATCGTTGGAACTCGAAACGACAAGAGATGAAAAGTCGTATGTTGGTTCTGCAAATATTGACTCACGAGCTACGAACTCCGATCGCAAGCTTGTCTTTGACTGTTGAAGGTTTTCGTCGAGAATTTGAGCACTTACCAGAAACTGTATATGATGAGTTTCGACGTCTTTGTGAAGATACTCGCCGACTGCGACAATTGGCGGAAGCAGTAAAGACTATTTGCAGTCAGATAATAAGCCGTTAGCGACTGAATGGCTGCCTTCTGTACAAGATTGGCTAAGCTATAAAGCAGAAGAAGAGTTTGAAGCTGACGTAAAATTGACTATTAATCAAGATGTAGCCGCTAAAATTAACATCTATTGGCTTGGAACCTGCATCGATAACCTGATTCGCAACGCGATCAAATATGGTGTTGCACCTGTGAGCGTCAATGTCGTGACGTCATCGAACTCACTCAAAATTGAAGTGATAGACAACGGACAATTAACGGCTAAGGACTGGCGAGAACTTCGTAAGCCATTTGTAAGTAAGGCCGGATTAGGGCTAGGGCTTACAATAGTAGAATCCATGGTTGGTCGAATGGGCGGTAAAATGTCCCTAGTTGGCCCACCAACAACTTTTATATTGGAGATACCTTGTGAAACAGACACTGCTACTTGTTGAAGACGACAAGAATCTAGCTGATGGCCTATTGGTAAGTTTGGAACTAGCGGGTTATAACGTCCTGCACGCCGAGCTTATTTCTCAGGTCGAACAGTATTGGGAACAAGCAGACTTGGTAATTCTCGACAGACAACTTCCTGATGGTGACTCTGTAGAGCACCTAGCGGGTTGGAAGCAAACCAAAGATGTTCCAGTTATTTTGCTCACTGCACTGGTGACCGTTAAAGATAAAGTAACCGGTCTTGATGCGGGTGCAAACGACTACCTAACAAAACCATTTGCAGAAGCAGAGCTATTTGCACGTATTCGTGCTCAACTTCGTGCACCGGAAGCGGATGCTGAAGATGCATCAAAAGTAGTAACAGAAAGCCTTGTTATTGACAAAGCTACTCGTGAAGTGAACTACAAAGGTGAATTGATTACGCTAACACGTACTGAGTTCGACCTACTGTTATTCTTAGCTAGCAACTTAGGTCGAGTGTTTACTCGTGATGAACTACTTGATCACGTATGGGTTATAACCATTTCCCGACAACTCGAACCGTTGATACGCACGTACTTCAACTTCGTCAAAAGCTTCCTGGTTTGGAAATTGAAACACTTCGCGGTGTTGGCTACAAAATGAAAGGCTAATGGTTAACGCACGTAAACTTGCAATCATTGCGTTACTGTCGCATCAACATCTGTTGGTGCCGATTGGTTTGAGGGAACCTCAACCATTTCTCAAGCGCATAAGCATTTACTCAATAATGATCTGGAATCTATGTTCCAATCGTTGGTTGAAGAGTGGCAACAGCAGCCAAGTAAAAGCATAAGATCGCATATAAATAAGCTGTTTCTACAATCACTAAGTGTCGATTGTGGTAAAGGCTATTCTTCGCAGCCGTTACCAGATTGGGTAGAAAATGTTGTCGTCAAACAGCAAACGATTCAAAGTCCAGGTCGTGATACCTATCTCTCAACGATTGAATTGGATTCTAATAAAGTAGTATCGGAAATCAGCCTTAAACGTTGGGTTGATAAACGCGTCTCCAATGACAGCGAATTCTATATTAACGGAAGTAGTGACAGCGTCACTGATGTTGCAACTTACGGCATTCGTTATAATCTAGCTTCTCCGTTAGAAGTCGGCCTTTATCGCTTAGATGTTTCTTTAGTTAATGGAGACAGTTGGAGCCAATGGCTGATATTGACTAATCAACCGTTAAAACAAACGGTTAGATGGTCATCGAAAGACAAGTGGCAGGTAGAAAAGAACGCACTCCTTAATCCATATTGTCCGTTACCAAAACTTGAAGTTGGGCTTTTTGACTATATCGATGGCAAGTACACGCAAGTATGGGGCCAGGAATATGAATCTGACTACCCAACAACACTCGACACAAAAGGTATAGCTCCGGATCGTTATGTATTAGCGGTTTCTATGAAGCAAAGTCGCTGGCAGGGCCCAATACGGTTTGAGCGCGCACAAATCATCAACAAGACCTTTGATGTCTCTGCCGATGAGTAGCACATTTTCAAACATTTTCTAGTGAACACGCTAAAGTATTTATAATTGACGCCGTTAATACCTACACAAAGGACTAACGGCGTTATTTTTATGAAGACAAATCTGAAACCCCTCGTTTTACTATCAGCAACGGCAATGGCCTCGAGCTATGCAACCGCATCGACACTAGCTATAGATGCAAGAGGTGATGCTATGGGGGCACGGGTGTTGTTTCTGCTTCATACTTAACCGCACCATTCTACAACCCAGCTCTTACAGCCATCTACCGCCGTAATGATGATGCCGGGATGCTCGTTCCAAGCCTAGGCATTAGCTATGACGACCAAGATAACCTCTTGGATAAAGTCGACGATGCATTCAGCGCAGCCGAGCGTGGAGATCCTTTGGCAACACAAGCCGCGCTCCAAGCTTTGTCAGGAACTCAGGCAAAAGTAGACTTTGGCGGTGCTGTTGCATTCGGTATTCCAAATCGTTACATCGCAGCCAATGTGTTTGGAAAAGCCTATGTTGAAAATGTGGCGACACCGGACATCGCATCAGACTCTAGTGACCCTGTCACACAAGCGCAGAATACAGCAGTGAAAACTGCGTCAGTTGCGGTGACGGAAATAGGCATCTCGTTGGCGAAATACCAGACATTATTTGGCCAACACTTTTCATTTGGTATATCACCTAAGCTTCAACGCATTTATACCTACACGAGTGTCAACTCGTTGCAAGACTTTAAGTTTGATAATATTCGTGAAGACTCAACGGGCGATACAGCGTTTAACTTAGATGCTGGCGCACTTTGGTTTCATGGGCCGTTCCGCGCCGGTATCTCAGCGAAGAATCTATTTTCAAGAAACATTGATACTAAAAGTGGCGTCGTCCGAGTCGGAAGTCGAGACGTAGAGTTTGGCTATCAATATCAATTAGAGCCGCTCTATACGGTTGGAGCAGGTTTTGTCGCTGATTATTTCCAGTTTTCGGTTGATTACGACCTGAACAAAGAGAAGAAATTCACACAGTTTGATGACGATGTGCAAATGCTTCGTGCGGGTGTCGAGGTCGATTTAGTTCGTCAAATTCAGTTAAGGGGAGGGTATCACAGAAACCTTGCCCGTGATTCTGAAGGTACATTGACCGCTGGTATCGGTTTAAGCCCACTCAATCTATTCGAAATTTCACTTGCGGCAAGTTACACATCCCCGCAAGCGATGGGAGCATCAGTTAATTTTTTGGCAACCTACTAATCTAAATGACTTGCGCTTAACTTGAATTCGTCTATAGTCCTCCAATTATTCATGTCCGTAGTAACTGGAGGACTAAATGTTTGATGATTTACCAACACTAAGCCATGAAGAACAACAAGCGGCCGTCGAAAAAATTCAGGAGCTTATGAAGCAGGGCATCAGTACTGCCCAAGCAATCAAGATAGTAGCGGAAGAAATTCGTGAAGAAATGAGCAATAAAGAAGACAAATAATCGCGAACTTCATAATCAGCCCACCTAATGGTGGGCTTTTTTGTGCCTGAAATCTATCTATATCAAACTCGAATAGAACGCTTTTTATGTCGATATTCCATTCAGATTAATATAGTGCGAAAGCAAAAGCGTTTAAAAACAGTACCTTATCGCAGGACAAAATGCTTTTGCGTTTAGTTTACTAGTTGAGGGTTGTAATTAAATTACAGGTGAAGTTTCGTCAAATCAGCTTGCCAGTGTTTTGTGCTGCTTGTGATTAAACAGATACGGTGACAGTAGGTGTTTACAAACTAATTAGCTTGGAAAACATCCTTTTTTCATTTTGAATAAGTAACTATTGGTTTTCTTGCCAGCTATAGGAACCTATCAAAATAAATTCAAGCAATTACACTGTAACGTCTATGTTTAATAGCAAGTCTTCTGGTTTACTCCAGAGTCATTCAAGTGTTTTAACTTGCCTCAGAAGGGGTCGTACGAATATCTAATGAGCTTTAGGGTTAGTGACGGTGTAACTATGAGTTGTTTGGGAAAGAGTTTGACGCACTATAACTAATGCTAATAAGCGCTCTAAGTTATCATAAACCACATAGATTCATACTCAGCGCATTTAAATTGAGTGACGTCTAAGGTAATGGAAATAACAACTGTTATTAGTCCAACGGAAAGACGTTAACACATCATCTAGTTAAAGTAGATTAGGGCAGTCGTGGGACAGAATTTGAACATCGTATTGTCCAAATCCGTCTAGTTGTGAGTTGATAGCAGCCCATCAAGGTGAACTGACACTTGGGGTGACGCTGTAACCTAGATCTCTTGGTCGATTTTAATTAGGTCTACAACATTACCTTTGACAAGAGTTGGCATAGCAGTTTTGATTTTCTTAATGTCCCAATCCCACCATGCTAACTTTAATAGAAGCTTTATGTTCGCTTCATCAAAGCGAGTTTTTATAACTTTCGCGGGATTTCCTACAGCAATACTGTATGGCGGAATATCAGAAGAAACGACAGATTTTGAACCCACTATTGAACCATGACCAACGTGAACTCCCGGCATGATTGTGACATCACAACCAAGCCATACATCATGACCAATAACAGTATCTTTGCAGTTTTTGAACGGATAATCAGATAGAGGCAAAGATTCGGCCCATTCGCCACCGAATATAGCAAAAGGGAATGTAGTGATACCGGCTGTGGCATGATTTGCATCTGGCATTATGAATTTAACACCATTAGCGAAAGCACAGAACTTGCCAATGTGAAGTGAGTTACCGGATATCCCAAAGTTATACAGAACGTTTTTAGTCAAAAACATAGTAGGATCATCAAAGTCACTGTAATAACTGTAGTCACCAGCATGAACATTAGTAACGTCGCTAGTTGCTATGAGTGGTTTTAACAAGACGGTGTTTTTGAAGTCTCTAATTGGGAAAAGATTGTTTGAGTCCATTAAGCTTTCTCGAATTGGCCGATCTTAAGCATTGTACACAAATGGGTCGAACAAACTCCCAATGCCATGTTGAAAATTGTAGCTAAAGATAATTGGTAGTTCACCTCGTAATAACGAGTTGGACATTTGCCGTCGCTAAAGGTACAAATTCGATCATAGAGCTACTAACGAAGGCTTTAAAAAAGAATAGGTAATACATGCAAACGCACAGTTTATGATGAAATACTTAGACGTTGCTCAAAACGGAATTACTATATTGCTCTTACAGGATCATTGCGCATTATGTATATTATGTTAAATTAACTATAGAGGAGTTTGAATAGTTTCCCTTACTAACGCCTCTATCCCGCTAAAACCGCTCAATTTAACCATAACGTTGATTTACCATAAAATACCTAATAACCACATTGTCTTAATCTTCGATTTAGACAATGTGGTTTTAGATACGCAAAAGCCAGCACCTAAACTGTACTGGCTTTCGTTTTGTTCTGGTTTGATTAACCGCCGGCTAACTTAACCGTGTAGCCTTTCTTTTCTAGTGCGGCTTTGATCTTGTCTCGAGCATCGCCTTGGATTTCGATGTTGCCATCTTTTACTGAGCCGCCACAGCCACAAACTTTCTTAAGTTCAGCTGCAAGTAGCTTGAGCGGCGCATCATCTAGGTCTAAACCAGTGATGATCGAAACTCCTTTTCCTTTACGGCCTTTAGTCTGTTTTTGGATTCGAACAATGCCATCGCCTTTTGGGCGCACTGGCTTTTGTTTCTCTTCTTTGATACGGCCTGTTTCCGTTGAGTATACGAGAGTCATATTATTTCTTTGCTAGTTCGGCTTTCTTTTTTGCAATTAGGTATGCTTCGATATGTCTTTGTATAGCAAGCTTACCACCTTTGATAAGTTTACCATTAAACATGCAGTACCAGGCGTTGTTTTCACCCGTATCATTACGAATAGTAAAACCGTTGAAGTTTTCTTGCGCACCTTTCGCGGGCGCTTTTTCGAAGCTTGTAGCTAATGTTGCAGGGTCAATGATTGACGCGGTATCGCACCACCAGTCAATGCTCTTCTTTACAGCAGCAAGAGTGCCCTGTAATTCGCGGTTTTTAATAGTGACTTTCCATGTTTGATTGGAAGAGCCGATAGATTTAAGGGTAAACCCTCGATAACTCGCTAGAGCCATAAAGACTTTTCTCTTGTATCGTTGTTGTAACACTGTCCACGTGACATGTTATCAGGTATTGTAGGTCAATCAATTAAGTTATAGTGCATTAGTATGAAAAAAGACATCCCGAAAATAACAGAACCTGACGAAGCTAACAGATTTAAAGGGTTGCTACGCTCATCAATCGATTCTCAAGAGTTTGCTGACATGACTGCTAATTGTTACTCACGTAGTACAAATCTGGCGATGTCGAAAGACTGGCGTACTTTCAATGAGTTTTGTCAGCTACATAGTCATCCCTCATTACCAGCTACAGAGGCTACATTGCTCGAATTTATCGAACATACTATACAAGCAAAGAAATACAGCAGCGTTAGACGTTACCTTGTCACTATATCAGTTGTTCACTATCTGTTTGATTATAAAGATCCTACTCGCTCGCGCCAGGTGGGTTTGGTGATGAATCAGTTGAAAATAGCTAGCTACACTAAAGTCAAACAAACCACTCCCTTTACTTCTGAACATTTGGCAGAACTACATAAACTCTTGTCTTCCAGCGATGAAAAGAAAGACTGCCGTGATTTGGCTATTTATTTTCTATTGTACGAATGTGCGCTGAAGCGTCGAGATTTAAAGTCATTGGCAGCCGAGGATATCGTTCAAAATGATGATGGTTACAGCGTAACTATAGACGATAGGCAATATCGGTTGAGTGAGTATGGTGGAGATAGCATTCAGCGATGGTTAAACTTTGTTCCCTACTCTGTTCTATTCAGAGCTATAGATAGACACGGGAATATCAGTGATTCACCGCTGGATGATTCTTCGATACATCGAGTATTGAAACGCGCAAGTCAGTTACTTAGCTTGGATGACACGCTTAGTTTTTCTTCTCAATCAGGACGTGTTGGTGCGGTTCAAGAATTGTCTCGCGAAGGTTTGAAAATCAGGGAGATACAGGAGTTTGGCCGCTGGGCAAGTCCAGCAATGCCGCTGCAGTACAGCGGCAAAACATCTCTGTCAGAAGAGCAGAAATCGCTCTTCAAAACAAAGAAAAACCACGATTAATTAAAAGCAGACTCAATACAATCAGTCAAAAACTCAGAGAAAGGCACGCCGGAATGCTCCACCATTTTCGGGAACATCGAGATCGGTGTCATTCCTGGGAATGTATTGACTTCATTGAGATAAATTTTGTTGTCTTCCGTAAGGAAGAAATCTATTCGAGACAAGTGCTTAAGCTTCATTTGAGTGAAGACTTTACGTGCCGACTCATGAATAACAACGCGCTGCTCATCTGTTAAGTTGATCGCTTCCACGCTAGTCGTTGAGTGGCTATCTGCACTGTACTTTTCATCATAGCTATAAAACGCACCGTCTGGAGCTGTTACTTCACCAGGCTGTGTAATAACCAGTTTTCCCTGGTATTCGTAGGCTGCTACTTCAAGTTCACGCGGCTTTACGGCTTGCTCTACTACAACTTGGTCTGAGTAGCCGAATGCGGCATCAATAGCGTCATCAAGTGTGGTCTTTTCAGTGACACTGTAACACCCAACTGATGACCCTTGCTTAGCCGCTTTCACAAACACTTTACCCCACTTTTCAAACGCTTGGCTTGCTTCCAGGTGAGACTTTTCGTCATTTTCAGTCAGGAAAAGGTATGGTGTGTTAGGAATATCTAAGGTGTCGTACCATAACTTAGAAGTGATTTTGTTGAAGCTGTTACTGCTTGCTTCTGGTCCACAACCTAGATATGGGATACCTGCCATTTCAAACAATGATTGAATGTCACCGGTTTCTCCAGGAAATCCATGAATACAAGGAACGACATAATCGATATCAAGTTTAAGATGTTCTCCCACCAATGCCTTTTGGTTGAGATCCAAAACAACGAGGTGACCGTCGCTGCACTTCCAACCTTCTTTGGTGATTTCAACTCTGGTGACATTGAACTTAGCGTTCAGTTTAAGTTGGCTTTCTAGATAGTTCGCAGAGACGAGAGAGACTTCATGTTCAGCAGAGCCGCCGCCACATAGAAGCAGGATATTCAGTTTTGACATCTTAAGCTTGTCCTTAGATTGCTTTCAAAGAATCATAAACGATTGAACAGCAAGATTCAGTTCTAAATCTGTTAAATTTGCCATTTATTCACTCGGATGAGCAGTTTACATACAAAAATGCCCAGTGCATCTAAGCACTGGGCATCTTGGGTATTCATTTTACTAATTAAGCTTGCTCAACGTTGGGTAATCGGACTTTTTGATCTTGTCGATACTGCGAACGAAAGGTTTTAAGTCTTGGAATTCTTGAGGCAACGTTTTGATTGCTTGCTGCGCTTTCACTTTAGAAGCAAAGTCTCCGTAAAGCAGTGCGTACCATTTAGTGCCATTCACCACTTTATAGTTTTGCCAAACTGGTTGGCTGCTCTTAGGTAGCTTATTCGCAAAACCGGTTACTTTATCTTGGCTACCTACGGCAACAACTTGAATCGTATACCCAAAGCGAACGTTCTGCTCTGCTTGTTTTTTAGACGGCGGGACAATTTTAACCACTTTATTGTCCTGAGCAGGCTGTGCTTTTACTGGAGCTACTTTTTGTTTAGTCGTAGTGGATGCTGTTTGAGCCGACGTTGCTTGGGCTTTTGTAGGCTGACTTTCTACTGTTTTACTCTTCGCTACTTTTTCTGCGTCAGCATTTGCAGCGGCGGTTGTCGCGACTGCAACTGGCGCAGCAGTTGTTGCTACCGGTTGATAGTCTTCACGATAACTTTCTGACTTCACTTCTGCTGAGAACTCACCAGACGAACAAGCTGCCAACATGGTAGCTAAGCTCACTATTACCACTTTCTTCATCGTATCACTGCCTGAATTAACTATTGTCTATCCTTTATCAGACAGGAATGTCATCTATCGATGGTTCCAGAACCCTGTCCTAACTACCTGTGACATGTTACACAATAATTGAGGCACAGCAATACGTTATGTCTAATTTTAGGAGCAAACCAACTTTAATCGATTCAAAGCTAGTCTAGTATTGTTGAATAATGCATCTTATACCCAATACTCTACCGCTCAGGGAGACGCTATGTCGTTGGATACACTTTTTAAACCCAGCTCTATCGCCGTAATCGGAGCATCTCGTCAACCGAATCGAGCAGGCAGCGTCGTCATTAAAAACCTCCTTATGGGTGGGTATCAAGGTACTATCTTGCCGGTTCACCCTAAATATAAATCCGTTAATGGGATCCTTTGCTATCGCTCAGTAAGTGAGTTGCCGCTGGTTCCAGACATTGCAATTCTGTGTACACGAGGCGATAGAAATGTCGACTTGATTAACGATTTGGCTGTCGCCGGTGTGAAAGTCGCGATCATAATGGCGTCAGACATGTCAGTCCCATATGACAACGAAAACACGATAGAGCAAACTTGCTTGCGCATCGCTCTGCAAGCAGGAATGAAAATAGTCGGACCAAATAGCCTTGGGGTATTACTGCCATGGCAACACTTTAATGCTTCGTTTTCACCCGTCGATTGTCTTCCAGGTAAATTGGCATTCATTTCCCAGTCTTCAGCCGTCTGCACAACAATTCTAGATTGGGCGAACGATAAAAATATTGGCTTCTCAGCATTCATTTCCATTGGCAATGGTAGCGATGTAGATTTTGATGACATTCTCGATTATTTATCTCGAGACAGTAAAACCGAAGCGATCTTGCTCTATGTTGACTCCATTCGAGATGCAAGACGTTTTCTCTCTGCAGCTCGCGCCGCTTCTCGTAATCGACGTATTTTGGTCCTTAAAGCTGGGCGGCACACAACAGGCACTTTGGCTCAGTCTAACCAAAGTTCACGGTCTTTCGATATTGTGTATGACTCTGCAATTCAAAGAGCAGGTATGCTGCGTGTAAACAATACTCATGAACTGTTTGCAGCGGTAGAAACACTCACCCACTCTGTTCCACTTAGAGGCGAGCGCTTGGCCATTATTACCAATGGCATGGGGCCAGCGTTAATGGCGCTCGACACGCTCGCTGATAAAGGAGGCAGTTTGGCCCAACTATCAGCGAATACGATAGACGAGTTAAATAAAATACTGCCGATAAACTGGCCAAAGTCGAATCCTGTAGATTTAGGCGGCGATGCAACATCCGCACGATATTGCCAAACGATACAACGAATCCTAGACAGTGAAGACATTGACGCGCTGCTGATCATGCACAGCCCATCAGCGACAGCGGAGTCCTCACAAACTGCGCGTGAAGTTATAGAAACCATTCAAGCTCACCCTAAAGCAAAACGCTTTAATATCCTGACGAACTGGTCTGGTGAAGCAACAGCGAAAGAGGCACGTCTTCTGTTTACACGCCAAGGTATACCAACCTACCGAACACCAGAAAGTGCAGTCACTGCATTCATGCACCTTGTCGAGTACAGACGAAATCAATGGCAACTTATGGAGACGCCGACGACAACAGATTCTTACTCTACAGAACAGCTCGACAAAGCGCACGAATGGCTAGCGACTCAAATTGGGACATTACCAGAAGCGAACGGCTCCTCATCATTGGAATCTCATGTCTGTGAGCAACTATTCGGCCTTCTTAACTTACCGACACTCCCAACATGGCTAGCCCACGATCCAAGCGAAGCCATTCACTTAGCCGACGATATTGGCTATCCCGTTGCTGTAAAACTTCGCTCTCCGGATATCGCCCACAAATCTGATATCCACGGTGTCATGCTTAACCTGAAAGATGCGCAAGAAGTATCGAATGCCGCCCAGTCTATTCTTGATCGCACCCGACTCTCTTACCCTGATGCACGCATCGAAGGGCTTACTGTTCAGCAAATGGCGAAGGTTGCCGGCGGTCAAGAAATACGAGTCAAAGTGCTTAGCGACCCAACATTTGGTCCCGCTATTTTTATTGGGCAAGGTGGTTCGGAATGGAATATCGAGCGTGAAGCCGTAACAGCGTTACCGCCGTTAAACATGGCGCTAGCCCGCTACCTTATTATTAACGCGATTAACAAAGGGACACTTAAGTTCCAGCAATCCCCCAATGCGATTAATCTTGCCAAACTTGCGGGATTCCTAGTTAAAATCTCTCAGATTGTCGTGGCCTGTCCAGAAATACACGAACTGGATATCCATCCACTACTGCTTAATGGCGATGACATTACGATTCTCGATGCCTCAGTCGTAATTAAGCGCTATGACGGAGAACCCCAATCGAGACTCGCGATCAGGCCATATCCAACCGAGATGGAACAGACATTAACGCTCCGTGATGAGACTCAAGTCTTATTACGCCCCATTCGTCCAGAAGATGAGCCGTACCACGCGGATTTCATCAATAACGTCACAAAAGAAGATCTCTACAAACGATTTTTCTCAGATGTGGGAGAGTTCAACCATGAAGCACTCGCGAACTTAACTCAAATCGATTATGACCGGGAAATGGCGTTTGTTGCTGTTGATTTGAGCCACCAAACACCGCACATCATTGGCGTATCTCGAGTGCTAGTCACGCCGGATAATAGCGATGCCGAGTTTGCTATTTTGATTCGTTCAGATCTCAAAGGTAATGGACTTGGTCGTATCTTAATGAACAAAGTCATAGATTACTGTAAGAGCAAGCAAACCAAACAAATCTCAGGCATGACGATGCCCACAAATCGCGGCATGCTGACCCTAGCTCAAAAGCTTGGCTTTGAACTCGATGTGCAGTTTGAAGATGGAGTCGCTGATATGGTGTTGAAACTTGATTAAGTGAAATAATAAAGGGGCGAAAGCCCTTATTTTAAATCCCAAGTCTTAGTGAGATGGCGAATACACCACGACTTCGCTTCGCCAATGTGATTACGTTTCCATGCCAAAACCACATCGATACTGCTCACCTCAGTATCTTTAATTGCTTTGAGCTTCCCTTCTGCTATCAGTTTATCCGCAACTTGTGTTGGCAATGTTCCAATTCCTAATCCGGACGCTAAAGCTTCAACTTTCGCGTCTAGGTTAGATACTGTTAGCCGCGGCTGCTTCTCTAAAATATTGACGCTTAATGCAGGCTGTTCGCGAGCAGTATCAGCAATAGCAATCACTCGGTATTTACTACGCGCTTCACTATCAAACTCACCATTGCGCTTGTGTACGTAGTGTTCTGTTGCTGCTACCCATGTCATTGACATTTCACCAAGACGCTGCGCTTTAACTCCCTGCGGCAATACTTCTGGCTGTGGACAAACAAGCAAGTCACAACGCCCTTCACTCAACGACTCCCAGCATCCAGCAAGGACTTCTTCCTCTAATTTGACACGTGTTTTACTTACATTACCTAGCTTATCAACAAGGTCAAAAAAGTTAGCAACCGGGATGATGCTGTCGTAAGCAATGGTTAGATCGAGTTCCCAACCATTGGCGAGCAACCTTGCTTCATTAATCATGCTTTCAGTTGCCTGAAGAATGACTCGACCTCTTTCGAGAATCAATTTCCCGGCTTCAGTCAATGTCGCTTTGTGGCCAGAGCGATCGAAAATCATGATATCTAAATCTTGCTCAAGCTTTTGCATTTGATAACTCAACGATGAAGTCGCACGGTCGAATTCAGCCGCCGCTGCGGCAAATGAGCTCTCCTCTCAATGGCATCCAGAATGGTTAACGCTTCCAAGGTAATCGACACCGACATTTCTGTTCCTTATCACCGACAATTTGGTGGGTATTGTCTAACTGTCTGTCAGTGATAGCAAAACTTATCGATTTATACAAGATGAACAATTTTTGCACGCTCGATCAATTTATTTATCGATAATAATAGTAATTATCATTTAGATCTGTATTATCACCTTCGCATCCTATAAAGGCATTACTCACATTTTTATTTATGGATTAAATTGATGTACCAGTTCCCCTTCAAAAGACAGCTCATCGCTACTTCAGTATTACTGGCCTTTGCGCCACAACTACACGCAGAAATCGACGCTAAGTCTATGACGACGTGGTAGTTGTTTCTGGCACAAAAACACCTCAAACCTACTCAGATGTTTCAACTTCCATTAGCAAGATCTCAAGTGATGAATTTGAGAAGAATATGGCGAGCGATATTAAACAAGCAGTGAAATATCTACCTGGCGTTGAAGCAGAAGGCAGTGGGCGCTTTGGTCTTTCAGGTTTCAACATTCGCGGCATGAACGGATCGCGAGTCAAAATCATGGTTGATGGCGTTCAACAACCTGTTGGCTATAACCCTGGTGCGGGAGAGCAGCGTAAATACCCCAACGCCATTGAAGTCGACACGCTGGCAACGATCGAGGTCAATAAGGGTGCGTCTTCGTCCCTGTTTGGCTCAGACGCCGTAGCTGGTGCAGTTGTGATGAGAACCAAAAACCCCGACGACGTACTCATCACAGATGGCAATGAGCACCGTTTTGGGATCAAAACCGGTTACAGCTCGGCAGACGAGAACTTCAAGACCACAGCAACTTGGGCAATGCGCCAAGACAAGCTAGAAACATTGTTGATGCTAACGTATGCAGATGGCTCTGAAACCAAAACTCATGGTAGTGGTGCCAATGTGGTTGGTGATCAACGAGGCGCTGCCAACCCTGCGAGCAAGAATCTAGGAAATGTTCTAGCCAAAGCGTACTACCAAGTAAATGATCAACATCGTATTGGGCTTACGGGTGAGTACTACAATTATTCGCATAAAGAAGATGAACTCTCCTACTACGGTATTAGCATTCCGATGGGGCCGATGGATTTCACTTACAACTCAAGAAATACATCAGATGAGAATAAACGATTCCGACTAGGGTTTGAGCACCAGTGGCAAATCAATAGCGCAATCGCTGATGATTTGGACTGGTCGGTCAATTATCAAGATAGTCGTAGCCTGAATAAAAACTTTGACAATACAAACCTGTACGGCGACCGACTAAGACAACGCGATGCTCAAGACAGCTCTTGGCAATTTGATGCGAAGCTTAACAAGCAATTGGATTTCGACAGCCATTATCACCGACTAACCTATGGTACGAGTTACAAAGACAATCGTTTTCAACTGAATAACGATGACTACAAGCAAACTGGTAGTGCTGTAGGGTCGACCGGTGTGCCGGATGCGACTACCACAAACTTTGGTTTGTTTATTGACGATCAAATCTTCTTGCTCAATGAACAATTAGTTTTGAATGCAGGTTTACGTTACGACAGCTTCAAGACGGATCCAAAACAAAGCGACGGCTATAGTAATGAAGTCAGTTCCTACCAAGATGATGACTTTTCGGCAAAACTGGGCGCAGTTTACCACTTGAACCGACAATACAGTGTATTTGGCCAGGTAAGCCAAGGCTTTAAAGCTCCTACTGTTCACGACCTCTATTACACCTATAACCAGGGTGCAATTATACAAGCAAACCCAAATCTAACATCTGAGCGCAGCACATCTTATGAACTCGGTTTTAGAAGCCAATCGAAAAATGCCACGTATGAATTAGTTGGTTTCTACAATCAATATACTGATTTTATCTCTCAAAAAGATCTAGGAACGGATCCTGACAGCGGTAAAGAAGTGTACACCATGGTCAACTTAGACAACGTTGATATTCGCGGCGTTGAGTTTTCAACCAATGTAGCCCTGGATGAGTGGTTAGGTGCTCCTCAAGGTATGTATTCTCGTTTTTCTTTGACCTATACCGACGGTGAAGATAAGAACACTGGCGAACAACTCGACACCATTACTCCTGTGCGTTCTGTGTTTGCGCTTGGTTATGATAATGCAGTTAACAATTGGGGACTATTAAGCTCGCTAACTATGGCAAGTCGAAAAACTGATTGGCAGGACAATGACGCAGAAGCGGACAAAAAGAACGTAGATGCACCAGGTTATGCTGTTGTTGACCTTACCGCCTATTACCGCCCAATGCAGGATCTTACCTTACGTGCCGGTCTATTTAACGCATTTGATACCAAGTATTGGCTGCATGATACTTAAGGTCGAAGACAGTAGTACCGGGTTCAATGTCTCCAAAGAACTACGACCTCTATACCCAACCAGGCCGAAACTGGTCTGTAACCTTAGAATACTTGTTCTAGTCAGTTAATGGCCTAAAGTAAAAAAGTAACACTCGGAAAAGAAAAAGCGCCGACTCACATTAATGAATCGGCGCTTTTCTATGTTTAGGTAACATACCCTATTGAGGCAGTTATGCTATGTGCGCTTTTAGTCCTTTAGGCGCTGGCGTAATGCTGTCGCGATAGCTGAACCACAAGTAGCTCACGGCAATGATGTAGAACAGATAAGACAGAGCAAATACGATTGGTGACGTGATCAAATCGTTCGAAATACTTAAACCTACCCCTACCACGGTGACTGTTAGCTTGGCGATCGTTCCTAGGAGCAAAAGTCCCATTGCGAATTGTGGGAAACGTGTGCTCGCAAATGCGATCATGTAACACGCGCCAACTGCCAAAGAAGCAATAGATAAACCAAGGAGATAAGAGTGAATGTGGTCTGCGGCTGCGTAGCCTGCTCCTAGAGAGACACCGAGCAACATTAGGATTTTGGTCATGAACATACGTCACCTCAACAAATAATCAAAAACGTGTTTGAAATGTCCATTTTCAATTTTGAAATCTCATTTTGCCTGTATTGTGATTCCTTATTGATGACATTTCAAGCTTACTTTTTGACCATTTTTAGTGTGTATTTCACACATTCATTTCTCGTTACAATTAGACAACAATCGAAAATACAGATCACCTTGAGTAACAGTATGTTACGTATTTTACTAGCGGGTCAAATCATCTTGTAACAATGTATTTACAACTGACTTTTTTTTAATACTTGCTAATTTTGTGATCCCACAACCCAAGCCAATAATTCACACGTCAAATTAATATCAAATTTACACCTTTGTTACATCAATAAGTTAATTGAATTAATTCGGAAAAATCGATTCCAATTGTAGGAATATTGGTTATAATCCGCGCTCCTTTGCGGTATCTGTTGATAAACGCAAACTTAATTTGAATGTTTAACCCCCCGAACGTTGTTCGACATATCAGAGAACAAAAATGAGCAAGATTGATAAAGCTATGCGAATCCTAATTGCAGGATTCTGTATCAACCTTTGTCTTGGCATCCTGTATGCTTGGAGTGTATTTAACAAAGCCCTAGTAAGTGAATGGGGTTGGAGTGCAGCTGACGCGTCATCTCCTTACGCTATCGCGACCATTACTTTTTCTATCTGCCTTCTTGTGGCTGGCGTACTTCAAGACCGTATGGGTCCACGTAACATCCTTATTTTGGGTGCAACGCTAACTGGCCTTGGCATGATTGCTTCCAGCTTTGCTCAATCAGTAATGATGCTTAATATCACGTTCGGTATGATCACTGGTGCGGGTATCGGTTTCGGTTACGCATGTCTATCTCCTTCTGCAATGAAGTGGTTCCACCCTTCTAAGAAAGGCATGGTTAATGGCCTTATCGCAGCAGGTTTTGGTCTAGCAGCGGTATACCTAGCTCCCCTAACCTCTTCTCTGATTGGTTCTATGGGTATTAGCTCTACATTTATGGTGCTAGGTGTTGGTGTTCTTATCATTGCTGTACCACTTGCGGCAACGATCAATAACCCACCAGCAGGCTATCAACCACAAGAGCCAAAACTAAAAGAAGGTCAAGCACCGGTACAAGTTAAGAAAGCGGCTGACATTAGCTGGAAAGCAATGCTAAAAACGCCTCAGTTCTACTCTCTATGGGTAATGTATGCATTCGCAGCAGCTGCTGGTCTGATGATCATTGGTAACATCACCAACATTGCAAGCGTACAAGCTAACCTACCGAATGCAGTTTACTTGGCTTCTCTACTTGCTATCTTTAACTCTGGCGGTCGTATTGCTGCGGGTATCCTGTCTGATAAGATTGGCGGCGTACGTACACTAATGCTCGCGTTCATCCTTCAGGGTGTGAACATGGTACTGTTCTCAACGTTTACTTCTGAGTTCATGTTGATCATCGGTACTGCAGTTGCAGCCGTTGGCTACGGTACACTACTAGCGGTATTCCCATCACTAACCGCTGAGTACTACGGCCTTAAGAACTACGGTACCAACTACGGTGTGCTTTACACGTCTTGGGGTATCGGCGGCGCGATCGGTGCAGCTATCGTGGGTTACTCAATGACTCATGGTGGTGGTTACAACCTAGCGTACACAATTTCTGCGGTTATGATGGGCGTATGTATCGTACTGTCGCTTGTGACTAAACCGATTTCTGAAGCGAAGGCGGCTGAGCTAAAAACAGCTTAATTCCCTTACTTTAAAAGTACCATCGCATCGAAGCCTGACGATTTATCGTCAGGCTTTTTTTGTTTATACACGGCATAATTGAGTAGCAGGTTTAGATTTATAGTTGGAAAATTATCGAGTTATCAATGAAAATTAGCCTTATGCAAAAGGAAAAACTCGCACTATGCGATGCATTGAGAGCACAATATGACGATAAAACGATTTTCACTCACCCTGCTGATCCTGATTTTTTCAGGGTGTGCCACATACGCAGGACTCAATTATGACCAGCTATTTGGTAAACCAGAAGTAAGAGAACGTACCGTTCCTGTCTCGTCGCCCGAATCAGACTTCTTCCTCTCTGAAGTCAAGCCTATCATCGACAATCGCTGTGTCGTTTGCCACGCATGTTACGATGCCCCTTGTCAGTTAAAGCTTTCTTCCGTCGATGGTATTGACCGTGGTTCAAGCAAAGAACTTGTTTATCAAGGTACCCGTTTAACTGCTTCACAGCCAACTCGCCTATTTGAAGACGCTCAAACTACTGCCGAGTGGCGAAAATTAGGCTTCTTTCCAGTGCTTAACGAGCGTGAACAATCTTTGTCTGGTAACTTGGATGCGGGGTTAGTCGCAAGAATGCTGACACAAAAAGCACGTCATCCTTTACCAGAAACGGATCAACTTGAAGGATTTGATTTTTCCATCGATCGCACTCAAGTTTGCCCAACGATTGAAGAATATGATGCCTACGAAGCCGATTACCCTCTCTGGGGAATGCCTTACGGTATGCCTGGCATTACCAACACTGAGTACCAAACGCTAATTTCATGGCTTGGGAATGGCGCGAAAATGAATGCGCCACTGCCACTCACAGAGGAAGAGCAAAGCCTCGTCAATGAATATGAGAAGCTGCTCAATCACGATGATTTAAAAAACCAGCTGACGGCAAGGTATATTTATGAGCACCTCTATCTCGCTCACCTCTATTTCTCAGAAGTGGAAACCGAGCGACGTTTTTTTACTATCATTCGTTCTACGACACCACCTGGTAAACCTATAGATAGAGTCGTGACTCGACGACCTTATGATGCCCCGGGTGTTGACCGTGTCTATTACCGCCTCGTTCCAGTAAGAAGTACAATTGTAGACAAAACCCACATGCCTTTTGCTCTTAACACGCTAAGGCTCGAGTCTTGGTATCAATGGTTCATTAAACCTAGCTATGAGGTTAATGCCCTTCCTAGTTACGATATCGCCGTCTCGGCCAACCCAATGACGGCGTTTAAAGATCTTCCGGTGAACGCACGCTTCAAGTTCATGCTCGATAATGCTCAGAATACGATCATGGCCTACATTAAGGGGCCAGTGTGTCGCGGTCAGCTAGCTCTGAACGTCATTAATGATCGCTTTTGGGTCTTCTTCCTCGACCCAGACAAAGCAGACTTACCGGAAGTGAATGAGTTTTATCAACAGCAAGCTGATAATTTGAAGCTGCCAAGTGAGCTAGAAAGCAACACCGTTCCAATTACTAATTGGGTGAAATACGCAAATCAACAAACTCGCTATCTAGAAGCAAAATCTGAGTTCATGAACAAATGGTTTGAAGGTGGCAAACACCTGACTACCGACGTACTTTGGACCGGCAATGGCGAGAATCCAAATGCAGCGCTGACTGTTTTCCGTCATTTCGATAGTGCATCAGTCGTTCAAGGTATGGTGGGCACGCCGCCTAAGACCGCATGGATCCTTGATTACGCCCTCTTAGAGCGTATCCATTACTTGCTGGTGGCTGGTTTTGACGTGTATGGCAACTTTGGACATCAGTTAATCACTCGCATGTTCATGGACTTCCTGCGAATGGAAGGTGAAAGTAACTTTTTAGCCTTATTGCCAAATACCGTGCGTCACCAAGAGTTCAGTAGTTGGTATCAAGAGCAAAGCCCACAGTTTAGTGAGTTTTTGCAGCGCAACATCAAACCGTTCAGCCAACCAACTCAGGAGCTTTATTTAACCGAGGACTATAAACAAGAGTTGTATGGCAAATTGCAGAGCAAACTCCAGCCAGTACTTCACAACCGATTCAAAATCGTCAATACCGGTTTGTCTGAGAAAAACGAAGCATTACTTCGCAGTATCGATAATATAAGAGGAGAAGGACTGCAAACCGTGCCTCAAATCGTCATGGTGATGATTGAAGCCGAGAATGGCAACCAACAACTGTTTACCCTGCTTCATAATAATGCACACATCAACATCTCAAGCTTGTTCTCTGAAGAGAAGAATCGCGATTATAAAAACGATGACCTCACCTTTGTTCGAGGTGTGATCGGTAGTTACCCAGGCGCGTATCTAAGTCTCAAAGAGTCAGAGATCGAAAATTTTGTCGTTGCACTTCGGAGTATCAACGGTGAAGAAGACTATGTAAAACTGCTCGACAATTATGCAGTTAGACGTAGTTCTCCTGATTTTTGGCAATTTAGCGACCAAGTTCATGAGTTTTACAAACGCACTCAACCTATCGAATTCGGGCTGTTGGACTATAATCGATTTGAGAATAGATAGAATTGTTTTGAGAACAGAAAAGTGCTCGCGGGAACTCTTAGGAGGTGTAAGATGAGCATTAGAGATAGCATTGAAGCCATCGAGCAACAGATTTATGTTGCCTGTTCAGACGGTGACTACGAGACCGTCAACATGTTGGAACATCAACTCGAACACTTGAGAGGACTCTCTAACAAAGGGATTGATGAAGATCCCTATGCAGTTGAACACCGAACCTACCTTGATGATGAATGGTAAGGTTAAAACCAGCTGTACAACGAAGAAGGGCCCACATGGGGCCCTTCTTCTTGTTTGGCTTTTTATTACCAATAAGCCTCGCTAATGGTCAAAAAAGTAGCGAAAAACAGCAATCTGTACATTTATACAGTACTAGCTATTTAGCATACCTCGTAAGCGATTAACGGATTGCTGCCTTGACTGAATTAAAAGCTCTAGGACTGAAAGCAATCGACCAATATGATCATCGGCAGTTTCTATAGCAAGGCAGATTTCAAAGAGTTGCGTTAAACCCAGTGCAGCTGCGCTACCTTTAAGCTTATGTGCTAATGCTTTAACCTCATGCCCGTCATCAGTTTGCGCTGCGCTCTCCAGCTCTTCAATAATCTGCTGGCTTGACTCAACAAACGCATCAACAATTTTCGTCACTCGCTCATGACCTAATATCGACAAGTCATCTCGTAGCACTTTTTCATCAATAATCATCGATTCTTCCAACGTGTCCAACTCAGTTTGGGAAGGTTGAGCTTCCGATGCCAAATAGGTCGTCACCTTATTGGCAAGATGCTGCTGTATTGTGTCTCGTAGATCTTCTCTATCGACCGGCTTTGGAAGGTACCCGTCAAACCCCGCCTCTAGGTAAGATTCGACCTCTTCGTTAAATACATGAGCTGATACCGCAATCATTGGTGTCTTTTCATTCGCAGCTTTAGAGTGTTCTATTTGTTTAAATGCTTTTAATAAATCAACGCCGCTACAATCTGGTAAGTTAATGTCAACCAGCGCAATATCAAAATCATGCTCGGCAAACATAACCTTCGCATCTTCTCCGGTTTCCGCGGCGATCACATGATGCCCCATATTCACCAGAAAACCTTCGGCAACCATAAGGTTCACTGCATTATCTTCTATCAACAGCACGCGCCCGTTTACTGTTTCAGAGCCACCAATAGGCGTTGTAATTTCTTGCCCTTCAAGCGCACATTGCTCCAAAGGAATGACAAACCAGAAACGACTTCCTTCACCAAGATAAGAATCAACGTAGATCTCGCCATTCATCGCGTGCACAAGCCTTTGGCTTATTGCTAGACCGAGCCCAGTGCCAGCAATGGTGCTGTGACCATTTTCAGCCTGAGTAAAGGCCTCAAACAAACGCAGCTGATCATCAGGCTAATTCCAACACCAGTATCAGAAACCTCGATCATTACACAGGTTTCATCATCAGGATCTAGAGATACATAGATATCAACCTGACCAGACGAGGTAAACTTAATCGCATTACCAACTAAGTTATTAAGCACTTGGCTAAGGCGGGTAACGTCACCGCAATAAACATCAGATACGTCACTCTCAATATGGAATCGGAAATCTAAGTTCTTCTCTAGAGCTTTGCCGAGCATTAGCTGATAACAATCTTGCACCATTCTATAAAGATCAAATGGTTTGTTTCTGATCTCAAGGTGACCAGCCTCTATTTTCGAGTAGTCCAAAATATCATTAAGAATCGCCAGTAAGTTCTGACCACTACGATTGATCACTTGCAAATAATTACGCTGCTGAGAGTTCAGAGAAGTATCTTCCATCAAGGCGGCGGTACCGAGTACCCCATTCATCGGCGTCCGGATCTCATGACTCATGGTCGCAAGAAACGCAGATTTAGCACGACTTGCTTGTTCGGCCGCGTTGCGTGCTTTGGCGTGATTTAATACTTCCTGGTTGAGTTTTTCATTACTGGTTTGCAGCTGTAGCGTTCGTTCAGTAACGATTTGCTCTAACTGATTTCTATGATTCTCTAGCTCTTTCTTAGCTTTGACTTCAGCCTCTGCAACAACTTTGAGGGCCTGTGCCGTGTTACGAGCAGTGATGATCGCTTGGCCCATATGGGCGAGTTCATCATTGCCCTTTACACTAACGTCGACATTAAGCTGCCCTTTCGCGATAGATAACAATGCGCCAGAGTATTCTGCCAGTCGTTTCACTACCGATACATACACCACGCGCCAGACAATCAACACAACCACAACAAAACCGATAATAGACAGAATACCCAGCGTCCATTGCGCGTATTTTAATGTCGCTGATAAATCGGCCACGGCGGCTGTTGTCGCTGCATTGGATTGGTCGACGAGTTTTGAAATGGTTTCATTGAGCTTAGTAAACAGCTCAAGCGTTTCTTGCATTAAGCTTTGCGAGCGTTGGCGCTCATTATGTTTCTGCTTGAGTAACGTAAAGATGGTTTTACCGGAAGATAGCTCATCTAATAGCGAAGCCATCTGCTTTGAGCGAGTAGGATCTTCAACGCCAGGTACCCGTCTTTGCATAATATTGATGTTGGTCTGATACTGACGTTGTAGTTCATCAATACGTCCAGGATCGGAGACCGTTCTCGCTTCCTCAATCTGATTGAGTGTTTTAAAGGCAAGCAGGTGCAGTTCGTGTAATCGCTCTGACAAATCAAGATCGACTTCAACTAGGCTGTCCAAGGCGCTGAGTGCTTCAGATTTCTTCTCCTTTTCAAGCAAACCATAAATGTGGGTCACATTCGCCACGGCTATCGTACTGGTGTTGAGAACTTGGGTACGCGTGAGTTGCTCTAGCTCTTCCGCTTGCACTCGTAGCTGAGACGTCAACTGTAAAATTGATTGATCGAGCGTGATGGTTTGCTCTACGGAGCTCCCAAGCTCTGCAAGGCTGTCGATAATTGATTGAACGGTTTGCTCAAGGCTATCAAGCAGTCTGGAGTCGAACGAATCTGAACCAAGAGATTTTATGTGCATGAGCAACGATTCAAGACGCGAAAACAACACACGCCCCGCTTCTTGATGCTGTGGTTTAGTTTTTGCGTTCGAGAGTACTTGTACCGATGCAATGATGCGCGAACTTAACTCAGAGACTTCACGAGCTTCAAGCATTGAAGGAATGGCTGTATCAACCACATTTCGCTCTGTCTTAGCAACAAATGAGAATCCAGACACGCCAATCGCCGTCGATAGCAGTACGAGCAATGCCATCACTAAAAAGGAAAATAATAACTTACGGCCAATACTGGCTTTAGAGAGCAACATACCCACTCCATTGACTTTGCTTCGATTCCATTCAGGATTGCCATTCCAATATTTATCGGAACCTGAAAGAAGCACGCAAACTACTAAAATTACGTCCATTCATCGACACTTAGCGCTTGCCGACGCTCATTGGACTGTATTACGCTATATTTTGCAGTGTAGCAGAGCTAGATACCACTAAACGTTGACGATATGCCTAATAAGACTCACTTTTTTTCGACAATTTGTGCGCTAATGATTGCCACCGGTGTTCCACTGAGCAGTAATGCAGCAAATGTCACCACTGTTAAGAACGCACCGGCGTCAGAAAATGTGTGCGCTATTTACCCGCACCTTAAAGACTCATACTGGCTATCTGTAAACTATGGGATGGTAACAGAAGCTGAAAAGCAAAATATTACACTCAAGGTCTTAGAGTCCGGGGGCTATCCGAACATCGACAAACAGCGAGCTCAGCTTGTCGCATGTCGCGATTGGGGTGCCGATGCGATTATCCTAGCACCGTCTCGCCCACCGCATTTAGCGAGGACTTAAGTCGCTACACAAAAGACACGCCTGTATTTGCGACTGTAAATCATCTCATTGTCGATAAAGCGCAACGTCAACACGTAAAAGGCGTTGTTGGCGTTGACTGGTATTGGATGGGGCATCGAGTTGGCAAGCACTTGGCAGAGCAACACCCCAAAGGCAGTGGTGTCGTCGATGTCGCTTTTCTACCGGGCCCTGAATCAAGCGGTGGAACCAAGCCTGTCATTCTTGGCTTTCTAGAAGCCATCAAAAACAGTGATGTGAACATTGTTGAGACCCTATGGGCAGACAACGATAAAGAGTTACAACGTAACCTAGTTCAGGAAGTCATAGAACACTACCCGACCCTCGATTATGTCGTTGGCAGCGCGGTTGCTATTGAAGCAGCCATTAGTGAGCTACGTGCGCAGCGCTCCACTCTGATATCAAGCTTCTATCGATTTACCTGAGTCACGGGGTATATCGCGGCTTACTTCGCAATAAGGTAGAGTTTGCACCGACAGATAAAATGGTAGAGCAAGGTCAACTGTCTATCCGTCAAGCCGTCCATTATTTACGAGATGAGCCCTACGAAACGGATCTTGCACCAACAATTGAAGTGCTCACACCTGATTCACTCGATAAACAAATCATTGCCGAATCCTTGTCGCCCAGTGCATTCAGGCCTATTTTTAGTGTCGAAGAGCATTAATTGTCACAGATATCAATGAAGCTCATTGCGAGCTTCAATGGTGGTACGTAGTATAGTGCCTTGATTGTAATATCAATAACTTAAATCAAACTCATTCCAATGCACTCATGTCAGCCTTTTGTGTGCATTCGAATTAGAACGACCAGAATTCAAAAATAGAAAATTAGGAACAGAATTACATGCAGAAAACGATTCGCACAATGCCGGCACACAAGCACATAGCACTGGTGGCTCACGATCATTACAAACCAGAGCTTCTGCGCTGGGTGCAAGAGAACAAGGAAAAGTTACAAGGTCATTTTTTGTATGCAACAGGGACAACGGGCAATATGCTTAGCAAAGAAACTGGCCTAGCCATCAAAAGCATGATCAGTGGCCCGATGGGCGGCGACCAACAAATCGGTGCGCTCATTTCTGAAGGGAAACTGGATATGTTGATCTTCTTCTGGGATCCTCTTAACGCAGTACCACACGACCCTGATGTAAAAGCCCTGCTGCGTATTGCTAGCGTATGGAACATCCCTGTTGCAACCAACCGCGCAACAGCAAACTTTCTGTTTGAATCTAATCTACTCTCACAAGAAGTGGATATTGAAATTCCAGACTATGATGCTTACTTGGCAGAGCGCATCTAGTTTTACACATTATTTAGTGTACCAAAGGGGCATCGCCCCTTTCATTACTCATGGGTGGACTTGAGGCCCACCAAATTGCTCAGCCAAGTAATCAATGATCGCTTCAGGCTCAGTGATGGTCTGTTTATCCTCTAGAATCAGTACGGGTAGCCATTGATGCTCTGATCCTAATGCCGCTACTAATGCGTCACGAGGTTTCTCAAAAGGGATACGACACACCTCAACATTCGGCTCGCAGAGCACCATACCCCGAAGGTTCAGATGGGTTCACGACCAGAACCGCCAGCCCCTCCGCTCAAGCGGGAATTTTTCAGCGGGAATTTTTCTTTCTAAGCGAATACCAATTCCCTATCTAGCTCGCCGTCTAGTGTCTTACTGCCACTGCTCTGCCTAACTTCACCTTAATTCATCACGACGTGATGAATTCATTTTGCTATAATGAATTACAATGAAAAGTACACCGAGTCACACAACTATGAGTAAGCTCAATTACATTCCTTATTCTGACCCATGGTTTTATCACCGCCCAGTGTTAGCACAGCACATAACCAATATGTGTAAAGACACGCTATTTTCTCGAATGGTGTACTTAGGTACGCGCAGGATTGGCAAAACGTCGTTCTTCTTAAGTGATTTAAGCCCCGAGCTTATCAACAACGGTCTGTTGCCTATCTATATCAATATGTGGGGCAACAAGAGCGCACCTCATACCGAATTCGCAGAACAGTTGGCAAGCGCCCTTGATGAAATAAAGCAAGAAGGCGCACTGAAGCGGCTCCTCAATACTGAAATTAAAAAACTCGCGATTGGCAATCAAATTGCCAAAGTTGAACTGGAATTCAAACCAAGATCAGCCAGCGACGCCGACCTACTCAACATTAAGAGTCTTCTTAAATCCGTGATAGAGGCTGCCGGCAGTTCTAAGGTGGTCTTCATATTGGATGAATTCCAACACCTTTCTACATCTAGCGCTTTTGATAACTTTCTCTACACCCTGAGAACCCTGTTCGACTCTTACAGTTCTAGAATTACCGTGATCTTCACTGGCTCGAGCAGGACAGGCATGAAAGCGGCTTTTGAAGACGACAAAGTACCCTTCTATCAGTCTGCTCAAGTGAACGAATTTCCTGTGATTGATGATGGTTTCATTGAACATTGTACCAACCGGCTCAAGGATTCTTATAACATTCATATTAACCGCTTGGAGCTGCTCGACTTCTGGAACGAAATTGATCACTCACCACACTGGATAATAAACCTAATGCGTGAACTGGTCGCCAATCAAAGAACGCTTAACCAAGGTGTTAATTTTATCAGAGAAGCGATTCGTGCCGAGGAAGGACATGAGGACATCATTAAGAACTTAACGCAAACTGACAAAGCGGTCTTGCTATTGCTCCATGCGCAGCGTGGGATTTACAGTGAAGCTTCTCAGGCGTTTGTAAAGAAAGTTGGCGGCAAAGCAACCCGAAGCGCGGTACAAGCCGCAGAGCGAAAACTAGAGTCAAAAATGATAATTAGCTCACTCCCCAATAAGAAAGTCATTGTCGAGCTGTATGGGCTCATTGATGCCGTTTGGCAAGACATTGACATACCTGAAAAGCGATTTGATTAACTCTTACGCCGAAGGAAAAAGCCTCTAGCAAGAGGCTTCTATAACGACTTTATTCCGCACTTTCACCTGCCTGCTGTACGACGAATGAGGTGGCTGGCTTAACGGTATTGATGAGTGATTCGACTTGTAATATCGCCTCTAGTGAGGTGCTGTTTTTACGATAGCTTATGTACAAAGGTCGTGCCCATTCATCCGCTCCCTCGACTCTAAATAGCTGCTCAGACTCAATGAAAGGCTCAACAAGCGATGCTGGAAGGTATGCACAGCCTCCCTTTTCCAAAACAAAATCTAACGCAATACGACCCGTTGAGGTACGCAGATAAGGCGCTGGAATATTAGGGTGTCGATCGGCATGTTCAAACGCAAACTGCGTACCCCAATCTACGTAGACATATTTGCTGTTGAACGCAGATTCAATATTACTTGGCTCTGTTGATACAAGCACCAAAGGCAGTTCGGCAATCTGGTGACTCTTGAATTCTTCAACTTTAAATGGATCAAAAGAAAACGCCACATCTAAAGTGCGCTCAAGCAACTTGCGGTTTAATTGCTCGCGACCTAATGATTCAGCAACAAAGCCATAGCCAGTCAAAGAGTCCGTCACTACACTCAAAGCATTTTGCAAATAGCATCCCAAATATTTGGTGTGCCGCCTAATGTGAGTTGCAGCGCTTTATTGCTCTCTAGTGATAAGTCAAAGGTTGCTTGCTTAAGCGTAGAAACCATCACCTCTGCATAACCCACCAGCCTTTGGCCAGCCGAGGTCAATTGAATATTGTTGCGATGTCGGGTAAACAACCGCGTATCAAAGTATTCTTCAAGCTGCTTGATACGTGCACTTACCGCCGCCTGCGTGATGTAGAGGTTTTCGGATGCGCGACCAAAGTGTTTCTCCTTAGCGACTTCAAGGAAGGTTTGGAATACTTTTACGTCCATAGTGTGACTCTTAAGATATTTCTAATAGATTGAGCTAACGTTCTGGTTAGCCACGTATTCTTACACAATTAAGCTTAGTTAAGCATAAAGAAAATTTGTGCATTCGACAAAAACAATTCGTTTTCTTTATTGTTCATTTCCAACTATTTTCAGCATCGAACCAACACGGGATTCTAAGGCTTCTCGCGTCTTTGTATGGCAAAAAGCCCCTGAATTACCTTGCTTTACTACCTATTTGCTTTGAGGTCTCTATGACTGAAACTCAATTTCGCCACGGCAAGAAACGTTTTTATGATGCAGTAAAGTTCCCACGCGGATTCGCGAAATCGGGTGACTTTACACTGATTGAAGAAGACATCTTGGTGACTTACGGAGAAACCATGTTAGCGCTTGAACGCGGTGACATTACTCCGGAAAACGCCGAAGAAAAACACTTCACAAAAGTGATCGTTAACCCTAGCAAAGCGAAATCCAAACTGGAACACACCTGGCTTAAATACGTACGCTTGGCGCGCGGAAGACGAGCTTTCCATACGTTGAACAGTAAATCTAAGTTTACCGAAACTTCGAAAGACTACGATTACGATATGGAAAACGACGACGTTTTAGAGCCGGCATAAGTGTTGTGATCTTTCCTCCTAAACGCAAAAGTAGAGCCTAGCGCTCTGCTTTTTTTTGTCTCCACAATCGATCCCCTCTTTTGCCTCTTTTACCCCATTTCTCCATACTACATATCAAAGACAGAAACTGTCAGTCACTCACACCAAAGCCCAAACAAAAACAAAGCCGCCCAAAGGCGGCTAGTAAAGCTGTCTTGTCTGATTGATTAGTCAATCAGAAACGCTCGGCTTGGGTCAACGTATACTTTGTCTATCATAGCTTCACGCCCCAACAGCATCATATAAGACATGTCTTGGCGATTACTTAGCGTGATCTCAATTGGCCACTCTCTGTCACCAAGTCTGAACAAGGTTTGGATAACGCAGCGCTGCTCTGAGTCACCGTTAGATGATTTGATACGTCTAGAGTCGTAAATTAACGATTCACAGTGTACGATTTCATCCAAGTGGTAGATATCTGGATGCAAGTCATATTGGACGTATAGACGACCGTCTCGTTTCACACGCTGTAAGTTGTCAACGTGAAGCGAAGAGGTTTTTGCACCCGTATCAATGCGTACTTCTAAATCAAAAATACCCAACTCAGGAAGGCTACAAACTTCCAAGTTGCCAATGATCATTCTGTCGTTATATGTGTTTGGCATAGTGTTACATGCTCGGTTCTACTGGAACAATCGACTCTTGCATGATTTCGATATGTTCAAATACCTCTTCTGCGTTATCTCCAAAATACGCAATGTGATACATAGCTTCCCCTTCTTGAACGAGAGGAATGTTTTGTTTGCCGATAATGATACCGGTGCGATTAGACGTAACCTGACCGATGTTGTTACCTAGCGGGCCATTAATGTCGGCTAGGATCTCTCCTTTCTCGACCATTGAGCCTAACTGAACGTATTCTTTAACGAATCCACTCGCGTCAGCGCGAGTCCAGTCACTGCGGTTGGCAATAAATGGTTCTGTTTTTGACTTAGAGACACGTTTGCGAATCATACCGAGTGCTTTCAATACCCGCAGAACGCCTTTAACGCCGGTCTGGATTGATAGCTCGTCAAATCGTAGTGCTTCTCCTGCCTCAAACAGAAGTACACGCGCACCATTGTTAACAGCCGCTTCACGTAAAGAGCCATCTCGAATGTTCGCATTAAGCAACACTGGCACTGCAAACGCCTCTGCGAGACGTTTTTGTTTCTTCATCTTCCAAGTTTGCTCGAATTTGAGGCAAGTTAGAACGATGGATAGCGCCGGTATGCAGGTCGATACCATAGTCACAATGAGAAACAATACTCTCTAGAAAAGTATGCGCTAGACGTCCTGCAAGCGATCCTTTCTTTGAGCCAGGAAAACAACGGTTTAGATCTCGACGGTCCGGCATATAGCGACTCTGGTTTAATACGCCGTACACGTTGACCATAGGCACGTAAATCAAAGTACCGCACTGCAGTTTTAAGTTTTCCGCAATTAGGCGACTAATAATCTCTATGCCATTTAACTCATCCCCGTGGACAGCGGCGCTCACAAACACCACTGGTCCTTCTTTCTTTGCTCGTATGACTTGGACTGGGATACTTACTTCCGCGTCCGTGTATAATTTCGCAACAGGGATATCGATTTCTTTACGCTCACCAGGCGTATTTCTACGCCCGCTATGACAAGCTCTTTAGCCATTTTTAACCACGTCCTTTCGTTTTATTGTTGTTTGGCTTGGCATTTTTCTCGATAAATTCGTAAATAAGGCCCGCCACATCTTTACTTGTCGCGTTCTCAATTCCCTCTAGCCTGGTGATGAGTTTACTTCCATAACCACTGGACCATTTTTCGACTGAAGGATATCCACCCCGCACAAGTTCAACCCCATCGCCTTGGCCGCCGCTACCGCTGTCGCGCGCTCTTCTTTAGAGAGCTTAACTAGCTGTGCAGTACCACCACGATGCAGATTTGAACGGAATTCACCTTCGGCAGCTTGTCGTTTCATTGCTGCAATCACTTTTCCACCGACAACAAAACAACGAATATCAGCGCCGTTAGCTTCTTCGATAAACTCTTGAACCAAAATGTTGGCTTTTAGACCCATGAAAGCTTCGATAACACTTTCTGCTGCTTTTTGTGTCTCTGCGAGTACCACACCAATGCCCTGAGTACCCTCAAGTAGCTTGATAACAAGTGGCGCGCCGCCAACGTTTTTAATCAAATCTGGAATGTCGTCTGGTTTGCTTGCAAAACCAGTGCGAGGTAGACCGATGCCTTTGCGTGAAAGCAACTGTAATGAACGCAGCTTGTCACGTGAACGGCTAATCGCTACTGACTCGTTAACACAGAAAGTGCCCATCATTTCAAACTGACGAACCACAGCGGTTCCGTAGAAAGTAATAGATGAACCAATTCGTGGAATCACCGCATCGTATTGAGGCAACTCCTCACCCATATAACGGACTTTAGAGTTACTACTTGTAATATCCATATAGCAATGCAGGGTATCAATGATATCCACTTGATGTCCCCTCGCTTCCCCTGCTTCTTTTAGGCGACGAGTTGAGTACAAGTTTTCGTTGCGAGATAGAATCGCAATGCGCATGGCAGTATCCTCTTTTAGGTATATTGTTTTATGAGTGTGAAACGCCGGTTACGAACGACCGGAAAGAGCGTGCACCTTAAGAGTTTAGCAGCGAAAAATACAACGATAGTTTTTAGTCGTGACGATAAGGAAAGTTTATTGTTGAATACGCAAATTTCACGCATAAAAAAACCGACTATCGTCGGTTTTTGTTAATACTTTCATTCAGTTAAAGGATTTGTAAATAAAATGTATGAATGAAGATTATTTTGCAGCCATTTCTTTTTTAACCATTACAACCGCAGCTACAACGAAAGTAATGATGAGTGCTAACTCCATGGAGTCCCCTTGTGGTCAAAGACTAATTTTATTGGTTAAATTAAGTACTGGAACCATTTTAGCAAATATTCAACAATATGATATTTTTTATTCAATAAATAAGGCGACTTGGATCAAAAAAAGGCGCTTTTAGCGCCTTTTGTTAAGTTTATGCGACAAACCACTAAATTACTCTGGATAACCAGTCGGATTCTGCGACTGCCAACGCCATCCGTCTGCTGTCATGTCTGATAACGTTCGTATCGCCTTCCAGCCAAGCTCTTTGTTCGCTTTGCTAGGATCGGCCCAACATTCAGCGATATCACCAGGACGACGTTCAACCACTTTGTAAGGAACTGGTTTGCCTGAAGCTTCTTCAAAAGCTTTAACCATTTGTAGTACGCTGCTTCCATTACCTGTTCCCAAGTTGTAAATAGATAACGCTTCTTTGCCATTCAACGTCTTCAAAGCGGCGATGTGACCATCAGCCAGATCCATTACGTGAATGTAATCGCGAACGCCAGTGCCATCCGGTGTTGGGTAGTCATCACCAAAAACTGATAAACATTCACGTCTGCCCACAGCTACTTGAGAAACAAATGGCATTAGGTTATTTGGGATCCCTGAGGATCTTCACCCATTTCTCCTGAAGGATGAGAGCCTACCGGGTTAAAGTAACGCAGCAAAGTAATGGTCCAATCTGGGTTGGCTTTGTGGAAATCCGTCAGACACTCTTCAACCATGAGTTTACTACGGCCATAAGGGTTAGTTGCACTGGTAGGGAATGATTCAGTAATTGGCACTGATGCAGGATCGCCGTAAACCGTTGCTGATGAACTGAACACAATATGCTTCACACCCGCCTCACGCATCGCATCTGCTAAAACCAAGGTTCCATTGACATTGTTATCATAGTATTCAAGTGGCTTTTCAACAGACTCACCTACCGCTTTTAGGCCGGCAAAGTGAATCACTGCATCAATCTTATGATTCTTCATCACGTCGATTAAGGCTTGCTTGTCACGCACGTCACCTTTTACAAATACTGGACGATTTTTTGTGATTTTCTCAATACGATCAATCACCGCCGATTTTGCGTTGTAAAGATTATCAAAGATAATTGGTGTCATACCCGCTTCAATAAGCTGCACACATGTGTGACTTCCGATGTAGCCTGCGCCACCTGTTACTAGTACGTTCATCATAAATTCCTTGTAATTCTCTACAGCGATTATATGCAATCGGAGCAGATTTGCGACCCTTTATTTTGCCTTATCCTTATAAACCAATGAATTAGAATTTGTTTAATAGGCAACGGCTAATGATTCTGGGTAGCCCCGATCACGTGCAATTTGCTTTGCGGCGGATTCAACATCTGAAGGCTTTAATGCTTTAGTCGTGCTTGCACAGAATGTCTGGTTAACAAACCAGACATTCGTTATCTTTTTCGCAGCAAGCAAAGCAGATGACGCTTTAACAATCTCTAAGCGCGCATAACGTTCACCATCAAAGCTAACATCAGCAGAGCGAAGACTCGGTTCCAACCCGGGTATTTGCTGTGCGCCATACAAGGGTTTTCCTGCAGGTTCAGCTGATGCAAATTCAGGAACAAATTGAGCAAGATGTTGAATAGCGCTTTGTGAACGCTTGGTTTGCACATCCTCTGGCCAGCCATTATCAATTTTATCAACTAGGTGCTGCGGAAGCTGTGGCTGTGACGTGCTTTCAGCTGACTGCACTAATCCATTGTCAAACAGCGTAATCGACTTGGTCATTCCATGAAGTTGAAAGTACCCTCCAGGATAAGGCGTCAATTGTGCCATACCTTGTGGAGTACCGCGCTGACCGTGAAATATCACTTCTGGCCATTTCTCATGTTGATGCTTTTCCCACTTTGTAACGTATGCGGCTTTAAACTCTACTAATCTTTGACGAGGTTTCTCTAACTTGTCGTCAATAGTGCCGGTACGAAACCCACAAGCGTTGATAACAAAATCAAATGACTCGGCTTTTGCCGCCGCTAGCTCTAACTCATATTTATCTTCTACCTCACGAATCTGTTCGATTTTGGCACCGGTACGGATATGCAGGTTCGCGATTTGCTGAGACCATAGCTCAACAGACGAGGCGACACGGAACAAACTTAGTCCATATTCTTGAACCACATAGACTGGGTATTTGAGCTTATCTAGATCGGTATGCTTAGCAAAAGGGATAAGCCACTCTTCGAGTGTTTTTGGTACTTTTGGTGCCTGCCTCTTAGACAGAGCATCCAAAGTTTCACGGTCGAATTCGTGGAAGTAGTCTTCCGGTTTCCCTAGCACTTGGTTGTCAACGTCCAACTCAACTAAGTTTTTGTATGCATCTCGAAGTACATTTAAACGAGGAAGCAAGGCCTCAGGATTACCTTCATCCCCTTGTGGTACCGCTACGACGGTTGGACGGACATTGACGACCGTCGGAAAGAAGCGCACAAACTCTATCGATTGCTGAAGAAGCTCAAGACAGTGTTGCTCAGAGATTTCGCGATATAAATTGCCACCAGCATGAAGGTGACAAATAGGTGGGCCGCTAACAAGACGCTGGTTTTTCTCATAAACGGTCACATCGATACCTTGTTTTGCAAGGTACAAAGCTACCGTAGATCCTGCGACGCCCCCACCTATGATGGCCACTCGTTGACTACTCTGCATCTCTGGGAATTCTTGACTCATTTCTTAAAAATTGAAGTGATGAAGATGCGACATTTTAGCCACATCGAGGGATAAAAAAAATCCTATTTTTTGTGATGTTTTCCCTTGACAGTTAATCGGTGAATAAGTTTTCTGACAGCAAGATGACAATCAGATTACCCGCCATCACCGACCAATCAAAGGCTAACGATTTTTATCACTAAGGATACTACTGAGTTATCCAAAACCTTATCCACCGTTTTTGTGGATAACTTAACAAAAACGGTGGCTAAGTATTAGGCAAACTGCTTTTGCGAGGTAGTAAGCATCTGTCTTATCAATGAAAAAAGAACCAATGCTAACGTCGCGAAAGCGATTGCGGGAACTAGTATCCACGTGGATAAATGCCAGCTCCAAGGTAAATCGAAGCCGATCGTCATGATCGAACCTACGACTAATTCTGCACCAAATGTAGCAACAATACCGGCAGTAATCGCCATGATCCCATATTCGGCCCAAATCGTTCGAACGATCCTTTTACGGCTCGCTCCTAAGGTTCGATATAAGCGAATTTCAGCTTGGCGTTGAGATAAGCTCAACCTGAGTAAGGTAAAAATAAGCAGTACTCCTGAAAGTACTCCCAATGCAGCTAAGACCGTTATCGACCAGACTATCTGACTGAGTAGACCTTGTATCTTCTCTCCCATCAAGCGTATGTCCATCAAACTGACCGTTGGGTGGTTGCGTGACAAGGTGGCTATCAAATCATTGTCTTTATCTTGAAGCCTAAAGCTCACTAACCATGCACTCGGTATGTTCGCTAATACATCTGGAGTAAAGATGAAGTAAAAGTTTGGCTTCATGTCTCTCCATTCAACAAATCGAGTTGAATTAATGACTGCCCTTACCTCTTGGCCATTAATGGTAAAGCCAAGCTCGTCGCCTATCTTAAGACCAAGATTTTCAGCGACCTCTTTTTCTACTGAGACGCCACCTGTCGACGTCCATTGACCAGAAAGAACATCATTGTAGTCAGGAAGCGTATCGGCGTAGGTAAAATTGAGTTCTCGACTTAGCGCATCTTCCTCATCAATACCCTTTTTCTGTCTAGTTTGTGCATCTTCGCCATTGATGAGTGTCAAGCGCCCTCGAGAGATCGGAAACGCTTGTGAGCGGTCAATGTTGTTACCATCTAGCGCACTCAAGTAAGCCTCTTTTTCGTAATCGGCGATATTAAGAGCAAACGCGTTTGGCGCATCAGCTGGAAGCGTTCTCTGCCAATCACTGAGTAGATCATTTCTCACCAACCAAATGGTTGTAAGCAGCATCAGCGAAAGACCTAATGCCCCATACTGCAGTCCCGTATGACGTTTACTTCGGTTAATACGGCTAACGGCGAGTTTCATCGAAATTGGCAAAGATAGACGACTTAAGAGCAGCGTAAACAGCACACTAATGGCGGCAAGAACAACAAACAGACCAACAATGCCTGCAAGTACAATCCACACCAGGTTATTGTCGCGATAGGCAATGAGTAGAGGTATAACCGGGACCAAAACGAGTAAGTAAATCCATCCTCCACGCTTCTCATCAGCACTTTGCAACACTTCTACTGAAGACACCGAAATCAGCTTATACAGCGGGATACCCAGAGCGGGAACGCCGATGAGCATGCTAGATACGATAGCGATGACGGCCGGTTTAAAACCATAAGTAGGAAGCGGGTCTGGCAGTAGATCCGTAAGAGGCACGCGAAGAAGCGTTTCTAAACCCATCCCTAGTAGCAGTCCAGCAACAACCGACATACTCACAAGCAGCAAGGTTTGGATTGAAAGCCAACGTACTAACCAGTGTTTACTAGCACCAAGGCTTTTGAGCATGGCGACCGTTTGTCTTCTACTTTGCACGTAATTTTGACAGGTAAGAACAAGTGTCGTCGCTGCCATAATAATGATAATTGCAACAGTGAGAGACAGATATTGCGTTGTCCTGTCAAAGATATCATTGGTTCGACTACCTGAAGATTGGTCACGCCATCGGTCACTTGGGGTGAGTTCGATTTGCTGCTTGAGTGCGTCAATATTTGACTCATCACCAACTAAATATGCGCGAAACTGCACACGACTGCCAAGCTGAACAGCACCGGTTTCATCCACAGAGCTCTGGTGAATATAAGCAGTTGGCATTTGCTGAAACGGATTAAAGCTAATACCAGGCTCTTCTAAAATAACGCCACTCACAGCAAGTTCAGCATCACCAATGGTGACAACGTCACCACTAGAAACGTTCAACTGCTCGGCGATTCGGCTATCCAGCCACAACTCACCTTCTTTGACTTGGTCTTGTGTACCTTGTTCGGATCCTAAAGTTAATGTCCCGCGAAGGGGGAACTTTGAATCCACGGCTTTTACCGTTATCAACTGCATACCGCTATCACTAAACGACATCGTTGCAAAGCGTGTATACCAAGAAGTTTCCAGCCCTGAATCTTGGATAAATTGAGTGTTTTCCTGTGTAATCGGGTTCGCTGAGATGTAGATGGAGTCCGCAGTTAGCGCATCTTTCCCCTGTTTGACAATGACCTGTTCCATTCGCTCTGCGAGTGCAGCTAAGCCAAAAATACAGGCGATAATCAGAGTCAAGGAAATAGCAATAGGCCAAAGTTGCCCTTGCCTAATTTCGTCAAGGCTCCATTTCACAAGGCGATTGTTTAATTTCGCACTACTGCTTTTTTGTTCGGAACTGATTTTTGTAGAACTCGTTTGCTGTTGTGACATCCGCTACTCCTGTTCAAGCCGACCCGCATTCATGTGAAAAATGCGATCGCAACGTTTAGCTAGCGATAGATCGTGAGTAACGAGCACGAGCGTTGTGCCATGTTGCTGGTTGAGATCAAACAATAGCTCGACAATTTTGTGAGCCGTATTCTGATCTAAATTCCCTGTTGGTTCGTCTGCAAAGAGTATCTTAGGACTAGTCATAAAGGCACGCGCAATAGCGACTCGTTGCTGCTCACCACCAGAAAGCTGCGATGGCAAGTGGTCGATACGGTGTCCAAGCCCGACCGACTCGAGAAGTTGACGTGCTTTTGCTTCGTCCTCTTGCTCGCCTTTTAAAAGGCAGGGCAAAGTCACGTTGCCAAGTGCGGATAAACTTGGGATTAACAGAAAACTCTGAAATACAAAACCGAGGTGCTCACTACGAATACTGGCTCTGTCTTCATCACTCATTTGAGAAATGGGATTAGAAAGTAGTTGGATATTGCCTTTGCTTGGCACGTCTAAGCCAGCCAATAGCGTCATTAGCGTGGATTTTCCTGCCCCAGACGTTCCAACGATAGCAATGGACTCTCCTTCTTGAATCGACAGATTCACATCCTCGAGGATTGTTAAATGCTCAGTTTTCGTAGACACTACTTTGGACACTGATTCAGCTTTGATTATGGAAGAACTCATGATTCGGCAACTTTCCTCTTTGATTATTATTTTTGTTTCCTTGGCCTCTTTTCACGCAAAGGCGACGTCTATTCTTATTCTCGGCGACAGTCTAAGCGCTGGCTACAACATGTCAGCAGACCTCAGTTGGCCGACAATGCTCTCTGAGCACCTTTCTGACGATGATACCGAGTACAACATCATCAATGGCAGCGTGTCAGGCGATACCACGGGCAACGGTCTTGCAAAACTGCCCGGCTTGCTGAGCGAACACCAACCTGACTATGTGCTTATTGAGCTCGGTGCGAATGATGGACTGCGTGGCTTCCAGCCGCCTATCATTGAGCGCAACCTATCTACATTAATTACTCAAAGCCAAGAAGCCGGCGCTAACGTATTTTTAATGCAAATTCGTGTACCGCCTAACTATGGTAAGCGTTACAGCGCAATGTTCGAGAACATCTACCCAAAACTGGCCTCAGAGCACGACATTCCACTCATACCGTTCTTCCTTGAAGAAGTTATCGTCAAGCCAGAATGGATGATGCAAGACGGTTTGCACCCTAAACCTGATGCTCAACCCTTCATCGCACAATTTGTGGCTGAAGCACTAAAGCCGCACCTTTAAATGGCTAATTGGCGATTTTAGCAACATTGTTGCAGAGTAAATACGCTCAGAATCGCCAATTTGATGCCCTAGCTCAATATAATTTACAACACTTTACGCTATCTTGAGTTTTTATCATCGTCTTAGATAGGTTGTATACAGTGATAGTTGAACCAGTTATCAGCGGTGTTGTCGCAAAGACCTCTCACCCACAAGGGTGCAAAAAGGCAGTCGATGACCAAATCGCTTACGTGAAATCGGCTAGCCCGATCAAAAATGGCCCCAAACGCGTGCTTATTTTGGGCGCATCATCAGGGTTTGGCTTAGCGGCCCGCATTGCCCTCACATTTGGCGGTGCAGACGCTGATACCATTGGTGTTTCTTTTGAGCGTGGCCCTTCTGATAAAGGATTGGGAACGGCTGGTTGGTACAACAACATCTACTTCAAACAACGTGCCCAACAAGCAGGCCGGCGCGCCATCAATATCGTTGGTGATGCGTTCTCTCAAGATGTCCGTGAACAAGTTATTGAAGCCATAGAAACTTACTTTGAAGGTGAAGTTGACCTCGTTATCTATAGTCTAGCTACGGGCGTAAGACCAAAAGCAGACGGTGAATTCTGGCGCTCCGCTATCAAACCGATTGGTGAAGCAGTTTCGGGCTCAATCATTAACCTTGAAACACAAGAGTGGGAAGATACTCTGCTAGAACCCGCGTCAGGTGAAGAGATTGAAGGCACTCTAAAAGTCATGGGTGGTGAAGATTGGGAAAGCTGGATTGACACCCTAGTCAACTCTGATTCCGTAGCTAACGGCTTCAAAACCGTCGCATTCTCCTATGTTGGCCCTGAGATCACTCATCCGATCTATCTTGATGGCACGCTAGGTCGTGCTAAGGTCGATTTACATCAAACAAGTCATGCGCTCAATCTTGAGCTGTCTAACTTTGATGGCAATGCCTATGCCGCGGTATGTAAAGCACTCGTTACTAAAGCCAGTGTGTTCATCCCAGGTTTGTCACCATACCTACTTGCTCTATACAAAACCATGAAAGAGCAAGGTACGCACGAAGAGTGTATCGAGCAAATGCAACGTTTGTTTGCAACCAAGCTCTACGGTCAAGACAAGGTTCCTCTGGATGGTGAACGTTTGATTCGCATGGACGACTGGGAGCTCAATCCCGAAGTTCAAGACAAGGTTAAGCAACGTCTATTTGAAATGAATCAAGACAACTTCAAGCAAATTGGTGATTTCGAAGGTTTTCAACGCTCATTCTTAAACTTAAATGGTTTTGGATTTGATGACATTGATTACAACCAACCGCAAGATGTTGATGCGCTAATACGTCTAAAACCATAAAATCATTCGGCGAAAGATAACCATTTCTTTCGCCGTAATTTCTTCACAGAAACCATCATCTCTCAACTTTGAGAATACGTTGAATAATCATCTCGTTTAATCAAACCCTGCTACAAATTCTCTCTTAACTTCAATACAGCTCTTATACTGTAACAATCAGCTATTCGCTTCGACAAAGATGACGAGGCCTAACCACAGGATGTGGTATACATTGAAGAGAAAAGATAAGTTGTCCATTCTGCAGAATATGAATGGTCAAGAGCGAGATAAAATCCTCGCCAGTATGCGAACACCAGATACCGCCTCTATCGCTAGGTCTATTTTCGGTTGGTGCTCGCTAGAACATAACTTCCTGAAACTGGGTTATATAACAGACCAAATTGGTTCTTACGCGCTCACCGCATCCATTGAGGTAACAACAGAAGAAGACCCAATTCTAAGCGCGTTGCAGTCATTACTTAGTCCAAGCCGGTCGCTCACATTGAATTACCAACCCGTCCACTCTCTGTCTAAACGACCTGTAGGCGTTGCATTCGTCTTGTGCGAAGAGCAATCTCAAACTTTTGATTTGCTATATCGCTTACAACAAACACTATCGCTATGGTTGGCTAGAAAAGAGACAGCAATAAAGATCAAATCCATTCGGCGCGGCTATCAACGCAAAAAGCGGAACATCAACACTTAGTCGATACGGTTAACCACGACAAGCACAAGTTGGAAAAGCGCATGCTCTATCAACTCAGTCACGATTCCGCGACGAACATGCTCAATCGCTCAGGTTTAGAGAATGCGTTATTAGCTTCGTTCGATAGTGTGCCTATCGTTAACGGTGAAGCCTATTTGAGCGTCATACTGGTTCAATTTACCAATGGAGAACGCGTACAAGCCCGAATCGGTTGTGAAGGTTGGGATGAACTATTAAAAGAGTTTGAGCTAAAAGTCTCAGAAGTCACCCCTCAAATCCACTACTTTTCCAGGATCTCCACAACTGAACTTGCCCTTGCTACCGTCGTTCCCTCCTTTGACGATCAATGCCTACCCAGACTGTGCAAACAGATTTCACAAGTCGCCAAACAAGGTTTTTTCTATCAAGGGCAAGAAGTCCATTTACACAGCTATATGGGGGTAGCCAACTCTTTTCACACTCAAGACGCCAGCCAACTTATTGATAACTCGTTCCACGCTGCGTTAGCGTGTAAAGAATCCGGGGAACTTGTCTCTTTTTATACCCAAGCTGACCAACAGAGCCAGAAAGCATTCAACCAGTTAGAGCACTACCTACTTCAAGCCGTACGAAACGATGATCTTATTTTGTACTTTCAGCCCAAGGTCGATCTTGTTTCTAAAAAATGGACTGGCGCCGAGGTTCTACTTCGTTGGAAACACCCAGTGCTCGGAGAGATGTCCAATGAAGCCCTGATCCACATGGCGGAGCAAAATGGGCTAATTATCGAGGTTGGTTATTTTGTATTGAGTAACGCTATTGATCGTGCTTCAGAGTGGATTGAGTTTTCTCCGGACTTCTGTTTGTCAATCAACGTTTCCGCTAAACAAATATGCTTACCTACGTTTGCTAGTAAAGTAGCTGCCTTACTAGAGCAGTATGAGCTGCCACCTAAAAACCTTGAACTAGAGCTAACCGAAAGCTGCCTCGTTACCAACTTCGAGGTAGCCAAATCCAATATTGATACCCTTAGATTGTTAGGAGTGAAGTTTGCTCTTGATGACTTTGGTACTGGATATGCCTCATTTAACTACCTTAGGAAGCTGCCGTTTAGTGCACTAAAGATCGACAAAGAATTTTTGACCAATATCTTTGATAATCCCCAAGACAAGTCTATTTTTCGCTCCATCACCAACATAGCCAAAAAGCTCGACAAGCAAGTCGTTGTTGAGGGCGTTGAAACACGCGAACAACACTTGTTTATTTCCAATGAACAGTGCGATGTCGGACAGGGCTATTTCTACGCTAAACCGATGCCTCGTGACATCTTTGAAATCGAACTACAAAAACAGTATCCACCACCAAAGAATTTTGTTATTCGCTAGCCAAGTTCGCGGCTTTTGCTCAACAACCAAAATGGATTTGCTATTATTCAAGCAAACCCTTTACCCGCGATGGTTCGCCTCCTATAATCGCGCACCAACCTTTTGAAATTCGAGACATTCGACATGGATCTACTCATAGCCAAACTTAAAAAGATCGAAAAGCAAAATTATCGTGCTTACCAACAAATTAAAGGTAGCTACGATTTCACTGATTTTGAGTTTCACATCGATCACGTTCAGTCTGATCCATACGCAGCAGCTTCACGAGTGCGCGCTTTTCGTCGCTGGGCACCAACAGGCCTAGAATGGCTAAAAGAGCAATCGACAGCCTACCAGATTGCTGCGCGTGATTATCTTGCTAGGCAGTTTGCTTTATTTGCTAAACAAGAGAATAACGTCTCGATTTCAACGACCGGTCAAACCGTACTGGATTCAACGGCTGTTGTGTTTACTGATGAAGGGATTGAGCTTCGCTTCCGCATCAATCTGCCGGCCGAAGGTCGCAGCATTTTGGCGAAGAAAGCGATCAACATCATGACTTTCCATTTACCAAAATACATTCGTAAAGCCACGATTGATCGCGAGCTGGATATCACAGCTTTGAAACATCACTGTGAAGTGATTGAAGACCAAGTCATGTTACGAGAGCAGCTTGAAGCCAAAAATCTTGTGGCTTTTGTTGCTAACGGTAGTGTTCTTCCTCGTCTAGCTGGTAACTGCGACCTACCTATGAAAGAGGCTGTTCCATTCACATCACCGGCTTCTTTAGAGGTGACTCTGACACGCCCTAATCAAGGTGACATAAAAGGCATGGGTGTTCCTGCAGGTGTTACCTTGATTGTTGGTGGCGGCTTCCATGGTAAATCCACACTTCTGAACGCACTAGAGAAAGCGATTTACGATCATATCCCGGGAGATGGTCGCGAAGGTGTGGTGACTCTCAACAATGCTTGTAAAATCAAGGCAGAAGATGGTCGCTCAATCCACAACCTAAACTTAAGTAACTACATCAATCACTTGCCATTTGGTAAACAAACCAGCGACTTTAGCACTCAGGATGCTTCAGGCTCTACGTCTCAAGCGGCTTGGCTTCAAGAGTCTATTGAGTCTGGTGCGACAGCCATCATGATTGATGAGGACACCTCAGCAACAAACTTCATGATCCGTGATGAGCGTATGCAGGCGTTGGTTTCAAAAGGCGATGAGCCTATCACTCCATTTGTCGACCGAGTTGGACAACTTCGTGATGAGCTCGATATCTCAACCATCATAGTAATGGGTGGTTCAGGAGATTACTTGGACGTAGCTGACACTGTAATTCAAATGCACGACTATCAAGCGATTGATGTAACGGAGAAAGCGCGTGAGGTGATCAAGCTTCACCCAACAGAGCGCCAAAACGAGTGTGAGAAGCCGATTGAACTTATCCCGCCTCGCCATGTAGATTGCGCTCACCTACAGAAACTGCTTATCGACGGTAAGTATCGCGTTTCTGGTAAAGGTGGAAACAACCTAAGATTTGGTAAAGAGCATATTGATGTTCAAGCACTAGAACAACTGGAGTCGAACTCAGAGCTCAACGCAATTGGCTGGACATTATTCCAGTTTGCGCAAAATCCAGACTGGTCAATACATCCACCAAAAGATATTGCGTCACTGCTAGAGGGAAATTGGAGTGCAACCATGCCAAACTCGGGCGATCTTGCAAAGCCACGCGTTGTTGATGTACTAGCGACCCTAAACCGTCTTCGAGCTGGAAAAATGAGACAGCCTCGCTAAACAGCACTCTCTCATTAAACAACACTCTTTCGTTACACAAAATAGTTCAGCAAAGCGTGGTCACTACTCTTTGAGCAATGACCACGCTTCACAATAAATCCGAAACTTTTCTGTATCCCCACCCGACCGATCTGGATGCCATTTCAAGGCTAACCTACGCCAAGCATGGCGTATCTCCTTTTGTGTTGCTGATTCATCTAGCTCAAAACAAGCCAAAGCCTGCTTTTGTGACATTGTCACCTCGCCAACACCAACATGCTGCTTGTATCGAGTCCAGAACTCTTCAAGTAACCGTTTTACTTCTCGGTTGTCAGCCTCGTAATGTGACCAATCAAGATAATAATCACGCAATGGGTCTTCATTGGTAACGTTATGTTGGGAGGGATTGTATGGCATTAAACGAATGTCCATCGCTTCGACTTGTAACCATTTCTCAGGTAACAATATAGCCTGAAGCTGATAAAGAGCATTCATTAGCAAGAAGTTTCGTTTGAATAGATCTTTCTCTGCGCTGTCATCGAGGATTGGGATAAGTTCTTTTTCAGCCAATACAGCAAACAGTTTGTGGATTTGAAGGCTATTGGCCTGCCGCTCTACTACATTGAGTACAGACCATAGTAGTGGGTTCTCGGTTTGACGCTGAACGTGTATTTGATGAGGTAAAGATTCCGTCAAGCCGCACTCCCTGTCTAAACGGCGCTAATTCTATCTCTATGGTAGCACTACATCGTAAAGAACAGGAAATGGCAAAACACGCAAAGTGCTATGCCCATTCCGAAAATCTATGTTGCCTAGAGGTCTGTTAGCTCTTCAGTTGCATCGCGTTGTAAGTCTCACTTTTTACGCCAGATTGACGCTTCTTCATGAGTACTTCAATCGATCTCGCACTATTAGTGACCTTGTAACGAATAGTTTGATTTAAGTAGGTGTCATTTCTACGAGCTTCTCTCGCTTCAAGCTTCATTGTCTTACTGCTGCGGCTAACCTCACAACGGTATTCCCAATCGCCATCAAAGTCTTTCAATGACATCAATACACGCTTCCCCGAACCAGTTTGTGTCTTGATATTACGTGGTTTTTTGTCCAGCGCTAACGACAGTCCTGCAGTACAGATCTGTTCGTTACTCATATTCGCCGCCATGGCCGGTGCCGATACTCCCAGCGCCAAGCCAAGTAATATCCAATTATTAAGTTTCATGTGCCTCTCCCCTATACAGTATGCCGCACATTAAAACATGACGTACGGTAAATGACAAATAAAAAAGCCTTCACCGAGGTAAAGGCTTAAAATTAAGGAGGTTTACTTAGGCTTTACGACGCGCTTCAACAGCGTCCGCTAGTTCACGTAGCACTTGCTCAGTGTCTTCCCAACCGATACAAGCATCTGTGATTGATTGCCCGTAGGTTGGGGCTACACCATCAACCAAATCTTGGCGGCCTTCAACAAGATGCGACTCAATCATAACACCAAAGATTGCATCTTCACCGTTCGCCATTTGCTGGGCAACATCTGTTGACACGACTTTTTGACGTTGGAACTGTTTAGAGCTGTTCGCGTGACTAAAGTCGATCATGACTTTCGCAGGTAGACCGTTAGTGGTCAGCTCGTCTTTAATCGCTTTAACATGGGCTGCACTGTAGTTTGGCTCTTTACCACCACGCAAAATGATATGGCAATCTGGGTTACCTGCAGTTTCAATAATCGCAGAGTGACCGTATTTTGTTACCGACAAGAAGTGGTGAGAAGCGCTTGCAGAGCGAATTGCGTCTGATGCAATTTTGATGTTGCCATCTGTACCATTCTTGAAGCCAACTGGGCATGAGATACCAGAAGCTAGCTCACGGTGAACCTGAGATTCCGTAGTGCGTGCGCCAATTGCGCCCCAACTAATAAGATCTGCCACATACTGTGGTGTGATCATATCTAGGAATTCACTCGCTGTCGGCATACCCATGTCAGTAAGATCAAGCAGAAGCTTACGACCCATGCGTAGACCGTCGTTAATTTTGAACGTGTCGTTTAGGTAAGGGTCGTTGATCAGACCTTTCCAACCAACCGTGGTACGCGGTTTTTCAAAGTAAACTCGCATCACGATTTCTAAACGGTCACCAAGCTCATCACGAAGTACTTTCAAACGCTTGCCATACTCAACAGCCGCTTCAGGATCATGAATTGAGCAAGGGCCAACGATCACAAGTAGGCGGTCATCTTCGCCTTCAAGAATGTTATGGATCGCTTTACGTGCGTTAAACGTGGTAGAAGAAGCGACTTCAGTCGCTGGAAACTTCTCTAACACAGCAACCGGTGGTAAAAGTTCTTTTACTTTATTAATTCTTACGTCATCAGTTTGGAACATCGCTTACTTCTTCCTATTCTCTAAATCTACATCTTATGAGCGCGACCACCACAATCCATTATGTGATTTGTATCGCGCTCTTTCCTGTAACTTATCCGCTTAGAACAAGAAGTGCAATCACTAATTTTAAAAAAACGCAAATTTCTTCACCGTTTTTACAAATTAACACCGTGTAAAGTTTTAATTACAGCTAACTTTTCACCCTTAAGGGTTGATTAACAAAGAAAACTTGCTGGAATTTCGACCAAACTCCTGTTTAGCCATACGATCAAGATCACTCAAAGTTACGCTGTCTGCCACCGATTCGTAGTTATAAAGTGCCTCGGTGCCATAACCTAGTAGCCAATAACGGAACAGCATAAAACTCATATTCTCTGGATTATCTGTCCAAGGAGCGAGATCGCTTTTTAGCTGAGCAACCACTTTGTCACGCTCTTGAGCTTCGAAGCCTTTGAGCACTCCTTTGGTAACATCTTGGAACAAGTTCATGGCCTTTGCTTCGTCTTCTGGCTCTACATGGGCATAAAACGACCAACCAACCAAGCCATTTCCTTCCTGTACGAAACCATAAGCTTGTGGACTGTAATCCAGTGAGTTGTCCACTCGAACTGTTTTCATTACTCGTTCATTAAGTAGCCTTTGCAACAAGTCCTCTGCAAACACATCTTTTGCTGTTCTCGGCTCACTTCGCTCAGCAACTGTCACCATGTACACTTTAGATTTACCATCGTCAGATGGATAGCTGTCTATGGTCTTCACATTTCCCTCCCCTAACGATGTGAGCGAGACGGTAGGCCACTGGTATGCAGCTTCGCTAGTAAATTTTATGTTCGCTATGTACTGCTCCAATATCGGTTGAAGTTGGGTTACCGGCTTGCCTCCTACTAGAACCATTTTATAACCACGGTTAACTCGGAATAGTTTATTGTAAGCCTCTATTACATCCTCTTTATCCGCCATAGCAATCTCTGCTTCAGTTCTTGGTTGCAAGTGACTATTTGCATCCAAACCGATCTTAAACGCATCACTAAACGTCTTGAATTCAGGAGCTTGCTTTAAACGATTGAGCTCATTGGTGAGCATTGTCTTGGCTTTATCCACGGCCGAACTATCTACATCGGTCAGAGACATAGCATGATGCATTACGGACATGACATCTGCGATACCCTTTTCATTAGTACCAAACACTACCCCGTGTTTAATGTCGTGGATGAAGGGTTCCATGTAACTATTAGTGCGACGAAATGCTCGCTCTATTTGCTCTGGCGTTAAGGGGCCAATATTGCTGTTAAGAGCAACTAGCGGGAATAACTGTCCAGAGGCCATTGACTCGTTGTCAAGTACCGCCGAGCCACCAAGAGAGCCGAACCATCCGTAAAACTTATCTGCAGCTTTATCATGTTGTGCATATAAAACTTCAATGCCATTACTTAACGTCAATTGAACCAACTCATTGCCTTTCTTCTCCAATGACACAACGCTTCCTTTGGTGCTTGGAGTAATAAGCGCTTTAGTAACGACCATCTCAAGTGGCTTGTCTGTTTTTTGCTTCAGTCCCGCATTAATAACTTCAACATCAACAGACTCAAGTTTGGTGTTCACCGCGATAATTGGAGATTGTGAAAGCAGCTTTTTGATGGCTTTATTGGCGTCTTTTAAAGTCATCTTGTCGACCAAACGACGATGAACAGCAACATATTGTTTTGGATCTTGAGCAATACTCTGAGCTTGCAGCCTACCGAACTTATAGTCGACTAGCTCTTTTGGCGTCCAAGCCTGAATATCATTCAACAACTGGTCATTAAATGAGTTCCAACTTTGTTTTACGGTATCGAGCTCCTCTACACTGATTCCGTGTTGCGTTAAAGATGCGATAGCGCCAGTCACCGCGCGCTGAACTTGCTCTCGCTCTGATTCTTCAAACCCTACCCCAATGACAAACAATCGGTTGCTATTCAAATCCAACGTATGAGAATTATTCCATTGCAAGGTAAACTCTGGCGAACGGTTCAGTTCAGACAATCTGTTGGAAATCAAATCACCAATAAAATACGTACCTAGTTGAACGAGCTGATCAGCTTCGGTATTCACTATTGGATTTGGCATTTGATAAGCGAGGTCTAGAGCGGCATGCTCCTGTGCCAAAGCCGTTGCGATTAAAGGTTCATCATTAAACTCAATGGGTTTAATGAGAGCTCGTCTTGGCTGCTCGCCCTTTTTTATTGAACTAAAATAGCGACTTATACTCGCAACTACATCGCTTTGTCCCCAGTCACCAACGATCATGAGCTCCATGTTCTGCGGTTGATACCATTGCTGATAGAATCGCTGAAGCTCCTCCAAGTCCAAATTTTCTATTGAGGATTTGCTACCGAGGATGTCATGAGATTCTAATGCCGTCCCCTTGAGCAAGTGCAGATACGCTTTATCGACGTATGGTTGAGGCTCTGGTCTTCTTTGCCTCATCTCGCCAATGACCACACCTTTTTCTTGCTCAATCATCTTCTCGGTGATGGTCATCCCACCTGCGACATAGGCTAGCCAAGATAGAGCTGCGTCTAGTGACTCTGCATCATCAATAGAAAGTTCATACGCTGTGTATTGGTTAAATGTAAACGCATTCAGGTCAGCTCCAAAACTTACTCCTGATTTGAACAGCTCTTCTTTTGCTGCATTCTGCTCTGGCACACCTTCTACTCTGAAAAATAAGTGCTCTAGAAAGTGTGCATAGCCGGATTGGTTTTGTGTTTCTTGAAGGCTTCCAGCGTGAACGACGAGCCTGAGAGCTATCGATTCACCCGATTTTTGATACTGGCTTACTAAAAGGCCATTTTCTAATTCCGTCGACATCCAACCTGGGTCTGGTTTAATGGGCACATCGCTCTCTGGAGAACAGCCGAATACAAAAACTAATACCCAAAACACACACCATAATTGCAGTTTTTTCATACCAATACCTAGCTTGCGAGTAATACCGGTAAACGCTACGATGTTTCATAAACCATTGAAATGCTATTCAATGGTTTGCATTTAGTTTTACGACTCAATGCGAGTCAATTCATAAAACCAAACTACAGGTCCTATAGTGAGTAACCCTTCCTCTATTATCCTCGAACCAAAATACTACCTGACCAACTTCATGACGTTACTCCATGGCGTAGGGGGCTATATGGTGATTTATTGGATGCATACGAGCGCAACTGGCTAGAGCGCTTTTATGCGCTAGAGGAAGATGAACAGTGTCTGTTGATAAGAATGATGACGCGCAAAGGAGAATGGTTTCGAAGCGATAAACTGATATACCCAGAACTTGGGGCTACAGAACAATTACTCAACAAGCTTGAACTCGCAGGTTTCATCGGTCTCACTCTACCAAACTCGCCACATGTGTTAGCGGACAAGCTCCTAACCAAACCTGAGCTTTTGTCGATATACCCCGAAATACCAAAGGCACTTCGTAAGTCACAGCTTATTGACCTATTACCTGAACAATTTGAAAACTCGACATTATCATTGCCATTTACGCCAATTAAACTTATCGACAACGATAAATTGCCACTGTTTTGTTTACTGTTCTTTGGAAATCGGCATCAAGAGTTCGCTCAGTTTGTACTCGAGAACTTAGGAATTCATACTTTCGAACAATACGAAGTTTCTACTAAGACACGAATATTCCATTCTCGACAGGAAATCATCTCATCACTGGCAATAGGCGAACTCGCTGCCTCCTATGAAGAGATAGACCGTAAATCACAACAAGCATTGCAAAATTTTTCTAAGCTCATACCAGTGCCACATGGCAAACACGCCTCTCGGTCATACAATAAACTGGTTAATTTAGTTGCTCGCGATCTGGAGCGAGTTGGCGCATTTGATGACGCGCTGGATCTCTTCAGACAAACTGTCACCCCACCCTCTAGGGAACGTCAAGCACGGATACTGAAAGCTCAGGCTAAGCTGGAAGACGCCAAAAAAATCGTTGATACAATGCTCGAGAGCCCACTTAGCATTGATGAATTTGAGGTTGCCGAACGTTTGTCAGCGCCTCTTTGTAAAGCGCTGGGCAAGCCAAAACCAAAGACCACAAGGCTTTCGCCCCCAGAAGTGCATCGCAAATTTGATCTAAGCGCGAACCGTGTCGAACTTGCCGTTGTCGATGCACTAAACAACGAAGGTTGGCAGGCTTTTTACCTAGAGAATCAGTTTTCTAAACACCTTGTTTGGGCTCGCTTTCTGGGACATTTTATTTGCTCCTGTTGAAGGTGCTTTTGTAAACCCTTATCAACGCCAACCCTTGGATTTATATCGCAAGGAGTTCGTTGAAAATCGCAAACAGTTAGTCGAACGCAGACTCAATGACATCCACCAACAAGGTATAACCTATTTGCTTGACCGCCACAAAAGCAAAGACGGCCGTCAGAATCCGTTTGTTGTTTGGGAATTATTAGATGACTCCTGGCTGACTCTTGCTATGGAAAACATTAGCAACGACCAGCTTGTCAGTCTATTTGAAGTGATACTCTCAGACATACGCGCATATCGAGCCGGTCAGCCGGACGTTGTCGCCTTCAAGGATGGAGATTGGATGTGGTGTGAAGTAAAAGGCCCCGGAGACAAACTACAGCACAACCAAATACGATGGATGAAACAATTCGAGAGACTCCATATCCACTACCAAGTGTGCTACGTGAACCATAAATAACTTATCACGGATTCTTCAATTAGTGGTAAAGACCTAGGTGCCAAGCACAAAAAAGCCCAGCGTTAAAGCTGGGCTTTAGCAATTCAGTATTTAGAATTAGAAGTGTAGGTGAATAACCGATGTTGCAACGCACGCTGGGCGACGCACACCTTCTATCTCAACTCGAATTTCACGCTCAATTTCTAAACCTTTACGAATAGGTGTTACCTTAACCAAGGTGCTCTTCGCACGCAGGTTACTACCTACTTTCACAGGATATGGGAATCGAACCTGATTAAGGCCAATGTTCACCATCATTTTTGCTGTAGGGAACAGTGGTTTGTCTGGATCAACGCTGTCTGTCAACGCTGGCAACAATGACAAGGTAAGAAAGCCGTGCGCAATCGTCGTTTTAAACGGTGATTCTTGTTCAGCACGTTCAGGGTCCGTGTGGATCCACTGATTATCTTCTGTAATTGAGCCGAATTGATTAATACGTTCCTGACCCACATGAATCCAGCTACCCTCGTGAATAACTGTACCTATTTGCTCTTGCAGCTCATCGAATAGAGCCTGAGCTGCGGGTTTGAGCACAATTTCTGGTTCGACCTGTGCAACTTCTGGTTCATTGACCGCTGGCTTGTGATAGTCTCGAACCCACGCTAGGAAATTACTGTGGTTCGTTTTATCAACAAACTCAGTCCAATACTCTCTAATCGCTGGCGACATCCATTGCATAAGCTCAGACTGATGCTTAATAGAATCAGCTCTTTGTTTAAACAATTTAACAACTTTCATCTTGACCTCAAATCACAGTTCGCGAGAACTAACCTTAATATTTTGAAGCAACATACGTGATCACGCAAACATTTTCGAGCGAACAAGCGTATTCTGAATGGTGTTTTATTTTTTGAAAACAATATCTTAGCGATAAAAAACAAAGTTTTATTTTGTGCACTCTATCAGCTCTAATCGCCACGAAATCGTTTGCCGTACTGATACTCTCTTTTAAAATACCTGCATTGCCTAACGTTTCACCAGATTGACCAGATTTAAAGCAAACAGTCAAAAAGCATGAATTTTTAGCTTTACAGTTACCTCACCCCCTCTATTATGTGCGCCAACACGGAGAGATGGCTGAGTGGTCGAAAGCACCGGTCTTGAAAACCGGCAACCGTTAATAGCGGTTCTAGGGTTCAAATCCCTATCTCTCCGCCACATTCTAAAAAGCCGCTGATAATTCAGCGGCTTTTTTCGTTCTAGTGTCTTACTAACCTGAATGAGCTTTCCATTGGTATTTGTGGCCTATTAGCAGCTAAACTTAATCCAGATTGCTTCGAAATCTATGGGGAACAATGAAAGCCATCCTCTTTTTTCTCTCAATACTTGTTGCGTCTTTTCATGGATTCGCCCATCAAGAGCACTCTTTAGTAGTCAAAGCCAGCGCCTACACTTCTTCAGTTGGTGAAACTGACTCCACTCCTAACATTGGTGCTTGGGGTGATACCCTTCAATCTGGAATGAAGTCCATCGCAGTCTCTAGAGATCTGCTCGATATGGGCTTAAACCACAATCAAGAAGTCAGAATTGAAGGGTTTGAAGGTACTTACCGTGTTCTAGATAAAATGCACAAGCGGTGGAATAAGAAAATCGACATTTATATGGGAAACGATGTTGAGAAAGCAAAACAGTGGGGAGTGCGAAACGTCACTATTTACTGGACTAGCGAAGAAAAGTAGACGGAACAAATATAGAAAAAGAACGGCCGCCTCTCAGCTAGCCGTCCCTTTCTATTAAATCAAACTAGGCATACCCCATTAGGCTCGGTAGCAAAGTACGATTCCAGGCATGACCAGTAGCACAGCTATAGTGATGACATCTGCAACAAAAAATGGCAAACAACCACGGAAGACATCTTGTACCGAACATTCAGGACGGACGCCAGCGACCACGAAACAGTTTAGGCCTATAGGTGGAGTGATTAGACACAACTCTGCCATTTTCACCACGATGATACCAAACCAAATCGCGCACCCTACTCCTGAAACCCCAAAAGCAGAATCTACAGCTGCCACATCCGCGCCACCATTGAGAGCAATCACGGCAGGATATACTACAGGCAATGTAAGCAGTAACATCCCAATCGCATCCATAAACATACCAAGCACAGCATAGGCGCAAAGGATGAGTAGCAGCGTTAACATCGGGCTTTGTTCCAGACTCACTATCCAATCGGAAAAAGCCGTTGGCAAATCAGCAAAACCTAAGAAGCGGACGTATATCAGCACGCCCCAGATTATTGCAAAGATCATCGCAGACAGCTTTGCTGTTTCCATCAAAGAGCTTTTGATTTCTTTCCAGCGACTACCATGAAAAATAGCCAGCGCCAGAATAAGCGAGGCACCTAGCGCACCAGCCTCGGTTGGTGTGCCAACACCGCCATAGATGCAAACAACAATAATGCCCACTACAGCAAAGATTGGCATTGCGCCCGGCAGCGTTTCGAACCTTTCCTTCCAAGTAAAGCCTCTCACCGGCGGACCAAAGTTCTTTCTAGTCAGTGCCAAAAATACGACTAATCCACCGTAGATCAATGCAGATACCGCTCCAGGCAAAAATCCCGCCATGAGCAATGCTCCCACATCTTGTTCCACAATAATGGCATAGATCACCAATATGGCGGATGGTGGAATAAGTGATGCCAACGTACCACCAGCGGCCACTACGCCCGCGGCAAATCGCTTGTCGTAGCCAAGCTTTAGCATTTCTGGTACGGCTATACGCGCAAAAACCGCAGAGGTGGCGACAGAGGCGCCCGATACAGCCGCAAAACCAGCCGTAGAAAATACTGTTGCCACACCCATACCACCGGGTAGCCAGCCCACCCATCGCTTGGCAGCTTCAAACAGAGAGCGAGTTAAACCTGCATGGTAGGCGAGAAAGCCAATGAGGATAAAGGTTGGAATAAGCGATAGTGCCAGTGATGACACTTTCGAATGGGGGATTGTGCCTGCCATTTTGATAGCAACCAATAGACCTCTCTCAAAACCGAGTTTGGCGGAAAAGATCCAAACCAGTCCAAAGAAGCCTGCGATGGCCGCAGCAAAGGCGACGCGAACGCCAATGACCACCAAGAGCAACATAAAGCCCGAGACCCAAAGCCCAATTTCAATCGAATCCATCGAGCCCATTACGTCAAACAGAGACATCATTTCAACGCCTCCTTATCATCACCACTCACCGTTTCGGCTTCTTTTGCAGCAACTTCCGCAGCAGATTCGATCATTGGTACCGCTACAGGTTTGTCTTCCCCTCGCTTAAATGCTCTAAGGTACGCCCACAGTTGAAGAACTAGCCTGAGCGCAAGTATCAACAAAGCAAAAGGCACGACTAGTTTGGCTGGCCAAGTTGGCAAATTGATATCAACCGAAGAGTCACCTATAGAGTAGGCGCGCCAAAAATGCAGGTAGGATCCATAAATCAACAATGATGTGACTACCAGCATGAGTAGCGTCGAGATAAACTCGGTCAGCCACAGCCAACGACCCTTGAAGCGGCCAACAAGAATATCCATGCGAATATGGCCGCCCATACGTTGGGTGTAAGCGATGCCCAGAAAGGCAATGAACGCCATGGCTTGTTCGACCCAATCGATGTAGCCGCTAATTGGCATTGAAAAAAGCCAGCGACCCAATATATTGGTGGTCGCTAATGCCACCAGTGCAACGATCACACACCCTGCGGCGAGATTGAGTAATGACTCAAGTTTAAAGAATACCCTGTCGACCCGACTTACCGCCGAGCTGTCCTCTAATACAGACGCAGACATACTCGAAATCCTTTTGGTATTTATAAATAAAACGAGCGCTAGTGTTACCTAGCGCTAGAACAACTAACTAGAGATAGTGAAGTTAGTTTTGCTGTTTAAACAATGCGTCGGTGTAATCAAATAGTGCCTTAGCGTCGAACTGCCTTGGTATTTTTTCACCCAGTCTTCACGAACTGAGGCTGCGAGTTCATTTAGCTGCGCTGTTTGTTCTGGCGTAAATGTCACCTGTTTCACAGACTCATCCGCAATGGCTTTGTCGAATTTAGCGGTCGTATTTTGCTCATAGTTTGAAACATAGTAATCAAGCGCTTCTGGTACCGAGCTTAATAACGCTTCACGGTGTTCCGGTTTTAGCATTTCCAGTGCTTCTGTATTAACAACAACTGGCAGTTCGCAGAGCCAAGGTTGAGGTTGGTTGTCACCCAGTTGGCCACTTTATAAGTGTTGGTCGCCAAATGAGCATGAGGCGCAAATGAAGCCGCATCGATCACACCTGAGTCCATAGATTGACGTACTTCAGAGAAAGGTACGGTTGTTTTGACTGCGCCAAGCTTACCCAACACGCTCATGATCCCGCCAGGGCCACGCACTCTTAGCCCTTTAAAGTCTTCCAAAGATTCCAGGTCATCACTCTTACTGGCAATATTGTACTGAGGAAGTGGCGTTGGCATTAACAAAGTTGCATTCCATCTTGCCAAATCTTTTTTCACTTCAGGGTGATTAAACACCTCGGTATAAATCTCCCCTACTCGCGCTAAAGACACATCTTGTGAGAAAGGAAGCTCCGTCACCGTGATTGTCGGGTTTTTGTCGGTATGGTAGAAAGAACAAAACTGTGCCATTTCAAATGCACCAAACGAAATGCCATCTAGGTTTTCACGTGCCTTCGACAATCCACCATAGGAAAGCACCAGCTTGAAATCGCCGTTGGTTTTTTGCTCTACCAACTCAGCTAACTTTTCAACATTCTCGGTAAACGCTCGACGTTTACCCCATAAAGAGACATTCCACTCGGTAGCAGCATGAGCTTCTGCCGCGACGAATCCTGTCAAAATAAGTGATACTGTTAATGCCGTTTTTGTTGCTTTCATCGACAACTTCTCCTAATCCTTTTTCTTATCTTTAGCGCACGTTGGCCGCGCCACTACGAGCCCAGAATCCACTGTTTACCTGGGTCTTAAGCTAACTCAATGATAAGAATAGAGTATTGTTAACATTTCGCTCAAAATGTTAACGTTTTTGCAGCGCAGGGCACGTTATCTTTGTTCAAACACACTTTAACTGTTCATTCATCACGACAGTCAATTTAAAGCCCATTCATTTCTGAGGGTTATGATGATTGACCCTCTCCTACAGATACACTAGCATCGCCCTGATTTTACTCGACGCCTGTTTTATTGAGTCTTTTATGAAGCACATTCTTTCTTTGGCTATTCCTCTTATTGTCTCTCAGCTTATCTCAATGGCGTTGGTATTAACGGATGTCTGGATGATGGCCAAACTCAGCGTAGAAGATCTTGCTGGTGGCGGATTGGGCGCTTCTGTGTATACATTCGTTTTTCTGGTTGCTGGAAGCATCGTCGGCTGCGTAGCAAACCTGATTGCGATAGCCTACGGGCAAAGCGTTGCGAGGCCGTCCTTTGGCAGACAACAAATACGTTTTGCCGTTAAGGGCGCTCTCATTCTCTCTGTTGTAATAACCGCACTTGCTAGCCTAGCTCTTAGCCTTACAGATGAGTTACTGGTCGTGGCAAAACAGCCCATTGACGCCATTCCAATTGCGACCAACTATCTTGATGCTCTTAAATGGGCCATGTTACCTACCCTGTTGTTACTTATCCTGCGTGGTCTAACTAGCACATTTGGCGATGCAAAATCAGTAATGTGGATGTCGCTTGCCACTGTCTTTCTCAACGTACCGCTAAGCTATTGGTTTGCTTTTACACTCAAAGGTGGAATTGCTGGGCTTGGTTGGGGTACAACTCTAGCAGCAACATTGATTCTGTTTGCATACGGTGCGTGGGTGTTTCGCCAAGAAAAATACTATCGGTTCGCGCCTTGGAAAAAGGTGTCAGAGTATTCATGGCGCTTAACACTCCCGCTGTTATCTCTCGGTTTACCGATTGCCGTTGCTAGTGCACTGGAACTCAGTCTGATTTATGGTAGTACCATACTCGCAGGCATGCTTGGCGTGACAGCACTAGCACTGCACCAAGTGCTTCTTCAGTGTTTGAACTTTAGTTTCAACATCAACTTTGGCTTTTCCCAAGCCGCTGCAATTTTAACAGGTAAAGACTTTGGTCAAAATCGCTTTAGCAGTATCAAAGTAACAGCACGGAGAAGTTTCATTCTAGTCACATTGATCAGCGCACTACTGGCGATAACGTTTAGCACCTGGCCTCACCTTATCGCTGACATCTTTCAGCTTGGCGGTTCAAATGACAACCTTAGCAATCAGCTTGCTTCTATCATTTGGGTTGTTGCGCTTTGCTTCGTTGTTGATGGTTGGCAACTTCTCGCTATGAACCTACTACGTGGCATGAAAATTGTGAATGTACCAATGTTACTGACCGCTATTGGTTATTGGGGCTTTGGTATCAGTAGTGCTTGGTGGCTAATGACACACTTTCAATTAGCGGGTGTTTGGGGCGGCGTTGCAATTGGCCTTGCGGCGACTGGTTTACTTTTAATAGGATTGCTCGCGATTAGCTTCAAACGACTTAATGCTGTGAAACAATAAAGCAGCAAACCATCAAGCAACGTTAGGATGATGTTTAGTGAGGTCATCACCGACAACCTCTACTAGATGGATAATTTGTTCGGCAAGCGTGGTTGGAAATCCCAGTTTTAGTATCTCGGCTATTAACGAGTGACTCCAGATCTCAAAATTGTGGCGAGTTGGCTTAATCGATACTCCAACCAACGACGACATCGTGACTAAAAGTGCGTAGTAGTCATGAAGCTGGCTCGCTCGCTTATCTTCCCTTGGATAAGCAAAACTCTGAGTACTTTGGCTCACGCCACGCTCAGACCAATTTTCGCCTAATCGTCTCGCATTGGAGAAATCAATCAGCGACACCTTACCGTTGTCGGCAATGAGGACATTACTAGCTTGACATCGCCGTGAACAATACCAACACGATGAAGTTGTTCGATTTGATTGATTAAGTTACCAACTATAGTGCCGCATCTACTACTGCCATAATCAACCACAGGATGAACTCGAATTAACTCAGATAAGACTTACCGTCAATATAACTCGAAGTCAATATGCCTCGACAACCGTCCTTAAAAAAGCGCAAGCATCGGTGAGTCTCGACGCCAAAAGTTTCTACTCTCGACAACCACAGCGCTTCTCTTTGCAGTAACGCGGTATCTAACACATTGTCAGAGAATTTGATCCTTATATCTCGCTCAGCAGTGTACAAGATCCGAGTGTTGGGCAGTCGCTCCAACCTATGCTCCGGAACGACTGTGCTCACCCACAGCGGTGGTGTAGACTCTATAGCCATTGCGGCAACGTCAGTTGTTTGAAGAAACTCGAATCAAATGGCTGCCCGACACCATCAGATTTAACAACTAAGTTGACCTCATTATCACCGACTTGATAGCGCCAAATCAGCTCACTGCTACCTACTTGTGAGGCTCCATGCATCGAATCGGCTACCTTAAACCAACTCCAAACCCCAGACTGTTTATCCCTCTTGATGACACCACTAGTATCTTCAATCAAGACCGAGATATCTTGAACTTGGTTAGTCGGAATTGGCCAGGCTTGAGCACGCCAAAGCTTAGGGCCATTTTGGTATTCGAATAGTTTAGTATTGGTAATCAATGCAAATCGTGTCAGCACAGGAGACATCTGCTCTGCTTTGACTGAAAACTTAAACCCAAGCTTATCACCCGTAAATAACTGCTCCTGTATTCGAGAAACCGACTCTTTGAATGGATGATATTGCCAAGACAATGACAAATACTGATGGGGTACAAAGCCGTTAATAAACAGCTCTTTACTAATGGTAATATCTAACTGATTCGCATATTTGGCCGCGAACTGGTCAAACTGCCCATTAGGTTTGAAGAACGACTCCACATCAGACAGAGCTGCATCTGTCGTCGACAAAGGACTAAACGGATAATGGTTTGCTAATCTCGTTTGATAGAAATCGCTCACTTTCGACCAGTCTTGATTGATGACTTCACGAACAGAGTCCAATGCCAAACCATTCACTAAGGTAGCCTGTTGCTGCATGAGCTCCGGTAATATGGGTACATTGTAGTTATCAGCCGCAGAATTTAGCTTCGCGACCGGGTTACTGGTATCCGTGTTTTCAAGCTGCTCCAGGAAGTAATGTCCTTTAAATTGGATCTCTTTGGATTTGGCAATCCAGTCTCTCAATGCCAGTAAGTCGGCAATTGCGACATCGAATGGGCTCTTACCTGTTTTATTAGCGGCAATCACACTATGCACATGTCGAAATGGATAAGTAATAGACTCAGCCACACGCTCCATTGCAGCCCCGTTAGCTGGAGTCAGTGGTGACTCTTCTTGGGCGCTACCACCATCCTTCTCTTCAGTTTTCGCCTGTTCCGGTGTATCTGAAACGGCAAGTGTTTTTAACAGGTTGGTGTTTTCATTCGATGATTTGATAGAACTGTAATAGTGGAGAAAAGTTCGGATCGGTCACTAACGCCAACTGCTGCTCACTGCCACCCCAGCTATCAACCGTCGTCAAACTCACACTCGATGTAAACGCACTCCAGTGACGTATATAGTCCTTGATATAACGCTCACGAAGCTGTCGATTGATTCGGTTCATCTCTGCATCGCCACTAATCCGCCCCATTACACCTTCGTAGGCTTTGATAGCTTCTGATGCAAGTTGAAAGCCCGTTTCGTTGCTGAGCTCTTCAAAACCATCACGAGTAAACGCATATGGGATCAAATAACCACTAAAGCCTTGCTTAAAGCTGAACACCTGATCGTAAGTGGGATTAAGTTGACTACGAAGATCGACACGGCGAGAGAAATCTTTATGCTGCATGATGTGTTGGTACAACAACTCACTCACATCGTTGGAAGACAAGGTCCCACGCACCAGCTCTAACAATTGCGGATCAAACGCTGGTGGTACAGAGTTCGTCGCTAACGCATCTTTCGCCAGCAACGTAAATCGTTCAATTAAGTTTGCGTAGCCACTACCTTCTTCGTCTAGCGCATTAATATAGTAATTAACGAGAGGCTCGGAAGAGTGGCGATTTGGGTTGTATAGTATCTGCTGTAAGTTGAGTAGCTCTAACGTTTTCACCTTGTCATCAAGTGAGTTATAGACAAACATGTCCTTCATGAGGTAATCACGCATCAAGGTCAGTAGTTCTGAAGTCAACTCCCCATAATAAGCCTCATTCACATACTGAGCGATACTAGAGTTTGGCAACCAGTTCAAAACATACCACGGGCGATTGTCTTGCTTGTAGAGCTGGTCAATTTCTCGTAGCTCATACAAGCTAAACACGGGAGAGGCGAGATCATCCGGCTGAATTTTATTCACTCTAAGATTATCTTTGTATTGGCTCAACATCGCTTGCGCTTTGTCGTCCACACTTTGCTGATAGATATAACTGGCTCTTATCATGGCTAAGAAGCCAGCAAACAATACCACGAGACCAACCGTCGCCACCAAACGGGTAGTACGATAAGTCAATTCACGCTTCTTATTCACTCCAACCAGTTCTGACTCTTTCAAAACAAGATTTGGGAACAAACCTTTGGCAAACAAACTGAGTGTTTTCGACGATGTCTGAACCGTCGAAATCGACTCAAAACCCAGATCAGATGCGTGCATAGCGGAAACAACATCTAACGTTTTGCTGTCGCCACCAGTGTTAACGAAAAAGTAGCCCCTAAAGAACAGCTCAACATCATCAAACTGATGCTGATTAAAAGTGAGCGATAGGAAGTCTTCAATGTCATACCGCAAGGCAGATAACTGAAACAAGCCCGCCACTGAAGAGTCTCGATAATCGGCGTTAAGCTGATGTTTTAACGACGCGGTAATCGAGCTAGCTATACCTTTGACCAAAGCTTCAAACGAATCATCAAACCACTGTTTGTCGTAGTGGCGACTCTCATTGACATCTCTCAAGGCACCAAAAGGTTGATCACGCTCGGTTTCATCCAGTGGAGAAAATAGCTCGCACAAATCTTTGACTTGCGCCATATCAGTGAACGCACAATAAACAGGTAGAATAAGTCCAGTTTGCTTATTTAGATCCTCAAGCATCGAACGATACTTCTGGCTAATCTCACTCGATGATATCTCTGTGCTGTTGATGAGGCTACCTAGATTGACTGAGCATAAAGCACCATTGAAAATCTGTCGGGCACGCTTTTTCTTTAATAGCTCTAGCAATGATTGAACGCTTTTCGTAAGACTGTCCTTAGACATCATCAAATCTAGAGTGACAATAATGGCTGAATCAGACGCCCAAAAGCGGACCGCGACTAAATCGGCAGGCAATTCGTCTACTGGGTCAATGAGTTCGAACCCCATTTGCTGCAGTAAAGATTGGTCGTGACTTGGATCTTCGGTAAGCTGCACATACCAAGGGATAGAATAAGGATTCGCCGTAAGCTTGGAGTGCTTTTTCCACACTAGATTGAACGTGCGTTTGATCTCTTCAACTCGCCATTGCTCAAGCTTTTTATCGTCCTCATTGACTCGCTTTCTGGTAAATAGACGGAAGCTCCCAAGACCAGTACCCATCAATACCGCCAGTGCCCCAAGAGTTTGAAGGACAACGATCCATGCTGGCTCCGCCCCAAACCAACCCAAAAACCAGAAGCAAAGTAACAACAAAGACGTGACGAAAACGGCTATTAGACTGGATAAGATGATCGCTTTATTTCTTTTTTTCATTCGTTTGACCTACTGCTTCGCTTTGATGACGAACGCGTCATCTATCCCTGCATTTTTCGCAGCATTTAACACTTGTTGCGCTTCTTGAGTCGTCGCTACATGACTAGAAACGATGTAGAAATTACCTTGGCGTTCAACCTGAGCATTAGGAAGCATTTCGCCATGTAGAGAAAGAAAGTTCTGTGCCGACGATTTAGAAGAAAGCGTCGCTAGCTGTACTCGAAAACGCGAACTACTGGAAGTGTTAGAAGAGCTTGAGCTGTTTGCTGCTGGTACATAAGACTTTTTAGCACCTCGTAAATCTTCATTAGTACTTATGTATATGTACTCTTTCTCTTGTGCGTTAGCTTGGCTGTAATATTTGTCGGTAAAGCTAGATAAGGTAGTAAACGGCTCTGCTTTAATAGGAACCGTGACTTGATACCAATAATAGATACCGCCCCAGAAAGCTGCGATCAAAGACAAAAACAGCGCTGCACCTCGCCAAAGCCTTACCGGCCTTTGAGGTCTGGCTCTGCGATGAATTTTTGATACTACCGGCCTAGGTATCAGCATTTTCTCGCTTTCTGGTGTTTCCTCGCTATCGGCGAATACCGCCTCTTCCAGACGCTGTACCAAAACACCAAGCAACTCTTTGCCTTCAACGCGATAACGCCCACGAAAACCCAGCTTGATCATGATGTAGACGAGTTCAAGTAAATCTCTGAGTAAGATAGGCTGGAGCAATGCCCGCTCCGCGACTAAATAAAACTGCTCACCACCATTTTTCACACCGAACAGTTCGCTAACCAGCGTTTGATTTTCCCAGCCCGATTCCTCACCCCATTCAGAATGCAAGATTTGCTCATCCAGCATCACTGCGAATAAGAAACAGGTTTTATCCGCCACTGAGGGTGGATAATCGAGCTTTGCTACTTTGTATTTTAGATCCGTTAATTGCCCCTTAAGACCCAAACGAAAGGTGTACATGTCAGTTGGGCATTCAAGACGTTTCACTGAGATGATAAGGGAAAGTAGCTCCGCGCTAACACGGAGAATATCGTTATCAAACAGGTCACTCTCTCGCTGCGCCAAGCTATAACGCGCTTGATTCTTGATAGCGTTTAAGCTCGTAAGACGAACTCCGCCGGAAGACAGCAAGGCTTCGTCAGCGACATGAGTTTTAACCGGAACCGTGACTTCGTCTAATAGATCATTCATAGCATTACCCCAAAGCGTAAAGCTTGATGGTTAAATCTGGAATGCGGCTATCGACATGCAAAGCAATAGGCTCACGTTTTGTTTTAAGCTGTTGCCAATACTCATGAGAGGTATCAATTTCAAAATAAGCCAAATCCACCTGAGCTTTTAATTCAGAAGGCGCTACAGGCAGTGGGTTAATAGTCACACCTGATTGACTGTTTCTAACAAGCTCGGCGATTAAGCTGATGCCGCTCAGTGTACACACACTCGGAAACGTTGAACTCAGAGTCGCTGCTCCTACCGATGATTTCACTGAGATAACCAAACGTCTTCCATCCATTTGGTTTAGCGTTGGTATCGACAACCTGAGGAGTCTGCGTTTTTCGAACAGGTTGGTATCCCATTCAAATTCCGTGACCTTGTCACTTTGAACCATTGAAAGCTTGTCTCTCAGACCGGAAAACAACGGACCGAACGCAAGGTGAAGGTTGTCTTTGTTAAGAACGCTTTGTTCTAAGCTCGCCATGGCAGGCGTGAAGCTATCAAGTTCACAAGAAAAGCTAGCTAGCTTTTCATACAAGGTATCCACATTGGTTTCTGGTTTCTCGACCAATATGGTGAATTGTGGAATCCATCGATTGAGGGTTTGCAACCAAAGAAACTCTCGCATCAAACTCAAGTCACTTTTTGTTTGCTCGCCAACGCCTATTCTCTCAATAACATTCTTGGCTCTTGCCTGAACGAGTATTAGCAGTTCTTTCAGGCGGTCTTTAAGTAACGAAGACGCGCCATATTGAAGACAAGCTGGAATAAAGCTCTTATCTAGAACGACCTCACCATCGTCACGTCGCTCCAAGACCCGAGCAATTGGAAGCAGCACCAGACCATTGGTATCTTCACCTTCTAAAATCAGGCGAACGTTAGGCTCTGCTAGTGATGCTTTTATGCCGCTTTGCTCGGCATCACTTGAATCGAACAGGTTATGCTCCGCGACAACGTAACGTTTTAACTGCTCACGATCGCCGTACTCGTTTTCGCCTTCTATAGAGAGCGGCAACGCCAAGTACACCACTCTATTCATGGTGTTCTCTGGTATTTCAATAATCAGCTCTCGAGCGCAGTCAAATAAAGTACCGTCTTGAAAAACACCGCTACAGCGGACAACGCTGAACTTACCTAGTTTTAAGTAGTTGGATTCGCTCTCCAACACAGAAACGCCAAACCTTCTCCCATTCGAGGTTAAATCTGCGTACTTTTGGACGTACTGCGTAATGTATCTCTCTGTCTGTTGGAAATGTTGAGGAGCAACAAACATGCCCTCTTTCCAAACCACTTTTCTCTGATGTTTCAATTGGGTCTCCTTACCACCATGAACTATCAACAGGCTGAGAAATCTCAATTTTTGCTTGAGAAATTCTTATTATTATTGGGTTTTCATCCGGCTCTTCGACCAATGCAACCACTGCCTTTGATGTTGCAACTTCATAGTCTGCAAACTCTGCAAACACTGCGATAAATTTTGTCTCTTGCTGTACTTCTAATGTGAAAGAGCGAGTCTCACCAGGAATAACCGGTGGCATCACTTTTGAATCAATCAGTGAGCTGGCGAGCACGCTTGTGTCCGACTCATAAATGCTGACGAACTCGGCATTTTCAAATGCCCCGCTTTCTTTTAGCTGATATAGCCTAATGATGAGTGGCCTTGGAATATCATCTTCAAATCGATTGATATCGTCAGCTGCCTGCATATTGACGGTTACGGCGATGGAAGGCTCGAACACGGGTGCACTCGAACCGCACCCTATCAAGGCGATTGACAACAACGCGCTAGAGAAAAGACGCTTAGCGTTTATCCGCATTGCTATTTCTCCCTCAGCTCTTCCATTAATAAAGCGGTAAACTGACGCTTAAACTCACTTTTTTGTTGTTTTCTTAAAAACTGCTTTTTATAGAGTGACCAATACTTCTTGTCCTTATTTCCCCAGCCCGTAATGTAGTCATCAAACTCTTCTTCTAGGGAGTTGGGGTTAAAGTCATCTAAGAACTTATCCAAGGTCACTTCAATACATGAAAACAAACGCTCCCTATCAATCGCGGCCGAGACTGAAGATTGCTGATGCTCTACGAGCTTTGTCAGTCTTTCGATACTCGAATCAAGAGCTTGAATTTGCGAACCGTTTGCAATGGTCATTGAATGGTCATCAGTGACCGACTGGTGTTGATGCTCGGTGATCATCACCACACTGTCTTTGTCGTCATTGCTGGATAGATCCATAGCAAGGTCATCATCGTCTTCGAAAGGGTCATAGGAATAGACATCCTCTCCAACGACATTGTCGACTGAAAAAGTATCGATTTCTTCAGTTTTACTCGGCGTTTCTGGAGTGACTTCCTGAGCGAATATCGCTTCGGTCGGCTCTTCCATGACACTATCAAAATCAAACGTATCTCTTTTATTTGCGAACATCGCTTCTGGGTTAGATTTAGAGCTATCTGTAGAGGACTCTTGAGCAAATAGCCCATCCATGTCACTTACCAGCATCAAATATCCGCCTATTCGAATATTATCGCCATCGTTCAGTCTGGCAGATTGGCCGACACCGAGCTCTACACCATTAACCTGGCAGCCATTGACGCTTCTATCGATAATTTGAAAGCCGCCCTCCGAATGAGGACGTATTTCTACGTGAACACGGGATAGCGTTCGACTGAGATCAGGCAGTTGAACCGTACATTCGTATGAACGGCCTATTGTGCCACCTCCCCTAGGAAGGGTTATTTGTCGACTCATCACCTGTTCGTTTTCAGGTAACTCGATCAACTGAAAACTAATATCCATGGCATTCCCTTACCTGTACTTCAATAACACTTGCGTAAGGAGGCATTAAACTGCTCCAAAAAGCCTGGGGCTTGACGCAAAAAATCGTTTGAGAAGTGAACCATCAAATCTTGCTTTTTAATTCTTACCCGCTGGAAGTAATCCAAAGGTAGGTTCGCTTTCTTCATCGACTCTTCAAACACGAGTTCATACTCATAAGCTACATCCAAATCCCCTTTCCAAAGCATTTGCAGTAGCGAATCGGCATCCCTCGGTTTTCTTATTACGTTGTAGCCATCTCGCTTTAAAGATAACCACTTGTTTGTATTAAACTTAGCACCAAAACGTAAACTGTACTTAGTTGTTTCATCATTTATGTCGGCATAGATGTTCGGTGCTATGAACCATGCCAAATTTTCCGATACGATCGGATATGAAGCCGTGGCATATTGGGCTCGACGGCTATTTGAAGAACCGGCAAAAAAACCATGCATTTCGCCAGTTTCAACCATAAGCTGCGCTTTATCCCAACGCATGACTCGAATTTCGTATGGCTGCCCCATTCTGCCCAGCGCACATTTCACACGATCGACAGCAACACCCCCTATCGTGCCGTTACTATCAACAGTTTGATAGGGAGTCCAAATCTGTGTGGCAAGCGTTATGCGCTCTACCGCGCTAACGCTAAACGTACCCATAAAATATACGTTTAACGCAAAGCAGAGCTGAGTCAGCGCTTTCAAAGTGATTTTGGCCTTTCCAAATCGTTGGAACCTCAAGGCACTCTTATCCATTTCGTCACTCCCACTACGTCCTGTAATTAAGCGATGTCGATAACCAACTCACCCGTCACCGAGTCCGTTGTCACAGACACTTGATTCACTCCTAGCCCCTCACTCAGACGATGGATACACTCCACGGCTAGTTTTGGCATCAGTGAACGGTTAATGATCTGCTCTACCGCTCGGCCACCCGTTGTAGGGTCCGTATTACGGCTAACAACAAAATCAATGAAGGTATCGTCCCACTTGAAGTCCGCTTTGTACTTCTCTTTAAGCTTGGTCGAGATTCGATTTAAGCTGATTGCCGCAATCTGGCTGAGCTCGTCTCGATTAAGTGGGTAGTAAGGAACAATCGTGGTACGCCCCAAGAAAGCAGGTTTGAAGTAGTGCTGAAGCGCCGGACGAATTTGCTCCAGAAGCTCTTCATTGGCAAGACGCTCTTCGTTGTCCTCACAAATATCCACGATGCTTGGTCGGCCGCATTCGAGGTCATAATGATGATAGTATTCTTAAAATCTACTGTACGGCCTTCACTGTCTTTAATATGGCCTTTATCAAAGATTTGATAGAACAAATCGTGCACGCCAGGGTGAGCCTTTTCCATTTCATCAAGTAGTAACACTGAGTAGGGGTTACGTCGAATTGCCTCGGTCAGCACACCGCCTTCACCAAAACCGACATAACCAGCAGGAGAACCAAGTAGCATTGAGATTTTGTGTTCTTCCTTAAACTCGGTCATGTTAATAATGGTCAGGTTATCACCACCACCAAACACTTCATCAGCCAACGCCATGGCCGTTTCCGTTTTGCCCACGCCACTTGGACCACACATCAAGAAGACACCAACAGGTTTGCGGCTATCCGTTAGCCCAGCTCTTGAGATCTGAATGCTTTTAACCAACTCACTGATAGCGACATCTTGTCCAATAACTCGCTCATGCAACGCATCTCCAAGCGATAGCAATTGTGCAACTTCTTCTTTGACCATGTTGCCCGCTGGGATGCCTGTCCAATTTTCAATGACCGTCGCTATCACCTGCTCATCAACAACAGGGAACACTAACGGTGATTCACCTTGGATTTCTCGCAATTTGCTTAAGGCCTGATTCAGACTTTGCTGACTTTCAGAGTCCACCGTATTTTGTTCTCGATCCGATTCGATCTTCTCGCACAGAGAGGTAATTTCTGAAACCAGTTCACGCTCTTTGTCCCACTGAGAATTAAGCGATTCCAAGTCTGATTTGCTGTTTACAATTTTGTCTTTAAGCGCCTGATGATCGCCCGCTTTTTCGATAAATACCGTACCTTCAGCCTCGAGAGCGTTCAGCTCACTCTCTAGATATCGAATGTTTTGCTCCAAACTTTCAATCGATTCGGGCTTCGCACCTTGGGTTAAAGCAATACGTGCACACGCAGTATCAAGCAGGCTTATTGCTTTGTCCGGTAGTTGTCGTGACGGAAGGTAGCGAATGGACAGATTAACCGCAGCCTCAATCGCATCTTCCAAAATAAACACACCGTGGTGGTTACGGAGCGCCTCACCAACTCCACGAAGGATTTGTTTAGCATCTTCAGCATTCGGCTCTTCAACACTGATCACTTGGAAACGGCGAGTAAGCGCAGGATCTTTCTCAAAGTATTTTTTGTATTCCGCCCATGTCGTCGCAGCGATCGAGCGGAACTCACCTCGAGCCAGCGCTGGTTTAAGTAGATTAGCCGCATCGTTTTGACCCGCAGCTCCACCAGCGCCGATAAGCGTGTGCGCTTCATCAATGAAGACAATAATCGGCGTTTCCGAGCTTTTTACTTCATTGATGACATCTTTAAGACGATTCTCAAATTCACCCTTAATACTCGCTCCCGCTTGAAGGAGACCAAGGTCAAGAGTATGGATTTCAACCCCTTGAATCGCAGGAGGTACTTCACCAGCAACAATACTGTGCGCCAGACCTTCTACCACCGCCGTTTTACCAACACCAGGTTCGCCAACAAGAATTGGATTGTTTTGACGTTTACGACACAAGATGTCGATGGCCATTCTGACTTCGCTATTTCGACCAAGCACCGGGTCAAGTTCACCGTTACGAGCTTGCTCTGTCAGGTTAACGGTATATTTATCGAGAGCGCCTCCCGCACTTGCCGCTGCCGGAGCGCCACCTCCCGTACTAGCTGAAGCCGACTTTGTCGTATGTTTCAATCCAGCAATCTGTGCGCCTAGGGCTTCTGTAGATACATTTTCTAATGACGGGAGCGACAGTGTTTTCATGCCAAAACTGTCAGCTTGATTCAACGCCAACAACAAATGCAAACTCGAGACTTCTTGATGCCCGTAATTCACTGAGGCTAGCATCCACGCGTTTTCCATTACCTCACTCAACGCACGGCTAATGGTCGGTTGACCGTTAGCCCCTGGTCGTAAGCGGTTAATACGCTCAGTTAACTCACTCAACAAGGCACTTGGATCGATGTTTTGCTTGGCAAGAAAGCTTTTTAGGTGGCTTTCGTCTGTCGTTAATAACTGAACTAACCAATGTTCAATCTCGATTGCAGCGACCGTTTGCGTCATCGCTGCGCCGGCAGCCTCTTCTAGTGCCGCTTTAAGAGGCATATCCAGCTTAGAAACAAGGTTCCCTAGTTTTATTTGAGACATCAAACTTTCTCCTGTTGAATGAGTATCTTGCGAAATTCCGATTTTCGCCTTTTTGGGGCAAGGCAGTTGGCTTCTCCAAGCCTTAGCCCTTGCTTAGAATTAGAGAGTTGTGGCTCGTCTATGTAGTCTCGTTTCACATACATATAAAGCCGAATATCGAGGCTCTCGCGCAGATAAGCTTGAACGAGTGATTTCATAGATTTTGCGAACTGCGCGTTGTTGAGTAACCCCAAATACTCAGTACGAGTTTTGGGGGTAATATTTATTTCAAGGGCTTTGAAAGTTTGGGTCCCGTCCCACCTAGCCAAAAACCCTGCCCCAAGCTCTGGTTCTGCCCTTTCTTTTCGCCTAACTTAGACTGGTAATTGGCGTTGATCCTGTAGAACGAAGAAGGCGCCACAACCGGGGTCACCGACAAAGAAAAATAATCACTGAGCAGACGTTTTAAGCCGTGCAGGTTTCGGCTTTTGTTCCCAAGCGCCAAACCGTGGCGAAGCATACTTGGCTTCGACTTTTCTTTATTGGCACCCGGTAATGAGAACATACAGGCCAGTGCCGCTTGCTGGGTTAAACGTCCTAAGACGTTATTTTCCGCCGCATCCTTCTCTTGTTTTAGCAACATGCTTTGATTGGTTTCGACGTGGGCTCTCAGTTCGAAATATCGTTGGTTAAACACATCAATAAACTTCTGCAGCGCGTTGTCATCTTGGTGCAAGCTATTCAGGAGCTCTGCATAGAGATAATCAGGAATGAGTCCCTTTGATCCAGAAAGCGCCTCTAAACCCAACTTGATACGGACTCTGTCGCTCTCAAAGCGAATACTGGTTATTTCCTCTGGCTTACCTTCAGGCATAACCTCAGGCGTCAGAGACAAGGGTAGCTTGCTACTGACATTCATCGCTCTCAAAAGTCTTATGACCTGAATAAAGTCAAAAGCATAGGCTGATGAACCAATTGGTCCTTTACGCGCTCTTGCATCATAGACATAGCTGACTTCCGTGTGTTTTAGGGAAAACTACGCCCGCTTTGTCGCTACCAAACCTTTCTACGGAAACCTGAATAAACCTATCGAAGCTGCAATACTGCGCAAAGACTGCATTCAAGATCTCCGCAAATACCGAGAAATCAGCACCCAGTATTTCATCATCCACCATCACCTTGATCTCTGTTCCTGAGGCAAAGATGCTTTGTCCATCAATCGTAATCGGCGCTATCAAGTGTTTGTATGAGACCGTTTTGATCGCAAACGCCTGTGGACACTGAATGGTATTACAACTGAGGCGCAGGACATCTTGGAGTGCCACCGTTGGCTCATCCGTTTGAACGAGCGTTGCGAAATTAGCATTCAATATCGCAAGGAAGCGCCATGTTAGTTGGTTGTCCAATGAAGGATATTGCGGTGCTGTTGGCGTCTTCACAACCGTAAAGTCACCGGGTAAATCAACGGCCGCCAGAGATTCTGCTTGTGTGCCTGTAGGAATCAAACAAGGAGTACGGCCATTGCAGACCATCAATTGAGTAGACAGCACCACTGACTCTTGGTCCATTGGCATCTGCGCATAGCTGACAGACAGATTCATACGTCTGCGCCCTTTGTGATCCCAGTACTGACTGCTCTGCCATTGAGGGGCATCACTGTCCGACCAATAGCCACTTTCATAAATGGGTGTTAATGGCACTTCTCCCGTAGAAAGTACTTCATTAACTGACTCAACGGAAACCACTGTGTAATGGTCTTGCTGCTGGGTATCTGCAATCACCGACATCGAGAGCTTGGAGAAGTCATAGCGAAGAGGTTCCCCACGACGGCGGAACAGGTTTAATGCAGGAACAGTATTAAGTTGTATGACCCCTGGCCCGAAAAGACTGAGGTACTCTACTGGTAAGTGCTGAATAAACAGGGTCAGGGTAACTTCATTGCTATCAAACTCTTGCAACCTTTCACCAAGGTTGTCGATTCGCATATAAGCCGCTTTATCCGGGAATGCGAAGTAGTCACGCAATATATCAAAACCTGTCAGATGCCCATCGTAGCTCGGAAGCCATGTAAAATCGGTATCCGTGACACGCGTTCTCAGTCGCGACGGCTCCACCGAAATCTGCTTGTCACTGTTCCAAAGAGTCAATGCTTCTGTGTTCAATAACAAAAGATCGATGAGCCCTCGAGAGCTACTTTCAAAGCCACGCACATAGAAATCAAAGTGCTGACTGCTAAGCTGGCTAAACGTCGCATCGGGGTCATTGCATTTAAGGGTCAGTTGTATTGCGGACTCTGCGCGGCGAAGATTATTAGGGGTTGGAAAGTTAAACGGAGCCGTCGTGGCATTGATGTCAGAGATATGAAATGGCTCGACGACCAATTCATCCACCAACGTAAAAATCGATTCAACGTCATCATGAGTCACAGCTAATTCCGAGCCTTTATCAAGCTTAATTGCACTGGTCGCCGCTTCAGTATCCACATCTAAATGGAATGGTGTGTAACTCGGAATCACCTGTAGGTAACCGGGATAGACAATATTGATGAGGTCTTGCAATATTTCTGGAAATTGCTCGTCTAAACGCTTTTCTGTTTTCGCATTTAGTAGGGCCGCTGCTTCAATAAAGCGGCTAATATTCGGATCTTCTTGATCACTTTGGTTCAAGCGCATCGACGCTGCGTGATCAGGGTAATCGCGACCATATTCGCCTAATGCGCTGCGAATGCTCGCCAATTCCCTTTCAAAATAGCTAAGAAGTTGATCAGACAATTTCCTGTCCCTCCATGGTCGCAGACTGGTTTGACAGGCTTATATTGGAATCAAAAAGAAAGACATGCTCGCCCTTCGCTGTCTCAACTTTAGCCATAATCGAAAAACATACTGCGTTTTTAGATTGGTCACTTTCTTGTACAAATACACTCACCTCTGAGAGCCTCGGCTCAAAGGCTTTGATCATACGTTCTAAGGCACGTGAAAACTGATCATGGTCGATTTGACTGCTTAAGCTCTGAGAATTGTCTAGGCCAAAACAATATAGTGATTGCTGTACTTCTGGGTAAGAACTCGCCACCAACCTCATTGGGGCTTCTGAATTAAGCAGTGTTGTTAATTGGTAGTGAATCGCATCAAGTAGGTCATCTCCACCCTTTTCGTTCTGAGAGTAGTGATTAGAGTTACTCTTGGTACTTGCCTTTTTCACAAAGGTTTTCCAAAACATCATGCGCGAGCCCTCGAAGTAAATAAAGAGTCTTCGCTACCCAGATCCGTAGAAAGGAGCACTTCGCCACACACGTTGTCAAATTGATACTGAGGTTGGATCAGAACATTACAAACATAACGGTCGCTTTCACCCTGAACCTCTTTCACCTCTACTCGACTTTTACTGAGTGGGTATTTGGCCATGGTGGCTTCATCGGCATTGAACAAGTTGCTCGTGTACTTCTGCAACCAATCATTCAGGTAAAGCTCACACTCTTCGGCACTTTGGAAATTACCAATCATTCCCCTGATCTGCACCTTCAAAAAATGGGCAATGCGACAAATCATGAGTGTGGTTTGAATCTGGCCAGCGACTAGTTCAGCGTCATCTTTTGCTTTGTCCCAGATAGAGCGATTGCCTCGAAAGAAATACTTATCAGTCGTGGCGCTACGACAAAGAGGAATAAAACCTTGCTCGGTGTAGAAATTCCCCATATCGGTATACAGACTAATTTCAGGAGCAGGTTGATAGGTCGCTAAAGTGCCTTGACCATTGGTATGCACATTGACGAGCGCTCCCATCAGTTTGTCCTGCCAACGAGACTTCATGAAACCAAACCAGTTAATTCGATTAAACTCACGGAGCGCAGTGGATGCGAACAATATGGCAGCGCTTCCCCAGAGACCTTGTCTTATTTGATGGGTCTCCGAGAATATAAATGAGGTTGAAGACTGAGCACTGTACGCATTGCGTAAACGAATTTTAGGCATAGCGATACCAAGGAATCGAGCTTGGGTTAAACTACGAAGCCTTTGCCAAGCCACGTAATCCGGCCCTTGCAGGATCTTCTCGATACGTTGAGTATCAGATAACCAGTCAGCGCCCACTTCACCAAAAAATGCATCCTCAGGTGACAATACAAAGGGACAGAGACAAAGTTGTCCCAAACTTGCCAGAAGTTCAAGCGTGTAGAGATCGTCAAAGTCGGAGTCCACGCTCATTGAAATGTCATGGTCGACAACCATCATTCCGAACGGCTGTCCACCAGACGTATTTAGCTCTCGATTAGCAATTAAGTTATAGATCGCTGTGCGTTTGAGTGACACGGCTGTGTTGAGTTCATGAGAAAGCTCGTTCCAAGAGACATCAAGAAGCTTGATACGAACTTTCTGATAATTCACAGGAAGAAACGCCAGTGTTTCGACGCCTCTCCATGTCGCTTCTAGTTCGCTAAAACTGGGATGGTGGATGATGTTTGAAATCTGCGCCGACATTCGTCTATCGATTTCTGCGATCAAACGAGTCACGCCAGCAAAGAAAAGATCAGATTCCTTTACTAAGTCCTCATCCAATTGTGCGAGTAGCAACAAAGCATCTTTCAAAAAAGACGTATCATTGCTATCCAATTCGCAAAATTCCGTTTGCAGTTTCGGGTCAAACATCCATCATCCCAATTAGCTATTAAAAACCGAGGATTAACCCGGGATTTTCGTTACCATACGAACCGAAGTCGTCAACTCTTCGAGTTGTAGCCAAGGTCTTAGGTGCGCCACAGCTGAGTATGCACCAGGCTTACCAGGCTGTTCTACAACCGAGATCTGTGACTCACAAAGCGGTGTTTTAGAGCGCTCTGCATTACCAACCGCACCTGAGTTCGTGTATTGGTCTATCCAAGTTTGCAACTGTTTCTGTACATCTGTTGCTTCAAGGTTAGAACCAAGCATGTCACGCCCCATCACTTTCAAGTAGTGTGCAATACGGCTACTTGCCATGATGTAAGGAATACGAGCTGAAATAGCCGCATTACTCGTTGCATCTGGGTCTGTGTACGTCTTCGGTTTTTGCGTTGTTTGACTACCAATGAACACGCCGTAGTTGGTGTTTTTGTAGTGAACCAAAGGCAAGAAACCAAGGTCACTCAGCTCTTTTTCACGCTCATCCGTTAGGTTAACTTCGATTGGACATTGCTGTTGAATATCACCAGCGTCTGACTTGTAAGTTAGGTTTGGAAGGTTTTCTACTTTACCGCCATTGTCTAGACCACGAACAGCTGTGCACCAACCAAACGCCGTGTGTGCTTGAGTCATTTTTAGACCGAAGTCAAACGCAGCATTTGACCAAACAAGTTCAGAGTTGTTTGCAGGTTTCGGGTTACCTTCCGCATCAACATTGAGCTCTTCATATTCAAAAGCATCCGTTGATAGGCCTTTTTGACCATACGGAAGACGAGCTAGGGTTTGTGGCAACGTAAGCACAACGTAACGAGCATCGTCACTTTCACGGAAAGCATTCCAAGAAGCATAAGCTGGCGAATCAAAACCAGCAGCGACAGGTTTACCTTCATCAAACGTTTCAAATGAGTCAAACTCAAACATTTCAGGATTGGCCGCCGCGACAAAAGGAGCATGGCTCGCTGCTGCGGTTTCACCCATGTAGCGAAGCAACGCAACGTCTTCATCTTTATGAGAGAAAGAGTAGTCACCAATCAGTGCGCCATAAGGTTCACCACCTGCAGTACCAAATTCTTTTTGATACAAAGCATCAAACAGTGGCTGCGGTCAACCGCTGGTGCGTCTTCAAACTGCTCTATGAGCTCATCTTTTGTGAAATCAACAAGTTTGATCTTAAGAGATTGACCAGTTTCACTCTCACGAACCAATTTGTTTAATCCGCGCCAAGAGCCTTCCAAGCGCTGGAATTCATCATCCTGCATAACCTTTGAAAGCTGCTTAGACATCTGTTTATCGATCTGCTCAATCGCGTTTTCAATCGTCTTAGAGACATTTTTGTCCCACGTTACCGTGCCACTCAGAGCTTGCTCGGCAAGTACTGAAAACAGCTCTTTGGTTGTATCTGCAGGAGTCTGAGACGTCGCAGCAATCGCTCTATCGAGTACACTACCCGCTTCAGCTTCTGCGCCTGCGCCCGCTTGGGTTTCTAATTCAGAACTCATTACTCATCTCCTTTGCTTTCGATGCCCAACTCACTAGAAAGCGCATTGATTTGATCTGCGCTTTGCAGTACTTCCTTAAGAAGTTTTTCTAAGTCGCGAGAGCGATCCGCTTTAGACAGCAACGTCTTTAACTGCTGACGCGTCTCAGCAAGTTTTTTGAGTGGTTCAATCTGATCAACCAGAGCATCTGGTTCAAAATCTTTCATCGAAGAGAAAGATAACGCGGCTTCAAACTGGCTATCATCGTCTTGCAGAGTGTTGTCTACTTTCAACTTCAACTCTGGACCAACTCGTTTTAAAACCGTGTCAAAATTATCTTTGTCGATTTGATAAAACGTTCTCTCTTCAAGATCTTCTCGATCTTCCTTGTGTGCAGAAAAATCACCGATGACACCGACAACAAAAGGCAACTCTTTGGTTTCTACAGCGCCGTTAGTTTCTACATCATAGGTAATACTTACCCGGTTTTTACTTACACGTTTGTGTTGTGAATTCAAAGCCACGTTACTTCTCCCTGTTATTCAGATTAAGCTGCCTTCGACTCTAGCTTGCCAGTCGTGCAGTCAAACTTAACGGTGTCACCTTTTTCGATCTTACCGCCGTCACCTTCTTGGTAATAAACCTTGGTTAGTGTTGTATATGTGAGTGAAAAGTCTTCTGTTGGCAGTTGACCATCTGAGCCAGAAATGTTGTAGCTCGCAATACGTGCTTTCTCCAAAGTAATCACTAGGTATGGATCAGCACCGGCACCGTCACGAGATGGTTTAGTAAGCAGAATTTCTACTGTTTTACCCTCAGCACCCGGCGCGAATAGGAAAGTCGTAAGATGAGGTGATGCGCCATCAGACGTTCGGCTAATGTTTAGTGCATCCAGAGATACCATGCCTTTGTCCGCATTGTTCGCGTTACCGACATCGACACTAACACCACGGTTTGCACCCCAAGACATATTGTCAACAGCAAAGAAACCTTTCTTGCCACCAATATCACCAATTGTTGCTGCGCCTTTAATGCTTGTTAGTCCATCAATTCGCATAAAAATAGAAGCCATGATTGTTCCCTTTTGTATATGTAGTCATTTATGACTGTGAGTAACGATTACCACTCGATGTTTGAAAGCCCTGAATCAACGTTACTTTCAGTTATCGTGGTTGTTTCCTTCGGTTTTACTTCTTCCTGAACCGGTTCAATAGGCGCTACTGCTTGAGGCACCGCAGCCACGCTATGCGTCGCTTTATGCTCTGCGCTTTCCAGCCCAGCCAAATGTTCGATACGCTGATGTACGGCGCTATTGTCGCCGACCAGCTCTTCGAGTAATTCTGGTAATGACATCCCTCCCCAACGTATAGCCCTTTTCAACAGCAAGTAAATTGGGCTGTGTGGCTCGTATTCCAAAAAGTAGTCTGCAATAGACTGTAAGTTTGCTAGCGCTTGTTCTCTGGTCGCCACACCACCAGTTGGTAATGCAGTAATGTTTAGTGATGCTTGCTGTGTCGTTGTTACTGGTGTTTCTGAGCCCCCTTCCGTTGCGTTTGTCATCGGCTCTGAAACTTCTTCCGAAACCACCTGAGGCTCCAGTGCTGTCAGAACGGGTTCCGGATCTAAGGGCCAATGTGCAAACTGCTCACCAACTAAAAACCGTAGTGAGGAAATCAGTCTTTCAATCGCATCCTTTACAAACTTGAAACTCAACGGTGTCGCACCAGCTTCGCGACACTTCTCTGACAACGATGTTTCCAAACGAACCAAAGCATCGAGAGCGCTTCCCAATGCTCTAATTCTTTCTTCTACCTCAGATTTTTCGTGGCCATATGCAATTACTGCCTCATCTTTTAGATTAGACAAACTTCCGTTTTTTTCCGCCTTGTAAAAACGACCAAAGTCGATATCTCCAACCAAAGACAACATTTGGAGTGGCATATAAAGTAAGCCACTCTCAGCAGTATCACCGACAAGTTGTAATAGCGGCTTGATACGATGTTCGATGATTTCGACGGCTTGCTCTTGCTCTGTTTCACCCTTACGCTTTTTCTCCGGTAACATTGGATGAAGAGTTGACCAAAAGTTTTCGACTACCGCTTCCATAGAAATCAACGCACCACTTAAGTTCTTAAATGGATCAGCCGTAAAAAGCTGCGCGACGGTAAACCATGAAAAGATCTCAAGATCTTTCGATTTAGTCGCGAGGCAAAGATGACAGGATTCTGAAAGCTTGTTCCAATTGGTGAAATTGGCATCAACGAGTTCTGCATCTTCCACCGCATCAGGCACTTCAACAAGTTGCCTAAATGACGATTGCGCCATATTGAACTCATTGCGATAGCCACGAAACAAAGAGCGGTTATCTTTTAGATATTCACCACTTGGGGCTTCATCTGAAATAGGTGCCAATAAATCATCAAACATCGACTAACTACTCCTATTTCTCGTGGAAGCTTGCAGCAGTGCCTGTGATTCCAGGCTTGTTCTGTGACTTGGTGAAATTTGACCAGACAAAACAGGCTAGATAGGCAATTGCCCATGCTTGAGCGGGTCCACTATCTTGGCTTTCTTCCTTTTTCCAGTTGTACTTGCCACATCGAATAATCAGCGGCTGGGTACGATTTTTATAATCGTAATGCTTTTCAGAAGGCAAACTCTCGCATTCCTTAGAGGATGGTAGTTTGAACTTGTTGGAAATCATCTTGGACAAGATATTGGTGGCCAAAAGTACTTTTTTGTCCCCCTCTGCCAAACTACGACAGTGCGTAATCGCGGTTCTGAGTTTGTTAGCTACTTTACCGGAAATATTTGCAGGAACCGTAATGACACATTTACGATTGTTCCATACAAATTTTTCTTCACCGTCGATGCGCGCTAGGCGAGAAAGGTTATAAAAAGCGTGACCATAGGCTTTACCCCAAACCATCTGCCCAACATTAAGCTGTAGTTCAACAATATGTGGGATCTTTCGTTTGCCGGTAGGCTTGCCATCCACTGTTGTTGAAAAATCAATCTCAACCTGAAGGAAAAACTTTACATCTTTGTACTGATCTTGAATGCCCAAACCCCAAAGATCCTTTACCGCTTTGCCGTGCAAATCTTTGATTGCTTCAAACTCCGGAGTCATAGATATGTAGTCTCTAAAAGCATTCATTTGAGCGATAGTGCTAAACACAATTGTCGCGCGAGAGATGTCCTTTACTTGAAGTGGTATTTTCGAAGCCTTTTTATCCGTCTTTGGATCATCCCAATTGGAAATACCGCATTTAGCCGCAATACGTTCCCGAGTTTTGAGCGGTCCTCGGTCGTACTTAATCGGTTTACCACTTTCGTTTTTTACCGTATTCGACAAGTGCTGCATAAATTTGTGTAGCTTAGGATCGGCAAGCTTGGCTTGTTCGACTAGTTCTTCGATTTGCTCGCGTGGATGATCATTATCCCAAAACGTTGTTTGTGAAATGTGACCTTCAATAGTATATGGTGGTGGCATGGTTCCCTCCGCTCCACTTGGTCCAATTTAATTCGAATTACGTTCTATTTTATCCACCGATTTGAACGGTCGGTGCACCAAACACAATACTGCCGCCATGTGCTGTGGTATCGCCCATTCGCGCCGCTGGGGTACTATTAATCAATACAGTTGCACTACCTTTCACGATTGAGTCAGGCGGCCCCACACAAACCAAGGAATCCCCCATCTTTGCCGCTGGTAAACCACAAATAAGCACAGTCACCGCACCGGGACCAACAATAGGCCCACCGACATGAGGAATGGGTGGAGTACCCGGCGTTTGCATCGGACACGTGTGCATATCGGTTAATCTGGCTGCGCTCGGCATTACAGCTCCTCCTGTGACAATTTCCCTGAACCACCATCAGCTATATTTAAAGCCATATTAGTAACTTGCTTGTAATAGCCTTTATATCCAGACCATTCCGGAAGTGCCGCTGCGGTATTGACCGCACCAGCAACCGCTTTTGCATGCAGAAAGTCGGCGGGCATAACCACTGGGTTTTCAATTGGTGCGATACTGCCTTGGCCACTCCAGAAAACCGCTTGTCCAACCCACTTAGCTGAACTCTCATTCGCAAGTGGCTGAATCGACTTTTCTATTTCGCGACGAAGCGCTTCATTAGGTTGCTTCACCCAACTGGCACTATCTTCGATGACTTTATTTTCAGCTTGGGAAAGATCAGCTTTTCGCAGGCTAGTCGCTAAGGTTGCCCACCAAATAGACTCTCTCATTGGCAAGGCGTGTGCGATGAATGTTGCTAAATCAATGTTTAGACTTTCCTTTTGCAAAACACGAATAACTTCTATAGGCGGAAACGAGCCTTTCACGACATCTTTCGCTTCTTCCGAAAGATCAAAGTAAGATAGGATTTTTTTCGAGTCTTGGTAGGGAATCTTCTTCATTAGTTCACCATTAATATCGTGCCTTTGATGGCCGTCTGACCGGATGAACTCACTTCAGATTGCGCAGCACCTGATAGTTTGGCGCTCACATCGCCTTTTACTTCGGCGTTAAGCCCTGAAGTTTAGCTCCTGTACTCCCTTTAGCAGCGAAGCTGGTCGATGCACTCAATGACATTGACGTTCCAGCTTTACCACTGAACGAACCATCTGATTTGATACTCACTGAGGTGCCAGACTGACTTAAACTTCCGCCGTCTACCGAAACCTTTGAGCTACCGCTCACTGCAACCGTGCCACTAGAAATCTCAATTTTGTCGCTGGTTACCACAATTTTGCTACTGCCGACTTTCAAAGTGAGCGTATCATCGGCGGTAAGAGTGATTTCTTTGCCTTGTTCATTGATGCTCTCTTTGGCGGTAAGGTTGTAGGACTTGTCGGTATTTAGATTGATCCCTTCTTTCGCCGTTAGCGTGGTTTGTTTTTCTACTGTTTGTGTTATGTTTTTTGTTACGGTGGAGGTCATTTCCCCGCCGATTGTTTCGGTATAATCGTTAACAACCTCTCTCGTCATGTCCTTCGCGGCATGAACATAAAGTTGCTCGTTGTCCTTTTTATCGTCGAACCTTAACTCGTTACTTTCACCCGTCAGCTTTGTCATCACGCCAGTTTGAGTCGTATTGGCGGTCGGGTATGGCGGTTTGTTTCCACTGTTGTAAACGCTAGAAACCACTACGGGTTGATCTGGGTCTCCATTGACGAAACTCACCAGAACCTCTTGCCCAGCTCTCGGTAAAAACTGAGCACCATAACCTTTGCCTGCCATTGGCTGAGCGACACGTACCCAACAACTGGTTTTATCGCCAGTTTCAGGATCCCAGTGGAATTTAATACGCACACGTCCCATCACATCATTGGCGGGCTCTCCCGCTTTACTGCCTGAGACGGTTGCAGACTGAAGTCCGTGTAAAACAGGTTTATTCACTGACTGGGGTAGAAGATATCCCTTCTGGAATGACTTTAATGTCGGAGTGATACTCACCTTTGTCATCATCGAAATCGAATTTGATTTCAGCCACCAAATACTGCCCTTGTTGGCTGCTATCAGTGTGTGCATTTAGCTTTATGAAACATCCCGCACATAAATCAGGTGACTGCGTTGTTGCCAAAGCGGTATCGTAACTGGAGTCAAGTTGCGCTCGTTGCGTTTCAACCACATCACTCGCCAAATCGGTGTAGGTACCACTCCTACTTGCTGTTGGATATTGATATTCTGTGAGTTTGGTGTTGTTCGACAGCGAGTACTTCGACTTTTTGGCTTTACTGGTCACCAGTTTGGACTGATTGTAGTCATAACCTGCCAGCTCCAAAGAGGCACTATGAAAACGGTGCTCACGCTGCCAAGTATCGAGAATATCGTAATCGCCAGAAGGCTTAGCGGCATAATCTAACGTTGTCATCTTATCACTGGAAAACGGTTTACTCGCTTGCTGCAAATACAGTGTGTTCGCATCACTGTCTTTCCCGAAGTAGTAATGAACCCCCTCTTCCGACAACAGCCTAGTTACAAACTCAAAATCCGTTTCATTAAACTGAATGCAATATTCGCGCTTGGTCGAGGGCATGCTTTTTACACTGTATGCACCTTTGAACCCAAGTTCATCGAAGATACTGGTGACGATTGTTTGCACACTGGCTTCTTGGAACACGCGGCATTTTCTAGAATGATGCAACAAATAAAGCCAAGGCTTCACTGTTAAACGAATACTTGAGTATGTTGAATCAATTCGTTGCGATTGGGACTGTGCTTTCACAACATAGCCTTGAAAGGTTCGGCGTTCACTTCTGCTCGATCCAGTCTCACCGTATAGCTTGAGACTGATCAACTCACCAACCCAATCCGCCGGGTTCGCTTTAGTTACCAAAACACTGGTTTGCCACTCGTAGTCTTTGCTGACGGCTTCAAAACCAAAAAAGTGGCTGGCTACGTACTCTTTATTGCTCGCATCCGTAACCACCAGCAAGCTTCCTTGGGGTTCAGTAATCTCTCTCATTGAACCTCCCCAACATTAATAGCCTTAACGGTATCTGTCATAGTCAGCTCCTACTTCTTATCAACATTGACGAGCTCCGCGAAACGAAGCAGTTGAATTGGAGGATATAAAGACATCTGTCTCGCAACATCCATGTTGATGGTAATGGAATAACTTTGCAGCTCTGCAATAGGTAATTGACCTGGCTCGACGCCTTCAAATAGGACTTTCTCGGCTTGATTAGCGGCCAATTGACCGACTCGGTAATACTTATTAGAAACAGAAATCAATGCATCGGACTCTGTCACCATCGAGTCATAAGCAGAAGCAACAGGCAAGTTATGTTTAAGCGCAGCTTGAGTAAACGCGTCACGATGAGACAAGTTATATGAGCTAGAACCGACATAAACGACATCGACGCCTTTTTCGGCCAAACTTTGCATTTTTTCATCAAATTGGTTCGGTAACGGTTTATCGTCATCCCCGAGTTCGTAGGTTTCAACGATGGTTTTAAACTGCATTTTGTCTTCTAACGTCTGTAACTTTTCAGTGTTCAATGCTGAATTAAGCTCAGCGGCAGAATAGATCACTCCGATACGACTCACCGGGAAATACTCTCGCATCGCCCTAATCTGCACTTCTTCTTCAATTCGATTACGGATTCCAGTAACCGTCGTTCGACCAGATTGCTGAGCGTCGACAATAATTCCGGCACCTACTGGATCCGCAACAATCATAAACAAGGCTGGAATATCACCCAACTTGGTTGCCATGCCAAACTCATCAATGGAGCCAATCATCGCTTTGCTAACACTCGTACCCCATGTCACTACCAAGTCTGGATTGAGTTGTTTCGCTTCTTCCAAGTACACAGGCAGTTTCGCTCTGTCTCTATCGACATTTCTCAGCACGATATCAATCGGCAATTTGTTGGCTTCCACATAAGCATGAAAACCTTGGCACGCCTCTTCACAGCCTCGCCACACTGTCATGAAGATTGTCTTGCGCTCTTCTGCACTAGCAACATTTGAACTGGCGAGTCCAAACATCAAAGTAATCAACGGCAACACAACTATATTCTTCATAAGTTATGCTCCCGTTCTCGCGTCAGATGCTGGATTCTTGAGTATCAACAAAATCGCGATACCAGCCAAAATAATCCCACCACCGACAATGCTCATCGCCTCACCAAAGGAATGAGTTGCCAGTAAGGTAGCCACCAAAATAGGGCCTATTACACTACCAATACGCTCTGAGGTACGTAGAAATCCAAGTGTTTCAGTTCGTCCAACCTCCGGTGTATCTTCCGAAGCTTCAAGCGCACAAGCAATCAATGGGGCTTTTAATATCGAGTGCGCGACACCCATGAGTGTGACAGCCAATAGGATTTTGAAGATAGAATCGTCACCGTATAGAGACACCAAGATCCCACCCGACAATATGGTACCGAGAACAACAAGCTGCTTGGTTTTCTGTGTCCGGTCTGCAATTCCTGACGCTATAGGACTAAGAGGGATGATCACCAATGAATAGATCATCATAATTCGGCCAATTTCGGACTGGCTGGCATCCAAAGACACCAAATAAAGCGGTACCAGAAAGTACAAGAATCCAGTCAATACAATTTTGGCTGGGATGGCACAGAATAAAATTACCGCCATAAATCGAAGGTTCTTCATCAGCAGTAATACACTGCCTTTCTGTCCTGTCGATTTTTTCCCTTCGCTCGGGTCCAGTTCTCCAATGAACATTCTCCAAGCTAGAATACCGGCAAATGCCGCCAGCAACGCAGAAAGTAAGAACACTGGCTGATAGCCGATTCGGTCAGCAATGATGGCACCCAAAGCAGTACCACACATGGTAGCGGTCATTAGAACACCAACAAACATTGCCATACCTTTGGCACGATTTTCTGATGTCACGACTGCAGCGATATAGCTCTGGCAGCTGATAGTAATAATCGCATACCCAAAGGCTGTGACCCCTCGAGAAATAACAATATCCATCGCATCGGTCGCAAAAGCACATCCCAAATAACCACCAATCGCTGGGATTAACCCAACTAAAAACAGCTGTTTTTGGCCCCAGCGGTCAACCCATTTGGCAGCAAATGGAGTACAAGCCGCAATAACAAACATGAATACAGAAATTGGCAAGCCAAGCATGACATCTTTCGAGATCCAGCTTGATGGTTGATAGAACTCGTTAACAAACAGAGGCATGAAAGACTTAGAAAGTTCTTCAGCAAAAGAGAAAACAAACAATGGAATACGCGCGTCTACAACATCACCTTTGTGCACACCCATCTTGTTTTGCAAACTAAATCTGTCAGACACAGACTTAAGCTTTGAATCCACCTCTGCGGAATCCGCACGTTGTGGTAGCAGCTTAGAAAATAGAGCTTTGAAGCGTGATTGAAGATCTTTTGAATCTTGATTGAGTCGATCAGCAAAGGTACCGATTACACCGTGATAGGTAATTTTTTCGTTTACAGAGAAGTCGCCCTTTACCTGCCTTTTTAATATGGACTCAGACTCTTCTAATGGACCTGAGATGTAAACCATAACCACAACCATGACGACTTCGAAACATACAAGAAGCACTGCAACAAGTACGATCGCAATATCAAAGAAGATATCGGTTAACTGGGATTGGACATAGGTTGAACTAAGACCAACATATACTCGAGCGCTTGTATCCTCAGAAACATTGATTGGAAGTTGAAACAAGTCACTACGAGACGTTTCAGAGCTGAATAAGGAAGGGAGAAGTTGGGGAAGCTCTTTTAAAACGACAACTAACCGCTCTACGAATGATGCACTTAAATACTGACTCGATGTCTTTTCAAAGGAAATCGCATAAGTTGGATCAAGTTCTTCGACCATACCCGCTTGATAAAGCACATCATCATTTTGTGTCAGAGCAACAAACGTCAGTTCCGGATACTTCTTCAGCGTGTCATCTAAGTAGCTTTCCATACCACTGATTTGCTGGTACGGCACGCCGACATCAATAGCTAACTCAACATCATCATGGATGATTTGCGCAATCGAATTGGCCTTTTTCAAAAGCTCAGGCTTGATAGAAAAGTTAAACTCAACAAGCGTGTATGCCGCACTCAAGAAAGATGCAACAAAGGCACTAATAATAGTGATATAAATCAGACGCTTATTTATTAAGCTCGCAATGGTCTGCGCTTGGTTCACTTAGCCACCTCAGTACCATCCTTGGTCTTTGGGGGATATTGTTTTGAAAGCGACTGCAAACGTTCCAGTTCTGCAGAAACTTGCGCTTTCATCTCCTCACTTTGCTTAATCTGATCAGCAAAGCTTTTGCTCATCGACCCGTCCGGTGTCGACTTTCCATCAATAGGCTTTTCGCCAGAGGAATAGTTGTGAATCAGTTTGAACACATTGGCTACGTCACTAAAGCCAATTCTAACGACAAAAAATACGGTAAGTGCCGTAACAAGAAATATCACCACGGTTGCTTCAAGCAAGTGCAATCGAACCAATGCATAGACGCCGAATAGCGCGGTTTTGTCATACTCAATGACCAAACTTCCTGTTAAATTTTCAAAGTCACCAAAGATTTGAAGTCCGCTGAAAAGTCTCGTGTCATCACTGTAGAGCCAGCGAGGTTCATTTGATGTTAGAGCTCTGCGAACAACGTCTTCAGGGATGTTGCTAGCTGAGGCAGATAGTTCGGTGGTCTGTACTAGAACACGACCAGCATTGTCGATAAGAGAAATACTAGTCACATCGGACTCTCTTTCGCGCGCTAGATCAAACTGTTCAATAAGATTGTCTGCAGATTGATATGGTATGCCCAGGCGATCTACTCGTTGTATCGATGTATCTAGAGAAGAAGAAATAACGTCGAGCTTAGACGACACGACGCCCGACATAAGACTGTCGAACTTCATGTAATTCATTAAATAAAGAAGTCCTAATACAGCTAATAGAATTACCCAAACGGTAATTACCAGCCTCAAGTGAACTTCAAAAAATGCTCTCATCTTCCTAACCTCTACAACTGAAGAAGTACTACCTGCTCAGATCTTTTTACTTAATTTGTTCTACAAACTGAATGCACTCCTTAATCCTAAAGTAGACCATGCTCCAAAAATGTGCCTACAAAAGTTCATAAAACGGAACGACCGTTAAAAAAATAGCAATATAACAATGCATTAACAACCCCTCAAAGATTACGTGTAATTCATTGACAACAACATTCATTTCATTCCAGATTGCTATTACATGGATTAAATGCAAGGATAAATAAGGACTGACAAAGGATTGACGCTCAAGACAAACGTACTACTCAATGATTATTGCCAACAACTCAGACCACCAAACGTTGCTAGTATTCGTTTTATTTGTTAAGGAAAACCAATGGCCAATACTCTTTTCTCAAATAATTCTTCTATTGATACTTCTCTTTCCAACACCAATCCAGTTAAAGATAACTATGGTCAAAAAAGACCTTGGAAAATACTTCTAGTTGACGATGAGCAAGATGTACTTACCGTGTCACAAATGGCGCTCAATGGGCTGAGGTTTGAAAGTGGCAACGTGGAGATTATTACCGCAAAATCTGCCGCAGAAGCAAAACTGAAATTTATGCAACATACTGATATTGCACTAGCTTTTATCGATGTCGTTATGGAAACGGACGATGCAGGTTTGCAGTTAGTACGTTGGATAAGAGAAGAAAGAAAAGACTCACAAATTCGTCTGGTACTCAGAACAGGACAACCCGGTTCAGCACCAGAGGAAACCGTCATTCAAAAATATGAAATAAATGACTATAAAAACAAAACTGAACTGAATGCAATTAGACTCAAAACCTCTGTGCTCACTGCATTAAGAGCTTACCGAGACATTAAGATCATCTCATCTAATCAGAAAAAGCTTCAGCAGGTGTTAACAGCCACAGAAAAAATCCTTAGTCACTCTAAGGTTAATAGTTTTCTTCTATCGGCATATCATGAGTTGAGCTCCTTTCTAAAGCAGAGCAATATCACCTTAGGCGTAAGCATTGAAAGCAACATGCCCTATTCAGCTCCGGTTCGAAAGCAATTTCATCTAACCAGCGACGCCTCACTGTTTGAAGCAGATTCTATTCCAGCTGTGGAAGATATGTTGAGTCACGTAAATATTGATGATGAATTTAAGCCACTCATTCAAATAGAAGACAAGCATTATGTCCACTATATGCGTATTAATGAGTTTGAAACCGTAACCTTGGTGTTTAATTTTGAGAAACTACTTTCAAACGGTGTTAAAAACCTATTGCCCCACTTTACTTCTAACTTTGTACTGGTATTTGAAAATATTAGAGCAAAAGCGGAAGTCCAGGAAGTACAGCAACAACTCATGTTGATGCTCAGCGAAGCGATTGAAACGCGCTCAAAGGAAACCGGTGCTCACGTGCTAAGAGTGGCATTGATTTGTGAGTTCATTGCGAAGAAGCTCGGACTTAGTGAAAAACATGTAGAAATTATAAAACATTCAGCCCCAATGCATGATCTTGGAAAAATAGGTGTACCCGAAAGAATTCTTCATAAACCCGGGGCACTGGATGATGAAGAATGGGCGGTAATGAAAACGCACCCTGAGATTGGGCATAAATTACTGAGTAAACTCAACTATGGCATACCTCAAATGGGCGCTATGGTTTCACTTTCTCATCACGAAAAATGGAATGGTTCAGGTTATCCAAACGGTGTGAGTGGTTATAGCATCCCTTTGGAAGGCAGATTGATGGCCATCGCAGATGTCGTCGACGCTTTAGGCTCAACTCGTTCTTACAAAAAAGCTTGGAACGATGAAGACATCATCGCATTAATTCAAGAGCAAAAGGGACTCCATTTTGACCCCGATATTGCTGACATCGTCATTCACAATTTCGACCAAATAATGGAAATCAGAAAACAATATCCAGACAAAGACTAATCACTGAATAAGCGACGTTAATTATGTATACCAAGAAGCTGATTCGGCTTTTAGACAGTAGTTCTATTGACCAAGGCGATATCGCAGGGTTTTCAGCCCAAGTTTTGCAGATATTAGTTGAGTCGCTCTACTTAGACGACGCCAGTCTATGGTTGAAGACAAGCGCAAACCAAGTTGATTGTGTGGGTTTTCATGCTAGCAGTGATAGCGCCCTAAATCAGTTTACCGCCATTGATAGTACAAACTTCGACAAGTTTATTAATCAACTCAACAACAGTAGTCATTTAGTCTACGCATTTAACAACAGTCAACATGCTACCTGGCTAGGCGACGTCGATGTAACCCATTATCGCGCCACACTGATACCAGTGAAGCTACAAGGGCACATACATGGCTTCATCATGATGCGTCAGAAGCCCTATCAAGCGACACTCGACAGTCCCACAATTCAGTTTGTGATCAGTGCCTGTTTCGCGTTAGCAAGTACCATTAAGTCCACACAACATTCGCTTTTCAATAACTCTCCTAGCCAAAGAGAGATCCAGTTGGAGCAAAGTGTGCGCGAGCATAATGAAGGGCTCAGGAAAATGCTTAAGAACCTGGAAAAAGCTTAGAGCTATCAGGTTGAAGTAGAGAAGATGGAAGCACTTGGAAAGCTGGTCGCAGGGGTCGCACACGAAGTGAACACCCCTTTAGGCGTCGCGATGACATCCGTTTCCATCGTCGAAGATCAGGTTAAAATGCTACAAAGCGCTTATCAAAATCAACAGCTTGATGAGTCTGTATTTGTTAACTTTCTTGAATCCACCCTCCCGGCAATCACCATGACCAACACTAATTTGGAGCGCGCAGCCTCACTTGTTCAGCAGTTCAAACAAACCTCTGATAACCAAGGACATGGCGATACTCAACTTGTATTTTTAAAACCACTCTGTGAAGAATTGATCGCTAGCATTGCCCCACTCTACGAACCGAGTGACGTTGAGTTTATGGTCGATATCATCGAGTCGTTAAAACTGCGTACCATACCCGGCGCTATCGAGCAGATACTGACCAACTTAATCAATAACAGTTGCCAGCATGGTTTTAGTGAAAGCCAAGAAGACCAAAATCTAATTTTTGTGAAGGTATTTAAAGTCGATGACAAAGTCATCATTGATTACCAAGATAATGGAGTGGGAATCGATGACAAAATTGCCAGCGAAGTGTTCACCCCCTTCTACACCACTAATCGAAGCCAAGGGGGAACCGGCTTGGGGTTATCGATTGTCTACAACCTAGTGACTCAAAAACTGAAAGGCGACATTCGAATTGTTGAGCAGCATGCTTCCATTGGCGCCCATTTTCAAATCAGGCTGCCACTTCATCTCGACTAAAATAATGCGAATTAAACTTGTAGGCGCAGCTCAAAGATCCCGGAAACACTATTACTAGTCATGCATATTTTCTTGGCGTCTTTTAGCAGCTTTTCTGCGATTTCTCGGTCTGAATGCATGCCTTTACTTAACTCGATATCATAGCGGGTAAAGTGGGCTGGCAGAAACTCACCCTTGTGACCAGTAATTTGAAGATATAATGGATGTATTTCGGCTTTTCTTCGAAGCGCAAGCTTTTGCAAAGAGATGGCCATACAAAAGCCAATTGAATACAGAAAAGTCTCTGCGGGATTATCTAAAACGGGAGCGATTGAAAACTCACTGAGGGCACGACCATACCTTAGACCTCCATGCTCATCGAACGAGACAAATATAGGTCCTTCACTCGATGGCTTCACTCTCAAGGTCATTTCCTTCTCCGTTTGCGTCTGTCTAAGCAAACACCACTGGATCTTTTTGTTGTTGTACATTCCCGTCATCGGTGCCTAAAACCCCGATAAACGACAGTGTTCCCAATATTAGTCTGTATAAAACCAAAAAAGCACTCCATCAGAAGTGCTCTATTACTGTGTGTTCTATTAAACGGAACTTGAGCAACCTATAGCTCGATCGATACCGCTTCACCATCCACTGTTAACTCTAGAGTATCGCCAACTAGCTTGTGAGACACTTCCACTTGCTCGCCTTCGTTCTTATTAGGAACAAGAAGCGTCACAATGTTGTGCTCTTTCGCTGCACCGAACTCAACTTCCACGTGGCGGTGGATTTCAAGATCTTGGTACTCGTATGGGTCAACCTCACCAAAACCTTCAACATTCTTCACAGATAGGATGTTGTCTTGCGATTCGTTGATAAAGTTTACATCTAGGTGAGCTACTTCGCCTTGAATTGTGAATGACTTTTCAGCCACTTCGTTAGCGAATGTGGTGTGCATCAACCAAGTCATGTCCTTCTCTTCAGATAGAGAAGCCTTGTCTTGCATAACGAACACTTTACCCTTCACAAACCAGATTTTACGCTTGTAAGACTCGATTTCAGGAACAAAGTACTTGTAAGATGCCGTTGCATCTCCTTCCACCATCTTCACATCAGATTCTGTGTCGTAATCGGTGATCTGACCGCCTGCTTCAATACAGAAGCGGTCTTGGTGACCTTCGTAGCCTGTGTTTTTGTTCTCACCGTACTGACCTTTACCACCGAATAGAGGTAGGTTCTTAGAGAACGTTTGACGACGCCACTTAGTGTGCATATCCACACCGAAGCCACCGTAGTAGCCAGTGATCGCTGCTAGCGTCTCACCAAATGCGTGCAGAGTGAACGCGTTCTGGTCACCGTGTGAGTGAGAGATAGAACCGAACGGAGAACACTTAAATACCATATGGATATGGTTATCACGCTCAGTCATCTTGTTATGGAACGCTGCCCAGCCAGTGATTGGGAACACTTTCAGTAGTGGATCGTTTGACGGAGCTTGCTCTTCTGGTGCATCCCATAGAATGTTGAAGCGCAGATCGTCGTAACCAAAGTCCCACCAGCCAAAGTTGTAGAACTTAGTGTGCGCTTCAGTATCGCGACCTTTAAGCTGGTTGTAGTACCAAACGTACTCCGGCTTTTGGTTAACACCTGCGTAGTGCTTGATGTTGTATGCCAGCTTAAGACCTGGGAAATCACCGATTGAAGACTGGTCACAAAAGCTCGCACGCTTAGAGTGAACAGGCATACAATACAGCGGGAAGTCACCTGTGTTTTCGTAGAATGTCTTGTTGAACATATCTACACCACAGTAAGCTTTCAATAGATCGAATGCTTCACCTAGGAATGCTGTTTGCGTGTTCCAGTAATCAGGACCTTCTGCCCAACCGCCGTCTTCACCGCCCCATGGTGGGTAGTGTACTGCGTAGTATTCCAATGCGTACGCAATGTACTCACCCGCTTTCGGGTGATCATGATATAGCGCGATACACGTAGGGATTATAGCAGAAGAGATAGAACGAACACCGTGGCTGTTCAGTGGGTTGTTCAGTAGGTCAACCGTTACTTTTAGGTGGTGCATGATTTCGTCTAGACGCTCAATCAATGCATCTTGAACTTGCTGGCGCTCTTCATCTGTGAAGTAAGCGTGTAGCCAATCGTAACCCCAAGCCATTGCTGCGATAACGCGGAAAGCCGCTTCGTCGTTATAACCACGAGAAGTCACACCTTCAGGATCGTAAGTCGATAGCTTCAACGTCCAAGCTTTTGCTTTCGCGATTAGCTCTTCATCTTCTTTAACGATACCCGCGATAGCAAGGTTACGAGTTGCGTTTAGAGCCATCTGGCAATCAACGTACATTTGACGCCAGTATGGACGCCATAGAGACGCCTTGCCTACTGTTTCTTCTGGATATGGCTGCGGCTCTTCATAAGGCGCAGTCTCTAAGAACTTAACAGTAGAGTTATTGTAGAAATCATCAAACATGCAGTGAGATTCATCTGCACGTACAGCCGCTTTAAATGCTTCCAAATCAGCAGATTGGACAAGAAGACGCGGACGCGCTTCGCTCAGGTTATCTAGGAAAGACAAATCAAAGTCGCGTTTTTGAACTTCGATTGGGAGTAGGTCTACAAGGTTACCCGCTGAAGTGTCGTTTTCCAGCTTCATCTTCCTGATGGCATCAAGAGATTTTTGGTTGCTCATGCTAACTCTCTTATTTCAAATTGAGTGAAATGGTATGGGAACCAATATACATCTTATTGTAATACAATTAAATCAATTTCGATGAGTATTCGCTATTTTTAAGGAAATTCGTGACCTAGATTAAGAATTTCCATCGTCCACATCTAAAGCAGTCTAGTCGGCAATTGAACATAAAAAAATGGCCGCTAAAATTAGCGGCATTTACTCTTTTAACGTGTTGAATACGTTATTACTTTAATCTACTTTTAGTTTGCAATCGCTTTTTGTGGCGCTCGTGCTGCGTTCACCAACAGTACACCGACTGAAAGAACGATAGAGCCACACAAGATGAACAACAAGCGACCTGTTGGTTCATTTGGAATCAGTGCCATAGCTAGGATACCGAAGCCAGCTACGCTGATTAGTTTACCCAACATACCACGTTGTTTAGTATCTAGGTTTTGCTGCTCTTCAGAATCGGCTACTACAGGTGTGTTCCAGTTTTCAAACAGTTTTTCAACTTCAGCTTCACGCTCTGGCGTACGGCCTTTGTACACTAGTGTTGTTGCTAGGAAGAAGCCACCGGTAAGTACTACGTGGGCTGCTAAGCTAAGCGCAACTTTCAAGTCACCCCACTCACGGCCTGTTAGAGCTTGCTCTAGACCGAACCAGTTTTGAATGTCTTCTGCCGTCAATGCAATACCGAAGATGTAAGAAACAAAGCCACCTACAACAAGTGTTGCCCAACCAGCCCAATCTGGCGTTTTACGGACCCACATACCTAGAAGTACAGGGATTAGCATTGGGAAACCAATCAACGCACCTACGTTCAATACGATGTCAAACAAGCTCAAGTGACGTAGTGAGTTGATGAACAGACCAATACCGATAATGATGAAGCCCATAATGATAGTTGTTACCTTACTTACAACAACCAGCTCTTTCTGGGTCGCATTAGGGCGAACAATCGGGCTGTAGAAGTTCATGACAAAGATACCAGCGTTACGGTTCAAACCAGAGTCCATTGAAGACATGGTTGCCGCGAACATTGCCGACATCAGTAGACCAACCATACCTGCTGGCATAACATTCTGTACAAACGCAAGGTAAGCTGCATCACCACCCACTGAACCATATTGGTCAGCGAAATCTGGCATAAATGCACTCACATACCATGGTGGTAGGAACCAAATGATTGGACCAACAATCATAAGCACACATGCAAGACCTGCGGCTTTACGCGCATTTTCGCTGTCTTTGGCACATAGGTAACGATATGCGTTGATGCTGTTGTTCATTACACCAAACTGCTTGATGAAGATGAACACCACCCAAAGGATAAAGATACTCACGTAGTTTAGGTTGTTACCAACAAAGAACTCACCGTCGAAGTTGCTAACAATGTTACCGATGCCACCACCGTGGAAGTAAGCTGCAATCGCACAGGTAATCGTCACGGCCATGATTACAAGCATTTGCATGAAATCTGACGCTACAACCGCCCAAGAACCACCCGTTACTGCCATTAGCATCAACACCAAACCAGTAACAACGATAGTTGCTTCCATTGGGATGTTGAATACCGCGGCAACGAAGATAGCCAAACCATTTAGCCAAATACCAGCAGAGATCAAGCTGTCCGGCATACCAGCCCAAGTAAAGAACTGCTCTGAAGTTTTACCAAATCTTTGGCGAATCGCTTCAATCGCTGTTACTACGCGTAACTGTCGGAACTTTGGAGCGAAGTACAAGTAGTTCATTAGGTAGCCAAAAGCATTGGCCAAAAATAGGATTACAACGACGAAACCGTCGCTGAACGCGCGTCCTGCGGCACCTGTAAACGTCCATGCTGAAAATTGCGTCATGAAGGCGGTTGCACCAACCATCCACCACAACATCTTACCGCCCCCACGAAAGTAATCACTGGTTGACGTTGTGAACTTACGGAACATCCATCCAATGGCTACTAAAAAGAAGAAGTAGGCAAGAACAACGAGAGTATCAATAGTCATTTTTTCAGCCTTTATTAAGGTTATCATTCACTGCAGATAGATTACTCTTTCATACGCCTTATTTGTACTACAATATGCCCAATGTGTGATCTAAAACAAAGGTTTTTAACCGCCCTGAAAAGCCCTGCATATCCACAAAAACCCTTTACCAGTCAAACAAGCACCGAGTAATAGCACATCTTTAAAAACAAGAATAAATAATACAAAAACTTAAGCCAATTGTAAGTAAATGATGCTTAAGCCTAGTTACAATGCGCCTAAAAAACAAAAAGCGAGCTAACATAGCTCGCTTTTACTAAGAGACTCAATCTACTCAATTTACGTGTTGTACAGCAGCCTTAACTAAGGCACCCAACTCATCCCACTTACCTTCATCCATCAGTTTGGTTGGTACCATCCAAGTGCCGCCACACGCGAGGACAGATGAAATTGATAGGTAGTCATCAACATTGTTCAAACTAACTCCTCCGGTTGGCATGAAGTTTACTGGGTAAACTGCTGACAACGCTTTAAGCATGCCAACACCGCCAGAAGGCTCAGCTGGGAAGAACTTCAATGTACGCAGACCCATTTCCATCGCTTGCTCGACCAGACTTGGGTTGTTCACACCAGGAACAATCGCTACACCTTTGTCAATACAGTACTGAACCGTGCGAGGATTGAACCCTGGGCTTACAATAAAATCAACACCAGCTTCAATTGATGCATCTACCTGCTCATTAGTAAGTACCGTACCTGAACCAATCAGCATCTCAGGGAATGCTTCACGCATTGCTTTGATCGCGTCAATTGCACATTCAGTACGTAGCGTGATCTCAGCACACGGCATACCATTTTCTACTAACGCTCGACCAAGTGGAATCGCGTGGTCTACTTTATTGATCGCGATAACAGGAATGACTTTTAAGCTTGCTAGTTTTTCGTTTAACGTTGTCATATTTTCTAAACTCGTTTTCTAGAAAAGCTCGCTATAATGCGAGCCTTTGGGGTTTATAGGGTTAGGTCGGGCATCTCAGACAAAGGAATAATGGCACCTTTGTGCTGAATCACCTGCCCTGCCATGCAGTGACCACTATACGCAGACTGCTGTGCGTTGCCGCCGGTTAAGCGTTTTGCGAGAAAACCAGCACTAAATGAATCGCCAGCGGCTGTCGTATCTACAACGTTGGAAACTGGATTAGAGGCGACGTACTCACGGTTTTGACCGTCAACGACCAAGCAATCGTCAGCACCACGTTTAATGATGATCTCTTTCACGCCAAGCTCTGAAGTACGGTTGATACAATCATCTAACTGCGTATCACCGTAAAGAGCTTGCTCATCATCAAACGTTAACATCGCGATATCAGTCATAGATAACACTTTCCCGTACCAATGCATCGCTTCTTGCTGATCGGTCCAAAGTTTTGGACGGAAGTTGTTGTCAAAATAGACTTGACCACCACGTGCTTTGAACAAAGTTAAAAATTCAATCAGTTTCTCGCGACCAGTCGGTGTCAAAATAGCCAACGTAATGCCACTTAAATACAACGCATCGTATCCAAGTAAGCTCTCAACTAGCTCCCCTGATTCAGGTTGCTCGAAGAGGAACTTTGCAGCAGCTTCGTTTCTCCAATAGTGGAAGTAGCGTTCACCTGTTTCATCGGTCTCTATGTAGTAGATGCCAGGATTCTTATCTTTAACTTGAAGGACGTTCGAAGTGTCGATACCTTCCTTCTGCCAAATATTGAGCATTTCGCTGCTGAACTCATCGTAGCCTAACGCAGTCACATAACTCACATTCACATCATGTGCTCTAGTGAGTCTAGATAAGTATAAAGCGGTGTTTAGAGTATCACCGCCAAATGCTTGTTGGAGCTGGCCGTTTTTCTTTTGCAGCTCAACCATACATTCGCCAATGATTGCAATATTGATATTTTTCATGCTGTTACCTTAGCAACACAGATTGCTTAGTGATTACTTCAAAAAGTCTTCGCGAGCAGGGTTAAAGATATCTAGCAGAATGCTGTCCTGCTCAAGAGCAACCGCACCATGCATCGCCAACTTACGTGCAAAATAAGCATCACCTTCTTTCAGCACTTGCTTTTCGCCATCAATTTCAGCTTCAAAACTGCCACGGACAACATAGCCGATCTGGTCATGGATTTCGTGAGTGTGAGGATGACCAATTGCGCCTTCATCAAAACACAAGTGAACAGCCATCAAGTCGTCGGTGTATGCAACAATTTTGCGCTTGATTCCATCTCCTAGATCTTCCCAAGGGTGCTCGTCGTTTTTAAAGAAAGGATTCATGTTGATTCTCCAATTAAGGTTCACTCTAACTCGTAACTGTCATTTACTATAACGCAAAAACCAATTTGTAATACAATATACGTATATTAATGTGATCCAAATCAACATAAGAATGGCATAATTTGCCACTTCCCACCTAAAGCACTTGCTATAAAGTTTACTTGAAAATTTGTAATAAGCATTTAAAACATGAACTTATCAAAACATTCGTGACATTGGTCATCATTCTATCGACTTCAACTATGATTTAACATGATATTGTATTACTATTCATTCCAGAATCTAAATACTGGAAAAGACTCGCAGCGCTTACTGTGGGGTTTTGCTCCAAACAAATCACAGGATTGGTCACAGCGCTTGTTTCACCAATCCATCTAGGAGATACAATAATGAGCTATCAACCTCTTTTGATGAACTTTGAAGAAGCCGCTGAGCTTCGTAAAGCTTTAGGCACGGATAGTCTTATAGGGAAAGCACTGGCGCGCGATATTAAGCAGACAGATGCGTATATGGCAGAAGTGGGGATTGAGGTTCCTGGTCACGGTGAAGGTGGTGGTTACGAACACAACCGTCACAAGCAGAACTACATCCATATTGATTTAGCAGGTCGCTTGTTTTTGATTACGGAAGAGCAAAAGTACCGCGACTACATTGTTGAAATGCTAACCGCTTACGCCAAGGTATATCCAACTCTAGAAAGCAACACCAGCAAGGATACTAACCCTCCGGGTAAGATCTTCCACCAGACGCTTAACGAAAACATGTGGATGCTATACGCCTCATGTTCGTATTCTTGTATCTACCACACGCTAAATGAAGAACAAAAAGCCCTCATCGAAAACGATCTATTTAAGCAAATGATCGATCTTTTCGTTGTTACCTATGGTCACGACTTCGATATTGTTCACAACCATGGCCTTTGGGCAGTTGCTGCTGTTGGTATCTGTGGTTACGCGATCAACGACCAAGAATCTGTTGATAAAGCTCTATACGGTTTGAAACTCGACAAAGTAAGTGGCGGATTTCTTGCTCAGTTAGATCAGCTATTCTCTCCTGATGGATACTACATGGAAGGTCCGTACTACCACCGTTTCTCATTACGACCAATCTACCTGTTTGCAGAAGCTATTGAGCGTCGCCAACCTGAGTTAGCTATCTACCAATTTAACGACTCTGTTATCAAGACGACCTCTTACGCTGTATTCAAAACTGCGTTCCCTGATGGTTCCCTACCCGCTTGTAACGATTCATCGAAGACCATATCAATCAACGATGAAGGTGTGGTTATGGCAACAAGTGTTTGCTTCCATCGCTATGAAAAAGCAGAGACCTTGCTTGCTATGGCAAACCACCAGCAAAACGTTTGGGTACACTCGTCTGGTCTAACTCTATCTAATGCTGTGGAAGCATCAGACGAGATCAAGCCATTCAACTGGGGTAGCTTATACCTAACAGATGGTCCTCAAGGCGAAAAAGGTGGTCTAGGTATTCTTCGTCACCGTGATAACCAAGACGACGATACCATGGCACTGATTTGGTTTGGTCAACACGGCTCTGATCACCAATATCACTCAGCGCTTGACCACGGTCATTACGATGGACTTCACCTGAGCGTATTTAACCGAGGCCACGAAGTTCTACACGACTACGGCTATGGCCGCTGGGTAAACGTAGAACCAAAATTTGGTGGACGCTACATCCCAGAGAACAAGTCATACTGTAAGCAAACGGTCGCTCACAACACTGTTACGGTTGATCAGAAGACGCAGAATAACTTTGACACGGCGCTTGCTGAGTCTAAATTTGGTGAGAAGCACTTCTTTGATATTACAAAGGACAAGCTTCAAGGTATGAGTGGCCGCATTTCCGGTTACTACAACGGCGTAGACATGCAGCGCAGCATCCTGCTTGCTGAATTGCCAGAGTTTGAAAAACCACTGGTTGTCGACGTATACCGAATCCAGTCTGAGACAGAGCATCAGTACGATCTTCCTGTGCATTACTCTGGCCAAATCATTCGTACTGATTTCGACTATCAAACAGAATCAACCTTGAAGCCACTTGGTGAGTCTGACGGTTACCAGCATCTTTGGAAAATCGGCTCTGGCCGCGTTAAAGGCAGTTCGCTTGTTAGCTGGTTGGTCAATAACAGTTACTATTCACTCGTGACAAGTGCCAATAAAGACAGTGAAGTTATCTTTGCTCGTCTAGGCGCTAATGACCCTGATTTCAATCTACGCAGTGAACCTGCAATGATCATGCGCCAAACTGGCAAAAATCATGTATTCGCGTCCGTTCTAGAGACTCACGGTTACTTCAATGAGGAATTTGAACAATCAGTGAATGCTCGTGGCTTAGTAGAGTCAGTGAACGTTGTTGGTAACAATGACGTTGCTACCGTTATTCAAATTAACATGACGACAGGCAAAACATACTGCTTTGCTATTAGCAACCTGTCGGAAGATGAGCAGCAAGGTCCGCACAGCGTTGAATTTGTCGGTCAAACGTTCTCATGGGAAGGTTCATTTGGCTTAGTTTAAGTGCCGTAGTTTAATGGACATGTTTTAATGGACATGCTTCAAAGGACATAGTTTCGTTGGATGCCGACAAAACATCGGCTTCCAGTTTACAGCACTAAATAACGCAATAGGCCTCAACAAAGTTGAGGCCTATTTTTTCTTCTAGTTGTTCACGGTGCTGACGGAAGTAAGGTTACATCAATCGCCTAGGACATTGGTTAGCCATTAGCAACCTTCGACAATCTCTGGTTCTCGTCATTCAACAAATACATCGATGCGTTACGAGCATCGTCTGCCCTACCCGACATTATCGCTTCATATATTGCTCTGTGTTCGTCTAGGCAGAAGCGTCCACCCTCTGCGGATTCATCCAGAAACTGCTTAAAGATGGTTTCTAGTATATTGCCAAATGGTACGTAGAATTGATTACCGGTGGCGAAAAAGATCGTTTGATGGAATAGATGGTCGTTGATGGTCCACTCTTGCTGGTCGTTCGCTTCCGCGGCAAGTGTCATCTTTTGAAAAATTAGAGATAGAGATTTGCGCTGCTCCACTGTTGCGTGTTTCGCGCATAATGCACAAGCTTCAGGCTCTATCGCTTTTCGTAAGCCAAGAAATTGAGATAGAAACAGTTTGGTATCTTCAAGGTCTTGAATCCAATGAAGCAATTGAGGATCAAGAAAATGCCACTCTGTCCTGGGTAGAACGGCCGTGCCTATCTTAGGACGTGATGCAATCAACCCCTTTGCCGAGAGTAACTTTGTAGACTCCCTTAACGCGGTACGACTCACACCGAAAGATTCACACAGTGACACCTCGTTCGGTAGTTTTTCACCTTCGATTAGCTTTCCAGACAGTATTTGTCGAGCAATCTGCCTGGCAACGTGAACATGAATCTTACGACTTGCATCTTCTACAAGTGAAAAAGTAGCCATATATTGCTCCAGATTAAAATTAAGATTTGGAAATCTCACATAAGTAATACAATAGTATCAAATTTATTGTTTTAGGACTCTATAAACTCGTCGACGTTTCTGTCCTCTCATCTGTATTGTGAGCCGTGTCATTCGAAATCACGCGATTGAACAACCACGACGTTAGCAATGAAAGCGTTTAAAATAGAGTTTGTTTGACTCTAAAAAAACACTAAAGGCTCTCATTGCTGAGAGCCTTCCAATAAGACTTGGGATGGTCTTTACGGTTCCTTAGAAACTGTAAGTTAAACCGATACGACTACGCAGTTCACGCTGATCGCTAGTAGAGCTCACGTTTACATCGCCAAACTCAACCGATGGAGTCCACTGACCCATTCTCTTCGCGACTGTCGCATTGAGTTCATAGTTAGTGTCTTTGTTGTTGTATAGGTTGTAACCTTCTGCTTTGTAGTAGTTACCTTCAAAGCCAAAGCGCCAGTCGTCTAGAGCGTAGTTGATATTCGCTGTGATACGGTGACGGCGTTCATCTTTACTAGCGTTTTGCACCGGCTCATACAGACCATCATCATTGTCATCCACGTACGATGTTGACGCATTCGTGTGCTTGATATCGTAACGGTAACGAGCACTTAAGCTCAGGCCTTCGATGCTGTCTACTTGATATGTCGCACGAAGCTGAGGCTTGTAAGTGATACCCGCGCTGCGACCTTCAATAGGCATACCGTAAGTTAGCGTCCAGTTGTCGTTTAGTACGTGGCGGTAGTTTAAACCAAGTTCCCAACCGTTGTTTTGAAGGTCTTCCATAAACTTGCCGTTTTGGCCTTTGAACTTAGCTTCAATATCGACAAGGAAGTTGCCGATGTTGTCCGCAAGCTTTACACGTGAAGCGTGCTGCTTAGTTTCGTTCTTATACTCATGACGTACGTTAAAAGAAGCTGCAGAAACCGCGGTTGTCGCAAGTAGAGTAGTAACTGCGATGGTTACTTTAGATAGGTTGTTCATAATCAAACCCTAATAGTGCTTGTGTTAATGTATGACAATAATATTAAGTACTTTGGCTGGAAATATCTGTGATCTACATCACCAGGACTAAGTGAACTAGCAGCTTTAATCGTGCTCAAAACAACCAAAACACCTGTTAATCACTGATATATAGGGATATTTTAGTAGTTCCACCTAAAAGACAACAATAATCAAGCTGATTTAAATTTTGTGATGCAATACATATTATGCTGTCTTCTTTACTTTTTATTTGTAATATTTTATAACTAACATGGCGCTATTGGCATTTACAAAATCATTAAAAAACACACAATAAACCAACATACAACGGCTTTTGTGCTCATTAAAAAGCGTAGTTCTGCATTCAGTTTAAACGCTTTCGCCCCTTAGACAGCCTGTATTAGCTAGATATTTTCTGTGCAAAAGACCCACGCTTAAACCTTAACGAGTGACCAGCTTCGACTCCTTTAGTAGCTAAATGCGCCGCACATCACGATCTTGAGATATTATACTACAAAAAACATGGTCAAAAACGATAGTATGAGGTGAGCTCGTTGAAGCGCCCTTCAGCCGAAACAAGCCCCTCTTTTGCTCGATAACTTCGAAGAACTAAAACCTGAGACTAATATGAAGAAAACACTTATTGCTGCCCTTATCGCTACTTCAATGACTATGGTCGGTTGCACGGCATCTGACACCACTTCACCTGCGAACGCTGAAGATTCAATCAGCGCTAGCATCAATCTGAATGACCTTTCAAGAGAGATGCTCCTTGCTACTGACCGCTACACCATTGCCGATGGTGCATCGTTGGTTGAGCAATCATCTCAACAAGTTGACGAACTTAAGCAGCAACTTGAAGATGCCGAAGACGGAGCAACCATCACCCTACCCTCTGGTAAGTTTCCGAATCTTGGTGTCGTTACCATTAAAGCCAACAACATCACAATCAAATCTGAAACGGCAGGAGAAGTATGGCTTACGGGCCTTGTCCAACTTGTCCTAGAGGGTGATGGTATTACGGTTGACGGCCTGGTATTTACTGAAGGCGGACCTGCAGAGCGATTTGGTGGCATTCGCATGATGGGTAACAACAACACCCTGGTGAACTCAACCTTCTATTACTTCAATCATACTACGCCTATGAACCTGATGAGCGCCGCTCTGAGTATCCAAAGTACTTGTGGGTGTCACTATGGGGTAAAGATGGCAAGGTGATTAACAACCGCTTCGAAGGAAAACAAAAACGTGGCACATTAATTGGTGTACAAAAGGATGATCAACCTGACAATCACCTGATTGCGGACAACATCTTCCTAGATCAGCAAAAAAACGTGTTCAACGAACTCGATATCAAAGAAGCCATTCGATACAACGGAAACAGCTGGGAAGCGATTCGTATTGGTGACTCAAAAGCGTCTCAATGGCCTTCTAAGTCGAAATTTATCAACAACCTTATGATCAACATGGATGGTGAGCGAGAGCTTATTTCAATCAAATCAGGAGAAAACCTGATTGCAGGTAACACCATCTTTGAAAGCGCGTCGCTTATCTCGCTACGTCACGGCAAAGCAAACACGGTTGATAGCAACATCATTCTTGGCAATGAAAAAAGACTAACCGGTGGCATGCGTATCTATGATGAAAATCATGTCATTAGCAACAACTACATCTCTGGCACCCGTGGCCGTGATGGTCTTATTGAAGGGAATGCTGACCTACGTGGTGGCATCGTTATCAATACCGGTATTATCGATGTAGAGAACAACGAAGTACTTGATCAAAGTGTAAAAGGCAAAGAACTCAACAAACAGTGGACGCCGAAAAACATCACCATCAACAACAACACGCTGGTGGATACTGAATGGGGCATTGTCTATGGAAACCAAACCCATCGCGTCAGTCTGTTTAACAACGATGTGGTTGAAACCGTCTTTACGGGTGTTGATGTTAGCTTCGAAAACAATGTGGTCGATAATACCAAAAACCCTGAGTTCGTAAGCGTTCGTGCTGTAGCAGATCATCCATTAGTTGACGCAAGCTATCAAAATGAAGTTTATGTAGGCACTGTCACTGAAGCATCGCAAATTGACAACTTCAGCATTGAGTTGCCGAAATCTGTTTCGGAAAATGGCCTTATGGCATATGAAAACACGGGAGCAGACATAAGCAAGCTTTCTGTTGTCACGGCAGAAACCGCTGGCCCTGATTATCAGTTGATCAATGCAGCCAATGTAAAATAACAAGCAACTTCTAAAGTAACAAAGCCCGGTGGATACTGTTCACCGGGCTTTTTTTCATCACGAGTACAGCAATGTTCAACTAGGCTTAAGCTTTGAATGCATCGACGAAATCACAGGGATTAACTCATGAGCCAAAAACTAAACAATGCAACCAATTTGTACATGGAAGGAATTCGTGATGGGCATGCCGACAAGCAGTGACTAAATATACTGGTGCTCGCTATACCCAACATAGTACAGGCGTTAGAAACGGCATAGAGGGCTTTGTAGAGTTTTTTGAACCATTTATTGAAAGGTGCCACGACCGCGACATACGCATTGTACGTTCGCTTGTCGATGGTCAATATGTGTTTGTGCAAGCGTATCAAAATATCAACAACGGCGAAGCATACTGGGTCACCACCGATTTATTTGATACAGACAATAATGACAGGATCATAGAGCATTGGGATGTCATCTCTGCCTATGTAGGAAATGCAGACACCCAACGAGATCAGATAAGCGGTCCTACTGAACCCGTTGATATCGATAAGACCGAAGACAACAAAGGGTTAGTTAGAGACTTTTTGTGCGATGTGATGGTATTAGGGCGAAAAGAGAGCGCTAGCAGCTACGTAGATTTTACGAACCTTCCTATGCACGCCGCTTTAGATGTTGATCCTGCCGAGAAATACGTTGGGAGCTACGATCAGGTATTCAAAATTATCGGCCAAGGAAACATGGTCGTCGCCTATAGCCGTTTGCTTTATGAAAACACAGAAATAGCTCGCTTCGATATATTTCGCATAGAGAGCAAACAAATCGTCGAATGGTGGATTAATCAGGAGCCCGTCCCTCTCAAAAGCGAATGGGTCAATGGTGGGAAGTTTTAACGACCAATAACACCTTCAATAGCTGAGTGTCCGGATACCGTTACTTAAACGAAACTAGGCACACTACCCTTTCAAAAACTCAAGTTATATTGCAAACAAAACAAAACCCCCACTGATAGCATCAGCGGGGGTTTTATTTATTCGTTTCTTAGTGCGCCATATAGCTCACACTAAGCAGCAACGATTACTTCTTTAGGTTAGTGAAGTAGTCGAAGATCACTGGAACGTCATTTTGACCTAGGCCAGCATCAACAGCTGCTTGTAGACTTGTAGAAGTACCTTGAGCGATTAGAGACTCTGTACCTAGCTCTTCACATAGAGCAAGGAAGTAGCCAAGGTCTTTGTTTGCATTAGCAACAGAGAAACCTAGTTTTTCTTCACCGTCTACTGCGTAGAACTTACAGAACTGCATGAATGGAGAGTTAGATGGACCAGCTGACATGATGTCAAATAATTGCTGACCGTCAACGCCTGCTAGCTTAGCGACAGCGAAAGCTTGAGACATAGTTGCAACTGTTGTCATACCCATGAAGTTGTTAACTAGCTTAGTCACGTGACCTGAACCTAGTGCACCTAGGTGGAATACGTTTTCACCTTGCTCGTCAAGAACTGGCTTCACTTTGTTGAACGTTTCGATGTCGCCAGCTGCCATGATGTTTAGAAGACCATCTTTCGCGTGAGCTGGAGTGCGGCCAAGAGGCGCATCGATCATGCCTGCGCCTTTTTCAGCAAGTGCAGCACCGATTTTCTTAGTAGAAGCTGGGATAGAAGTACCGAAGTCGATTAGCGTCTTACCTTTAGTCATACCCGCTAGGATACCTGTTTCACCGTATACTACTTTTTCTACAACTTCAGACGTTGTCAGACATAGCATTACGATGTCACTTTTCTCTGCCAACTCTTTACCAGACGTTGCTTCAGATGCATTACCACGAGCTAGAACAGCTGCAACGGCATCTTTGTTCAGATCCATAACGTTAACTTCGTAACCACGGTTTTGAAGGTTCTCAACCATGTTGCCGCCCATAAGACCTAGACCGATAAAGCCGATTACAGGTTTAGTCATGTTTAATTCCTCTTTACGTACTATTGTATTATTAATTGATATGAAGCATATAGATTTGTGTGGTTTAAATCAATCAAAAAACGACGTGAAAAAGAGTTTAAATAAATAATGTGATATGGATTAGCGTAGCGAGTGAGCAAACATTAATCAAAAGTGTTGTGACTACTGGTTAGTAGGCCAACGGAGAGGCATGTGACGCTAGGATAGAACTAAGCTAAACAGTGTCTTTACAAGGGATAAATAGAGCAAGAATTCTTTAACGTACATTCGTGGCGTTGACAAAAAAAGTGTCGTTCTTATGAACGACACTTTTTCTGAATCAAACTATTCCCAATCGAGAATAACCTTACCTGACTGACCGCTACGCATCACATCGAAGCCTTCTTGGAAGTCATCAACCTTGTAGTGGTGAGTGATGATTGGTGTGAGATCTAGACCTGATTGAATCAAGCTTGCCATCTTATACCAAGTTTCGAACATTTCACGACCGTAGATACCTTTGATCACAAGACCTTTGAAGATAACTTGGTTCCAGTCGATACCCATGTCTGATGGTGGAATACCTAGAAGTGCGATACGACCACCGTGGTTCATTGTTTCTAGCATTGAGCTGAATGCAGCTTGTACGCCAGACATTTCTAGACCCACATCGAAACCTTCCGTCATGCCCAGTTCAGCCATCACGTCTTTTAGGTTTTCTTTTGCTACGTTAACTGCGCGAGTTACGCCCATTTTTTTAGCAAGGTCTAGACGGTATTCGTTTACGTCAGTGATAACCACGTGACGAGCACCAACGTGTTTTGCAACCGCTGCCGCCATGATGCCGATTGGACCAGCACCAGTGATAAGCACGTCTTCGCCTACTAGATCGAAAGAAAGCGCTGTGTGCACTGCGTTGCCAAACGGGTCAAAGATAGACGCTAGGTCATCAGAGATACCTTCTGGGATCTTAAACGCGTTGAATGCTGGGATAACAAGGTACTCAGAGAAAGCACCAGTACGGTTAACACCCACACCCACTGTGTTGCGACATAGGTGAGTACGACCGCCGCGACAGTTACGGCAGTGACCACAAGTGATGTGACCTTCGCCAGATACACGATCGCCAATTTCGAAGCCGCGAACTTCTTGACCGATACCGACCACTTCACCCACATATTCGTGACCAACAACCATAGGAACAGGAATCGTGTTTTGTGACCACTCATCCCAGTTGTAGATGTGAACATCAGTACCACAGATAGCGGTCTTTTTGATGCGAATTAGGATGTCGTTGTGACCAAGCTCAGGCTTGTCTACTTCGGTCATCCAGATGCCTTGTTCTGGCTTTAGCTTTGAAAGTGCTTTGATTTTCATAATATTTACCAAACTGTGCCCCGAGCAAGTAGCTCAGGGCAAAAAATCAATGATCGAGCGATTACTTGATAAGACCCATGTCTTTACCCACTTCGATGAATGCATCGATAGCGCGGTCTAGTTGCTCACGAGAGTGTGCTGCTGACATTTGAGTACGGATACGTGCTTGACCCTTAGGTACTACTGGGAAAGAGAAACCAATAACATAGATGCCTTTCTCTAGAGCACGCTCAGCGAACTCCGCCGCTACTTTCGCATCGCCTAGCATGATTGGAATGATCGCGTGGTCTGCACCGCCCATAGTAAAGCCAGCGCCTTCCATACGAGTACGGAAGTGAGCTGCGTTTTCCCATAGATGGTCACGAAGATCGCCACTTTCTTGTAGCAGGTCTAGAACGCGGATAGACGCGTTAACAATTGCCGGTGCTACAGAGTTAGAGAATAGGTATGGACGAGAACGCTGACGCAACCAATCAATCACTTCTTTCTTACCAGAAGTATAGCCGCCTGACGCGCCACCCATTGCTTTACCTAGCGTACCTGTAATGATGTCGATACGGTCAACCACGTCATGGAACTCGTGAGTACCTGCGCCGTTCTTGCCCATAAAGCCAACAGCGTGAGAATCATCAACCATAACCAGTGCGCCGTACTTGTCAGCAAGGTCACAGATAGCTGGTAGGTTTGCGACTACGCCGTCCATTGAGAAAACGCCGTCAGTCACGATAAGCTTGTGGCGAGCACCTGCTTCAGTTGCAGCGATAAGTTGCTCTTCAAGCTCAGCCATGTTGTTGTTTGCGTAACGGTAACGCATAGCTTTACATAGACGAACGCCATCGATGATAGATGCGTGGTTTAGTGCGTCAGAGATGATTGCATCTTCTTTGCCTAGAATAGTTTCGAACAGGCCAGTGTTTGCATCGAAGCAAGACGTGTAAAGAATCGTGTCTTCTTTACCTAGAAATGTAGACAGCTTCTGCTCAAGCTCTTTGTGAATGTCTTGAGTACCACAGATAAAGCGTACAGACGCCATACCGAAACCATTTTTATCCATGCCCGCCTTACCCGCTTCGATAAGTGCTGGGTGGTTTGCAAGGCCAAGATAGTTGTTCGCGCAGAAGTTAAGTACTTCTTCGCCTGTCGAAATTTCAACAGCCGCTTGTTGTTGAGACGTGATAACACGCTCAGACTTGTACAAACCTTCCGCTTTTACTTCTTCAATCTGATCTTGGATTTGCTTATAAAACGAAGCAGACATAGTAGATTCCTTTTTCAATCCTATTTATCAATAGGTTATGTAGGGGATGAGATAGCCAAATTCTATTGATTGGGTGTATCTCACGAATGCAATCATTTTAGTTCATTGTGCTACAAACGATTATCCCTTAACATGGAAAACCATTAGTGAATCTGAGGCACGAATCATGTTTAGCCAGAAGCTTATTGCGCTCCTACCCGACTTAGCATCGTATATTTTGGTGGTCAACGAGGGCAGTTTTACCGCCGCAGCTAAGAAGTTAGGTGTCACACCCTCAGCACTCTCCAAGACAATTACTCGACTTGAAAGCGCCCTATCCGTAAAGCTGTTTGAACGAACCACACGAAAGCTGGTCATTACTCAAGCGGGAAGAAAGGTTTACGACCAGAGCGTACTCATGGTCAATGCCGCTCAGCAAGCCGTTGAAGTCTCTCAGTCGGATCATGCTGAACCAAGTGGTTCTCTTACCATTGCGGCACCAGAGGCCTTTCTCAACTCCGTATTGCAGCCATTTATCGCCCCATTTTTGCAGCAGTATCCAGAGATCCAACTTAAAGTGCGCGCTATCGATGGCAACTATGACTTGCTCAATTTAGGCATCGATGTCGCATTTAGGCTCACAGACAAGCCCGACGAAAATCTGGTAATGAAAGAGTTGGGTCCAACAAACTTGGTGCTTTGCGCTAGCCCGGATTACATCCGAGCCAATGGACTGCCTACTTCCCCTAGCGAACTCGAGTACCACGACTGTCTTTATTTGGCCGAAGTGGATCGAGACAATGTGTGGGACTTTCTTAAAGATGATGATTTTCACACGGTCACTGTGTCCGGTCGCTACGCCATTAACCACTCGCAAATGCGCCTCAGTGGTGTGAAACAAGGTCTGGGTATCGGTATTTTTCATGACTTCGTGATAAAAGAATCACTTGATGATGGAAGCGTCGTGCCCGTGCTTCCTGATTGGACAATAAAGAGTAACTATCATGGGGCGATCGCAATGCAGTACGCCCAGACCAAGTACATGCCGGCAAGGCTACGCGTCTTTATAGACTATGTTGCCCGTGAGCTGCCCGCTAAACTTATCAAACACAACTAGGATCCGACCATGCTCAAAGGAACACATCACATTGCCATCATCTGTTCTGATTACCCAAGATCGAAGCTATTCTATACCGAAGTTTTGGGGTTAGACGTATTGGCGGAGAACTACCGCGAGGCGCGTGATTCATACAAACTCGATCTCGAACTGCCAGATGGCACACAGATTGAATTGTTCTCTTTTCCTGGCTCGCCGCCACGTCCAAGTTTTCCTGAAGCACAAGGGTTAAGACATCTTGCCTTTGTAGTGGATGATATGGACCAGGCCGTGAAGAAACTCGTCGGTCATGGAATAGCAGTTGAGCCCATTCGCATCGATGAATACACAGGCAAACGCTACACCTTTTTCCAAGATCCAGACGGACTGCCTTTAGAGCTCTGTGAAGAGGTGACATTGTAACCTATCTTCTGTCAACAGACGATACAAAGGCCAACACCATTGGCCTTTTTTGCTCAAACCTCGACGACTTTATGCGTTTTCCTCTAAATTCTCATTCAGAATCATATTTCAGTTCGAAAGATCTCATCTTTACAAAACTAGAATATTAAACCATCCAAGACTCAATAATTAGCATTTAACATCTATGGATTAGCCCTGTAAGGTTTTATTTACTAAAAATCCATTTCTCTTTTGAAGCAAAATTTAACAATTTGTTTACACTTATAGTATCCAAGCGTTTGAAGCATTGCGTATAAACACGTACTGGTTTCAGCCTTATCGACATCACTCTTATCCAGAGTATGTGAAAAGGAGTTCGAGATGAACGTACAAGCATTACCTATGCATCGTTTTATCGACTACCAAGGACACTTAGTTAGCCCACTACCCGATTGGGCTGACGAAGCAACCCTAAAGAAGCTGTACCGCGACATGGTAGTCGCAAGAACGTACGATGCTAAAGCCGTTGCCCTTCAACGCACCGGCAAACTCGGCACTTACCCTTCGCACCTTGGTGCCGAAGCAATAGGCATCGCCATTGGCCACGCCCTGTCTCACCGAGATGTTTTCATCCCCTACTATCGCGACATGCCCGCCATGTGGGTTCGCGGCATTCCTATGGAAAAAAACCTACAGTATTGGGGCGGCGACGAACGCGGTAGCAATTTTGAATTCACCAATAGCGATAACCCATGCACCGACCTCCCTTTTTGTGTCCCCATAGCCACACAATGTACTCACGCCGTCGGTGTCGCAGCGGCACTGAAGATTAAAGGCCATCACGATGTCGCGCTGGTGACGTGCGGTGATGGCGCCACTTCAAAAGGCGATTTTCTAGAATCTATTAACTGCGCCGGAGCTTGGAACATTCCTTTGGTATTTGTGGTGAACAACAACCAATGGGCGATATCAGTCCCTAGGGCACTACAATGCGGGCAGAATTTCTCGCAGATAAAGCCCAAGGCGCAGGCATTCCTGGACACAAAGTCGATGGTAATGATGTCATCGCCATGCTAGATGCAATCGGCAACGCCATTTCAAATGCGCGCAAAGGCAAAGGCGCGACGCTCATTGAGGCAATAAGCTATCGACTCAGCGATCACACCACTGCCGATGACGCCACGCGTTACAGAAGCGATGACGAACTTGATACCGCTTGGGAGTATGAGCCAATTCAACGACTCAAGACCTTCTTGGAAGCTCAAGGTTGGTGGCAAGATTCCGATGAAGCTTTGCTTGTCACAGAAAGCAAGCAACTGGTTGAGGAGGCCGTCGCTCGCTATCTCAATACCCCACCTCAAGCACCAGAAACCGCGTTTGATTATCTCTACGAGCAACCCACCAAAGAACTTCGTCCGCAGCGCGATGAACTCATCAACAAATCGATGCGCATGCAAGGAGGACAACATGGCTGATCAACTGCATATTGAACCCCTAGCAAGCCCTATCGCCTCAGTAGAATCCACGCTGGTCGATGCGGTGAATTTAGCACTCCATCATGAAATGGGCAGAGACAAACGCGTTGTACTGCTTGGAGAAGACGTTGGCGATAACGGCGGAGTATTCCGCGCAACGGTTGGTCTTAAAGAACGTTTTGGGCTCAAACGTGTTATCGATACCCCCTCGCCGAAGCACTCATCGGCGGCGTTGCGGTAGGTATGGCAACTCAAGGGCTGCGACCCATTGCTGAGTTCCAGTTTCAAGGATTCGTGTTTCCTGCCATGGAGCACATCATTTGTCATGCGGCTCGAATGCGCAATCGCACCCGCGGGCGCCTCTCCTGCCCAATTGTGTTTCGCGCGCCATTTGGCGGTGGCATACATGCGCCAGAACATCACTCCGAAAGTGTCGAAGCACTGTTTGCTCATATTCCAGGCCTGAGGGTTGTTATCCCGTCATCACCGCAACGCGCCTACGGTTTGTTGCTATCGGCAATACGCTGCAACGATCCGGTTATGTTCTTCGAGCCCAAACGCATCTATCGCACCGTTAAATCGAATGTGGTTGATAATGGTGAAGCCCTGCCTCTTGATACTTGCTACACCCTTCGCAAAGGGCGGGATTTAACGCTTGTGACTTGGGGAGCATGTGTTGTTGAGTCACTTCAGGCCGCGGATACACTGTCTAAAGCTGGTATCGAAGTGGAGGTGATTGATCTAGCGAGCATCAAACCCATTGATATGGAAACAATATTAAAATCACTTGAGAAAACCGGGCGTTTATTGGTGGTTCATGAAGCCAGCAGAAGCTGCGGCGTTGGCGCAGAGATCATTACTCGAACTTCAGAGCAAGCCATGTGCATGCTCAAAGCGCCGCCTAAGCGAGTAACCGGCCTTGATACCGTGATGCCTTACTACAAAAATGAAGACTACTTTTTGATCCAAGAGGCCGACATCGTACAAGCAGCAAGAGAGCTAGTGGAGGGTTGGAAATGAAGTCATTTTTATTGCCAGACTTAGGGGAAGGACTCGCAGAATCTGAGATTGTCGAATGGCATGTGAACGTCGGCGACGATGTCGACTTAGACCAAGTCATCCTTACCGTTGAGACCGCTAAGGCCGTTGTCGAAGTTCCCGCGCCGTACAGCGGAAAAATAGTCAAACGTTATGGCGAAGAAGGCGATGTCATCAGTATTGGCAGCCTATTGATTGAAATCGAAGAGGCGGTCACGGAAGGTGCTAACCTTAGTGAATCATCAAGCAACAATGATGCAGCAACCGTTGTCGGCAATGTGTCCAACCACACACATCACGTTGAGGTCGATGACTTTTGGGTTGGCGCGGCGCACCACAACGCAGAGGAAAACGCGATTACCGCCATGCCCTCTGCTCGGCTGCTAGCGAAGAAGCTCGGAATCGATCTGCTTCGCGTCAAAGGCAGTGGCCAAGATGGCGTAATTACAGACAATGACATTTACGATCAAATAGACAAGCAAGCGCCTGGTACTGAAGTTCTAAAAGGTGCAAGGCGAACCATGGTGGGTACAATGGCGCAGTCACACCACTCTGTTGCCTCAGTCACCATTACTGAAGAGGCCATGCTTGATAGTTGGCAAAAGGACGAAGACATCTCTGGAAGACTCATTAAAGCCGTGGTGCACGCATGCCAAACAGAACCCGCGCTTAATGCGTGGTTCGATGCAGAAACCATGACCCGATGCGTCCATTCCAACGTGAACATTGGTATTGCCGTAGACAGTAGCCATGGACTCTATGTCCCAGTGCTCAGAAACGCCAACGAATACGATCAAGCAGCATCCGCCAATGGTTAAATGACACCGTCCAAGCATAAGAGCCAGACGCATTGGACGAGAACAATTGCAACACGCCACCATTACGCTCTCTAACTTTGGTGCTATCGCTGGGATATTCGCGACACCAGTGGTGACACCACCGCAGGTCGCGATCGTGGGTGCGGGTCGAATTATTGAGAAAGTAATAATGCGGGATGGACAAGCGTGTGGAGTCAAAGCGTTACCGCTTTCGATAACTTTTGACCATAGAGCGTGCACCGGTGGTGAAGCTGCTCGCTTCGTAAAGGTGTTGGTGGAGCACTTACAGCAAGGTTAGTAATGACAAAGGACACTGTGGAAAGTGTCCGTCATTCCGTTGCAAAAGGGAATCTCGTACAGCGTGATTCGGAGGTTGTTTACGTGACTTAGTCTGAGTTGCTTTGTGAATCACGCGCTATAAAAGATCTTCACGTTCGTGAAGATGACGGTATTTTGTTTGTGGATGCGGCATTCCAAGCAGATTTCGCCTAACAGAAGAGTCACTCCACAACAATCCCTAACTCCACTCTCTTTCGCTTACTAAGCCCCATAGACACAATTTTGTATGATTCGCTGATGTAGTAACGAAGCTCCTCATCTAACTGACCACTGGTGTCTGTCTGCTGAATCCATTTCATTCCACGATTTGCAAAGTATGGCGCGGGTCTATAGCCTTCATGGTCAGAGAGAAAATCGAAATTGAGATCCGAAGTTTTAAATATATAAGCCTCACTCCCCTCCTTACTCCAGCCACCAATCGCGAACACCTTTCCGCCCACTTTCCACACGTGTGCATCTCCCCACTGAATCACATGTGAGGTTGCCGTAAAGGAACCGCAATACTCATTAAACTCATCGTATTTCATTGAATCTCCTTTTCATCAACTCGTCGGTTGTAGCATAGACAGAATACCGTCTGGGTATACGGGAATAGATCCACTGATAACGTCCTCTTCTGGCACCCATCTTACGGTAAACTCAACGCCATTCGTTTCTATGCCCTTAAAACTTTCTTTCTGATAAAGATCGGAATTTTCAAGGATACCTTCGAAGACAAAAACCACTTCATGTCCGGGAACGCCGTCGAACGTGAACCTGTTCTCACTCACGCCAAGTAAGTTTAGGTCTGAGACATCCGCACCTATCTCTTCGCGAACTTCACGAACCGCTGCTTGTTCAGCAAGCTCTCCAAACTCAACCCCACCACCAATCGGCATCAAATAGTGCTCATTTTTTGTCGGATCATAACCTTCCGCCAGCAGTATTTTTCTATCATATCGACTAAGACAGACTGCTTTTACCCGAATAGGCTTACTCACTTAGGAACTCCTCTAGCGCAGCGAGCGCCGCATCTGCTTTGGAAGACTGGACAAAGATATGGTCATGATAATAGGCTGCTACCACGTTAGCGCTAATATCCCGCTCCGCAAGTTTGTTGGACACCGCTGCCGTTAAGCCGACCGCTTCAAGGCTGGAGTGAACGTTCAAAGTGATCATTCTAAACACCCCTTCAAAGTCGAGTTCAGCTTGCTCTGCCTGAAGCTTTGGAAGTACTAGAGTCAAACCTTCCTGTTCTTTAAACGAACCTAAGATATCGAGCATCAGGTATTCAGCCAGTGAGCCTTTTACTGTACAAAACACAAATTCCCCATCGACTAAACTTGGCTCCATTGATGCGAGTAGCTGTTCTAAATCGGTAATTCCTGACATCGTTTGCCCTAAGCGTTTCCATACATTTTCAACATGTTGCGCTTCAAAAACGCCTACGGCAAGCATCAACACTTCAAAGTATTTGCACCATCACGAAACCGCCGTCGTCCGTATGATATAGTCGCAACCTTCGAATAAATTGGATCACTGGCTCCAATTCAATACTCGTAATCTAGGTAGGAACCCATTTTTTTGAATAGAGAATCAAAGCTACTCGTTGTCGCAATCGCTATTGCTGTGCTCAACATAGTGTCACATCTTTTGTTGTCAAAGTTCTTTGCTGAGTATTCGTGGGTCGAAATGTCGTTGGCTTCGATACCATTCATTATGATGTTGATGTGTGTTTTTGCGGTTCGCTACGCGGCGAAAACACTAAAGGAAAGTGATAAAGAAGAAGGCTAAGATTGCTTGTAAAAACCTTAGCCCTTTCAAGTGATGTGTTTGAACAATAAAAAAATAGGCTAAGGCACCTTATCAATCAGCTCCGGCATGATTTCAAATAAATCTCCAACCAGCCCATAATCTGCCACCTCAAAGATCGCCGCGTCTGGATCACTATTGATCGCCACGATGACCTTCGAGTCCTTCATTCCCGCCATGTGCTGAATAGCTCCGGAGATGCCAATGGCAATATAGAGCTCGGGAGCGACAATTTTGCCCGTCTGACCGACTTGCAGGTCGTTAGAAACAAAACCAGCGTCCACCGCAGCTCTTGATGCGCCGACTGCGCCACCAAGTTTGTCGGCTAAGCGCTCAACGAGAGCAAAGTTCTCTTGACTGCCTAGCCTCGACCGCCTGATATAACTACTTTTGCCGACGACAAGTCGGGACGCTCTGATACCGTCTGTTGAGAATCAATAAAGCTAGCCAGGGTCTGTTGAGAAGCCTGTGGCTCAACCACTTCAACATGTGAGCTTTCTTGGCTATCCGTACTAGCTGAATTAAACGCTGAGCCACGAATCGTCATTACCAACTTGGAATCGTTGGACTTTATTCGCGCTAGGGCGTTACCGGCATAAATCGGGCGAATAACGGTATCGGGTGATTCGATTTGAATAACGTCTGACAACTGCCCAACATCAAGAAGCGCCGCCACTCTCGGCATCAGGTTTTTTCCAAATGTTGTTGCTGGCGCAAGAAAATGAGTAAACGGCTCGCTTAACTCAACAATGATGGGAGCGACATCTTCAGCGGTGGGATGTGTAAATTGCTCGGTATCGACACGGAATACCTGCGTTACTCCCTTCACTTTTGATAAGCTTTCCGCTATTGCTGTGACGTTGTTGCCTACCACAAGTACAGCAATATCACCGCCTATCTGGCTTGCAGCATGTAGCGTTTTCAGCGTATCTACGGCGATATTGTTATTATCGTGTTCAGCAATGACCAGTGTTTTACTATCCATGATTTACCCTCCCCTTAGTTAAAGCACTTTGCTTCATTACGGAGCTTATCCACCAACTCGTCGACACTCGCCACCGATTGACCCGCCTCGCGAGGTTTCGGAGTCATCACTTCTAACACCTGTTGACGCGCTTCAATATCAACCGCTAACGATTCAATGGGAACGACATCTAGCGGCTTCTTTTTCGCTTTCATTATGTTGGGTAAAGACGCATACCTTGGTTCGTTAAGGCGTAAATCAGTGCTGATAATCGCTGGCAACTGCAAACTCAATGTTTCCAATCCACCATCCACTTCTCTTGTCACCAAGCAACTTCTCCTTCGATGACAAATTTTGATGCGAATGTACCTTGTGGACGATCAGTCAGAGCGGCGAGCATCTGAGCAACTTGGTTGTTATCGGTATCGATAGATTGTTTGCCCATTAACACCAGTTGAGGCAATTCATGGGACATGACTTGCTTAAGCACTTTTGCCACGGCCAAGGGCTCTAACGTTGACTCGCTTTCAACATGAATAGCGCGATCAGCCCCTAGGGCAAGAGCATTACGAAGTGTCTCTTGAACCGAATTATCGCCAATGCTGAACACGACAATTTCTGTTGCTACACCAGCCTCTTTCAGCCGAATTGCCTCTTCAACAGCGATCTCGCAAAATGGGTTCATCGACATTTTCATATTGCTGGTTTCAACCCCAGACCCATCGGCATTTACTCGGATTTTTGCATAGGGATCGATGACACGTTTAACCGCCACTAATACCTTCATACACCCTCCTGTTTTAAGCACAAACGCCATAAAGTGGTTATAAATTGAGCTTAGCTAAGTTTACGTTTACGTCAACTGCACTATAGTTATACGTAACATCTTTAAGATCCGATGGATGGCAACCGAGGTGTACAACATGCAAAGAGAATCAATGGAATTTGACGTAGTGATTGTAGCGCTGGCCCCGCTGGGCTCTCTGCCGCCATCCGATTAGCGCAGTTGCAGCAGCAAGAAAAACCACTTTCAATCTGCGTGATAGAAAAAGGAGCTGAAATCGGTGCGCATATACTGTCCGGTGCCGTGTTTGAAACTCGAGCGTTAGATGAACTACTCCCCGATTGGAGAAGTCTCGGTGCACCTGTGAACAACCCCGTTACCAACGATGAGTGTTTGTATCTCACAACTCACCTCAATCATGTCGTAATACCTGACTTTCTAACTCCGAACAGTCTAAAAAACAGCTCAGACAACCACGTCATAAGCCTTGGAAATTTATGTCGATGGTTAGCCGATCAAGCTGAGCAGTTAGGCGTCGAAATCTTCCCTGGTTTCGCCGCGAGCAAAATTTTGTATGAGTCAGATAATAGCGTGATAGGCGTGCAAACCGCTGACATGGGTCTAGATAAAAACGGAGAGAAAAAGCCAAACTTCGAGCCCGGCATTGATCTTATCGCCCAATACACCATTTTTGCGGAAGGTGCTCGCGGCCACCTCGGTAAATCGCTCATAGAAAAGTATTCTCTCGACCATAACAAGCAGCCCCAACACTACGCGCTTGGCTTCAAAGAGCTGTGGCAGCTGCCAAAAGAGCATCCACATTATAAACAAGGGAGCGTTATTCACGGTGTAGGCTGGCCACTCAGTGAAACGGGCACCACCGGAGGGAGCTTCTTATATCATTTACCCAATAACCAGGTTGCGGTTGGTTTGATTGTCGACCTCAATTACCGCAACCCTAATCTCAATCCTTTTGAAGAGTTTCAACGCTTTAAACATCATCGCGCGATTGCCAAATATATATCAGGTGCCGAACGACTATGTTTTGGAGCAAGAGCCATTGCCAAAGGCGGATTACGCTCACTACCGAAACAGCAGTTTCCCGGTGGCCTGCTCATTGGCTGTGATGCTGGTACGCTCAATATGGGGAAAATTAAGGGTAGCCACACCGCTATGAAATCGGGCATGTTGGCAGCAGAAGCGGTAGTTAAGTCTCTAGTGGCACCTCAACCAGAGCGTGAGGCAGACTATCAAAGTGAATTCGAAGCTTCATGGCTCTACGAAGAACTTGCGAGTACGCAGAACTTTGGTGCCAACCTTCATCGCTTCGGTGAACCTGTTGGTGGTCTTTTAAATGTGCTAGAACAAAACTGGTGGCCGAAACTATTTAAGAAGTCAGTGCCATGGAGAGTAATGGATTGTACCGAAGATCATATGTGCCTTGATGGAATCGACCAATCTAAGCCCATTGACTACCCTAAGCCTGACGGAGAACTTAGCTTTGACAAACCTTCCTCGCTGTTTCTATCTGGTACACAGCACGAAGAAAATCAGCCTTGTCATCTCAAGATTAGCGACCCAACTCTGATTATTGATACTCACCTACCCAAGTACAATGAACCCAGTCAACGATACTGCCCTGCAGGTGTGTACGAAGTAGTTCGTTCCGAAGGGCCACCACAGTTACAAATCAATGCTACAAACTGCCTTCACTGTAAGACATGCGATATAAAAGATCCGTCAGCAAACATTGACTGGACACCACCAGAAGGTGGCGGAGGGCCAAGTTATCGTGGCATGTAAGGGATCCTCCTACAACGCTATTTGCGCACTGAGAGATATTAGACAAGCTGCATTAATTAAACCATCGACCGTTCGTAGTGTGACAGTTGCATAAGAAACTTGTTCTAAACCCCGATACAATCACGTTCCCCCGTAGTAAAAAAAGAAAATGGATACACCATGAAGGATTTAATTTATCAAACGCTTGTAAGCCTCTCCAACAATACTCCAGAAGAGCATGCTCAAATCAGACAGCATCTATACGAAGAGTTAGATTTGCCTTTCAACAAACAAGCAGACCTCTATGCCAACGTACTTGGCCCTGCTGGTTCGGGTAAATTTGAAGATGATCAGGCGATGAATGCCGCAGTAGAAAGTGCCATTCGCATGTTAGATACGCCTGAGCACTGATCGGATTTCGAAAGAGATACAACCCTAGAATTGGGTTGTATCAATAGTGGGATCACCTTAAGAGTGCGTGGCGAATACAATCTCCTGCATGCTCAACGATACGCGGAGTTAAGCCTGTTAAGCTAACTCTTCCGTTATCAAGCAAGTATATAGCATCTCTAGCTCGCAATGCTTTTATATCCGTTAGCGCGAGTGGCAATTGAAAAAACATCCCGTAAGTTGTGTGTGTTGGTATCGCTTTGTCATGATTAATAGATGCTAATAGAGCGTGTTTACGTTGATCTAGTAAGCTCCGAACTTCCATCAATTCCTTCTTCCATGACATACGCAATAAATCGTCACCTAATATATCAGCCACAATAGATGCGCCAAACTGTGATGGAGACGAGTAGTTGCTACGAATAATGCCATTCATTGCCTCCTGAACCACACCTGTATACCGCTCACATTCGACTTTTATTGTTAGTGCGCCCACTTGTTCGTGATACAAAGTGAAATTTTTAGAAAACGAAGTGGCAACAATGAGGTTTGGACATATCGACGAAATAACACGAATGGCTTCACTATCCTCTCCCACTCCACGTCCTAGCCCTTGGCTGGCATTGTCGATGATAGGGATAAGTTGTTTACGACGACATATCTGGGCGATTTGCTGCCACTCTTCACTCGAATACACGCTTCCAGAGGGGTTGTGAGCGCCCGATTGTAAAATGATCGAATCATTGGGCTTGGTATCAACAAGTCGCTGTTCAAAGTCTTCAATTTGGGTAGCGTGCTCAAAGAACTGCGTGGCAAGTCCGGCAGCTTTGGCAACATTTTGATAATTAGACCAGCATGGCGTGCCAATCCAAATTCGCTCGCCTTTAAGTTGTTGAGCGAAAAAATCAAACGCTAGCCTCAACGCCCCCGTTCCTCCAGGCGCTTGTACTGAGGCTAGTTGTTTTGCGTTTTTCTGACAGAAATCAGCTCCAAATACTAAACGCTCCACGACGGAAATAAATCGCTTAGATGAAAATGGTTCTTTGCCCCAGCATTGAGCTACGCGTTTCTGGCTTTCTAAAACAGTGGGAAACACCATAGCCTCACCATTATCATCATACAAAACACCGCTGACTAAATCGTATTTTGCCGTTCGGGTATCCTGTTGTATGAGTTTGGCAACGCGCCTGACATCATCCAGCTCCGCTGGTTCTACATTTTCAATAATTCGCATCGAGATCATTTGGAACCTAAGTTAATCAGTTTTCGCTTTTAATAACGCGCTTTTTGGATCAATAAACGACGATTAATTGGGAAGCAGTTTAAAGAGAATATTTTCGCACTCAACTTCCGTCATATAACGTGGCACAGGATAGGTACCATGTGCTTCTTTCAATGCTCGCTTAGATATTTCAGCAAAATCTTCGATTTTTAACTTACTGATAGTTTTAGGGATATTCAGAGTATCGTTCATCTGTTCGACCGCCTCAATAAACTCAACACCTGTGTTAAGGCCTATCATCTTCGCCATACTTTCAAACTTTTGCTCACAAGCAGACAAATTAAAGCGCAAGATGTGTGGTAATAGCACTGCATTAGCAAGACCATGAGGAACATGATATAGAGCCCCTAATTGGTGAGCGATAGCATGTACATAGCCAACAAATGCCCGAGTGAACGAACAGCCCGCTTGATAGGATGCAACGGCCATCCACTCACGAGCGACCATATTCTCACCATCGGTATAGGCGAGTGGCAAGTTCTTAAAGATAGACTTAATCGCATCTTCGGCATATTTGTCCGTCAATGTCGTGCTGTAGCTACCTAAGTACGCCTCAATGGCATGCGTCAATGCATCCATACCTGTAGCAGCGGTAATAGGAGCAGGAAGTGCAGCCATCAGAGCAGGATCCAAAATAGCGTCCTTTGGAACCAAAGACGGATCAATAACAGCAAATTTTGCGTTGTTTTCTTTGTCCGAAATGACAGCAGCTAGGGTTGCTTCTGAACCCGTACCCGCCGTTGTAGGAATGGCGATAAGATGCGGCAGTTTCTTACGGATTTTAAGCTGACCAGCCATTTTACGTACATCGATGTTGCGCACAGCTTTAGCACCGATGATCTTGGCACAATCCATTGGCGAGCCACCACCCAATGCGATAATACAATCACAATGGTTGTCTTGATAAATCTTGAAGCCCCACTCAACAGACGCCACGCAAGGATCTGGCTCTACACCATCAAAAACCGCACATTCCAAGCCACTTTCGTTCAACGAGGCAATAACTTTGTCGGCGATCCCCAACGAAACCAGCGTTTTATCAGTCACAATGAGAGGCTTTTTCATACCCTTCTTCGCTAGAATTTGACCTACTGATTCGACAGCTCCAAAGCCCTGATGGACATCTGGAAACGGTATATTAATCAACTTATTGATCTGCTTGCTAATAGCGATAACAGCTTTGTATTGTAACATTGCAATCTTTCCTAAATTAAAAGCGGGCCCATTAGGGCCCGTAATCTAAACAAGTAGCCGTTATTTAGGCCTTTTCGATTTGAAACATGTTGACTACTGCTTCTTCGAAATACTTAGCAAAGATTTCGCAATCGCCCTTCGTAGTTTGTGGTGATACCAGCCACATGTTTAGACCGAAAGGAATGATCATCACGCCACGGTTAAATAGGTATAGGAAGATGTAATCGATAAAGTGTCCTACGATACCGATGCCTTTCACGCAATCTTCAATTTCTACTGGTGTTTCTTTACAGAAGTGTAGCCAAGTACGCGCACCAACTTGCTCTGTACTTAGTGGCACATCATATTTAGCAATCACTTCGTTCAGCTTCTTAGTAAGATAGCTGTTAGTCTCGATCATCCCACGGAAGTTTTCTTCAGTAACGTTATGCTCAAGGTTCAAGCGCAACGCTCGTAGAGAAAGAGCATTACCAGTCATGGTCGTTTGTTGCCCCAAAAGACCAGCCATATGCCAAGGTCCCTTGCCAACTGTTTCTTGGAATAGGTTTGCAACATCTTCAGAGAAACCATACACGCCACATGGAACGCCACCAGCAATACACTTACCAGCTACCCAAATGTCCGGTTTTAGACCCCACTCACCTGTTGCACCATGGTGAGCTGTTGTTTGCATATGAGTTTCATCAATCAGTAAGAGCGTGCCGTATTTAGTACATAGCTCGCGTAGACCATCATGGAAACCTGGCTTAGGTAGCGTCAGACCTGAGTTCGACAATGCAGGTTCAGTTAGTACAACCGCTACATCACCGTGCTTAAGCTGCTCTTCAACCGATGCCAAGTCGTTAAACGTCGCTACGCGAGTAAACTGTGATGGATCTTGACCTGGGTAGATCTCAGGAACGCGGTACTCAACCATGCCTTCTTCTGGCATCCAAGCGTTAGTTTCATCAACAGTGCCGTGATAAGCCATGTTGAATTGAAGTACCTTACCGCGGCCAGTTGCAAGCTTAGCCAGCTTAATAGCAAAACGGTTTGCATCAGATGCAGATAGAGCGGTAAACCAGTACGGCATACCAAAGCGCTCGCGCAGCAATTCAGAAGCGATAACAGCATCTTCACTGGTTGCTAGTGTGTTGATACCGCTGTTTTGAAGCAGCTCAATGATACCTTCCGTCACTTTATTCTTTGGAGAGTGACCGTAGAAGTCCGGTGTATCACCAAGGTTAAAGTCGACATACTCGTTGCCATCTACATCGAATGCGCGGTTATCTTTGCTACGTTCAATGTAAAATGGATGCGGTACGTGCCATACACTTTGCCATGAGTTAGTCACGCCGTTTGGCATCGACTTTGCCGCACGCTCGTGCATTTCTTTACTTTTCTTCATACGAGAAACGTAAAAGCGCTTCTTCTTGTTGATACAGATTCTCTAGGTTTTCTACGTCTACATGTGTACCCGCAATTTCTGGCATCCAAAGTTCAGGGTTACGATAAAATTGATCAGACATGATAATTTCCTTACTACTAGATTTAAGTTTGTATTTAGAGATAACTAGCTATCTCTTTAAATTCTTGAGATTGAGGCACATTGGTGCCTCAATAATTAGATAATTCGGTTGCCACCTTGAGCCATCGCGAAACGACGAACTCGAGTGAAGTCTTTTGACGTCGTAATACCTTCGCCAGTTGGACCGGCAATAGTGAAGGATGTGGTCCCTGCTCCGCCGTAGCCTAAACCAGCCAAGGTTGGGCCATTTTGAGTGAACACTGTGGTACCAACACGCTTGGCAAACTTGGTCACATTGTTAATGTTGTTTGAGTAAATACAGGCCGAGTGTCGATTGCCATGCTCTGCTTCGACAGCCATCTCTAGGGCTGAATCAAAGTCTTTGCATCGCACGATTGGCAGTACTGGCATCATTTGCTCAAGTTGAACGAATGGGTTGTTAAACTCTGTTTCGAAGATCAGTAGCTCAACTTGTGACTCTGTCTCTACACCGATAGCCGCCAAGATTTTGCTGGCATCTTGTCCTACCCACTCTTTGCGTAGGTGATATTCGCGATCCATGCCGTAACTACAAGGTTTAGCTGTCTCTTGCGTCTCATCTGCAGTCAGTACGAGCTCTGTTACTTTTGCCGCTTGTTCTGAATTGAGTAAGTAAGCGCCATTCGCTTGCATAGACTCAATCAAAGCATCTGCTTTAGATTCGGTGACAAACACCTCTTTTTCACCAATGCACAGCAAGTTGTTATCAAAAGAAGCGCCAGCCACGATGAATGGACCTGCTACTTCTACATCTGCGCTGTCATCAACAATTACAGGAGGGTTACCAGCACCAGCACCAATTGCCTTTTTGCCAGAGCGCAATAGAGCGTTAACCAGTCCAGGGCCGCCCGTACCAACAAGCATTTTCACTTCTGGTGCTTTTGCAATTTCTTGCAATGTTTCTAACGTCGGTTCTTGAACCATAGTGATAAGGTCTGCAGGACCATTCGCCGCAATAATCGCTTTGTTCAGCTCATCGATGATGAAGGCCGAGGTGTTTTTTGCAGAAGGGTGTACGTTGAATACCACTGCATTTCCGCCAGAAAGCATAGAAATTGCGTTATTCACGATTGTTGGTACTTCGTTGGTCACTGGCGTAACCGCGCCAATAAGTCCCACGGGCGCACGTTCTTCAATAGTCAGCCCCGCATCGCTTGATATTGCTTCAGTTCGCAGTGAGCCTGGACCTGGTGTTGCCATCGCTGCGAGTTGGTTTTTTGCCACTTTATGAGGAATACGACCCAGTTTTGTTTCCTCTACAGCCATCTGACCTAATACTTCAGATAGCTCTAGAACCTTGTTGCGGATTGCCGTAATTAGGCGTGTTCGATCTTCAATGCCAAAGGCCTGCTGGTAGTGAATTTGTGCAGCTGCACCACACTTCACCGCTTCTTCTACAGTGCTATATACACCTAATTGATGGCTCACTTGACCTTTTGAATTATCAGTTGTCATTGTTCAGTTCCCGTATTGTTTCGATTGGACTAAGCTGTCGTTTTTATATTTTCGCTGTAATGCTTCGGAGTAAGGTTTTGTCTGCAAACGCGGTAAACACCCGCAGCCAATGCTTCCAATTCCATCTCACCTGGATACACCGCAATGTCAGCTAAATAGCCAACACGCTTTGATAGCTCGGAGACCACATACTTGCTATAAGCAATGCCTCCAGTCAGAATCACGCCATCAATTCTGCCGTTGACCACAGGTGCCATTGCGCCAATTTCTTTTGCTACTTGATAAACCAATACATCAACGATCTTGCGGGCTTTTTCATCTCCGCGCTCTGCTGCTTGCTCTACTTCAAGCATGTCCGCAGTGCCAAGGTAGCTATACACGCCACCCTCACCCTGAAGTTTCTTCTTCATTTCACCGTGGCTGTACTTGCCTGAGTAGCAAAGATCGACTAGGTCGCGAGAAGGCAGACGTCCGCTGCGTTCTGGGGTCATAGGGCCTTCTGCGATGGCATCCGTGACGTCAACCGCGCGACCTTGCTGGTGCATACTGATTGTGATACCGCCACCCATGTGACAAACAATCACATTCAACTCTTTGTAATCACGCTGATTTTCTTGAGCAAAAACCTGTGCCACCGCCTTTGCGTTTAGTGCATGGAATCGGCCTTGACGTTTGATGCCGTTCAGGCCACTGTATGAAGCAAGATCACTGAGTTCGTAGGTAACTGGAGAGTCTGTGAAGTACGCTTCGATGCCATACTCTTTTGCCAATTCATACCCAATAATCGACGCCAGACTCGAAGGGTGTTGTATCTTACTTTCAGCTTGGTCTTTACATACCGCTTCATCGACAAGATACGTACCACCTGGAATAGGTTTCGACGCCCCGCCTCGACAACCAATCGCCTCGATTTGAGACATATCGACACCATTTTCTGCGAGGGCATCAACAATCAATTGCTTGCGAAAGTCGTACTGAGCGGTGACGTTCTCAAATTGCGCCAACTCCTCACTAGAATGGCGAATAACGTGCTCAAACTGCTTATCTAAATCGTGGAATAAGCCAATTTTTGTCGATGTTGAACCTGGGTTAATAACAAGAATTTTCATTACGCATTCTCCAATTCTGCTTTGTCAAAGCTCACTTTGCTTGTGCGTCAACATTGCACATACACGCCATAGCGATAGAGAGCAGCTTCTCTTGCTCACTGTCGGCACGAGAAACCACAACAACCGGAACTTTTGCGCCAAGAACGACACCGGCGTAGATGTAGTCGCCCATGTACTTCAAGGCCTTACCAAATACGTTGCCGACTTCGATGGAAGGGGCGACGAAAATATCTGCATTGCCAGCAACAGGATCGGTACAGCCTTTCATTTCCGCAGCTTGCTTTGATAACGCTAAATCAAGTTGCATTGGACCGCTTACGGTGCAACCTTTAATTTGACCAATTTGGTTTAAACGTTGTAGTTCAGTGGCGTCGAGAGTGGCTGGCATTTTGTCGTACGGCTTTTCTTTTGCGCACAGCATCGCTACATTCGGATGGATATTTCCCAATGCGTGAGCCATCGTAACGGCGTTGTTAATGATTTTTTCTTTTTGCTCCAAAGAAGGAGAAATATTCATTCCGGCATCTGTTAGTAGATAATATTTCTCACTACCTTCAGACATGAGTAATGCTGTATGGCTAAGTAAGCTATCGGTACGTAGTCCAAATTCTTTTTTCAGTAGTTGTATTAGCAGCGTCGATGTTTCAATCAGACCCTTCATTAAAATATGGCCTTTGCGTCAGCAATAATTCTTACTGACATTTCTGCGATCGCATCATCACCCTCGCAATAACGACTTCAAAGTTAGCTAACGAAGCACCAGCCAATTCTACAGCTTGAGTGACTTTGTGAAGCTCTCCCACTAAAGTGATTTCAACACCAAGCTCTACACGTGCAAGCTCGACAGCTAAAATCGTCGCCTTATCATGGCAGCAGCGACAACGATACGTTTCGCTTGATGTTGCTGTTCTCGCACCTGATTCAGAAAACGGTTAACATTATTCATTTATTTCTTCCTATCAATCCTACAGATACCAGTGCATATTCATGCTTAGGTAGCTTTGTTGAACGCAGGAAAGTGTATAGCTAAGAACGAATAAGGTATGAATTGAACATATTCGATAAAACTTATAACCCAACTCGATCTAGTAGAGGTTAAAAGTAAACTTTGAGACAAGTGAAAGTTAAGTATTCATTGTCTCGAATCACCATAAGATTTTTAATTCATTGTAATCATTGAAACTCCCATAATAAGTTGAGAGCAAAAGCGCAATTGAACAGTGTAGGTCCGACACAACCTTGCGCAAGACAACATGCATTAAATTACTTATATCAGGAGCAAATCTGATTAAATTCGTAGAGATTGGTCGAAGCAATAGAACAAAAAAAGCCCTGCTAAAAAGCAGGGCTATCGGCAAAAATAATGGTTCTCTAATTAAATGTATACTTTGCACCCACGCGGATATTTATCTCGCGCGCGTTCCTGTCCGCCCATGAGAGGCCAACTGTAGGATGAAGATCACCGAACATAGGAACACCCAATAGGGAGAACCCTGCGTCAAATGTGTTCTCGATACCAATGGAGGTCTTCGATGAGTCTAACGCCTCATATTGCACCGTTAAATCCATCATCCAACGTGGTGCAACCATCGCTGAAATTCCGGTTTTTATATATCCTGCCGACTCTGATTTGCCATAAATCGCATCATCCTTGTTCGTTGATGCATCATAATTGATGACACCTGCGGTAATAGGAATAGAGATACTCCCATTACTAAAAGGGATAAAGCCTGCCCCTAACTTCCAAGTACCTATCCCTTTAGTTGCTTTAGTAACGAAGTCTGCATCCGCCTCGATCAAAAATCGTTGCTGAACATTGATGTTAAAGCCAGCATACATCCCCATCATATGCTCTGTCTCATCATGAGTATAATCATTATTCAAATAAGCGTTTAAAGCATTCTGAGTAAATTGACGCTGTTGTATACCAACGCCAATATTGGTTGGATTTAGGGCTAATTGTGCACACGCAGCAGAGTGATATGCAAGAGCGGTCGCAAAACATAATGCGGCCTTAATTAATTGTTTTTTCACCATTTACTTCCCTAACAATGGCTAATGGACACTTTTAGTACATACCCAGTAATGGGCTTAGCACGTACTGTTTTTCTGAATGCACTGTAGATAGCGCGACGGAAAGAGAGTTTAAAAGGGTAAAGAGTAAAACTACAAACTGAACATTTACGGCAAAACTCATTAGTTTTCTTGAAGTTGCTTCCATTCTAATACAGCAGCGTGTGTTAGATAACAAAACGTGAAAAATATCCCTTATTTAAACCCCATAAAAGGACTGTAGATTGTTATAAGCATTATGAATTATTATGTAATTTATCAAGAAAGTGAGATTCCAGAAATGGCTAACCCTGGTTTAGGGCTTGAAAACTTATTAATCAACCAGGCAGCGTTCTTATCAATAGGACGGTGTTTTTGCCATACCATTTGAAGTGGCCACCAAAGCGAGCTCTCTCCCCTTGCTTTCAATTGCACCAGTTGACCCGACTTTAAATAAGGTTCAACGCAATAGTAAGGAAGCTCCGCCCAACCAATGCCCTTTTGAAGCAGAGCTAACGTCATTTCTATACTGTTCATTAGCCAATAATTTTCAGAAAACTTAGATATTTGATCAATACCAAAACCCAAATAGCTTTGCGGCAATAATTGTAAGTGAGAGCCTATATCATCTGTATTGAAAGTAGATTGGATATCCGCTAACGGATGGTTCGGTGATACAACCGTCACGATCTCCGCATAGCCAATTAAACGTGAAGATACCCTCGTGTAAACACTTCCATGGAAAAACACAACACCAAAATCCACATTACCATTTTCAATACCCTGCAACGTTTTTGTAGTAGGTAAGTATTGAATATCCAAACTCAAATCCGAATTTAGCCTATTTAACTGCCACAACGCTTCGTTAAATGGCGTTATTGGCAAAACATCAAGCATTGCTATGTTGAGCTTTTTGTTCTCAGCAACACCACTTTCCGTTATTTTTTTATCAATTTCTGATAACTGCGTTAGTGTATCATTGGCATGACGGGCGATGATCTCCCCATCAATCGTAAGCTGTGCTTTGTATCCTTCACGATTAATAAGTTCCAGGCCTAGGTCTGCCTCTAACATGCTTAACCAAACACCGACTTGTGAGGGACTTTTTCCCATTGATTTAGCGACACTAGTAATTGACCCCTCCTTTTGGATCGCTACCAGTGCTCTTAAAGCATCAACTTGCACTCTTAACCTCCGTATTGAGTTCTCTGTTCATCTTTGCCACCAACCAAGCTGTTGCGGTACCAACATCTACAGGTGAACCCAATAGAAACTGTTGATAAAATTGCTGTTTATTTTCGAGAAGCTGATAATCGCTGCCCTGCTTGTAAGGGGCTAGTAAATGCTCTGGCACCCAACTCCAGCCCATATCATTCAATATGAGCTGTAATACAACTTGGGGATGACTAGCGCTCAAGCTTGCATGATCATACGGAGTAATAGGAGCCCAAGGCGTACCAATAAAGCTCTCCTGTCTATGCGAATAACTACTAGTTATTGGAATAAATCTACACGTCGACAAACGATGCCATTCCCAATCCGCAAAGTTTGGATTCGCCTTAAGCTCATCCGAGGAAACGATAATGATGTCCGCATTAAGTGCTCGCCGCTGGGCCAAGATTTGTGTATGGGGAAAGCGCAAATGAAATTGCTCTAGCACCTCACATAGTGAATCTCTAGGAAAACACTCATCAATATAGATTTTGATCTCTGTTTCGATTTTGGCGTGTAGACTTTTTGCTATTTTAGTTAGGTGCCTCAAAGCATCAGATCGACGCTGACAGAGGGTATAAATCGTACGTCCAGCCGAATTTAGTGTCACTTTCTTACCGCTACGATCAAAAACTTGAAAACCCAATTCAGTTTCTAGCCGCGACATTAACAACGAAACTGAAGCTTGAGTTCGCCTTAATGACCTTGCAGCGGCGCTAAATGAGCCATGTTCAACAACAGTTTCAAATACCCGTAGCTGCTCTACGCTGTACATCCTGCACCTCTTTTATATCAAATTTTCATACCATTAATTAATTTGTTTACTTAAGCAGGCCTAGTCACTCACCGTATGTAGGTAAACATCTTGCTGCGGAAATGGAATAGAGATCCCTTCTTGACCAAATCTTAGTTTGACTTGCTTGGTTATATCCCAATACACATCCCAATAGTCTTCTGTATCAACCCACGGCCTTACGATAAAATCGACAGAAGATGTATTGAGAGTGTGGACTTTAACTATCGGCTCTGGGGTTGGATGTACCGATGGGTGAGAGTGAACAATCTCATTGAGCACTTTCTCTGCATGATGCAAGTCATCACCGTAACCAATGCCGAACACCATATCGACGCGTCGGGTCTTTTCATGGGTCACGTTTTTAATCACATCACCCCAGATTTTACCGTTTGGCACAATAATCACCTGATTATCAAAAGTACGAATGGTGGTACTGACTAAGCTCATATGGCTGACCTTGCCATCTACGCCGCCGGCAAAAACAAAGTCTCCAACATCAAAAGGTCGATAGATAAGCAGCATCATGCCAGCCGCAAAGTTAGACAAAGTATCTTGCAACGCAAAACCGACGATGACACCTGCAACACCAAAACCTGTCAGAATAGGCGCTAGATTGAGTCCTATTTGAGACAATCCAACCAGAATGCCGACAACCCAAACCGCATTCCCAGAAACAGAGATAAAGAAATGCTGCATTAAGTGCGACAAATTAAGGTTTTGGCTTTTCACCGCCTTTGCTACTACCTTACGAATAACCTTAACCGCTGAGCGAGTAATCAGTAAAACAATGAAAAATACAACGAGCTTGAACAACTGTTGTGGGGCTTGCTCTACCAACCACTCCAAGGCTTGCTCTGACCAATGAACTAGTATTTCCAGTAGTACTTGGCCTTCAAATATTTCGTGTGTAATATTCCCAGACACTTCAAATAGTTGTTTTTTATAGATAGCCGTTTCAATATCCAGACTATCGGCTATGGTAACCAGGTACCGTAATCCTTCTGACTCAATAGAGAGCCTTTTATCAATGATAATATCGTGTAATTGATGTTTCGCTTGTTCAGAATCTTGCTCATTAAGCAATTGAAAAGAAGAGTTAGAAGTTTGATTGCTGTAATAATCGGTTGCGGACGATGTAAGTCTTAGCTGCTTTTCAATAGTGTCACGGAAGCGTAACTCTCCCACTTCGTCTTTCACATTTAGCTGCTCAAGCCATTTAAAGTTAGTCAATCTGGCTTCGTACACCCAGCAAGATGGTCTTGCGCCTCTTTATAATCTTTTAACACCAACAGTTTGGATTCATCCGCTGCTGTATCAAAATCTTTATTTAGTTCAGAAAGACGCTCAATCAAGTACTCTTCCGCATCTAAGGTATACAGTTGCTGCTGCCTTACCAAAGCGACTAGTTCTTCGCCTGACAACGATGGCTTCTTCATGGTACGTGCCAAAATAGCACGTAGTTCTTTGTTCTTATTAAAGATGCTGAATTGAGTAACATCCTGTTGCTCGCCCTCAAGGCTATCCAAGGATTTTGATAGCTCTGAGATCTCCAGACTAATTGTTTCTATTTGGGCATTATAAATTTCATACTTGTTACTAGTTTCTTCTGCGACGATGACACTCGACCACAAAGCCGCAAGCAAGAAACTAATAATCAACAATAATTTTGAGTTGATTACTTTGTTATTCACAAACAACATTACATACACCTGATACTAATCTATTTATATTTCGAACTCAGCAATGAGCGAAAATCGTTTTCTGCACCACATCCATATAAATAATGTTATCCCTAACGAACAATTGACGTTCAATGGTGTGACCGGCGAAAGAACTGTCCGTCAATTGCGCTGCCTCTTGAGCGCATGTACATACTGCGCAAGCTTTCTAAAGGAAATAGCCCCTTCGAAACTAAAACAGGTATTGATTCATTCAAGGGGGCTTGTTTAGCGAGGTTTATAATTTTACGTGTTTCAGCAGGTTATTAATCTTGTCTGCCATATCTAAAAGAGCGTGGGCGTGGTTTTGAGTAACTGCTCCGCCTTCTGTATCAATCGACGACATCTGAATAATCGTGACCCCTGTGTCCTTGTTGCTATAGAAGATTTGGCCGCCATAACCCATGTGTGCAAAGCCGCCTTTATCATTGAAGACCATTTGGTGGCTGTACTTCCAAGTAGACTCTGTTCCAAATTGGTAGTTCGTTGCTTCTGAATCACCATACACTACATCGGCGATATAACCTTTCGGCAAAATTCGATTACCGTTAATCGCCATACCATCATTACCGATCGTCGAGTAAATTTTAGCCGCATCGCGAGCAGTAAAAGCAAGATACCCCGAAGCATGACCAAAGCCTGTTTGGTCGTTCAAACCAATAGCGTTGTGCTCAGCACCAACATGTTTGTACAGGTAGTAACTCACCGCTGAGTTGTAATTCATACCCGTTAACTCTTCTACAACCCAACCCAGTACGGATGTTACTGCCGAATTGTAATGTGTCATGTTACTTGGATTATTATGCGGGTCATCAGATTTCAAGTCAGCTAAGAAACCGCGCGCACCTCTTGGATCTTTTTCACAACCTTCACCCCAACATTCCGCTACGAAAATACGCTGACCTTCAGAGTTTGGATCTTGATAGTCTTCACTAAAGTGCATTGGAACGTCCATATTCAACGCTTGGTGAATAGTCACTCCATCAAACGCACTGCCTAACTCAGGAATTATGTCTTTGATCTTGGTTTTAAGAGTCAATTTACCTTCTTCAATCAGGTTCATGATCACCATTGCAACCATGGTTTTACTTGAGCTCATCATAGTGTGCTGGTCATCAGGGCCTAACTGACGCGGATAAGCTTCGAAAACAATCTTGCCATCTTTCATGACCAATAGTGCATCAGCACGTGTGTGGTACATGTAATCTGTAAGGTTGAGTTCTGGTAAATCACTCCACGGCTTGATACGGAAGCTTTTTATCAGCTCTTCGCCATTTTCAACGGTATCTAACTCGACAGGCGCACCAAGGCCTTTGCTAATATACGCTGGATATGGGTGTACCTTATCAAAGTTCGCGTAGGTGTAGTGCCTATTTTCTGGACTATCCCATTCTGCTGTAGTTATAGAAGCTACGTCATAGTTAAGTACCGGCTGAGAAGTAGGAGCACCGAATAAAGGTCCTGCAACTGAATCCGGCCCTAAGCATCGGCGCTAACAGAAAGGCTACTAGATAACGCTAATGCCATTGCTAATGCTCTCTTTTTCATGATGTTCTCTCCAATAATCGAAGGGTTTTGTCTGTTCTATTTGCGCAGGTTGACACACAGTCGTGGAAGTAGCGCATCTCAAGGGTTGTTCGGACTTTTACACTTATGGAATTCGCTCATAATCTAAGACAATTCGAATCTCAGTGTCTGGTTATTAAGTTATCATTCTAAATTTCCGAAATTCAGATACTATTGAAGTGGTAATTCCAGAATAACGGACAAACGAGATGGCAGAAATACACGCGGAAGGGTTCAAGATTTTTAGCGTTGAAGGGAAGGTGTTTCGAAAAATGGTCTTAGAGCGAATCGAGGTGCTCTTGGTTCAAGACGAACTATCAAAAGCTGGGCTTGCGAATAAGGTTACGTCTTCTTATACAGATATTTAATATCAGGCATACCCAGCCCAGCCAGCTTGGTCTATGATGGTTGACGTGTCAAACGGACAAAGCGCAGCTTCTTTGTTTAGTTCATCTATTCAAATAACACAACCACTTAAAATTATAATTACAGTATCTCTTGCTTCTCAAACTGACTAAAAACCGGTTCAGGCAGGTAGTCTTCAAAGTCACCTAACGTAATAATTTTATTGGCATTGATTGTGATTCCAGATACTTCATGAGTTTTATTCAAACCGATAGAGTGGACGATTTTGTTATCGGCTAGGCTATAAACAAAAATCGTTGAGTATGCTTCACTAAGAATAAGCAGCTTTCCATCATCATAAGCTAGTCCCGAGATTGTAAAGTCTCTGTGAAGACTGGCGTTTTGACTTCCCTCTGGTAAGGTCAATACAACTGAATCCATTATCTTACCCTCTAAATCAAGCTTATATAGTATTTTTTCACCCTCTTTCTCAGCGGTATATAAATGCCTATTGTCAGTGTCAAAGGCTAGTGAACTCACTTTTTTTGCTATACCGGAAAGACCTTGTTTCGTCTCCTTTAATGCCCAATCTCCTTGACTTTTAGCAACTACATATAACATTCCTGATTCCGATATCGCATTGATAACTCCACTACCAACATATGCCACACCCTCAATATCTGAATCCGATAGTACGGGAGCAGTTTGTACTACTTTCTTCATACTCTCATCGACCACTTTAAGTGTTGATATTTTTTCCGAAAAAGTGTGTGAGGGTGATCACTTAGCATCACGTACTGATTGCTATCCCAATCGAAAGTTATACCACTCGCAAGATAATTTTCTGGCATTCGAATTCTTTTTTGCGGCAGAACCAGTTTAGATTCATAAGGAGCATGCGCGGCTACGTCATCCAATTCTTTAGTCGAACCGAAAATTAAATACCCTCCGATCGAGACTATCACCAAAACTAAACCAAATAATTTCATCCCTGTACCCCATTCTTTAAATTGAATTTTAATTATCCATAAACAAGATTAACCGCATATGAATAACCTAATTGTTTGTAAGGTTATTTCCAGAATCAATCACGCTACTATTTCTTTCTAGCTATAGAGCTAGTCGCAGCCATCCGCGATAGTACTTGGATAATTTTTTGCCTGAAGAACTCCATTCAAAAAGCGTATTTCCTAACGAACGGCTAACCTACAGTACTCCGCCTCAACCACCTGATTAGCCTCTGAAAAAGTCACCGTATTGCAGACAACAGAGTGGCGTGTTAACTGCCTTACCTCTTGCGCACAGCCACTGACTGCACAAACCATCAAAAGAAAACTAATCCACTTCATGTCTTAACGAATGCTCTGCACTCCAAAGTAAACGTCTAGCCTCGATTTCTTGGATCATTGCACGTCTGGCGTCTCCGCATTCTCTATCAGTGACGGACTGCCCTCTTCTTTCTAATTCTTGAATCACTGCCTTATTGTAACCATAGGCAAGAGATTGACAGAGCTCATATGTATCCTGATGTTCGATTGAAGTGCTCGCGCAGCCAACCATCAACGTGGTACAAAACCACAAAACTAGTCTTGATCGCATCATCGTTTCCTGAAAAGCGCGCAAGCCCAGGAAGGATTGCGCGTGATTGTCTTATGTAGATTTACTTGAGGACACTGGGGTTATTTCTCGACACACACTCGTTGGAAGTCATTCCAATCACCTACTCCTGGAGCTACATCCATACAACCCGATTTCGTATCCATTACTGCTGTCAGTGTTGAAATGAAATCAGAACCATAGGCTGCATGTTGTGCGATTGGCTTGGTATTTAAGACATATTTAGCGGCATCGACATTACCTTCAGGTGTGTTATCGATGAACTGCTGTGCAAACTCTGCACGCCATTCAGTGTACGCAGTGGCAACCGTGCGCTGCACACTTTTCTCACCTAGACCAACAGATTCTGCGAAGGCTTGCATTACGCCCGGGCGCTCAGAGTGGTTAGCGTGCCCAACACCAGCGGGACGTTTAATCACATAGTTCTCACCATCAAGCATTTCAACGCCAACGGTATTACCGTTACTATCAGCAAAGTTAAAGTGAGAAGCGACCACTGTGCGGTATTGGTCTAGTATCTTTTCCGCATCGTCAACATTCTTAGCATTACGTACTAGATAGTTTTGAAGTGCACCTAGCTCAATCGCGCTGTCTGCTTCAAGCCCTACACCTATAGAGTCAGTACCTTGGAAATTAATCACAACGCCAATATCTTTCCCGAGTGTCTGACCTGAGCCATAGAAGCCAGATGCCATTACCTGCACATAATCATCCGCTTGCAATACCCAGTAGTTACCCCCAGAAAGTGATGGCGTGTCGTTTACCTGACCAACAACACCCGTGCCAGCGAAGCTTACTGTTGTACATCCACTTAGCGCAGACTGAGCTGCCGACGCCAACGCCGCATCTAGTTGCGATAGTGTGAACATGGTTTCCAGTGAAATGCCCCCCACTTTGGCTAGTGCTTCAACGACTTCAAGATATTCTGGGTTTAACTTTCGTGAGTTTTCCAGCACCTTCATTGAGTTTTTCTCAAACTCGACCACATTGATCCCTGCTAGCTTATAAACGTACTGCGCTTCCTTAATACCACGTCGTACTTCTTCGCCTACCTGCTTTTCAAATAGCTCAGCGTAGTCTGCTGGCTTTGCACCGCGGATATCCACAATAGGTAGGCTTTCCTGCTGCACAAATGCTTGCGGAGCATAGTAAGGCTGGTTCACATCCAGGCCTGGAGCAGGCTCAAGAGAAATCGCCTGAGCTGCACCAGATAGTGCAAGTGCAGTAGCAAGGATTGCGCGTTTCGTCGTTAGCATGGTGTTTACCCTTATATATTTGGTTAATCAGTTGAGACGGCATGGATCTTCGTGTCTGGCTATCAAATTATCATTTCAAATTTCCGAAATTCAGATACTATCAAGGGACTAATTCCAGAAAAACGGACAAGAGCTATGGCAGAAATTGAAACGGAAGGATTTGAGTTTTTTGGCGTTGAAGAGACGGTATTTCGAAAAATGGTCATAGAACGAATCGAGGCGCTCATGGTTCAAGAAGGACTATCTAAAAACGGGCTAGCGAAAAAAGCGGACATTGGCCGTTCTGCTCTTTATGAAAAGATGGATCGAGAAGCTAAGAGTCATTTCACCATTTTGGACTTTTTTCGAATTGCCAAAGCGCTTGATATTAGCATACTGCAATTGTTCCCCATGACTCAGTTAGAGCGTTTACATGGTGGTCAACTGCCGCTTTCGGCAAGTACGCTAAAGTTTCTCGATCTCATGCTAGCGGCACCAAAAGAAGACATTGAGTTTCTCTCTAACTTCTACGCTTCTTTGAAAAAGCGCGATGGTGACAGCGAAGACTAATACCCAAAAGTCGCATCCATAATTCATACAATTCACACCAATCCTTTCCGAATAATGGAAAAGCCATCTAGTAATCTAGGCCTCAATCGCACACAACGTGCTTACTTTGAGCCCGAGATTACTGGAGGCAGCCATGAAAGCCATTCATAAAGTTTTTCTAACCCCTTTATTGACACTTGCCATGTGCTCAACGGCATCGGCTGCTAAGTCGCCAGAACCTACATCTAGATCAAACCAAACTGAGCAATATGCGATGGTCATCGCGTCGGGGAAAATGCTCAGTCTTACTCAATGGAAAGTAGAAGTAGATTTCGGTCAAGCGCTCAAAATCGGCCTCAAAAATAAAGACCTACTTAGAGATGAGAAAGGCAAAACCCTTTCCTTTAACTCTCCCATGGATGCGCTCAATTATATGAACAGCCAAGGCTGGGTATTAGTGTCTGCCAACTCCACTGACAATCGATTTACTGCAGTCATCAAACGCGAGGTGATTGAAAGTAGCGCTGAATAACACCGTGTTATTTGCCACTCAAATTTGTCATTACTGAATTAAGCAATGTAAGGCGGTCTTCACGTGGAAAATAGACGAGTTATACCGAGCATTTATATTTCGACAGCACATAGCAGTTTGTTGCAAGAAACTTTAGAAAACAAAGTGAGCATTCCTGATCTGTGTGCTCTATCGGCAGCAAGTTATGCATCGCGAATAAGGCCAGTTCATTTACTCGATCATAATCAAGTAGCTGGCTTGTCATCAGAGAGACGCACGCTACTCGAGTCTGATACAAACCGACTAAGAATCAGAGCATTAAGCTGCTTGATTTTGAAACATCAACAGGAATTTGAAGCCTTAAAACTGCCTCTGCTATCTGCACTCAAAGGCGACAAACTCGCAGTTGAGCCTTCATGGGAGGTTGATCAAAGCCGACGACTATCACTAATCCAGATATTGCACCTACTCAGCAATATGGTTAGCCGAAAAGAGTATTTAAGTAGCTCTTTAATTCGCACCGGTTTTACCGCTGCACTCAGTATTTTTGAATCATTAGATTTGGAAAGCACATCACTACACAACAATCATTAGGAAATTGTATATGAAACTTAAGAATAAACTTTTATTACTATCAACATCTCTAGTTGCATTGCCAACGCTAGCACAAGGTTTGTATGCCGGTGCAAGTATTGGTTACGGCAACCAACAAAATGTGGTTCATGATGTGAGTACCGAAACCGGGTATTTAATGGCTGGCTATCGGTTTAATGACAATATTGGTGCAGAATACCGTTTTGGTGGTGTTAATACCCATGATAGCTATATCAACGACCTAAGATCATACAGTAGCCTGTACGTGCGCGGCAGTTACGAAATCGACCCAGGCTTTGAAATTTATGGTCTTGCTGGTTTTACTCAAGCTAAAGGTGGTGACTATTTCTCAAATGGTAGTCGAACTACCAGCAGTCCTAGTTTTGGTCTCGGTGCTCGTTTTGAAATTGCAGAAAACCTAGGATTAAACGCTGAATACGTGTCCGTCATTTCAAAGCGCGAATATTCATTGTCTGCGGTTTACTTTGGTATCGATTACCGCTTCTAATAGCTCTATAACTAAGTGCATGGATGCACTTACCCTTTCAAAGCTGTCATCAATTATTACTTCAAAACAACTGTTACTTCAACACAACCGTTATTACAAAAAACCGTTGCCTAAAAAACATAGCGTTAAAAAAAAGCAGCCCCCAGAAAAAATCCAGGGGACTGTACTCATCTTACGGCTATCTTTATATAACCAAGCCACCATCCACTTCAATCACTCGACCATTAACGTACTCATTTTCCAAAATGAAACGTACAGTATGAGCAATCTCTGTTGGATCCGCCATGCGGCGTACTGGAACCATATTTTCCAGACGTTCACGGGCTTCTGGTTTCATTGATGCTGTCATCGAAGTCTCCACAACGCCTGGTGCAATAGCAACAGAACGGATGCCGTAACGAGCAAGTTCTTTACCCCATACTGATGACATCGTCGCGACTGCTGCTTTGGAAGCTGCGTAGTTGGTTTGCCCCATGTTGCCTGCTCTCGACACGCTGGAAATATTAATAATGACCCCTCGAGAATCGGATTCAATCATCTGTACTGCCGCTTCCCGTCCGCACAGAAAAGTACCGGTAAGATTCACATTGATAACGGCATTAAAGTCACCCAGAGACATTTTACTGATTTCACCGTCTCTAGATTTGACCAGCATTCCGTCTCGCAAGATGCCCGCATTGTTGACTAACCCATTCAAAGAGCCAAACTCCGTGACAATGTCACGAAATACCTTTTCTACTTGCTCTTCATTGGTGACATCGACCTGATAAGTTTGCGCTTTTACCCCGAATGCCTCACAAATTTCTTTTGTCTCTGTTAAGGCGTCTTGATTGACATCGAGCAGTGCTAAGCTCGCTCCTTGCTGAGCTAAGCTTGTCGCCATAGTTTGACCTAATCCTTGTCCTGCACCAGTAATAGCGATAACGCTCTGTTCAAGTTCCATTTACTTCTCCCTTCTACTGCTTATTGCGAAAAAACTCAAAAAGACTCGAGAAATCCAACTCCGCATTTCCGTTTCGGTTATGCAGTGCGTAGAGACTATGAGCTAACGCTCCCATGGGCACCGAAGATTGGCTCATTTTTGCCGCTTCTAGCCCAAGCCCCAAATCTTTTGACATCAACTTACACATAAAACCGGGAGTATATTGGGCACTCGCTGGCGCGTGCTCAATCACTCCCGGACAAGGGTTATATAGTTCTAAAACCCAGTTTCTGCCAGAGCTCTGAAGAATAATATTTGATAACACCTCAGGATTGAGACCGTTATCCATACCAAGACTAAGGGATTCACAAGTCGCTGCCATGACAGAGCCGAGAATCAGGTTGTTGCAAATTTTTGCCATTTGCCCATCGCCCGCTTTGCCCGCATGAAACACATTTTTACCCATGAAAGACAGCAAGTTATTGGCTTTGGTAAACCCTTCATCGCTGCCACCTACGATAAATGTCAACGTACCAGCACTGGCACCAGCAACGCCTCCGGAAACAGGAGCATCGACAAACTCCAACCCTTTGTTTTGAGCTTCTCTTGAAACCAGGCGCGCTGAGTCAGGATCAATGGTTGAACAATCGATAAGAAAAGTGTCACTCGATGCAAGTTCAATGATGCCTTTCTCATCATCACAGCCGAGATAGACTGCTTTGACATGCTCACTGGCTGGTAGCATGGTCACTACAACGTTCGCCGAATCGAGCGCCTGTTCCAGGCTATGGCAAACAAGAGCGCCCTTGTCGCCAAGAGGTTGCGATAACGCCGATACTCGATCGTAAACTCGCACGCTGAAGCCTGCTTTGAGCAAGTTGTTCGCCATCGGACTGCCCATATTTCCTAGCCCAATAAACGCAACCTTAGTGTCTGTTGGCTGACTCATCACAACCTCCTTGGCTGTTTCAATTCATCGATGGTTTAAACGAGATTCATTGTTTGTCTGCGCGAGTTAATGATGCCCTAGCATTGCAAGTGGGTGCTCTTGCTCACGCCATAGTGAAGTAAACAAGTTGTCGACCACTGACTTTGGCACCTGGCTGATGTGCGCGTATACCCAATGGGGCATGCCGTCCTTGTCCACTAAGCGTGCACGCACCCCTTCCTGAAATTCGCCATACTCGACGCTACGCAGCCCCAAGATCAGTTCAAGCCTAAAACAATCGGCCAATGACAAATGGTGATACTGTTTTAACTGGCGAAAACAAATGTGCGCGGTAATTGGGCTGCCATCCATTAAATTGCGCTGAGCCGTTTGCATCCACTGTTCGTGACAAGGTAACGCCTGAATATTATCAAACACTTCTTCAAGCGTATCGAACGCACAAGCACGTTGAATGTCAGGAATTAAAGGCAGAAGATGAGCAGCAGGTTTGGCGATGTTGGCATTGTCTGCAAGCTCGGTGAGTACTTCTGTTAAGTAGTCATAGCTGTCTTCAATGCTGTTCCAATCCGATTGCTGCAATTGATGCAGTAGCTTTTGTTTGTCCGTCGGTGCGTTCATATGATCAGCAAGTCTGACGTCGAGGCGTCGGTGCCATTCATCATTACGCCAGTCAGTCCGAGGAATAGACCAATGTCATCGTCGAGACGGTTCAGAAAATAAGTCGCACCAACATCGGGAAACAAACCGATATGAATCTCTGGCATGGCTAGGCGGGAATCTGGTGTCACCACTTTGTGAGACGCCCCATAAAGAGCCCCATTCCACCACCCATTACGATACCTTCGCCCCACGCAACAATAGGTTTGCTGTAAGTATGGATGAGATAGTCACATTGATATTCTGTGCCAAAAAATGCTTCAGCGTAGGCTTTTGCATCTTCTATTGGTGCGTGTTTCATTTTGTCATGCAGAGTACGCACGTCACCACCGGCACAGAAGGCTTTCTCTCCTTCACCGTCCAGTATCACGCACAGCACCGCGTCATCGTCGTGCCACTTTTCAAGTTGGTCATTAAGCAACACCAACATATTGTGAGTAAGAGCGTTGAGGGCTTTAGGATTGCATAGGGTCGCAACGGCAATTTTGCTCTGTTGGTCACTACAAACAATTTCTTGAAATCGAACGGTATCTTGAGTCGCTGGCGACGAGTTTGACGTTGAACTGGTTGTAGACATGACGCCTCCTAACGATTTTTCCATTGTGGTGAACGCTTTTCTAGAAAGGCGTTGACGCCTTCTCGCTGATCTTCAGTATCAAACAGTTGAATGAACAGCTCACGCTCTTTGACCAGCCCATGAGAGATAAAATGCTGGCGGTTATTTTGGATAAGAGTTTTACAAGCGGTGACTGAAGACGGCGACTGATGGGCAACTTGTTTAGCAAGATTGGTCGCCGAAGCTAATGCCTCTCCCGAATTCACTATCTCTTCTACCAGTCTGATTTGAAGAGCTTGTGATGCATCAATCTTCTCCCCACACAAGATGATCCGCTTAGCCCAACCTTCTCCCACTAGAGCAGTTAAGTTTTGGGTACCGCCTGCACATGGCAGTAGGCCAACCTTGGCTTCAGGCAGCGCCATCACGGCGTGCTCCTCGGCAATTCGAATATCACACGCTAAAGCAACTTCAAGCCCGCCGCCCATGGCATACCCGTTGATTGCAGCAATTGAGACGCCCCGAAAGTTAGACAGTGCTTCAAACGCTTCTCCAAAGACGCGAGACATGCGGCACGCACTCTCTTTGTCTCCAGCAGCAAACACATTCAAATCCGCTCCTGCGGAAAAAAACTTGCTGCCTTGCCCGGTCATCACCAATGCATAGACCTCTCGGTTTCGATTAAGCTCATCGATAAGCTGCTTGAGTGCGTCTAAGCTCTCCGCAGTCCAGGTATTAGCTGGCGGGTTGTCGATGGTAATCGTTGCAACGTGCCCTTCAATCGTATGTGGAATGAGTGTCGCTTCTGACATAACCATTCTCCCTTGGTTTATTGAGCATTTTCAAAGTATTGATTCACCGTCATTTAAGGCGCGTCTCGCGATGATCAGACGCATGATTTCGTTAGTACCCTCTAAAATTTGGTGAACCCGAACATCACGAAAATGTCGCTCTAACGAATACTCTTTGATATAACCGTAGCCACCAAATAGCTGCAATACACCATCACACACTTTAAAACCCACATCGGTAGCAAAACGTTTTGCCATTGCACAATACGTCGTGGCATCCTCATGCCCATGGTCAAGCTTAAACGCCGCTAAGCGAACCATTTGCCGCGCTGCCACCAGCTCAGTCACTAAATCCGCGACGTTGAATTGCAAAGCTTGAAAGCTTGCGAGCGGTTTTCCGAACTGCTTACGCTCTTGTAGATATTGAATAGCTAAGTTTAGAGCATGTTGCGCAGTGCCCACCGAGCACGTCGCGATGTTAATTCGGCCGCCATCCAGCCCTTTCATCGCAAAGGTAAAGCCTTCACCTTCTTGGCCTAAGATTTGTGCCGCTGGCACGACGACATTATCAAACGTGATGGCTCTGGTGGGTTGGCTGTTCCAGCCCATTTTGGGCTCTTTTCGCCCGTAACTTATGCCCTCGCTCGTTGCATCCAGTACAAAAGCCGAAATACCTTTAGCGCCCAACTCACCGGTTCGTGCCATGACCACCAGCACCTCAGTCTCACCAGCACCTGAGATAAAGGCCTTAGAACCCGTTAAAATATAGTTGTCACCTTGTTTGACTGCCGTGGTTTTTAGTGATGCCGCATCGGAGCCCGCACCAGGTTCCGTCAAGCAGTAGGAGCCAAGCCACTCACCTGTCAGCAATTTTGGAACGAACTGTTCGCGGGTTTCATCATTAGCAAAACTGGCCACCATCCAAGTCACCATGTTGTGAATCGTCATAAAGGCAGTCGTCGACGTGCAACCCATAGCCAACTGCTCAAAAATAATCGATGAGTCAAGACGGCTCAAACCCAATCCACCTTGCTCTTCACGAGTGTAAAGACTAAGAAAACCCAGCTCGCCCGCCTGTTTAAGGACCTCTTTAGGAAAGTGGCAATCAGCATCCCAACGACTGGCATTTGGAAGGAGATTATCCATCGCAAACTGCTGAGCCGTATCGGCGAAAGCCCTTTGATCTTCGTTGAGTTCAAAATCCATACCTTGCTCCTTATTCCCAGTACCTTGTTCCTTGAATAAAACTCGAGTTTAGCGAAGCTGAATGGTTAAATTGGGTCCATCTGGGATATCGTCGTCGAACCAACGCGTGGTGACCGTTTTAGTCTCGGTATAAAAGCGCACAGCTTGCTTTCCATAAGCGTGTAAATCTCCATAGAAACTGCCGCGCCAACCTGTGAACGAGAAGAAGGGTAAAGGTACGGGGATTGGTACATTAATACCCACTTGCCCAACTAAGATCTGATGTTGATACTTTCTGGCCGCCGCACCGCTCGCCGTGAAAATTGAGGTACCATTGCCGTAAGGATTAGCATTCACCAGGGCAATAGCGTCATCCAAAGACTCCACTTCAATACACACCAATACTGGCCCGAAGATCTCTTGCTGGTAGATCTCCATATCGGTGTTAACCCCGCTAAACAAAGTGGGGCCTAGCCAGTTACCTTGTGTAGCACCTTCAACCACACAATCTGAGCCATCAAGTAAGCAGTTGGCGCCTTGTTTCTTTCCTGATTCGATCAAATTGACCACACGAAGTTTGGCCTGCTGACTGATTAACGGCCCATATGCAGCTTCGGGATCATCCCATAGTCCCGGCTTCACTTTCGCCATTTCAGCAGCAAGCTCTCCAATCCACTCTTTGGCACTACCGACAAACACGGCTACAGATATCGCCATGCATCGTTGTCCAGCAGCACCAACAGAAGAGCCAACCAAATTATTGATGACCTGAGCTTTATTTGCATCTGGCATCACAACCATGTGGTTTTTTGCACCGGCAAACGCTTGTACCCGCTTGTGATTAGTGGTGGCTGTTTGATATATGTATTGAGCAGTAGGGACTGAACCCACAAATGAGACCGCTTGAATCGCCTGATGAGAAAGTAAGAAATCAACTTGCACTTTACCACCATGCACCACTTGCAGAAGACTTGGCGGCGCGCCCGCTTCATGAAAAAGCTCCGCTAAACGGACAGCAGTGAGCGGAACTTGTTCAGAAGGTTTGAGGATAAATGCATTACCCGCAGCAACAGCGATGGGAAACATCCATAAAGGGATCATCGCAGGAAAATTGAAGGGAGTGATGCCACAGCACACACCAAGGGGCTGAATTAACGAGTAGCTATCAATATCCGTCGCGACGTTTTCTACCGTCTCCCCCATCATGTTGCTGGCGATATTGGCGGCTTGTTCTACGACTTCTATCCCACGCCACACATCCCCTTTGGCATCGGCTAAGGTTTTTCCTGTTTCTTTTGACAATAAGGTGGCTATTTCGTCATGCCGCTTTTTAAGTAGGTGCTGGTACCGGAGCATCAAACGGGCACGTTCTGATATCGCGACCTCTTTCCAATGCATTTGAGCACTTAGCGCCTGTTCTATCGCGTTTTGTATCTCATCAGTTGGCGTCATCGGTACCATGCCAAGCAAATCATTGGTGGCGGGATTGGTTACATCTATCCACTCGTTCGCCTGTGATATGACAGAACTACCATCGATGTAATTGGCTATCTTGTTCATCATTGAGCCCCCTAACTTTATGTCTGTCCGTTCCGACTGGCGACACTTCTATCGCGACAGCGGTAGCTTCCCCCCGCCAATGCATAATGTCGAGATTCCTTTCAGCGGTTCGCTGCCGGCACACTTCGCTGCACGTGAACGCAATGCATGGATCAAGGTCACCAAAATCCTCGCACCGCTGGCGCCGATCGGGTGACCTAATGCACAAGCCCCGCCGTTCACGTTGACCTTTGCTTCATTTAAGCCAAGTGCATCAATGGCAATCTGAGTCACCACCGCGAACGCCTCGTTGATTTCCCACAAATCGACATCGCCGCTTTGCCATTGAAGCCTATCGAGCAGTTTTTGAACTGCATCGACAGGTGCCAAGGTAAACTCTGAAGGTTGGCGCGCAGACGTTGTGAATCCTTTGATCACAGCCAGCGGTACTACTCCTAGCTCTAGCGCCTTAGTTTCGCTCATCAACACAAGTACTGCAGCACCATCCGAAATCGCACTAGAATTCGCCGCCGTGATAGATCCATTGACTTTAAAAGCAGGTTTAAGCGCAGGAATTTTCTCTAATTTGATGGTTTTGGGCAGTTCATCTTCATCAACGGAGCGCCCATCTCTTGACGTCACACTACAAATCTCAGATTGGAAAAGATGATTCTCGACGGCATGTTTAGCTCGAGTCGCAGAGTGTGTTGCCCAGTGGTCCATCTGCTCACGACTGTAACCGAGCTTTTCTGCAGTTTTCTGTCCAAACACGCCCATAAGTTCCCCTTCATAAGCGTCTTGCAAGCCGTCTGTAAACATATGGTCTTGAGTTTGATGGTGCCCAATGCGCAGCCCTGAACGAGCTCCACTAAGCAGGTAAGGCGCATTGCTCATGCTCTCCATTCCACCCGCTATCACGCAATCAGCCTCACCTGCCTGTATTTGGGTACTCGCTAGCATCACGGTTTTCATCCCTGAGCCACACACTTTATTAACCGTTGTGCAAGGCGTATGGTTGTCTAGACCGGCCCCAATTGCTGCTTGCCGCGCGGGGCTTGTCCTAAGCCTGCGCTGAGCACACAGCCCATTAATACCTCATCCACCAAACTGGGTGTCACACCAACGGCGTTAATCGCATCCGCAATCGCAATACTGCCGAGCTCAGTTGCATTCAAATGTGAAAGCGCTCCCTGAAATTTACCCATTGGCGTACGCTTCGCTGCCACAATGCATACGGCGTTTTGGCCTATGGCCTGCTCCAGTCGTTCCATCTTTGCCCTCCTCCTTGGAACTCGATGTGTTGGAGTTCTCAACGATTAGCTTGACGTTTTAGTAAGCATAGCACTAACATTTACGTAAACGTAAAGAAACAAATTTAAAACCTGACTCAATAATCACAGCGATTGTGAACAACAGTGGATGAGCAGGTGTGGATTAAGACCCTAGAACCTAGAACCCGGAGAGTTGTAACGTGGACACCTATAAGATCAGTGAACTGGCAAAAGAATTTGATATCACCACAAGAAGTATCCGATTTTACGAAGATGAGGGGCTGATCCAACCGGACCGAAAAGGCACCATGCGCGTTTATCAACGTCGCGACAAAATACGTTTAAAACTTATTCTACGCGGGAAACGCCTCGGCTTTTCTCTTGCGGAGATCAGGGAACTGTTCGAGCTGTACGATACCCATCAAGAAGATGACCAGTTAACCAAAATGCTGAAAATCATTGATGAGAAGGAAGCCGTACTCAAACGCCAGCTCGACGACATCAATACATTACTGGAAGACTTAACAACGGCGCGTGAACGCTGTGAGGCTGCGCTCGCTAAAGCGAAATAGCACCGTAACTACTCAAAGTTAAGTCCATGTCCAGTATGAGGAGGAACCATGTTCACTCATTATCGCGCCATGGACTTTGGCTTGGACGAATCCATCAATTTACTTCGTGACCATGTAAGTGCGTTTGCTCGCGAATGCATCGCCCCAATCGCTGGCGACATTGACCGCGATAACGCTTTTCCCAACCCACTATGGCCGAAACTCGGTGAGATGGGCTCCTTGGCGTGACAGTGAGCGAGCAATATGGCGGCGCTGATATGGGTTATTTGGCTCATGTAATCGCGCTTGAAGAAATTAGCCGTGCGTCAGCTTCCGTTGCTCTCTCCTACGGCGCACATTCCAATCTCTGTGTGAATCAAATTTTTCGAAAAGGTAGTCAAGCACAAAAAGAGAAGTACCTTCCTAAACTGGTTGATGGCTCCCACGTCGGTGCACTTGCCATGAGTGAAGCCAACGCTGGTTCAGATGTCATCAGCATGCAGCTTAGAGCCGAACGCCGTGAAGACCACTTCATTCTGAATGGCAGCAAAATGTGGATCACCAATGGTCCCGATGCAGATGTGTTGGTTGTCTACGCGAAAACCGACCCGAATGCGGCTCAACACGGTATTACCGCCTTCATCATTGAGAAACAGTTTGATGGATTTAGCCATGCACAGAAGCTGGATAAGCTCGGTATGCGCGGTTCAAACACCTGCGAATTGGTTTTCCAAGATTGCAACGTGCCCATTGAGAACGTGTTGGGTGAAGTCAATCGCGGTGTTGAAGTATTGATGAGTGGCCTCGACTACGAGCGTGTTGTACTCGCGGCGGGTCCGCTAGGGATCATGCAAGCTTGCCTAGATTTGGTGGTGCCTTATGTTCATGAACGTAAGCAGTTTGGCAAGGCTATTGGCCAGTTTCAACTCGTACAAGCCAAGCTTGCTGATATGTATACGCGCTGTAACGCGGCGCGTGCTTACCTTTATGCTGTTGCTAGTGCTTGCGATAGAGGCGATGTGACTCGTAAAGATTCGGCTGGGGTTATTCTCTACACGGCAGAACTCGCCACGCAAATGGCGCTCGATGCGATTCAACTGCTTGGCGGAAATGGCTACATCAATGATTACCCGGCAGGTCGTCTACTTAGAGATGCCAAGCTCTACGAGATTGGTGCGGGTACATCGGAAATACGCCGCATGCTCATTGGCCGTGAACTGTTTGACGAATCGATGTAAGGAGCGCTTATGCCACAAATCGTCACTAAGATTAAACGCGACTCTGAGCTCTATCGTGACAACATGCAGGCCATGAACACGCTTGTCGACGAGATGGAAACGAGAGTGACACAAATCAAACAAGGTGGTGGCGAGAAGGCCATCGAGCGCCAAAGAGCAAAGGGTAAACTTCCCGTTCGTGAACGCATCACTACCCTGCTCGACCAAGATTCCGCGTTTCTCGAAATCGGCCAATTTGCTGCTTGGGAAGTTTACAATGATGTGATTCATTGCGCTGGCGTTGTCGCTGGGATAGGCAAAATCAGCGGTATACTTTGCATGGTGATCGCTAACGATCCTTCCGTCAAAGGCGGTACCTATTATCCGTTGACGGTGAAAAAGCACCTAAGAGCCCAGGAGATAGCCGCTAAGTGCCAACTGCCCAGTGTCTATTTGGTGGACTCAGGCGGTGCTAACCTTCCTCATCAAGCTGAAGTGTTTCCTGATAAGGAGCACTTTGGGCGTATCTTCTTTAATCAAGCACGCATGTCAGCCAAAGGTATTCCTCAAATCGCCGTTGTGCTCGGACTTTGCACTGCTGGCGGCGCCTATGTTCCTGCTATGGCGGATGTCGCATTATGGTCAAACAGCAAAGCACCATCTTCCTAGCGGGCCCCCATTGGTAAGAGCTGCGACAGGCGAACAAGTGTCAGAAGAAGCCCTTGGTGGTGCTGATGTACACTGTAAGAAATCCGGTGTTGCTGATTACTACGCAGATAATGAACACCAAGCTCTCGAAATTGCGAGACAAGCGATCTCGAGTACCGGTCAGCTGTCTCCATCGCAAGAGAGACAACAAGCGACTTTACCGAAATACGATGCTGAAGAACTGTATGGCATCGTCAATCGAGATTTGCGTCTTTCGTTTGATGTTCGCGAGGTGATCGCAAGGCTTGTTGACGACTCAGATTTTGATGAATTCAAGGCATTGTTTGGTACTACGCTTGTTTGCGGGTTTGCGCGAATTGACGGGCAGCTTATTGGTATAGTCGCCAACAACGGTATTTTGTTTTCAGAGTCAGCACAAAAAGGCGCGCACTTTGTTGAGCTGTGCGCGAAACGAAAGATCCCGCTGCTTTTTTTGCAAAACATCACTGGGTTTATGGTGGGTAAACAAGCTGAAGAAGGAGCATTGCCAAGCATGGAGCCAAGTTAGTTATGGCCGTGTCCTGCGCGGATGTTCCCAAGTTCACGGTAATTATTGGTGGCTCCTATGGTGCCGGCAACTATGGTATGTGCGGCAGAGCTTACGATCCCACCATGATGTGGATCTGGCCGAATGCACGCATCTCGGTAATGGGCGGCATGCAAGCGGCTAACGTGTTGGCTCAAGTGAAACACGATGTTAAGCAGCGTCAGGGGCTTCAATGGGATCCCGCACAAGAGCAGGCATTCAAAAAAGGCATTATTGATAATTATGAACGTGAAGGCAGTCCCTACTACGCCAGCGCGAGACTTTGGGACGATGGCGTTATAGATCCAAAAGAGACGCGTCATGTTCTCAGCCAAGCACTAAACGCCGCGTTGAACGCACCAATACCAGACAGCGAGTTTGGTATTTTCAGAATGTGAGGCAGTACGATGAGCGAACAGCTAATAGTAGAAATTACTGACTTGGGCGTAGCCTCAATAACACTCAATCGCCCCGAAAAAGGTAACGCTTTTTCATCCAAGACCATCCAAGCGTTGATCGGCGCATTGCATTCGATTAAAGAAAATAAGTCTATACGCTGCCTAGTACTCAGAGGCAAAGGTAAGCACTTCTCTACAGGCGCCGATCTTGATTGGATGAAATCAATGGCCAAGTGTAGCTATGAGGACAATCTTGCCGACGCTGAGCAGCTTGCGTTATTGATGGCGACGCTCGATGACCTGTCGATTCCAACCATAGCTGCGGTACAAGGGTGTGCTTTTGGCGGGGCGTTAGGCCTTATTTGCTGCTGCGATATTGTTATTGCTGAGCCTTCAAGTATCGCCTGTTTTAGTGAAGTAAAACTTGGCTTAGTGCCCGCTACCATCGCGCCTTACGCTATCCGCGCGATTGGCGCTAGAGCAGCACGTCGCTATATGCTAAGCGCAGAAAAGATATCAGCTCACACCGCTTTAGAGTTGGGACTTTACCATCAACTCTGTAACGCGAATGAGCTAGAGCACGGACTAGTTCAATTCATCAACAATGTACTTGCCAACAGCCCAAATGCCATTCGTGACACTAAGGCGCTGATCAAGCAATGTACCGCTGCAATTGATCCGTCTCTTATTCACCAAACCGCGATGGTGATAGCGAATGCGCGCGTCTCAGCCCAGGGTCAACACGGCCTTAATGCCTTCTTTAACAAAGTACCGCCAGACTGGAGTGCTAAGGTAGATGAGCCATGAAAATGACGCTGCCAGAATCCGTTAACATTGTCGAAGTTGGCGCAAGAGACGGGCTTCAGAATGAGCCCAAAGTCTCGCTAGAGGCTAAGGTCGCCCTGATTGACTCGCTATCACAATCAGGCCTTCGCTATATCGAGACTGGTGCCTTTGTTTCGCCCAAACGAGTACCGCAAATGGCAGATTCAGACCGAGTGTTCCAAAACATTCAACGCAAACCTGGTATCACCTATTCCGCTCTCACTCCCAATGTTAGAGGCCTAGAAGCAGCGATAGAAGCCAAGGCGGATGAAATTGCGGTATTTGCCTCTGCCTCAGAGTCCTTTAGCCAAAACAACATTCATTGCTCTATCTCCGAAAGCTTGGCGCGTTTTGAACCTGTCATCGCACTAGCTCAGCAGCACAATATAAAAGTTCGCGGCTATCTCTCTTGTGTGGTCGATTGTCCTTATGAAGGCGCGACTTCCCCAAACAAGGTTGCTGATATTGCTAAAGTCATGTCCGACATGGGCTGCTACCAAATATCGCTAGGTGATACCATAGGTTCAGGTACACCGCTCCGTATTGCGACCATGATAGAAGCCGTTGCTGATCAACTATCTCTCTTTGATCTCGCCGTTCATTTTCACGACACCTATGGCCAAGCCCTTGCTAATATCTATCAGGCTTTGACTATGGGAATTGACACCATTGATAGCAGCGTTGCTGGATTAGGAGGATGCCCCTATGCACCGGGTGCCAGTGGCAATGTTGCGACAGAAGATGTGGTATATCTTTGCCATGGATTAAGCATCGATACAGGCATTAATTTAAGCAAACTAACCCATACTGCAAAAGTTATTTGCAAAACACTCAACAAAAACGCCTCAATCCAAAGTAACACTGTCATTAAAATAGAGCATAAACACCATCACTCTTACCAAAAAACAATCAGCGCTAATATTAATAAACTCAATTAAAACCTATGATTAATATACTTATATTGTTTTCTAAAAAGACTTATAAAAACATATTACTTTTGGATAAGTTGCACTACACTAGACTCATCATAACTTATGAGGTTGTTTATGCTGGATAATTGCCTTGAATATCTTTGTCAGAGAATCAATCAATCACTTCATTCAACATTTGATTTGTCTGAAGATCTTGCCATCGTTTCAGCTCCTGCTGATTCAAATAAAAACTCAGCCAACCAAAATGATAATAAAGTGCTGATATTTATAAGTAGTATCGAAAGAGATCCATTTTCTAAACCAGGCCAGATGTCCGCATACTCTTCACAACCTGGTGGTGCTATAACTGGCAAACCCCTTTATTTGTCGATATCTGTGGTTGTAGCATCGAACTTTGCCTCGACAAATTATACGGATGGATTAAAAATACTTTCTCATGTATTGGCATTTTTCCAAAGAAATCCAGTATTTAATCGTCAAAACTCACCAGATATTCCCGAGTTGGTCGAACAAATAGCCCTCGAAATGGAAGTCATTCCAGAGGGGCAATTGAGTCATATGTGGAGCATGTTAGGGTCTAGTTATCTGCCTCCTGCGTGTACCAAGTGCGTGTCGCGATACCGAATAGTGATGCCCTATTGCGACGAACTAGCCCCTTGTCATCGATTGAGCCTAATCTGTCCAACGAGGGATAAGTATGTCAAACTTCGCGCCATTCCTTACTATACGTGTGGAACATGCTTATTTTGCCAATGATTCTGGCTCACCACAGATCACTATCACTCCCACACCGGTTTCACTTGAATGGTTGAGACAGCATCACATGTTTGTTAAACCATCTCTTGATGGCCTCACAGTGTTCTGTGACCAGGACTACCTCGAAGACATTACTCCAAATGACGATAGCTACCGATTACAGTTTAGAGTTACCTCCAGCGACCCATACTTTCGCAATTATACAAAAATAGACCATCCAGATAACAAATCTCTTGCGATATTCAACTGCGACCAAACCAATAATAACAATTCTATTATTAACATTGATCAATGGATAAACTATCCAGATATCAATAACCTTGATTATATAGAGCCTATTTCAGAGCGAGATATAATGAATGGTCTTGTTGGTGTGGTTGATTTTTTGGAACCCAGCTCACACTTTGGCACATTAAATAAATCTCTAAATCTACGCTTTGAGAATAACTCAGCGCTTTGGCAGTATTTTATCCCTTCATATTTAGCTGACAAAAACATCAGCATCATAGACATTTCAAACAATCATAACTTCCAATTCAAAGGCCATATATCCCTTGCAAATTCTGAGTTCACAATTTATGAATCTGACACCGAACTCCCCATCCTTAAACGCTCAGAGCTAAATTTCCAGTTAAGGCGCGACCATAAAATATTATTAAAAAGACTAGCAACAGCAGACCCAAAACACATAGAGTGGACCAATGAAAAATCGAAGAAAAAACCACTTTGCCAAATCTACATTCAATAGATAAATACTAATAAAAATGTAATAAAAGCAACGCCTTGCTATTTTTTACATTTCTTGACAGCCTAATTAGTGCCTTCTATACCTAAGACTAAAGTTAATAACATACAACTTTACTAGTACTTATGTATTAGCAATTAGACTCGCCACAACGTCAGTACTGAGCCGGCTTTCTCAGAGTAAACGCGAGCGCTCGATATTCATAAATGAAACCAAAAAGGAATTCACTATGGGTGTAATGAAAACCCCAGGCGTTTACATCGTCGAGAAAAATGCCTTTCCCAACTCCGTTGTTGAGGTCGCGACAGCAGTTCCTGCATTTATCGGCTACACACAAAAAGCGGACAATGGCGGTAAGTCATTGAAGAATGTCCCTTGGCGAATTACATCCATGTCGGAGTTTCGTCAGTACTTTGGGGATGCGCCAGCACCAACGTTTGAAATCGCCGATGCGGCGGAAGGAGCGACAGACGTAGCGTTTAGTCAGCAAGACAAATCTTATGTCATCAGCCAGTCCAATACCAAATATACGCTCTATTACAACATGCTGTTTTTCTTCCAGAATGGTGGTGGGCCTTGCTACATAGTGTCTGTTGGATCATACAGTGACGACATCGATCCAGGTGTACTTAAAGGCGGCATCGATCCGCTGATTAAAGAGCCTGAAGCGACCATGCTGGTGATTCCTGAAAGCGTACAACTCGCCGAAGCGGACTGCATTAATGTACAACAAGCTATGCTAGGTCACTGTGGCGGAAAAATGAAAAACCGCGTTGCTATTCTCGACATTTGGGGAGGCTTTAAAGACCGTCAACATCCAGATGGCGATTGCGTTGAAAACTTCCGTTCCGATCTTGGTATTAATTACCTCGATTATGCCGCGTCTTACTATCCTTGGCTTAACACCTCTATCGTTCAAGACAGCGACGTCGATTTCCATAACGTAAGTAACCCAGACAAACTCACTGAATTACTCACCAACGAAGTGAATGCCGCATTCCAAGATCTTGAAGGCTTGTCTGACGAGGATCTTAACAGCGGTGGCAACAAGTTACGTGCAACACGCAAACAGCAAATGTTGGACGAAATTGCCAAGCTAGGCACCGATCTTTCAGACACTGAGCAGGTGCTACTCAACAAAGTTTTACAAACCATTAGCCCGCTCTATCAAACCATTATGGCTGAGGTAAAACATCAACTGAATGTATTACCACCTGCTGCTGCTATGGCGGGCATTTATACCATGGTTGATAACTCTCGCGGAGTCTGGAAAGCACCCGCTAACGTGAGTATGAACGCTGTCATATCACCGACGGTCAACATCAGTGATGATGAGCAAGAAGACCTTAACGTCACAACGCAAGGTAAATCTATCAATGCGATTCGCCCATTTGTTGGCGAAGGCACCTTGGTATGGGGTGGTCGAACGCTCGATGGTAACAGCTTAGATTGGCGTTATATCAACGTTCGTCGAACCATGATTATGTTGGAAGAATCCATCAAGCTTGCTTCAAAAGCCTATGTATTTGAGCCAAACGTTGCCAGTACTTGGGTGTCGATGGAAAGCATGATCAGCAACTTCCTCTACGGTATTTGGAAGCGTGGTGGTCTTGCCGGTGCCGCACCAGCAGAAGCGTACAGCGTAAGCGTGGGTTTAGGTAAAACCATGACAGGTGACGACATTCTAGAAGGCATTTTGCGCATCACTGTATTGGTAGCCATCACGCGACCAGCTGAATTTATTGAAATCACGTTCCAGCAGAAAATGCAGGAATCGTAACGTATTGCACTCAAAGCATAGAGGGCGTGTGTTCGTCCTTTGAACTTTAAATATCGAATTATCGAAAGGAGATAACCATGGCAGATGATGGTTCAGCTCAATCAGAAACCGTATGGCCGATGCCGAAGTTCCACTTTGAAGTGAAATGGGACGGTGGTGCAGGTTCAGATGCGAAAATGGTCGCTGCATTTCAAGAAATCTCTGGTCTTGATACCGAAGCGCAACCTATCGAATACCGCGCCGGTAATAGCAAGGTGTTCTCAACAGTCAAGATGCCAGGCATTGTTAAAACCAGCAATGTCACCATGAAAAAAGGCATTTTCAAGAGCGATAACAAGTTCTATGACTGGTACAGCAAAATCAAGATGAACACCATCGCTCGTACTGGTGTGACGATCAACCTACTGGATGAAAGCGGCTCGCCCGTCATGAGCTGGAAGCTCAAGAATGCATGGCCAACAAAAGTGACTGGCACAGACTTGAAATCCGATGGCAACGAAGTTGCGGTTGAAACGATAGAACTGGCTCACGAAGGGCTTGAGATATCGACGTAATCTCTTTGTACTACCCGCCCGATCACAGGTCTGGTTGCAAGCGCATTGTGAGGTCGCGCCCAACTAGCCTGTGACCGGGCAATAAACCAGCTCTGTAACACGTGAAATCAGCAACAAGCAAAATCGACAACCTGATACACGACATAGCAATAACATACGACTCAGTAATAACAAGAGACCTAGGGTTACATGGCAGATGAGTGGCCGCTTCCGGCATTTTATTTTTCCGTTGTGATAGATAGCAACGACGATGATTCAGCATTCCAAGAAGTGTCTGGTATCGAGACTCAAGTTGAAACCGAAGAGTATCGAGAAGGTGGTAACAATCTTACTTATCACCTACCTAAAGCCATTAAAAGCTCAAACCTGACCTTAAAGCGCGGCATTGCCGATTCCAGTTCCGCATTGATTCAATGGTGCCAACAGATACTGGACTCACAATTGTCGAGCGCTATTACCACTAAAACCGTATCAGTACGCCTGCTCGATGAAACAGGCAGTCCATGTCGGGTGTGGGAGCTCTATAACGCCTACCCCGTAAAATGGCGTGTCGAGGGATTCAGCTCGACAAAAAACGAAGTCGCCATTGAAGAAATTGAGATCTGCTACAGCCGTTCAGCCAGAACCCAATAACAGCGAGCTAGAGTGTTATGCCAATAGAAATCAAACAACTGTCCGTTAAATCGAATGTGGTTGCTCCGAAAGAGAGCGAAGCAGCGGCGTCTAAAAAAAGTTGCGGCAATGAGCCTTCTAGTCAAATCACTGGTGGTGCTGATTCGGCTCGCACCGCTCCGCAGTATCAGCTCTTAAAATGGACACATCGTAAATTACAGCAAGAAGCAAGAGAGCGTTAGTCATGGTCGATAAACTCAAGATAGTGTCCATGCCAAGCTCTGGCTCCTCGCAGACCTTTACCGCGATGCTCAATCCAAACTCGATCAAACATGACTTTGGCATTGGTTATACTGACGATCCTTGTAAACACCAACAGTCGCAAGGCGACATCGCCCCCACGGTTCAGTTTCAAGGTTATCAGAGCGAAAAACTGGATTTTGAAATCATGATTGACGCAACCGGCGTCGTTGAATATACCGGCGGAGAGTCAGTACAAGATCAGTTAAACCAGCTTAAAAGTGTTGCCTACGCCTACAACGGTAAACAACATGAACCTAACCCGGTAAAAATTACCTGGGGCAGCACGCTTAGCTTTCGAGGCCGCTTAACCTCTATGGCTGTTTCGTATGTACTGTTTGATTCTAGCGGTGTTCCCCTGCGAGCCACCGTCACCATGAACTTTACCCAATTTCTCACTGAGCAAGAGAAAGAAGCACTAGCAAAAAAATCGTCCCCTGATCTCACCCACTACGTTGTTTTCAAAGCGGGAGATACACTGCCAAGCCTGTGCCACCAAATTTACAATGATAGCTCCTACTACCCGGAGGTCGCTGCATACAATCAACTGTCCAGTGTACGAGGCATACGCCCTGGTACCAAACTCTACTTTCCACCACTTGGTTAACGGAGGCATTGTATGGCTGAATCTCCTACCGTTACTAACTCCGACGTCACTACGTTTACCGTAAAAGCGAATGGCAGTGCCATCGATAGTTCCATCGGTGTCATTTCAATTAATGTCTTTTACCAAGTCAATCACGTCGCCTACGCCGAGTTAGAAATTGTTGATGGTAGTGTCGCTAAACAAACGTTCACTACCAGTGCCGGCGACACCTTTAAACCAGGTACCACGATTTCAATTAGCGCGGGTTACAACAGCAACGAAGAAACTATTTATGAAGGTGTGATCATTAGCCACGCCATTCGCATTACCGATAGTAACCAAACTACGCTAAACATTACCTGTAAAGACCAAGCCGTTGCTATGACCATTGCCCGCAATAGTAAGTCCTACTTGCAACAATCCGACAGTGATGTCATCAACGCCATTATTGGTAACTACTCTAAAGTCAGTACCGATACCGTCGACTCGATTTCCAATAAACATGATGAGCTGGTGCAATTTCATTGCACAGATTGGGACTTTTTACTAACGCGCGCCGAAGCAAATGGCATGATCGTCAGCAATCAACAGAACAAACTCTCTGTTGCTGCCCCTTCTACGAGCGATTCTGCAGCGCTCGTTGTGACTTATGGTACCGATTTATTCAATCTGTCCGCCGAAATTGACGCCCGAACTCAGCTCAGCCAAGTGACCAGCACAGGCTGGGATCCTAGTGAGCAGAAAATGCAGTCGGAGCAAACCGCTGCATTATCTATTTCCGATCAAGGCAACCTAAGTGCCAGCGACCTTGCTGCCGTGTTGGGGATTTCTGATTTTCGAATGCAAAGTTCAGCCACCTACCCACAAGAGATGCTAACCAGTTGGGCAAAAGGTCAAAGAACGAAATCAATGCTCTCCAAAGTTCGCGGCACCGTGACATTTCAGGGTAATGCCAAGGCAAAAATTGATTCGCTCATAGAGCTTGCAGGTGTTGGAGATAGGTTTAACGGATCTCACTATGTCGGCGCTGTACATCATCGCATCGACCGAGGTCAGTGGCTAACGACCGCAGAACTAGGTTTGTCTCCAATGTGGTCCACGGAACATCGCGACCTCGGAGCTCCGCCTGCCGCCGGATGGGTCCCACCCGCCGATGGACTGCAAATCGGTATTGTAAAAAAACTAGACGAAGATCCAGAGTCACAATATCGAATTCAAATTGAAGTACCCGCACTGGGTGATAGCGACAATCTGGTATGGGCTCGCATCGCTAACTATTACGCCACCAGCGAAAGTGGCAATTTCTTCATTCCGGAAATTGGGGATGAAGTCATTCTTGGTTACGTTAACCAAGATCCGGGCCAACCGATCGTTTTGGGCAGTCTATACAGCAGCAAACACACAGCGCCCTACGATTTAACATCAGACAACTACACCAAAGCTATCGTCACCAAGAGCAAACTAAAAATCGAATTCGATGATGAAAACAAGGTGATTACCGTTACGACCCCTGAAAACAACTGCATTACGCTGAGTGACAAGGACAAATCCATCAAGCTTTCCGACCAAAACAGTAACACCATCACCATGAATGAAAGTGGGATCAAAATCGATACACCCAAAGATCTCACGCTATCGGCTACTGGCGACATCTCCATTAAATCGACAGGTGGTACCAGTATCGAGGCGACTTCCGATGCCAGTATGAAAGGGCTGAATGTCAGTATAGAGGCGCAAACAGGCCTTACCGCCAAAGGTTCTGCCACTGCAGAGTTTTCCGCATCCGGCATCAATACCATCAAAGGTGCCATGGTCAAAATTAACTAGGTCAATAGATAGGAGGCAAGGAATGCCCTTTGCAGCAAGAATCACCGACATGCATGTCTGTCCCATGGTGACACCGGGGCTTCCCCCGGTGCCACACGTAGGTGGACCCGTTATTGGGCCTGGGGTACCTACCGTGCTGATTGGCAGCATACCTGCTTCGATTGTTGGTGATATGTGTACCTGCGTTGGACCGCCCTCAACCATTGTGAAAGGTTCCGCTACTGTCATGATTGGCGGTATGCCAGCCGCAAGAGTTGGCGATACCACCGATCACGGAGGCAACGTCGCTATGGGTTGTCTGACCGTGCTCATTGGCGGGTAAAGGAGTTGATCGAGATGAGTCGTAAACAGGGATTTTTAGGAACTGGCTGGGCATTTCCGCCAAGTTTTGATTCAGAGAGTCGCAGCGCCAAACTGTGCAGCAATGAGCAGGATATTCGCCAAAGTTTGACGATTCTATCTCAACGGCACCGGGCGAGAGGATCATGCATCCTGAATTTGGCTGTGGTATTCAAAGATTCGTCTTTGCTGAGCTTAGCCGCACCACCCTAACCGAGCTAGAGTCTGAAATTCGACGCACCATTTTACTGTTCGAGTCCCGAATTGACCTACGAGCCGTGATACTCACTCCCGAACCTTTGGAAGGGAAAATCCTCATCGAACTCGACTACGATATCGTCAGCACCAATACCCGTGACAACATGGTTTATCCCTACTATTTGCAAGAAGGCACCCTGATTAGTCCAGACTTGCTGCCGGTTGAAGCCTCTGGAGGGAGCTTATGACTACCCAAGCTGAACGCCACAACCCTACCCTTGATTCAGGTTTCTTTCAGCCGCACGAACTGAGTTTCGAGCAATTGGTATTGTGGGCGAAACAATTTGCCACGCTTATCCCGTATCGCAATGAATTCGACCAACAGACTGGGGACTGGGGAGTTCTATTTGAGAAAAATGAACTGGTAGTGTGTGCAGCAATCCTCTCTGTCGATGAAAAAGCTTGGAAACAGCAGTTCAAACAAACCCAACATGGTGATATCGAGCAAACCCTAAGTGTTATTCTCGGCATATTCAAGCAGCTTGAAGATTGGTATCACCATTTACCGAGCTCCCCAGAAGTGAGCTATCAGTTGAAACTGTCGCTACTTAATGCATGCCAAACTCAGTTACGTGAATCATTTCAGCAGCTTTATCATGTGACACCAAGTCAATACCAAACGCAGTTTGTCACGTTTGATGCCATGTGGCGGCTCACGACTTCCAAGTCCCCTAAAGACAAAACCAACGTACCTGATAAAGCCAATACCTCGACAACGAGCAGCGTCTATCAAGAAGCACAGCACTGCTTATCACGCATTTTTGTTGTGATCGCATCAATCAAACTGGAGTGCAGAAAGACATTTGAGGTGTCGTTAAAACATGGCGAACACCCACCTCAGTTGGCGCTCTATCTTAGTTTTCTTAAACTGTTTGAACGTGCCCAAGCGCGGATTAACACCTTCACTCACAAACATCTGCTGTTCTACTATCGAGATGTGCTAAAACAAGCACCGCAGCAAGCCACTCAATCACCTGTGTATCTTAAGCTGTCTAAAAGCAAGGCTAGTCAGCAGCCCGTCGTGATCGAACAAGGTCATAAATTCAGTCCAGGGAATGGTGCAGATTTTTCACCGATTATTTATCACGCTGCCTATGGCATGAATGTCACTGACGCCGAAGTCTATAAGCTGTTTCACTTTAGTCTTCGCAGAGACCCACTGATTTCACCTGAAAAAGAGCTTGGCTTACCTTCTAGTGTCACTGGCCAAAAGCGCCATCTCGACCCAGAGATGACAGGCCAGCAAAAGCTTGAACTCGAATCTTTTGCTCTATTCGACAACGCCAAGCCACTAATCAGCGACACAGAACCAGAACTTCAGGCGATGGGACTCACCCTATCAGATCCCATATTCACTATGGCTGAAAGTGAACGAGAGCTAAGCCTAGTATTCGAGCTTCAAGAAGTAGGCAGTAGTCAGCTGTATCAAAGATTATCGCTACTTAGTCGAGCAGATAACGATGACAGTCCACTCACCGATGATGAAATCGTTACAGCCTTCGCAACCGTCATCAAAGAAATCATTGAACTACAAGCGCCTATTTTTAGCGATTGGCAGTTACAGATAAAGAGTCAAGAGGTGGTGGATCATATCACCATCACAGCACTTAAGGCGTTGTTACCTCTTGCTCCAGAGGCACAGCTACAAACACTTTACCGCGAGCTGTATCTCGCGCTGCTCATCATTACGACGCAAGAACTGCTGCAACATTCAAACAGTAAAACGAACAAGGCACTGCTGTTACGAGTTCTCGGTCAACTTATGGCACGGCAAGCACTGTATCGGCAACAGTGGCTTGGAGACGAGCAGATTGCCATTATCACGTCGCTCATCAAATCGCTTGTTGACGCCAACCTTATTGATGCCACTGTGCAAGCCACTCTAGAGAGGCTTCTGGTTTATTCCCATGTTCAGACCTTTTATGAGTTATTTGAAGACGCGTTTGATGTCGAAATCACGACAGAAGCTGGATGGGTAAAAGTCGATCACGCTCAGCTCGTTCCTATGGATGACAAGCAGACCGCTGACATGGGCTTTGCTCTGCACATAAAGTTAGAGCCGGGTTTTGCTGCGATAAAACCTGTTAAACCTGCTAAGCCAACATTGAATGCTCAGAGTGACCCTACGCTGCGGCTGACACTCAAACCTCAGTGTCATTGTTTCCTTTATGCCGTACTCAGAGATTTTGAACTTTCTGAAGTGGAAATTGATTGTGATGTGGCGGGTGTATCACAGTTACAACTATTCAACCCTGATGGCCAAACGGATCCTAGTCAGCCGTTCTACCCCTTTGGCGCTCAGCCTAAAGACAATGCTTACTTGGTGATCGCCAATCAAGAACTTGCATCCAAGCCGATTCACAGAATGAGTTTTCATTTTGACTGGGCAGATCTCCCTCAAACTGATGATGGATTTAGAGCGCACTATTCGGCCTATCCTTTTGACTTCAACAACCAGAGCTTCAAAGTCTCCACTCAAGTGCTCAGCAATGGCCGTTGGGGACAAATTGGTTCAGATACACAACCGCTGTTTTCACCAAAATATGGACAGTTGGCACGTCACCATCATATCGGCATAAAGAGCATGCAAAACAGTTTTGTACCAAATACTCAGCCGTGGCCTGTCATGCCCTACAGCCCTCAATCACCTATCCGCAATGGCCTGTTCAAGCTCACCCTAACTGAGCCAGACTGCGCTTTTGGCCATCACGACTATGCGTTGTTACTTACTCAAACGCTGAGTGAAAATGTCAAAACGAAAAAACCAAAGCCGCTGCCCAATGCGCCTTACACACCACTGGTAGATAAGCTGACATTGAGTTACCGGGCTAGAAAACGGATTACGCTGACCGAAATTAACGCCAATGAAACCTGTCGCATTCGCCATCTTCACCCATTTGGCGAGTCACAGGTGTACCCTCGGGTCGGAAATCGGAAAGTCACTGCGACAAGAATGCTACCTCAATACAACGAAGATGGGCACGTGCTGATTGGGCTTAAAGCCTCCGATCTGTCTGGTTATCTCAATTTGTATTTCTTGATGGCAGAGGAATCTTCACTACTAACACCATTTTCATCTCGAGATTATCAATGGTATTACTTAGTCGATAATGTCTGGATGCCACTTCCAGCCAAAAATATGATCCATGACACCACGCAGGGATTCCTTAACTCGGGCGTAGTCACACTCGATATCCCCGACACAGCGAACACCGAGCATACGGTAATGCCAAACGATCTCTATTGGTTGCGAGTAAGCACCAATAAAGGATTAGGCCAATATCCTAAGTGCTACCATGTCGCGACTCATGTTATACAGGCCAATCCAAGTGACAACGTCACTAAAACGACAACACCTTTCGCCAAGTGGCAGCATCAACCGAAAATTGCCAATCTAGGCACAATCGCTCAACTCACCCCATGGCACAGTGGCAAGCTCATGAAACTGAGCGCGAATGGATCACCAGAACCAGCGAAAGCCTCCGGCACAAAGGCAAAGCAGAAAACCCTTGGGACTACGAGCATATCGTCCTACAACAGTTTCCCGCTATCGGTGCGGTGGATTGTTTTTCAGGTCGCCAGTTTGATAGCGACATACCCAAACCGGGGCATGTATTGCTTACCGTATTGCCAAGTCAACTTAGCTGTGAACACGATCCATGTGAGAGAAAAAACGTCAGCGCGGCGGATTTGCTCGCCATTCAGAATTATTTGGCCAATGTCAGTCGCCCGCAAACCAGAATCGCGGTTCGCAATCCCGGCTATGAAGAGATCCAAGTACGCTGCACAGTCGCCTTTGCCAAGGGCGTCCATCACGGGTTGGCGCTACGACAATTAGAATATTCCATCACGCAAGCTCTATGTCCTTGGCACCCAGATAGCCTCAACAAAGGTTTAGGTTGGACATTGTCACTATCTAAACTCACCGCGTTTATTAATCAGCAGCCGAACGTCACACATGTAAGCGGCCTATCGGTAATCAAAGTGACCCAAGAGCCAAGCCAAGAATATGAGCTGCTTGATAGCGCACGCGTCGACGAACCTATTTCAGCAAAACTGCCGTGGTATTTGCTCATTTCCGCCAAGCATCATCAAATCAAGCTGTCACCACAGCACCATGCTGTTGAACCCAGCCCTGCTGGGGTTGGCGATCTCACTATTGGCGAGCAATTTATCTTAGCGAGTGATGAGCGTGACGATATGCCAAACAGCGATAACGGTAAAAGGAGTCATTAACCATGCCAAAACGAAATCGAAGCACACTTAAGAATTTCTTTAGACCTGGGAACATGCCTTCAGCAGAGCACTTTTCTGATCTTATCGACTCATGTGTAAACCAGGTTGAAGATGGGTTTGAAAAACCACCAGCAACAGGACTGCAGCTGACAGCTCTCGATCAGGAACACCTACTCAGCTTCTATCAGCAAAGCGACCGAGACACTGCGCTTTGGCATATGGGATTGGACGCAAAAACCACCAACCTGCACTTTCGAGCCAACCCAGTAGCCGATATCACTGATGGCCATGTTGTCGCCGATCCTAACCTCACCCTAACGCCAACTGGCCTAATGGGGGTAAACACAGCCGAACCGAAACAGACGCTTGATGTAAACGGCACTCTAGCATCACATGGGCGTGTCGGTGCTCAAACAGTTGACTCTTTAATCCCAGCAGATGGTCAATGGCACGACATAACCGACAAACTTGAAGGCTGCCAAATGCTGGAAGTGGTCGCTGGTATTGGCATTCGCCATACTGGACGCTACGCCATGCTACATGCCATCGCCACCAATACTTGTGCACCCAACCATTGGTGGTGGCAGTGGCGACGCAAAAACCCCATTAAAGCGCAGCACGCTTTTTTCCGTTCCGCTGCCGACAAGCTCAGGTTGCGCTGGCTACATGAAACAGAGTCAGGTACGGAGCGACCTTATCGGCTGCAAATTCGTACCAACACCAGTTATGGCGAGAATCGCTACATCCGTTACCACATTACCAAACTATGGCATGACGACTATATGACGGAATGCGAAGTGAACGGTGACAGTCAGTAGGGATAGCAATGACGACCACCATATCTAGGCAAGCGCACAACGACGACCCCGACAAGTTTGAACGACTGTTCCAACTTGGGATCACCTATATCCAAGCGCTCAGTGGCAAGGTATGGACGGACTACAATATTCACGATCCAGGAGTTACTATCCTTGAGCAAGTCTGTTTTGCCCTCACGGACTTAATCTATCGTTGTGACTTCGATGTGCAAGATGTGCTGGCCAATCAATATGGCATTATCGACCATGAACGTTTGGGGCTCGCCGCTCATGACACCATTTTTGCCCCACCTCCGCAGACTGGCGCAGACTATGAACGCTATTTAAATTCCAATATCCCTGAGCTCGAAAAGATCTGGTTTCAACCAGATGAGGAATATCCATACAGTGGGCTTTACCAGGTATCGGGATTACTGCAGCGTTTTTATCGTCAGCGCAGCACAAACCAACAAGCCATTTCAGCCCAGAGTAACCCCCTCGATCACGACAGTGTCGCAAGAGCCATTCGCGTCGCCTATTATTCTGTCCGTGGACTGAATGAAGACATAGAAAATGTCACCATTAGCGGAGAACATGAAGTCGCACTGCGCGCTCACATCGAACTCAGTGACGAAGAAAATGATGCCAACCACATCGCCGCTTATGTTTATCAAGCTACATCGCAGTGGTTGCGCGAAAGAACCAGCGATGATGTTTCAGTGCTGCTTGAATCGCTTCTTTCTATTTCAAGTGTTGTTTCCGTTTCAGATTTAGTGCTCATTCCGTATCAACCTGCGAATGACGGTGACTCACAGCCATCGCTTCCAATGCACGCCAGTTTGATCATGCCTGAGAATCAAACGGAGATTGGGATCACTCTGATACAAAACCAACATGCGCTATCGCTTGATGCGGCGGACATTATGATCCAGATAGAGCAAATTCGTGAAATCAGCACCGCCACGCAGCAACAAAGCAAATCATGGTATGAATTACCGACTGGACAGTATCGACAGCTCAATAGCTATGAATCGATTCAAACGCTTTTTCCTCGTAATTACCAACTGGCTACGAAGCTAATAAACCGCTACGACCCTAAATCGCAGGCAGAGCGCCACCAATTGCGCAGCTACCTCCTACTTTTTGATCAACTGATGGCGAACTTTTGCGAAGACATCAATCAGCTGCCAACACTCTATTCCATCGACTATCAGGGCTAGCAAGCTATCAGCACCATGAACTTAATGACAACGAGTTCTTGAGTATCGGCAATCACTACCCCGAGGATATTGCTGCAAGCCTTAAAGCACTACAGCAACATTTCGACCCTTATCCGCAGCGTAAGGGACGTATTTTTGATTATTTGATTGCTTTGTATGGTGAGCGCTATCCCGATACTTTGCATCGAGCTTTCAATCCGTATTACAGCGATGAGGAGCTGGATCAGCGATTACTCGCTCTTAAGCAGCGCTATATTCGCCATATCTCAACCATCACGAACCAGCGCGGCGTTGGCGACAACCTGTTAGACCATAATCACCGCGGCGGCTACTCCGAGCGGCTTGGCATGTTGCTTGGTATGATGGGCAATGACAACCCTCAACTATCCGAACAAAACGCTAGCGTGAGTCCAACGATTACCGAATATCTGCTCAATGTGGTCTCAGATAAGGATTATCGCAGCAGTGACATTGGTAAAACCGCCCTTTTCGAACTGCAGGCAGCGGTAGAGCCCTTGATGACTTCACTGCCAGAGCCTAATCAGTTGGTCTCGCTGAGTACTCAACAAAAACGTCAATTACGCGCATCTGTCTATGCAATTAGCGGCCAGACTCTACCAGAGTCGCTACTGCAATTTGGTGTCGACCATCGCCGCTATCGTATCTTGCAAAATGGCCAAGAAGGTGAGTTTCGTTTGCTGTTTGATATGGGTGGAGACGACCCTCAGCGTTGGCTCTACATCGCCAAGTACAACCGCCACGACAAGCTAGTGCGATTTTGCGAATGGCTCCAAGTGTGGTTAATTGAGTTGAATCAGCGCTCCGAAACCTTGTACGTGGTCGAGCCGCTAACGCTAAGGAACGTGGCTTCGAACAGCCCAGAAACTAATAGCAACAATAACCAACCCGAGCTCCACACTACAGAACCAGCAAAGTACGCAAGACATCGATGACCTCGCGAACCGTCTTTGCATAGTGCTACCTGGTTTCACTGCACGGCATCAAAATTCGCTGTTTCAACAGCAAACTGAAAAGCTGATTCGCGACAACACGCCTGCGCATCTGTGTGTTCAGGTTCTTTGGCTCGATTTTTACAGCTTTTATGAGTTTGAAAATCGCTACCACAGCTGGCGCAAGGCAAAAGCACACGCACTCGACACACCAACAAATGAGTTACAAAGCCAGTGCGATGACGCTGCGAGCCAGTTGCGAGAAATCCTAAGTCAGCCCCACGTAGCGAGTGAGGCATTGCTGTTATGATGAACAACAAAACGCTCAGGCTCGACCCGAATGCTCAACATCATTCTATCCATCATGTATCGCTGGAGGTTGATTTTGACCGTAGCGAACTTGCAGAGCAGTTCGCGGCCGAGATTTGTCCCAAACTGGTTGCAGAGATCCTTCCAAGTGTGGAGGAAAAACTGAACGCATTTATCCCAGCGGATATGGTGATTAAAATCGACAACCTGTCTGTTGATTTGGGCACTATTCAGTTGAAGTCAAAAGATAATGTCGGACTTTACAGCGCACTAAAAGATCAACTCACTTGGCAAATTTACGACCAATTGTCGCGGATACTGAGTAGCTCTAATTCAGACAATCGTCGAACTAGGTCAGAAACTTTGAATAAAGCGTCAGCGAGCTCAACCAACCCCATCTCCACTGAGCCGCTCACCTCATTTGAATGGCAGCAAGCGTGGCATTTTCTCAATACAGGGCTCCTTGATTGGCCATTCCAACAAACCCGACGCTGGCAAGATAGTGGCGTAGAACGGGTATTACTCGAAAACAGACAGCGACTAAGCCAAGCCCTTTCTCAAAGCAATCGCCCCAATAAAGTGCTTGGACGAATGACGCAGCAACTGTCGTCTGCAACCCTAACAGCCTTACTACCGGCATTGAACCAAGCTCAGCGACGCGCCTTAATGGCAATATTACTTCAACGCCAACACCTAGAGCCTGAACTGCAATCCGTTTTACGCCATAACTGGCAGACACAAATTGTTGATGCCATTCAAGCTCGGAGGCTAGATCCGATAATGGCGTTCTGGGATCCTTTGCTTTCTCGCTATCACCTCGCTGTGGTTGAAGCACTTTATCAGCAAGCCCACAACGCCTCATTGCCTGTATTGCTGGTCGCCTCACTATCCGTTAAGCAGAGGCTGGCGCTTTTGCATCGTTTGGAGCCGCTTGAATATCCATTTTTACACCAACTATTGAGCGCACCCGAACTTTGGCTGCAATCAGAGCAACAACCGCCCTATCGAGAAACTTCCTCTTCCAGCGAAGTTCCAGCTTTGCTGTGGCAGTTCACGTTTCACTTTGTACTTGTCGAGCGTGGCAGCCGATTCAACAAGCAGCAATACATGCTGGGTTTGGTTGGCCACATGGCGGCAGAACGCAATCTCGATATCCAGACTTTGATTGCCAAACTCAGACACCACCTAAGTTCAACTCACGTTGATGGTTCACTACGTCAGCAGATGCTACTGATGTTGGACGAGTTCGCGCTTGATGATGAGACATACTCGGTCAATCGTAAGGAGCCAACTGACAATGTCGTAACAGCTGATTTGATCCACCGCCTTATGTCAATGGGAAGTAGTTCAAGTATGTTGCCGCTGTTAGAAAAGATATTGAATGACGAGTCCTCGTCGAAAGAGTTATATCGGCAGTTCAATGTAGATGTGAATTTACAACAGGCTTTGTGGTCGTCACTGCCCAATGAATGGATTGAGCGCTTAATCGAGGTTTTTAACCATGTTCAACGCGATTTCATTGAGCCGCTGCCCATTGCTTCGCCTGCTGCCATTAGCGAATCGAAGCCTTCACTTAAACACAAATGGGACGCTCTCACCAAACAGAAATCCAAAACTCAAACGTTTCATCACCGCCTACTGATCGCATTAAAATCAGGTAATGAAAACAGCCTAAAACAGGCTTGGCCTGACAATCCGGATACCCTCAAGTCACTGTTGCTTTGGTCTGGGCAGCTCGTGGCAGTCCGCCGCCATTGGGTGGATAATTACTCCAATACCACCCTACTGACCTTTACCGAAGTAATAGAGCCCGCAGCACTGCCCATCGTGAGCCAAATATTTAGTGAACAAGAGACCATCCGCCGCTCTCTGCATGAACTCACTCCACTCGCACCAATCGATGCCAATACACTTCGCGACAGCCTTTGGGAGTTTACATTCAGCTATTTGCTGGTTGAACGCGGCAGTGAGTTTAATAACCTCAGCTACCTGCAATCACTGACGGAACAAATGGCTGCCAGACGTAATGTTGAACATGAAGTGCTGGTCACATCCTTGCTCACTCTGTTTTCTGCCAGCTCGTCATCCGGTGCAAATCACGTACTCACCAAGGCTCTACTAACCATAACTTCGCAATTTAATCAGCCAAGCCCCCAAGGGGTAAACTCGAAGACCAATGAACTGGCGGCTATATCCGAACTTAACACCCACGCACTCCAGCTTTGGTTAGAAGTAACAAAGCAGTTTACCCACTTTTCTCCACAGTTTTGGGTTGCACTGCTAAACGGAGAACCTAAGGTCATTCAATCTTTTGTTGAGCAAACACGCATAGAATCAAATAGTGAGAATGGTCAATTTCAACGCTTTATCAGCGCTTTAATGGCAACTCCAACTGTTCAGCAGCGCTGGTTAGTGAAAATGTCTGATCAAGATTTGCTCAATTTGTTTGCATGGCTGAGCCCAAAACAGCAAGCAATTCAGCCTTTGTTATCCTTGGTGTTAACACTACAAGCCCACAAGGCAGAGCTGCGCTCGCTTGGTGTTTCCGTTGGTTTGATCGATACCAAAGCGCTCCTATGGAGGCCACTACTCTCTCAGCCATCTAACTTCAGGGCGCAGCAAGCAATATTAGAATCTGCGCTGCACACTCTAATATCTTCGATTGCGAAACGCAGCCTAAAACATGAAAGTGATATCGCTGATAAATTGCTGTCTTTAGATGGGTTCTCTTGTGAGCAACATCGCCATACTTGGCTGAATAGATCTCTAAACAGGCTTTCATCAAAACAGTTGAGCCGCAAAGTTATTGAGCAGTGGGTAGCCGATATTCAGTCGGAAAACTCAACCACAGCTTGGGCATCGGAACAGAAGCAGCGCCTCATCGAAACACTGACCAATCGAACAGTGGATACAAGTCGAGCTCAGTTAAAACCAGATAGTCGAACCATTCGTCGCGTTATCAAACGATTACAGATCACTAAGCCAATAAGCCTCGACCTTCCATTGGTTTGTGACCTTATTGCAGCTTTTGATATTCCGGTGAGTTGGCTTTATCAACAACTGTTAGGCTCTAACCCTCCGCAGACATCGCCCGAATGGTTTGGTGTCATTGTCCGTCAAATACAAAATCAACACCCCACAACTAAAGAGCAAACGCTTTATGAACAAATGGCGACATGGCTTAAATCTCAAAAACCACCTCGCTATCAAGACTGGTTAGACTCGATTCCGACTCCTCCGTCTATCCCTCAGCTCATTGAAGACCTGCTGACCAAAGGCTACACCGCGCAAGCTATTTCCTCTCTACAACAAGCGATTGACTCTGCTCCGCGAACGCTCAGTCAGCAGCTGACCAATGTGCTGCAATCGAGAGAGAAGCTTGAACACTGGATTGACTCCCTATCATCAGCGATGCATTTGGCGCTTGTTATAAAACTTAACCCTAACCTCTATGCTTTGGTTCCTCTTTACCAAGCACTCATGTCACATGCCAATCAAAGTCAGCGCATTCACGTCGTTTTTTGGAAACTGGTGTATCAGCGAGTGGTGTTGATGGGTGCGTTTGCCAATCCATCGCAAACACTAAGTTGGTTAGTTGCAGAGCTTTGCCATACACCTGAGGTGCAACAGCAATATCAGCTCAAATCGGCCGAGAGCTTTCCACTTTTATCAAAGCTAGAGCTCTCGGATTCTCTATTCCAAGTAGGGAAAAGGTTGTCAATGAGTCATGCGACAAGCGGGTCAAACAGCTCAAAAAAACAGCCTAATAGCGAGAGCACACCTATCATTCAGCCACAAAACGTCGACGCTAATCACCCAGAGGTTGCGAGTATTAACCAAGCATTAGCTCTCCCTCGAGATCAACGCTTAGATACTGCCGTCAAAGAATCAGCGAACGACGAAGTGGAAAATGAATCGCTCATTTGGCCTTATAAAAAAGACGACGTTGAACACGCTGAGCCCATCACTGTCACCAATGCAGGACTGGTGATTGCTTCAACCTATATTCCCGCTCTGTTTCAGCGCCTTTCTCTCACCAATAACCAAGGATTTGTTAGTGAAGAAACTCAAGTGCAGGCTCTATTTTGCTTGCAGTACTTAGTAGAGGGCGTGAGTGAAGCTCCGGAGTACTTATTGGTACTCAACAAATTACTGTGTGGCATGGACATCCAACAACCCATACCTACCGATGTCGAACTTCCAGACAACGCGAAACAAACCATCGATGGTCTACTGACGGCAATGATTGCCCATTGGAGCGCAATCGGAACCACATCGATTGAAGGTTTACGGACGACATTTTTACAACGCGAAGGCTATTTGACTAAAGAAGACAACCAATGGCAGTTACAAGTTATTCCCGGTACGTTTGACGTACTGCTAGACCAACTGCCTTGGAGTTTTCAAACCATCAAATACCCATGGATGGATCAACCTCTATTCGTGACTTGGCGCTAAGGACACCCTGATATGAACAACTTTTTGCTCGACCACTTTTATGACCCAGTTCGCCGGAAGCGATTTAGACAACTTAGTAAACTGATCGTTATGGTGAGTGTCATTTTGATAGCAGCGGTAGGTCTTTCATCTAAGACGGCACATGGCGACACCGCAAGCAGTCAACCAATCAGCTGTGAAACCAGCCTGCCACTGAAAGACAGTCGCTATCAGGGTCGAGTTATACAGCAGCAGCTCAATGCGCTGTATCAAAACAACGCCGATTTTCAAGCAGCATTAAAAACGAACGGAAAGATGCTGACCGATGGTCTGTTTGGTCCAGTGACGCACAAATGGCTAGTTTACTTTTGCAGTGAATTCGATGTCACGGCAGCCTATAAAGCGAGTGGCACTGACAGTACCACTTTTGTCGATACGACACTGATTGATTTGGGACGCGCAACGGAGATCAACGCACTGTTCCCAAACTGGCGCGATAGTATTCCAGCAGCGCAACTCCTTAGATTGAGTTCAGAGCAGTTGCTACAACTTTTAGCACCAAGCAGCAATATAAACGGCAGTGAGACTAACAACACGGAGCAGGAATCGAACTCTAGCAATACGGCCAATATTACCAGCTACTATTTCGAGCTCACCACTGATGATCTAAATAGACAAGAGACCCTGAAAGCTCTTATGGCACTGGCGAAGCAGCAGTTTCCCGAACGCAGCAGTTTGTACAATGAGTTGGTCAAACTGATTGATCAATTAGACGCAACATTCGATCCTGCACTCGATTTGAACAAATACATTCAGTCTCAAAGCCTGAATCACACTAGCGAAAGCAACAGTGCAACCGAGGCTAGCAGTACCACTCAAACCAGCTCAAGCACAGCAAACTCTGGCCAAGATGCCACCAATGACTCCACAGCGACGAATGCAAAAACGAGTCCAACATCGAGCAGTTCACCATCTGACAGTACCAACAGCAAATCATCGACTACGCCTGCCTCTGCTTCAAGTACGAGCAATGCTAGTTCCACAGATTCAACCGCTAGCGACAACCCAGTTACGCAAACCAACACCACCAGCACCACCAAAACCACAGCACCTTTGGTTCACTGGCAGTTAGATAGCGCAGCCCTTTTTGCGGAGTTTGAGAAACAAGCCATCTTTGCGATTCCAGCCAGCTTGCAAAAGCAATTAACGCCGCTGGCCAATCAGGTATTCGCTAGCCAATACTTGTTTGAATCGGCGATGGCACTGCAAGGTATCGATCTTACTTCTTCAGATGTCGCCAATGTCATCAAGGTCGCCTACAAGCAAGGAATTGCTCAAAATGATGCGCCACCAATACTTTGGCAAGCAACGGAAGGCTGTGGATGCCAAGACAGCCGCCTATCCATTTTCAGTAATGCTACCTTTTACGGTTTCTACCCTTATTGGCAGATGATGATGCCGCCCAAATCATCAACTTCAGTCAGCTTGATCGCATCGGTCTATTTGGCGCTGTCGCCAAACCAAGTAGCAGTGGCAGCCTTTTAGCCTTACCGCCAAACTGGCAGTCCGATAAACAATACACAGACTTTGTTCGTACCGCTCATCGCTATCGCAGCCAAGTCGATTTAGTCGTAACGACACCGAGAGATCTATCCGAAATTGCGCTAATAGAACTATTGGATCAAAGTTTGATAGACCAAATCGTCGATGCAATTGCTACACCGCTGGATGATACATTGATTAATCGAATGAAGCCTATGATGACACTCGGCATGAAGCCAATACCCACTATTGGTGACGGCGTCACTCTTGATATTGATGTTAGCAGTTTATCCACCACGGAAGGCCACAATGCTTACCTCAACTTTGTGCGTGATCTGAAGCAAGCTCTTCTCAAGCGTCAAGGTATTAGCATCACCAAAAGCAGTGACGTGGTCGCTCAACCGGGTGACCGATTCTACCTAAATATCGTCGTACCAATCGATGAACTGTTGACTGACAACTCACAACGCTTTTATCAGTTCGCTAATGTCGATACGCTTACTGAAATTACTAACCATTTGATTATGCGTCCCCATGTTCAACAAAACAGCGACTCTCAGACACTGAGCGCTGAACAAAAAGCACAGCAAGAGCGAACCCAAGTGCAGCAGCTGCACCACTGGCTCAGCAACCAAAGTGAACAGCTAAAAGTTGAACACATGTTTAAGAAAATGGTGCCTATGCTGATCACGCAAGATAACCGCGATTCTGAAACTGAGCTGACGCAACTGCTACGTTTGTCGAGTTGGAGTTTTATCGGAGCTGCGTACCAGCCAATACCTTTAAATGCCCTAAGTCAGGAATTAGTAGACCAAACCTTCTACCCAGACACACCTGCATTTTTACCCGCATTCCAATCTTTGGAAGCAAAAGTCTCTGCACTAATGGATTGGGTGTGCCCTAATCGCTGGCTATTGCGTGCGATTCTGTTTGTGATTTTTACTGCTATCGCAGCTGTTTTGATTATCAGCAATTGGTACTACCCTATTAGACCTTATTTGCTAAAGCAGCCCTTTGTGCTGCTCTGTGTCGGCTCTCTAGCTACACTGATGCTGGTGTTCATTGCTGATCCGTATTTTGCCGAATATCGAGTGGCGATTTTATTGGGTTTCATGGCGGTGATAATTTGGATATTGCTGCTGGTAAGATGGCTAACAGTTGAGGGGGATAGACCCTAGGTCCATGGACTTAAGGTCTATCCCAGAGGTAGATTCAATGTCTATATAGATGATCACTTCACCGTCAAAGTACCCGTTCGTTTCGCATCTTTGACTGCTTCTTTGGCATCATTTCTTAATGATGTATAACTTGCTCGTCTTATTGGATTAATTTCACCGATGGTTGCAGCGAGATTATCCGCGTCATTATGGATATTTGCGATTTGTTGCAAATCCGTGAGGTGACTATCTCCAACTATGTAACCATTATATCCTTTGGTTCGATTTGCCCCTTTGTATGCTTGGTTTTGTCTACGAATACCGGATATCTGTGTCAGTGTGCGAGCAAGAGCTGCTACAGCATGCATCCTACCCAAAATGCGGTCTCCACCATGATATTTGGCTGCAGCAATATCAGTAATAAGTTGCTGCGATTGGGGGTTGGTATGTATCGGCGCAGCCATTACAGCCCCGAGCCTTGCTATTAAACGGTTGAGTGTTTGGTTAAGAATATGCCCCAGTCCATCGTTGATATTACTCATGGTTGTTCTGATCCACTGCTGTTTGGCAGACACTTGCTCTAGACCCTGAGGGCCAGGTACCAAAACATGAGCGCTGGTTGGGTTGGTCGCAACTCTACCTAAAAATCCTGTTGTTTTTTCAGTATTCCAAACCCCTTTTAGCGTTGCATCGGCATACTTAAGCACCGAAGCCTCATTCAACCCGCAATGTTGCAACACCGCAAAGCCATTCCCATTCGGGTAAAGCGCCTCGACCTGGGCTTCAGTGACATTATGTTGAGCAGAGGATTTCGCGATAGTTCTAAGAAACGCCGCCATATTACGAACTTGGGGATCTTCAATATGAGTTCTTGTATCTTTCGGTGCCTGAGTTCCACCTTCAGAGTGGCTGCCATAACCAATTAAGTTATCCTCCGCCCCCATCTAGGTGAGTTGCCGCTGGCAATGCTCTCGGCATTTTGCATAACAGACTTAAAGTCGCCACTGGCCTCCATACTTGTCTTCATTAAAGTGCGCCAACTCCCTGGTGCATTCCAATGGTTTCTCTCAACTAGTGCAGCGGCTAACTTACTCGGCTCGACTTTTACCGCCCATCCAAAACCTGAGCGGCCTAACAAGTTAGTAGTTCTTGTCACTTCTATTTTGTTTTCACCATGTGCTTCACCGATAACCGCCGAAGAAAAACACTGGATTGGGTTGTTGTCTGATGCGCTCCCTTCACCCAGGTTTGAAGATACACTGTACGACTGGCGTTGAAGTGCTTTGGCGCCTAATTCGTCCGCCTCTTTTTCTAACGCAGGATCGTCATTAATCTGCGTTTTTCCTTTTAACTGTTTCGTCGGTTTGACCCGACCTTGCATCTGCTGAACAACGTGCCCTAATTCATGAGGGAGGTGTTTCTCTTGTCCGGATGCGAGATGAATGTCACTGCCTTGTGCATAGGCATGAGCCTGCACTGTCGCAGGTTTGCTGGAATTATAGTGCACTTTAACGTGGTCGAGATTCATGCCACTTAGCTTTCCATGCCTGATTTTAGATTGTCTGGCAGTCCCGTTTGGTTTGCTTTTCTTTGCAATGCACTCGAAGCGCGATTATCTTCCAAAGTCAAAGAAGGGCTACTATTTTGCTTGCGTTGGACGGACTTACTTGTGGCGCTTTTTCTTTGCCGTCTCCTGTTCAGTAAACACAGTGATTACCTCAAACGATTACAATGAGTTAGTAAAAGTGTAGAAGCTCACAGCCAATAAGCAACCAAATGACTATTGAGTTGGTTTTTTCACCCTAGACAAGCTTATTGTCTTTCTTTAACTCAGTTCGAATACTGTCAATGATATCTTGGTGATACACGACTTTCTCTCCACGTCGAATAGCAGTCAACGCACATTGACGCAGTACGTTGATGACCTGCCCACCAGCTATTGCATAGTCCTCAGCAATGCTCGTGAGGTTGACATCATCCGCGAGGTCGCAAACATTGTTAAATGCTTTTTCCCACAGCAATAAGCGCTCCTCTGGCCCTGGGATCGTAAAATAGACCATATTCTGAAATCGACGCGTAAAGGCCTCATCCATGTTACTTTTTAAGTTAGTTGCAACGATGACAGTCCCTGGAAAGTCCTCTATTTTTTGCAACAGGTACCCCGTTAGTTGGTTTGCGTGACGGTCATTTGAACTGCTCGCTTCGGTTCTTTTTCCAAATAGGGCATCGCCCTCATCAAAAAACAAAATCCAATCTTTGTAACTGGCAGCATCGAATACTCTCGATAAGTTCTTTTCCGTTTCACCAATATACTTTGATACCACCATGGATAAGTCGACCCGATACACTTCTCGACCTGTCACTTTGCCCAAAAGAGCCGCTGTTAGTGTTTTTCCGGTACCCGGTGGGCCAAAAAAGACCGCTCTATAGCCTGGTTTTACCTTCTTGGCCAAAGACCACTCTTGCATCAGCGTATCGCCGTGGGATAACCATGCACGCAACTCCTCTATCTTGGACATGACCGAGTACTCCAACACTAAGTCGTCCCACTCTAATGGCGTATCAAGGTGATGAGCTGGAAAACTGGCGCTCAACTCCGGGCGGTGTTGCTCTCCGCTGATAAAATAATTGAGCCACTGTTCAGATAGGTGAAAAACGCCTGCCAAAGCTGGGACGCCAGGATCGACGCGCAATAACTCGATGACTTGTTCAGCCATGAGTTTGTGGCTACTCGAAAGTATTGATGCAGTGTGAAGACGCCATTCCGAATTGTTGGCACTAAGAAGAAAGTTAAGCGTTTGTCCCGTAGGCACAAACCCATTGTGAGTGCGGTCTACCACACCACCAAACTCGGTAAACGGCCTATCAATCAAACCATTAACACCAAAAAAATAATCTAACGCATCAGGCCTTATAGAAGGGGCCATTGCCAATGCAAGTGCAAGTCTTTCAAATTGGTTTAAACGCCAATCCAAAATCGTATCGGCGTAGACACTATCACCACGTTTAAGCTGTGGCGCCTCAATATCGAGCCAGTGCTTCTCATGTCCTTCTTGCTTAAGGTAACTGCAAATAACTTGCCCGATGACTTGCGCTAACCAGTCTACCTCTCGATACAAGGCCAACAGGTTTTGCTGTTGCTGATCATTAACCGTTAAATCAGTATTCCAATCCAATACTGCCATATCTGCTCCTGCTATCCTTGCGCAAGCCTCATGACTAAAAATGGCTTCAGTCATGATTTAATTGAGCCTTTAATATCATGTGGTTAGCAGTATAGGAGAGATGATCAGAACCTCAAGCAAGAACCTTGGTTAAGAATGTGAGTTGAATTCAAAAAAGGCCAATGAAGTTTCAAGGCAACGAATACTATTCCGCTTCAGTAGAAACCGTGTAGAAACGTTTTACGTTCACCGTCACTCGTCCCCAATCAGAGTCAGCAACGCGGGCCTGGTGATGTTCGAATGCGGCTTTATCTACGAACTCTTCGTAAACGCTGAATCGAGTAGGGTCATTAACATCTTGTTCTACCGTAAACACCAGACATCCCGGTTCGGCATGGGTCAGCGCTTTGTGTTGATGCAGCGCTTTTATCACGACCAAAAGCTCATCTTCCGGCACCTCGATATGACCTTTGAGGATCGTTTTTGACATAGTACTCCCTTACAACGTCACTTTATTACACTGTCATGTTTGTACCATCACAACGCTCAACATGCCAATATTTGTTTAATATTGAACTCCTTACCGGAGAGAAGCCCCCATTCTTTACTTTTGCACTCAGGGCAAATGGAATGATTTTTCAATACCGCAAAAACCTGCCCGCACTCCCTGCAACGTGCATTCGCTTCAATGATCTCAATGTCTAACTTGGTCTGTTCCAGCTCGGTGCCGTCCACTGCGACGGGATAACACGCCTCCACGTACTTGGGGATCATCGATGATAACTCGCCTATTTGCAGCACTATGGTATCTACGGCGGTAACCTGATGCTGCCTAGCAAAACGCTGCACCGTTTTCACCACTTCAATGACGACTCCTAGTTCATGCATAACACCTCCCTATCGGCTGGCAACCTTGCGATTGCCAGCGAATTTATCTTACCTACACTATCCAAGATGCTATCCAATCGGCATCAAGGATTTGATTTTCTTGATTGGTTTATACATGGTTACTTTTACTTTACGCTTAATGGCGTACTTGATAATTTGCTTACGTGCGTCACGCAGTTCACTGCCTTCCGCGTCATAAACTCTCACCAATGAGATAGCCCCAAACTTACACTTGGTTGTACAAGAGCCGCAGCCTACGCACATAAAATCATCCGCAGTCACTACTCCACAGCCTAAACAACGCTCGGCCTCTTTTTGCACCTGTTCAGGCGTCAGGTTGCCACGCAAGTCACGGAACGTATTACGAGACTGAGCGCCGTCGACATGGTGTAAAGTTTGACGCGGCGCCGTGTCATAGCCCGCCAATTGAACATTCGATTTATCAAATGGGGTATAAGCTCGCTCTAACCTGCCAAGGCGCAGACTTTGACCGGGTTGAACATAACGATGAATAGAGATCGCCCCTCTTTCCCTTGTGCAATCGCATCAATGGCAAACCTTGGGCCTGTTAACGCGTCACCACCGACAAAAATATCTGGCTGTACCGTTTGATAAGTCACTTCGTCCGCCTGCACTTGTTGATTTGGCGAAACTGAAACATCACTTCCGTTTAATAGCTCGCCCCAATCAATTGCCTGTCCGACGGAAATCAAAACACGATCCGCTTTCACATAGCGAACTTCGCTCTCCTCAAACACAGGGGAAAATCGCCCTTCGGCATCTATTACCGACAAACAGCGTTTGAACACCACACCAACGACCCTGCCTTCTTCGCTCACGATACGTGATGGCCCCCAACCGTTGTTGATTGTGATGCCTTCATCCAGCGCTTCAGTGATTTCTTCTCCATGCGCGGGCATTGTTGTTCGACTTTCCAAGCAGTACATCGCAACATCTTCGACCTGCGTTCTCACAGCCGTTCGCGCCACATCAATTGCGACATTCCCCCCGCCAATAACCACAATATTGCCTTCGATCGTTGAAGGGTGGCCAAGGTTGATATCCCGAAGAAACTCAACGCCCGTCATCACGCCTTTTGCATTGGCTCCATCAATCGGGAGTGCTTTGCCTTGCTGCGCACCAATCGCTAAGTAGAACGCGCGATAGCCTTGTTGACGTAACTGATCCAGCGTGGTCGAATGTCCAACATTCACACCAGTGCGAAACTCGACGCCTAGCTCCCTGAGCACATCGATTTCCGCCTCAATCACATTCTTTTCTAAGCGATAAGAGGGTATCCCAAGCGTTAACATGCCACCCAAGACAGGCTGCTTCTCAAATACGGTCACGCTATAGCCTTCAACGGCTAGAAAATACGCACATGACAAACCGGCTGGACCGCTGCCTACTACAGCGATTTTCTTATCGGTATAGTTATGGCGCTTAGTGGGGATATAACGAGTGTCTGAGTCTAAGTCTTGCTGTGCGATAAATTTTTTGATGTCGTCGATGGCAACGGGGTCATCGATATCTCCGCGAGTACATTCAGACTCACAATTACGTGGGCAAATACGACCGCAAACCGCTGGCAGTGGGTTTTCCTGTTTGATCATCTCTAGGGCTTCAATGTATCTACCTTGCGATGCTAATTTAATGTAGCCCTGTATACCGATATGGGCAGGACACCCCGCTTTACACGGTGCTGATCCATCGTCGTTGGCGACCTGACGGTTCACACGATAGTCGGGATTAAACTTATCGTCTCCCCACTCATTAGTGTATGGAAGCTCTCGCTCTTTTTTAATTTTTGGCTGGGTGGCACAAAGCTTTTGCCCTAGTCTGAGCGCGTTGGTCGGGCAGGTCTCGACACACTCTCCGCACGCTACACATTTGGTCTCATCAATCTTCACCACATAGTTGGATCGAATCATGTCGGGGTTTTGCCACTGCTCTGCTAACCGCAAAGCAAAACAGCCACATCCGCAGCAGTTGCAGATGGCATGCGTCTCTCCTGAACCGTCAAAATTGGGGATTTGGTGCATCAAGCCGTTTTCTTCTGCTTTGCGCAGTACCGCTTTGGCCTCATCTCGGGAGATTTCTTTGCCTCTGCCAGTACGAATGTAGTACTCGGCGGCATGCCCCATTTGTATACAAATGTCATCTTTGATATGCCCACAACCCTCCCCCTGAGCTTCACGTGATGCTCGACATGCACAATCGGACAGCGAGAACACGTGGTTGTCATCAAGGTATTTCGACACCTCCTCATAAGAAGCGCTCCTAGTATCCCCATCAATCGCAGTTTCGATGGGAATAACCCGCATCGGCCCTTTTCCAATCGGAACATTCCCTGCAGCCATAGGGCCGCGCTTCTTACCAAAATCATCAAATGCTTTGCCAAGCTGCGGATATTGCTCAATAAGAGCTTTGTTGTTGACCACCATCTCCATATGACCCGGCACCCAAACGTCATGCCAGTACTTATCAACTCCATCGATTTTATTCACGAACGCCGCACCTATTACGGCTAGCTCCCAAAGCAAAGTTTCTGTTACTTCGACAGATTTACCGCATTTGTTGGCGACCTCAACTGCGCTCAGTGGCTGTTTTAGTTCCAGTGCCAGTCCCACCTCTGCCATCTCATCACTCATGATGGGCTCAAAAATACGGTACTCGGGATCCGACGCCGTAGCAGCGCGTTTGGAGCCATCTTTGACCATACTGATTTTATTCGCGTATGAGATTACCTTCTGCTTTACTGCTTGTTCCATCACCTCGTCCCCTAATCTGCATTCCATTCACTCACTTGCTGGCGTAACCACCCTGTCCAATCTTCGATACCAGCGCCAGTTTTGGCAGAGATGGCAAAGATTTGAATGTTAGGGTTAAGTGCTTTAGCGCGCTCTATGACAGCGTCTAAATCGAAATCAAAATACTCCAGAGTATCGATTTTGTTAATTAGCAACACATCGCAAATCGAGAACATCAGTGGATATTTAAGAGGCTTATCGTCTCCTTCTGGTACGCTTAAAATCATCGCGTTTTTTACTGCCCCAGTGTCAAACTCAGCAGGACAAACTAGATTGCCTACATTTTCGAGTATGACCAAGTCGAGCTCATCGGCTTGCAGTCCATCCAAGCCTTGCGCGGTCATATCTGCGTCTAAGTGACACATGCCGCCAGTATGAAGCTGAATGACTTTGACGCCCTGCTTAGCAATAGTGTGGGCATCTACATCCGAGTCGATATCCGCTTCCATGACGCCAACGCGTACGTCGCGTTTGATTTGCTCTAAGGTTTGAACCAAGGTCGTGGTTTTGCCGGAGCCCGGAGACGACATTAGATTGAGAAGAAACAGCTTACGTGCTTTTAGAGAATCTCTTAACAAGTCAGCTTGACGATCATTGTTTTCAAATACACTCTCTTTAATTTCCATTACTTTGAAATCTGACATCACCCTTCCCCTCTAACCAATAACGCCAATCAAAACACCACAACTCACAATGACTGCTGCCAACTTTTGTGACGACACCAACTTCACCAATTGACTACCTAGTCCCATAATGACGGCCGACCCCATCAACATTCCAATGGCAAATGTAGCTAGAGACGCATGACCCACTTCAACGCCGTGAGCCCAACCATGAATGGATACCGCTAACAATGAAGCTGTCACTAGTACTTTCGCCAGCCAAGATCCCGAGTTAAGCTTCCAGACAGCAAACCCAGCGACGAAAACTGAGCCTAGTATCAAGGTTTCCATCAGACTGCTGGCCTCCCACCAAAGTCCAAATACGAAGCCAGCCCCCATCATGCAAAGAGCCGCAATGATAAATGACCCGCCTTTTAACTTCTCAAAGCAAGACATTTGGCTAGCTATACCCATGGCAAGCAAGATCAATAGATGATCAAGCCCGAGGAAAGGGTGGAAAAACCCACTCAATAACGAAACTGATAGCCCATCATGAATGCCGTGAGCGTGTGCGAATGGCGATACCAAAACCACCGCTCCACTAAGTAACTTCATTACCTTTTTCATTGCTGTTTCCTTCCATATCTAAAATACATTTAGAGCAATCACTCTATTTTTTAAAAACAATAATATGGAACCACAATGGTTTGCTGTGATTACTCTCTCAAATACGAATTAGGGAAATAGCTAGATAAGAAACATGTTCAAATTTGCTACAAAGATCGAATTTATGTGCGGCTATTTATCTAGGTAACATCCCGGAATATAAAGAAAAAACCCGAAGCAAACTGCTTCGGGTAGATGCTTGACCAATGCGAATAACAAGTGAATCAAGAAAGTGGAAGAACTATAGAGCTTCACAAAAAAGTTAGTAATCTCCTCTCGCATACCATTTAAATTAGGCAACATATCTTGTACTTCAACCAAAACTAACAATCTGATTGTTTGTTTACTATTCCACCTACTGTAGAACAGAACTTTGTGTTGCGTTCCCACTCTCTTGAGCAGCAAAGTACACCAATAATAATAGTGAACCTGCTGCACAAACTAAACAGACATAGAAAGCGTCGAAATAGCTATACAGCTCCCCGACTACACCAACGGAAAGACTCGCCAACAACATGCTAATTTGTAACAGACTGGTGAACAGCGTTGATGCCGTGCCTAAACGCTCTTTCATCATATCCTGCAACGCTACCATGCCGAGTGTGGCGGTAATACCAATGAAAATACCATTGAGGATTTGCGCGGCGAGTAATTGCCAAATCTGGATAACATTGAGCATGACGAGATAGAATGCGGTACCACTGACTAAAGAAATAAGTAGCAGCTTCATGGTCCCAAACTTTATCGCCATACGCCCTGCTTTTATCATGATTGGCAATTCGCACAGTGCGGCCATACCAAACATATAGCCCACCCAACTGGCATCAACTTTTAGCTCCTGTGATAAGTAAAGGGGCATACTGACGATATAGAGATTGTTGGCACAGAACATCAATATCAACGCAAGACAAAAAAGCGGTACCCTACTTCCAATCGGCGCACGAGGCTTGGGTTCTGACGTTTGTGGTTTAACGATACTGTTTGGCAAGTAGAGCGCGGCAAGCACCATAGCGACTAACGTTGCGAAAGCTGCAATTAAAAACGAAGCGCTATAGCCAAAATGAGCTTTTAACGTGAATGCCATAGGAGGGCCGACTACCCAAGCAATCGCCGTTCCTGCTCGCATAATGGAAAGAAAGCTGGCGCTGTCCTCAATATGCTCATCGGCATACTCTCGCCCTAAAGCGAACAACTGGCCAAAAATAGCACCACTCACACTACCAAACACGACGGCAAAACCCACCGCGAGATAATAGTTACGAGTAAAGCTAAAACCCAGCACCGTAATTAAGTAGCAACCAAGCGCAACCAGCAGTATGTGTTTTCTATCCCAACCTTGATCAGACTTCATCGCGATGTATTGCGACACAATAACGGCCGAGAGAAATGAAGCAATCATGTAAACACTGAGCATGGTTGGGCTTGCGCCCAGCGCTTCAATAACAAACAGACTAGAAAGTGGATAGAAAAATGACCCACATATCCCAGCGACAAAGGTCATTATCAAAAAAATGATGGATTCTTTGGTTTTAAACATAGCGCGCTCCCCTCGCTTAGCCGTTTTACTCATTCGGTATAGTCGTTAGTTTACGGTCACTCGTCTTAAATCATTAATGGCAATCCGTCGATTGTTGATACTTTTCATTCATTTAATGAATTGGTTTTGACTGAATTGGTTAACTTTCATATTCTGATGACAGTTCAAGGACGGAAGTAAGGACGACTGAAGGTGAAGCCACTAATAGAAAACGTGCTAAGTGAAAACGACTTTAACTGGACGGTAAAAGAGTTTTATTGTCACAGTGGAAGCGCACAGCGTACTTGCACTTGGCATTATCATTCTGAATATGAGCTGGTGTTATATCGTGACCCAAAAAAGCAGGTCTCTGGTCACTATTTTGCTGGCGATTCTGTAAATGATATTCACCACAACTGTTTGCTTCTTTACGGACCAGGCCTACCTCATATGGTGACGGGCTCAATAAAAAATTGTCAGCAACCAGAGCACAGCACCCTAATTCTTTGGTTTCGACATCAGTGGATAGAATCACTCATTAAAACACTGCCAGAGTTCAAGCACTTAACGCGAACACTTGCTAAAGCGGCCTATGGTTTAACGTTTAGCGCAGAGACCGCCGAATTCATTTATGAACAGCTACGCCATTTAGAGAAGTATGAGACGCATCATCAGCTTATCAGGGTGTTACGCGCACTCAGTGCATTAATCGATGATGAGAATGCACGAGCAGTGTCGATAACGCCTTATGGAATGCAGCATATTGACGATCATGAATCAACAAAGCGTGTCGAACTGGCTCGACGTTTCATCGAACAACACTACGCTGAGCCAATAAAAGTCGGCGATTTGTGTCAAGCATTGCACATCAGTGAGAGCTCCGCCTATCGATTGTTTGAGCGTCACTTTCTAGAAAATTTTAGCGAGCACCTAAAGCGATTTCGCATTGGCAAAGCGTGTGAGATGTTGGTTAATGGCGATATGCCTGTGGCATCAATTGCAGAGTTGTCAGGGTTTAATAACGTCTCCAACTTTAACCGTCAGTTCAAAGGCGTTAAAGGATGACGCCATCCCAATTCCGAGCGCAGTATTTAACAGGCAAAGTGACCGCTTAACCGGCATCAATTGCCGGTTAATAATTTCTACACGTTGCAACGCGCTAGACGTCAACTACCATGCTGCCATCTTCCGACTGGTAACGAGACCATATTTCAGCCAGAGTCTCTTTGTTGAGTTCAATTTCCTTGTCCTTCAAAAACGCTTCATTGTATAACTTGGAGTATGAACGCTCAGCCAGATCGCAGCTGAAGGTAACGATAGTCTTTCCCTTACCCATTCTTGCTGCTGCATAGAGAGCCCCAGCTACATTAAGTGCAGAGCTACTGCCTAATAGAATACCGTCGTGCTCGGAAACTAGCCGCGATATCGTTACTAAGTCCTGATCCGGCAAAGTGATAGCATGATTTATTTTGGCCTGTCTGAAGTTCTCCACTTCTCGCATGATACCAATGCCTTCCGTGAAGGAGCTGCCACTTGACTGATACTGCCCAGACTTCAGAAAAGAATAAATGCCCGAACCATCAGGATCAACTAACCAGGTTTTACAGCTTGGCTTTTGCTGGGACAAATAATGCGAGTTACCTGCAATGGTTCCTCCCGTCCCAGCCACCGTAACAAGAGCATCAATCTTACCCTCTGTTTGCTGCCAGATTTCCGGGCCGGTATGCAAATAGTGAGCTCGGTAGTTACTTAAGTTCTCGAACTGATTGGCCCACCAATAGTCATCATGCTCAGCACCAATACGTTTAGCGGTATGGTAAAAATGATCAGGATTAGAAAAAGGACAAGGGTCGACCAACCGCAATTCTGCACCGTGCAGAGCAACCATTCGCTCTTTTTCTTGTGCCTGCCCTTTTGGCATGACTACCAACATTTTGTATCCCAGCGACTTGGCCACCAACGCCAAACCAATACCAGTATTGCCGGCTGTGCCTTCAACTATCGTCATTCCCGCTTAAGCTCGCCACTATCAATCGCATCTTTCACGAGCTGAAGCGCCGCCCTATCTTTTATAGAGCCTCCGGGGTTTTGATGTTCACATTTAAGAAGAATGTCACAGCCGGAGATTTCGGAAAGACTATTTATTCGAACTAAGTCGGTATGACCGATGAGTTCACTAACATTGTTTGCGACAGGGGCAAATGACATAACCACTCCATTTGGTATCAGATTCACTAATTAATCGATTTGTTACTTGAACATCATAAGCTTAGCCGCGCCTTGTGTGGAGTCAAGACAAGGAGTCAGCGGTGGTGTTGCGACAGGCTATCGTGCTCGTCACCTCCACAGAAACTGATTTTTAATAGAGCAAATCACCCAATTTTTGGTATGTTACATCAGAGTACCTAGCAGACTGACCAAAAACTTAACGAAAAATTTGAGGTTGGGATAAAGGAAAAAGAGTAAAGGAATCACATTTAAATGACACTCGAAACACAACATGCTTTGGTGGTTGAAGGCGGCGCGATGCGGGGCATATTTGCTGCTGGAGTTTTGGACGGTTTTCTCGACCATAGCTATAACCCATTTGATTTTTGCATTGGTGTCTCTGCAGGTGCGACCAATATTGCTTCTTGGCTTTCTAATCAGCGTGGACGAACCTATACCATCATATCCGACTACTCTTGTCGGCCTGAGTTTATCAACTTTGGTAAGTTTGCCAGAGGTGGTCATTGGTTAGATCTCGACTGGCTCTGGGATCATATTGCATTGCACTACCCCTATGACATGCAAGCCTTTAGCGAGCAATCTATTCCCTTCCATATCGTGACCACCGATGTCACTTCGGGTGCCCCTGTCTATACATTAGGCACTGAAAGTAATTTGGAAAGCATACTCAAAGCATCTTGTTCACTGCCGGTGGCTTACCGAACCCCTATCAGTTTCGAAGGCCGAAAAATGATTGATGGCGGAGTGGCTGACTCTATCCCAGTTGTTGAGGCATACAAAAAAGGGGCAAGAGTCATCACAGTGATCCTGTCTCAAAAGCAAGGCTATATGAAGCGTCCCCCAAAGGCACCATGGATACTGCGTCGGCTGATGAAAAACACCCCCAACTCGCGGAGGCTATGATTAATCGTGCCGAGCAATACAACCAAACGATGGCATTTATTAATCACCCTCCAAAAGACTGCACAATTAATGTGATTACACCTGATGATAGCTTCGCTGTAGGAAGGCTCACGACAGATAAAGAGAAACTTGAAGCTGGGTATCAAATGGGACTGAGAGCAGCACAGGACGTGGTTCAGCAAGCTCTATTTACTCGCTAAGTTTCAACGCTGTAATTTCCATTGGTTTACCATAAAAATAGCCTTGTTGAACGACTACCCCTTTTGCCTTGAGATAATTTGCTTGCTCCAACTGCTCTACCCCTTCTGCAATCAAGCTAAGGTTTAGAGACTGAGCCATCGAAATAATCGCGTCAAGCACAGGAACGTTCACACTGTCATGCCCAATTGAGTCAACAAAGCACTTATCGATCTTCAAGCAATCTATTGGCGTTGACTCGAGCATTGACAAAGAAGTTTGTCCCGTACCAAAGTCGTCAATCAAGATCTCTATCCCATTAGATCTTAAGTGACTGATTGCACTCTTGGCTTGACGGCTAAGCAACTGACGCTCGGTTATTTCAACTCCCAGAGTGATCCCATTGGCTTCAAGCTGCTCGGCGTGAGATATCAGCTTCTCGCATCTATCTTTAACTAAAAAGTAACCAGGTGGAAAGTTGATACCAAGGTGAAATGGCCTCGACAGAGATACTTCTGAAAAATCGCTCATCGCTTTATCGACGACGATGTCAGTCAATGAATTGATTAATCCACATTCCTCCAAAATAGGAATAAAGACATCTGGGTAAACAAGACCACGCTCTGGATGGTTCCAACGAACCAGAGCTTCAACTCCACTCACTTTGCCACTAACTACATTGAACTGAGGTTGATAATGTAATACGAACTGCTTGTGTTTGACCGCATTCTCAACGTCGCTATAAATACCCGAACTTTGTGAAAGGAGGCGACGGATATAAAAAAGAGCCATGTAAGCGGTTAAGGTGCTTGGTATCGCGGCCAAGAAATAGAACCAACCCTTCTCTTTAATTAACTCTAGACTGGCAATAAGTTGAATTTCTTGACCCGGAATATCAGTACTCGCCGTATACGCAAACAAACCATCGTTTCTGACTGAGTCACTTGGTGTGGACTGGTCACCAATAAAAAGTGCCGCAGACTTGAGCCTTGGCTCAGTTCGATAGCCTAAATTAGCTCGCATATAGTCTAGCGCGAGCAATGACACCGCATAATAAACTTGATCATTGAGTACCTTCTATTGATCACCGCTATCGACGTGTCTTGTGATCTCGCATCGGGACGAGTTCCATGGATTGTGATTCATCCGTTAAGTTACCCAAGTCAACGATTGAACGATTGATCACATTTCCCAGTGATGAACAGATAATTTTTCCATCAGAAATAATCTGCATTTCAAGAATTTCACGCTCATATCGCAAAACTTGTTGAAGATAATGGCAATTGGTTGGTGCGACCAGAGCGGCTTTATTTTCCATCGAGACATTGTATACGATCCTACTGTACGCATTCGCATACCCATCACCCAGCTGGCGAATAGTATCTTTTACGCTCAGCAACGCGAGCACTAAAAGCGTCACAGTAACTAAAACGAGTGGTACAAGAGCAGCTGCCCAAAACAGTACGCTTCGATTCGTCGTATTCAACCCAAACATATCAATCCAATTTTTTAACTTAACCTTATAATCATAAACGATTTCTTCTTCGTGTAGCACAAAAAACCCGAAGCTAGATACTTCGGGTTAAGGGGTCATAAGATATTGGGGTATCAAATGATTACAATAGCTCTACCGATTGCTGTGCAATCACAAACTCTTCGTTGGTTGGAATAACCATCGCTACAGCATTTAGCATTTCAGATTTCGCGATAACGCCAGCGTTACCAAAGCGAGCATCTTCGTTGCCTTTAACATCTTCTTTAAAGCCAAGAAGTTTCAGGTTGTTTAAGATCTCGCGGCGAATTGGCATAGAGTTTTCACCGATACCACCAGTAAAGATGATGCCGTCGAATGAATCTAGAGCTGCTAGGTATGATGCAATGTACTTAGATACGCGGTAAGTAAATACTTGGAATGCTAGCGCTGCACCTTCGTGACCCTGCTCCATTGCCTCTAGAATGCCACGAGCATCGCTCGTTAGACCAGACACACCCAGGAAGCCAGACTCCTTGTTAAGCGCATTGAAGACCTTGTCTTGTGACCAACCTTTCTTAAGAAGGTACTCGATGATGCCTGGGTCGAGGTCACCACAACGCGTGCCCATCATAAGACCAGATAGTGGCGTAAAGCCCATCGAAGTGTCTACAGACTCACCATTGTTAATTGCACATACTGATGCGCCGTTACCAAGGTGGACAGAGATGAAGCTTGCTTCTTCTACAGGCTTGTTAATCATCTTCGCTGCTTCACGGCTCACGAAGTAGTGGCTCGTACCGTGGAAGCCGTAGCGACGGATGCCATAGTCGGTATATAGCTCATTCGCGATAGCGCCAGTGTAGGCACGCTTTGGCATAGACTGGTGGAACGCGGTGTCGAATACAGCGAACTGCGGTAGTGACGGGAACGCTTCCATCGCAGCGCGGATGCCAATAGCGCCAGCAGGGTTATGAAGCGGCGCAAGATCAGCCAGCTTTTCAATTTCAGCCGTCACTTCTTCGTTAATGCGTACAGTTTGTGTGAACTTCTCACCACCGTGAACAATACGGTGACCGACTGCAACAATGCTCTCTTGCAGACCCAGTTCATCAGTTAGACCTACCAGTTTACCGATAGCAATTTTGTGGTGGCTGTCATCGCCTTCGATTGCGATTTCAGTTTTTTCACCGTTGAATTTCCAGCTCATACGAGACTCTGGAAGACCGAAACACTCACCGAGACCAGACAGTACAGCTTCACCAGTTTGGGAATCAATCACTGCAAACTTTAGCGACGAGCTGCCAGAGTTGATGACAAGAACAAACGAATTCGACATTGGGGGGTATCCTGTTATTGAGCATGGATGGAAGACGACTTCCTAACATTGATTGTTATTATTCAATATTTTTTGAATCATTCAACTTTCTTTTAAGGTTTTGAATGTATCAAAATGATTTTTATTGATAATGATCAAACTGGGATTTAATTCATGAGTTGAATTAAATCGATTGCACCCCTTGATTATAGTAGCCTCGCGGACATGTTGCATATTCATCATACAAAAAAGCCGAGCTTACGCTCGGCTTTCAACTATTTTTGAATACTCAACTTTAATTAAGCTTCGTCACGACGGTTGCCACGTGAGAATGAACGCTCACCACGGTGGCTGCCACGGTGATCGCCACCACGGTTACGGTCAAAACGACGCTCGCCATCACGACCACGGCCACGACCGCCTTCACGGTTACCGTCACGGTTGCCACGGTAGCCACCGCCATCACGGTTGCCATCGCGGTTACCACGGTAGCCGCCACCATCGCGACGACCGCCGTCACGACGACCACGAGGCTCACGGAAGTCGTTGAAATCAACCACTACTGCACCCGCTTCTTTTTGACGGATACGTAGCTTCTGTAGCTTACCAGCAACATCTGAAGTCATTGCTTTTGGAAGCTGAACGTAAGTTGATTCACGATCTAGCTTGATAGCACCGATAGAACCTTTAGTTAGGCCTAGTTCGTTTGCTAGTGCGCCAACGATGTCTTTAACTTGAACGCCTTGCTCGCGACCCACTTGAAGCTGGTATGTATCCCAGTCTTGAGTGTTGAAGTTACGACCACCATCACGACCACCGTCGCGATCGCGGTTTTCACGACGCTCTTTACGACGCTGCTTGTCACGCTCGATAGCAGCAATCATTGGGTCTTCACCAATGTAGAACAGTGGACGTTTACCCTGTTGGCGCTTAAGTAGAATTGCCGCTAGTGTTGCTGCGTCAATCTCTAGAGTTTCTTGTAGCTTCTCAACAAGCTCAGCGAACTTGTCTAGTGACTTATGCTCAGTTTCTTGAGCAAGCTCTTCACCAAGCTTAACTAGACGAGCTTCTGCAACTTTGTCACGTAGAGGAAGTTGGATTTCTTCCATTGAAGACTTAGTTACGCGCTCGATAGTGCGAAGCATACGGATTTGGTTTGTGCGAACAAGAAGGATCGCTTTACCTTTACGTCCAGCACGACCAGTACGGCCGATACGGTGGATGTATGACTCAACATCGAATGGGATGTCGTAGTTAAATACGTGTGTAATACGTGGAACGTCTAGGCCACGTGCAACAACGTCAGTCGCCACTAGGATGTCGATAACACCTTGTTTGATGTGATCAACAGTGCGCTCACGTAGAGACTGAGGAATGTCACCGTGAAGTGCTGCTGCTTTGAAGCCACGCGCTGATAGCCAGTCTGCAAGACGCTCAGTGTCTTGACGAGTACGTACGAATACGATTGACGCGTCAGTTTCTTCTGTTTCTAGAAGACGAGACATTGCTTCGTCTTTTTCTACGCCTTTAACAACCCAGAATTGCTGCTCTACTTTGTCAACAGTGTGGTTTTTACCAGCAACGTCGATGTACTCTGGCTCACGCAAGAAACGATCAACGATCTTCTTAAGCATAGGAGGCATAGTTGCAGAGAATAGTACGCGCTGTGCAGTTTCTGGAGCGTGCTCCATGATCTCTGTTACGTCATCAACAAAGCCCATGTTTAGCATTTCATCTGCTTCATCAAGAACAAACGTGTGTACTTCGTCTAGGTGTAGACGGTCACGGTTGATAAGGTCTTGAACACGGCCTGGAGTACCAACAACAATGTGAGCACCAGATTTAAGTGCACGCATTTGATCAACGATAGATGCACCACCGTAGATTTCTAGAACTTTAAGACCAGCAACGTTTTTACCAAGGTTCTTAACTTCAGCAGCAACCTGAATCGCAAGTTCACGAGTTGGTGCCAGAACAACCGCCTGTGGCTTACGTTGACCAAGATCTAGCTTGTTAAGTAGAGGAAGAGAGAAAGCTGCTGTTTTACCAGTACCGGTTTGAGCTTTACCTAGCGCGTCTTTACCTTCTAGAAGGTGAGGAATAGCTGCAGCCTGGATAGGAGTAGGAGAAACAAAACCCATTCCGTCAAGAGCAGAAAGGATTGCGTCGTTCAGCGCTAAATCGCTAAACTGGATAGTAGAATCTGTCATTGGGATCCCATTCTTAGATTAATAACTAGGTCCCACGAGCTCTACCAATTCCAAACTGATCCAGATTGTCTCTAAAAACAATCGATTAAGAGCTGATTCCATTCAGATGCGGATAAGTAACAAATCGCATCAAGCCGCTAGGGACGTAAACAAGGAGGCGGATTATTCCCTAAAAGCACAAAAAAAGCCAGAAAAAATTGAAATACATCACAATTTTCTCCTCTCTAGCAAAAATCTGTATAAAGCATAGTCAAATTGACACATTTATAGTCTACAAACTAGGCGCATTGGGGTTTGCATCAAGACAAGCTCACCTACACTCTACACCATTGAATCGTCGAATTGCCGCAACTTGTATGTGACGCCATTCCTTTCCAATGATAGAATCCAGCGCAATATTCGCTTCTCTTAAGCAAAGGTTTACAGACACTACATGTTCCAAGACAATCCGTTACTCGCTCAACTTAAGCAGCAAATTCAAGAAAACCTTCCTAAAAAGGAAGGCACTATTAAAGCGACTGAGAAAGGCTTTGGTTTCCTCGAAGTCGACGCAAAGAACAGCTTCTTTATCCCACCTCCATACATGAAGAAATGTATGCACGGTGACAAAGTCGTTGCGATTATTCGTACGGAAAAAGAGCGTGAAGTGGCTGAGCCTCAAGAACTAGTTGAACAAGCAGTTACGCGCTTTATTGGTCGCGTTAAGCTATTTAAAGGCAAACTGAACGTTACGCCTGATCATCCACAGCTTAAAAAGCTAACGCTAAAGGCGAAAACGACCAAAGGTCTTAAGTCTGATGATTTAAAAGAAGGTGACTGGGTTGTAGCTCAGTTGATTCGCCACCCTCTTAAGGGTGACAACGGCTTCTTTGCAGAAATCACCGAGAAAATCACTGACGCAGACGACAAGATCGCACCATGTGGGTAACACTGGCTCAAAATGATTTGCCTAATACCGAGCCAGAAGGCCTTGAACAATGGGACATCAAAGATGACGCAGCGCTTGAGCGCGTTGATCTCACTGAGATGCCGTTTGTCACTATCGATGGTGAATCGACCAAAGACATGGACGATGCACTCTACGTTAAGAAAAACGATAACGGCCAATTTGAACTAACCATCGCTATCGCAGATCCAACAGCTTACATCACTCCAGAAGATAATATGGATAAAGTGGCTCGCGAGCGTGGCTTTACTATCTATCTTCCAGGTCGCAACATCCCAATGTTGCACGTGATTTGGCTGATGAACTGTGTTCATTGATTGAAAACGAAGTACGTCCTGCGATTTGCTGCCAAGTTACCGTTGACGCTGACGGCGTGATTGGTGATGACATTCGCTTCTTCGCTGCCAACATTAAATCACACGCCCGCCTCGCTTATGACCATGTGTCTGACTGGCTAGAAAACGGCAGTAGTGACAAATGGCAGCCTTCTCAAGAAATTGCTACCGTTGTACGTGAGCTAAGCGAATTTGCACAAGCGCGTGCAACTTGGCGCGAAACACACGCTGTTGTATTCCCAGACCGTCCAGATTATCGCTTCGAACTTAGCGAAGATAACGATGTAGTGGCAATCCATGCTGACATGCGTCGTACAGCGAACCGCTTGGTTGAAGAGTCAATGATCACTGCGAACATCTGTGCCGGCCGCGCGTTAAGCAAAGCGTTTGGTTACGGTGTCTTTAATACCCACCTTGGCTTTAAAGCTGAGAAGCTAAAAGACGTAGTTGAGCTAGTAAACCAAGACAAAGAAGAAGCTGTATACACTGCAGAATCTCTGTCAACACTGGAAGGTTTTGCAGCACTGCGCCGTGACCTAGGCGCGCTTGAATCTAGCTACCTAGATAACCGCATTCGCAAGTACCAAGCGTACAGCGAAATCAGCAATCAGCCTGATGCTCACTTCGCAATGGGTCTAGATGTTTATGCAACATGGACATCGCCTATTCGTAAATACGGCGACATGGTTAACCACCGTCTCCTTAAGGCGCTTATTCTTGGCAATGAGCCAATACAAAAGCCAGATGACGAACTGGGCGAAGAACTCGCTATCCACCGCAAGCATCACAAGATTGCTGAGCGTACCGTTGGTGACTGGTTGTATGCTCGTACGCTAAAGAATGAACCGAAAGCCGGTACTGAGTTTACTGCAGAAATCTTCGATATTAACCGTGCAGGTATGCGTGCTCGCCTTCTTGAAAACGGCGCTGGCGTGTTTATTCCAAACCCGCTAATCGTTGCAAACAAAGAACGCATCGAAAGCAACAATGAAACAGGCACAGTTGCTATCGACAAAGAAGTGGTTTACCGCTTGGGCGATACTCTGAAGGTCGTATTGGCTGACGTAAACCAAGAAACGCGTAGCCTTGTTGCTAAGCCTGTAGAAGTGTTTGCTGAAGCGCCTATCGAAGCAAAAGCGGACGCGGAAGAAACGCAAAAGTAATTTCGTAAAATTACACGTTTAAAAGTAAGTACTTAAACGTAAAAATGGGAGCCAAAGGCTCCCATTTTTTATATCTGTTTAAGTAGCTATCTTCGCCCTTTCACCAAAAATACGCTTTCGGATCTTTTTCAATCTCACGCATTACCGCGGTTAAATCAGAGCTCTTTCCAAGAAACGGATAAGGTATCCACGCTTCACCATCTTGCTCATCGGGTACATAAACCAGCCATTGATTGTCATTGGCATCCAGTTCAACTTTGGCCACTGCACTGGTGTAACTGGAAGACTTTGAGTCGAGTAAATAGTGCGCTTTAGAGAACAGCACGCCATGTTCAAGCATTTCAAACAAGGACTTACCAAGCTCCACGGGCATACTGCGGTTTCGGTTACTACAAACAATTTCTGCGCACCGCTCCAGGCGGCACTGCGACATTTGAATTAACGTCATACACCCTTCCTCTCGATAGATATCTTTAATATAACTGCTTTTTGACGACTTTGTTAGCGTTGCATAGCGCAAATAGATGCAATTGAGAGCTAACCCCAAAGCAGGCAAAGCTAATTCACAAAAGTGTCACACTAACGAAATATGATGTGGCAAATTCTTACTTTATTTGGAGTTATCTATGCTTCGCATTGCGCTAGCCACCCTACTCTCTATTACCAGCATTGCTCATGTTCAAGCAGAAGAAGTCAACGTATCCGGTTCGACCTCTGTTGCTCGTGTGATGGACGTATTAGCAGAACAATACAACAACCAAAACTCAGATACATTCGTGGCAGTGCAAGGGATTGGCTCTACCGCGGGCATCACTTTGTTAGAAAAAGGCGCCACTGATATCGGCATGAGCAGCCGCTTCCTAACCGTTCAAGAAAACAGCGAATCTCTTGAGGTATTCCCAATTGCTTATGATGGTCTAGCGGTGGTTGTAAACTTAGCTAACCCCGTGCAAAACGTCAGCCGAGAGCAACTGTTTGATATCTACAAAGGCAAAATCACTAACTGGAAACAGATTGGTGGTCCTGACCAAAAAATTGCCGTCGTCACTCGAGAAGCCTCTTCGGGCACACGCGCAAGTTTTGAAAGCCTGCTTGGCCTAACACGCGTCATTAACGACAGAACCGTTTCAGACATCAACCCTACCAACCTAGTCGTTAACAGCAACAGCATGGTTAAAACTATCGTGAACCACAACCCACACGCGATTGGCTTTATCTCAGAAGGTTCTGTGGACCGCTCGATTAAAGCCATTACGTTCGAGGGCGTCGAAGCTAACACCAAGAATATCTCAGAAGGTACGTACAAATTGGCTCGTCCGTTCCTGCTGCTTCATAAGAAAGACGACATCGATGACGATGCTGACAAATTCATTAACTACGTCCTTTCAAAAGAAGGCCAGTTATTGATTGAAGAGTATGGTTATACACCAGTGAAATAATTGATTTCATTGTTCATTTAAGGAGAGCATTGCTCTCCTTTTTTATTTATCAGATTGTGACAAAACCTTTGATTCCATTGATAGCGCTTTTCGATATATTAGAACTACTGCTAAGGTGTAATCACTTGTTTAGACATCCTCACACAGGAGCATTCAATGATAGTAACAACAACTCAAACGGTTGAAGGCAAAAGAATAGTCAGCTACAAAGGCGTTATCGCAGGTGAAGCCATTCTCGGAGCCAATGTATTTAAAGACATGTTTGCGGGACTGCGTGATATTGTGGGTGGCCGCTCTGGTACCTACGAACGCGAGCTTCAACGTGCACGTGAAATTGCCTTGAAAGAGCTTGAACAAAAAGCGAGTGATATTGGTGCTAATGCAGTCGTTGGGGTGGATTTGGATTACGAAGTACTTGGAACTGGAAATGGAATGTTGATGGTGTCTGCTAGTGGAACCGCGGTCGTTGTCGACTAATTTTCCTCGAGTTTAGAGGGGGTTGCTTTCCCCCTCTGCTACTTCTGATAATTGAGTTGCATGACATCACATTACTGAAAACAAACCTAATCTACGTCACAATTACCCACTAGAAATCTTTTTAGCACCTACCTCATTGCCACCCAAACAAAGTGTGATTCCGTGATAACAATGGTTACCAAAACTGTAAGTTAGTTACGAATATAGTCCTACGCAAAGTGACAAAGTGTTGATTTATTAACCAGTACGCCCTTTGCATCCTCCTTAACTTCCCAACCCAAGTGATGAGTGCAGAACGCAAGCGGGTTCATATTATTGTTGGGCAAAATTGCCCTTTTAAAACAAAAATATGGAAATTAACATCGTGACTCAAAAACAATCTGCGTTTAAGTTATCACCTCTTTCAAAGGTACTTATCCCTTTGTTAAGTGGCGCCATTCTTGTTGGATGTAACAGCGATAATTCAAACTCTGGAACGACACCTTCAGTACCAGGTGAAGGTACACCTTCTGTGCCGAGTGACCCTACAGAGCCTAAACCGGTCGAATTGCCACCTGTCGTGGCAGTTCCTGCTGATGAAGGCATCCCTGCGGCTAATCAGGTCTTTCTTAGCTACATAGATTCTGCTCCGTCGACGCAGTCGATCGCAGCAATGAATAGTGATAGTTGGCTATTAAAATGTGCCGACAATTCAACAATATCCCCTAGCCTAACCGACAGTTTTGGTCCAATGTGGACGTTGCTCGACTCGCAAATCAGTTCATGCGGTACGATGACGATTGTTAAAAATGGTAGTGACGTAGTCAGCGGTTTCTCTGTTGAAGCGAGTGATTTAGGTAAAGGCTTTTACGTCGACGCCTCAGGTAAAAAATCAGAAGGCACTCGTCAAGACGCACTCATGGAAAGTAAAGGTCTTTCTCAAAAAGATACTAACATAACACTACCTGCCGTAGAGGCCCCGGGAGAACTAGCTGCGCCACCAGCGGGAAGCATCGCACTACAACTTTACGATCCGATGGGTGACTATGCCCCATACGATGACTTCAGTTTACACCTTTGGGGGACAGTGGATAAGCCAGAGAGCGGTTGTAGTGGTCTTGCAAGTGCGAGTGCAAATGATGGCTGGGATGACCAATCCGTTACCCCCGCTCACACAGATGAATACGGTCCTGTGTGGCACCTGCCTGTCGCAAGCACCGAAGAAGGATGCTTTAACGTCATCTTCAGAAACGATAACAATGACAAGCTGATCGGCGCTGATATCAAGGTAGACATCGCAACCACAGGGGCGACAAACTCAATCACTTTCATGCCAGGCTCAACGACTCAATATACATCTCGTGCTCAAGCTTTCGCACTCGCAGGGCCTTCGTCTGAGTTTAAGATAGATACCATCGGTGCAATTTTACTTGATAACGAAACCATGGTTTGGCAAGGTGGGAAAAACGCTGACATGGTGCAAATCATGTTTAGCAATGATGGCCAGTACAAAGTTCGCAAGTCCCAAGTTGAAGGTCAGATCCAATCGACTGTCTCAGGTATGTCCATTGTGCTTTCAAGCGCAGAACTTACCCCAGAACAGCAAGAAAAATACCCACACTTATCCTCGTACCCTGCTTTCTCTATCCCTTCATTACCAAATGGAATGGAGTTAAGTAAGTTGGTTAAACGCAGTCTTATTGCGATCTCAAGTAATAGTGATAGAACTATGCGCAGTTCTACAGGCATTCAAACGGCCGGTGCACTCGATGCTATTTTTGCCGAGGAAGCGACACAGCTCGACTACGGTCCACTCTATGAAAACAACGAAGTGACGCTGAGATTGTGGGCGCCAACCGCAAGCAGTGTAAACGTGGTGATATACAACAGCAATAAAGAAGTCATTTCAACCGAGTCCATGAGTGAAGACCTTGAGAGTGGTAGTTGGAGTGTACGCCTACCGAGCGACAATATCGACGGCAAGTACTATCGCTATGAAATGTCGGTATATCAACCAAGGGAGCAACAAGCCTATCAGTTTGAAGTGACCGACCCGTATTCGGTGAGTTTGTCGACGAATTCAGAATACAGCCAAGCTATTGACTTAGAGTCACAAGACTTAAAACCAAGTGGTTGGGACAGTGTTGAGGCCCCCATTCTCAACTGGGCGATGATCTCGCGAATATGGTCATCTATGAATCTCACGTTCGAGATTTTAGTGCGCGCGATGAGAGTACAGAGCATAAAGGAAAATACCTTGCATTTACGGAGCAAGGAACGGCACCGGTTGATCATCTAAAGACTCTGCGCGAAGCCGGTATGACCCACCTTCACTTAATGCCAGTATTTGATATTGCCACGATCAACGAAGATCCAAGCAAAGTAGCTGATATTGACCAGCCATTCAGTCGCTTGTGTGACCTCAACCCTAGCGTAAAACAATCTCAGTTTGCAAAATACTGTGCAGGAGGCGGTACGATAGCCGATGCATTTGAAGAACTTAAACAAAGTGACACTAAAGAGACCCCAGTAGTCGAAGCGCTCAACGAGTATGTCCGTGGTGTTGATAGCTACAACTGGGGCTATGACCCATTCCACTACACCGTTCCGGAAGGTTCGTACGCTACGAATGCAGAAGGTTCACAGCGTATCTTAGAGTTCCGAGAAATGGTTAAGTCGGTTAAACAAGACATTGGAATGAATGTTGTTGTTGATGTCGTGTACAACCACACCAATGCCTCAGGCCTAACAAGTAAAAAATCTGTTCTCGATAAAATTGTGCCACTCTACTATCACAGATTGGTTGCCGATACGGGTGCGGTGGAAACCTCAACATGTTGCGACAACACAGCGCCAGAACACGCTATGTTTGCAAAACTCATCGACGACTCCATTCGTACCTGGACCGAGCAGTATAAAATAGATGCCTTCCGATGGGATCTAATGGGACACCACCCTCTCGCTCAAATGAAGGGAACATTAGATGCAGCTAGGGAGATCAATCCAGAGGTTTACTTCTACGGCGAAGGCTGGAACTTCGGTGAAGTGCAAGATGATAAACGCTTTATTCAAGCAACTCAAAAACACCTGGGAGGGACAGGCATTGGTTCGTTCTCCGACCGTCTACGTGACGCAGTCCGAGGAGGAAGCCCGTTCGAGAGCGGCGATGATATTCGTAAAGCGCAAGGTTTTGCAACCGGTGCGTATGTAGCTCCAAATGAGCTGGTCAACGTTACTTTAGATGAGGACGACGACGGTGTATCAGACGAACTCGCTCGTGCACTTCATCAGTCCGATTTAATTCGTCTAGGTATGGCTGGCAACTTAAAATCGTTTGAACTTGTAGACTTTGAGGGAACGACTCAGACCGGAGCCACGCTTGATTACAACGGACAAGCTGCTGGCTATGCGGAGCAACCTTGGGAAGTACAAAACTATGTGTCTAAGCACGATAACCAAACGTTCTGGGACATTAACATGTACAAAGTTGGTCACAACATTACAACCGATGAACGCGTGAGAATGCAAGCTGTCGGCATGGCAACCGTATTGCTTGGCCAGGCGATGCCGTTTAAACATATGGGCGGCGAATTGCTTCGCTCCAAGTCGATGCAACGTGACTCGTACGATTACGGGGACTGGTATAACCTAGTTGACTTTACTCGCGAGGACAATAACTGGGATAAAGGGCTTCCAGCCAAAGATAAAGACCAAGCGAACTTTGAGCTTATTGAGAAAGTGACAACCACGAATGCTCAACCTAGCGCCAGCCATATTGAGCAAATGTTTGAGTTCTACAAAGAGCTGTTAAGCGTGCGAAAAGCGACCCCATTACTAACGTTGCCGAACGCGGATGAAATCGTGTCTCGTGTTGACTTCAGAAATACAGGGCCACTCCAGCAAGCAGGACTCATTGTGATGACCGTTGACAATGGTTCAAGCCAAGCGACGGATATCGATAGCCGTTACAACTCAGCGGTTGTGGTCATCAATGCAACGCCTGAAACGCAAAAAGCATCTACATTTTTAGATGGAAACGGAGACCCGATTGCGCTTGGTAACTTCGAACTCATTGCTAGCCATGCAAGCTCGAACTCTATCGCGCAGGGCGCTCTATATGGTAATAACGAGTTCTCTGTCCCTGCATGGTCCGCAGCTGTGTTTGTCGAGCCAAGGGAGCAAGAACGTGGCTTAGGGTTGCCAGTGTCTTCTAAAGAAGACGTCCCGCCATTTGGACCTAACCAAGAGGTCTACATCGCAGGTGATTTCAATGGATGGACAGTAGACGGAACCGTAGCACCGTACCAAGGCAACGGTATTTACAGTCTAGTGGTTGGTGCGAGTAACAGCTCCGGTTTCAAGTTTACACTCGGAGACTGGGATAACAGTTTCGGCTGCGGTGGAGATGATTGCACGACTGACGATACTTTGTTTGGTATGTATCGATTAGAGATGGATGCGAATGACACCGCCAATCCCATCGTTACCAGTGAGCTAGTCGAAGACTATACTGAGGTAACTTGGTACATGCCTGGAGATGCATTGGGCTGGAGTCATGAAGATGCTCAAAAGATGTCTAAAGAATCGGATGCGATATGGTCTGCGACCTTAACAGGGTTAACGGCCGATACAAAGGTAGGTTTCAAATTTACTGGCGGGGACTGGAGTGTGTTTGAGCACAGCAGCCAAAATGTTGTACTTGAAGACAGTCGTTTCACAGGAGACAACAACATCGAGTTCACTCCCGATGAAGATGGAACTTATAAGATCTCATTCAATATACTCACCAAACACGTCACTGCGGAAAAGCAATAATGTTGTTTGAGTAAATCAATAACGCCCTTTACACATCAAGGGCGTTTTTTTGCTGATAGACAATGAGATAACGTTTTAATAAACCTTCCAACAGCCACTATTACTGACTATTGGAAGGTTTCCATTGTCGCGATTCCGTTATTTACTATTCCTGAGTAACAAGTTGAACAGTGACATTACCGCTCACCATATTACCCTGCTCATCTTTAACGGTTGCAACCACAGCGTTACCTGCGTTGGCATCAAAGTTTACCGCTGACACATCGTCGAGACCGGCTACAAAGTCAATGACAAAGGCACATAGATAAGTATCACTTCCCGAGCCTGCATATTGGATGGTTTGATTCAATTGACATGCCGGATAAGCAACTTCGTTGTAAACACCACCTACATTTCGGAACGTAAAGCCATCATCGACCAAATCGGCTTCAAGTACATTTTGATCAAACAAGGTTAGCCCTGCTAACTGTACATCCTCAATACTGGTATTTTTAATTTGCAATACCACGACAATACGAGGTGCAAAGGCCAGATCAATGGTTGGAGGAAGATCGGTGAAGTTAACGGTCTCAGTGGCAACAGCCATCACATTTTGGCCATCGGCATCCACCCCTTTCACATCCGCTTTGTTTACGTGGCTGTCCCCTGCGTTGCCTTGTAAGTTACGAGAGATAACACAAGAGAATACATCACCCGGATTGGCCACATACTCGCTCAACTTAGTGACTCCGCCAACCAGACATTCATCAGCCAGTTCACCAAACTTATCATCCAAGAGTGAACTAAATGTCACTGTGTCGACCCCAGAACTGTTTACGCTAATTGTAAAGGTATAATCAACGGCTCGAACAACGGATGGATCATCTCCGGTTTCCGGTACTGAATTTGGTGTCGCCTGTTTAGTGAGCGAGATACTGGAAGGAACATCGAGTATCGCTACGGCATGTGAGTTACTGCCACTTGCTGTGTCACCCTCATTGTCGGAAATCGTGATGCTAGCTGTGTTTAAAATGCTTCATCGCCAAAGTTGCCCGTGATGTTTTTTGTATAGGTACACACTGCTTGTTCACCCACATTAAGTGTCCCTCCGGTGGTACAGGTGCCCGTTCCACTCGTAATATCAAACAAATTATCACTAAGGGCATCAATAGAGACTGGAGAGTCAAAATACGCCGACGTATTCGTAACAGTCACGGTATAAGTAACTTGACCACCCGGCTCTGTTACCGCCGCTACATTACCCTCTTTAAGGATGCTAACACTAGGCATGACGTTGGTGATGGTGACGTCAATAGGAGCACTACAGTTGCTGCCATTGCCAGAACTTAGCCATGTAGACATGTCGAGCCATCTCCTACAGGTTCATTGTTCTTATCCGCTAAACCAACATTGACCACATCCCGATAGACCTCTGTTTTAGTGGTGTTATCAAGATCAATGTCTTTGATATATACAGAAAACGCACAGCTAAACGTTGCTGAAGGTACTACTTCTGTTGGTTGTGTGTGACATGTATTCGCTACAAGATACACGCCATCTGGATCAGATTGCGTTGGTGTTGAGACTGGCGGTAAGAGTAAATTAACTGAGTAATCTGCTGGTGCACTACTCACTGGAACGACAGAGACTTCATCAATTAACGAAGTAACAAACAAGGAAGAAGCGGTACTTGGGTTAGTGAAACTCACCGTATAGTCGAATTTACCACCAGGCTCCGAAACACTGCTTGCTGACACCAGTTGTTTATTAATAGCTGGCGGGTTGGGTCTTATAAACAAATCAATGTTGAAGGTGTCACAATTACATTTCGACTTAGTGTTTGGGATCTGACCAGAGGAAAAGTTGGCATCTTCAACGGTACAGTTATTCCTTTCAATATTGTCCCATGCGGCACAGTATGTGAAATCTGCACGACCATCTTGGTCATTATCAACACAAAGCATGTTTATACGCTCATTGACTAACACGTACTGGTCGCCCGTGTTGGTTTTGATGATATCACCGCATTGGTCGCCATCAATATTTACATCTTGGTCAGCTCCGCTGTCTCCTGGTTTAGGTAATATAAGACTACAGTTCTCCGCTCCCCCTTGAACAACCTGAGGCGACTCTGGTGTTAGTGGAAGATAAAAGGTCGTGTCGTAACGCTCTTTAGCATTGGTTCGGATGGTCACATCAGCGTCAAAGCTGACGACTTGCCCAGGTGTACATTCACTGATCCCAACAGGCACAACATTGGTGATTTCCACGTCGTTGGCGGTACAGTTCAGTTGGTTTTGCGGTAAGGAGTTTCCTGGCTTGAGAAGATAGCATCCGCCATACATCGGCGCTCATAATCATCGCCAAAGTCCCAGCCAGCGGCTGAGTGTAAGATGGACTGGCATATAAAAACATACCAAGTGCGATAACTACCCCTTGCCGAGGCAGGTGCTGCAATAGACTGTTGTTCATCGTTCTGTCCTTCTGAGCAAAAGAATACGCATACTGCTAAGTGCGCTTTGAGAGTCAGAAGCCAGAGAGCATAGTTTATGCCAATGGTTAACCTACTAATTTAAAAGGAATTATTATTTGGGGAAGGTTGAACTTGATACAGAGTGTAAAGCACTAGTGTCGTTAGCTAGGTTAACTACAGGAAATTATTGAAGTCATTTTCTCTTACAAAGTGTAAACGTGTTTGTTAAGCAAAAACAGTGTAGCGCTCTGAAAGGAAAATATTGGAGTAGAATTAAAATAGAATGGAGGCGCCTCCGGAGTCGAACCGAGGTCCACGGATTTGCAATCCGCTGCATAGCCACTCTGCCAAGCGCCTTTATTTTGTGTGCTAAGTAGTCACTCAGCTTTGTAGAGATGGTGCCCCGGGCCGGACTTGAACCGGCACAACGCGAACGTCGAGGGATTTTAAATCCCTTGTGTCTACCAATTCCACCACCAGGGCACACAAATTTCTTTGTGATGCCGTTTAGTCTAAGTAAACACCATCTTTTAATTTTGTTTCTCTGGGGCTTCCCCGTGAGAACGAGGTGTACTTTAACGGATTGAGATTTCCCGTCAACAGGTATTTTTCACTTTATGAATCAAGTGATTAAATAGCGAACTTTGCAGTATGAAGCACGAACAATTCGTCGATAATTACAGCAAACTAAAGGTTAGCAATCTTGCGATCAAGCTGATGTTTCTCATCGGTGATTATTTTTTCAAGCACTTCGACACGCTCTGAAAGCCTGTCCACTTTCTCTAATAGCTCACTATTTTCACGTTTCATATCCGCCGAAGAATTATGGAGCTCAATCGCTCGCATTTTCTCTCGGTGATTGTAAAAAGAACGTAGTAACCCTCGCCCGAAAATGGCGCCGAAAATAATCAGCACTATCAACACTTCTGCCATAAGCACCTCCATGCACTGGTATTGAGATAGATTAAGTTCACTATGGTTAAATTGCAATCAATCTGATGTTCTGTCAGTTGCGACCGTGCGGCTACTCTCAATCTCTCAGTACTGAACTTATCTATTTGTGTTCCGTAACACGTTAGGTGACGAGGACAATGTATGAAAAACATCAACATAGTTTGGTTTAAAAGGGATTTGCGTCTAACTGACCACCAGCCAATGAAACTAGCGTTAGCAGACAACACGCCCACTCTTCTACTCTATTTATTTGAGCCTGAGTTGCTCAGCGATGAGCACTACGACGAGCGGCATTGGCGCTTCGTTTGGCAATCGATTAATGACATGAATCAGACACTTTTAAACAGCAATACCAAACTGGTGGTTTTGTTCCAATCGGCCCTGGATGCTTTTCACGAGCTCAGTAAACGATTCAGAATCAATAGCGTTTATTCCTACCAAGAAGTTGGCCTTGAGGTGACGTTTGCAAGAGATAGAGCATTAGCTACATGGTTCAAAGGTGCGCGAATCCATTGGCATCAGAGTCCCTATGGCGCGGTTTTAAGAGGTGCCACCGATAGAGTTAACTGGGATGCACATTGGAACTCGGTAATGAGAGAGCCAATCGAATCCTCAGACATTGAACACAGTTCACTCATTCCTTTAGAGCTCCTAGACTTCGATGAAGAAGATCTTACGCCCGTATCTTGGAAGTCCAAGAAAAAGGGAATACAAACGGGAGGTTCAAGGTTAGCATGGCAAACGCTTAATAGCTTCTTTCAAGACCGAGGGCGTCATTATTACTACCAGATATCCAAACCTTTAGAGAGTCGAAGCGCCTGCACGCGACTCTCCCCTTATCTTGCATGGGGAAACATCTCATTAAGGGAAGTCTATCAAGCACTTCTAGCTCACTGGAACGTAAAGGGATTTAGACGCAGCTTGGTCGCCCTCTCTTCACGCCTGCACTGGCATTGTCACTTTATTCAGAAGTTTGAGTCGGAAGCAGAGATGGAGTTTCGCCCGGTAAATCGAGCCTATGGACATCTAGAATACGATAACGACCTCACCAAACTGGATGCGTGGAAGACTGGCCACACCGGCTACCCTCTGGTTGATGCTTGTATGCGTTGCCTACACGCCACCGGTTACGTTAATTTTAGAATGCGCGCTATGCTGGTGAGCTTTTTAACCCATCATTTAGACATTCATTGGCAACATGGCGTGAAGCATTTAGCACGGCTATTTTTGGACTTTGAACCCGGCATCCACTATCCGCAGTTTCAAATGCAAGCGGGCGTAACGGGTACCAACACCATTCGGATCTACAATCCAACCAAACAGGCAATAGACCATGATCCCGATGGACACTTCATACACCTTTGGGTACCAGAATTGGCCTCCGTGCCGCCGCCATTGCTGTTCGAGCCGTGGAAACTCACTGGACTGGAAGCGCAGATGTATCAATTGCCAGAGGACAGCCCTTACCTCAATCCAGTGATAGATCTGGACGAATCAGGCAAAGCCGCCCGTGAAAGACTCTGGAGCTTTAAAGGACGCTTAGATGTAAAACAGGAATCTAAACGGATACTCGCAAGGCATGTCCGGCCCGATTAAGATATTATTACCAACAAGAAATTGTTAAGAGCCAGAAACGACGAAGCCCCGACGTAATGTCGGGGCTTCTGAATAATGGAGGCGCCTCCCGGAGTCGAACCGAGGTCCACGGATTTGCAATCCGCTGCATAGCCACTCTGCCAAGGCGCCTTTCTTTTCAACACGTTAGAGAAGCTCTCTCGCCGTGTTCGAGGCATACTTTACGGATATGAGAAAATTAGTCAAACAAAAACTCGAAAAAAATGATTGTTCGCTGACTTTCCGACCAAGATGGACAAGATTACATCGCAGCGGCTAAATCTCAATCAACGTCCTAGACAAAACTAAACTCATCCCAACGAGAAAACTTGATCATAAGGCGCCCACCATTCTAAAGTTAACCCTCAAATGCCTCGATAAGAACCTTATGTTAGAAAAAGCCAATCAACTCATTGTCCTACACGCCATCCATAGCCACGGCTCCATGAGCAAAGCGGCACTGGCGCTAGATTGCTCCGTCTCTTATGTGAGTAAACACCTCAACAAGCTTGAGTCACGACTCGGCGTTCAGTTAGTGCAGCGGACAAGTCGACAGATAACCATCACCGATGCGGGACACGCGGCACTAAAACAAGCAGAAAGAATCGTTGATGCACTTAACCACGTTGACGCAGAGGTAGAGAGCTTTTCCAGTGAGGTAGCCGGTGTGGTTCGAATTGCCCTCGCCCAATCATTTGGCACTATGCATATTATTCCTATGATTGCTGAGTTAAAAAGTACTTACCCCAAACTGGATGTGGAAATTTCCTCGTTGATTATCGTATCGACATGCTTAAAGACAATGTCGACCTTTGGATCACCAATGTTGAGCAAATTCCTGAAGGTTATGTCGCTCAGCGAATGGCAGATTGTCAGTTTGTCCTAGCCGCCTCGCCTGAGTACCTTATTGAGAATCAAACACCCCTTGAGCCGAATGAGCTACTCAATCACAACTGCATCACGTATCAAAGCCGTGATCGTGTTTACAATGATTGGTCGTTTTACAAAGAAGATGAAACGCTAACCGTGTCGGTAAAAGGCAATTATAAAGTAGATTTGGCAGAGGCGGTTCGTGATGCCGTTATCAGCGGTTGGGGTATCGGCTATTTGGCCTCCTATCTTCTTCAAGATGAGTTTCAGAACGGCAAACTAATACAACTGATGCCTGACTGGAAACTTGGGCAAGTTATGCCGTTCTACGCTGTCTATCCTAAACGTGAGCATTTACCTAAAAAGACAAGAATCATCATCGATTTCATTAAGAACAAGATTGGTCAACCTCCATTTTGGGACGTGCGATTAAACAAACATATCTCTTTGCTGTAATCGGGCATGGACTTATCAACCTGAACCTTAGCTCAAAATATACACCACCAAATAGACAAGTATCTTTTCCCTATGGAAAAGATACACCCTTACACCACTGTAACCCACTAATTATATTAGCAAATCCAACTAACCACAGAAAATCCATTACATTTCCGTAACAAGACTGTATTGCATCGTACTTTGTAGTGAATACACTTCGCCACCTAGTTCAATACAGGCTTCCTATTATGACTTCTATACTCGGTATGGTGGTGATTCTCGCCACTGCTTATCTTCTTTCAACAAATCGCAAGAATATTCCTTTGAGAACGGTTTCTCTTGCGTTGTCACTACAGATCCTTTTTGCAGTGCTGGTGCTTTACGTTCCTGCAGGTAAGCAAGCTCTTTTTGGTGTCTCACAAGTTGTGAGCGGCGTCATCGACTACGGACAACAAGGCATTCAGTTTCTGTTCGGAGACCTAGCAACAGGAAGCGCTGGGTTTATCTTCGCCATTAACGTACTAGGCGTTATTGTCTTTTTCTCTGCGGTTATCTCAGCTCTATACCACCTTGGTATCATGCCACGTATTATTCAGTGGATTGGCGGCGCACTCAGCAAGTTGCTAGGCACTGCAAAAGCAGAGTCATTGTCTGCCACCGCAAACATCTTTGTTGGGATGATTGAAGCGCCACTCGTCGTCAAGCCTTACCTTGGTAAAATGACCGACTCTCAGTTCTTCGCGGTAATGACCTGTGGCCTAGCATCGGTTGCTGGCGGCACCCTGGTTGGCTATGCTCGGTAGGCGTAGAACTCAACTACTTGATCGCTGCTGCATTTATGTCAGCACCGGCTGGCCTGCTGATGGCCAAAATCCTTGTTCCACCAGCGGATACGGATTCCGTCACTCAAGATCAAGACTCCAATGTCGACCTTCCAAAAGCAAACAACGTAGTAGAAGCCATTGCCGACGGCGCTATGTCGGGCGCGCAAATTGCCTTCGCCGTTGGCGTTACACTGCTGGCATTTGTTGGTGTGATTGCGCTTCTCAATGGCATGCTTGAACAAGTTGGTTTGTTGTTCGGCGCAGAACTTAGCTTCGAGATCATCCTAGGTTATCTCTTTGCACCTGTTGCTTGGTTGATTGGTGTTCCTTGGGAAGAAGCTATCGTGGCGGGTTCACTGCTTGGTAATAAGATTGTCGTGAATGAGTTTGTCGCCTTTATTCAGATGCTCTCGGTGAAAGATCAGCTATCAGAACACTCACAAGCCATTGTTACTTTTGCACTGTGTGGATTTGCCAATATCTCTAGCATGGCCATGTTAATTGGCGGTTTAGGTAGCCTTGTACCTGAACGTAAGAAGTTCATCTCAACCTATGGCTTTAGAGCCATCGCTGCTGGCGTTCTCGCTAACCTTATGAGTGCAGCAATCGTTGGTGTGATCCTGACTCTCGGCTAAACCGACAACCCTAGGCTCAAGAACCAAAGGATAGGTTCTTTATGATACAAGGATGTATCACCTCATTATCCTCCCCGAATTCCTCTACCACGCCTTCATTAAACGCCCCACCAAAGTTGGATGATACGACCAACAGTGGTCAAACATACTCATCAGCGACGGGTTGCCATATTTTGACAGGTTGATTGCGTGAAAACGGTTCTTGCGCGATTTCAGCTCCTCGACTTTTCCAACAAGCTCTTCTGACTGCTCTGGCGCTATGAAATCTGAAATCACCACCATGTCGGCGTTTCTATAGGTATCGGACTGCATCAGATCGATGGATTTCTCTAATACTGGCTCAAGATCGGTGCCGCCATGGAATGAATAGCTAAGAAAGTCTGCCGCCTCACGAAGACCATCCTGTTTAGTCAGTTCATAGGTGATATGGGTGGTTGAGAACAAAATAACGTAGCACTCCCTCTCCTCCGCCAAGGCGATTTGCATAAGTGCGTAAGCCATTGCCTTTGCGCACTGCTCTGGAAAGCCGCTCATCGAACCTGATGCATCAATGCAAACAATGAACGGGCCTTTCTCAAGCTCAACCTTACTGTTGTCGGGTGCTGTGGTACGAACTTTCTTGAGTGTTCTCGACTTACCTTGCGTTTTGTAGTTCATCAAACGCTTGTCGGCCAAGTGTTTGTAGAACACCACTTCTAGCTCTGGGTAGGCGAGGAACATGGTTTCATTTGGGAGCAGTTTATTCAGGTCGTCTGATTCGTGAATACCAACAATGTCATCGGTCGCTTCATCACTTTGCTCTTCGACCATTTCCACATTGTCTGCCTGTGCTTTGCTTAGCTCAGGATCATCTTGCTCACTCGCCATACGACCTAGTTGTTCGGCGATTTGCTTTAATGCACCATTCTTTTTAAGAAATTCAGCGTGGCTGTGCATGGTTTTTAGGTCGGTCTTGGTCAGTTTGGCGGCAGCCATATCCCACAGTCGTCCCATGGTCGCTTCATCGCCCTGCTGAGTGACCGTATCCATATCCTTGATGGTTTCCATTCGCTGATACAAATCGGCCAAGAACTTCTCTTTGCTGGCTTCAAGCTCCGAGACTTCCGCTTGTTTGATCGCATCGGCAAGGCTCTTGTACCAGAGATCACAAAAGTAACGCGGGAACATGGGGTTATTAACGGACTTGTTTTTCTCCAGAAGTCTTCTGGCTTGAAGGTAAAATGCAGAGTGCCACTCTAACTTTTTGACAACGCTAGAAATGCGTTCGAAAAAGGTCGCTTCGTCCCAATGGATCACCTCTTGATACAAAGTGAGCTCTTGTTGAAAGCGTTCAGTTTCACAGACGCGCGTCATGCGCTTTTTCACTGAACCGCGCCATTTGAGCAGATGGTTTTTAACGGAACTGCGCATACCGCGGTTTTCACTAACCGCCAGTACTTGCGAACGCGCCATTAAGTCATTCACTGCCGAGTCAATAAGCCCTGACTCGGCAACCATCAACGCAAGGTTTAACCCATCTGCTCCCAGCATCACCGCCTCCGTTCGATATATTAACCCTTAAAACTCACCATGGCGTTATCACGCCTAATTAAGCAAAAAAGGTTTCTAGTCCCTTAATTCGAGCAACTGCTTTTTCAGCTTCCGCGCTGGTCGACTCGAGTGTTTGTGTCACATTTTGAATACTGACTTCCATTTCCGTTGGAATGTCAGGCTGAATAAAGCCGTGAGGCAGCGCACCATGAAACTTAGAACGCACCGAACGTAGATGATGCTCAGCGTGTTTAATTTGAACCAATACCTGTTCAGACTTTGTCACCCACTCTTGCAGCATGGCTCCATCAAGACCATTGGTTGTGACCAAAGTTGCTAAAACAGAGCGGTTAGCTATGTCCTTAATAACCAAATGACTGGACGCATTGATGTCGAGTCGTAGACGACAAAGGTGGGTATTTTGGTTCACGTAACCATAGACTTCACTACCACCCTCTTTTATCGCTCGACTGAGCTCATCTCTAGCGATATAGACCCAGCGGCTGTCGCCTTTTTCACTCTCTGACACCGACATATTGCTTTGTAGCAGCACCAGCTTCACCAGATCAGTGGCTGCGCCAACCTTGTATGATTTAGCGTTACTGATGTCGTATTGGTAGACATCTTTGCGAAGCAGTCCCGTCCCGGCTTCCATTGACAGCGGCATAGCAAACTCAGCTTCAATTTCCTCTTGAATATCGGCCAGTTGCTCTTTGCCTTCTTCAATTTGTTGGAACACTTCTTGTTGGTCAAAGGCATGGTTCAAAGCGAATTCTTTGATAACGGTGCGCACTATCTCTAGTGACTCAGGGCTATTCCAGAGACAGTCTTGAAGCAAGAGTAAATCTAGCGGGTTAACACTGTCGCGGCCATTAAAGAATGCGCTCGCCTTCAAAAGTTTGACGGCTTTTTTCCAGCGTCGATCCGATACGTAGAGATCGGCCTCAGACAAGGTTGAGCGATGCTCTTCGGCCGCTGCTTCAAGCATGGTTTTAAGTTGGTAGAGCTTTTCAAAAACATCATCACTAAGTTTGACGTCATTGAGCTCTCGCTGCCACTGATGGTACTCATCGTCGGTGATAGCGAGGCCTTCAGGAATTTTGGCTTCTTCCGACGTGCCAACCGTCAGCATGGATTTGAAATTTTGCTTGTTTTGGATTCGGTTAACGAAAATACGCACCAACATACGGTCGTAGAGAGCCTCTAGTCCGCTATCTTCATCAGGCAATTCGTTGGAAGCAGAAACCAATAGACGCATCGGTACTTTTTCAATATCGCTACCGTTTTTAAATGTCTTTTCATTCACTACAGTGAGTAGCGTATTCAAAATCGCAGGACCTGCTTTCCAGATCTCATCTAAAAACACGACCTGCGCAGTTGGTAGGTAACCTTCTGTAAGTCGTAAATAACGACCGTTATCTTTTAGCTCTTGAATACTCAGTGGGCCGAACACTTCCTCTGGTGTCGAGAAGCGTGTCATTAAGTACTCAAAGTAACTACTATTATCAAAGGCTTGGATAAGACGTTTAGCAATCAAACTCTTGGCGATACCTGGAGGCCCCAAAAGAAATACACTCTCCCCAGCTAATGCAGCTAGTAGGCAGAGTTTGATGGTCTCTTCACGCTCATATACACCATCAGAAAGTGCTGAGGCGAGTTTGTTAATTCGTTCTGAAAGCAACGCTTTGTCGGCGTGTGAAACTACAGTGGGCTTTATCATGCCAATACCTCAGAGCACAAAATTTAGATGCATAGTAAATTTATACATTTGTTATCTTTTTGTTACAAGATCTTTTAGGGTAGATTTTTAACCCCAATCTTATAACGCATTTTTATCACATTGATTTTATTTAGATTATGACGAATTCGACAGCAATCCATGCCGCCGATATTAGCCAAAAGTATGAGAAAAAGCTTGCTTAGCGCGATGAAAACCCATAGTCGGCTTTTTAACAATTTTACCCATAAGACTTGGGTGGTAGCGCCATTGGCTATCAAACAGTGACAGTACCTCTGGATTACCATATTTTGACAAACACAAAGAATGGAAACGGTTGAAACATCCTTTCAAAGAGAGCATGTTTTCCATCGTCTCCTGCTCTTGTTTCGGCGCAATGAAATCGGAAATCACAAGCAAGTCGGCGTTCTTATACTGCTCTCCCTGCATGATATCGACAGCATAATTGAGTACCTTGCTTAAATCAGTACCCCCTTAAAGGTATAGGAAAGAAAATCGCACGCTTCTTTGAGTCCCTTAGAGCTAGACAAGTCATAGGTAATGAAGGTGGATGAGAACAAAATGACATGGCATTCACGCTGCTGCTCTGCCGCCATTTTCATCAATGCGTAGGCCATTGCCTTCGCAGATTTCTCGGGTGCACCTTGCATTGAGCCAGAAACGTCAATCGCGATAAGCATCGGCCCTTTCTCCTTAGTCACTTCTCCATGAGACTGTGTAGGCGCGTGTAATTGTCGAATAGTGCGCAGCTTGCCTTCAGCCTTGTAGGTTAAAAGGCGCTTTTCCACCAAATGCTGATAGAACACCGTTTCTAGCTCGGGATAGGCAAGATACATGGTTTCATTCGGCAGCAGTTTATTGATGTCGTTACTGGCGTGGATGCTACTATATCGTCAGTGGCAAAGTCTGATTTTTCTTCAACGACGACATCATCATGGCTCTCCACTCGGTTAAGTTCTGGCGCATCCACCTCTTCTGCCATTCGACCTAATTTATCCGCAATCGCATTGAGTTCACTGTGTTTCGCAAGGTAATCTGCCGTCTGTTCAATTGACTTCCAGTCTTGTTTGGTCAGCTCTGCGCCTGCCAAGTCCCACAGTCGGCCGAGCTGCGCATTTTCGCCAGACTGGGTCAGGTTTTCCATATCTTTGAGGGTATCGATACGTTGATAGAGCTGCTTTAAGAAACGAGATTTCTGCTGATCTAGCGTCACTTGCTGCTTATCTTCCACTGCACCTTTTAAACTTTCATACCATTGCATGCAGAACTGACGAGCGAACAAAGAACTAGGGTAAGTATGCTTGGAGGCTAAAAGCTGATTGGCTTTGTCACGGAATAGCGAATCCTGCGGGAGCTTAGTAATAATGTCTTCAAAATTCTGCTCGAACTCAGATTCAGTGAGGTATACAGCATATTGATAGAGGTTCAGCTCAGCTTGAATAGAGTCTGTTTGCTGGGTTTTAACGAGCTTACGTTTCACACTCTGCGTCCACTTTGCCATAGACGCAGTCAGACTTTGTTTAACGCTGTCTTCGTTTCCAAGTCCCATGAGTTCTGTGTGCTGCATGATTTCACGGACAGCGGAATCGATCATTCCCGACTCTGCCACCATCAATGCTAAATTTAACCCGTCTGCCCCTAACACGCCTGTCTTACCTCGACTAAAACTGCTCGAACACTCTGATATACAGAAACTTACTGAATCAAAACAGTGGGACAATCAGAGATTCCATTTTCGATGTGCTTCCAAAAGCAACTATTGCAGTAAGTTTGCCCATCGACATTTGATAGTTTGTATGCTCATATTAGGTGCTCAACATCGAAGTCACGGAAGCTTTATGACTCACAAAACCCTTCACCAATGGAAGTCAATTTCCCTCATTGAGGAGCAGGTCACCCTACCCAACCAGCAAATCATCACTCACACTACGATCAAGCATCCAGGTGCTGCGGTCATACTACCTGTTACCGCTGAAGGTGAGATTTTGCTGCTTAGTCAATACCGCCCATCGCTTAAGAAATGGTTGTTGGAGCTACCTGCAGGCACTATGGAGCTAGGAGAGGATCCGACACAATGCGCTCACCGAGAGTTGATTGAAGAAACGGGGTTCGCTGCTAATACTATGATTTCATTGGGACAAGTGACACCACTGGCAGGGTTTTGCGACGAAATCCAGCACTTATTCATCGCCAAACAGTTAACACCGAGCGATCAATACCAGTGTGACGACGATGAAATTATCGAGATTGTGACAATGTCACACAAACAATTACAACAACATATTATCGACGGTAAGATTACCGACGCAAAAACCATAGCCTGCTTAAGTAAAGCAGCGCTATGCGGATACATTTAGGAGATTTTCAATGGACTTTCGCTCAGACACTGTCACTAAACCCACCCAAGCTATGCGCGACGCAATGGCCAACGCGCCTGTTGGCGATGATGTGTACGGCGATGACCCTACAGTCAATGAGCTTGAATCCTGGGCTGCCGAGCGCCACGGGTTTGAAGCGGCGCTATTTACAACATCAGGCACTCAAGCAAACCTGCTGGGACTGATGGCACACTGTCAACGCGGTGATGAATACCTGTGTGGTCAGCAAGCACACAACTACAAGTACGAAGCGGGCGGCGCTGCAGTGCTTGGCTCAATTCAACCGCAGCCGATTGAAAACAACCCAGATGGGACACTAGATTTTGCTAAGCTTAAAGCCGCAATTAAGCCAGACGATAGCCATTTCGCACGCACGAAACTGCTCAGCCTTGAAAACACCATCAATGGTAAAGTTCTGCCTCTTTCCTACCTCGCTGACGCGAGAAAATTCGTCGATGAGCACGGTCTCAATCTGCACCTTGACGGCGCTCGTGTCTATAACGCTGCCGTAGCACTAGACGTTGATGTAATCGAAATTGCTAAGCATTTTGATTCTATGACTATCTGCTTATCGAAAGGACTTGGCGCACCGATTGGCTCTTTGCTACTTGGTTCTAAAGCATTCATCGAACGCGCACGACGACTGCGTAAAATGGTTGGTGGCGGCATGCGTCAAGCAGGTATTCTGGCAGCAGCGGGTAAGCTGGCATTGACTGAGCAAGTTGCTCAGCTCGCCACAGACCATAGCAATGCCAAAAAACTGGCTGAAGGCTTAAATGCCATCCCTGGATTTAGCGTGAATGCTGAGTTTGTTCAAACCAACATCGTGTTTGCCAAGTTAGCTGAATCGGTAGACATTGAAGCGATTGCCAAAGAGCTTGCTCAGCAAGACATCACGATTTCACCAAGCAATCCAGTTCGATTTGTCACCCACAAAGACATCTCCAGCCAAGATATCGATGTGTTGCTAGAGAAGTTGTCAGCCTTGGTCTAACAAAGATTTGGTAAGTAATAACCTTGGTATACAGCAATAGGCCAGGGTAAAAACTTAGCCAAGACACTGATCAACATCGCATTTCTATCTTTGATGCTTGAGCTTAACCTAGGGGTAAGGTTTATCTTATTGCCTAGGTTAAGTTTTTTGTGAGTCCTTATGAACACACTTGTCAAAATGGCCATTACTGGCCTTACTTTATCTCTATCACTGCTGACCGTTCAGACACACGCTTCCCAAGCAAACACAAACTCACTTGGTGATGCCAAGCTCGGCGAGATGAAAGCGCCTAGCTGCGTGTTTTGCCATAACCCAAATGGAGCGCCTAGCCAAGCTAGCTACCCTAATCTGAATGGGCAAGATCCTTTGTATTTATTTAATGCGATGAATGCCTACTTAAACGATGAACGCTCTGGTGCAATGGCAGCCCTAATGAAGGCGCAGTTGCAGAACTTAACAGAGCAAGATTTGCGTGACGTCGCGGCGTTCTACTCTTCAAAATAGTCACGCCGGGCAGAGCGGCGTTATATCCGGCATAAGCGATGAATAAGTTGTTAATTTTATTGGTGAGTAATAAGCTAGAGCGTCATTCAGCCATCAATAATTAACACTAAAAGTTCAAATATGTCGCAATTAAAACAAGAAATTACGCTGCTTGGCGGCATAGGACAAATGTCCACTACCCTTTTAGGCACCGGCCTGTTTATGGTGCCCGCCATCGCTGCCAGCATAGCGGGTGAGCAAATCCTGTGGGCATGGTGCGCGCTGCTTATCGCCATCTGCCCGATAGCCATTACCTTTGCCTCTCTAGGGAAACGCTACCCTAACGCCGGGGCGCTTCGTTTTTCGTTCGACAAGCATTTGGATCTAGACTTGAAAAAGCAATCGCGCTGCTGTTTATCAGCGTGATCCCTGTTGGCGTTCCTGCTGCTATCGCGATTGCTGGCGGTTTTGCTCAGCAGTTTTTGCCCAGCTTCTTATCTCATCCTGTTGCTTCACAGCTGTTTGTGGTGGCACTGCTCATGGTGGTCAACTTTTCGGGCAGTAAGTCCTCCAGCCGTCTTCAGACCTTTATTGCCATCGGGATTATTCTACTGGTGGCCTGCTTCGTAACAGGCAGCGATATTGATAGTTCAGCTTTTCTGCCCTCTACCGCTTCTACTATCGAAATCCCAGCGATCACTCAAGCTATCGCTGTCATGTTCTGGTGTTTTGTCGGTATCGAAGCCTTTGCTCATATGGGAGAAGAATTTAAACGACCAGAGCGTGACTACCCCATCGCCATATTGGTCGGCTGCTTATTGGCAGGTGCGGTTTACTACGCGTTCTCTGTTGTGGTTCTTGAGCACCATGCTTTTGGTACACAGGCGCTGAATACCGCCTCGGTGCCTTTTATTGCCGAGCAGCTTTATGGCGCACAGGCGAAATGGCTAATCAGTATTGTTGGCTTTTTGGCCTGCTTTGCGACCATCAACCTGTACGCACAAAGCTTGTCACGAATGATTTGGTCACTCGCCCGTGAGTACCGTCCTGATAGTGCTGCTGCACGTGTCTCAGTTAAGGGGGTTCCAACGGTCGCAACGCTGATCGTTGGTGCAACACTCACCATTTCATGTGTGTTTGGTTATTGGTCTGGGATTGATATTGATGTCTTCTTGACCCTAGCGAACGGTATCTTTGTCGTTATTTATCTATTCGCGATGTGGAGTGCAGTTCGACTACTCAAAGGATGGCGTAAAAATCTCGCCGTGCTTTCACTGGTTTTATGTATCGTCGTGTTATTTTCAATTGGGCTAGCAATGTTGTATGCCATTGTGATGTTGGGGTCATTGTGGATATTGGTAGGTAAACTTAAATACAGTAAGTAATGGACAAAATGGCGACAAAATCTATCGCCATCTTTTGCTAATGCTAAACACATCATAACTCTTCGATTTAGATGCTAGAAAGCTCCAAAATAAGCCCGATGTTAAAATTAACTCTAATCATAACTGACTAACTAGAATCATTCTGAGCTGTATTTATTTGTAACTTCGTATACATCCACTCCACTGTACGAACACTCCTCACTGGTTGCTTCATTAGAAGTAATAACTGTGATTACTTCTCCTGTATGCAATTTGAAATCTATATGATGTATCTGACGATATATGTCTTCTTCAATTTTTTCCGATGCTAGAAGAGTTACTACGGTCGAATTAGTATTAATTTTTTCCTTCAGCTCAATATCGTTATTAGTAAGTTGGACATAAGCCATAGTCGCAGCCCATGATTGTGGTGAGTCACAATCAGGTGTTGAAGCTGAAGCAAACGCAGATATCATACTAATGAATAAAATACTTTTCATTTACTTAAACTCCGCTACTACCTTTATTTTGTGCTCATTGCTAGACCAAACTTTTTCCCTGATCTTTCTTGAAAAAATAATGCAGCCACTTGACGCAGTACCAGGATTTCTAATTGAATCTCCATGTATTTGAAAATCTGTTCTCCCTAGTGCATTGTGCCCTATGGGCGTTAAAGGCAATACATATGGCCCAGTGCGATCGCTATTTCTAGGCGCTGCAATCTTATACATCCCTCTCGGAATTGGGCCAAGCCCCTTCATGTGTTCCAAGTTAGGTCTATTTTTGTACTGACCTTTACCTGAGTAGCCTGTTGCCACACGCTCATTTAACCAATACAGCTCTCCACTAGATTGTACATATAACCAACTCACGACACACCTCTCATCAAATTGAATATTGAATTACGAGGTGTAACATTCACAGAGCTTCCCCTCCATATGATACTTTCTAGAAGGGGAAGTGAATCGAAGATTTTTGAAAATACACCACAGGTTTCATATAAACTAGAATGACCAGAGCTGTGCATTTGAAGTAACTCTATTCAGGGTGTCATAAAATCTGCTACTGATTCATAAACCCCTGCTTCTCAAGGTAACCCAACACGCTTTTTGAAAAATCCACATGTGACTCTCGGGTGTATTTGAGTTTTGTGTATATCTGAGCCAGGTTCTCTACATCGGACTCTTCGATCATCTGCTTGAGGTCTGGATATGACATGTAGCGTGCCCAACCGTCCGTTTCACGCTGTTTGTATATGGCTTCTATCGTAGCATCGTCCTGATCTTGGTATACCTCTTGGTGCACTAGACCATCCATAGGAAGACGATCGCGAGTCTCTGGGTTTTCAGCAGGGTAACCTAATGAATAACCAACAACGGGAACCACGCCCGCGGGTAACTCTAGAATTTCGCCAACCTTGTCGCAATTGGCCAGCGTGGAGCCCATATAACAAAGCCCCAGACCTTTTGCCTCTGCTGCGATAGCGACATTTTGTGACACCAAGGTGGCATCAATGGCGGCAATCATGAAACTCATGAAGTTATCAAAGTTTAACGGTGCATCACTTTGTTCTAGCCATTTACGCATTCTGCGAAAATCAGCACAGAACGTGAGAAGTACAGGTGCATCGACCACCATATTTTGCTTCATGTGAGGCTCATACAAAGCCTCTCTTCGTGCTTTGTCTTGAGTAACGATAATCGAATAAGACTGCATATTGCCGGATGATGAAGCGCGCACGCCGGCTTGGAGAATTTCATCTAGCAGCTCTGGGGCAATAGGATCATCGTGATATTGACGGATGGAACGGTGCTGGTGAAGAACGTCAAAAACATCCATGCTTTGTCTCCTTTATTATAAGAAACAAAAGCATAAATGATTTTCCATCCTCTGGACATACCCTATAAACAACAAAGACAAACCCTAAAGTTTGTCTTTGTTATTCTTTTTAGCGCTTCTTACCACGTCCCGCGTGGATTTTCAGCTTGGCTTTCATCTTGCGCTTATCTGCGCCTCGGCCGCGTCGTCGTGGCGCGCGATCCGGTTCGATTTCAGATTCAGGGCTTGGCTCAAATCCCGCCAGCCATTCTTGAGGCAAACGCTTGTCCAGCAAGCGCTCGATGGCTTCCAGTAGGTACTGCTCATCATGGCTCATTAGCGACACCGCAAGTCCTTCTTGTCCTGCGCGGCCAGTACGGCCAATGCGGTGAATGTAGTCTTCTGCTTTATATGGCAAGTCGTAGTTCACAACTTGCTCAAGCTGCTGAATGTCTAGACCTCGGGCAGCAACATCGGTTGCAATCAATGCGCGGACTGCGCCCGATTTAAAATCATCGAGGGCTTTTTGGCGGGCGCCTTGGCTTTTATCACCATTTATCGATACCGCTTTGATACCATCGAGCTTCAACTCTTTCGCCAGTGCATCACTGCCCTGCTTAGTTTTAGTAAAGACAAGAACTTGCTGCCAATTGCGTGAACCAATTAAGTAGGCCAGTAGCTCGTGTTTGCGCTTTTTATCGACTGGGTAAACCATTTGCTTAACAGTATCTGCCGTCGAGTTTGCTGGCGTCACCTGCACTTCTACTGGCTGATCCATAATGCGATGTGCGAGAGTTTTAATACGCTGCTCAAACGTTGCCGAGAACATCATGTTTTGACGCTCTTTTGGTAAGCGCTTCAAGATGCGGTTCAAATCCGGCATAAAGCCCATGTCCAACATTCGATCTGCTTCATCCAGCACCAAGTACTCACACTCAGCAAGTGTTAGATTACGTGTATGTTGGTGGTCAAGGAGACGACCAGGTGTCGCAACTAGGATATCCGCACCGCCACGCAGGTTTTTCGTTTGCATGCCGATACTGGTTCCGCCATACGCGACAACGACTTTAAGCTCGGTCGATTGTGTGTATTGAACCAAGCTATCAAACACTTGCTGCGCGAGCTCACGCGTTGGAGTGAGAATAAGGGAGCGAATGACTTTACTGTCCGCCTCTCTTGGTTTGGGATCATCGAGCAGTTTCTGAATCAGTGGCAAACCAAATGCGGCGGTTTTACCTGTGCCTGTTTGCGCACCTGCAAGAATATCTTTGCCGTCCAAGACAAAAGGAATGGCTTTTTCCTGAATCGGTGTCGGCGAGGTGTAATTAAGATCAGCAAGGTTTTGCTTCAGCGTGTCGCTAAAAGCAAAGTCATCAAAGGTGGACTGCTCACTGGCAGTATCGAGTATAGTCTTGTCTGTCATAACGTCGCCAACAGGATGTATTCAAAAGGGTCGCGAGTGTACCAGAAACCGCGCGTTAGGTTAATGCTATTCTGATCGACTCTATTTGTTAGTTTGCTGTTTTGCTTTTTCTAACACCTCTGGATACAAGTGACTGAAAAACTCCGAAAACTCTTTATAGTTTTCCTCCAACTGTTCGCCACACTCTGCCAGCGGTGCCATGCGCATGCTTCGCAGAGACATTCTCTCAAGGGCAAACTTAATGTTATCGAAATCTTGATACGACTCGAGCCAGCGCCCTTGCCACATATGAGTGCTCATACGAACAAATCGCTCCGGTAATGGGGCTGAGGTCTGCTTAATGGTCAGCTCTGCATGATCAACAAACTGCGCAAGCGGTTGGCGATGATATCGAGTCCAGTGTTTCGCAAGACAATGATCCCAAAACATATCCATCGCGATAGGCGAAAAGCGCTTTAGATCAGCATCAAATAAGGTTTTGCACTGCTTCATGATCGGGTGATTGTCTGTGTAGGAATCGACGAATCGATGGAGCATGATGCCTTCAGCAATTTCCTGTTGATAGGTCTTCGTTGGGTCACCTTTGACAAAGTCGCCCAATAAGTTTCCCAGTAAACTACTGTCACAATGTTCGGCAATATGTAAATGAGCGAGAAAGTTCATAGCACCCTAATTTTTTGGCTTTGCTTTATTTTGAGTGGCTATTTCAGAGACGTCAAACTCAGGGGACTGCCGAGGTATAGATTCAACCTTTATATCGAGCAAAAACCTCGAAAAAACTGAAGTTTTCCAAAAGAACAAAAACACCAAAGATTATTAACCAGTTGTTATTTATGAACTTTTACAGAAAACAGCAAATCATCAACTAGGTACATCAATCAACCAAAAATCATTTGTATGATGAAATGTTTCAGCCGTTACATTTTTGAAGTACATCGTCCTAATAAATTCTTATAGGATCCCCGCCATAAATTTAAAGCTCGCTAATATTGCAGCTTTCACTGACTTCTCTGGTGTAATTAATGGAACACTTTTCGTATCTGATTTCGTTTAATCATTTATTGTTTTCAATGGTGGCAGTGGTCATCATGGTTCTGCTTTCAAGAACCATTGTCGCAAACACTAAGTACTCGGCGGTTCTCGTCATTGTTGTACTTGGTCTACTTATGGGTACCTTGTTTGTAAAAACAGGGCTAGCTCAACCGGGGCTTCAAGAGTTCCCCGCTATCGTCCTATTAAGCCAAACTACGGTTATTGCACTCATCGCGACTTTCTTTGTCGGTGGACAAGAGATCCGTCGATTGCTGTCCAAGCAAACAGGCCACGTCGATGTGTTAGCCGTTCCCGCAAAGAATGAAGTGTTTTTTGGCACGACAAGCACTCAGTTCGTGTACATCATTCGAGCGTTCGTTTTGCTGATGGGCATTGAAATGATCTCGGCATTATTAACTGGTCGAAGTGGCGCCAACCCTATGGGTGATTCTTATTTAGCCATGGCGTACCTTTGTATTGGTGCTGCAATCATCTTCATCGATAGCAAAAAAGAAGTCGCTAAGATGCGCACTTATTTGGCCAAAGGTGCTGTAGAGATTCTTACCATTGTTATCATTATGATGCTATCGCTAAGGCTTTCTCACCTTGTCGCCAGTGTGATTGGTTTACCGCAAATCTTCTTTGCGATGATCATTTCCTCAGGGTTAGGCATGCTGTTACCTAAATGGAAAGCAGGCCCAACGCTGAATTCACTACTGTTCGCAGGCATCCCAGTGCTACTAACCGGTACGTTCTTGGTTGGCGGCTCACACATGCTGGAAGCGTTCAGTATTCCAGGTCTACAAAGCGTGATCGTATATGGTTTTGCGGGACAAATGTTCTGGATGTTCGGTGGTCTGACTATCCTTATCTTCCTCGCTAAAGCGAACCATGTTCGTAACCTAGCTCCGGGGATGGCTGGCGGCTTGTCACACTCAGGCTTAACGGGCGCATGTACAGCAGGTGACTTTGGTTACACGGCGGCAGCGCGTGCGCCAATCATGATCAATATTCCATTCCTTGGTCATATCTTTGTATTTACGATTCTTGCAGCAAGTGCAGAGCGTGGCGCGTTGCTTGTTGGTTGGACTCTGCCTCTTGTGATTGCCGGCTTGGCTTGTGTTTACCTTGCGACCCAGAACCTTCGCAAGGCCAATGGCGACCACGCAGTTGAAGTTAAAGGACTGATGCAGTTCTCGTTCGGCTGGCAAATTGTGGCGGTATTCGGCAGCTTCACGATTCTCCACTTCGCAGGTATGCCTATTGAGCACGCATCGATGGCAGCGGCTTCAGGTCTGTCCCACTTTGGCTTATTCGCAGCAACGCAAGGTGGAATGTTTGGCGATAGTGCGGCAAGCATGATCACCTTTATCTTCGCCACACCATTCTTGGTGCATCCGTTAGTGTTCGGCCTATTTGGTAAAGCGACAGAGAACAACGGTGAAATGTCTAGCAAGATCGTATTGCTTATCTTCACTCTCGGTACGCTTGGAGTGCTGTACTCAGCGCTCTCGATTTAGCATTTGATATTCAGAACCCAACTCCTTTAGTTGGGTTCTGAAATTGAGAGGGTTATGATGGTTTCTAGTTTGCATTTTGTCATTACAACTTTATTGACCATTGCCTGCGCCAAAGCGATTGGCGTGAGCGACGGTGATATCTCCGTTTTGGCGTTAGCATTCCTGCTCTATGGGTGCTACCGCGCAAAGGAGCCAGCGGACTGGTATTGCTTGCAGGTATGCTATGCTACGGACTCACTCTGCCCCATCAATCCATTTCTCTTTCTGTGACTCAGTGGACTCTATTCCCTTTGCTCTTTGTGGCATTTTCAAAGCGTAGCAATCGCAATGTCAGAATCATTACCGCAGGGATCGTCAGTGCTTTACAAGCTGGCATCATGGTGAGTCAGATGCTTGGCACAATAGATGGTTCGCCACTCGTTACCCTAGTTCAGATGATTTCAATTTGCGTTATTTGGTGGGCGGCTAGGCGCAAAAACACGTCTCGTAAACAAAATTGGTGGGTACTGGCGCTTATCTTACCTCTGTGGTTTACGGATCAGGCGTACACTATTGTCGTAGCGCTATCCATTACAGGAATTATTGCTTCACTTGAAAGCTTGTCCGAACTCAAAGGCTTTCGCTGGAACAAACTCATCTATTGGACAGTGCCAGCGGTAGGTTTTGCGACTCTTGTCGTATGGTCACGAGTCGAAGTACCTCATCAAGTTGTTGTCGTATGGATGTGTCTGCTCGCCACCGCATGGATGACAGACTACATTCTTCGAAGTATGGAACTGGAGGCAAGAAGGAGCTAAAAGCCCCTCTATTTGATACTTTGCGCTTAAAAGACTTCACTATCTCGACGCCGCTAGCGTCTCAACTTTATGCAGCCACTTTTTGCGTTGCTGCTCAGTTGAGTTGATCACCGGACCAAAATAGTTGGTCGACACATTTTTAATGCCAGCAAAGTCGAGAATGGTGCGTTTTAGATTCAAATAAATAGGATTGCCTTTTATCCATTTGTACCAAAAGACGGGAGTGTCTAAGGTGATAATCATCTCCGCCGTTCTCCCTTTGAGTAGCTTTTCTGGGATAGCCTTACCCTTGACATAACGAAATGCGAAGCCCGGTAGAAATGCTCTATCAAACAGTGCCTTTAACTTTGCAGGCATAGTCCCCCACCAAACGGGTGAGACAATGACAATATGGTCAGCCCATTCTACCGATTGCTGGAACTCTATGAGCGATGGTTCCAGCGCCATTGTTTTCTCGTAGCCCATATCTAAGGACAATTGAAAGTCCATTTCCCCAATATGCAAAATCTTGGTCTGCTTACTCTCGGAGATGTTTTCTTGGTAGCGCTCGCTAATTGCTTTACACAAGCTATTGGCTTTGGGATTGGCGTTAATAATAAGGATCTTGTCCATGGCTTGCCTCACTGTCTAAGTAACGAATGAGGCTAGCTTAAACCCTCACCTTAGAGTCAGAGTCAAGAGCTGCATAGCAATCATCAATGTTCTTTTTGTATTGCTTGAGCTGACCCTTTTGAATCTCTAGTGCTTGGAGCTCTTCATCAATCAGCGCAATTTTGCGCTCCATCCACTTTCCAACCTGTCGCCAATCTAGATCATGGTTGCCCTCTTTCAGCTCTACCAATTCAGAAAGCTGCACACCAAGCGCTTGTGCCTGTTTGATGAGCTGAATAAATTCCACATCTTGCTGCGTGTAGACTCGGTACTTTCCTTGTCTTGCCACTTTCAGTAAACCCATATCTTCATAGAGTCTGATTGCCCGCTCAGATGCACCCGTCAAACTCGACACTTTACCGATATACACGTATCTACCTCCATTCTAAGACCACCTTCAGCCTACCTAACTCGTGCCGCAAGCTCTACTACCATTCACGTTCCTTGCGACCCATGTGTAAATCTGACGAAACACTCAATAAAAATCGAAAATCCATCACATTATCGACATAAGTATCCATACAAAGCTAACATCGCGGCAAATCACTTGTTGTAACACGCTATTTTTGGCGTTTTTGAAATTGGAATTTTCTTTATGGATAAAGATCATAGCCTGCGCGAGAATTTGCTCGCCCTCACGCTAGGTAGCGCTTTGGTGTCTCTTGGCGTAATCTTCTTCAACCAAGTTGCCTCCTAACTGGCGGCACTGCTGGTTTAGCCTTGTTTATCACAAAAATCACAGCTCTGAGTTTTGGTCAGGTTTTCTTCGCACTTAACCTGCCATTTTATATTTTGTCGGTCACTCGCATGGGTTGGCAGTTCACAATCAATACGTTCATTGCAGTAAGCATCGTCTCTTTTGCAGTGGATCATTTGCATCACGTTATTCAGATTTCTCACATCGAGCCGATTTACGCTGCGCTGCTAGGTGGTGGACTGATTGGAATGGGGATGTTGGTGATTTTTAGACACAAGATGAGCCTAGGCGGATTCAATATCCTGGCGCTGTTTCTACAGGAACGATTTGGCATCCGTGCTGGTAAGGTGCAAATGGCGCTTGATTGCTCGATCGTTGTACTTTCGCTGTTTGTGGTCGATATCTACCTGATTGGGCTGTCCATCATAGGGGCTATTGCTACTAATCTTATTTTGGCGATGAACCACAAACCAGGACGCTATCAGCCGATTCAAAACAACGCTTAAGCTGTGCGTCAGATAAACACAACTTCGTGCAATGACTCCAAAGGCAAGACACATGATGTCTTGCCTTTTTGGTTAATGCAGCAAGTACATACCGTGAACACGCTCTTAAACAACAAACTGAAACTGCGTCATTCGGTTTCCTTCTCCATCTGTCGCTACATCCATTTGCAGCCAATCACGTTCACTACCTCCCCACCACTCATTGCCTGTCTCTCCTTTTAAGTAAAGCTGAGTCGTGAGAATTTCTCGCTGCCCTCGCCATAACTTCACATGAATGTGAGGTGGCCTTCCTGTGTATGGAACCGGGTAAAGGGTTTGAAACCGGCACTGTCCCTGAGCATCTGACTCAAGCGCAGCAAAGCCTGCAAAACTCGAATCAAAACGTTCCGCATCGGGTTGTCTCGGATGCTCATACACACCTTGACCGTCGCATTGCCATATCTCCACACGCACGCCATCAAGCGGCTTAGCGTTACTATCCACCACACGAGTCACTAGAGTCATAGGTTCTCCAATGAGGTTAGACTCATCGATAATTAAGTTCGCTCGTAAAGGAATGGATGTCACGGGATAGAAAGGCCCTTCAGCCTGCCCTGGTGTTTTCTTCATCTTGGTGTTTGCCAATACTGGCCAGGCAACAAATGCCGAGCACAGCGCTAGAAATTGTCTTCGCTGCATAATCGAGTCCCACTAAAAGATAGTTAGAGTTTGGTACGCAAAGACACGCTTCGCTAGTGCAAAATCGAACAAGAAACTACCAAGTAAATCCTCAGGCCAGAGTTACCCTACTAATCAAAATGTTTTTCTGTCATTATGAACAGCATTGACGGCTGCCCCTACAATTCAAACTGAAGGTAGTAGCCGAGTAAAACATCCCAGTCGAAGGAGTAGATTCAGCGATGACTTACGAAACAAAAACCATGGAAGTGCCGGTCGCAATTGCAGACCGCGTACAGGCGTTGATCGACGGCCACATTGCCAAAGAAAAGTTTAATGCTGAGCGACGCGAGGTCGTGAATAACCTACTCGCTATGGATGGTCTTAGCTGTGAGATGGCAGTGTACAGCCTGCCTCAAGATGAACTGATGAATACCTTGCGCTTTGTATATGAGCTGTCGGGAACCAACAGCCGGTTTGTTAAAAACATCCTCACTCAAACACGAGAGAATCCGAGTAAGAAACTGTCTGACTCTCAACGCTCATCAGCGAAAAGCTTGCTGTTTAACCTGCTAAACGACCCTTCAGTCGTATCGGCGATGAAAGAGACGTCATAGTCAAAAAAACCGCCTCAACGAATAACTCTATCGTGAGGCGGCCACCCTATAGCAATCGTTAGTTATGTGATTGATAAAACCTTATTGTTCAGGTTGCCAGTCCATCATGCTATCGAAGCCACTGCAATTGAGCATGACATCCGATGCTGATTCAATAAACACCTGCTGTGCCGCCGACACGGGATACTCTAAATACTCGGAGCACTTAGCACTTTGCCCATTACCCACCACCACCGTCGCACCAACCTGCAACGTACATTTCACCAGTTTGTCGAGTGGTGACCACTGATAGCATATTTCATAGTCTTTCCGATAATCCGCTGTTTTACCTGCTGGTTGATTAAGCGCCCACCAGTTACCAAATTGGCTACCGGGGTTGGTACTGTTCCAAGCTCGATAGATTGTTACCTCTTCCGTGCTTTGATAAACGGCGCCTTGACACAAACCACCGGACAAAGGTTCACCAATGGCTTTCGCTAGCATCTGAGGGTTGTCGACCTGCGTAAATTTTCCCAAGAGCTCATTTGGTAGTTCAACTGAACCTACACACTCATTGCTTGGCGTTGGCGCCTCTCCATCAACGACATTATCTGCTTGGCTGGCACAGCCCTGAATCATTACCATTGTTAAAACTGCGAGACTCCATCTCATCATTATCTCCTGCTGGTTTTTTTGGTCTTATTTCATTAGATAGAAGTAAACCTAGCTCACTATTCTCATCCTTCTTTAAACCTTGATCACATAGTCAACTAATTACATAAATATCGATAGGTATGAATTTGGGACGAAATCTGTAGCAATTTGCTGTAGACTACGCCCTCATTTTTTCTAAGGGTATGGTCGTGACACGAGATCAATTTGAATTGTTGGCACCGGGTGGTGATGTAGAGTCAATCAAAGCAGCGATCGCAGCGGGTGCAGATGCGGTGTACTGTGGATTGGATCGTTTCAATGCGCGAAACCGTGCAGCGAACTTAACACTAGACAACCTTGCAGGCGTTCTTGAGCTTGCTCATGCCAATCAGTGTCAAGTGTTTCTGACGCTTAATGTACTGATCTTAGAAAGTGAAATTGCCGCTGTGATGCGCTTACTAGCTCAGTTGGTCAATACCGACATTGATGGCGTTATCGTTCAAGATCTTGGTTTAGCGTATTTGGTTAAACGCCACTTCCCAAGCTTAGATGTTCATGCTTCAACGCAGCTTAACACTCACAATACTGGGCAAATCGAGTTTCTCAAACAGATGACTGCCAGCCGCGTTAACCTGTCTCGTGAGCTTAACATTGATGAGATTGCTCATCTCGCTCATTTTGGGCATCAACACGATGTGTTAATGGAAGTATTTGTTCATGGTTCATACTGTATCGGGTTTTCTGGGCTCTGCTATATCAGCTCGGCGCGCAATGGTGCCTCTGGTAACCGTGGTCGTTGTAGTCAGCCGTGTCGTGAACAATACCAAACTACCAAGCAAGGTTATGACTACCCACTAAACCTAAAAGACAACTCAGCATTTGGCGATCTTCAAGCGCTTGCCGACGCGGGTGTCTATTCACTAAAAGTTGAAGGCCGCATCAAAAAACCGCATTACGTTTATACCGTTGTGGACAACTGGCGCAAGCAAATAGACCGCTTGTGTGAAGGTGAAACGCTTTCAGAAGATACCAGCGAGCTTTACACCGTATTTAACCGTGATTTCTCTAACGGTTTCTTACAAGGTGAATACGGCAAAAGCATGTATATCGATAACCCAAGAGACAACGCGGTTACGCATTTCTCTAAGGTGTATCAATGTACCACTACCGAACAAGTTCAAGCAGTTAAGCAGCGTCTTTACGACAAAAAAACCGATATCATCCGGCACGTTGACGCGAAAATCGCAGCCATGGATATCAACGCTGACCGGACATCAGCAAGCTTGAAAGGCGCAATTGAAGCACCAGAATTAGAAAAATTAGCGCAAAACCCAGAGCTAAGCCGCCAAAAACCACTATCGGTGTTAGTGTCAAGCCCTGAAGATGCTACTCTTAGTTTGGAATCCGATGTTGAGGTCTATTTTCAGCTACCTATGGGATTAAGTGCCGAGCTACCCGCTATGATTTCGCTCTTTGAATCTAACCCGAACCTAAAACCTTGGTTCCCGGCTATTCTCATCGGCGATGATTTTGAAGCGGCTAAAGCCTTCTTAGAAGCCATTAAACCAACACTGCTTATTACTAATAACTCTGGTGTCGGTTTCCACGCTCAAACGCTAGGGTTAGATTGGGTAGCTGGTCCGCAAATGAACAGCACCAATTCGTACACATTGAAATGCCTTCAAGAAGAGTACTCTGCCGCGGGTGCATTCCTATCTAATGAACTAAGTAACAAACAGCTCCGCTACATTCGAAGACCAAGTGGCATGCGCACGTTCTATAGCGTGTACCATCCGAATACGTTACTGACTAGTCGCCAATGTTTGTTCCAACAAACGGAAGGTTGCAAGAAAATCAAAGTCAACAAAGGCTGCTTGAGACGCTGCAGTAAACGTACGTCTATCATCAACCTCAAAGACAACCCTTATGTGGTTCAAAAGCAAAAAGGCTCGCACAACAGTCTCTACAGCGAGCACAATATTCTGAACCTAGAGGTGCTGGCTGACCATCGCGACCTTATTACCGATGTTCTTATAGACCTAAGAGATATTCAGACGGAAACAAAAGTGGACGGTAGCAAACTTGAGATCATTAACGCATTCAAAGCGCTACTTCTAGAGGACGAACGCAGTATCGTTGGCAACCTAATCCAGAACACTAGCAACCAACAATACCAAAAAGGCATTTAGGGTAAAGCCCGAGCTTCCTCATATCTAGCCATTCGAAGTCGCAAGCTTTTTGATTTGTTCAAAGAGCTCTTCGGCTTCAGCGGTTAATTTAGAGTACATTTTGATATCGCCATTTCTCTGTGCATGCATCGCTTGCTCTAGCAACATGGAATGGCGTTTTTTGAGTTTTCTAGCAGGATCGCGCTTTAAAAATGAGAACATGAGTCCCTCCTTGAGTTATGTAAACTCCTTTACGCGCGACACCTCAAAACAGATTCACTCCCCCTTATAAACTTGTCCAAATGCGGTTCATCGCACTCATCAATAAGCACAACCAATAGTTGCAGCCACTCTCAAAAGCAATCAATATAACGATAAACATCGGTTTATAATTCTTCACGAAAGCAAACAATAACCTGCAGCAGTACGAGGGTCACAATGGTAGACTTCACAACCGCAACATGGATTTTCGAACCCCAAAAAAGCCAAATTTCCACATCAAAAGTCGATATCACTACCGAACCAGAAACCGATTTTTGGCAACGGTCTTACTACGGATTTCGCAACGACAGCGCGCCTGCTTTACTCCTAGAATCCGCAGAGAACTTCACGTTCACCACCAAGGTGAATTTCAAGTATCAATCGCAGTTTGACCAATGTGGCCTCATTATTTACCTAGACAGCGATAACTGGTTCAAAGCGTCTATCGAATATGAAAATGAGTCATTTTCAAGGTTGGGCAGTGTAGTAACAAATCTAGGTTACTCCGACTGGGCAACCACTGATATTCCGCTTCCCAATGAGATTTGGTACCGACTAAGTCGCCGTGGCCCAGATTTTTTAATCGAATCATCACTCAACGGCTTAGACTTCAAACAGATGCGTATTTTCCATCTTCATAAGTTGGGAGACACCACGGTTGAAATGGGCAAGTGTAATCCGCCTCTTCCTGCCGACTCGGCGGTTAAATTCGGTCTTTACGCCTGTAGCCCCACTCAATCATCGTTTACAGCTTCATTTAGCGAATTTAAGCTTGAACCAAGCCTTTGGCTAGCACACCAGGGGTAACGTTAATTTTTATAGAAGAACATTTATTTGTTAAATGTTAACATTCTGATATGCCTCAACTTTCATTGAGGGTCACTCGGACGTTCCACGAGCAAGGAGATTTCATGCTTAATTCTGTAACGGCGAAAGCAGTGATTGACCACGCCCTATTCTTAGGGGCAGATTTTGCTGAACTATTCGTCGAGCACCATCAGACAAATTCGATCCAAATCGCGTCTGGCGAAGTGGACAAAGTAAACTCAGGCATCGATTTTGGTATCGGGATCCGCCTATTCTTCGGCCACAAAGTACTCTACGGCTACACGAACAACACGGATGAAAATGAACTAAAGCGAGTTACATCATTGCTCGCTGCAAAAGACAAACGTGAGCAAATCGCGACGGCAGGTGCGCTTAATCTTAATCGCTACCCTATCCAGCATGGTTGTCGTTTACCACTTAGCAATGACGCCAATCTAGACTCAAAAATCGCATTCTTACTTAAAGCTGATGCCGCTGCACGTGCTGAAAGCGAATACATTACTCAGTTTATTGGCAATGTTTTACAGCGCGAGCAGCAGGTTTCCATCTTCAATTCTGAAGGACTACATGTTGACGATACGCGCCACTATATTCGCGTGTCTGGTAACACTGTTGCCCAAAAAGGAAACGAGCAATCTTCTGGTTCAGAAGGTCCTGGCGCGCTTTCAGGTTGGGAGTTTAGTGAGCAGCTTGATGCTCAAGAGCTAGGCCAAATTATTGCCCAGCAAGCATTAGTTAAACTCGGCGCGGATGCGTGCCCTTCCGGCGAAATGCCTGTAATCATTGGTAATGGCTTTGGCGGCGTCATCTTCCACGAAGCGTGTGGTCACCTGCTTGAAACCACATCAGTGGCGAAAAAGGCTTCTGTGTTCCATGACAAAATGGGCGAGATGATCGCTCATACCGCAGTGAGTGCCGTTGATGATGGCACTATGACTAATGAGTGGGGCTCTATCCACGTTGACGACGAAGGCATGACAACTCAACGAACGCAACTCATTAAAGACGGCAAGCTAACCAGCTTTATGGTCGACAAAATGGGCGGCATGAAGACAGGCTTTGAACCAACAGGCTCTGGTCGTCGCCAAAACTACAAGTTTGCGCCAACGTCACGTATGCGTAATACCTTCATTGAGGCAGGTGAGCATTCTCTTGATGACATGTTAGCGGGCGTTGAACGTGGTATTTACGCGAAGAAAATGGGCGGCGGCTCAGTACAGCCAGGTACGGGTGAATTTAACTTTGCAGTTCGTGAAGCCTACTTGATTGAAAACGGCAAAATCAACCAAACCTCTCAAAACTGCAACGCTGATTAGTACTGGTCCAAAAGTACTCAAAGAAATCAGCATGGTTGGTAAAGATATGGCACTTGCCCCTGGCATGTGTGGCTCTGTAAGCGGAGCAGTACCGACAACGGTAGGTCAGCCTTCGCTGAAAGTCGATAACATTCTTGTGGGAGGTGGTAACTAATGAGCCAAGACAAACAACTTCTTGATGCCGTCGATTACGTCCTTTCAGAAGCCAAACGCCAAGGTGCTGAAGCGGATGTCATTGTCAATCGTAACAACAGCTTTTCCTTGAAAGCGAACCAAGGCCAATTAGATGAGTACAAAGTAAGCTCAAGCCAAGTCCTTGGGGTTCGCGTTGTCAAAGATGCGCGCATTGCCACCAGCTACTCGGAATCGTTAGAGACCTCTAGTCTCGACCTCATGCTGACAAACGCCCTTCAAAGCGCGCGTTTTTCTAAGCAAGACGAGCATCAAACCATCAGCTGTATCGATAGTAAACTGACCACAGATTTTGCCGAAATTGCTCAGCAAGATACCACTTCCGCCGATGAGAAGATTGAGCTATCACTTGCACTGGAGCAAGGGGTTGTTTCCCTTCCCCACGCGTCGAGCGCACCTTACAACGGTTATGCCGATGGTGAGAGTCAGCTTATTCTTGCCAACACGCAAGGTACATTCTGCCAGCATTTTGAGCGCTCATTTAGCTGTTACGCGTACACGCTATTTGAGAAAGAAGGCAAGCAATCTATGGCGGGCAAAGTCTCGGTGGGGCGCCGCTTTGATGAGCTGAATCCTAGCTACTGTATCGAGCAAGGCTATAACCTTGCGCGCGATTTACTCGATGGCGCACCGGTAGCTACTGGTGAGTATTCGGCTATTTTCGATATCAACGCATTAAGCAGCCTATTCGGTGCCTTTGGTAGTGCATTCTCTGGTGTTAGTGCCATGAAAGGCATCACACCGCTAGGCACTAAGCTAGGCGAGTCAATTGCCAGTGAGCTGATTACTCTGACAGATATGGCATATATGCAAACGGCATGGCGATCGCCAGCTTCGACAGCGAAGGCTTTGCGACCCAAGACAACGTGCTAATTTCGGGCGGGAAGCTCAATACGCTATTACACAATAGTCACACCGCAAGCTATTTAGGCGCTGTATCAACCGCCAGTGCAGCACGAGGTGCGAAGTCCAGTCTAGATGTTTCCGCTAACCATAAAGTTATTGCCACTGGTCTAAGTAACGCTTCTGAGGTTAAAGCAGGCGAGTATCTGGAGCTTGTTGAATTGCAAGGCGTCCATTCTGGTGCTGACCCAGTCAGCGGTGACTTCTCGTTTGGCGCTAGCGGCTTCTTGTGTCGTGACGGAGTGAGAGTCCAACCGGTACGAGGTATTACGGTTGCTGGTAACTTCTACAAAATGTTGCAAGAAGTGGATGCAGTGGGTGATAGCCAACTGATTAATGACAGCCGAACTTTCTTTGCACCGGATGTGAGGTTTGCTCGGTTGAGTATTGGTGGTAAGTAACATAGAACGGTCAGTAGCAAACTTTGTTTGCTACTGACCTACCTCTTAATCGTACATTTTTCTATAAATCAACTCACCGAGTACTGATTTGATCGCACTTTTTGCCTCTTCCTCACCAATCGTTTGAGCCAAATGCTGTTGCAACCTAAGCACACCACCGCGAGAATAAGGGCTGGTTCCATCTTTTAAGATGTTTTGGAGAAGCATTTCTACCACTTCTCTAAACACGTGATTACTTTGGTCCTCATACGTAGCGACCCATGTATCAATGAACTTTTCCTTGGACGTAAAATCAAGCATCTCGATAAACAGAGGAAAAGCAACGCCCTGCAGAGCTGTCGCAAACATAATGCTACTTGGATAATAGGCTTGAATACTGCTCTTTCGGACATTGAACTCTTTTGCTAATCGATCATAAGTCACCGATGACCACCCTTCCTCGAGAAAGATCTTCACGATGCACTCATCCATCTTTTCTTTTTTTTGTCTTTTTTCTTCAGCGGTAATTCGCGCCATTTTCTTCGACCGGCTTGTTTCTTAGGGGCTGTCAGCATACCTAAAACTGAACTCTTAATCAATTTTAAGTACCAGTACTAAATAAGACTTGCAATGCGTACCGGTACGCATTAACATGCGTCGCAGTTGAGCAGCATAGCCTTTAAAACCCACAAGACAGCTCAAGGCTAAATTTTTTTATTATTAATTGGTACTAGTACCGTTTAGGTCGAAAGTGAGAGTAACATGAAAAAAACAGTTTTATCTTCACTAGTTGTAGCAACAATTACGATGGTTGGTTGTAATGATAGCTCTACGGCGGAATCTCCAGTGTTACAAGGGCGAATGGTAAGCGTAAGCACTGAACTAGCAAATGTATCTGAAATGAATGCACTGACTAACACTTGTCTGCGAGATGTTCAATTACCAGCACCTACCAAAGAATTACCAGAGTTTGAAAACAACGTTTGTGCAATCGAAGACCTAGACGGTAATGTGCATTTCGTACGCACAAGTGACTACGAACTAACTGTTACAGACATCTACGGAAGTAAAAACTACCCGATTGCAGACATAACCAATGGCATGCATGAAGTCGAGGTTTTTGGTGAAGCGACTTTTAGAGTTACTCCACAACGAGTAGAAGGTGAAGACAACCAGTTTTACTCTTACTATCTAGTTGAAGGAGAACAAGACCTATCTCAAGACGAGAGACATGTTGCGATTAAAGTAGACAACACAGAATTCTCTTATGTGACTTTTACAGTAGCAGAGCGCGAAGATCTTGATTTTTATCACACTACAATCACAGAAGCGAGAGAAGAACCTAAGAACTTTGGGGCTACTCGTACTCACGTGGAAGGCGACGTGAATATTTACGAGACACACGCTTATAGATACATCAAAAAGGATTCAGAGGTACTTATTACCGCGTATAATGGTGCATCTTATGTAGAGTCAATCGATTTTGAACCATTAAAACACTACGATTTTGGTGAACTGAAAATTGACCCTAAGTCTGGAGATATCATCATCACACCACCAGATTTTGGCGAGCCAATTGAGATAGTTCCAACCCCTGTGGCTCCTGTAATCAAACCTTCTCAAGTTGATAATGCAGAACTAGTCCACTTTGATGCAAATGGTTATGGCATTTTTAGTACCATTGCGAACAAGCGAGGCGAGGCTGAGCCTTGGTTATATCCGGAAGTCAAATTTGAAAATGGTATAAAGTCTCTGAAGACTTTTGAATTCAACTATCAGATTGAAGAGTCCAACGGCTTCGCTACTTTCATGAACATCTACCTATTAGATGACGATGTTTTAGTCCGAGCTGTTTACTACCCAAGCAACGAAGAAACCATTGAAGACTACCCTGATGGATATGTAAGAGTTGATGGTGGTGCAATCATAAGCAAAAACGACTTTTTAAAACTTTACGGGGACTACAAACTAGCAGCTCGCGCTGATGGTATTAGATTTAACACTAACTTTATAGTTCGTGTTGCCGATGACAATACGGTAGAAGGACTTAAATTTACTGTAAAAGAATTTACTGTTAAGCAACTTCCTGCGTCTGTTGCACAAGAACAAGTGATCGGTGGAACGATTTTTGATTCGAATCTTGATGAAACTACTAGTGTCAATATTGAAATCGATGGAAATAAACAGTCCAGTAAACATAACCCTCTTTGGATATATACAAACACTAAGTTTCCAGTAAAAGAGGCAGACGCTCCTATGTTGAGCCAAATTTCAGTGGATGTAGATGTTGAAGTTTCTGATACTTTCGCGAGCAAAGCGGCATCTGATTCTTATATCAATATTTATCTGGATGGTTGGAACTCTACGGAAACATTTGCACTATATGTATCTGGCGACAATAAAGGGCAAGTAATTCAGCGAACTCATCGCGTCGGAGAGGCACAAGAGGTGTACTCAAATTATGAAGCCTTTCAATCTGCTTACGCTGATACAAAAGTTAGAGGTGTAACTGAAGGACTTAAGTTAAACACCAACTTTATGCTTCGATTTGGTGACAACGATAATGGTGTTGATGGAGCTGACCTAATTGGTGAACAAGTTACTATCCATAAGTTTAACGTAACTGTTGAAGAAAATACTAACAAATAAGCAGGAAAGCACCAGTGGAAAGCGGGCTTAAAATAAAGGCCCGCTTTCCTAATCTATTTACGTAGGTTGTTAAGACGAACAGCTATAATGCGTCACCCCACCCACATCAAATAGCGCTAATGGACGGCACTGATAATACTTACCTTCCAGCTCTTTCCCTTGCTCGCCATATGGATCAGAAAACACCTGCTGCATCTCATAAATAAGAGAATACTCTCCTTGCTCCGCTTGCTTATAAGCCGGTACCACTAGCCATTCACGCCAAGTGTACTTGGGGTTAACCTGTTTCATTTTTGACATAATTTCTTCCTCTGTGTTTGCAGATGGAAGCTTTTCACGCCATTCATTTAACCAAGCTTGCCACTCGGCCATGACCTCTTCATCAGGCTCGGTATAAAAGCTTGCAGTAAGCGCAGAAGCATTGTCAGGTAGTTTCGACAGTTCTCGGAAGAAAATGGTGTAATCAACGTGCGTCATCATCATGAGTTTGAAGAGGTTTTGCAGTAAGTCGCTATCAAACTCTTCAAGACCGAGCTTTTTCGACCACATTTCAGTGAGCTTAGCTTGCATGACTGCCGAAAATTCATCCTGAATTAGGCCAAGTTTTTCAACCGCTGCGTCGTCAGTAGCAATAAGGGGCGTCAATGCAGAACAAAAGGACTCAAAGTTTTTCTCTGCGGCCAAAGGCTGATTAAAAAACGAGAAGTGACGCCGCCGCCAGTCCATGGTTGGAAGTATGGCTCGAAGCGTTCACAAAAACCAAACGGACCGAAATCGAGGGTGAAACCGCCAACGGCGCAGTTGTCACTATTGAAATTGCCCTGACAGAAACCAACGCGCATCCAGTGTGTCACTAATGTGGTCAAGCGCTCTCTAAACTCTGTGGCGAGTGCGAGTACTTTCTCTGGCAGCGGTAAGCTTGAGTCTATCTGCTGTTTATATTCTCGCTCTATCGCGTATTCGACAATTTGTTCAAGCTCTTGCATCGCCATGGAATGGGCTTGACTGCGCGCTCGGCGTGCGAATAATTCAATCTGACCAACACGCAAAAAGGAAGAGGCTACTCGGGTAGTAATGGCTACGGAATTCGAAACCATAATATCGGGGTTTTCAGAGTGCGAACCTTCTCGATACCAAGGTCGGTCAACGGTCTCTGATTGTGACGCATATAAACATAGCGAGCGAGTCGATGGAATGCCAAGTGCGTGCATGAACTCTTGAGCGAGAAACTCGCGTACGCTGGAACGCAATACAGCTCTACCATCTGCGCCACGACAATATGGCGTCGTGCCGCCGCCTTTGAGCTGCATTTCCCATCGTTTGCCATTTAGTACACCTTCAAAGACCGAGAGCGCACGGCCATCGCCATAGCCATTGCCTGTTTTGAAAGGGCACTGCTCGTTGTACTCGGTGCCATAAATAGAAAGTGCGTAACCCGTTGCCCAGCCATAAGGCTTCATTGGAGCGGGAACTCCGGATAAATCACCGGAAAACATGGCATCAAACAGTTTGTCTTGCGCCAATGCAGGATCCATTCCGAGTTCCTCAAACAGGGTCGAGCTGTGACTGATATAGACGGCGTTTTCGATGGGTGTTGGTTTCACTGGTACATAGTGACCCGAAAACACTTGTCGTGGCCAGTAGTCTTCACCACTATCAGTTGCGTCAGGATCCGCATTAAGCGTCTCTAGTAACGAATAACTTGCCGTGTTTGCAAACTCATCCATATTGGTTATTGAGTTATGTGATTTTGGTTCGCTCATCGTCAATCCTACTCCGTGCAATGATGCGTGATTTTGTTTTTGACATGATACGAAGATAGCCCGATAAAGCCCAATAACCTTATGATATAGTTTGATTCATTTAGATTTACCCTAAACAACCTAAGGGCATTGGTTAAAAGTAGCCAACGTGGTCTGTATTGGCGTAATATCTTGGGTTCTTCGCAATCGCCTTTCTCTAAGTATGGATTATTAATGGCTCAAGGAATTCGCTACAAAGTCATTCTTCTCGCGTGTCTCATTATCAGTATCGGTCAACTAAGCATGGGACTGGTGCTACCTTCTCTGCCTTGGATAGCGAAAGATTTTGGTATCAGTCTCGATCAGGCGCAGTTGCTCGTCGGTATTTATCTACTCGGCTTTGGCCCTTCTCAGTTCATTTATGGACCAATTTCAGATGCGATAGGCAGAAAAAAAGTTCTGCTTGCTGGCCTGATTATCGCACTGCTTGGCCTTGTGTTAGTTATCACGATGAACCATTCGTTCGCAGGCATGGTGTTTGGCCGTTTTCTGCAAGGTATTGGGACTGGTTGTTGCGCGGTTCTCGCACGAGCCTCAACGCGGGATCAGTTTAGTGGGGCACAACTTCCTATTGCCCTATCTTATATCGCGATGGCCGCTTCCATCACTCCAGTCGTAGCGCCAGTTTTGGGTGGGTTTATCAACTTTCACTTTGGTTGGAACATGGTGTTTGTGTCGCTATTTAGCTATGTTGCTCTGGCTTGGGTGGTCATCACCATGCTGTTTAAAGAGACCATTGCTGAAAAGTCACCGATCCCCTCATTCAAACGTGTCATGAAACAGTATGGAGAGCTTTTGCGCTCTAGCTACTTCATCAGCTTCGCCAGTATCAGTTGGCTCAATTTCAGTCTGATGATCACGGCAGTATCGGTCATGCCCTTTATCATGCAAAACCAAATCGGGATGAACTCGGATGAATACGCATTGTGGGTGCTCATTCCAGCGCTTGGTATGATTTGTGGAACCACCATTTGCAATCGCGTTCGCCCAATCATTGGTACTAAAAAGATGCTGTTGTGTACCCCAGTTCTACACATTGCGTCGGCGATTTGGTTGTTCGTTTGCCCGATGGAGCCGTTGTATATTATGCTCGGGCAAATGCTGATGATTCTGGGAAATGGCATCGCTTTGCCTTGCGCGCAAGCGATGGTGATGCTGCCTTACAAGAAACAAGCGGGTGCCGCGGCAGCATTGTCTGGCGGTGGACAAATGATTGTCTCATCGCTAGTCAGTATGAGTTTGGTTCAGCTCGGCCTGAGCCAGCCTTGGCATCTATCTATTGTGATCACGCTGTTTGCGTTGGTGACGCTTAGTAATATTGTTCGCGGTTTTCGCGTTGCTCAGCCTCAATAGAGCTGAGCACAAAACACTATTTAAGGTTTTTGACACTGCCACGTACGACAAGCGAAGGCTCTAGTTGCACGATATCTGCAGCTAGACTGGTTTTTTCAATTTTCGCGAGCAAGGTTTCAACGGCCGCTTTTCCTAAGCGATACTTAGGTTGATGGATCGTAGTTAGAGACGGTGACATGAACTTGGCAATGTGGATATCATCATACCCAATGATCGAAAGATCGTTAGGAACATGTATCCCTTTTTCATGGGCAACATTGATAGCTCCCATGGCCATCATATCATTACAAACAAACAGCGACGTTGGTAGTGCGCCTCTGCTCATTAACACCTCTAGCGATTTCGCACCACCATCACATTCAAAGTCCGACTCTACGATCCAGTCTGGATTAATTGCAATATGATGTTCTTTCAGTGCCTTTTTGTACCCCTCATAACGCATGAGCGCTTGGTGACGATTCAAAGGCCCGGTGATACAGCCAATCTCTTTGTGGCCGCTTTCAATTAAGTGCTTAGTGGCAAGATAACCACCAAGAAACGAGTTGTCTTGGATCTTGTCGCTTTCAAAATGCATTGGCCCCCAATCCATCACAACCACGGGAATCGATGGATACTGATCAAAAATATCCAGCTTCTCCCCTTCAAGGGTTGAGCACATTAGAATCAGACCATCGACACGCTTTTGTAGCAACGTATCTATGGAAGCTTTCATGCGCTCGGTATCCCCCTCAGTATTGCAGAGGATGAGGTTGTAGTTTTGATGATAACAGCTGCGTTCGACCCCTTTTACTACCTCACCAAAAAACGGGTTGGTTGAGGTAGTCACTAACATTCCAATTGTTCGTGTACGATTCATTTTTAAGCTGCGGGCTAATGCAGAAGGCGCGTAGTTAAGCTCCTTCGCTGCACTGTTAACACGCTCAGAAATCTCTTCACTAACGAATCGCGTTTTATTGATGACATGACTTACGGTCGAGGTTGATACTCCCGCCAGTCTTGCTATGTCCTTCATCGTTGCCATTGGGCAAGGGTCTCCACTGCTTCTTCTTGTAATTGAGTGCGTCAGTTTCTCAACTTAGGCTTGCTGCTCTAAAAACTGTTGTACTTCATCTAGCGTTGGAATGGAAGTCTGTGCGCCAAATCGAGTCACTGAGATAGCCGCTGCTGCGTGAGCAAATACAATCGCCTCTTCGATAGACTTACCTTCAATTAACCCTGTCACCAAAGCGCCGTTAAAAGTATCACCTGCGGCTGTGGTGTCCGTTGCTTCAACTTTAAAGCCCGGAATTCGCTCACCACGACCATTTTGGCTAAGCCATACACCTTTCGAGCCTAAAGTGATCATGACAATTTCAATGCCCTTACGATGCAGAGCGTTTGCCGCTTCTTGTGCCGATGCATCATCGTTGACCGTGATTCCGGTCAGCACTTCTGCTTCGGTTTCGTTCGGCGTAATGACATCTACACAACCCAGCAATGAATCAGGAAGCTCTCTCGCCGGTGCTGGATTGAGGACGACGTTAGTCTTCGCTGCCTTTGCAATTTTCGCTGCGTATTCGATGCCTTCAATTGGCGTTTCTAATTGAGTTAGTAAGTAGTTTGCACCTTCAATGAGGCCTTTATGGGGCTCAACACGTGCGGTAGTGAGCTTGGCGTTGGCTTCCGCTGAAATACAGATACTGTTCTCACCACTTTCTGCTACTTGAATCATGGCAATACCGGTTGGCGTGCCAGGCTCCAATTGAACACCCGCGATGTTGATACCATCAGCTTTGAATGCTTCGCGAATATTAATTCCAAATGCATCATCACCCACACAGGCGATAAAACCGGTGTCGCCGCCTAGCCTTGCAGCAGCGACGGCTTGGTTCGCCCCTTTGCCACCAGGAATAACTTGATAATTACCACCATGTAGCGTTTCACCAGGACGAGGGAAAGAAGGAACTTGCAAAACATGGTCTGCATTCACACTACCCAGCACAATGAGTTTATTCATACTTTGTTCCTTTTAACTCTTTTGTTTGTTACTGATTTTTTGAGTATCAGTTTGATAAATAACTTGGGGTTGCCTTGGGGTGGCAAGCGAAGGTATCTGGTTTGAGTGAGGCGATGCGCAGCGAGCCTTTGAGTTCTCCCCCTTAATAACGGGGCGCGTAGCGGGAGAGCTAGAGGAGGTAAATGCACGAGACTTTGACCCGTGCACATTCCTCAAACTTGCTTCGCAAATTCAAGAGCACCCCTCCTAGCCTCCCCTTATAAAGGGGAGGAACATCAGGCTGGCTCCTATCGTCGCTTCGCCTATTACTCAGCTACGACTTTTAGAGGTACTGGGATATACTCTTCTACTTTTTCACCTTTCAGTACTTTGTCAGCAGTCTCCACACCTAGTGCACCGATCATGTCTGGTTGCTGTGCGATTGTTGCTGCTAGTTTGCCACGTTTCACCGCTGCCATACCGTCTTCAGTGCCATCGAAGCCAACGATCATGACGTCTTTCCCCGCAGCTTGAACCGCGCGAAGTGCACCTAGTGCCATTTCGTCGTTCTGTGCGAATACAGCTTGTACATCTGGGTTCGCTGCTAGAAGGTTTTCCATTACGTTTAGACCTTTAGTGCGGTCGAAATCCGCAGGTTGGCTAGCAAGCAGTTCCATTTCTGAACCTTTTACTGAGTTCATGAAACCTTCTCCGCGCTCACGTGCAGCGGATGTACCAGCAATACCTTCAAGCTGAATCACTTTCGCTTTCTCGCCTACTTTCTCCATGATGTAGTGACCAGCCATTTCACCGCCTACCACGTTGTCAGATGCAATGTGGCTCACTACGTCACCACGGCTAGCGCCACGGTCCAGTGTTAGTACAGGGATGTTCGAGCGGTTAGCATGCGGATTGCGTTCGATACTGCGTCTGAATCGGTTGGGTTGATTAGGATTGCTTTCACGCCACGTACTGTTAGATCTTCGATGTTTGATAGCTCTTTGCTTGGGTCATTTTGCGAGTCCAAAACGATTAGGTTGTAACCTAAATCCTTGGCTTTCGCTTCCGCACCCTCTTTCATCGTTACGAAGAACGGGTTGTTAAGCGTAGAGACAACAATCGCCATCGTGTCTTGTGCTGATGCAGCTGTAGACATAGAAGCAGATAGCACGGCAGCAGAGATTAAAGTGGCTAGTTTTTTCATCGTTTTAGTCCTTTGTGTAGGGGGCGGCTCAACTCATTGTCGAGCCTGTTATTGTAAATAATCTAGTGTTAATCGAAGTTACTTGTTTTTGTTATCCACCAGTACCGCAAGCAAGATAACCACTGCTTTTGCGATCATTTGGTAGTAAGAAGAAACATCCAATAGGTTGAGTGCGTTGTTCAAGAAGCCGATGATCAGAGCACCAATAAGCGTACCCATAATTCGACCTTTACCACCCATCAAACTGGTACCGCCGAGAACAACCGCTGCGATAGCATCAAGCTCGTATCCCATACCCGCAGTAGGCTGAGCAGATGACAGACGAGAGGTAACGATAATGCCAGCCAGTGCAGCAAGTAGACCACAGATGGCGTAAACACCAATCTTCACTTTGTCGACGTTGATACCTGACAAGCGAGTCGCCGATTCGTTACCACCTAGCGCATAAACATAACGTCCAAAGCGAGTGTGGTTGAGTAGATACAAAACTGAGGCGAAGACAACGACCATAATCCAAACTGGAACTGGGATACCTAAAGCGTAACCTGTACCAAACCATGCAAATGCGTCAGCAGTATCCGTAAAGCCAGTAGAGATTGGACGACCGTCGGTGTAAACCATAGTGACACCACGCAGAAGCGTCATCGTCACCAAGGTAGCGATAAACGCCTGAACCTTACCCTTGGCAATAATAATTCCGCTGATAGCACCAAGAGCTGCACCCGCTAGAAGCGCGGTTGGAACCGCGATCAATACAGGGACTTCCATCGCTATCAAACTGGCCGCAAACGCGCCACAAAGTGCGAGCACTGAGCCCACGCTCAAATCGATACCCGCAGTTAAGATGACCAACGTCATACCCACTGCGATAATGGCATTCACAGAGGTTTGGCGAAGAATATTCAGAATATTATCGACGGTGAAAAAGTTCGGGTTTAAAAAAGACACCACGATAATTAGGAAGATCAGCGCAATCAGTGATTTTTGCTCAATCAACCATTCTTTATTGAAAAGAGGCTTCTTGTTTTCCATCTCAACGCTCATCTCTTTGTTGATGGTTTTGTTGTTCATGCTGCTTCCTCACTTACATTTTTACCGACAGCGCATGCTAGTAGTTTCTCTTGGTCTGCATCTTGAGCCATAAACTCACCGCTTATATGCCCTTCATGCATCACCAAAATTCGATCGCTCATGCCAAGTACTTCTGGCATTTCAGATGACACCAAAATGATGCTCATGCCATCTGCTTTAAATTTGTTGATTAGTTGGTAGATTTCTTTCTTAGCGCCCACATCGACACCGCGTGTTGGCTCATCCAAAATGAGAACTTTAGGTTTAGTCATCAGCCTTTAGCAATCGCCACTTTCTGTTGGTTACCACCAGAAAGGTTGCCAATAATTTGATCGCGTGTTGGCGTTTTGATGTTGAACAGCTTTATGAAGTCTTCAACAGCAACCACTTCTTCGCTATGTTGAATTTGCATGCCCTTAGACAACTGCTCCAATGCACAAATCGACATGTTCTCTTTTACTGATAAGCCCAGAACTAAGCCATCGCCTTTGCGATCCTCAGAAATGTAAGCAATACCATTGGCAAGACCTTCTTGAGGGCTATCAGGGTTAATAGTTTTGCCGTTGAGAATCACCTCACCCGATTGACGTTTCAGTGCGCCATAGATAATTTTCATCAGCTCTGTGCGCCCTGCTCCCATCAAACCGGAAATACCAAGAATTTCACCTTGATCCAGAGAGAAACTCACGTCATTGACCCCGGGGCCTGAAAGATTTTTCACTTCTAGGCTGGTTTTACCGTGAACGGCATCGATTCGCGGATACTGCTCATCAAGCTTACGTCCCACCATCATTTCGATCAGCGTATCTTCATCGGTTTCAGCCACAGTGCGCTGACCGATAAACTTACCGTCACGTAATACCGTAATATCGTCGCAAATCTCGAAGATTTCTTTGAGGCGGTGTGAGATGTAAACAATCCCGCAGCCTTGCTCACGCAGTTCGTTGATCACGCTAAATAGTGATTCCGTCTCGGTATCTGTGAGCGCATCAGTTGGTTCATCCATAATGATGACCTTGGACTCAAATGACAGCGCTTTAGCGATTTCTACCATTTGCTGTTCACCAAGACTAAGCTCACCAAGCGGCGTTTTTGCGCTATGTTTCACGTTTAGTCTCGCCAATAGGCGATCCGCTTCGGCATACATCTGCGACCATAAAATGCGACCAAACGCATTGGTTTTTTCACGGCCTAGGAAGATATTTTCTGCAATAGTGAGCTCAGGAATTAGATTGAGCTCTTGGTGAATGATACTGATGCCCGCTTGCTGAGAATCACGCGGACCTTTAAACGAAACGTCTTGGTCTTGATAGCGAAGTTCGCCAGAATCTTTTGAATAGATACCCGTCAGCACTTTCATAAGCGTCGATTTACCCGCGCCGTTTTCACCAAGCAATGCCATCACTTTTCCGGGATACACATTTAAGCTGGCTTTATCCAAAGCTTTCACTCCAGGGAAAGCTTTTTCAATCTCGCTGAGTTGTAAAATGGGTTGCAGCATGAGGATGTCCTGTATATTTCGCTGAACTGAACTCGTAATAGGTGGCGCTTTAAAAGACGACGCCAGCTTGGAAAATCACATTGGCATACGGTGTACACTCACCCGTTCTCACTACGGCTCTTGAATCTAGAGTTTTTGTCTTGAAGTCTTCGTGAGAAACATAAGAGATCGAAATTGCTTTACCGCTTATTTCTCGCTCCTGCTCAATCACGGATAACAAAGCATCATGCAACTCAGGGCTCACTTGCTTAAACTCTTCCGCCAAGACAACGCCTTCAATCTGAGCCTCAGAAAGGTACACTTTTACCGTATCCAAAAACGCTGGAACGCCATGAGTCAGAGCGAGGTCAATACGCTGAACTTCATCAGCAATCGGAAGGCCAGCGTCACAAATCGTTACCTCATCGGTATGGCCCAATGTCGACACCAAATAAGAAAGTTCTGAATTTATTAGGGCACTTTTTTTCATTTTTATACCTGCTTCATGCGGCTTTATTAAGTCTGTAGGGCTTGAATAACCATCAAACAACGGCTGCAAAAGTAGAGGTCATCACTACCTGCTAGTTGTTGATAAAACAATCATCGAAACGTTTCGATGACAATCCTAGCGTAGAGAGTGTAAAGATCGAGAGAGGTAGCATTTAACTGTGACCTAGATCGCCCCATCGAAACGTTTCGATGCATTTTTCGTGAATAGATTCAAATTCCTACTCAACGAGATTTTTGACTGGATAGAAGGGGTATGAAAGCGGCTTCACAGCCTACAAATAGGGCTTAACTGATTACTAAAAAGGATGAGAATGCAAGGTAATGAATAGCCATACCCAAGTAATCTCAAGACGCAGATATCTAGAGATTAACTTGGACAAAATTACGCGAATTACATATTGGCAGAAATGTAGGGACCAGAGGCATAATGACAGCCAATAGCTTTGAGAGACTCTAGTTGCCCTGAGGTTTCTACACCTTCGGCAATGGTCTCAATGTTAAGTACTTTGGCAAGACTTACAATCGCTTTCGCCACTTGCTCTACCGAACGATCTTGTGCAATTTCTGCTACCAACTGCGCGCCAACTTTAAGCTTTTGCAATGGCAGTTCGCGAAGCTCGGATATAGAAATATGGCCCATACCAAAGTCTGCCACGGTAATTTGACAACCAAGCTCCACTAACTGGTAAAGCTCATCCACACAACGTTTCTTAGACAACATGTCCTCGAACACTTCAAGCACCAAACAATGCGGTGGAAGGTGATACTTGGTGAGAATCTCTGTTACTTCCTTAGTAAACAATCCATGGCCAAAGTTCTTCGAGGAGACTTTTACCGCCACCGTTTTTAGTTCACCGACCGAGGCGTACTTACACGCTTGCTCAATAGTGAACAAATTCAGTTTACGGATCAGCTGAGACTCTTCGGCGATAGGAATAAACTCAAATCTATCAACATCACCGAACATCGAGTCGCTCCACTCTAGTCGGCTTTTAAATGCAACAATACGATGCGTTTCAATCTCAACTACGGGTAAGAAGCTGACCTCTAGCTTGTGTGATTCGATAGCTTGTGAGAGACGTTGAGCCATCGCTGTTTTACGCCCCCACTGCTCACCCATTGCTTCGTCATAACTCATCCAGGTGGTTTGACACTGCTTGGCACGGTACATCGCGAGATCCGCTTGCTTTAGTAGCAAACTCGTCGGAACGTTGCGACTTACATTTGTAGTCACACCCACAGACGCAGAGCCTCGCTCAGATTTGTTACCAACTTCTATGAAGCGATCGCGTCGACCAAATGCTGAGCATAATGTTCCGCTCGACTTTGTGAGCAATTGGGTAGCAATGCGACAAACTCATCACCGCCAAGCCTTGCAACTAGGCCGTTATCCCCTACTGCTGCTCTAAAGCGCTTCGCCACATCTTGAAGGAACAAATCGCCGAAATCGTGCCCTTTACTGTCGTTAATAGACTTAAACTCATTAAGATCGATTAACAACAACGAATACGGGTGATCCGCTTGTTGCTCTTCGACGAGAAAGCGTTGCAGATGCTCAAAGAAAGAGGTGCGGTTTGGAAGACGAGTAAGCGGATCAAAATAAGCGAGATCGCTCAGCTTATCGTTGAGGTGTTTTTCAGACGTCACATCGCGTTTGACCGCAATATAATAGGACTTGCCCAAATAGTTGAAAGGACTGATATGAGCATGTTCGATAAACAGCGAGCCGTTTTTCGTCTTATTAACCAGTTCGCCTACCCAATCTTTACCTTGAAGCAGCTTCGACCACATATCCTCATAGGTTGCTAATGTGGTTTTTCCTGACTTTAGCAGTTTCGGATTTTTGCCCAAGACTTCTTCGCGGGCATAGCCAGTTAGCTTGACGAACTGATCGTTGACGAAACAAATTTGAGCTTGTTCGTCAGTAATAATGACGGCAACAGACGCGCTTTCTAACGCAGACTCCATCAAACCTAACGACAATTCAAAATCCATATAATGCAACGCCATGTTTACAACTAATGTTTTACCGAGTATTACAAAGCGAACATGATAGGGTTTAATGGAACCAACATCAAATAAAACGTCAAAAAGCCGATGATTTAGCAACAGTTTTTTGACGCACCATAAACTATTGGTACTAATTTGGATAACCAAAGAGAAGGTCACCTAACATGTACCCACATTAGGTGACCTAAAGGCAAGTTGGCAAGCGCCAATAAAAGTAATTGAGGGTCGGTTCTAATCGTTATTGATTTGTTTGATAACTCGACACGGATTACCTACTGCGAGCGTGTTAGCCGGAATGTCTTTAGTAACCACACTACCCGCACCAATTACCGCATTATTACCAATCGTAACGCCAGGACAAACGATCGCCCCTCCACCGATCCAAACGTTATTGCCGATCTTAATTGGTAAACCAAATTCAACTTCATCTTCAACGCGGCCTTTTACATCTAATGGATGACCTGCCGTATATATTTGAACATTTGGCGCAAATAATACGTTGTCTCCAATTTCGACCACGTTGACATCTAGAATCACGCAATTGAAGTTAGCGTAGAAGTTCTTACCTGCGTGAATGTTTTCTCCATAATCGCATCGAAACGGTGGCTCAAGATATAGGTTACCTTTACGATTAGGGATCAACGCTTCTTGCGCTTCCTTCCATTCTGGTGTGTTCGGAATGCTATCATTGAGTTTCTTTAGTGTATGACGGCACTTAACTCGCGCAGACAATAACTCTTCATCCCACGCTAAATAAGGCTCGCCAGCCAGCATTTTTTCTCGTTCTGTTCTTGTCGACATCTTTTCTTCCAACAATGTTACGGACTGTTCGTATTCAAAAACGTAATATTGAGGACAATGTCAGAATCCTGTCATAGCAGCACCATATTTTCTTCGAATCGTTGCCGCCATCACACTTGGTGGAATTAAAATGAGAAGTAAATTTAGTCGGCTGAGAGAAGTTTTATCAGCGCTTTTGCAGCGGCCTCAGAACTGGCTGGGTTTTGGCCAGTCACGAGTAGACCGTCAACAACAACATACTCTTGCCAGTCGGGTGCTTTGGAAAAGCTCGCGCCACGCTTTACAAGTTCATCTTGCAGCGAAAAAGGCACAATATCTGTCAATCCAACAGCTTGCTCCTCACTGTTACTAAAGCCCGTGACCTGTTTACCTTCAACCATTGGTGATTCGTCTTCATTGGCGGCATTAATCAATACTCCAGCAGCATGGCAAACTGCTCCTATCGGTTTATGCGCACTGTAAAAGTCGTCAATCAAAGTAACAGAGTCTGGATCACAGGTGAGATCCCAAAGCGGGCCATGACCGCCTGGATAAAATACCGCATCATAGTCAGCTTCTCTTACTTCAACCAAGCGTAGAGTGTTAGTCAGATGGGTTTTCGCCACTTCGTCAGCTTCGAAACGTTGAGTGGCCGGAGTTTGTTGCTCGTCTAATTGGCTGTTTGGGTCAATTGGAGGGTGGCCACCAGCGGGTGAACATAATGTGATATGTAAGCCGGCATCTTTGAACACATAGTAAGGCGCAGCAAACTCCTCGAGCCAAAAGCCAGTTTTATGCTCAGTCTCTCCCATCCGACTATGTGATGTTAGAACCATCAGAATTTTTTTTTTGGCTCACTCTCTGCTCTCCATTAGGCGCTCTTTATAAACCTAGTGAAATGCTGAGATTTTTCAAATAGAAAGGGATGAGTAATCTTCATCCCTTTTCCTTCCATCAGGCACTTATCGAAAGTGCAGCCTAAAGTTTAGTTTTGTAGAGCTGGACGAGAAGATACGTCATCAAACCAACGCTTGATGTTGTGGTTGGTCTCGAACACATCAACTTTAAGCGCATTGACCGCTACAAAAACAAAAATATAGGCACTGATGTCTGCGATAGTGTAATTGTCTGTCGCTATGTACTTAGACTGACCCAACTGCTTGTCGAGTTTAGGCAAGAACAACTCCACTCGATGCTTGGCTTCTTCACCCCATGCTTCCACGCAATTTTCTCGGTCGCTGTAGATACCCGATAGGTTTCTAAACGCCTGGAACGCATTTTGGATGCCATCAATTTCTACGATGCGATTCCACATTTCAACCTTGGCTCGCTCTATTGTGCTGGCACCAAATAGGTTGAGATCGTTTGGCGTAATTTCATCAAAATATCGGCTAATCGCTACCGTTTCACTGAGATAAGTGCCATCATCCAACTCAAGCAATGGCACTTTACCGTTTACGCTTTTGTCCTGATAGCTTTGGTCTAGGTTTCCCCCTTCCCTAACATTCACTTCCACTCTTTCGATATCGGTAACGCCAATTTCTTTCAGAAACAGGTTGAGGCGCTTCGAGCTGACTGTGACCGAGTGATCATACAATTTCATGTGTTCATTCCTTTTGGCACGTAGTTTTTAGAGAATTACCATCTTTATGGACTTTTTGTTTGACCAGCTTTGATTTCTAACCGATCGTTTAGATATACTCTATGCAATAACTAAACGATCGGTCAAGAATTAATTAGTGAATGACGGCAAGTACTTGTACAATGACCAGCAAGTACAGTTTGACGTGGTTTTATCTCCGAGGGGCGTATGGCAAGAAAAGCCAATTTTTGTAAGCAAGAAAAGCTAGAGCAAGCGATGATGCTGTTTTGGAGCAAGGGCTATGCTAATACGTCTATTAGCGATCTGACTGACACTCTTGCGATCAACCGCTTTAGTCTTTACAACAGTTTTGGTGACAAAGAAGCACTTTATTATCAAGCGCTTGATAACTACTTAACCTCGATTTCATTTCCCAAGCTAGAGCCACTTCGAGACTCAGAATCTGGAGTTGACACCCTCTGTCAATTTCTCATCGCATTTGCCGACAGACAAAAGCAAGACAGTTGTGGTTGTTTTATTCAGAATGCTGTCGTTGAGCATGCGGGTGAAAATGACGAGGTATTAAAACGAAGTAACATGCTGTTCGATACTCTAGAGCAAGCTATTGTTGCAACGCTAACTCACTCTCAACAGCGCTTTGAAATCAGCGACGAGCAAGATGTCACTGCAATAGGACAGTTTGTTATCTGTCAAATGCAAGGTATGCGCGTGCTTGGTAAAGCAAAACGCTATACAGAGATTGATGTAGCTACAAATGTCCTTTGTGACTATTTGAGAGGGCTCAGCGCAAAAGCAGCCTCTTGATGAGAAGACCCAAGAAGCTGCTTCCGCTATGCTGTGAAGCCACATACCGCTCGATTATTTATACCCGCCTTCAATCATCGGCTCTGCTAATCGCAAACGCACTTTGTTGCGCTGTATCGCCTCTGGCGGCAAACTGATAAAGCCAAATTGGTTTAATGTTGGCTTCGGTGCATCAGACAGCGTCAAACTGATAAAGTATTCTTCCTGCTGATTAAAATGTTCTCGGTTCGGGGGCAGGTCGAGGTACATGTAGTAAACACTCGCCAGTGGATAACGTCCCGACAAAATGGTTTCTTTATTCACATCGTACGACTCACCAAAGTTATTGATGACGTTCAGCAAGTTTTGATCATTGAGATCGTCGGTGTAAACCGTGTAACCAATCGCGTCTGACTGCGTCGAGATTTCACTTAGCAATGCGGGCTTGTCGATTACGAAATTGGTCGTCGAAAACTCCGCATTGTCGCACGTTACCCACTTAGCAAACGTATCATGCCCAATCAATTGATTGTCGATTGCAAATGGAACCATAACGCCAAGCTCTGTACCTTGACTATCACGCCAGCGAGTAACGTTAAGCTGCTGGTTACAGCCAAAAACGTCCTTGAGTTCAGCAAGGGTTATGGCTTGAACCGGATTGTCTTGATTAGCAATAATGGCGATAACGTCAGCGGTAAAAAATAGCTCGGTAGGCTTGTAACCTCTCAAATGCGTAAACTTTGCCACTTCATCATCTTGCCATTTACGTGAACTGATACCGAGTAGCAGGTTATCTTTGGTTAAACTTGTCGCAATATCTTCACTGGCTAGGACATCAATATCGAGTTTCCTCGCTTGTATTAATGCCTCCATAAGCGGCACGAGATTGGCTTCAACAGCCACTTTAGAATGTTGTGCACCTAGCGTCTCTGCTTGTAGCAATGGTGAGACTATCATTCCACAAGAGAGTGCTGCAGCGCTGAACGCTTTAAAAGTCTTAGTCACGAGGCGCCTCCACACTACTTGAGCTGGTCAAACTTTTCTCCGAAGTAAAAATATCCCACTGTTGAGTGGCTGACATTTCAGGATGATAGAACACCGCAATGGTTCGGCGTTTACGTTGCTTAAGCTGCTCGGTATAAAAAGTCACCTCAGTAAACTCCTGCTCAAAAACTCGTGCACTATCGATACCGCGCAGCTCCAACGCTTCCCTGATCGCCGCCGTTCTGCGCTTAGCCAAGGCACGGTTGTAATCGTTAGTACCTTCGGAACTGGTATCCCCAATTAACACCACGCTTGCTTGCGGGGTTTGTTTGAGCATGTTTGAGAGCTCAGTTACCTTCGGCTCTTGATCGGGCGTATCAGTGATTTGTCGTAATCAAAGTTAACAGTAACTACAACAGGATCCTCTGAAAACTGCCATTCAGCACAGCCTTCATTATCGACAACAACACCTGCTGGAGTGTCTAAGCAGCGATCACGCTGATTGATGATGCCATCACTATCTTGATCACGGAGATCATCAATCTGATGACGCGTGGTTTGCGTATTGGGGGTTTCTGCACAACCGCTAAGCAGCGACAAAGGTAAACATAATGTTAGCATAAGAGGTAAAGTCTTCAGTGTTAACTTCATTATGACTCCTCCTCTTTTTGCCACTCTTCAGGGTGCTCGACACGCAGCGCGTAGGTCAGCACGCCCATTGCATTAAGCAATCGATATGCTGCAAAGGTTCTATCATATTTACTTCTCACGTAGTTTTGTCTGGCAAGAAACACTTCCACTTTGGCATCAAGGACATCCAGTAAGCTGCGACGACCGACATTAAATTGCTGTATATAACCTAGCTCAGCAATTTTCGCCGCGTCCACGTTTTGCTCTAGCAGCCGTATTTGCTGCTCTAACATCGAATAAGCATTCCAAGCGAGTTCGGTGCCTTCGCGAACCTCACGTTCCGTTCTCACTCTTATGGCTCTCGCCTCCTCCAATCGCCATGCGGAAGACTCCACTCTGGCATCGGTCGAAAAGCCGTTGAACAAGTCATAATCTAGCGTCAGCATGGCTCGCATGTCTTCATCCGGCCCAATGACATTGCCCACATTGCGATTCTTGTTGGCATGCAGTTCAATTTTAACCTCTGGGAAATAGTCCCCTTTTTCGCGGCGTATTTCTTGCCTTGCAGCGTCCATGTCTACCATAGCCGCTTTAATCTCTGGGTGATTTTCGACCGCTTGTTGAATAGCTATATCTAACGTACTGGGAAGCAGTGCGCTATCAAATTTGGGAAAGACAAGGTCACTGCCAGGCTTACCAACTTGGCGTAAAAATTGGGTTTTGAGATCAAACAGATTATTTTGAGCCGCAATTTGTGACGATTGTGCTGTCGCCACTCGAGCAGAAATCTGCGCTAAGTCTGAATTACTCGCAAGGCCCTGGCCTTTTTTATCGAGTACATCTTTATAGATTTCTTGATGCTCAAGTACATTACGATTCGCCAACTGCAATAACGTTTCGGCTTCTAAAAGTTCAAGATAGGTTCTAGTGACATCTAAAGAGACGTTCTCAGCGCGAGAAATTAAAGTCAGGCGCTCAGCTTCTGCTTCAAAACCTAAACGCTTAACGTTCGCGCTTGTACCAAAACCATCAAACAAGAGCTGAGAAACACGCACGCCCATCTCTGTTCGATTAAGCCTTCTATCGTCTGGGTCGATATAGTTACCGTTGTTATATCGGGTTTCCTCTACACCTGCTGCGGCATACAAATTCACTTGTGGTAGTCGGTCACCACCAGCGGCATCTCCATCTCTAATGACGGATTGATATCGAGAATACTGCGCTAGAACTTCTGGGCTGTAATCAATCGCAAACGCTACCGACTGCTCCAGAGAAATAGCGTTCGCAACTGGAGTGAACGCTAAAGGGATGATAGCCAAACAACTCGATAAGACGAGTTTTGTCACACGCATACGCTTTCCTTATGGTTATTATCTTTCTCTCAATGAATTCTCTTTTGCACGTAAGATTGGCTTGAGCCAATATTGCAATACCGTTTTTTCGCCAGTAAGGATGTCCACTGCGGCTTGCATACCCGGTATTACAGAAAAATGTTTCGCCTCTTGGTCTTGTTGGTTGTTCAGTTCAATATGTGCTCGATAGTAGGCAGTCCCATCTTCAGTCTGCAGTGCATCGGCACTCACATAGGTCACTTTGCCTTTTTGCCCACCGTAGATAACAAAATCATAGGCCGAAAACTTCACCATTGCCTCTAAACCTACTGAAATAAAAGCAATATCTTTGGGCGCGATCTTAGCTTCAATGATGAGTGCTGAGTTTTCAGGCACCAATTCCATAATCGGTTCACCAGGACGAACGACGCCACCAATAGTTCGCACAAACACCTCTTTCACAGTGCCATCTACCGGAGCAACGACATCGGTGCGTCTCAATTGATCAGCAATGGCTTGGCGGCTTTCATTAAGCTGAGCGAGAGTGGCCGATATTTCATTTAATTGGCCTTGCGCTTTAGTTCGAAAATCCAAAGCAATCCCACGATGATCTGCAATCGCCTCAGAATAAGCAGCTCGCTGCTTTTGCTCAGTGACACGAGCACTTGATAAATCGCCCTCAAGGCGAATGACATCTCGATTTAATTTCAGTAATTCCACTTCCGCTACCGCACCGCTTTCAACCACTGCACGCAACAAATCGCGCTCTTTTTCCACAATTGCGAGACTACTTTGCAAGGTTCGGATGGAGGTTTGAGTATCACTGACGGCTTGGGCTTGTTGCTCGATTCGTAACTTTGATTCTTCAAGCTCTGAGGATAGCTGACTCAATCTCTCCAGGTAGTTAGCTTGAGCATTAAACAATGCAGGGCTGGTGCTATCCGCACCGACGATTGAGCGAGGTTCAATTTGAACTTGTGTTTGCCAATTGTTGTTGCTGGTTACTTTGACACTCGCCAGCTCAGCTTCCAATCTCAACCGCTGGGCAGTTAAGCTATCAAACTGCTTGCCTGTCTCTTGATAGGAAGCGCGAAAACGAGTGTCGTCCAATACCGCTAAGGTTTGCCCAGCCTTAACACTGTCCCCTTGACGCACCAATATGTTTTTTACGATCCCACCTTCCAAACTTTGTATCGATTGTACCGACTGGCTTGGCACCACAGTGCCCTCTCCCACGACAACTTCTTCAAGCGTCGCCCAAGATGCCCAAAGCAAAGCACAAACAAATAAACTGGCGATAATCCAAATAAGCCTGCGTGAACGGTACGCTAACTGGGTGTTGCTCCACTCGATATGACTAGTGCTCATCGTTACCTCCTTTGACGATAGCGATGTTCTTCACTTTGTGTTTTTGCTTACTCGGTGTTTCCAGAATAGATTTTGGTGGCCCTTCCATGACAAGTTTGCCTTTCTCAAGCACCAAAACTCTGTCGCACAGCGACAATAACGACTGGCGATGTGAGCTCATCACTATCGTCATACTGCGTGGCATGCGCGCTAAGGCTTGGTAGAAGCGTCGTTCCGCTTGGTTATCTAACGCACTTGTAGGTTCATCAAGGACGAGAAACTTAGGTTGACGGTAGAGCGCTCTGGCTAACGCCACCGCTTGACGTTGACCCCCAGATAAATGTCGACCACCTTCACCAACTTGAGTCTCTAGACCATTTTCAAGGCGCGACAAATAATCATTAAGGCCCGAGTATTGGATTGCGTAACCGAGCCGCTGCTCATCAATACTCGACTCACCAAACACGATATTCTCCAATACCGATCCAAACATCAGAACACTGCTTTGAGCCACCCAGCCGGATGCTTTGCGCACCACACTATGCGGCCACAGTTTGGCATCCAGCCCTTCAAAGTAGATTTGGCCGCTACTCGGTTCGACCTGCTTGAGAAGCAGTGACAGCAAAGTTGATTTACCCGCTCCTGCCGCGCCAATGATACCGATCCGCTCGCCAGCTTTAATGTCGATACTGATATCACTCACTGCAGCAGAGGTCGTTTCCGGGTATAAATAACCCACATTGCTAAGCTTGACATTGCCTTGAAACTCACCGCGATCGATCACTTGCTGATCACTGGCTTCTTGCGGTAAGTCCATGATTTGATTTAAACCGACCAATGCTGTTTTGGACTGCTGATAGCGCAGCATTAACATGGATAACTGATTAATGGCGTTCCCCGCTCGACCACTCAACATCACAATAGCAATCAAACCGCCCATGGTGAGTACTCCGGCTCCTATCTGATAGACGCCGAACACTATTAGTGACACCGTCACCACTTGCTGACTAGATTGAATACAGTGAGTAACAACATTGGTGTAGGTACGAGAGCGCGTTTGCCATGTCGATAAAGAAGCTATAACGTTTTCCCAGCGCTTTTGCAGTAAGCTTTGAGCGTTATTCTGTTTAATTTCTGGCAATGCATTAAGCGTTTCAATCAACTGTGCTTGGCGTTGAGTTGATAGGCGTGAGGTCTCTTCCAACGTACTCTCAACATTACGCTTCATCATTACGCTGACAGCAACGAGCATCCCCATGACCACCAAAGGTATCCACATCATGCGCCGCCAAGCCAACCAATTAAAACCAGGAATAAAAAGGTAAACGGCAAATCCACCAAGGTCACCAGCGTCACGGAAGTAAAAAACTCTTTCACTGCGTCAAAGTCTTGTAACTGACGTGCAAACGCTCCCGTTGATTGAGGGCGATTTTCTAATTTCATACCGATAGTTTTAGAGAACAATGTCGCTGAGAGTTTATTATCGATATAACGCCCTGCCATATCGGTAACAGAGCTGCGGGCTTCTTTAAGTATCCAATCAAACACGACAACGATCATTACCCCTGCAGCGAGCACCCACAAAGTACTCATCGCCTGATTAGGGACGACGCGGTCGTACACATTCATCGTAAATAGCGGGACAATGAGAGCAAGCAAGTTAATGACAAACGATGCCACCAGCAAATCCCGATACCAAGGGCGCACTTCTTTTATCGTTTTCCACAACCAACTAGTGGGCGTTGAAGGTTTAAGCTCATCAACGCGACTATCGATGGTCGAGTCACCACTTACTTGCCACAGCGTCGCTTTACTCATTTGGCGAAGTGCATCGAGAGTTACCTCCCGCTGTTTAAATTCCTCAGCAACATCAAGGAGGGTGACTCGCTGACCCGTTACTTTAGTGATGATTAATGGCTTGTTGTAATTGCTGTCTATCATCACAAATGGCGTGCTTGCTTTCGCGACTTCACGCGCATTGAGCTCAAGCGCCACAAGTGGCGTACTTTCCAACGCTCTTAAAAAGAGCGGTTCTGACAGCTGCCCGTCATCTAACGGTAATCCACTGACTATTTTTACTGGGTGACAACGCACTTCATGGTACTGGCAAAGCCATTTTATCGCTTCTAGCCAATTGTCCCTTTTTGACACTTCCACTGCACATCCTTACTGCTTGCTAGTTTGACGACAAGATAAGATTTTGGTCATCCAGCATTTTTTGAATAATATCGGCCTCTGAAACACCCGTCGCATCACCGCCATACAAGTCGTTCAATGTGGTGTTTTCGAGTACGATTTTATGTCTCACCAGACCTTCATTTGGCCTCAAATCGATACGTAGGTCGGTGCCGTCCTCAACTAAGTCGAGTTGTTTCTCAGCATCAACGGCATTGGTGGCAGACAAAATACGGCTAAGATCAATACTGTCGCTGTTGGCACTGACATCAAAGTCTGTGATGGTGTCCGTGTGTGTTGAAATACTAAAATCTTCCTTAATATCTTCGTTAGTAAATGCAAACGTATCGGCGCCTAGCCCGCCAGTCATGGTGTCATCACCACTACCGCTGGAAATATAGTCTCGCTGGTAATTGCCAGTCAGCGTTTGATCGCCTTCGGCATACCACTCAACATCGATTGTCTCTACCGCCCCGTCCGCAGTATTACCGTCAAGCTCTGCAGACGGTTTTAGAACTAAGGTAAATTTGAGATCATTTTGAAGGTCGTTATTGGCTTTAATCGCCAAGTCTGCAATATCCTCTTGGGAGACTTGCCAATCATCGCCGACTCGCTGCCCAGCAGTAAGCTCAACCTCATCTGGCAGCCCTTCTATGGTTAACATACCCAGTTCGTCGGCAGCTGGATTTACTAGGTTAAGGCTCAACCCTAAAGGTGCGTCACTGCTCGCCTCAGCAAGTATATTGTCATAAGTTAAATCTAAGATCGGGGCATCCGGCTCTGGGGTGATTTTTAGTCGGATGGTTTCTTGTTTTACCGGGCCAAAATCGCTTTCATTGGAACCAAGTACAGTGGCAGTATCTCTCGCATCAGCACGAATAGTGAGGTCAATATCACCAAAGGCATCGCCTGCAAACAGCTCTATACTGTTTATTGAACTTACTGCTACGATGATGGTTGCGGTTGCAATGTCACCAACTTGAACAAATCGAGCCGTTTTTCCATCAATTCGAATACTGGCGATATCATCAATTGAACTCGAATCATTCACAGCTTTTGCCGTTATCAGCAGCGCAATAGATTCGTCACTGTTGGTCTCTTGTGAAACGATATCAATGGGAATATCGATGACCGCATCCTCGTTACCGTTTACCTTATCAGGGACGTTAAAGAACTCAATTTCATCTGCAATAGGATTAACGCCCAAGGTAAATGCTGATTCTGTAATCCGAGTATCACCGGTTGCAAGCTCTTGAGTAATGGCTTTAAGTGTTAGTGGTATATCCCCGCTAAAATCGAGTGGAGGTAATATAAACGTATTATCGAGTTGACTTGCCTCTAACTGCCACTCGTAAGTTGGCTTGCCATTAAAACTGCCGCCATCTACGCCGTTGTTTGGCACTAACTCAAAGCTTGACCCCACTTGAACCACAACCACTGCACCTTCAGGAACGCCGGATAGACTAAGTGACATATTCTCCGAGCCATCTTGGTCAATAAGCTCTGCATCAAGGCTGGCGAGTGAAATGTACGTATCTTCGTCTCCTGCAAAGTCTGCAGAGACAAGGTTAGCAGGATCCACAATCGGATTAATTTCGATGACCTTCGTCACGACTTTAGTTTGGGTGTCCGTTTCTGCTAAACAGTCTGTTTTGTCAGTAATATTCACTTCGGCGGTTAGGGTTATTTCACCGCTAAAATGGGTAGGAGGTGTGAGTACTACATCAGGTAAACGCGTCACATCCGTCACAGTCCAAGAACCATCGCCGTTGTCGGTTAACCAGCTTGGATCGCCAGAAAGTGTTGCTCCGTTAGAAACTCGAATGGTAAAGGAGTTGACCGTCTCTTTACCTGTCGCCGACTCCCCTTCCCCAATAACGGTTTGACTGCCATCGAGCTTGATCGAATCGCCTAGCACCAACTGTAAATCAAGATCAGAAGCCACGTCCTCATCAATACGGCTAAATGCCGTTGACAGAATAATGTCATCGACGATTGGACGAACCGCAATGCTAACTGTCTGCGTCGTCGTTAAGCTAGAACCGTTACAGGTCGAGGTTTCCGTCGTTTCAATGTCAAAAGTAATACAACCAGCGAAATCTTCATCCAACCCAGTGATCTTAAGATTGCTCAAGCCTGATTGGCTAATTGAATAACCGATGATATCGCCATCGTTATTAAATACAGCAATCACACCATCGCCTTCAAGTTCAATGCCATCAGGCAGAGAGTCTGACGGAATAAAGAACGAAATCTCGTTATCCGGATCGCTCGCTATATCTGGGTCAAGATATTGGCCCAAATCCAAGACTTCGGTACCTTCATCGAATGTGATGTCCTCTTCAGATTCGATTTCTCCAGGAGGGCCAACCGGATCACAAGGCGTGCCGCCCCCACCGTGTCCAGTGATTTGAATTTGAAACTCCCCATCAATATATCGAGAATCTTCACCATCAATGACTCTTGCTCGCACAACAATATCTAGAACTGGCGTATCTTGATTACTGGATATGGTCACATTGTCGAGAATAAACGTAGCCACATCTTGTACCGTGTCACTGGTTAAGCCCGCTGCAGGTATAATCCAATTCCCATCTGGCGTTTGCTGTGCCTCATTTGTGCCACTATTGACCACAATATCGTAGCCTTGAGGCACCTGAAGTAAGATGTAGTCAAGATATTCGGAGCCATCGATATCTTCTTCGATAAATCTAACAGCAGCGGACACATCAACCGGACGGCCATCCTCACTGATAAAGACCTCAGATGACGTTTCGAGACGAGTGTCCCCCTCTACTCTGGCATCCACTACCACAGTGAGTGACCCGGAAATCATTTTAGTCGTGATTTCGCCAAGTTCAGAAGTATCGGTCACTTCATAACGTACTGGAATGGTAAAGGTTCCACTTAAGTCCTGCGTGGCCTGCACGCTTAAACGGCCACTATTGAGGAGTGAATCTAACGTTGGCGTGGTGCTATCAAGTAACCCTTCAAGATCCAAACCGGCTGTCGGTACCGAAATTGGTGAGCCATCAAACAGTAAAGTGAGTTCACTTGGTAATGGGTCTATGAAGTAGCCAGTTAGCATTTCACTACCATCACTATCGCCACTGATTCTAGGCTCCAAATCCAGCGCGATTTGCCTGTCTTCAAGACCTGTAGTTACCACAGTGACGCCATCGCTTTGGTCAACCACTGGCAATAAATCAATTTGTACCGTGTAGTCGAATGTGCCGCTATCACCATCGGGCTCAGTGGAAACCACATTGGCATCAAAGGTAATGCGGCCACTGAAATCTAATTTTGGTTTTACAAACAGCGTGGCTAAGTCAGCATTACTCACCTGATACACAGGGCCGGTTACGGGGTCTAAATTCGCTATCGTCAGTGCAACAATTTGGCCACTACTGTCAACAAGCGAAATGTCATCCGGTACATTGGTAATAAGGATATTGAGTGACTCTGAACCATCATCGTCAGAGGTGACAAACAAGAAGTCGAGTGGCACCAAACCATCCTCGTAAAACGACGCTGCGGTTTCTATCGTTTTATTGGCTGCATCATACTGCCAGTGACCATTGCCGCCATCCTGAGCGATTGGCTCATCCACCACACCTTTCAAGGTAATATTGATGATTTTCTCTGCACTACTGGCTTCTTGATTCACGGGTGTTAAACCATCAATCGTGGACTCAACTGAAACTGCAGACACTTTAATAAACAAGCTCTCTGTCACCGAACTAATGTCGGCTTTGGGTGTTAACAACGCTGAGCCATTGGCTATCGCATCAGATTCAACCCGGTAAGTATTGGTTCCGGTTTGCACAAAACCACTTCCAGTAAACGACCAACCATCTTGCACTTCAATGTCATAAAACAGCGACTCCGAGCGTCAGTATCCGTTAGGCTGCCAAAAATCGCGCCACTCAAGTCAATACTGACGTCTTCAAGCCCTCGAATGTCTCGAACCGACAGTTCTGGCGTATCGGCATCAGGCGAAACTTTGATAACGATAGGCGTGGTAATATCAGCTGTTTTATCTGAGCTTTGCGCAAAGTCACTGCCCTTTTCTGTCGCGATGGCCTTAAGGTCGAAACTAAACTCCCCAGCGAGGTTTTTCTTCACAGTGACCGTCATTTGGTCGAGTTGACCTTGTGTATAAGATTTGCCTTCTACAACGTTATTGCCATTGAGCTTTATGCTGATACCGCTGGGTATATTGGTGATTTGGTAGCTGAGTGATTCGGAGCTATCGGTATCAACTAACAACGCATCAATCTCTAATGGAAAAGTGCGGTCTATATCCTCAGTTAATGCGTATTCTAGCTGAGAGCTCCCCCACTCTGGAGTATCGGCAACGGGCAGCACGGACACTTGCAGCGTTTCGCTATCAACAATTTCATCCGCTACGCCAGTTCTGCTTATCGTCGCAGCAACACTTAGAGCGACAACATTAGCGGTGAGCGTCGTATTTGACTCATTAAGCTTCGGTAGGTAGGTAATGGGTAGTACAGGAGTGAAATATTCTTGTCCAGCTAGTTGAACAAATTGAATGTCAGTTATAGTGACAGTGCCTCCAGCATCAGGCACTAAGGCAACATTGTTGTAATAGAGCGTCCCACCCTGCAGATTTGAAATGGTGATTTCAGTAACGTTCTCACCTTGGTCAATATCACCCACAAACACTTTGATATCGATAGTCGCAAGTTCATCTTCCCGAATTTCGGTATTCTCGACGCGGATAAAGCCCTGCGTATCATCCAAAATTAAGTTTGCTTGATTGGTAACGGTATCACCATCACCATCAGTGACAGTGAATGAAATACTGTCGAGCAGTGCCGGATCGGCATCCACATTATCAATAGTCGTAATGGTGTAACTGCCGTCTGACTTTAACTCCAATGTGCCGTAAATCGAATTGGTGTCCTCACGATAAGTGAGATTAATGGTAATTGGGTCACTAGAGCTGAAATCATAATCGACCTCCTCATAACGAACTTTAGTAATCGAACCGCCATCTACCCCAATACGCGTCGCACTCAAGAGATTACCGCTAAAGCTATCACCTTCGGTAATTTCGAGTGTCTGTTGTGTATCAGAGGTCGGAATATCATCGGTTACTTCAACCGTAAGTATGGTTGGTGTCGAGGTATCACCATCTTTATCCGTTGCTACTACTGGAAACTGCAGATTTAGCAGGTTTGCGCCATCACCTGTCGGGTGGTCCAAAGGCCTAAGCAGGAAAAACTCTGCAGAGCCATCGACATTCAAACGTAATCGAAAGACTTCTTGGTTGGTATTTTGTGTAGTACCAATAAACCAGCCATCAATGTCTCGTTCTGCCAAAACAATGGTTTCTCCACCGCTTTGATAACTACCAAAATCATTCACATTGATGTCAAAAGACACTATCGAATCCGAGCCACGAACAAAGGTCAGCGTATTCGATTGAATCACTTCAACTTCACCCGTTGCTTCGAGGTCAGCTTCGGCTACAGACAAAGAAATGGTTTCAATCGATGGATCGAGTCCGTCTAATATGATCAAGGTTGAGTCTTGCTGAGTCTGAGTGCCATCAAAGTCTTTCACCACAATAGGTAACTTAATAGAAAGCTCATCGACATCACCTGCACTGCCATGATCGATTTCTTTATAAAGTCGCACGCCAATGTCTACTGACTGACTCATGGAAACTGAAATATCGATTTCAGGGGCAATGTGACTCGAAATACCACCATGCCATTCTCATCGACGCCGTCATAACTGTTGTCACCATTATTACGCCAAAAAACATCCAGCCCATTGCTTGTAATGGCGTTACCCGAGCTATCAAGCACTTGACTAGCCCCCGTTATGGCAAGACCGATATCCACTAAGTCATCTTGTGCTGCGGTGATCGAGATACTGGCAGTATCTGAGTTGCTTTCCGTTGTTGTCGTTTTTTCTGGGAGCTCTGTTACTGTCAGCGTTGAAGTCGTAAGCGTTGCATTACCAGAATCAGATACACCCACATTGAGCGTCAACTTCACTTCATCACCGTCTGAATCTCTCGCGGTTACAATAAAAGGGATTTCCTGTGGGTCGCTGGTATTATCGAGGTTTTGAAATAGCTTAAAAGTATAAGTGACATCTCCTCCTTCATCGGCGCTTGGCTGCGGAAAGCTGATTTCAAAAACAGGTACACTGTTTTCGTTTTCATCTAAGATATTGCCCGTTAGAATCGCCCCGGTTGCGTCAATGGTATAAGTGATGAGTTGACCACTACTCCAGACCTGTGGCTGATCCGGAATATCAAAAAACAAAGAAGCGTTTAGGGAAAGGTTGGCATCCAAGTCATCTGCACCCAATGCGACGCTGAACTGGCCAACATCAGTAGTCATACTACTTGAAGCGAGATCCTGCTCCGATACAGATGCGTTCGATATACTCGTCAGTATCGGATCGGAGCCATCGGCAATAATTAATGTAAACTCACCTTGTTCGAGCTCTGTACCATCGGTATCTCTACCACCTATAAGCAATGGCAGTTTTAACAAATCGTTCTTATTTGGCTGATTGAGCGGGCGTTCCTGTATGATCGTCAACTTGCCTGTTACTGAGGTCGCATCCGACGGTGTCACTTGCCCCGACAAACTCAGAGTAAATACTGTGGTCCCATTAACGGATGCCGTCACCGTATTACTTGCATCATTAAGTTGGTATGTGAGAGGGAGCAAGCTAGAGCCGCTGGTTAACCCTAAACTATCGAGCACGTTAAGAGTAGAAGTCGAGAAATAGAGACTGTCAGGATCAGGGTTGTCGGAGCCTGGAGATACTAAAAAGGTGGTTTCAAACGTTGGTGGACTTTGACTGCTATCCGGCTCGGTATATTGATAACTGCTAGATTCGATACTCCCGGCCGCGCCGTCATCGATAAATATCGTCGCGGTACCTTGCCCAAAGTCATTCTCTTGATCGCCCGCTACATAGTCAAAGCTAACTGTCTGCCTTCCAGCAGAGTTATCTAAGTTTCGATTGGCCGCAAAATTGTAGTGACCGTTGGCAAACACGCTTAAAAACGCCTTCGGGTAGCGGTATCGAGGCAGGTGTGCTGCCCGATACTGGATACTCCGTGCCATCGACAATCACCTTAGAAACGATCAATGGACCATCAAGGTCAATATCGTTATTCAACACATTGCCAGACTTCACTTCGCCCTCGGTCATAAAGGCAAAATCGTCAAAAATAAGTGGCTCAATGTCAGCAATGTTAATCGGTAAGTGCCCTATGACGACTTCAGTGGTGCCGTCTGCATCTGTTTGGGTACCTTGAATCAGGAGTGCCGTCTGTACCGAGTTTATATCTGGAGACTGGTCGATAACTTGCTTGAACGCCACATCGACTTGATCGCCGCTCAAGTTTGCTTCAAAGACCAATTCCCCATCACTTCGAGTCCCAATAATTTGATAATCAGATACCGAAACCGTGATAGAAAGACCGTTAGATGTCAGTTCATCAATTAGCGACTGATCTGCAAAGAACACGAACTCAGCATCTTGAATTTTGACATCAGATTCTTTTTCTTGATTGCCGAAAATACCAATCACCGTATCACTGAACGCCAGCGATTCTGGTAACACTATCGTGGGCATATCATCTACGGCAGAGTTACCTGTCGCATTGGTGACTTTTGCGTCCAGCGTCCATTCTTTAGAAAGATCCAAACTGGAAACGTCTATATCACTGACTAGCCAGTTCCCGTCGGTATCAACAGCGCTTTGAAATTCAAGTGTAGAAACTCCGTCGCTAACCACGACAGTGACAGGGAGCCCTTCTTCAACAAGATTCGTTGTGCCTTGTAAGCTTGTTAAAGTACCGCCGCGAAACGCGAGAATATTAAACCCTTGCAAAGTATCGATGTCGATAAATGGCTTGGCGGTATTGACCAAAGACGTATCTGTCGCCGTTGCAGGGTTCCCTGCGATGTCTGTTGTTGTTGCGGTAACAGACAGTTCACCATCTTCAAACCTCGATAAATCGACGTCTGGTATTGTCCAGCTGCCATTAACCACAGTTGTGGTTAGAGTGATAGGATCGCCTTGGTTTCCTGATATGGTGATAGTAACGCTTTGGCCATCTTCAACATTAGTCACGACTCCCGACAACGTAGTACCCGATAATTCAACTTCATTCACAATGCCGTCGATATCTTCAAACTGCACCGTAATATCAGCCTGCGTGTCTTTGACAATGGTATCCGTGGCGACCGCCGGATTTCCGGCTATATCTATGGTGGAAGCTTCAACCGTGAGAACACCATCAGATAGCCAGAAACATCAAGGTTAGAAATGCTCCAAAGACCAGATTCGGCCACGGATGCTGTTCCTGTTACCGTGCCACCAAGTTCGTCAGTCACCACCCAATTGATTGCTTGTCCGGGTTCTACAAACTCTGTACGACCAGTAAATGCGGCATTGGGGGATTCAGCCGCATTAACAAACTCATCTCCAAAGCCGTCCAGTTCAACGTTAATACTGGCTAAAGTGTCTTTAATCGTCGTGTCTTGAGCAGTAATACTATTACCAAAATCATCAGAAATAATGGCATCGACAATCAAAGGTCCTTCAACTAATGATGAGAGGTCAACATCAGAGACCGAATAGACTTGATTGTTTGTGATGGATTGCACCTCAATGGTATTCCCATCTTGATCGGTAACTGTAATAAACACAATGCGTCCATCACGCACATCCGTTGCCGTCCCTTGGATAACGACACTAGGCACTTCGAATTGGTTTTCATAGCCGTCGCCGCCATCTAGGATGTCGACAGTTAAGTTGGCTTGTTCAGAGAGAATAGCAAGTGAGGGCGGCTCTGAGGTTTGCTCTGCTCCTAGCTCCGAACTTGGACGCGTATCAAATCCAGCACGAGCTATTGTCTCATCTAATGTGGCTTTAATTGATACTACAAACCCGGCACTATCGCTACTCCCGCCAGAGCTTGTATCGACTTGACCTTGTTGGTTGGCAATATTACTTGTGAGGTCGTTTAGCGTTTCAGACAACGCTTTTTCAATCGTGGTAACTTGCTCTGAAGATAGCGAGCCTTCATCCCCCAGTTCAACGATGGGTTGGTTAACAATTTGAACCCCTTTCAATAACGACTCATCAGGCGCTACACGCTCCCACGTCCCGTTGGGGAACACCTTCCAAACCACATCACCCATCTGAACATAAAGCACTGGCACCATATTTGGTCTCCACCTGATACTAAGTCTTTCATATAAAGATAGTATTTACAGAACGGAGCGTGGTGAAAAGTGCCACAAAAATCGTAGAAAAAGCCAATTTCTCAAATAAAAGAAAAAAGCACTCAACCAACTAGTTCCACTATGGTGGATACAATATGGTTGAGTGCTGCTTAACAGAAGGTCAACGCCGCTAATAGTGTTGTCGGATACAGAAAGACTAGAAATGAGCCCTAACGAAATTTCACCACTAGATATAGTAGAGCGCCTAATCTTAATATTGGCATTGTTGTTTGCTCCAATACCCACATCAAGCAAAGACGAGGCATCGAGAGTTAGCGCAATAGGCCAACTCTTTTTCATGGGCTCTGAGTTATCTTGAAGGAGATTGAGAACACTGGAGCTAGGTACAACCGGTTATTTCTTAGGCTGATGCCCAGTTTTCTTCGCAAACTTTTGCATCGCCTCAGAAAACGTAGTGGTTCCACCCTTGGTTTGAACTTGCACTACCTTATATCCCAGTTCTTCCAGCGCTCGGCGTTCGGCCAAAACCGCTTTGTCATCTTGCTCACTGCCTTTGGCGGGCTGATGAATGTAACACCCCTCTAGTAAGCCGTCTTCGACAAGTTGGTGGTGTTTCAATGCATTGATATCAAAATTCATAGTCACTCTTTCTATTTTAAACTTATGGCATTTTTACGGTAGGTTACATGCGCTTTAAAGGCTTAACCACACTATCCAGCCCCTCAATCTTTAGGGCTAAGCAGAGTTTCAATAAGTCACCCAACTCGCCATTGGGGAAGCCTTTCTTATCGAACCAAAGTAAATACTCTTCCGGTAAGTCGATGAGTACTCGACCGGCGTACTTACCGAAAGGCATTTGCATGCGGGCAAGTTTTATTAAATTTTCTTTCTGAAGCATGTCTGTTTCCGTTTTCTCTTGGCGTAAGAGTCTCTATAAAAAGGACTAGCCGTAAAAAATAGCCAGCCAAATAGTGACGGCATTAGCAGAGGTGGACTTAACGCGATGTTTGATATGCGCGGGAATATTCACATAGTCGCCAACATCAAGAGTCAGCATAGTACCATCTTGATATTCAATAATCCCCTGACCTTGCATCACCATGACCCACTCACTTTGCTCTTGATCGTACCAGTCTCCTTCTGGGGTAAAATGCCCATCAGAAAGAATGCGCTCTATTCGCAGGTTGTCAGTGGTGAGGAGATCCTCGAATACCTCTTCGGGTAGTTGAGATGGTATTTGGCTGAACATGTTTCCGGCCTGCATGTTTTACTCCTAGCACATCACTTAGTTCTGTGATGTCAAAATCTGAGTTGGAATTGGAACAGTATACTTGAAGCAGAACAAATTCTCATTGAACCTGGCAGGATGACTCACCGCCACATTCATGCCTGTGTCCGGCGGATTAAACAGCAAAACTCTCATAATTTTGTAACCAAACTAAAAGTTGGAACACTTAATGCAAGACGTATCACAGTTTTAGTTTGATAGCTGTCATTTGAAGACGCTAAATACATTTCAAGGAGAGAAATATGATGTTGGAAACCTTTGTAGAGTCTATCGAAGCTCATACCGCACTGGACGACATTAGCATTCGTTCTGTTTTTGGAGGAAAAGGGGTTCTTTCTGGTGGGATCATGTTTGCACTAATAAAGGGCGACGATATCTACCTTAGGGCAAGCAGTTCAAGTTTGAAGGAAGAGTTTAAGGCGCTAGGGTGCACACCTTATGAGTTTAACTGGCGCGCCCATTCTCGTAACTACCCTAGCCTATCGAACTACTACTCACTGCCAGAGACCGTCGCGCACAGTCAAAAGCAAGTCGCAACCCTATGCGAAGAAGTCTGGAGCGAGGGACTTAAAGAGAAAGTACGCAAAGAGACCCCAACGCGAATCAAAGATCTTCCAAACATGCAGTACAAAACCGAGCGTATGCTTCGCAAAGCCGGAATTCATTCTATTGACGAGCTAAGAGAGCACGGTCCAGTCAATGCTTTCAAGGCGGTATGTGTCAGTCAGGATAAGCACCCAGGTGTTAACCTACTATTTTGCCTAGCTGGTGCTTTAGAAGGTATACATTGGACTATTCTTCCCGAACCACAGCGTCAAACATTGACCCACCAGGCGGGCTGCGATCACGTAACACATTAATCGATAAAAAAACGCCCTGCTGTTTTCACAGCAGGGCAAACATCAATACAATGTTGGATGTGTGTGGTTAATTGAAGTGGACAGAACAACTAAACACGGACTTCATTAAACCACCCTATTCCGCATGTGGGTAGCAAAGATGTTTATCAAACCGTTTCGAGCTAATGTAAAACCGTGAAGCATTGTTTCCAAATGTGGCTGAGAGGGTAAGTTTCATTCAATTGGCTATTTATCAAACAAAACACTCGCATGCCATCACACCATTTTTGCGTCAACGCCTACGATTAGTTTTTTTGCTCTAATAGACATCCTTAATTCAAGCCTCCGCCTTATTCAGCTCCAAAATAGCCGTCGCTCAAGTTTTAGACACCAATTCACATAGCTATCAATAAGGCCTTTATACTTCCAACATTCACTATGGTTGCCTTTTTTTCCCTAGTGACCCAACGCGCAACACACTATAGACTCCGCGCCCAAACTTCTTACATACACCCTATGAGAACAAATCATGAATCAAGTATTCAACTCAGCGCACATGACTAAGACGCTTATGCTAACGATCTGGATCGTAGCTGGCACTGTTATCCTTCAGAAACTAGGTATCCACGACAAATGGCCTGCTTTCCTAGCGCTTATTTTCTTCTTTGAAGCGAAATTCGACCTATCTAAGCTAAAGAACATCTTCGCAGCAGGTATTGTTGGTATCGCAATGGGTATGTTGATCCCAGCAACACTTGGCGCGCTAGCTCCAGTCGTTGGTGGTGAGAACGCTTTCTACATTTACGTTGCGGGTGTAGTACTTGTCACGATCGGCATGGGCCCAATCGCTCACTTTGCATTCAGCTACATCACATTCGCGTACGTTGTAATGTGTATTCTTCACAAAGATCACGTTGTTGAACACGGTTTCTCTTGGATGGCTGTTGCACTTCTTGGTGGTGCTATGTACATCGCTGGTGTTACTGCTATCGCTAAGTTTCTTGAAAAGCGTGCCCTAACAGCACAGCAAGCTTAATTACTCTGTTAAACAGCAGCGATTAAATAAAAGCGACTAAGCGCAAATAACAAAACCCCGCAAAGCGAACGCAATTGCGGGGTTTTAATGTTAATTCAGTTGGTATTAAAATCTAAAGAACGCGTTCCACTTCACCCGTGGCCAGTTCAAAACCCTCTTCTTCCTCAACCCAACATTCGACCATCTGACCTTCTAACTCGAGCTTGTCACAGTCCTCAAGAACACCAAAACGTCCGTTGGTTAGCATTACGACTACATCCATGTCTCTCTCCTGATTTTCTGGTCTGTTTACATACCACATTAGCCACTCAATCGATAACGATCAACCCTTTAAGACTAAAGTATCATTACCATTATCAACTTTGAGACGCTCTAAATTATTGCTGATAATTCTATGATTTACTTAATAATATCAACGGGTATCCGCCGCCTTCCAAAGGGCTTAGAATTCGCGGCGAAGCGCCCGGCAATTGGAGTGTTGCAATGACTACACCGCCCCGTATCAGTAAGCGCCCAAGTTCCTAACTCAAACCAATTCCGACTCAACACTTTATGACCGCACTTTGGGCAATAGGTGCTACTGCACTGCTCATTATGAACATTACCGACATACACATAATTTACCCCATTTCGAAGTGCAATATGTCTCGCCATCACAAGCGTGTTTGACGGTGTTCGAGGCGTTTCCATCATTTTAAAATCAGGATGAAAAGCACTGAAATGAAGTGGAACATCGCACCCCAAGTGCTCGACAATCCACTGAGTCATTTGATCTATCTCTCGCTCACTATCATTTTCGCCGGGAATCAGCAACGTAGTCAGTTCAAACCAAACAGATGTCTCTTGGTGTAGGTACTTAAGTGTCTCAAGTACAGGTGCAAGCTCTCCACCACAGACCTTCTTGTAAAAACGTTCTGTAAACGCTTTTAGGTCTATATTGGCCGCATCTATCACTGAGAAAAATTGCTCTCTCGGCTTTTCATTGATATACCCAGCAGACACAGCAACGGTGTGGATATTCGCATCACGACATGCCATCGCGGTTTCTACCGCGTATTCCAAAAAAATCACCGGGTCGTTGTAGGTGAACGCAATACTGTCACAATGATGAGCGTTAGCGGTGTTGGCAATCTGTTGAGGGGTCGCTTGCCGGCCTAATGACTCCATTTGGCGAGATTTACTAATATTCCAATTTTGACAAAACTTGCACCCCAGATTACATCCAGCGGTACCAAAAGAGAGTACTGAACTGCCGGGATAGAAATGGTTGAGTGGCTTTTTTTCAATCGGGTCAATACAAAATCCACTAGAGCGACCATAGGTTGTGAGTACAATTTCGCCCTGATGTGCTTGACGTACAAAGCAAGCACCGCGCTTTCCTTCTCTCAAAGAGCAGTATCGCGGACATAAAATACAACGAACACGACCATCTGGTAACGGCTGCCAATATTCTGTCGGATACATGCTCCCAACTGTTCCCATCTCACACCTTAACCATTACATCGCTATTTCAGCCTGCACCTAGGCTTCACAAAATCTATACTCATTACAGTATAGAAGAGCCCTACAGGGAACATGGAGGCGACATGGAAGTACGACCAACCGCTGTCGCGGGTCGATTTTACTTTGCGGATGCTAATCAGCTGCATCAGCACGTCACGCAGTTGCTATCCCCTTATAACGAAGGTGCAATACTCGATGACAGCCAAACATTATCAGGCTGATTGTTCCTCATGCAGGGTATGTCTTCTCGGGCTCTACTGCTGCTGCAGCTTATAGCTACTGAAAGATACGAAAGATCAATTTAAACGTGTACTCCTAGTGGGCCCGAATCATCGTGTCGCCTTTCATGGTTGTGCGCTACCGAAACATTGCAGCTTTTCTACTCCGCTTGGCAATATTCCTCTCGACACTGGAGCGATAGAACAGCTGGTTAACAACCCTAACTGTCACTACAACAATCATGCTCACGCTGAGGAGCACAGTCTCGAGGTGCAACTGCCATTTTTGCAGCGTTGCTTGTCCGATTTCGAGTTGATCCCCTTGTTAACAGGCACAGTAGATGCCATCGATGTCGCTCACCTAATAGAACCTTACTGGGAGGATACAACACTCCTTGTCATTAGCTCAGATCTCAGCCATTTCCATCCCTACAAAGAGTGTAATGACATTGATACTAGAAGCTGCCACAAAATCGAAGCTGGTACACCGCTAACAAGTAAAGAAGCGTGTGGCTACCTTGGAATCAATGCAGCAAATGCGCTCATAAAACAACAACGATGCCAATTGCAACGACTGTCCCGTGCCAATTCAGGAGACAGCCCCCATGGCGATAAAAACAGGGTGGTAGGTTATGTCAGCTACGCAATATCAAGATAAAACGCTAACCAATCAGGAACTGTCCAAATTACTCGATATGGTCGAAGTGACTGTGACCTGTTATTTGGCGGAAAAGCCTTTACCTAAGGTGAGACTTGACGATTACCCTAAAGCCATAGCAGAAAAAGGCGCGTGCTTTGTCAGTCTTCATGTCGACGATCAACTTCAAGGCTGCATAGGAACCACTGTCCCTAAAGTGCCGCTAGTTCTTGAGGTGATGCGCAAAGCTTGGGCGAGCTGCTGCCAGGACAAACGGTTTCTACCCCTTCAAAAATCGCAGGTAGATGGTTTGGAGATCGAGGTTTCAGTTCTAACGGAACCTAAACCCCTGGATGTCGCTTCTGAATCCGCGCTCATTACTTATCTCACCAATAACAAATGTGGACTGACGTTGTCCGATGCAAAAAAGCCGCACTGTTTCTTCCTCAGGTTTGGGAGCAGCTACCAAGTCCTATTCATTTTCTGCAGCACCTCAAACAAAAAGCAGGCTGGCACCCTACCTATTGGCCAGAAGATATGACGGTAAAAGTATTCGACGTTCAAAAATTGAGCCGTAAGTACCGGAGAATGTAGACGATCTTACTGATTTTCTCGCCGCACTTTCAATCTGTGTGCTATTTAAATCTTTGGTGGTATGATTCGCGCTCACAACAGGAGTTGAGTGAACTTTTTAAACTGGTATAGCGAACAATGGATGTCGCGGTTGCCACACCATGAGAGTACCTATGCTTGAAGATCTCGTTGTTGTTGTCGATAAATTTGGAAACCCAATTGGAACCGAAGACAAATTAGATGCACACAGAATGGGCTTTCGTCACCTAGCCTTTTCGGTCATGTTGTATCGCTATCGTGATGGTGAACTTGAGTTCCTAATGCAAAAACGTGCGTCAAACAAGTATCACAGCGGTGGACTTTGGAGTAACACCTGCTGCTCTCACCCTAGACCCGACGAAGACATCATTCATGCCTCAAAACGTCGTCTAGAAGAAGAGCTCGGTATCCAAGACGCTTTAACGTTTACCGATATCGGAACGATTAGCTATCTTGCCAAGTTCGACAATGGCCTTACAGAAAACGAGTTGGATCATATTGTGATTGCACAAAGCAACGATGTCACACTTGATATCAACCCCCGCGAGGCAGAAACGTGTGAATGGCAGGCTTTCAGTGCGATTGAACAAGCAATGATCGCTCAGCCGCAAGCCTATACCGCTTGGTTTAAACTGGTATTAAATAAAGTCACAGCGCATCTCAACAATTGATCATTACACATCAGTTATCTAGAGAATCGGCACTAACTCGCAAACTTTAGTGTCGATTTTCCGCTTCAATTTACAATGTAAAACAATAACACTATTGGCTTTCAAGAGAATTAGCGTACAGCTTTAACATCGTTAAATGGCAAATAGCTGCTCGCAACGCAATAACCCTTGTATTTACCCTGTTTTGCACCAAGTTGAAACATCAACAAATCTCGAGCACAACAAACGTGCATCCCGTCATACTTCATCCCTAATTTGGTGCAATCACACCGTCAACAACTAAGCTCTTCATTGATATTCAATACCTTAGCCTCTGGCGTGTTTCTTGAAAGGTAAAAGACTAGACCTACTCTAATTGCACAATTTCAGGGAGAAATAAGATGCAAGACGTTCTTACCATCGTCCTAGCGGGCGGCATGGGCTCACGGTTAAGCCCCCTAACCGACGACAGAGCCAAGCCAGCAGTACCTTTTGGCGGAAAATATCGGATCATCGACTTCACGCTAACCAACTGTTTGCACTCAGGCCTTCGTCAAATATTGGTTCTGACTCAGTACAAATCCCACTCTTTACACAAACATATCCGTGATGGCTGGTCCATCTTCAACCCAGAACTCAAAGAATACATTACTGTGGTCCCTCCACAGATGAGAAAAGGTGGCGCCTGGTACGAAGGGACTGCAGATGCAATTTATCACAATATGTGGCTACTATCGCGAAGTGAAGCCAAGCATGTCGTGGTTTTATCCGGCGATCATATCTATCGTATGGACTACGAAGCCATGGTCCAAGAGCACAAAGACAGCGGTGCAAAACTCACCGTAGCCTGTATGGACGTCCCTAGAGAAGAAGCAACGGCCTTTGGTGTTATGGCGACCAACGAGCAAAAACAAGTGACCGATTTTTACGAAAAACCGAGCGATCCTGCCTCAATGCCAGACGATACAAATCGTTCTTTGGTTTCCATGGGTATCTATGTGTTTGAAATGGAAGCACTGCAACAAGCATTAGAGCAAGATGCGGAGCTCGATACTTCAAGTCACGACTTTGGTAAGGACATCATCCCTAAGCTCATCGACTCACAAGGCGTCTACGCCTACAACTTTGGGGATGACAAAGGACGTGTCGCGCGAGATTGCTACTGGCGTGATGTTGGCACCATTGATTCCTTCTATGAAGCAAACATGGATTTGCTAGAACCCGTTCCTCCAATGAACTTGTATCAAGAAAACTGGGGAATTCGCACCTATGAACCACAGCTTCCACCAGCACGCACGGTCCCTTCGGCAACGGGTAACGAAGGTATTTTTATTAACTCTATCATCGCCAATGGCGTGGTGAACTCGGGCGGCTCTGTGCACCATTCCATTTTGTCGTCCAATGTTCGTATCAATGATGGCGCGACCATTGCCGATAGCATCTTGTTTGGTGATGTCACGGTGGGCGAAGGCTGTCAGTTGGTCAACTGTATCGTCGACAAACACGTCAATATTCCTGATGGCACCGTGATAGGCGTGAATCCAACTGAGGATGCTAGGCGCTTTCATATCTCTGAGAAAGGTATTGTGGTAATCCCTGAAGGTTATATTTTTGAATAGTTAATCCTAACGTTTCTCCTTGAATGCAACACCAACTGAAAAACACAAAATAGCCACTCTCCCCCGAGCGGCTATTTGTTTTCATCAGTGGTCGTTACTCTAGAACACTAGATAACACACACTTTTTCCCAGCTGCCATCACTTCCTGGTACCGAATTCGTCCACCACTTCGCTTTATAAACGACGCCTTGATAGCTCATCTTATCGCCACCATTAGCGTGACTTGGCTTACCTTCCCAGTCAAGATTAGGGAAATTCGGGTACGCGTTTACACCAGTAAGACTACAAGTATCGTTACCGCCACCGCCTGTGCCACCACCATTACCGCCACCGGCATTTAGGTCTGCAAGCGGAAGATTAGGCTGCTCAAATGCGAACGCGTAATCTATGCCATTTACATTCACGGTGTAATTTGCAGGGCCAGAAATCGGTAAGTAGTACACCATATCTAGCTCGTAGGTCGCACCAGCCGCTAGATTCTTCCAGCTTGGTAAACTGAATGCCACTCGATGCATTGGTCCATCAAGACCTCCAATGTTGTTCGCTCTCGTGTGACCTGAAGCAATCACCTTCAAACCACCACCCGATTGGTCTTTCGCGTTATCGGGCGCTGAAACAGGGATATCAAACTGGAACTCTGTACCACCAGGAAGATCACTGCCTGTGTTGTTGGTAAAGGTCACTTTCGGGTTAATTGGGTAGTTTTGATCACCGACTTTAAAGCCACTGATAGAAACCGTGATATCCACCGCTTTTTCGGGCACTGCTCCTGTCGCGACTTTGTTGCCATATGGCGTCGCACTCAAGAACTTGTCGTACATGGCTTTGGTCATGCTGTTACCCATGTGGTACTCACCATTGCCCGTCGCACACGCGCTCTCCGTTAAATCAACCGCACCACGATTACCATTGGCATCAAGAACGTAACAGTTATAGTCGCCCGCTAGCTCCCAAAACATGATGCCACCAATTTCCTTGTCGATGACGTACTGCGCTTTGGTATTGATGGAATCAACGTCTTCAGTGGAAAGGAAGACATTTTTCTCTGCATTCCATAACCAAGGAGCTACTGCAACACTGTCGTAGTTGCGCGTATAGGTGCCCACAAACTTATCGGTCGGGTCGTTGACAGGATCTAGGCCATAAGCCTCAGCGTATGAGCCCCAAATGCCTTTTTCTAGGTTTTTAGCATGCCACATCGGGTTTGAGCCTGCGCCCATCTCATTACCATTGGCATCTTTGTCATGCCACATGTTATCGATACCCAGTGCGCCATAGCCACAGTTGTTCTTTTCACCTTCACCCGTGCCCGCTGGACATTCTGATTGATTTGGTAGCGGCGCTCTGCCCCACAGACCATTAGTGCCACCGGTTACATTCTTCCAACCGCGAGTATAGTAAGGAACACCAATATTGATTCGACCCGCTGGCATCGAGCCACGGAAATAATGATACGCCCAATCCGTGTTTAGATAACCAATCCCACCATACGCGGCAGTGCCATAAACATTCCACATCGCAAGTTCGGAATCTTTACCCGTATCATAGAGCGCGGCGTTGTGACCCACGTGGTCATTCCAAGCGCCGTGCAAGTCATAGGTCATGATATTCACGTAATCGAGATATTGATTAACGGACATGGTTTCCATACCGCGTAACAGGTAGCCCGATGAAGGAGCTGCGATTGTCAGCATGTAATGCACACCATCTTGCGCACTGGCCGCATCAAGCTTCTCGCGCAGCACCTTCATTAGGACTTCGTAAGATTTCCACAAATGCGGACGTCTGGATTCGGCGAAGGCCTTATCATCTGGGTTACCCGCTCCTGACATCGAAGTTGGGTATTCGTAATCAATGTCTAAACCATCAAATTGATAGTTTCGCATCATTTCAACGGCAGAGTTGGCAAACGTCTCGATACCTTGGGTGTTCACAGAACCATCGGCGTTGGTGGTCATCGTATAAAAACCGCCATCAGCGATTCGCGTACCATCTGGACCAAAGTGCCCGCCGGTTTCAGCCCAGCCACCAATGGAGATAAGCGTTTTTACACCGTGTTTCTTTTTGGCCGTTGCTAATGCGCCAAAGTGTCCTTTAAAGCCAAGAGCGGGATCGATTTCCACGCCGGGCCATTCTTTATTAACGCTACGTTGGTCGGATCATTGACATCACCAACATTCACCTTGCCATCAGAGCCTATACTGACAAATGCATAGTTAATATGAGTAAGCTGCTCCCAAGGTATGTCATTCACAAGATACGCAGCCTGAGGATCATCACCAGAACGCCAACTCGTGAAATAACCAATCACTCGTCTTGGGTGATCGGCTCCCATGATCTCGCGCCCTTCTGCATCGTAAATCGTGCAGTAGGGAACTTGAACACCAGGGGTTTGATAGAGACCATCAGGTCGACAGTCAGGCTGTGTAGTAGTAGCAGCTGACATTGGTGAGTAGATCGTCGCAGCGCAAATAGCAGCCAGTAAACTCAGTTTACTGCCAGTATTCACCAGCTCCTTCTGAATAGTATTTTCCATTGGTTTATTTTCCATTAAGCAGTGTTTAGCACTAGACAACTACACCCCTCAAGCCCATTCACCTGAATAATGTATGACTAGCGACCGATTGATAAATCACAGATACTTTAGTTACCAAGAAAATAAAGTGGGCAAAAATTGCGCTTATTGAGATTTTTAATAGGCTTTATTAAGGAATGCCTCGCAATAATTTGCTACTTAGATGTAAATGACTAGAACTTAATTTGCAGCAATAACCCAATTTTCCGACCGTGCAGAATGTTACAAAACATTTCATTTCCAGCGTTTCTTTCTAGACAGAAAGACTGTTTTTGAGCAGGCAAAAAATCAAATCAGATTTTGTCGATCTATTTTCAACAAAATAGTCCTATAATGCTTTTATTACAGTCGGTTACATAGGATGGAAACCATGAAGTTAAAATCGCTTTTGGCGAGTGCTATCGCTGCTAGTTTGTTAGTCGGGTGTGGCGCCAACACAACCCAAGGGGCCGCAGAGGGAGCGGCTGTAGGCGCGGTATCAGCAGGTATGCTGGGAGCGCTAACCGACCTCATTGTCGATGGTGAAGTCAATACTTACCGTTTAAGCCGCAACGTGACAGCAGGTGCTCTTGCTGGGGGCGCCGCTGGCGCTGTAGATGGCTATGCCAAAGACCAACAAGCAGAAGCGAAGCAAGCTGAGCAAAGTACCCCACCTCCTCCTGCCAAACCGACGCTTGAGTTTGGCCCAGATGTAGAAAGCTCGGTAACAGCATTGATAGCTTGTCAACATGATGATGCTTACCGTGCTGCACTGAGAGCCGAGCAAGCGTCACAGCAGTCCTACCAAGAGGCCGGCGTGGCCATGCAAGCACTAATCGACTACGACCGTAACAACACAGAAGGTGTTGATAGAGCGGTAAGCAAATACGTGAAACTCAGCTCGAGTATGAGCGATGTAAACCAAGCGAAAGTTCAACTAGAAGCCCTACACAAAGAGCTTCAACAAGAGCGCCAAATCGCCGGCACCGCACCAAATTGTAGCTAGCTTGATGCCAGTACACACTTCGAAATAGACTCACCTGGATCAGGTTTCCCCTTGAAGCCTGATCTATTTGCCCCAAGTATAAGTAACAGCATTCAAATAACTGAACATCAGTTAACCAAGCTATACATATCAAGCTTTCCATACTAGGAATAAGGCAAAGTCATGAAATTCAGCTACGTGAACCCTACTGTTATTCACTTTGGCCAAGGCCAGATTGAACAAATCACCAACAGCATCCCTAAAGATTCAAAAGTCCTCGTTATCTACGGTGGAGGCTCTATCAAAAAGAATGGCGTTTATGACCAAGTCACCGCGGCACTGAGCGGCCATGAGTGGCTAGAGTTTTCAGGCGTTGAGGCTAATCCAACGAAAGAAACTTTAGATAAAGCCATCGACATAGTGAAAGCAGAGAACGTCACATATCTACTTGCTGTGGGCGGCGGTAGTGTCATTGATGGCACCAAATACGTCGCTGCCGCGTCTTTGCATAATGGCGACAGTTGGGATCTCATCACCGGTGCTACAAACCAGAAACTGCGATTCCACTTGGTGTCGTACTTACACTGCCAGCAACTGGCTCTGAGTCCAATATGGGCGCCGTGGTAACTAAGAAAGCGACCCAAGAAAAGCTCGGTTTCCTATCGCCTACGGTCAGACCTGCATTCGCGGTGCTAGATCCAGATGCCATGAAAACTCTTCCTGAACGCCAACTGATCAATGGTTTGGTTGACGCTTGGGTGCACGTCTGCGAGCAGTACATCACCTCGCCAACAGGCCACATGGTCCAGGAAGGCTACGCTGAAGTGCTACTTCGCAATCTGCTTGTACTTGGAGACTCATTTGAGCAACGTGATGATGCATGGCGAGCCAATCTTATGTGGACAGCGAACCAAGCACTAAACGGCCTCATTGGCACGGGTATGCCACAAGATTGGGCGACACATATGATAGGCCACCAGCTCACCGCCCTTTGGCACGTGGATCACGCGCGCTCGCTAGCCATTATTCAGCCTTCACTACTTCGCAGCCAAATGGAGTTTAAGAAAGGAAAAATCGAGCAGATGGGTCGAAACGTATTCGGTCTCTCGTCGAGTGATGATTTGGCCGAACGCACCATCAATGCCATTGAAGCTTTCTATGCCAAATTGAACGTAGATACGCGCCTTTCAGAAGTCGAAGGCGACAAATCTGAGGCTATAGAAGCGGTGATTAACAAACTTCAGGACTATGGCTATACCAAACTTGGAGAAAACCAAGCCATCACAATCGATGTATCGCGTCAGATTTTAGCAAATGCGCTGTAAATAGCCCCGTAAAAAGCTCGGTCACTATTGCCCGAGCTTTTTTGTATATTAAGTCTAGTTTGTCTAGCGTCTCGAGTTCCGATACTTAGGGTGAGTAATAGGTATAGCGGATAGCAAAGTTTTTGTGTAATCATGCTTGGGCGTATGATACACCTCGTCACTCGATCCATACTCCACGACCCTACCCGCTTTCATCACTGCCACGTTATCGGAAACGTGTCTCACTACCGACAGATCGTGAGATATGAAAATAATGGCTAAATTTAGCTCACGCTGTAAATCGAGCAACAAGTTGAGAATTTGCGCCTGCACCGATACATCTAGCGCCGAGACTGATTCATCGCAGATAAGCAGCTTTGGTTTCACCGCGATTGCACGTGCAATGCCAATCCGCTGACGCTGTCCGCCGGAAAATTCATGCGGATAACGATCAATGGCATCCTCCGGTAATCCTACTTTCTCTAGCAGCTCTTTAACCCATAGCTGGCGCTCAGCAGGACTCCCTAATTTATGAATAACAAACGGCTCTTCTAAAATCATGCCCACGGTATGTCTTGGGTTCAGTGATTCCATCGGGTCTTGAAAAACGATTTGCATTTGCTTGCGCAGGGGTCGCATATCTCGGGGAGACAACTTAGTGATATCTGTCCCTTCAAACACAATTTTCCCGTCACATGGCTCAAGCAGCTTTAAAATTGTCCTTCCTAACGTACTTTTGCCACACCCAGACTCGCCAACCAAGCCTAAAGTTTCGCCCCGTTTTATCGACAGTGACACCCCGTCCACCGCCTTCATGACATAGCCACGTCGAAAAATGCCACCACCGGATCGAAAGTATTGCTTCAAGTCCGTTATTTTCAGTAATTCACTCATCTTGTAACCTCAAGAACTTCTACCTTAACGGAACATATCTTCGGTAATCGGTTTAATATCTATTTTATGTTTGGGAGGATTATCTAAACTTGGTATCAAGCCTAATAATCGCTCTGTATAGGGATGCTTAGGATGATCAAACAGTTCAAATACATCGGCTTGCTCTACTATCTTACCTGCGAACATCACGGCGACATCATCACAAATTTCTGCAACCACCCCCAAGTCATGAGTGATAAAAATCATCGACATGCCCGTTTCCTGTTGTAAATCTTGCATCAACTCTAAAATCGAGGCTTGTACCGTCACATCAAGGGCTGTGGTAGGTTCATCACATATCAAAATGTCGGGTTTACAAGCCAGTGCCATGGCGATCATCACTCGCTGACGCATACCGCCAGACAAGTTATGTGGATACTCATCTAGGCGTTTTTCCGGCATTGGGATCCGAACCTTGGTGAGCATTTCTAGTGAGGTGACACGGCGCTGCGCTTTGTTGAGTTCAGGACGATGCAACTCTAAGACTTCGTTGAGCTGCTTGCCTACACTTTGTACAGGGTTCAACGCTGTCATCGGATCTTGAAAGATAATCGAAATCCGGTCGCCACGCATGGCGTACATCTGTTCTGGTGCGAGTTGAAGTAAGTCAGTATCACGATAGAAAATCTGCCCTGCAGTGACTTCACCATAGGGCTTTGGCAAAAGCCCCATGATAGACATTGCAGTGACACTCTTACCACTTCCAGACTCGCCGACGATGCCCAATGTGCGCCCTGCTTTGACTTCAAAGCTAACCCCATGCAGTACTTCTCGGCTGCCTTCATCATTATGAAAACTGACGGCGAGATCTCGTACACTCAAAATCACATCTTCTTGCATTATTGCCTCTCGCTGCTCACTACTCATCACAGTTTGAAGGTGTCATCGACTATGGTGACGGGCTCAAAGCTCTCACCTTTCTTCAGAGCTGACTTGGTCTGCTTTTTCAGATCACTATCAATCCAGAAGTTTGCTACATCCGTTACCGAGAACATGGTTTCAGTCAATTTGGTCATGCCGTTTTCTGGCACGCGCAACCAGCGCCAATGTGCTTCACGAGTGTATGGCACCATATAACCAGGAACGATTAAAAACTCATCCGACACTTTTTGTTGGATTTGATGGGACAATTGCTGCTTTTTCTCAACATCAAACTCAACCACATACTGGTCAATCAGCTTATCCATATCAGGGTTTTGATAGAAGGTGTGATTATTGGTTTGCGGTTTCGCATTGTCTGAGTGCAAATACTCCCAGTACGCAGGTATTTCGCCGCCGCCCATGTGCAAGAAAGCGAGTTGGTGTTTTTTCTCTAGGATGTACTTAAACGCCGACGAACCATCAACAAGATTAAGGTTAAATTCCAAGCCGGCTTGTTTGGCTTGCTCTTTAAGATACGCCACTCTTGGTGTGTGTGGAGGGTAGCCATAAGTGATATCAAAGCTTAGACGTTGCCTTTATCATTAACGCGAATGCCATCAGGGCCGACCTTGTCAAAACCCGCAGCTTCAAAGTAACGAATAGCCTTTTTAGGATCGAATGCCGGCGCTTGATTATTTGGTCGGTCGTATGCTCCGTGGCCGGCTCCCATGCCATGAGGCATACGAAGGTAATCACCGCGGAGAACGTTTTTTAACATGCCGTCGTAATCGGAAGCATAGACGATACCTGCTCTAACATCACGGCTCTCTAGCAACGGCATTGAGGTGTTCATCCAAAGACCACCTGCGCCTTGAGCAGTTTGGTTATAGCCCCAAAACTTTTGGATGTAGCCTTGTTGATAAGGTTTGCCATCCGCTTTCTCATGCCAAAGGCTTGGAAGCACTAAACCAAACACATCAAGGTCACCTTTCTCGAAGTGTTTTCGTGCGATATCTGAGTCGCGAATCACCGTTAAGCGCACTTTCTCAACATTGTAGCGATTTTTGTAATAACGATTGCTGTAACCCCACCAATCTTCACCGACGTGTTTAAAGGTTACGCTCTTGCCTTTTTTCACATTGGACATGTAGTAAGCCCAAGTCGTTGGCTCTGCCTTGAAATTAAACTTCCGCACGAAGTTGTCTTCGATACCATCACCATTTTCATCCTTTTTAGGATTAGCAAAGAAGTGCTCCGGCCTTGGCTGAAGCCCATTGCTTGGCAAGTTAATCTGGATCATCAACTCTTCTTGACTCATTTTCGTTGCTGACTTGATAGCAATGGTGTAATCATCGATTTTGGCAACGTCTTCAATCTTGTTAGTGAAAAAGTCGTTATACCAGGGCGCTACAATGTCTTTTGAACGGTTGTAAGTAAGCATGAACAGGTAATCGTCGGCATCCACTTTTTCGCCGTCAGACCATTTTGCTTTGGGATTGAGCTTAAAATAAACCGTCTGGTTGTCGTCACCATAAGCCCACGCTTCCGCTAATTGAGGTATCCAATTACCGGTATTTGGGTGTCTCGCCGCAAGCTTTGGGGTACCGTCCATAAAATAGTGTCGTAGACCCGAGTTTGAGTCAGGGCCAACACTTCTCAGCGTTTGCGGAAAGCTCGACATATGAGTGCGCAATGTTCCCCCGAACTTTGCTTCCTCAGAGGCAAACAACGGCTCATTCATATTATCAATCCAAGTCAATCCAGACGGGAGTTCATTAGCACTACTGCCAAAAGAGAGTGCAGCCAATACCGCCGCAGTCAACAATGTATTCTTATGCATGAAATATCCTTATTCTTACTTCCTAACGCGAGACGCCCCAAACGCCTTTTGTCATGAGGTTAATGCGGCTCTACACTCGTCCACATTCAAACCGTGTATTTTAAACATAGCGGGTAAACTTCTTGGGGTCGAAGGCCGCTCTCACTGCTTCTCCAATAAACGTCACCATAACCAGCACCGCTACAATAGCCGTTACGACAGATGTCACTATCCACGGGGAATCCAGATTAGACTTTCCTTGCTGAAGCAGTTCTCCCCAACTCGGTGTTGGGGGCATGAGACCTAACCCCAAATAATCGAGCGCTGTCAGAGCCGTAATATTCGCGGCAATGGTAAATGGCGCCAGAGTGACGATCATTACCATGGTATTAGGCAAAATATGATTGAATACGATACGCATATTGGAAGCGCCCAATGCCTTGGCAGCAGACACATATTCCCGCGCTACCTCTTTGTACGTCATGGTGCGCATGTACCAAGTAATCCCCATCCACCCAAACATCACATTTATCGCCACAAATAACGCGAAACTAGGCTGCACAATTGAGACCAAAATCATGATCACATAGAGAAACGGTACCATCGACCAGATCTCGATAAAACGCTGTACAAACAGATCAAACTTGCCACCAAGAAAGCCCATGGCACAACCTATTGCGACACCAATAGCGTATGACGCCGCCATAGTAAGCAACGCAAACCCCATAGCAGTCCTAAAGCCATAAACTAAGCGAGCCAGAATATCACGCCCTATCACATCAGTGCCTAAGAAGTGCCGTGAATCAGCACTTGGTGCATTAGGTGGATAATCGCCAGAAAAATCTTGCTCATAGGGGTTCCAAGGCACTAGGGGCATGACAACGAAATCCTCTCCCTTCTGAGCCTCGAAAGAGAGCTGCAGTGCACGATAATCAGCCTCACCCGCATTGGCTTGGCCGAACTCAGTACCTAATCGCACATCACTGATTACTGGGAAATAATAATTTCCTTGATACTTCACCAGCAACGCTTTGCTATTTATTAGCAACTCCGCAAATAAAGACAACACTAACATTGTGGAAAGTATAATAAACGACCAGTATCCTCGTTTGATGCGTTTGAAGTTAATGAGCTTCTTCTTAGTAAGCGGACTAATAACCATGAACTAACTCCCAAACTTCACGCGTGGATCGACAAATGCGACACATATATCGGAAATTATGTTTCCAAATAATAATAGAATAGCGTTAATAGCCACTATCCCCATAACAACAGGATAATCACGTTCCATAATCGATTCGTAACCCAGCAAACCTATACCATCAATATTAAATATTACTTCTATCAAGAATGCACCTGTCATAAAAAATAGTAATGAGTTACCAAAATGACTGGCTATAGGAATAAGACTATTGCGAAGCGCATGTTTTCTTACTGCACGTTTAAACGGTAAACCTTTAGCAATGGCTGTCCGTATATAGTCTGCGGATAAGTTCTCCATTAGGTTGTTTTTCATCGTCATTGTCAAAGTCGCGAAATCACCAATCAGATAACAAATTAGCGGAAGTATGGCATGCCACATAATGTCTTTTACTTGTTCAGACAATAACTCATAGTCTTCAAAATCATCACTGGTAAAGCCGCCCATAGGCGTCCATTCAAGGTGGTAACTAAACAGCGTAATCAGCAACACACCCACAACATACCCAGGGAGTGCGTAACCAACAAAGATGGCGACAGAGGACAAGGAGTCAAAAATAGAACCATGCTTCAATGCTTTATAGTAACCAAGAGGGATTGAGATAAAGTAGCTGATAAAGAAGGTCATCCCGCCGTAGAACAGCGACACAGGCAAGCGCTCTGCAATCATATCCGATACTGGCTCGTAATAGCGGGTCGACTCACCAAGATCTAAACTCGCCAAGTTCGTCAGCCACTCAAAATAAGCCACATGGACAGGCTTATCGAGACCATAAAATGCATTGAGTTCCTGGATTTGCTCCTCAGATAATGCCGAGTTGCTGCCAGACATAGATAGAGAGCTACCACCATCCCCTTGAGAGTGCATATTCGCCAACATTCTTTCGACCGGTCCTCCAGGAACGAATCTGGTTATGGCAAATATAAGGATAGTAACACCTAGAAATGTCGGCACTACCAATGCCAGACGACGAAGGAAATAAGACAGCATTGATCAACTTCTCCATGTTTGCTGTTCACTAAATAGTGGTTCTAATTAGCCTTTAATTTTGGCAGCAAATTAATCATCCAGCTTCCCTGCTTATGTAATTAATTTTCCCACTCTTTATTTTCGACAACGTTTTTATCACAAACTACAAACACTGTCACTTTTAAATAATGACACTCATAATTTAAAAAAAAGAACATAATTTCATAAATAAACCTTCTCCAATATATCAAACTAGACACTAGAGCATTGACTCTACATAAAAATGTAAAATTTGATCCAGTATTTATGCATAAATATGCAACACACTCATATGAATCAAGTATATTATCAAATCTCGCATCGCCTATGCATTAAGGTTTTGCATGCCTAAAGATTAAATTATAGACGATTCGTCTATGCGATGAATTATTGTGTAATTTCACAAATGGACGATAGTTTTGACAATCAGCAGCATTAAAGAATAACACACTAAATGTTTAGCCTTAGATCGAACAATGATCTAATTTCGTGTCAATTGCTAGATTCAACGGATTTATTTATAAATCACTCTGCTTTTCACAATTTATTTACAAGAAAACACCATTTTAATAGCACTTTAAAGAACTTGCTACTTTTTACAAACTACCATTCCTTTTAAATTGCTGATTTGACATTACTTTTTCAACCCGTCATAAGTTGCGCTTGTTGCTTGTTGTTAACACCGAATTAACGACTCAACCAAAAATGCAATACACAACAGACGCCAGTCGCAATCTGGCGAAACGGAGTACAAGGATGTTAAGAAAAAGCACATGTCTCTCGATGGCAGTGAGCCTTGCGCTAGGTACCGCAAATCTATTTGCAGTACCTATTGCGTTTGCTGAAGAAACGGGACAGCAGGACGTAGAAAAGCTTCAAAAAATGAAAGTGACCGGGTCACGCATCTCTCGTGTAGAGATGGAAGGCGCCGAGCCAGTTCAAGTCCTTTCATCAGAATACATTGAAAATACAGGTCTAGTTGCCATAGGTGATGTCTTGAACCAATTGCCAGGTGTAGGTGGTACGGTACAAAGCACATCGGTAAACAATGGCAGTAACGGCGCAGCAACAGTCAACCTACGCGGTTTAGGCGCTGAGCGTACACTCGTTCTTGTCAATGGTCGCCGCATGGTCAATGGTGGTACTGGTGCTGATGCATCCGTTGACTTGAACATGATTCCTGCCGCAATGGTAGAGCGCATCGAAGTGCTTAAAAACGGTGCTTCTTCTGTGTATGGTTCTGACGCAATCGGTGGTGTTGTTAACATCATCACTAAGCAATACTTCGAAGGCTTTGAGCTTAATGCTAAGCGTGGCACGACATCAAACAGCGATGGTCAAGTTACTGACATCAGCATGCTTGCGGGTGCGTCTAACGATCGCGGCAATATCACCTTCTCTGCGGGCATGACCAAAGAAGACGAAATCATGGCCGGTGATCGTGGTTTTGCAAACCCAAGCCTTAAGCATGATAGATACGGCGGTGAAACCGTCAACGGCAGTAGTGCACCACCTTGGGGTTATTATGACGGGAAAACGTTTGGTCCAGAAGGCAGCAGTACGTTAAGAGATTTCAATGCTCCCGACGATTTATATAACTTTGCACCGGACAACTACTTAAAGCGCCCCGCACAGCGTCGCTATCTAGCCGCTCAAGGTAACTACCTGCTTGGTGAAACCAGCATTCTTGGCCCCGTCACTGCGACATTCGAAGCCCTGTACTCAAACTCTGAGTCCAACTACCTACTCGCAGCAGAACCTATCTTTGGTAAGTTCAATGGCTATGACCCTATCTCAAAAGACAATGAGTTCAACAACACAGGTTCTGATATCGTTGATTGGCGCCGACGCATGGTTGAAACGGGTGGTCGTAACCGCTTCTTCGAATCAGATACAGGTCGTGTTGTATTAGGTCTTGATGGTGAGTTCCAAAATGGTTGGACTTGGGATGCCAACTACAACTGGGGGAAAACCAAAACCAAGCAAATTGAAGATGGCGTATTTATGAAAGATCGCGTGAGTAACGCGGTAGGCCCATCTGCAAATGGCCAATGTCTTGATGCGGGCGGTAACGTGATTCCTGGCTGTGTACCAATGGACATTCTTGCAACGTAAGCCAAGAAGCGCTGGATTACGCGACTTTCACTCGCCAAGATACCGGCTTTAACCAACAGCAAATCATTAACTTCAACGTGACGGGCGACATCTACGAAACAGAGATGGGTACCATCGCTTTTGCTGCCGGTTACCAAAACCGTGACGAGCAAGGAGCAAACCAACCAGATGCATTAGTGGTTCTAGGTAACGCTTCGGGTAATGCGGAGTCAGAAACATCGGGTGCTATACGGTTGATTCTTTCTACGGAGAACTATTGGTTCCGATCTTATCTGAAGTCACCATGGCAGAGTACTTGGAAGCGAAAATCACCGCTCGCCATGATAAATACTCAACCTTTGGCGGCGCGACCACGATGGGTTACAGCTTCTTGTATCAACCAATCGGCGATTTGATGCTTCGTGGTACTTACAACGAAGTATTCCGTGCTCCATCTATTGCGGATCTATATGGCGGCGCGCAAGAAAGTGCTGATGTCCTTTCCGATCCAACGGGTCAAGACACCAGTGGCCGTAAACAGTTCCCAGTATTTTATGGTTCAAACCAAGAACTTCAGCCTGAAGAAGGCCACACAGCGTCACTTGGTTTCGTATTGTCACCATCATTTGCAGAGGGTTTCTCCGCAACAGTTGACTATTGGCAAGTAGAGCTTGAGAACCTAATTGATAACGTTGACCCTCAGTTGATGTTGGATCAATGTGCCAAAACTGGTGAGTACTGTGACAAGATCACTCGTGATGCAAACGGCGACATTGTGTCTATCGATGCGCGTACCACAAACCTAGGTAAGCTTGAGAAAAACGGTATCGACTTCAACTTGCGCTACGTGCATGACTTTGACGTTGTCGTCTTCAAAGCTAACTGGGACAACACTTATAACTTTAAGCACGAAGTGACACTGGCGGATGGCTCTGTTGTCGATTACGCGGGTAAATTCATCAGTGACCAAATCGGTCTCTACAGTAAGTACCGCTCAACGCTTAACTTAGGTGTCACTCGCGACGCATGGCGTGTGAACTGGAATACTCGCATGATCGCAGGTGTTGACTACGAGCTACCGGGGGCTTCTGACGCGCCACAAGAAAAATATACCTTTAGCGTACCGACCATGTTCTACCATGATTTGAGCGCTGGCTACGCGTTTGATAACGGCTTCACTCTGTCTGGTGGTGTCAACAACCTATTTGATGAAACGCCACCGCTTATCCTCGACACCATCTCGGGTAACACAGACGCCACAACCTATGACGTTATCGGCCGTTACTTCTACGCCAACGTAAACATGAAATTCTAATTAACCCCTTCCTCCTGTTTCCGGCACGTTCGCGTGCCGGCTTTTTACGACTGACAAAACACAAGGATGCACACATGAAAATTAAGGATATCGCGCTGAGTAGTTTCACCATAGCCATGCTCGCTATTGGTGGTTCTAGCTACGCTGCGGATAGTGGCCAAGTCGTCGCTACACAAGCAAAAGCAAACAAAAACGCACAAACGTCACAAGCAAAAATCGATAAGTACGCAGAGAACACGGATTCAATGCTGGCGGAATACAAAGGTTTGCTTCGCCAAATAGACAGCATGAAAGCGTATAACCAACAAATCGAGAAGATGGTGAACTCACAACAAAGCGAGATTGACTCGCTAAATAACCAGATCTCTCAAATCGATCAAACCGCAATGGAGGTGGTGCCACTGACTCTAAATATGGTGCAGGCACTCGAAGACTTCATCGAACTGGATCTCCCCTTCCAAGTAGAAGAGCGCGGCAAGCGTGTCGCAGAACTTAAACGTCTTATGGATCGCGCCGACGTTACGACCTCAGAGAAATACCGAAAAGTCATGGAAGCTTACCAGATTGAAGAGGGCTTCTCGCGCTCTATCGAATCATACAAAGCCAGCCTTGAGCGAGATGGCGAAGTCGTCACCTATGATTTCTTGCGCATCGGACGTACAGCGCTGCTTTATCAATCTCCAGACGGTCTAGAAACTGGCATGTGGAATCAGCAAACTCGCGAGTGGGAAGCACTTCCAGAGCAATACCGCGGCGCAGTTCAACAAGGTCTGCGCGTAGCTAAGAAACAAGCGCCACCAGCACTGATCAAGCTACCAATCTACACCGGGGAGAATCAATAATGACTGCATTTAAATCTATAGCCTCACTTGTGCTCTCTGGCCTATTGCTTTTGCCAACCATTGCGAGCGCAGAAACCAAACCTATCTCTATGAATGAGCTTTTAAAAACGGTTAAATCGCAAAGCTCATTAGAGTCCAAAGAAAATAAACAACGTGAAGCTGAATTCTTAGCCGATCGTAATAACCAAAAGGCATTGCTAGAAAAAGCACGTGCCCAACTTGCACAAGAGACGGCACGAGGTGACACACTCAAGGCAACATTTGATAGCAACGATGTGCTACTCACCGAACTCACTGAAACTCTTCGCCAACGCTCAGGCACACTCGGTGAAATGTTTGGTGTCCTTAGGCAGTACGCGGGTGAGTTTAAAGGGCTATTTAACGCCTCTCAAAACGCGGTTAAGTTCCCAGAACGTGATGCACTTTTGACTAAGCTAGCTGAGAGTAAAGAGCTACCATCTACAGCGGAGCTTGAAGGTTTCTGGTACACCATTCTTCAGCAAATTGTCGCCTCTGGTGAAACTTCAAAAGCCAACGCCACCGTGGTTTATGGTGAAGGTAACGAAGCACAAACTGAAGTGACTTTAGTGGGCGAGTTTAATGCCATCGCTGACGGTAAGTACGTCACTTACGTCCCACAAACAGGCAAGTTTGAAGAGCTTTCTCGTCAACCTTCAGCCAACATCACTACCCTAGTATCACCGTTTGAAACCACGGCAGACAATTATCAACCTCTATTTGTTGACCCGTCTCGTGGTGTGATTCTTTCACTATTGGTTCAAAGCCCAACTGTGAAAGAGCGCGTCGATCAAGGTGGCATCGTCGGCTATATCATTTTAGGCATGGGCCTAATTGGCGCCCTAATAGCGGTGGCTTGTTACCTACGTCTTCTGGTTATCGGTGGCAAAATGCGCAAGCAAGCGAAGTCTGATCAAGTACTTAAGAGCAACCCTCTTGGCGAAGTTATCGAAGCATACCAATCGCATAAAGGCAGTAACCTTGAAGATCTGGAAGCGAAGCTGGATGAGATCATTATGCGCAACGCACCAAGAATCGAACGTTTCGTCGGCTCTATAAAACTGTTTGCCTCCGTCGCTCCCCTACTCGGCCTTCTTGGTACAGTAATGGGTATGATCGGTACATTCCAGGCCATCACGCTATTCGGTACTGGCGATCCAAAACTCATGGCAGGCGGTATTTCAGAAGCCCTCGTGACGACCATGCTTGGCCTAGTTGTCGCTATCCCACTGCTGTTCTTCTATACCCTAGTCCATAGTAAAGCACGTCGACTGGTTCAGACTCTCGAAGAGCAAAGCGCTGGATTCATTGCTCGCTACCAAGAAAAACTGCACTCATCAGAGGCATAAGGAGCGACTATGTGGTGGTTAGTCGAAGAATTTGAGTCGATAAGACGCTTTTTAGGAATGGGAGGCGATGTCCTATTCGCCATCTTCATTCTCAGCTTTTTACTTTGGAGCGTACTACTTGAGCGCTGGTTCTATTTCTTAGCCGTTGCACCGCGCATGGCCAAGAAGACTCTCGCTGAGTGGACTGCACGTTCTGAGCACCAAAGCTGGAATGCAAAAATGATCCGCCAAGAGCTCGTCTCTCGTCAAGATATTGAGAACAAGAAAGGACTGCCGGTGGTTAAAGTATTGATCGCACTGTGTCCGCTGCTCGGTCTACTAGGTACGGTTGTCGGCATGATTCACGTGTTTGACATCCTGGCTGTCGTAGGCACAGGAAGCCCACGGGCCATGGCTTCAGGCATTTCAAAAGCAACCATACCTACCCTTGCGGGAATGGTCGCTTCTCTGTCTGGCTTATTCTTTAGCACTCGATTGGATCATCTTGCCAAAGTGACCACGCAAAAGCTGGAAGACCAGCTAAAACACGTCGCTTAGTAAACGGAATTATAAGGATATAGGTCATGAAAAGACGCTATAGCAGCGAAAGCAATGAGGAAGCGGCGATCGATATGACGCCAATGCTGGACATTGTTTTCATCATGTTGATTTTCTTCATTGTTACGACTTCTTTCGTAAAAGAGGCCGGTATTGAAGTCAGTAGACCAAGTGCCAACACGGCGCAGGTGGTCAAAAACGGTAACATCATGGTCGCCATTGGCGCGGCAGGCGATGTATGGGTAGATAAACGCCGTATCGAAGTTGATGCTGTACGCGCTAACATCGAACGACTAAAAGCAGAAAGCCCGGAAGGCGCTGTGGTGATCCAAGCGGACCAAGAAGCCAGTGCTGGTGTCGTGGTTAAAGTCATGGATCAAATTAAAATGGCTGGGGTAGAAAACATCTCCATCGCCGCTACAGATAAGGGGTAACCTATGCGTTATCTGGCCTCTGTAGCACTGGCGCTCGTTGTCGCCCTCGGACTCTTCTGGGGGATGGACAAGCTAGTAAACAAAGAGCGCCACGAGTTAGCGTCGAGTGACGATCTGCGTATGGTCGATTTTATTCGCGTTAAACCGCAAGAAAATGTACAGGAGAAAAAGCGAGAGCTACCAAAACCACCACCACCGAAACGTCCGCCACCGCCACCAGAAATGAAAGTGGCATCAACGGTCAAACCGGTGATGGAACAAATTGCCATGGATATGCCTAACCTCAACCTACCTGTCAATGTCACAGGCGGTTCGGTGTTAGGTCACTACACCCAAGGAGGTGGTGCTCAGGTTGTGGGTAATAACGGCCCGGTACCATTGGCTACGTTCCAACCGCAAATGCCACGTAAAGCAGCGCGTTCTGGCATTGAGAAAGGTGTGGTACTGGTAGAGTTTACTGTAAACGAACGTGGCACGGTTGAGGATGTCAAAGTCCTCAAAGAGACCCCACGTAAGCTCGGTCTTGGCCGCGCGGCTAAAAAGACTATTGCTAAATGGACATTCAAACCTAAGCAAGTCGATGGTCAGGCGGTCAGTACTCGTATGTCTCAAGAAATTGAGTTTTCTACCAACTAAGGAGTCGAACATGAATACGTTCAAAAAATTGGCTTCTGTGTTGCTTATAGCGGGCTGTTTAAGCAGCCCTGCTATCGCTCAGGATCCACCACAGCTTTCCGACAAGACCTTTCGCACAGTAAACAAGGTGCAAAAGTGGATTGCCGAAGAGAAATACGCGTACGCGATAGAGAAGCTAGAAAGCGCGATTGAATCAACCAAGAAGAAAAAGTACGACCGAGCAGTGTTACTGCAGCAAATGGGTTTTTTGTATTCACTTCGAGAGGACTATAAACAAGCGGCGAACTATTTTGCACAAGCACTCGAGGTCAATGCCCTCCCCGTGCCAGTCGCGCAGCAGGTTCGCTACAGTTTGGCTCAGCTCTATCTCGCCGAGGAGCAATACCAAAAGTCGGTCAATACCATGAAAGCTTGGTTTAAGGTCGCGGAAACCACGGAAGACAAACCTAACGCTCATGCATACATCACATTGGCAAGCGCATACGTGCAAATGGGAGATTACAAAAACGCCATTACACCGACAAAAAAAGCCATTTCGATGACCAAAGAGCCGAGTGAGTCATGGTACCTGTTACTGCTCGCTTCGCACTATGAGCTAAAGCAGTACAAGAGCACGGCAGGTGTACTCAAAACACTCACTTCCAAATATCCACAGAAGAAGCGTTATTGGATGCAGCTGTCTGGGATTTACATGGAAATGAACCAGGATCGAAACTCACTAGCAGCTCTAGAAGCCGCCTATGAGCTCAACCTACTGGAAAGTGAAAAGGAGTACCTAAGGCTAGTAAACTTTATGGCTTATCAGGGCATCCCTTACCGTGCAGCGAAAACACTCAAGCTCGCGATGGAACAAGGCAATATAGTGAAAACGCAAAAGCATGTTGAAAAGCTAGCGTCTTTCTACCATCAAGCGCAAGAAGTAGACCAAGCGATTTTGGCCTACCAACAAGCGTACGAGATGGGTCCAACGGCCACAAGTCAAATCCGCATTGCTCGGTTAATGCTGCAAGACAAGCAGTATCAAGTAGTCTCTGAATACACCAAGACTTATGCGCCTAACGCGACTAAGGATGAAGTAGCAGAGCTGCAATACATAAAAGGCATGGCACACTTTGAAATGAAGCAGCCCAAACTCGCGCTCAACTCAATGAAAAAGGCCGCAAGCTCAAAGCAGCTACGTCCAACGGTTAGCCCTTGGATCAGCTTTTTGGAGCAGTAAGACTGATAAGAATATCGAGAGGAGATGGTTGTGTTCTTCTCTTGGTTAAGTGTGAGTCAGTCGCACGTTTAGGGAAGCTTCGGCTTCCCTTTTTTCGCTCTACTCATCAGCTCAATACTACTACTCAATATCGAAATTAGCGCCGCACTTTATTGAATAGCTTTGCAACAAAGCTTTAAAACAATATGCATTATGTCGCATTAAAAGTTATCTATAACACCTTGCTTCGCTCTGCATAGTAATATGCAACCATCATATAACGATAACAACTCTGCGCAATCTGACGCACTACGCACTCATAAAGACACTCTCTTCGTTTGCTCGACATTTTTAGCCTGAGAATCGGCTTATTCACTCGCCATAACTTCTATTTATTGTCCATTCACCTAAAAGGGCCCGCTATGCGCACAACGATAAGTATCATTACTCTTACTATACTCCTTTCGACAACAACACACGCAGAAGAGATTCTTCCAATCTCCGAAGCTCGTGAACGCATGCGGTTTGTTGAACTATCTCCAACAGAGCGCCAATTGATTGCTGACAAGGCAAAGCTGGTGATTGATGGGTTGTACGTCAACAAATTCCACAAAAACGAATATTACGGGATAAGCCCCACCCCAAAGGGTCACCTGAATCCTATTACAGAAGTGGACAAGATCGCTAAGCAGGCTAATACGATGTCGACTTACGAATTACATGACTCACTCAGCACGCTGTTTATCAGCCAAAGAGATCTCCATTTCAACTACCGCCTACCTCTGCGCTTCTATGATCACTTTACTGAAATGCCGCTAAGGTTTTCTCGTATTAAAGATGAAGATGATTTTTTCCAAATTCGTGTCACTGCCGCATGGAATGGTTTTAGTCTATACCCCGAAAGACCTAACCCTAAAGTTGGCGATGTTCTGATAGGTTACCAAGGAAAAAGCATTGAAGAGGCAATGCGAGAGTTAATTCCTCAGGGACAAGGTTCAAACCCTTATGCGGGATTTAATCATGCTCTCCGGTATATGACATTCCGATGGAATGGAGCCCACCTATTACCTAAAGAGGATAGTGTTAGCTTTAAATTTCGTTCAGCAGAAACTGGAGAGGAGTACGAGGTCGCCTATGAGTGGCTAGTGTATTCAGGCTCTAAAATTGGCGGACTCGTATCACCAGAATATTCTCCAATAACATATGGGAAAGTATCACCAGAAAATCAGGCTTTATCCAACTCACCCACAGTCAGCTACAACCACCAACAAGCGCTATACAACCAATCTTTAGAACGTCACATCAAGCCCATGGCTAACCCTAAGCTCTCAAGCATCCAACGATATGGAGAGACGTTTTATTACACGCATATTCCTTATGAAGGTGCTAACTATGGATACCTTTACATAAGTTCGTTCACCCCATCATCTGGATGGTGGACTGACTACCAAGCAATAAGAGATCTGTTACAAGAGGAAAACACACAGACGGACGGATTAATTATAAATGTGTCAAACAACCCAGGCGGATATATCTATTATGCAGAAGCACTGCCAGGACTCTTTACGAAGAAAACAAGTAAAACACACGATTTTCGACTATTAAACTCAGAGTTAAATCAGTATCTGTTCCTCTATGAAGACGTTCAGCAAATGTTCCCGCTCTTTAAGGAAGCACTCGAAAATGTCGCTAATAGTGATGCTAAGTACTCGATAGCAACACCAATCACCACTCCAGAAATGGGCAATATACATGGTCAAGTATATACAAAACCTGTAGCCGTCATGGCTAACTCAAGTACATACTCCGCTGGTGATTTGTTTACCTGCTCTATGCAAGACAATGATGCTGCTGTCATCTATGGTGCAGACCCCAAAACGGGCGCCGGCGGTGCTAATATTATTTCCTACAACTTCTTCTACGGCTCTCCTACTGGATTACATACACCACTACCATTGGGTATTGATATGGACTTCTCGTTCAGGCAAGCAGTGAGGTTTGGTCATCACGCGGGTCAAATCATCGAAGATCACGGCTGCACCGCAGATGTTGATATAACTCCAACGCCTGAGGATTTGGTCAATGGGAACCAAACGATGTTAACTAAGGTATTGGAAGGATTGAAAAATCAAGCCACGTCGAAAAGCAGTGTTGAGTTCGCTGACGATAAAGTCGGAACTTATTACATGACTCTCAATTCACAAGATGCCAAGATTAACCTGCTGCTTAAAAACACAGAAAAAGTCCGTATCTCCGTTGCTAGCGATTGGTGGAGTACAATGGACACTGAAGCAATCTACCAAACTAACGCGTACGGGAACAACGCAAAGATGTTCACTCTGCCTATTACAGCCTCTTCTCTTGATACCAATAGCTTCGTAGTCAAAGTTGAAGGCCTCGACGGCGGCAACGAACCACTTTGGAACTTCAAGCGTGGTGTGGAACTCATCGAATAAAGTAGCAGTCACGAATCGAGTAAAGGCAGGCCGGTGTTATCAATACATCGGTCTGATAAAGAACATTAGAACTGTAGTTAAAATCGCTGATAGCGGTTAACACTAACGCTTTTATACTCAGCTTTCTTAAAAAAACATCCGACACCTAAAACGTATATTGGCATTTTATTTTTGGCAGATTAAAGATATTTCTTGGAAGAATTGGAGCGTGCAGCGGGAATCGAACCCGCATCATCAGCTTGGAAGGCTGAGGTAATAGCATTATACGATGCACGCATCATCGTGGGACGAGATTTAATATGCCACATCTGGTGGAAAAGAAAAGCCTCTTTTTGCTCATTTTGGGTTAACTGCGCATCTTTGCTTCGATTTGCTTCTTAATTGCACTATCACACTGATGTAAAAAGAAAAAGTGAGACGCAAATCTCACTTTTTCTTTATTAGTAATTAGGTCAGTCGAGCTATACCATGGTTGGGTCTGGTTCGAGCCCCATCAGCGAGCGACCCAAGATCTGGGCACAGACATCGTAGTCCGTGTAGGCGTGTGCGCCAGTCATATGAGAGTCACGGAACAAGCGCTGCGCTTCATTATCGCTAAACCATGCCATGCCACCAGACGCTTCAAACAAACGATCGACACTTTCGATACAGATCTTAACCGCGTATGCTTGATTCGTTCGCCAGAATGAGAGCGTCTCGGCAGATGGGTACTCCTTACGCTCGCCATGCTCTTTATGGTCATCCCAAGTTTTTTCTAGTAGTGCTCGAGCTGCAGCGACCTGATGCGTAGACTCAGCTAAACGCATCAATGCGGGTGTTGCCACTCCCACATTCGCGCCTGTATAGGCACGGACTCGGTTCTTCTGTTTCTCTTTGTAGACTTCTAACATACGCTCTGCGATACCCAAGCTGATAGCCGCGAAGCCACAAGCGAAATATGGACGGTATGGGGTATAGAAAATATCGCTATCTGGATACAAGTCGAAACCGGCAGAGTACCCTTCCATCATACCTTTCGCTGTCTCAATACGGTGTTCAGGGATAAAGACGTCACGAAGTTCTAGTGTTTTAGTACCACTGGACTTCATCCCTGCCGCATACCAATCATCGACAATCTTGTATTGATGGCGAGGTACGACGCGAAGCAGTAGACCTTGTTGCCATCTTCATCGAATCGATTAAATCCTAAGATGGCCCAGTCAGCGTGATCGCAGCCACTACTCCAACGCATGTCGCCATTAAAGATTACGCCACCTTCAGTTTCTTCTGTCTTACCGAATGGCGCGATACTGCTGCTTGCTGTTGCTTCTGGGTCTGTTCCCCAAAACTCTTCTTGTGCCTGTTTAGAGAACATCGCCATTTGATGGCTATGCGTTGCTAACAAACTTGCCCCCAAGCCGTCCCACCGCAAGCGCCAGCAAGCGCGGCAACACAATCCGTAAACTCAGGAAGAGAGATCTCTAGGCCACCATACGCTTTAGGCTGAAACGCTCTAAAGAAGCCAATTTCTCGTAACAAGCGAATGTTTTCTTCCGGCGGTGTACGGTCCTGCTCTGCTTGCATTGCATTGTTGGCAATAGTTGGAAGAACAGTTTGAAGTTTTTCGAGTAGAGGATTAGGTCTTTTCATCATCGATTCCTTTTGAACGTTAGCCCTGTAGTAATTGTGTTGGGTGGGCAATTACTAGGTAGTATGTTCACAAAACCGGCAATGTTAAATGGATGTTAGCAGCGTTAACTTGTACTTTTCGTAGATTTACCTAATATATTAACTATTATCGAAAAGTAAAGGTGAGTTGGATACATGGAAGCACTAACTATCCCGAATTTAAACATTGGTAAAGTCTACGACTCTCGTTACGAAGAGAGTGAATTTCACGTCGAAAAACTCGATAGTTTAGCGCTGTTTTTTGGTCGGAATATGCCAACACACTATCACGATCGCTACTATCAGATTCACTGCATATTGGAGGGGAATACGCACGTATTGTTGGATGAATCTCATTACTCTAAACACGGTGTCACCCTATTCTTCACCCCTCCGACTGTACCTCACTCATTCGTGACTGACGATCACGCCAGCGGCTTTGTAATTACGGCAAGCCAAACATTAGTTTGGAGGCTGTTGGACATCGAGATTGGGCGCAATGATGTGGCTTCAACTGCGATGCAGCCATTTTGTACTGAGATCCCCGAAGACCACCGACTCATTCAACGTTTTGAGCAGTTAATTGATGAGCAAAGTGGCGCGGATTTCATGAATGACTCAGCATGTCAGGCCATATTGCAGTTGATACTTATCGATGTACTGCGGCTTGCTAATGCCCAGCCAACCAACACCACGTACCGCAGCAATGATGTCCATGTTTTCAATCAGTTTAGTCAGCTCATCGAGCAAAATTATAAGTCTCATTGGACCTTACCTCAGTATGCGGATCAATTAGGTTTAACCACAGCGAGGCTCAATGATATTTGTCGCCGAGTGAGTGGACTTGCGTCTAAACGCCTAGTAGCAGACCGTGTCATGCAAGAAGCAAGACGCTTGCTACTCCTTACCGCGATGTCGGTACAAGAAGTGGCGTACGAATTGGGCTATCAAGATCCGGCGTACTTTGCGAGATTTTTTAAGAAAAACTCTGGGGAAACCGCGTCTGGGTTTAGAGAAAGGGAGCAACGATAGCTGCTCCCTTATATTGAACTTTAATTCAGATGGTTGAGTAGTTTGGGCTAGTCTAAACCACCCATAAATAAGTACTTCATTTCCATAAATTCATCCATCCCGTGACGTGAACCTTCACGGCCAAGTCCTGACTCTTTAATACCACCAAACGGAGCCGCCGCCGTCGATATCAAGCCTTCATTGATGCCTACCATCCCGACTTCTAATGCATCCCCCACGCGCCACGCCTTACCTAGTGATTTAGTGTAGAAATAACTAGCAAGGCCTGATTCAGTGTCATTGGCTCGCTCGATAACCTCTGCCTCACTAGAAAACCTAAATAATGGTGCCAATGGACCAAACGTCTCTTCTTCGGCAATCAGCATCTCATCGGTGACCTCAGTGACAACGAACGGGTGAACAAACTGTTTATTCGTGGAATCAAACTCACCACACTGAACCACCGCCCCTTTTTCAAGGGCATCACTGACGTGAGCTTGCACTTTTGCTACTGCTTGTTCATTGATTAGCGGACCAATGGTAACGCCTTCTTCAAAGCCATCACCGACCTTTAGTGCTAGCACTCTTTGAGTCAGTTTACTTGCAAACTCATCGTAAACCGCGTCATGAACGTACAGTCGATTAGCGCACACACAGGTCTGTCCGGCGTTTCTAAACTTAGCAATCATCGCACCTTCGACAGCCGCATCAATGTCTGCATCTTCAAAAACAATAAATGGCGCATTTCCACCAAGCTCAAGTGCCATCTTTTTGATAGAAGACGCAGATTGATTCATGAGAATTCGCCCCACGTTGGTAGAACCGGTAAACGACACTTTACGGACCTTCTTGTTCGATGTCAGCTCGCTACCAATCTCGACCGCATCACCGGTAATCACATTGAACAAACCATCAGGGATACCCGCCTGCTGAGCAAGTTTCGCCAGCGCCAACGCAGTAAATGGGGTTTCCGGTGCGGGCTTTAGTACGACGGAACAGCCTGCTGCAAAGGCTGGAGCACATTTGCGCGTGATCATTGCTGCAGGGAAGTTCCAAGGGGTAATCGCTGCCACCACGCCTATTGGCTCTTTCGTGACAACAATCTTGCCATCCGCTTTATGGCTAGGGATGATTTCTCCGTAGGCACGTTTCGCTTCTTCGCTGTACCAAAGAACAAAGCTTGCGGCGTAAGCAATTTCCCCTTTCGCTTCAGTAAACGGCTTCCCCTGCTCTGTCGTCAAGATACGGGCCAAATCATCCGTATTTTCAACGATTAGGTCGTACCATTTCCTCAATACCAAAGACTTATGCTCTGCCGTCGTTTGCTTCCACCCTTGAAACGCCGCTTGGGCAACTTCGACGGATAGTTCAGCTTCGACCGTGCCAAGATTCGGTACACCACCGATCGGCTGCTGAGTCGAAGGGTTCACGACACTTGTGTACTTTTGAGTGGGCGACGCAAACCACTCTCCACCAATAAAGCAGTGATCGGTTATGAATAGCGCTGGGTTAGTTAACTGCATAACGCCCCCTTAATCTGTTACTTCGAATACAACGTTCACTTGTCCAGTACCCGAGCTTGGGAAGTACTCCGTGACTACGGTACTTTCGCCTTCATATTTATCCCAACCAAGTGCACCAAACAGCATGGCAGTATCGTGCATGCCACCTTCTCCAGAGCAAAGGTTGGCGTAATCTGGCAGCATTTTAAGGAAGGTCGAGTAATCGCGCTGCGCCCACAGTTCAAGGACTCTTAAATCCACTTGTCGGTTGAATTCTTTTGAGATGGTGAAGGTGCCATTGTTGGCTTCGTAGTCCTCATTATTCCAAATTCGATGTGATAACGACCCTGAAGCGAGCAACATGACACGGCTATTGCTGGCTTCAATTGCTTCACGAATCGCTTCACCCAATCTTCTAGAGGATTGGATATCGTGAACCGTGCACCATGCAGCAATAGAGACGACCTTGAACTGACAGTCGTCATTCATATAACGCATAGGAACTAGCGTGCCATACTCTAAATCCAGAGAATCCACCTGATGAGATAAGGTATACACGCCTTTTTCCGTCGCCAACTCAGCAATTTTGTCGCCTAGCTCTGGGTTTCCGTAGTATTGGTAACCTAGGTTTTGAATAAAATGGGGAAATTCGTTACTGGTATAGGTGCCAGAGAACTTGTCTCGCGCATTGATGTGATAGCCCGCATTTACCAACCAGTGCGTATCTAAGACGACAACTGTATCAACATCGAGATCCTTGGCCATCTGAGCGATCTGCTTATGGCCGTCAATCGCTGGCTTTCGACAGCCATGAAGACGACCAGGCTCTTCGGACATTAACATGGTTGGTACATGAGTAATTTTGGCGGCAACGCAGAGTTTTCCCATCGTTCTATTCCTTTTGAATATGGCTTCCCGTCATTGTGCAAAGAAGCTCGTTGTAAGGTTTCAAGTTATCGATTAAGCCCTTAATAGAGGCTAAAAATCATGATGACCGATGCCGTCACTAGGCTCACGGTCACCATTGCAAAAATGGTAGTTGGAAGCAGCACTGCTGAGCAGATAGCTGCCATGTTGTACTTCTGTCCAATCACGGCATAGACGCCAAACATAGGCATGCTTGCCAAAATTACGGCGACGGCAGCCATAGTCGGCTCTAGGTCAAACCAAAGCAGAATCATTGCTAGCAACAGCAAAGGGTGTATGAGCAACTTGCCCAACATCACAGTGCCGATTTCCTTCTTGCGTCCGCGAACACTGACGCCAACCAGACCGCCCCCGATGGTAAACAAGGCCACACCGGTGACAGTATTTGCTAGCATGTCGACGATATGAGTCGCGGTCTCGGGCGTTTCTATTCCAAGTGCTGACACGGACATACCCAGTACTATCGCCATTGCGACCGGGTTCTTAGTCAGGCTAAGAAATGTTGCCTTCATTTTCTCGGTTAACTGACTATTGCCATCGCCGTTTGTCAGGTCTGCGAGCGTAAGGAGTAGCGGTAGCATGATTAAGTTTTCCACCACGAGTGTGAGTGAAAACGGCACTAATGCTTGTGTTCCAAACAGAAAGAAGATAATCGGAAAACCAATAAGTAGACTGTTTGAAAAACTCCCTCCGAGTCCTAGCACCACGCTTTCTGTCAGGTTCTTTTGTAGAACTAACGCACTCACCACAGCGACCAAGGTGAAAGCAAGCAGAGAGCCGATGGTGTAAACCAGCAAATAGTCCGCATTCCAAATTTCCAACAGTGGTCTGGTACTTAGCGCACTGAAAATGGCCGCTGGCAATCCGAAGTTAAACACGAACGCCGCAAGCGCTTTGTGACCATTTTCTGGAATAATTTTTTGTTTAGAAGCAAGGTAGCCCAGGCCAATAACGAGAAAAACAGGAAGAATAGTCATCACCACATGATTCAAATGCCCTAGTGACAGCATGTTGCTCTCCCTTTCTCTTTCAAGCGTTGTTGTTCGCCGCTAGCTTCTGATGGATATTGTTCTTCTTGTAATTCAGCTCTGGATGCAGCTCAATCATCTCAAAGCCAATGCTGAGATATTGGCTATCAAAGGTCGGCTGTAAATAATCGCAAAACACGTTAAAGATACGCTCTGCCGCTTGTCGCGTACCTCAAGGTCTCGCCCTACTCCCACCTTTGCCGTGAGATGTATAAAGCGATTGTTTGGGTCTTCGTCGGCGATGAGGTAATAGTCACTTTTGACGGCACGGGTTCGAATTCCACCTTTTGGAAAAACGCCCGTTTCGATAGCTTCTCGGTGAATCACTTTCATCAGCTCAGGAATATCGATATCCGACTCAATATTTGGTGAAAATTCCATAATAAAATGTGGCATTGGGTCACTCCTTAAAAAAGGCTCGCTAAGCAGGGCGAAGCGAGCCTGCGCAAAGATTGTTATTATTGTTTCAACTATTACTGTTGTTTTCCTAGCGTTGGGACGTTGTGAGTATCATGCGCAATACAAATATTCTTCGTTTCCATATAGAAATCAAAGCTCCAGTCTCCACCATCACGGCCAATACCTGACATTTTCACGCCGCCAAATGGTGAAGGTAGGTTTCGATTGTTTTCAGAGTTCACCCAGATCATTCCTGCCTCTACTTTGCTAGCCATGCGCATAGCTCGACCTGTGTTTGAGGTCCAGATATAGCCTGATAGCCCGTAATCAGTATCGTTTGCGATCTCGAGTGCTTGCTCTTCCCTGTCAAACTCAATACAGGTTAGTACTGGTCCAAAGATCTCTTCTTTGGCAATACGCATGGTGTTATCGGCGTCGGTAAACAGCGTAGGCGTCAGGTAGTTACCATTTCCAAAGCTATCAATCGCTTTGCCACCAACAGCAATGGTCGCGCCATCTTCGGTTGCAGCGTCCATATAACTCAGGACTTTGTTGTAATGAGATTGATGAACCAGAGGACCAACTTCTGTCGCCGGATCCAGTGGATGACCAACTTGAATGTTCTCGACACGTGCTTTTAGTGCTTCAATGAACTTGGGCTTGATGCCACTTTGGATAAGAAGGCGGCTTGAACTGGTGCAGCGCTGACCGTTCAAGCTATAAATCATGAACACAACAGCATCGAGTGCACGTTCGAAATCGGCATCATCAAACACGATGACAGGGTTCTTTCCACCAAGTTCGAAGTGGACACGTTTAAGCGTTGGTGCGCCTTGAGCTTGAATCATTGAGCCCGTCACGGTTTCACCAACAAATGCCACCGCTTTAATAGCTTTATGTTCGGTCAGTGCTTTGCCAGCAACTTCACCAAAACCGTTCACCATGTTCCACACACCTGCCGGCAAACCCGCCGCTTCCGCGCACTCAGCCAAAATTGCTGCCGTTAACGGACTGAATTCCGCCGGTTTATGAACTACAGTACAACCCGCCGCCAACGCTGGTGCAATCTTCCACGTTGATAACATGAAAGGCGTGTTCCAAGGAGTAATGACGCCAACAGGACCAATCGGTGTACGAACTGTATAGTTAGTGTGATTGTCTTGGTGTAGAGACAATCCGTTTTTCGCTTCCGGTGACTTGTCCGCAAAGAATCGGAAGTTCGCTGCGCCTCGAATAGCAGCCTGCTTCATAAAACGCAGTGGCTGACCGCAATCCATGGATTCAACCAAAGCGATTTCTTCTGCTCGCTCTTCGATTTTGTCGGCTAGGCGATGCAAGATTGTTTTACGATCACTGCCAGCCATCTCTGCCCATTCAGTAAAGGCAGATTGAGCAGCAAGACAGGCTTGATTGACATCTTCAGCGCTGCCTTTGACAACTTTACCAAGGCTTTCATTGTTTGTTGGTGATAGTTTTCAAATGTTTCACCCTCAGAGCCTAAGCTCCATTCGCCAGCAATATAATGACCGAGTGTTTGGTTGCGATATTTTGCGAGATACTGCTCGGCTTTAGTGAGGTTGCTATCTAGTTGTTGAGCCATAATCTTTGTTCCTTTTTCTTATTCTGAGCTATCGCTGGGCGTAAAAATCTTGCTCTGAGAGCACCGGATTTTCGAGCGCGCCAATTCCTTCGATTTCGCAGCGAACCACGTCGCCTGGGTGAATGTCTTTTAGCCCTTTTGGCGTCCCCGTTGCGATAAGGTCGCCCGGTTTTAGGGTCATAAATTCACTCAAGTACTCAATCAAGAAAGGCACATCGAAGATCATGTCTGCAGTCGTCCCAACCTGAGTCACTTCGCCATTAACCTGAGTTTTAAGTTTGAGGTTAGTGACATCTTCAATGTCCTCTACATCCACAATCCACGGACCAATGGGACACAGTGAATCTCGGCTTTTCACCCTTAGGTTTGGTCGGTAGTAATTCTCTAGGTAGTCTCGAATGGCGTAATCATTACACACGGTAAAACCGCTCACATACTGCAGCGCATCCTCACGCTTCACGTTGCGCGCTTCCCTACCAATCACAGCAACAAGCTCACACTCATAATGCATGAATTCGATACCATCTGGTCGATATGATGGCTTACCGTGCGGTGTTAGCGTGTTTTGACCCTTAAGAAAAACTAGAGGCTCTTTAGGCGGCTCAAAGGCCAGCTCTGACGCATGATCGGCATAGTTAAGCCCCAGCGCGAAAATCGTTCCAGGGTTCTCAACGGGAACTAAAAACTCATAATCCCCTGACTCAATCACATCACCCGCTTCGGTATTCACCGATAGATCGTCATTGACCGTCACATTCAGCACTTGTTGTTGATATTGAATACGTGCGTGTTTCATTACTCACCTCCTGCGACAATATTTTCTAGACGTAATACCTCACCAAGCGTCGAGGTGACGTGATCGTATGGCTGGAGTTCGACGCGCTCACCCGCAAAGCCAACCGCGATGACATCCCCTTTCTCTAGCGTCATAATGTGAGAGATCTTCTCAAGCAACTGCTCAACATCACGCTCTAATCGACTCAAAGGAAAGTAGCGCTTCACCGAACCATTAACTGCCGTCACCAACTCCAGTTCTTTGTAGTTGCTCAAATCTGATGTGAGCACAGGGACAGATATCGTGGCAGATTTGTCGATACATTTACCCTTGATATCTGGACGGTAATAGCTTGCTTCTGGCAAAGAAAAATCATGCAACAGCGCAAACCCTTCTACATAGTTAAGAGCTTTTTCTTGAGTCACTCGACAGCAACGCTTGCCAATAATCACTGCGAGACTCGCACCTACTACGAGCTCTTTTTGCTCCGCGGGCCATTCGATAGCGCGGTTATCCTGATTCCAAGTATTGTGCGGTTTGAAATACAGCACAGGCTCAGTCGGCAATGCCTTGTAAGGTGGTTGCTCAAAGGTGTCAGCTAGGTTTTCGAGTTGCTGGCTGTCATTGAGCGCCACGCAAACTACTTTCCCTTGTAATTTCGCATTCATCGTTTTTCCTACCTTTAATAGACGTTATCGATGACGGGGGTTTCAATATCGTCAACGTGTTTAAGTTTGTATGCGAGCTGCTCCGCGCTTAGGCGAAGAAGCAGCGTATCGACGCCAGCGCCGATGAAGGTAACGCCGCGATCGGCATAATCTTTCGCTTGGGTTGGGTTTAGAGAGAGTATCCCCACTGCTTTGCCTGCGTTTTGAATCACATCGATCGCGTGATCGATGGCAGCAGTCACTTCAGGGTGACCAGGGTTGCCAATGTGCCCCATCGAACCACTTAGATCTGACGGGCCAATAAAGATGCCATCAATGCCCTCAACAGCGGCGATTGCTTCAATGTTTTCGATCGCTTCTTGGGTCTCTACTTGAACCAAAATGCAAATTTGGTCGTTAGCGCGGTGCAGATACTGTGGAATGCGATTCCACTGCGATGCTCGTGCGAGCGCACTGCCGATACCACGAGTACCAAGCGGCGGGTATAACGCTGATTTCACGACATTTTCTGCTTGTTCAGCGGTATTGATCATTGGCACCAACAAGGTTTGTGCACCAATATCTAACAGTCGCTTTATCAGTGTCGGGTTAGCATCTTCAGCACGGACTATTGGTGACGTGTTGTATGGTGCGAGCGCTTGCAGATGAAACTTAATATTGGTTAGATCAAACGAGGCGTGTTCACCATCGATTAATACCCAATCGAACCCTGCTCCACCGCAGATCTCTGCGCAGCTCGTATCTGGCAGTCCTAGCCACAAGCCCCAAAGAGGGTCGTTGCCTGCTAACGACTGTTTAAATTGGTTTTCTAACATAGCTCTCCCCCTACACGAACTTGACTGAAATACCGCCTAGCGGACCAAAGTCGGCATGGATCGTATCGCCTTCCTTCACTGGAACGGGCCTTGTAAAGGAGCCCGCTAGAATGACCTGACCCGGTTCAAGAGAGACACCATGCGGCGCAAAGCGCTTGCAGACCCAGCAGATACCATTTGCAGGGTGACCTAATACCCCAGCCGCAAGGCCGGTTTCTTCGATCTGCCCATTGAGATACAGCATGGCGCCAGCCCATCGAAGGTCGATTTCAGTTGGTTTGATCGGTCTTCCACCTAATATGATGCCGGCATTTGCAGCGTTATCTGCGATGGTGTCGTACACCTTGCGGGTATAGCCTGTGTCGGGATCGGTTCGATGGCATCGAGCTGCAATAAGTTCAAGCGCTGGAATGACGTAATCGGTCGCGTTGAGGACATCGAAAATAGTGACATTGTCACCTTCTAATTTATCTTTAAGAACAAAAGCCAGTTCTACTTCGATGCGGGGTCTAGAAAGTCTGAAACTGGGATCTGCGCACCATCAGAAAAGAACATGTCATCCAAAAGCACACCGTAGTCAGGTTGGTCGATATTGACGGCCATTTGCATAGCGCGTGACGTCAGCCCGATTTTGTAACCCTTAACCTCTGCCCCTTCACGTTTTTTGCGTTCCACCCAACGGCTCTGGATCTTGTAGGCATCGTCCATCGACATTTCTGGGTAATCCAACGTAAGAGCAGCGATCTGCTCTCTGGTTTTCTCTGCCTTATAGAGACGTTCGGCAGCTACTTGAATTTGCTCTTCTGTTAACATTCGATTTCCTTTCGTTTCCGTGCTGGCTAAAGCAATGACTTATTGTTTTCTATTTTGGTCTTGCTGATTGAGCGGTTACTCGCCCAAAGTAATTAATATGTTAAGTACTTTAGTTAATATGTTAAGTAAAGTCCAGAAATGACAAAATCCACATTAAGTAACTGTATTTAAATAAGTTTAATTAAAACTCCAATTTTACAGAATGATGAAATGTAACTTCATTTCACACTTACCGTGACAAGAGTCATGATTTTTGATGGATATTCAGAGCAAAGTGAGGCATCTATCACTAAGAGTGTTTTACAAAACCCTGATTAATTTTTGATTCATTGATCTAGTTAACATATTAAGCATTATTGATACATTTAATTAACATTGGCGATTTGATTTTGAGCAAAACTAGTTAATATATTAAGTAATCAACAAAACAACGACTCACTAAGTGGGCAATGCTCAAGCAGGATCGAGCAACTAATAAACCGTGAAACGAAAGGAAAGACGTTATGCGAGTAAATAAAGTCGCCGCTATTACTACCACTGCTCTACTTCTTATGGGATCTTTTTCCGTACACGCTGAACCAGAAAAAGTCATTAAAATCAGTACTTGGGGTTCACCCAACCATGGCATCAACAAGGTTGTATGGCCAACTTGGGGACAATGGATTGAAGAAGCGACTGAAGGTCGTGTCGGTATTAAAATTGAATACGACCTCGCCCCACCCCAAACACAAGTTGATGTGGTTACAGATGGCATCGGTGATGTCACTTGGATTTTTCATGGTCACAAAGCAGGACGCTTTCAGTTGACTCAGTTACCTGAAATTCCAACCTTCTCTGAAGGCACAAGCTCTGAGTTAATGTCGCAAGCTTACTGGCGAACCTACGATAAATACCTTAAGAAAGGTCGTGAGCACCGCGGTGTTGAAGTAATGGCATTGAGTGTCCACGGACCCGGTCAGCTTATTACTAAAAGTCCTGTAGAGTCCCTTGAAGCTATCCAGGGTAAGAAAATTCGCGTCGGTGGTGGTGTGATTTCTTCTGTCGCCAAAGATATGAAGGTGACTCCTGTTTTCATTCCAACGACCAAAGTTTACGAGTCTATCTCTCAAGGTGTCGTTGAAGGTGCGTATCAACCGGTTGAGGCGCTGAGCTCATTCCGACTTGCTGAAGTTGCAGACAACACGCTAGTGATTCCTGGCGGCCTATATCGCGGTAGCTTTGCCATCGTGATGAACATCGATACCTTCCGAGGACTCTCTAAAGAAGATCAACAAGCGATCAAAGATGTTTCCGGTGAAAAACTGTCGCGTTTGTTCGGAAAAATGTGGGATGACGTAGACACCGCCGCTTACGAAACCGCTTTAGAGGGCGGACATACCTTCACTCCAGCAACACCAGAAATGATTGAGTCTTTGAAAAAATCCAGCGAGCCGCTCGTCAATAACTGGTACAAGGTCGCGAAAAAGCGCAAGGTCGATGGTCCTGCCGCTTATGAGTATTTCTACCAACAACTTGATCAAGGATTGTAATCACTATGAATGGTTTTAGTGTTGCTAAGACCATACGGCGTGGGCTAGAAACCCTCGCCGCCATCAGCCTACTTCTCATGATGTTGATAACGTTCGTTGATGTGACTGGTCGATACTTCTTTAACGCTCCCGTAATGGGATCTACTGAGCTCATCGAAGTATTGCTCGCAGTGATGGTTTTTATGGCGTTTCCACTGGTGTCGTGGAATGAAGAAAATATATGTGTTGACCTGCTCGACAACTACTTCCCAGAGAAGTGGGTTGGCATGAGGCAGATTGTGATTAACCTCATCTGTAGCTGCTCGCTTATTTTGGTGGCAATGATGAACTGGAAGCTAGCCGGACGCTCTCTGGAATACGAGGAGGTCACCGAGATCCTTGAAATGCCACTGGGCTATGTCACCTATCTCATCTCTATTACAGGCTTTGTTGGTGGCGCACTTACAGGTTTCAACGCTCTGGTATACGCAAAAGGCTTGTTTAGTAAAAAGAGCCCAGCCCCAACCGTCAATACAAATAGTAAGGAGGCGTAAATGATTGAGTCAATTATCGGTTTTACTGCACTGATCATAATGGTATTTCTTCGCCTTCCTCTCGCGTTTGCGATGGGCGTGGTTGGATTTATCGGCTTTTGGTATATCAACGATTACAACTGGAATGCCGCCATGTCGATGGCCGCAAGACGCATCATCGATACCGGTCAAGACTACAGCCTTTCGGTCATACCGCTATTTATCTTAATGGGTAACTTCGTAACCAAAGCAGGGTTATCGAATGAGCTTTATCGTGCTTGCAATGCCTTTGTTGGGCACAAGCGAGGCGGGCTATCGATGTCGACGATTCTTGCCTGCGGTGGCTTCTCTGCCATATGCGGGTCTAGTCTTGCAACTTCTGCCACCATGTCACAAGTTGCGATGCCGCCGATGAGAAAGTATGGCTACTCTGATGGGTTAGCCGCTGCCTCTATCGCCGCAGGTGGCACACTCGGAATTCTGATCCCACCGAGTGTCATGCTGGTAATTTATGGTCTGCTCACTGAAAGCAGTATTCGCGAATTGTTCGCTGCTGGCTTCTTACCTGGACTGCTAGGTATTGGCTCTATCTTGCGGCAGTACAATGGGTTGTATTCCGCTCCCCTGAAAGTGCACCTCCCGGCGAGCGCATGCCTTGGGGGCAAAGATTTATCGCACTACGAGGCATTCTCTCAACGCTACTCTTGTTTGTGCTTGTCATGGGAGGCATCTATGTGGGAGCCTTTACCCCAACAGAAGCCGCTGGTATCGGTGCAACAGGTGCATTTGCGCTCGCTGCATATCGACGCAAGCTCAACTATCAGGTGATGCGCGATATTTTGGTAGATACAGCAAAAACGTCCGCTTCACTCTTCGCTGTTGTCATTTGCGCGCTGATTCTGTCTAACTTTATTAACCGTGCCGGGCTGCCAACTGCCTTGGTTGAGATGATTCAAGCCGCTAACGTAACGCCAATGATGGCGCTCGGTTTGATTCTACTTGTCTACATCATCCTAGGTTGCGTGTTTGAAAGTATGTCGATGATGCTACTGACGGTGCCAATCTTCTTCCCTGTCGTGGTTGAATTGGGCTTCGATCCCATCTGGTTTGGTATTGTTGTTGTGGTGGTAACGGAGATCAGCTTGATAACCCCACCTGTGGGTCTGAACGTATTTGTTCTCTCAGGCATTATCAAAGACATTAACACCGGCACTATTTTCAAAGGCGTGTTCCCATTTTGGGTAGCAGATATGGTTCGATTAGCCGTTATTGTTCTGGTACCCGCTATTGTGTTGTTCTTGCCTAACATGTTGTATTAAAGAGCAAAGTGGCTTTCCTTTGGGGAAGCCACTTTTTCGTTTAGAGTAAGGTATCTAGCTGTATTTATTGACAAATAAATCACCATATATCAATAGGATGACTTCATTTTATTTCTGATATATGGTTTATTAGTAGTAAGGAAATTATGAAGGTTAACCTAGTGACAAAATACGAAGATTCTCTGCCGCTCCAATTGATTAGAGCAAGAGACATCGCCATGGAATATTTCCGTCCCGTGCTGGCAAGTAATGACCTTACCGAACAGCAATGGCGCGTTATGCGTGTGTTGGACACCAAAGGCGAAATCGACTTCACTACCCTATCTCGCGAGTCTTGTATTCTCAGTCCTAGTCTCACTGGTATTATCAATCGACTCGAAAAGCTTGGTTACGTAGAGAAGAAAAAATGCGAACACGACGGACGCAAGTCCTACATTCACCTAACTGCCAAAGCGGAGAGCTTAGTAGAGCGGTTACGACCACAAATTGAAGAGCAATATGTCGCTTTAAAAGAGCGTATTGGAGAGGATCGTTATTCAGAGCTCTCTAACTTGCTCAACGAACTTATCGCGAGCAAACACTAAAACACCCGCTTATGCGGGTGTTTTCATTGTTATTCCTACCTGGCTTTTTAACGACTATGCCACTTCAGCGACCTTTACATCCGCTTGTAGATGTTTGAACTGACGATCAAAATACATGAGCGCATCTTTGTCTTGTGTCGTGATTGCCTCAACTTCTAAAAAGAACACCGTGTGCGTCCCCACTTCTTTCATATCACTGATTCGCCCCTCAAGCGTGGTTAGTGCACCGTTTAATACTGGCACCTGATGCTGGTTGAGCTTCCAACCTTCCAGCGCGAAACGCTCTTCCATCTCTAATCCTGTCATTCCGGCAAAGTGCATGGACATTTCCTGATGTTCACTCGCACAGGTATTGATGCACATACGACCATTACGCTTAAAGATATCGTTTGAAGCACTAGAACGGTTCACACACACCAGCAAAGTTGCTGGGCTATCTGTAACCGAACACACGGCGGTCGCGGTGATGCCGATGGTACCTGCTTCACCGCCCGTGGTGACAATGTTGACGGCAGCTGCAAGCTTCGACATCGCGTTACGAAATTCTTGTTGTAGAGACATGGTATCTTCCTTTTCGCTAGACTGAGTTTTGGCGCTTTGGGTAGCGCTCCCTGTTATGTGCTTTCATTGTGGTTTATTGAAGCAGATTGGAACATAGACAGTTATCGTGTTCGCTTGTACTTTTCGTAGTCTCTCCAGCGGCCTCTAAAACAATATTACGTTGTAATCAACACTCACAATTTATGGGAAGCTACTCCCATACCACAATGGCATGCCTGTCTATCGTACGACTCGATCTCGAGTACTAAATTGGACTCTATGATACTGAACATCAATCGCCTTAAAGCCAGTTTCTAGCATTAAGCCTGCAAGTTTTCGGATAGCCATTGGGCTAAAATGTGTCATCGTGCGCCTCTACTAGTGCTTTTGATGAACTAAAGTTACCTTGATAGCGACTAGATCAGAAATCGTTCTTGTAGGATGCCGTCCATCGTAATGGTGATACTCAAGCAATCGCTTGCTTTGTTTTTACTAAAAAATATAAAGCTGCATAAAATTGACTGAATATCGAATATTTACTATCGAAAAACCACAAAAGCTCTGATACCTTTACGCCATCAAAATCGTACCTCAAAATTGATTAGACGGACCTATGCCTTCCACTCAAACCATTAAAAAAATCGTAGATATCGGCGACACACTTCACCGTAGTGGATGTGCCCCTTATAAAGTGGAAAAGTACGCACAATACTACGCGCAAAAACACGGCATCGATGTCATGGTGCAAGCCACACCCACTGCCATCAACTATCAATTTCCAGATAAAGACAATACGGTTGTACTTAAGCGGTTAAAGCCTGCCTCCATTAACCTAAGCTTACTCGCTAACACTATCATTCGAATCAATCAGCCAAGCAATGAACCAGTGCCAGAACCTGTTGGTTACCCGAAATGGGTCGTTGCTCTCGCTAATATGGGGATCCCACCCGCTTACCTAATGTTGGTTGGCAGTACATTGGAAGCCATTGCATTTTCTATGTTATTGGGATTAATGGTTTGGGTATGCCAGCTAGTTTATCGCGGGCGCAACTCTATCGCTGTAGAGTTCATTTCTGCTCTACTAACCGGGGTACTCGTGGCATTTATCGCCAGTACTGGCGCAGCATCCCTATATGGGCGTTATGTATCGCGAGTGTCGTTTTGTTTGTGCCCGGCTTATCAATCGCCAACTCACTTGAGTGTTTGGCATTTAATGACTTAGTGTCGGGTACCGCTCTTTTAGGGCAAAGCGCTCTCACCCTAATAAAATTGTTTATCGGTGTGATGATGGGGCTCAATATTGGTGAGGCCCTTTGGGGACAAGCGGAGTCCATCTCATACACCAATGAAGTTCCGCTATGGCTACACTGCTTTGGGCTACTACTTATCTCAACTTCCATTGGCGTCATTTTTAACGCCGTCCAAAAGACATTCTACTAGGACTACCTGTAGCCGTGCTTGGTATGTGGGGGCCGTTCTACTTAGGATTTGAAAGCGGCTGGGTTGTAGGCACTTGGGTCACGACAGTACTCATCACTTTATATGGTACCTGGGTTGCAAAAAGGCTTGATCTTACCGGTTCCATTTACATCGTGCAGGGCATCATTATCTTGGTACCGGGAAGCCGTGTTATGGTGAGTGCTAGCCAATCTGTTTTTGAGCAGTCGATTTTGCCGATCCCAAATATCGGTTTATCCGCATTATTTATGTTTTCTGCAATTGTGGCAGGTCAAATTACCGCTTACTCAATATATTCACCAAAAATAGAGAGATAGACCTCATAAATTGGTAATTCTATAAAAACCTTTGGCGCTTCAAAATAATCATATTGTTTGCACAATCTTTACAAAACATTATTTTGAAGCGCTAAATAATGTTTTATATCAATATGTTACGCACCATGCGCAGATGTTGATCTAACGTCAAAAATTTAGCTATCTGTTTGAAATGTCATGAAAGTGCCATCTAAAAACGAGCTACACATCAAATATTCAACATTAATATATTCACCACTCTTTGACTTGCCTAAGAAGTCGCTTATATTCGTCACTGGCTAGAAAAAAAGTTCCATTGTTTACAAAAAGCATTCGTTGAATTCTCGTGATTCCCCCGACGCGTTGTACGCAATAGCAATTTCATTTTCCACGCTATAGCTGCCGGATTGGCAATAGAAACAAGATAGTAAAAAATTTAGGATATAACTATGTCTAACACAGTAACTGGTACAGTTAAGTGGTTCAACGAAACTAAAGGCTTTGGCTTCATTCAACAAGAAAATGGTCCAGATGTTTTCGCTCACTTCAGCAACATTAAAGCAGACGGTTTCCGTACGCTAGCTGAAGGCCAAAAAGTGGAGTTCCGCGTAACTCAAGGCCAAAAAGGCCCACAAGCGGAAGAAATCACTCCAGTTTAAAACTTACTTCCAGTAACGTTTTAAAAATAGCCAGCTTCGCTGGCTATTTTTGTATCAGTTAGTCCCAATCCCCTACTTTGTTAGTATCCTTTTGCGGTGAGACGCGTACTATAGAGTCAAACGATATTCACAATTTTTGAGCAATCTCATGGCCTTAAAACCCACAATTTATAAGTTTCGTGTTGCCTTGACCGACATGAATCGCGACTACTATGACTCTCTCAACCTAACGGTCGCCCTGCACCCTTCTGAAAACCAGCAACGTATGATGGCAAGACTGATGGCATTTTGCTTAAACGCATCTCCGGAGCTTCAGTTCACCAAAGGGCTATCAACCATTGAAGAACCGGACATTTGGGAAAAGTCACTGGATGACCAAACCTTGGTTTGGATTGACATTGGCGAGCCAGATGTTGATCGAGTTAAGAAGGCCACTCGACTATCTAAGAAGACTAAGGTCTACAGCTTCAATACCAAAAGCGATGTATGGTGGCAGCAAAACCAGGGCAAATTTGGCTATTTAGACGCCAGCATCTATCGTTTCAACAATGAGTCTATTGAATCGCTGTCCGAGCTGGTCACTCGAACCATGGATCTTTCTGTCATGATTACCGGAACGTCACTGTTTGTTGATGCGGAAGGTGGCTCAGTAGAAGTCACTGTCGAGGAACTGCAAGACAAATGATTGAATTGAGGGAAGCACTGACCAATATTAAGGCCGACACGCTCACCATAGCGGCGACGCACCAAGAAGCTCTGAATAACTTGTGCGAACGAGAAAACCTTTTGTTCGCTAGAGCACAAGAGAATAAACCGGATCATGCCCCGTCGGGTTTGCTGCTCGGTCTATTCACCAAACTTAATGTCGAAGCGCTTTCCTCTCTCAATGCACACCTCAATCAAGTTCAGGCGATGAAAGCCGCCATTGAGCAACAAGTAGGCCCTGAACACGCCAATTCATTTAAGCTGCCTGTTGTTGAAGAGCTGATGCTGGTCACGCATATCTGGGTCTACATCCAAGGGTACTTGGGCATGGACTATAGCCTTGCCAATGATCACGCCCTACAGACCAGCGAAATACTTAGCCCCCTAACCCACAAAAGCGTTGATGAACTGCGGATTGCTTTCAATCAAAGCTACTACCAAGGTTTTAGGGAGTTTGAATCAAAAAAACCACCGTCATCCGGTTGGAAACGGTGGTTTGAAAAATGGTTTAACTAAGCGGCTAATTTAGTAGGCCGACAGATTAAACTGTGCATTAAAGATTCGCATGTGGGCCAAATACTTCGTAATGGATACGTGAACGATCAACATCCATTGCTTCAAGCTGTGCCACCACTGCCTGCATAAAACCAACTGGTCCACAAAGGTAAAACTCACCAAAATGAACCGGTAGAGAATCTTTGATGGCTGCAATATCCATCACACCCTTGTGACAATTAGGCGCTTCATGATCCCCCTGAGGTTCACGATACCACGTATGTTGTTGCCAGCCGTTGGCTGCCAAAATTGTCGCTGTTTCATCAACAAAAGAGTGCTGCTGCTCATTTTCACATGCGTGCAAATAGGTCACTTGCTGAGATGATTCTTGCTTACCAATTTGTTGCAGCATTGCTTGCATTGGCGTGCAGCCAACACCGGCAGAAATCAGTACCACAGGCGCCTCTGATTGCTGATAGAAAAAGTCACCAGCAGGCGGCATGACCTCCAGTGTCGAACCAATATTTAGCTCACGATGTAAATAGTTAGACACCAAACCATCATCATACTCATTCGATTGCTCTTTTTTCACCGAAATACGATAGCTCGTGCCCGTTGGTGCTTGAGACAGTGAATACTGTCGAATCTCCACATTGTCACTGTCAGTTGGTGATACTTGAATTCCCAGATACTGCCCCGCTTGATAATCAAGAACCTTGCCGCCATCCTCAGGCTCAAGAACGAAACTCGTGACCAATTCAGACTCTGGTGTTTTTTCGACGACAACGAATCGACGAGTACCACGCCACCCGCCCAACGCTTTTTCACGCAACTGGTAAAGCTCTTCCTCTCGGTCGATAAAGATTTGCGCCAAGAAGAGATACGCCTCTGTCCAAGCTTCTTCTACTTCTTGAGTGAACGCTTCTGGTGCCAGCTCGCGCAGTGTCTCAATGAGATGGTGCCCGACTATTTGATAGTGCTCGGCTTTGATGTGAAAGCTCGTATGTTTGTGAGCAATACGCTCAACCGCGGCCGATAAAGCGGCTAGATTTTCAATGTTCTTTGCATAAGCGGCGACTGCTTCAAACAAAGCAACGCTTTGACGACCTGACTTTTGATGAGTCATATTGAAAATGTCTTTCAGCTCTGGGTTATGAGCAAACATTCTTTGATAAAAATGCTGAGTCAATGCAGGCCCCGCTGACTCTAGTAGAGGAATAGTGCTTTTGATGATTTCGATATGTTGATTACTTAGCATAGTGTTCCCTAGAAGGCTTTAAATTACGACTTTATTAATAGATATAATAATAGACTGACTGTCTTACGTGTTTCCTGCTGACGCAGCACGCTTTTTATATTTAAAAGTGAACGATTCGTGTTCACATCCGATTTTACAAACAGCAGGTTGCAGAGTTCGTGCCAAGTATAGAGATATCGGTACTCATTGGTTTTAAAGAACATTTTGACTCCAAGTTGAGTCAAAATGACTACTTCCATTTATGTCTAAATGACACTAGAATGGCAACTATACTCATTTAACGCGTCGTATCTCACATGCAAGATATCTCCACCTCAAGTCTTATCGACTTAACCGTTGGTCTCGCTAGCAGCAGCAACGATCAAGAACGTTTCGATTCACTGCTCAATACTATCAGGAAAACCATTCGCTGTGATTGTGTGGCTCTGCTTTCGCTGCAGGGAGACACGCTAGTACCATTGGCAATGCAAGGGCTCGCTCGTGATACATTAGGGCGACGCTTTGTCATTAATGAGCATCCACGTTTCGCCGAGATCTGCGCTGCCAACAGCCCTGTGATTTTTGATGCGGACAGTGAACTGCCCGATCCCTTTGACGGACTATTGATTGACCATCACGGCGATCTACCCATGCACTCTTGCATGGGTCTTCCACTTATTTTTGGTGAAAAAATGTTGGGAGCCCTAACGCTGGATAGTTTGGAACCGAATGCCTTTCATAGCATTCCAACTCGAAATCTCGAGGTTCTGTCCGCTATCGCCGCCTCTACATTAAAAATGGCACTCACTTTCTCTCAACTTGAGTATCAAGCTAAGCAATCAAAGCAACTTCTTGAAGAGCTCAATGAGGAGGCTTGGGAGCGCGATGGAGGAGAAATGATCGGCAATAGCGAGCCAATGCGAGCGCTTAAATCTGATATTGAGATCGTCGCGCCCTCCGATTTCAACATTCTAATCCATGGTGAAACGGGCGTTGGCAAAGAGCTGGTTGCTCGTACGCTACATTACCAATCAACCCGTAGGCAGCAACCTTTAGTCTACGTGAACTGTGCGGCTATCCCAGAAAACCTCATTGAAAGCGAACTGTTTGGTCACGTTAAGGGGGCATTCACGGGCGCAGACAAAAACCGCTTGGGTAAGTTTGCACTCGCAGATGGTGGTACCCTGTTTCTCGATGAGATTGGCGAACTGCCACTGGCCGCGCAAAGTAAGCTGTTACGTGCATTGCAGAACAACGAGATCCAACCTGTTGGTAAAGATCAGATCCAGAAAATTAACGTCCGCGTACTCGCGGCAACCAATCGTGACCTCAAGATAGAGGTGGAAAACGGAAAGTTTCGCGCTGACCTCTACCATCGCCTAAGCGTCTACCCTATTTCCGTTCCCCCGCTCAAAGAACGCCTCGGTGACGTTGAGCTGCTCACCGGCTTTTTCTTAGAGCAAGCGCGCAGAAAACTCGGGATCAGCCAGATAAAACTTAACCCTAATGTCGTTCCTCATCTCAACCGATACGCATGGCCCGGTAATGTTCGCGAACTTGAACATGTCATCAACCGTGCGGCATTAAAGGCGAAAGCGCGCTCTATGGGGAAAACAGTAGTCACAGTCACCATCGATGACTGTGGACAGTTTGATGACGCGCTTCCACCATCAAATCAAACCAAGGCGTCTACAATTGAGCTTCCCAAGGAGAGTGCTGGAATACGAGAAGCTACTGAGGAATATCAACGAGCATTGATATCCAATGCGTTAGTCAGTGCCGACTACAACTGGGCTCAGGCTGCTCGGGAACTCAAAACGGATCGCGCTAACCTTATCCGATTGTCTAAGCGCTTAGGTCTTAGCGTCACCAAACGTCATAGTTTATCTAGGGAGTAAACGCCTTTAGCGAATGCGTCTATCTAGAGACTAAACGTATCGGTAAAGTAAAAGAGGTGTTAAGATTTGGCGCTGTACGTGTTGGTAACAAAAACACGATAACAACAATAAGCTCAACAAATTACAAAGAAAGGTAGTTATGAAGTTCATCCGCATTATTTTAGGCAAAATCATTCTATTGCTGAACTTTGTGTTTTCACCACGAGGCGTTAAACGTAGTAGTGAAGCACAGCAACAAGCTGACGCTAAAGCATCGGCGATGCAGCTTTATCAATTCGAAGCTTGCCCATTTTGTGTCAAAGTCCGCCGTGAAATGAAACGCCAGTCTGTCAATATCGAGTTAAAAGACGCGAAAAACGATCCAGTTGCTAGAGAAGAGCTACTTAATGGCGGTGGCCGAGTGAAAGTGCCTTGTCTGAAAATCATCGAAAACGGCGAAGAAACATGGATGTATGAGTCATCCGATATTGTGAGTTACCTGCAAAAAGAGTTTGCCTAGCAATATCAACAGTGATGGTTCTCTAGACTAACACCTAGTGCTAGAATGCGCACCCAACGTCTAAAGTAAAAATAAAGGTAAGACAATGAATCCAATTATTGCCCTATTGAAAGAGAACAATATTAGCGACGCACAAATCAATGATATTTTCGAGACGCTAACGCAAAACCCACTAGCGGCAATGGCTACCATCAGCCAACTGGGTCTGCCTCAAGACAAACTTCAACTATTGATGAACCAAGTGATGCAAAACCCAGCGCTTATCAAAGAAGCAGTGGAAGAGCTTGGTCTTGATTTTGCCAAAGTTGAAGCGGCGAAAGAGCAGCTAAACAAGTAATACCACAAACGTATAAAAGCCGAGGTGACAGCAGTTCTCCTCGGCTTTTTTGTACCTACCGTTTCTATTTAATGCAGACTCTCATAGCTAAGCACATCATGCCGATAACAAAACCCTCTCAATAGACCTTCTATTGGTAACTAGGGCGACTTCTCCATCCTAAGTTGCTAAAATCCGCACAGCCTTCAACAGTGACTCGTAAATAATTAAGTTTTCTATGTATCAATTAACCGTAAATCTCGCCGACTTCCTTACTCAATACTGGCAAAAGCAGCCAACTATCATTAAAGGTGGTTTCGCCTCTTTCAACGATCCTATCTCGCCGGAAGAGCTTGCTGGGTTGTCGATGGAAGAAGAGATCGACTCTCGCTTTGTCTCCAACCTGGATCAGAATTGGCATGCTGAGCACGGCCCGTTCACTGAACAAAAGTTCGCAGAGCTTGCAGATAGCCACTGGTCTTTGATTGTACAAGCCACCAATCACTGGCACGCCGGTGCAGCAGAGCTCGTCGAGCCGTTTAAAGCACTTCCTCAGTGGCTGTTTGATGATTTAATGGTGAGCTACTCCGTCCAAGGTGGCGGCGTGGGACCCCACATCGACCAATACGATGTTTTTATTGTTCAGGGGATGGGGAAACGTCATTGGCGCGTTGGCGCGAAAGATATCGGGCAATACAAAGAAACTAAGCGTCACGAAGCTCTGCGACAGATAGAGTCTTTTGATGCCATCATCGACGATGTGCTTGAGCCTGGCGATATTCTCTATATCCCACCTGGGTTCCCACATGATGGTTACGCCCTAGAGCCATCACTCAGCTATTCCGTTGGCTTTCGCTCTCCGAAAGAACAAGAGCTTATCAGCAACTTCGCCGACTATGTGTTAGCTCACGACTATGGCGATAAGCATATGGATAAGCCAACTCTCGGTGCGACCGAGCACTTTGGTCAAATCAGTACCGATGACAAAGAAACGCTGACAAACATGTTGATGTCGGCACTGCAAGACGAATCGACCATCAAAGACTTTTTAGGTTGTATGCTCAGTCAATCACGTCATCAACTCAATATCATTGAACCGGAAGAGAAGTGGACCTCCGAGGATGTTGCTCAGCATCTCTCAAGCGGTGGTGCCATCTATAAGGTAGCGGGCTTGCGTGCTCTGTTACATGAGGAAGAACCGACCATGGTGTATATCAACGGTGAAGTGTTCAAGTTGCCAGAAGCACAAACTTGGCTAGCAAGAGCGCTCACAGATAGTGACGTTATTGTGGATATCGAGCCTAACTCTCACGTTGTACCGCTTCTGACTGAGCTCATCAACAAAGGTTATTGGTTCATCGACTAAAAACAAAAATGGCGTCCTAAATGGACGCATTTTTTCTTCTACTTGGAGTAAATTAATCTTTGATACGCGCAAGAGTAAATAGTGCAAAGGCGAGTGCCACTGCCGCCGCTAACGCAACAAAGCTAAACAGCTCGCCATACCAGCAACCTCACCCACAACACCACCCAGCGCTGTACCCGCAGCGTAACCGCCAGCGATAGCAAACAGCAAGAAACCTTGAGTCGCGGCAGGAGACAAAGTCGTAACCTTAGCAACAATTGCCGGCTTAACCATGTCGACCATAGACAAACACTGCATAAACAGTAGGTGCATCACAAGTGGCAGGTAGAAATATTCTGTAGAGCCAGTGACTAAGTTTGAAAGTACCGTGCCAACCACAATGTAGCCAACTAACCCCACGACCCAGACTTTGCCTGCCCCGAATTTTCCAAGTGCTCGACCAGCAATATCCAATGTTAATAGACTAATTACCGAAGAGATGGATAGCAGCAATGCCGTTGCTGACTTGTCAATGTTAAACAAGCTTTCAAATAGGTTAGGACCTTGCGCGACTTGGTTAGAGCTTGCCAGCATTGCAATGAACACCGCCAACAGGAAAGTAACAAACGTTAGGTTCCAGCGCCCTTTTTCTTCGCTTTCACCTTGTTGTGGTGTATCCGACACAATGCGCTGCGCTGCCACCTTGCCATCAATAGATACAATGATCATCGCAATAATCGAAAGCGCACCAACAATACCAAAGCTGAGCGTAGCACTGATACCTTCGGCTATGGCCAAAATGGCGCCCATGACAATCGCGCCAGCAAAAATACTTTGGTTCATGCGAGTTAAACGCAATGCCTCTTGTGCTTTATCAAAGCCTGCCGCCACGATAAAAGTCGGATTGACAGTCATGAGCGTGATAGAGCCAAGACCCACCAAGAATGTCGCAAGATACATCGCCCACGTAGTAGCTACGAAAGCGAACAGCGCCATGGCAAAGGCATAGAATACGAGTGATGCTTTTTGTGCTGCACTATGCAGCTTCAAGCGGTCGACCGTCGAACCAATAAGTGGTGCAATAAAACCACTTAATCCAACAAACGAAAGCGCCGCTCCCGTGTGTACCATAGAGCCTGTCACTTCAAGAATGTGACTAGGGATTAAAAGCGGTAACGCGACAAGTTGGATTGCACCAAACATAAACGCAGCAGCATACCAAAACGAAAGACCGTGTTTTTGCATAAGTTAGTGACCTGATTATCTGATTTCTGTTGTCAGCCTATTCTTATTTGCTGCCAATAAGCAGTATCAAACCTGAATAATAGGTAACATACGTTGCTGGTTTCATGAACGTTTTTAACTCGAATTAGCTAAATTAATCCAATCCATTAACAGAGCTATATCTATTTCACGCGCAATTTCACAGTTACATATTTTGTAATATTTAGTTTCCGTAAAACAATCCTTCAGTTGATGCTGATCAGTATTTAAAAGCGTCGATATCCTCAGACTATGCATTCTGTTCCACTCTCAATAGGTTGTTCCATGTCTGACTTAACTAAAGAACGTAAAGTAACAATCGGAAGCTATATAGCCTTAGCTTTTGCGATTGTTTTCTTCTCTGGCTTACTCCAATCCAACGAATGGTATGGGGTATTTGATTTCACCACGCTCAACGGTGCATTTGGCCAAGTCGCCCACAACGTCACTGAAACTGAAAATGGCGTTCAAGCTGCAACCACCTCTTTTCGTGGTGTCGGTGGCAGTGGCGCACGTGACGGCTTCATTTTCGCATTAACTCTTATCCCAACCGTCATGTTCGCACTGGGCATGATCAATGTGCTTGAGCACTATGGTGCGCTGGATGCGGCTCGCAAATTGCTTTCTCCTCTTCTACGTCCGTTAATGGGTATTCCTGGCAACTCAGGCTTAGCATTAATTGCCTCATTGCAAAGTACCGATGCTGGTGCGGCTATGACGCGCCAGCTAAAAGACGAAGGCCACTTAACCAAACGCGAAACCGACGTTTTCACCATGTTCCAGTTCACCGCAGGTGCGGCGATTGTAAACTTCTTCTCGTCAGGTGCTGTGCTTTTCACATTAACGCTTATGGACGGCTCTCTTGCCGTGACATCTTCAATTGGTTTGGCAGTTGCCGTCATGTTCTTGTTTAAGTTCGTTGGCGCTAACCTTTTCCGTGTGTATTTGAACATCACTGAGGGCAAAGAAGATAAGACACCAAAACAAGACCAACCGAACACGCAGCAGGAGACCGCATAATGAGTGACGTAAAAGCGAAAAAACCAATGGTCACTGACATTTTCGTTGAAGGTGCAAAGAAAGGTTGGGTTATCGCAACCACTTCAACCGTACCGAATGTCCTAATGGCATTTGTGATCATCAAAGCGCTACAAATTACAGGTGCTCTAGATGCTATGGGCGCCATTTTTGCTCCGGTCATGGCTATTTTTGGCTTGCCGGGTGAAGCGGCGGCTGTACTTATTGGTGCTTGGATGTCGATGGGCGGCGCGGTTGGTGTGGTCATCACCCTGTTTGACCAAGGCATCTTAAATGGTACTCACATTGCTATCCTAGCACCAGCTATCTACCTGATGGGCTCTCAAATTCAATACATGGGTCGTATCATGGGTCCGATTGGTACTGAAGGACGTTACATTCCAGTGATGATTGCAATCTCTGTACTCAACGCCTTTGGCGCTATGTTCTTAATGAACATTTTGGTCTAGCAACGCCGCTAATTTGAGCGCAAAAAAATGCCCATCATAGGATGGGCATTTTCTATTTTTAGCAGTTACACCTTAAAATTAGCGACTTGCTGATGAAGCTCTCCCACATTAGCTGTGACCTGCTCCGTCACTTCGTTGGCTGAGCGTGTTTGCCCCGCGACCGCACTAAGTGACTCATTGATGTCATTCACTAACCCTGAAATGGTTTGTGTCGCATTCGCCTGCTGCTCCGCGGTGGCCGCTAAGCTCGCCATTTGTGCGTTCACTAGTTCAACTTGTTCTGCTGACAATTGAATTCGGCTCAACGCCTCATGGGTTTGTTCCATAGCATCGGACGCAATCGAGGTCCCCTCATTGATTTGCTCTTCCACTTTATTGGTTGAACTGCGAATAGCTTGCACAATGGCGTTAATCTCAGTGGTTGACTCTGTTGTTCTGCTAGCAAGCATTCTCACCTCATCGGCAACCACGGCAAAACCTCGGCCTTGCTCTCCTGCTCGCGCCGCTTCTATCGCCGCATTAAGCGCTAATAGATTGGTTTGCTCAGCCAAGCCTTCTATTACTTCGGTCACTTTACCAATGGCCTGACTCTCGTTGCTAAGCTTCGCGACGAGCTGCTGTGCAGTTTGAATCGCACTAACCAAATCCGTCATATTGCCGTGGTTTTCGGTAAGCATGGTTTCACCAGAGGCTAACTCTTGCTTAGCGTCTACTAGAGCAGAAGAAGAAATCTGAACCTGGCTTGCGGTTTGCTCAGAGCCCACCGCTACTTCAGACAACGAATGACCGATGTTATCTAGGTTTGAAGACTGTAACTCAACTTGCTGCAAACTTTCGCGACTATGCTTAGTAAGGTCATCCATTTTTTCCTCAACAGCGCCCACACTCTGCGACACTTGCCCCACTAACTTCGACAGTGATTGGTTCATGCTGTTAATCGAGGTCATAAGGTCCGCCAATTCATCGCGGCCAGTTACCGTCAGTGGCGCACTCGACACATCACCTGCAGCGATCAATTGCGCACGCTTAGCGATAAGCGACACGCGGCCACCAATTTGGCGTCCTAAGAAATGGGAAACGACAAAAGCAACACCAAGAACAACAACGCAGCTAAGCGCTAATATTGCCAGCAATGATTTCACACTAGAGCCGATACTATTTTCTGTCTCGCCTGCTTTTTGTTGAGCAAGTAGAACCACATTATCTAACTCACTTTGAACGTTCTGAATTGCGGGTAGTAATTCAGATTCCATCAAGAAATTAGACTGGTTCCAGCTCGGGGATTGGCGCAGTTCAATCACTTGTTTTGCTAGCGGAAAATACAGACCTTTCATCTCATTAAACAGAGACCATAGCTTTCATCACTGCTACTGAGTAACTGTGTTTTGTAGCCGATTTGTTCGACAACTTTAGTGTGGGATTTCAAAAAGTCGTTGTACTTATCGAGGTAATCTTGGTTACCGTACTGAAGATAATCTCGCTGAGCAGAAAGTGCATTAGCAAGAGAATTGTAGGCATCGGCATAGAGTTTAAATAAGCGTTTGCGCTCACCTCCCGCCGCTCTACCAGCTTCGTCGTTGATAAGCCCCTGTATTTGGTCAAGAGCGACCTCGCTATTGGCGCCGCTTCATTGATAAATAGCGCATGCGCTGGAAGGTTGTCATGAGTTTGAGCAATCTCTAAGATTTTGTTCGCGGTCGCTTTGATCGATGCCCAGCGCTCACTGACTGCTAAGTAGGTTTGTTCAGGTAACAGTCCTTCTAGACTAACAAGCTGAATATCAACGTGATCAATGTGTTGCAGCACCTTGGCTTTTGAGGCTTCTACCTGCTCTTCCGAGCCCACCAGCAACATATGGCCTCTTAACTCAGAAACCGTCGTTTGCAATGACTGGCCAAGTTGGCGACTGGCATCAACCGTTGGTAGGTCAAAACGTAACAGTGAATGTGTTTGTGTTTGCAGTCCATCAACGCTTCGATACACAAACAGAGATGAGACGATAAAAAGTACTGCAAGCGCCAGATAACTCATCCGAAGCTTACTCGATATCGAGAGTTTCATCCTTAAACCTCTATAAAATACAAACGAATTATCACTATATCGGTAAAATGGAAGAATTCTAAACATTTTGTTGATGTTTTTGTTACCTTTTTTTGCGATGTCATCGATTAGACTTTAAGATTGAATTGAAAAGCCGATATCACAAGGTGCCGTTATGGCTAAAGATTTATTCGCCAATCTTGATTTAAACCTATTACGAACCTTTATCATCTTGAACCAAGAGCGCAACATGCGAAAAGCAGCAGAGCGCCTGTTTGTATCACAGCCAGCAGTGAGTAAAGCTCTGCAACGCCTACGTGATCATTTTGATGATGAGCTTTTCGTCAAAACCCATCATGGACTGCGCGCCACCGAAAAAGCACACCAATTGGCGGATGCATTGAGTCCTGTTATGGATGACTTAGCCAGTGCAGTCAATCACTCTGCGGAATTTGACCCCGCGGAACTTGATGTGACCTTAAAGATTGCTGTCTCTCCTTTTTTCCTCGCGGGGATTGCTAACCAACTTTTCAATGCTATTAGAGCGGAAGCACCTAATGTGCAAGTTCAGCTGCTCAATTGGAGTAAGTCTACGATTCAAGATATCGTCAACGATGATATTCATTTAGGCCTAAACTACACCATCAATCATGCGCCTAAGGAGATCATCCAAAAACACATTGTAGAAGATAGATTTAAAGGCTACTTGCGTACCGGACACCCCTACGACAAAGACTGCCTAAAACTAGGTAAAGGGCATGGGATTTTACTTGGTTCAACCTAAATTTCCGTCAAGAGTTGAAACAACAAAGGGTCAAGCACCAATAGCACTTGACCCAAGAAGAACAGCGTTCACTGTCAATAGAAGTAGATATTATCTAAGTAGACACTGTCACTAGAAGACCCAAATAGCTGCATGCCAAGCTGCTGCATGTTCGCACGATCGTAATCAGGCTTGCTCCCAGTGCATCAAAGCCAAGTTCGACGCTTATCCATTGGTCAGTTACCACATTTTCCATGGTATAAAACAAAGGTGTTGAGCCAGACAGCAACTGAAAAACCGCTTTATTGACACCCGATGTCGCATAGAAATCAAAACGCAGTCCGGTTTTTTCTGATGCATCAACCGGTGTTTCGATACCATACTGTATGCCAGTAACTCCGCCGTCTTCACCGTCTGGCGTAATATCGAACTTAGCAGTGTAATTGCCCTCGATAGTGACTTCTGAGTGCGTCGGTGGGTTCCACCATGGGTCTGACCAATTGGTGACCCAGTGATCGCTTGTAAGGTTATCACTATAAAGCGAAATCACATCATCGCTCGACACAGATGGTACTGGTGCAGCTTGCGACGGACCGGTTGCCAAACGTGCAAGCGGGACCACTGTCGATGCACCTTGCTCAGAATCAATAATAATTACCGCAGCAGCAAAGCCTTCTGCACTTACTTTCAGCTTTTGCTTACCTTGTGCCAAATCTAACGTCGCCATCCCCGTTGCGTCAGTCTGAACCTTATTCGCAGTATCATTCTCACCATCCATTCCCACCGACACTTCAGCATTGGTGATTGGCACACCTTGATCATCCGTTACCTGAACTTGAACCTGATGAATCGTCGCGACGCCTTGGAAATACAGGTTGTCGATGAACACTGCCTTACCTTCATCTCCCCAAAGCTGTATACCAGCAATTTGCATTTGAGCGCTATTCAAGGCGACATCACCATTTAGCGTCATGTCAGCAAATGGAATATCAAGTGACAACCATTGTTCAGTTGCAGGCGCATCCAACATATAGCTGGCTGAGCCATCACTAGACACCAACTGCAACAAAACTTGTCTTATGCCCTGCTCCACATATAAATCTAAATGCCAACTGTCGTGATTGGCTACGTCGACGCTGCCGTATTCAATCCCATACTCGATACCAGCAACACCACCTTCTACGCCGGCACCCACAATTTCATAGCGTGCATAGTTATTACCTTCAATGCTAGCTTGTTGATACAAAGGTGCATTCCACCAGTTTGCATTCCAAAGTGAGACAAATTTGTCTTCTGTTAAAGAATCACTGAACAAGGCAAAGACTTCATCATCAGCCACTGCAGGTACCGGCGCTGCGACGCTTGGTTGACTTAGCTCAACTGTTTTAGTGATAAAAGCTATGTCTGCCAATCTCGCCTCACCATCTACATCGCTTGGAAAAATAAGCCCAAACCAAACAAGCTCTGACGTATCTGGCAGTGGTACTTCAAACTGATACCAGCCATTTGCTAACTCGTCCCCGGACTCAATCGCATATAGCGTCTTAGCTTCAGCAATATCGTTACCCTGAATAACGACTTCAACACTACTAAAACCCTGTGCTTTCAGCTTAAAACTGGCATGACTGTAGGCCGACGCATCTATGGTATTTTCTGCTTCATTACCCCATGCAATGCCTGCCCCTTTACCCCAATTTGAACCACTCGTAACTAGCAATACTTTGTCGTAATCCGCATCGTCTGTAAGCTCGCTAATACCCGAACCCGATCCCCAGTCATCTCCCCAAAACTCTATTTCGAATGACCCTTCATTGTTTGCATCAAAGATGTAACCAATTTCGGGCGTCTCTGGCTCCTCTTGAATTAGCATCACATCGGTAGTTAATTCACTGCCATCAACTTGAAAAGTGTGTTGGGTAGTTTGATACCCTGAAAAAGTGATTGTGGCGATGTAACTACCATCTTCGAGTTCAAAAGGCGCTTCACCTTGAGCATTTGTGGTCATGGTTCTACCAGCAATATCGACCAATGCACCTTCTAATGCCGTTTGTGTGTTTGCATCGACGACAGAGAGGCGCACTTTATATACTTCTTTTTGGTCAACAACGTTGTTATCAACGCCACTGTTACTACCATTATCAGCGGTGATTCTACTTTCATCATCACTACAGGCAGCTATACTGGCAGCGATGAGCGTCACTAACCACGTTTTACCTAAGTTATTCATTGGACTATTTCCTTTTCCTTGAGTTGAATTTTTTGATTGAGGCTAGGGTTAACAAAGCGAATAAAGACAACATCGACGCAGAGCCACCGTTATTTTCGGTGACAACTGGTGCTGTCGGTGTTGGTGTTGGTGTTGGTGTTGGTGTTGGTGTTGGTGTTGGTGTTGGTGTCGGAGATTCTGGAGTCTCAATATTTGAGTCAATGCGTGGGGTAGTTTCATCACACTGCACAGAGTCGCTAGAGTTTGCTAGCTGACAATGGGCGATGTAGTCCACTTCCATGGTGGCACGTTGCAAGTTTGGGTCAATTTGCCCACCCAACATGCCTCCCATGGCGACATTGAGTAGCACAAACATCGGTTCTTTGTAGCGCGGGCACTGGCTCACATCGTGGCGAATGATTTCTTGCTCATCGATGAAAAAAGCAATGGAGTCGCGATCCCATTCAATGGCGTATCTATGCCAATCCAAGACATCTTGGGCACCATTCGTGTAGGGGTGGCGATACTCAGCACCGCACCCGGCAGTATTGAAAAAGTTGGTTATGTAAGTTTGAGGCTCATTTGAAAACCACTCCCAAACATCAATTTCGCTGGCGCCGGAGTTTGGCCAGCCAACATTGTCGTTGTCACCTTTTAGCGGCTGCTCCGCGATTCTATTTTCTAGCATCCAAAAGGCTGGCCATGTGCCGCCCTCTAAATCGTGAAAACGAATACGAGCTTCAATCCGGCCGTACAAAAACTCTTGTTTGTCTTTGCTATTAAGACGACCCGATGTCCAAGTTTTGGTTTGCCCACCCAACGTCATACACTGATTGGTTTGCTTTCTGGCGATAATTTTCAAAGTGCCATCAGATACGTCATAGTTACGCAACTCGCTAGCATCATCGTCGGTATAACACTGCACTTCGTTGTTATAATTTGCTTGTGTCTGCGCCGTCCAGTTGTTCCAATTGACACCTTCCCCTTCAAAGGTATCAATCCAGTGAACCTCCCAACCGGCGTGCACTTTAGGGGTGATAACACCCGCAACTAAAGCACCAAACATCAAACCAAGCTGTAGAGCCTGTTGTTAACCATTTCCTTTCTCCTGTATTTCAGGCAGCACAAAAACCACTTGCGACGCGATGGTCGAAGCAGAATTGAGCATTGAGGTTATTTAATATGGCGATGGCACTATTGCCATCGCCTATCGATAGTTATTTTCTAACGATAATTGAAGTAAGAACTATGTGATTGCTTCTAATGAGCTGTGCTCATACCAAGCAATTATTCGAACCAAGAGATATTGCGCACCTGAATATCTGCATCGGTCAGACCTACTATAGTGGTACCGTTAACAATAAACGGCTGGGTGACTTGGCTTAAGTTTGGATCACTAGAGAACTCACTGATATCGACTTCAAATGATTGCCACTCAGTCGTTAGCTGACGTTCACCTTCATTAAAGCGAATCGTGTGATTGGTTGACCACTCGCCGCCAGTATCGGATTGGAAACCAACACCAAACCCAAATTCAGCGAGCGCTTTACCCCCTCAGTAAAACCACGAATTTCAAATTTGAGTGTCTTGACCTCGGTAAAATCACGGCGAGTGTCGTCACCGATGTGAGCACCCCACCCCAGTCTTTTGCGGAGCTAGGTAAAGTTGCTACGGTTAGCACGCCTTCCTCGTCAACGCCTGCCCAAGCAGTGTCCTCCCAAGCATACGCTCCTGCGCCGCTAAATAGACCTGCACCAAGAACTTTGAATTCACCCTCCACCGGTGGCTGTTCAACTGGAGCAAATGGTGGTGGTAGAACATCGTCGAGAAGTGAAGCATAGATCCCACCATAGCTGGCTGTGAAACCATTACAGTCACGTGTCAGCCCCAGTGCATTGAGTGTGTCGACTTTGTCCCAAGCGACGTATTTAACGTTACAATCGATATCGATAAGGCCGAAGTTTTTCTCCGAGTGTTCTGGGCTATCACCGCCTTTCCATGGCTCGTCAAACGCTTGGAAGAAGAACAACGATACGCCTTCGTTGTTAGAAAAGTCGCGCATATCATCATGGAACATCTTCTGTTTGTACTCATCAGCAGCTTGAGTGCCACCCGCACCATAGCCGTCATTTGAGTTCGTAGACCAACCTGTTTCACCAATATGAATTGGCTTAGTCGGATCAACACTATTAACGAACTGCTGAGCCGCAGCATACTGCTCTAGTGAATGCTTGTATGCTTTCTGCATTGAGATAGCTATTTGCTGCTCTTTGGTTAACGCTTGATCCGCTTCAGAGACCTTCCAATCTTCTTTAAACTCCGGATGATAGAAAGTGTCATGGTGTGCATAAGTGTGCAACGAGACGTAATCTACTGCTTGTATTAGCGCTTTTAGATCGGCTTGCTCACCGTAGTTTCCATTGGGATCGATACCTGCCCACACAGCCCAATTGTCTGAGGTCGTAATCCAAAGATCTTCGGTGTTGCTGCTTTCACGCTTCCAGCTTTGTAGGTCGTTTACATGATTGAGGATAATAGAAGGGTGAACCTTGTATGACGACGCCCAGTCGACCATCGCTTCATTGCCCACTGCAATCACCTTAATGATATCGGGATAAGCTAAGGCGAGCTCTTTCGCTTTGGCAATTTCTAACGCGTTATTAGGAGAGTCGGTTGCCGAGTCAATGGCCTCGCCAGTCCAAGCGTTATTGGCATCTACCCAAACACCAAGCATGACGTACATTTCAAACGTATTACCATCGCCAGCGGCCTCATCTTTGAGCTGACGAATCGCTGCTAGCAAGTTCTCGGTATTACTCTTGCTGTCGGTGCCAATAAATCCTTGAGTATTGTAGGTACGAACGACTTTAATGCCCATTGCATTAAGGATTTTCATATCTTCGACATGATCCGCCACAGAAGGAACAAGATCACCCGACGCACGCGTATCGCTACGCCAAGCACCATAAGAGATGGCTTGATACTGAGGGTTACCCAAAAGAGGCTGACCTGTATCAGATACAGGGTAGCTCTCTGGTATCGGTTGCTCAGCTAGGCCACTCCCTTCTAGTCGAATGTTGTCCCAGTAAAAGACTTTGTCGCTGCCCACATTATCAAAGTCGAAAAATATGCTCTTTTTGTTGTAGGTGTGCGCTTCATTCAGCTCAGTAAAATCAAAACTAAGCTGCTCCCATTGATTCGCTTTTGTAGTGGTAACCAATGCCTCGGCATACTGGTCTCCATCACTCATATTTTCAACTTTTAATAGAACAGGAATGCCAGCTTCTGGTGAATAAACCCATGCGGTGATGACGCTTCTGTCAGCGCTTAGGTCTAAAATTGTACTGTCTGCAATCGTGCTACCTGCCCATGTTTCGGCGCCACTAGGCTTGGTCGTTTTAAGCACTGAACCAGTAACATACATGGAAGTTGGATCGGGGTTAATGGCGTTGATTTCCGTTAGTGCTCCACCAAAATCAATGGGGGCTTGTGACTTTATATCGAGCTGATAATCAGGCGTCACAGCAACGTTAATTTCGACACCACTACCACTGCCATTACCACTATTGTTGTCACCACCTTGATTACCACCATCCGTTGTAGTGCCTGTAGAGTCTGAACCACACGCTGCGAGCATCGCTGCGGCAGTGGCGAGAACAAGAGGTTTCAAACTACTTTTAATCATTGTCACTTCCTTGAATATTGGAGTTTCTTATTGTTGAAGGCGCGTGGCGCCATCATTGAACAGCTTAAAAAGATGGCAATATTAGGTAAGCGCTTTCTTTTTGAAATAAAGAAAACACAGAGAAAGCCTCTTTTAGTATCACCAACCTTGGCGAACTCACTATTGGCGAAAAGCTTGTATATCTAGTATTAATCAACATTTTCTGAGTGTATAGCGGTTAAAAAAAGTTGTTTTCGTAAATAAGAAAACCATCACCACAAAGAAAGCGCTTTCAATAGCGAGAGGTCTATCGGCGATTTATTAAACAATATAAATAGAGGCTAGATATCCTTCTTCTAAGGGATGACAGGATTTAAACTGTATTTCTAGAACCAAAAAGGGAGCATACAAATATGCTCCCTTGATTCAGCTAAAATAATACTTCTATCAACTATCTTTCGAATCGAATATTGTCCAGCTTAAACGTCATTGCACCTTGAGGTTCAAATACTAAGAGGTTATTCACCGCTTTAGGATCTGCCTGTGATCCAGGAGCAAAGCTGTTATCACTATCTAAGATATCCGCGATGGCTATCTTCACTTGTCCCCATTCGCCTTCTGCCGGCGTTGGAACGACATAGTCACTCGTGTTTGGCCAGCCACTGTCCATCTTGATTAATAACTCAGTATCCGAGCCCTGCTCTACTTTGATATCAAAGATTAAGGTGCCGTTTTTCTTCCAATCTGTCATGTCCGTCACCGGAGAACGGAAGTAAAGGTTACCCGCACCGTTTTGTTTGGTGATTTCGAGTACCGAGCCACGTCCCGCTTCTTCAACAACCGCATGTTCCACTAGGTTAACCGGGTCGTAACTTGCAAACGCCAATGCTGCATTTAACGTGTCCGTGAAAACATCCAATGTTGGACCGTCGGCGTAGCTATCGTCTGCAGCTAAAATTGCTGGCGCTGCATGACCTTCTACGTGCTTCGCAAGTTCAGAGCGACTAGTGCAGCCCTTGCCTTTCCAGCGGTCCACACCACATCGGTATACTTTGACATAGTCCACCAGCATAGTTTTCGGATAATCACTATCATCAACACCCTGCTGGTTCGCGTTTGCAGACCAAGAACCACCAATGGCAAGGTTTAACAGTAGATGAAACTTCTCATCAAACGGGGCTGCACCTTTTGCATTGACCAATAAACCTTTTTCTTTTTCATACTGGCTGTACCAACCATCTTGAGTCTGCGTTGCGTAGTGCAGATTATCAACATACCAACGAATTTCACCCTCTTCCCACTCAATGGCATAAGTGTGGAATCCATCGGCGGGATTCACGCCCTCCGGCAACGTTGCACCTTGACCACTGTACACATTGTCTGGCCACTTCTTACCATAGTGCAAGCTACCATAAATACGGTTTTCCTCATCGCCAGGTTTAGCATTTGGCGCATCTGATTGGGTCTTGAGGTTCACCGCTTCCATGATGTCAATTTCACCAGATGCCGCCCACGTGCCGTATTTGTTTTCAGTAGGAAGCATCCAGATTGCCGGCCATGTGCCTTGCCCTGTAGGCAGTTTGGCGCGGATTTCAAAACGACCATATTTTTGGTCGCGCTTATCTTTAGTGCGAAGCCGCGCTGAGGTGTAAGGCAGCGTTTTTTCCGGTCCCGCTTTTCCCTCTGGATTGTCCGGGCCTGTGTAGCGCTCTTTGTGCGCTACGATGTGCAGTAGACCATCTTGGACAAAAGCGTTCTTACTTCGGTTGGTGTAGCACTGCTGTTCATTGTTCCCGCCTCCCCAGCAGTTTTGCTCTAAGCTCCAGTTGCGTTTGCTGATACTGTCACCTTCAAACTGATCTTCCCAAACCAACTGCCAATCACCACTCACCTCTACCGGTGTATTAGTCAGCATCACAGGTGCTTTAGTCTGAACCAAACTGGTGTCTGCTTCTTGTTCTTTATCTGTGCTTGCACAACCAGACAGCAACGCAACTGATATCACTGACCCCAATAGCGTTGGGCTTAAATTTGCTGTTCGCTTTTCCATTCGCATCACTACTCCTTGAATACGAGTATGCCTAAACCGATTAAAACTGATTACTCAACAGACTCACCTAACTACACGCTTAAATTGAAAAGCGCTTACTTATAAAGTTAAAGAAACAAGCGTTAACTTTGACGGCGATATCGATGAATTTTGTGTAATTTTGCTGCTCATATAGCTCTTGCAGCCCGTAATAACTAGTTCACTACAATTCAGACATCTTGTATACAGCATTAAAAACCCCGTTTACGAAAACTAGTTGGCCGTCACCAAAAAGAAAGCGCTTTCTGATGCAAATCTAAAAACACGCACAATTAATGAAGTAGCCGCGCTGGCGCGGCTAAAATGCAGAAAGAGAGACTAGTGTCTTGGTGTATTCTTGTTCTGGCTTAGCAAACAGTTGCTGAGTATTACCTTGTTCAACAATCTGACCGTCTTTCATCACTATCGTGTAATGACATAGCGACTTAACTACATTCAGGTCATGACTAATAAACAGATAAGTAAGCCCGTGCTTTACCTGAAGCGCTTTGAGCAAATCCAGCACCTGAGCCTGAACCGTGCGGTCCAGTGATGAGGTAGGTTCATCGAGCAGAATAAACTCAGGCTTTAAAATCAGCGCCCTCGCGATTGCAATACGTTGACGCTGACCACCTGAAAATTCATTTGGATAACGATGACGCGTTTCTGGGTCTAAATCGACTTCACGCATCACATCGCAAATCATTGAATCCAAAGTCTGCTCATCATGCTCAAAGTGTACGCGAAGGCCTTCACCGATGACTTGTGCTACTGACATTCGTGGGTTAAGTGCAGAAAACGGGTCTTGAAACACCACTTGCATTCGGCTTCGATATGGCAGCATTCCTTTCCTATCTAAGGTTTGAATGTCTTGCCCGTCAAACTCAATCAGCCCTTCACTTTGAACCAACTTGAGTATTGCCATTCCAGTCGTCGATTTACCCGAACCACTCTCTCCCACCAGACCAATTGAATGCCCCTGCCTTAATTCAAAGTTCATGTTGGTCACTGCTTTCACGTGATCAAGAACCCGCTTAAACAGTCCTCCCTTAATTGGGAACCATACCTTGAGATCTTCTACTGAGAGCAATGGTTTTGCGCTTGAGCTGACTTCAACCGGTAAACCACGAGGATCTGAATTGATAAGCTTCTGAGTATAAGGATGAGAAGGCTCATTGAACACCTGCTGACATTCACCGACTTCTACTAATCTGCCTTGCTGCATCACCGCCACGCGATCAGCAATACGCCTTACGATACTTAAATCATGGGTGATGAATAGCATCGCCATACCCATCTCTTCTTGAAGCTCTTTAAGCAAGTCAAGAATTTGTGCCTGAACCGACACATCAAGCGCCGTGGTTGGCTCATCCGCGATTAACAGCTCCGGTTCATTAATCAACGCCATAGCAATCATTACACGCTGACGCTCTCCACCAGACAGTTCATGCGGATACGCAGTAATTTTCTGCTCTGGGTTGCGAATACCCACTTTCTTAAGCCAGGTAATCGCGTGTTGTTCCGCTTTATTGGTGCGCATACCTCGATGAATAGACAGGGTTTCTACCAACTGCCTACCCACTTTATGAAGCGGATTGAGCGACACCATCGGCTCTTGGAAAATCATCCCAATGCGACCACCACGAATACCTCGAAGCTGTCGCTCAGAGCTGTTCAACATATCAATGTCATCGAACTTAATATGACCATTTAAGTAGTGGCTGGAGCCCTTTGGCAACAGTTTAAGTATGGAATTAGCGGTAACTGACTTACCAGAACCACTTTCACCTACCAATGCCAACGTCTCGCCTTTTCGGATATCCAGTGAGACATCGAAGGTCACTTGTTCAACGTTTTTGCCTCTGCCAAAGCCGACTGACAAACGGTCGATTGAGAGCACATGTTTTGGATCGTCTTTCGTCATAGCGCTCTTCTTAGCCTTGTTGATGTGGGTCGAAGCATCGCGTACCGCTTCGCCAGCAAAAACCAACAAAGTCAGCATCATCGATAACACAGCGAATGCGGATAAACCAAGCCACGGCGCCTGCAAATTAGCCTTGCCTTGCGCCAGAAGCTCACCTAGTGACGGAGAGCCTGCAGGTAAACCAAATCCTAAAAAGTCGAGTGAGGTCAATGTGGTTACCGAGCCAGACAGAATGAACGGCATCATGGTTAATGAAGCCACCATTGCATTAGGCAACATATGTCGCAGCATAATGCGCTTATCGTCGACCCCCATTGCATGAGCCGCCTTAACATAGTCGAAATTTCGGCAGCGCAAAAACTCTGCACGTACCACGCCAACTAAGCTCATCCAACTAAACAACACCATGATCCCGAGCAGCCACCAAAAGTTGGGCTCCACAAAACTAGATAAGATAATAAGTAAGAACAGCGTCGGCATACCCGACCACACTTCAATAAATCGCTGGCCAAATAGGTCAACCCAACCACCGTAGTAGCCTTGAGTGGCACCCACGCCAACGCCAATCACGCTGGAAACAATGGTTAAAATAAAGCCAAACAGTACCGAAATACGGAAACCGTAAATCACTCGCGCCAATACATCGCGCCCTTTGTCGTCGGTACCCAACCAGTTCACGTTATCGGGTGCAGACGGCACTGAGGCAACGATGTCGTAGTTGATGGTGTCATAACTAAAGCGGATAAGTGGCCAAATCAGATATCCCTTCTCCTCGATAAGCTCAATCACATACGGGTCGGTATAATCCGCTTCGGTTTCAAATTCACCACCAAATTCGGTTTCGGCGTATTGTTCAAAAATCGGGTAATACCACTGATTGTCATACTCCACCAAGAGCGGTTTATCATTGGCAATAAACTCAGCAAATAGGCTGAGGACAAACAGCAACATGAAGATCCATGTAGACCAGTAGCCACGTTTATTGGCTTTAAATCGCTGCCAGCGCGCTTTTGTAAGAGGGTTCATTGCCATTTATCGCGCCTCGAAATCGATACGAGGATCGACCCACGTATAAGTTAAGTCAGAAATAATGCTCAAAATCAGACCCAATAACGTCATGATGTACAAGGAGCTAAACACCACTGGATAATCACGTTGAATAGTGGACTCAAAACCCAGTAAACCAATGCCCTCTAACGAGAACATCACCTCAATCAACATTGAACCAGTAAAGAAGATGCTAATGAATGCCCCTGGAAAGCCGGCAATAATAATCAGCATGGCATTACGGAACACGTGCTTATAGAGGATGCTGCTTTCATCCAGACCTTTCGCACGCGCCGTCACCACATATTGCTTATTAATTTCATCTAAGAATGAGTTCTTAGTCAGCATACTAAGCGTGGCAAAACCACCAATCACCATTGCAAGAATCGGTAGCGTTAAATGCCAGAAGTAATCGATAATTTGCTGATACCAGGTTAATTGGTCGAAGTTACTTGATACCAACCCTCGCAGCGGGAACCAACTGAAATAGTTACCACTCGCAAAAAAGATAATAAGAATAATGGCAAACAAAAAGCCAGGAATGGCGTAACCGACAATCACCACGGCACTCGACCAGATATCAAACCGAGAACCATGATGAATCGCTTTTAAGATCCCAAGAGGTATGGAGATCAAGTAGATAATAAGCGTACTCCACAGACCAAGCGATATCGAAACGGGTAACCGCTCTTTGATTAAGTCAATCACATTGCCGCCGCGAAACAAACTATCGCCAAAGTTAAACATGGCGTAATTCTTCAGCATATCGAAGTAGCGTTCGTGAAGCGGTTTATCGAAACCAAACTGAACCTTAATCGCTTCCACGACTTCAGGATCAAGACCACGAGAGCCCTTGTAGCCTGTGGCGACATCACCCTGCCCTGCATCAAGCTCTACTTCAGTACCACCACCACTAAATCGTTCCATGATGCCAGAATCCAAGCCTTGCATCTGAGCTAAGGCTTGTTCGACAGGCCCACCAGGGGCAATCTGAATGATGAAGAAGTTAATGGTTATAATCGCCCACAGTGTTGGTATCACCAACAACAAGCGTCGGAAAATATAGGCCGCCATGCAATCCTCTTATCGACGTTTTTCAGGAAGCTTTTGTGCCTTCTGTTCTGAGATCCACCAAGTATCCACGCCTAAATCATAAGTAGGCAAAACATCCGGACGCTCAAACTTATCCCAAGTCGCGACACGGTACTTTTTGATGTGCCACTGAGGAATGATGTAATAATTCCATTGCAGCACTCGATCTAATGACCGTCCGAGAACCTTTAATCTTTCCGGGTCGTCTTGGCTGTCTGCAATCATATCGGTTAGCGTGTCAATAACTGGGTCTTTTACACCCGCTTGGTTGTAAGTGGAGTCGATAAAGTTCGAGTTCCAAACAATTTTTAGGTTTGAACTTGGGTAACGATGTGCTGAGTAACTAGAAGACACCATGTCATAATCACGGTCACGCCAGCGTTTTAGGTATTGAGTGGTGTCTACCGTACGGATGCGCATATCGATACCCATAGCTCGCATGTTCTTTTGAACAGGTATCGCGATACGCTCTGTGGTCGGGTTATAGATAAGAAGCTCAAAACTCAGCGGTTCACCCGTTTTAACATTGGTCATGACCTTATTTTTAAGTTCCCAACCCGCTTCTTTGAGTAGGGCAAACGCTTTGCGCATTTGTGGACGAATGCGGCCAGAGCCATCCGTCACAGGAGGATTGTATTCATCAGTAAACACACGCGCTGGAATTTTATCTTTAAACTTATTCAGTACTTCTAGCTCTTCTGACGAAGGTAGCCCTTTCGCCTCATAATCCGTGTTTTGGAAGTAGCTACGCGTTCGCGTGTACTGGTTATAGAACATGTTGCGATTCATCCACTCAAAGTCCATAGCATAACTTAACGCTTCACGGACTTTCGGGTCGCTAAATACTGGTCGCTCCGTGTTAAATACAAACCCTTGAGTGGTCATAGGCTTGTGGTGTTCAATCTCTTCTTTCTTGATATAGCCACGGTCAAAATTACTGCCCGTGTAAGAGCTCGCCCAAAACTTAGCGCTCGACTCTTGCCTGAAATCAAACTCACCCGCTTTGAACGCTTCTAGCATCACAGTGTCGTCACGGTAGTAGTCGTATTGAATGGTTTTAAAGTTGTTGCGGCCGACATTGACCGGGAGATCTTTCGCCCAGTAATTGTCGTCAAGTTGGTAAGTGAGCGTCTGACCCATTTTGAAATCAACGATTTGGTATGCGCTGCTGCCTACTGGTGGCTCATTGAGAGGCTCTGAAAAGTTTCGATCTTTCCAGTAGTGTTCAGGAAGAACTCGGGTGCCCTGCGCTAAACCGAACAATTTCTCTTTGTTGGGTACCGACATATCAATTCTTACTGTCAGCTTATCAATGGCTTTAACGCTTTTGACGTCCTTATAGTACGCCTTGTACTGAGGCACACCTTCTGCCATGAACTTGTTGAAAGTGAACTCTACGTCTTTGGCAGTGATCGCGACACCATCACTAAAACGCGCTTTGGGGTTGATATCAATTTCTAGCCAGGAGTAATCATCGGAATAACGGATTTTCTCAGCGATAAGTGGGTAGTAGGCATCAACCTCATCCCCGGAAGGAAGCATCAATGGATCATATAGTTCGCCAGTCGCAGCAGCGGGTTGACCGCGAGATGCATAGCGATTGAAATTGTCGAAGGTACCCATCTGCCCAAACGTGACTTTACCGTACTTTGGTGCATCAGGATTAACATAATCGAAGTGTTTGAAATTTTCTGGATACTTAGCGCTACCGAATCCGGTCAATGAAGTGGTCTCAACCACGTTAGCTGCCATCACCACCGATGAAAACAGCCCTACTCCCATCGCGACTACCGCGTGTTTTATTAACGTCATCCTTTCCCCCGAAATGAAGAAAGGGCGTCAAAGGCGTCCTTTCTTCGCTAGCGTAATTTTTTTGCTTATTTTCTTAAGTATATAACTATAAATAGCTGTATTTGACGGGGTTTTCAAGGGTTCGAAGGGGGAGTTATTTCAATATTGGGTTAAACCTTTACGGTGATGAGGCCAAGCGATGAATTAATCGCCACATTGACTACTTTGTTGGATCCTGTGTGTTTCTGGGCAGTACATGTGTACTCGACCTGAGTTACCTTTTTTCGATTTGTAGAGTGCCTTGTCAGCTCGCTCGATAATGTTGCTGTCATCAGAGGTATGTGTAGCCACACCAATTGAACAGGAGACCTTAAATCGGATACCGCTACTGCTCTCAAATTCCAGCGCATCAATCTTGCGGGATAATCGAGTTGCCAGTGTATACGCTTGATGCACGTCACTACCTGGCAGCAACAGTACAAACTCATCGCCGCCGTAACGGCACAGCTTGTCTTCCGAACGTGTGCATTGATCGATCACTGTGACCACATCTACCAAGACGCGATCACCGATAGAGTGACCATACTTGTCATTAATCGGCTTGAATCGGTCGACATCAATAATCAGCAAGGAGCTTGATACACCGAGATCTCGATATTTGGTTTTCTCTTCTTCTAACGCCAAGTGCAGGTAACGGCGATTGAAACAACCCGTTAGACCATCGGTGTTTGCTTCCTCTAGCAGCACTTGTCTCTCGGCCATATCTTTTGACACATCAACAGCAAAACCGATAACACCTAATACTTGATTGTTCTTTACAATAGGCGAAGACACGGTGAGATGATAAAGCTCGCTATCATCAATCGAAAAAGGAATCTTTTGCTGGCTAGGCTTTCGCCTCTCAACCACTTGCTTGTCATTAAGACGCATCATTTTAGCGGTACGAAAACTAAACAGATGCCAATCAGTTTTACCCTTAATACCCTCGAGGGTTACACCAAAGGTATCGAGCACTTTTCTATTTACGTACTGATAGTGACCGTCTACATCTTTGATAAAGATGTAGGCATCGACCGCATCGAATACCTCGGATAGACCAAGTAGTTCTTCGCTGGATTCATGTTGAGTCGACAAAATCAGATCAAGCATACAATAACGCTTTGAGTGCACCATGTTGAATATAATAGCCTTAGAGTTTATACCCAACTTTCTGAGTTTGCTGAAGAAGGTGGTTATTTTGTCGCCGCAAATCCTATTTTTGATAGCTGGAACACATTTTGAACAAGGGTCACACAGTCACCCTGCAAAATCTTATCTAACAGATTGACAGAGGAAGAACTTAACTTGAAATGCATCACTAGAAGAGATGACTACGAGTGTTTTAACCGCCGATACAAAGGGAGATAGCCCTGCCCCACAGGCTTGATATATAGCCGATAACCGCTAGTCTTAGTACGACAAGTGTGATTTAAATCACATTAATTGAGTCGTTGAATCTTTAACTACAGGATTAAGTTATGAGAGCACTACTTATTGCGATGCTAGCATTGGGCTTTTCCCTTTCAGCGAATGCCGCGCAACTAGAGCCTGCCGGAGTAGCAACTGGGCAAGGTGGAGCGAATGTCTGCCTCTACAAAGCTGCGGGCTCTGAAACAGTTGTTTATGCCCTATATAGCAACACACCTTGCCCTACACTTACAAGCAAGTAAGGTAATGACAGAGTAGCGGATGTACTACTCTGTCCCTTATGTCTAATACTTCTTCATTGCGTCTACAAAAGCCTTCTCCGCACTTTGCGAACCCAGCGCTTCTGCTTCTTTTGATAGCCTTAATGCCTTCTCAAATTGTCCTTTCTCGACGGCACGCTCAATAGCGGCATTAAATGCCTGTTCTTTTTCCGCGGTAAGTACACTCTCTGGCTCTACCTCAACATACTTCTCCGCGACTTGTTGACGCTCTTGCTGCTGAGCTTCTGTTTCTAGGCGTGGCCCGGTCGGTTGATAATCTAGCTCTAGTGTTACAAGACCGATCGCGGCGTGAGGTATCTCGTTGGTGGAATAAAATGGATCACTGGCCGACACTTGTCCTGATTGCAGAGCAAACTCACTCGGTGGCATTGGCTCGGAACTCGTTGCCATGGCCTTATCGGTGGTGACGACAACCAAATAGCTCGGCGCGCTCCCATCAGGATAGCGGTTTGGAACCGAATACTCTCCAATAAAACCCGATTTGTACAATAGCGAACTTTCGCGATGCTGAACGGCTTTATCGTCAATCACATCAATAACTTGATAATTGCTGTCTAATATAAGCACGGTAGGCACTAAGACTTGTTTGTCGATCACTGAGTACACAGTAAGATCGATGTTGCCTAACGCATTAGGCAGTTTTATTCCTTGAGCGAAACTGCGCCCCGTCTTTAGCGCTACTTTCGCGGACAGAGGGGTAAGTAAAACGTCCAACGAACCAGGCTCTGTGACATTTTGATAATTGAGATTTTCCAGTGACTGGCAACACCCTTGAGCCGAGGCAAGCTGCTCATACCCGAGCACATCATCACCGCTTGGTACGATTTGATCTTGTTTCGCACAACCAAAGGTCGTCGCGAGTACTATCGCGAGAATGGTTTGTCGTAACATGGCAACACTCCTTACTGCTTATGGCTACGTTATGGAATAAACTATTCTAACCAAAAAGTAACCGCTTTCACGATATATTGTCAGAAAGTTAGAACTCAAACAAAAAAAGCCACTCTATAATAGAGTGGCAAGATGAAATTAGCGTTGATAAAGCGAGAACCAAAACCCTTTATCTTTAGCATAAACACAATATAAATCATGAATATTGTGAAAAATACGGATATGCTCTCTCCCCGTGATACACATATCCGTCCCCTCTATAGACAGTGGTTTACATTACCACCACATATCCGCTTGGATACCTACTAGTAGGTCTGCCTTGTCGCGGTTTGAACCATCCAGGTATGTCGCTAGGAAGCGGATTTCTGGAGCAGGGCCAAAGCCTGTGCCTACTGTCACTGTTGGTGCAATTGTCAGTTTGTAGTCATACGCACTGCCGCCAACATCATTTGCATCAGACCAGTCACCGTATTGATAACCCGCTTCTGTAGCAATTGACCAATTCTTAGAAATTGGGAATGTTGGACGTACCATCGCCGATGCCAAGAATCTTTACCACGTTTTTCTAGATCATTATATTGACCTTGAATAGAGTGGAAAATACTCACACCATTTTCGAAGAAGTAACCACCCCAAATTAACGCACGTGTTGATACGTCACCAGAGTCTACTTTCTTCATATTTGCAGGACCAGCTGCGCCGCCGTAGCCTGGTTTCCATGCATTATAGGTAGTAATCGTACCACCTAAAAGCTGGCCAGAACCTAAACCTTTACCTGCTTGAGCGATATATTTAGTAAAGCCCTTTTCAGATAAACCAAATACCGTATCAGAATGATAGATACCGGTAATTTCCATACCTGTATCTGCATATTCTACGTCATCAACGAAGTTATCTGGAAGGTATTTACCCATAGCGTGAACTTCGAAAGAACCGAAATTAACACCAATATGAGCCGAATGCATTGGGTTATTATCATCGAGTCCCCAGTAACCACCCTCTGCATTGTCACTTGCGATATAAGCAAAATCCCATTTATTGCCACCAAGTTCAATACCTTCTACACCGACACCAGTACCAGACATATCGGTATAGAAAAAGTCTGTCATAAAGATGTAATTATCTTTACCGTAGAAACGTTTACCACCCCACATTGTACCCGTTTCTGTCACACCATCAAATTCAACGAATGTCTCAATCAAGCCAATGCTACCATTCGCTGCATCCGCGTTAGTACCTAATTGGTTTTTACCCTCAGACTGCGCGTTGTCTGCACCAGCACGAGTCTTGATGCGAATAGCTTGACCGTCTGCAGTATCAAAGTTCTTTTGTAGAGCAAGCTCAAAGTGGTTGTCTGATTCGATACCTAGACGACCTAACTTCTCCTTAGTTGCAGGGAATTTTGAACGTTTAAAGTCATCGTTCTTACTATACAATGCACCTGCACGGAAATAACCATGGAATTCGAAACCTTGTGTATTTTCAGCGGCGATCACGTTTGAACTAGCAGCACTTAGACCAGCCATTAGGCAGGCAAGCGAGATTTGTGATAATTTCATTATCAGCTCCTGATTTATTATAAATTGTTTTCCGTTTTTTAAGTGCTAAGAAAATAAATTAGCAACCACTGCTTTTATTTAATTGGCACTAATATTTAGAAAGAGAATGAAGTCAGACCCCCACCTGAATTCACACTATCTCTAGTTTTCATCTCTCCCTTGAATAAAGAAAGAAAATAATTCATTGTTGCTTTTTCTATTACTCATCAAAATTTTGGCCGCAAGATACCCCCAGCTTTTAGCCGAAAATAATCATTTTTCCTGCGTCATTTTTATGTAAGCGCTTACTTAAAGACGCTAACAGTGTTTTCGTTTGATCAGTTCTATCCTACGCCATACTCTTTCAATTACTCGATATAACGACACTTTCATGTGTCATTGATTTGTAAGCCACCTCCCACTATTTAGAAAGCGCTTTCAAATTATGTGAAATTTTATGAGGAACAGTGACGATTGAAGCGCTTGTTCCTCATTGCTTGATAACCATATTAATAGCAGGTAAACATTATGTACACAGCGTCCAATTCAACGAATGAACAAAACATGAAGCCCATCACCAGAAAGAAAGCGCTTACTTTTACTAATGTGGCGTCTATCACTAAACGTGAGAAAGCAATTCGATATGATGCTTTCAAGCCTACAAATCGCAAGCCAGATCACAGAATGCCGTCGTGGATTATGCGTTCCACGCTCGGATTACCAATGACCTGTCTATTTGTAGTATAGTTACAAGGTGTTATTGAATAAATTTCCAATAATTTCAATAAGATTGAATGATAGGATCGAAAATTGATTACGATAAAAGAAGTCGCAGAACTTGCCCAAGTATCCCAAGCGACGGTGTCGAGGACACTCAATGGTCACTCTTCTGTAAAAGAAGCCAACAAACAAAAAGTGTTTGCTGCGATGGAAGAACTGGGCTATCAGCCTAATACCTTCGCGCAAGCGCTTGCATCAAATCGCTCATGCAGTATTGGTATGCTCGTGGGTACTTTAGACGGTCCTTTCTATGGCCCGATGATGCATGAAGTTGAGAAAGTGGTTCGTTCAGAAAATTACCACCTGATCATCACTAGCGGTCATGAAGAATATGACGAAGAACATGAGTCAATTCGTTTTCTGCGTTCAAAGAAAGTTGACGGTTTGGTACTCACTGTCGATACCCTTTCCGATAGTGAGCTACTGGAGATCTCTCGTCAAAATGAAGCGACAGTACTGATTAACCGCTACATTCCGGAAATGGCCGATCGCTGTATTTGGTTAGATAACGAAAAAGGCGGCTTTCTTGCCACTGAGTACCTAATTAAGAAAGGTCACACACAAATCGGTTGTATCAGCGGTCAGTTAAGTAAAGTGGACAGTCGCGATCGTCTCCAAGGCTATCGCAATGCGCTAAGTCACTATGGTGTTGCTTATAATCCGAATGCTGTCGTTGAAGGTCGATTCGATAATCAATGTAATCACGATGCGATTCGTCGTCTTTTGGATCGTGATATTCCACTCACCGCCATTTTCTGTATGAACGATAACATCGCAATGACGGCATACACACTTTGCTTGGAGCGCGGCATCAAAGTTGGTGAAGATATTTCAATTATTGGTTTCGATAACGTACCTTTTGGTCAACATATGACACCAGGCCTCACCACCGTTGACTTTCCTATTCAAAAAATGGCCACCGCCGCCGCCAAGAAAGTCATGGCTATTGTTAAAGGTAAGAGTACCGCATCGCAGCCTATCGAACCCATTGAACCAAGTATTATCAGCCGCGGTTCAGTTAAGACATTGAGCAGTTAATACACTCAGTAATTAATAAATAGCACCGCTAGCTCAAGTCTTAACACGTTTTTCTCCCATTCATTCATAAAAAAGGCAGGACAATTCATTGTCCTGCCTTTTTATTTACGCTTTGTTATCTAGATAACCAGTTTTTCCGCTGGAATCGTCACGTATACCGCCTTAACCTGACCACTACGATCAAAAATGTGTTTGCTTAGATTCTCAGGAATCATATTCGACACTTTTTCAATCTTAGGACCATTTACTAACTCCACGGTAAGAGACACTTCGTTTTGCTCTTCACTCAAGGTGTACACAAATGGTACCTGACACAATGTGAATGCAAGACTACCTACTTCTACATCAATTTGATGCTCCTGACCATTAAGGTCGAAGTAGTCAAACGCAACTGGCTCAGTTAAGAACTCAGACTTATCGAGTAAGTTCGGAGTAATCTGAATCTCACCATCCGTGATAGCAATACCTAGCTCACCGAAGCGTGTGATCACTTCTTCTTTCACCTGACCTGTCATACCTGGTTGCTGTGCGCCGGCTTGTTTTGGTGTGTGTGAGTATGGGTCAGTTGGGAACGCACCATAGACTAGAGGCGTTTTATTGAAACCAATACCTTCACGAACTCGGTAGTAGAACTCAGCCAATTGCTTCGTTTTCTCTGTATTACCCAGCTCTACCCACGCTTGCTGATAGTTCTCTTGAACCGCTAGCAGTAGCTTTGAAACCATGTGCCAGTAAATACAGCCCAAGCCTTCGTAGCCAAACATGGTGCCAGAACGCCCCGTAAACGCTTTATGATTGAAGGTCTGTTCGTAGATATCAGCGACTTTCTCCCAATCCTGGCGACCAAAACGCGGATAGTCTGCAGCAACTTGTGCGATGCGTGCTTCCAGTACACCTGCATTTTCGAAATCAGCATTAAAGTGAACTCGGTTTTCAATATCTTGATTCACAATACGCTTGTCATCGTTCTCTAACATCGCTTGAAGCAGCGCGCTATTGTCCACGAGGTTCTTAGTAATGTGGTTCTTCTTCAAGAAAGCCGTTAAGTCACGGTCTGGATAAAGCATAAAGCTCAGTTGATCTTCACGGAACATCTCGCTGTCGAATAGCTTAGTGAGCAAATCAACCGCTTGAGTCGCATCTAAGATACCCGCACTTAGAATAGCAACTTGGCCTTCAAGCATCGGATACAAGTACTCAACATTGGCACCATCACCTTGCAAATCAAGAATGTTGTATGCGTTATACAAGCCGTCTTCACGCTTGTTACTGTGGATCGTATGGTCAAGTAGCGTCTTGGATACGCGGAGTAGCTCTTCCACTTCCGTCATCTCAACCGTCGACTTACCTGAGAAACCATTGGCATACACGCCCACACGGTACTCTTCTGCCACTTTTGCAAGCTTAGTCAGTAACGCTTTACGTGACTGAGGCGTGATCTTCTCAACACGTAATGACGCGGCCGCTTCTGATAGCACCTCACTGGTTTTGGCCAGCCAAGTTGCGACTTCACTTGATAGCGCAACGTTAATTGGCGCACGGCAAATGAGTTTTTGCATGAAGGTAACGTAGCGGCGCATGTAGTACAGCGTCACCATAGACAAGCCATTACCAACAATCGCGTTGTTCGCATCATTCCACTCTGGGCGTTGCGTATTGAGCCAAATACCACCGTCGATCACGAAGTTGCTAAGCTTGGAAAGAAGCGGCACCAACAGTTTCTCTAGCAGGTTAACTTGGTAGACGTCGCCATTGCCACTCATCACCAAGCGACCGTCACTGCCCATGGTTTCCGTCAGTTCTTCAGTTGTCGCTTGCTTTTGCTCGTTGAACGTAACGGTGTCTTTCGGGTTAGCAAACAGCTGCTCGACACCAGAAATTTCATAAGGAACATTAGCGTAACTGTATGTCTCTTCACTTAGCCATTCGATAAGGTCGTTGCTTTGGTACTTATCAGCCAATTCAAGGAATTTAAGCAAGTAGATGATCTGGTGGTCACCCCAGTATCCAATGTTGCTCCATGGATCATCTAGGTCTAACAGTTCCCAGTCGACACCCTCTTTAGTAATTCGGTAAGGGTTATAGCCATCAATGGTCGATGCGTTGACAAACTTCGCCACAAACGAGCCGATGAAGTTTGGATAGCTGAGTGCCATCGCTTCCCAGTTTTGGAAAATATCGCGCCAGTTACCTTGGTACGCAAGCAAACGCTGACCTTCTTCATCACGTACTTTGATTTCAAAATGGTTCCAAGGGCGGCTTGGATCACCATGCGACGACCGAATGTAAGTGGTAAATACTCGTAAGCCATACGCAGCAATTGCTGATCACCAGTATCTTTCGCCATAGATACCAATTGCGGGTGAGACAGGTTCTCTGGCAGCGTGCGCAGCAGTGCTGAGTGCTTCTCAACCACCTTCTTGTTAATACGAGTGAACGTTGCCAGTACATCGCTGCTGTCAAGCTTATAGCCATCAACAAATACGCCACCACGCATGTTGTTAAACAACACATTAGCATAATGGTGAACCGCGGTCTCTTCTGATGACGTCAACTGCCATGCATCCGCACCGGCCATAAGTAACTTGAGTTCATCACGATTGGCTTTCACATCTTTTTCAACAGTCGCTGCGATTTCATCGTCTAGGACAAACTGGTTTTTCAACACAGCAACGTCAGCGTGTGACTTATCGATATCCGCGATGATAGTCCAAGATTGAGCGTCACCAGCAGAAAGCGTTAACGACTGAGTGATAAGGAAGGCACCACGCTCACCACGGGTCAGAGATGCAGCATTCAGCGGCAATCCTTTACGGAAATTCGCCACATCTTTGGCGCTTAGCGTGACTTGCTGAGCATTCGGCGCGATACCGAATACCGTTGTTGCACGTAGTGATTCTGCTGGCTCAGCACGGTCGCTAAGCTTGGCGTACATGCTGTACGTTGCCATTGGCAAATCTTCAATGCGCTCGTTCCATTTGTACGCGTCGACTAGTGCGCTGCGCGTTTGCAAAGCTTGTAGTGGTGCACCGGAAGGCAGCAAGTTCTGAATACCGTCGATGATGTCAAACTCAACCGCGCTCTCGCCTAAGTTAGTCACATGCGTTTCACGAACGAAACCAAACTTGTCTGACGTAGACCAACTGTATTGATAGCCCAGCCCCAACGTATGGTTTAGTTCTTCAAAGATGATTTTATCGCCGACCGCGTTTTTATACAGATTACGCTGCACGTCATACAAACCGTCGTGGTGCGGGTTAAACGGTTCCCAAAGCGCTGGTTTGCCCTCACCTTTTTTAACACGCAGTACCGCTTTTGAGCCAGTGTTGTCAGCATTCTCATGAATATGATCAACTGAACGATATGGGAATAACGCGTTCTCAGGGCGAATACGACCTGCAGATAGGCTTCCCGTTGAAGAGATAAATAGCCAATGGTTGCTGGCAGAGACGACACTGATAAAAAACGGTGCCATCTGATCGACGTTAGAAATCTGATAAAAACGTTCGTCGTTGATAGTGATAAATTTTCCGTGTACTTCAAACGCTTGATTAGCTTGTAATTGTTCCGTCATATTGGTCACTTCTGATTTTTTGTAAGCGCTTTTCTTCAAGGCGCAAAATTTTTGGGATTCTTTAAGTTACATGTTGTGGCAACGAACAAAGTGTTGCTCAGAGATCTGTGTCGTCTCAGGCATCTCTTTGGTGCAAATCTCAGTTGCGTTCGGGCATCGTGTCGCAAATGGACAACCTACGCTCGATGGTTTCCAAAGAGGGATCTCACCTTTCTTCACGGCTAGATCACGACGACCTGCATTGCCCACTTCTGGTACCGCTGACAGTAGCAGTTTCGAATATGGGTGCTGAGGGTTCTGAGTCACGCTATCGCTCTCGCCCCACTCCACCATATGGCCGACATACATCACCGCTGTTTTTTCAGCAAAGTAACGTGCTGTCGCGATATCGTGAGTGATATACATGAACGAGATGCCATGCTTGTCTTTTAGATCCGCCATCAGGTTCAAGATGCCGAGACGTACGGACACATCGAGCATTGAAATCGGCTCATCCGCCAAGATCACTTCTGGATCAACGGCAATGGCACGCGCAATCGCTACACGCTGTCTTTGACCACCACTTAGCTCGTGAGGGAACTTCTCTGCGGTTTCTTTTACTGGCGTTAGACCCACCAACTCAAGCAAGTCATACACCAATTGTGGGATGGCTTTCTTATCTGCACGGTTGTGAATCATCAACGGACGTGCAATGTGGTGATAAATCGTGTGCACTGGGTTTAGTGAGCCAAACGGGTCTTGGAAAATCATCTGCACCTGACGTGCGTATTCCAACTGACCGTTGTTCTCAATGTACTCATTCAGTGGCACACCTTTGAAGTGGATATCACCTGCGGTCTTGTCATAGATTTGAGTCAAGATACGCGCACCAGTACTTTTACCAGAGCCGGATTCACCTACAATCGCCAGCGCTTCACCTTTACGAAGCTCAAACGACACATCGTTTACCGCTCGCATTAGGTTTGATTTCACCGATTGGCTAGAGGGAAATCTTTAACCAGGTTTTTTACCGATAGGATGACTTCATTACTTTGCATCATTATTTCCTTAAACCAAATGACAAGAGACTTGACGGCCGTTCGCTAGCGTTGAAAGCGCAGGTTCTACTTTCTGACACTTCTCAAAACACTCACCACAGCGAGCTTGGAAATTACAACCTGTTGGAATATCCAAGAGGTTCACTGGGTTGCCTGGAATACCAAACAGTCTTTCTTTAGGACCATGAATCGTCGGGAAAGATGCCACCAAACCTTTAGTGTATGGATGCTCCGGAGCGCCAAATACTTGCTGAGCTTCCCCTAGTTCAATCAAGTTACCAGCGTACATAACACCAATACGGTCTGCAATCTCACCCATTAGGCTCAAATCGTGACTGATGAACAAGATAGAGAAGCCAAACTTGGTTTTTAGGTCGTACAGTTCGTTAAGGATTTCGCGCTCAACCACCACGTCCAGTGCCGTTGTTGGCTCATCCATGATGATGAGTTTTGGCTCAAGCGCTAACGCTACCGCAATGACCACACGCTGACGCATACCACCACTCAATTGGTGTGGGAAGCTCCCCATTCGGTCACCGTGAATACCAACGATAGACAGCAGTTCCACCGCCTTTTCGTGAGCTTGTTTATACGGAATTTTCTTGTGTGCCAAAATAACGTCAGTCAGCTGCTCACCAATGGTAATCACCGGGTTTAATGAGTTCATTGCACTTTGAAATACCACTGACACGTCGTTCCAACGGAACTGGCGCAGCTTACGGTCGTTCATTTTTAGTACATCTTCACCCTTGTACAGGATTTCACCTTCTGAGATAAGCGCTGGCGCTTTATGCAGACGAGAGATAGCAAACGCTAGCGTACTTTTACCGCAGCCAGACTCACCGGCAATGCCTAACGTTTCACCTTCATTGATGGTCAAACTCACATTGTTTACCGCACGAGCGACACCGTTTGGCGATACGTAATCGACACAAAGGTTATTGATTTCAAGTAAAGCGCTCATCGTAGGCCTCTCTTTTTGTCTGCTTCTTTTTTCAGTTTGCGCCACAGCTTGATGTGTGGGCCAGTACGAAGTTTCGGGTTACTCACTTGGTCAATCGACATGTTAATCAGAGCCAGTGCACCACCAGTAATCGCCAGTGCCATTGCTGGAACCATCATTTCCCACCATGCGCCGGTGTAAAGTGAAGACGAAGTTTGTGCCCAGTAAAGCATTGAGCCCCAACTCACTTCCGTTGCATCACCTAGACCAAGAATACCAAGACCGGCTTCCGCACCCATTGCGTAGATAACCGTGCCCAAGAAGCCACCAAATACGATTGAGATAAGGTTTGGCAGAATCTCTACCAGAATAATGCGAATTTTTGATTCACCCATTACTTCAGCAGAAATAATGAACTCTTTGTTACGGATTGCCATTGTTTGAGAACGTATCACCCTCGCGCCCCACGGCCAGGAGGTGATACCGAGCAACACGGTAATAACGAGGGACCCCACCTGCCCTAAGAATGCTGCGAGTACAATCAATAATGGTAACTGCGGGAATACCAAAAATACGTTAGTTAAGAAGTTCAAGCGTTCATCAATCTTGCCACCAAAGTAGCCAGACGATACGCCTACTAGCACAGCGATACTCATCGCAATCACACCAGCAGTCAGCGCCACTGTGAGTGATTTGCGTGCTCCGTATAGCACTTGGCTGTAGACATCACGACCACTACGAGTAGAACCAAGCACATGCTCTGCGTTCGGTGCCACATGAGGGCGAGCAACGCGGCGCTCTGGATCATGTGTTGCCAATGCTGGAGCAAAGACGGCACCAGCCAGAACGATAGTCAGAAGAAAGCCACCAATGATCGCTGGAGGATTGCCATAGAAAAAGGCGTACACCTTACCCAGTTTTGATTTGATATTCTTCCACGAGAAAGCAGATTCTCTCACCGCTAATTTGCTCTCGCGGTCATATTTATGAGCGTCAATTAACTTTTCCATAATACGGCCTAGTTGGAAATTCGTGGGTCAAGCCAAACGTATAGAAGATCGGCGATAAAGTTAGCAGTCAGAACTGCGGTCACTAAGATAAGCAGAATGGCTTGGATTAGCGGGTAATCACGAGCAACGATACCTTTAAGAAGAATGTTACCAAGACCTTGGTAGTTAAATACCACTTCCGTCATAATCGAGCCTGCGAACGAGAAACCAATCGCCATCGCAATCGCGGTTGCAACTGGCAAGATAGCGTTACGACCTGCGTAGCGGTACATCACTCGGAAGCTGCTAAGACCTTTGCTTCCGCCATAGTGACGTAGTCTTCACCTAACACGTTAATCATCGCGTTACGCATGTTGAATACCCAAGTGGCAATACCCACCACAACCATTGAGCCCACAGGTAGCACAGCATGCTTGGCAACACTTGCAATGAACTCCCAAGTCCAACCCGGTTCTAGAGAAGGATCGTAAGTATAAGCGAGCGGTAGCAACTCCATTTTCAAACCGAAGAAGTAGAACAAAAGCAGAGCGGTTACGATGTATGGGAAGTTACTGATGAAAGCCAATACTGGCGGCACGACCTGACCAAAGAACCCTTCGCGACGGTAAGAGGCATAAGTACCAATGCTCACACCAATGATCAGAGCCACAATCAGTGAGCCCAGCGCGAGGAACATAGTCCAAGGCAACGCCATAGCAATCACCTCAGATACGTTGATTGGGAACATCAACACTGAAGGACCAAGATCAAGAGTGAACACACTTTTGATGTAGTGAATGTATTGAACAAATACGTTGCCATCAACGAAGCCGTACATTTCACGAACCGCATCCATTTGAGCGGGATCCATACGGCCCTGAGCAGCAGCAAACAGTGCGTCGACTGGGTCACCTGGCATCAGGCGTGGCAACATAAAGTTGAATGAGATTGCGATTAAAAACGCAGTAAAGTAAAAGCCAAAGCGGCGAGCTAAAAACGACATAGCAATACCTTTTAATGTGGGGTCTCAGACGAGACCCCAAACGTTACGAGTTACTTAAGGTGCAAGTTATTTAGGATAATGACTCGCTTACCACCATCGTAAAATACAGGTTGAATGTATGGGTTTTCTTCACTTGGCCAACCAACGATTTTCTTAGTGTTGTACTGGAACCAAGTCGCGTTAGAGAACAGCGGGATAAACGGTAGGTTTTGCGCTGTGAACTCTTGCAGTTCAGAGATGATCTCTTGCTGCTTCACTTTGTCACCCGTCTTACCGAAGCTGTTAATTAGCGCATCGATTTCTGGGCTATTTACACCGTGACCAGCGTGCCAGATCTTACCTACATACGCAGATGAGAAGTAAGCTTGATACGCTAGGATTGGGTTAGTCGATACCATCGACCAGTTGATAGACATCTTGTAGTTGCTGTCTTTTAGGTTCTTATCGTAAACCGCCCAGTCAACAGTTTTAACGTTCGCTTTTACGCCAACTTCGTCGAAGAACTCAGTCGCCATTTGAACCACTTGGATCCAGTCTGTCCAACCGTTAACCACTTCAATGTCAAATGTGAATTTGTCGCCGTTTGGCATATCACGGTAGCCGTCACCATCTACGTCTTTCAAACCCGCTTCATCAAGTAGCTTTTTCGCTTTTTCTGGGCTGTATGTCGTTAGGTTACGGTACTTGTCAGTGACACCTTGGTCGATGTTCGCTTTGTAAAGCTCAGCAATACCACCCGCATTGTAGTTCACTGTTGGGTAGCCGTAAGCCGCGATATCAACGATCATTTCACGGTCAAGTGACATAGAAAGAGCCTGACGAACACGGATGTCATCGAATGGTGCTTCTTTTGTGTTCACATATAGGTGAATCGCATCGTTCGCTGGGTACCAGAAGTGGTGATTTTCAGGGTTTTGCTTCACGAAAGTACTTTCGATATCAGCAATAAAGTTTGAACCCCAGTCGATTTCGCCTTTGATAAGTGCAGGTTGAATTTGCGAGTTATCGTTGTACGAACGGAACGTCATACAATCTAGGTAAGGACGGTTATCTAGGTAATAGTTCTCGTTGCGGCAAAGCTCCATTTGTTGAGGCTTCAGATACTTCACCGTTGTCATTGGACCGCTACCAATTGGATTTGGGTTAGTAAAGGTCGTTAGATCTTCTGCCTTACTCCAAACTTTCTTAGGAACGATATGGTAATCCGCAAGGTTCCATAGGAACGTAGAGTCTGCTTCTGCTAGGTTTAGCTTAACCGTACGAGCATCAACAACGTCGATACCTTGTAGGTTGCCGCCAGACCAAATACCTTTAAGGTCGAATGCTGGCGCTTTCTTAGTCATTTCGAAACTAAATGCCACGTCTTCAGCCGTTAGAGGACTGCCGTCTGACCATTTAAGGCCGTCACGTAGTTTAATAGTGATGGTTTTTAGATCATCTGAGTAGTCTGCCGACTCTGCCAAACGCCAGTGCGTCTCACCAGTCATGTTGTTGAAAACCATTAACGGCTCAAACATCGTACCGTTATAAATGTCTTTCACTGTGTATGGGTTAAAGTTATCAACGAAGCCAGTGTTGATTATTGGCACCGTCAGTGTGCCCCCTTGTTTAATCTCTTCCGCTTGTGCAGTCACTGCACTACCAGCAAACAATGCACCACAAATCACTGAGGCGATAAATGTTTTCTTTTGCATCACTTTGTCCTTTAGTTTTGTTTTTGGGTCGAGCGATTTTCAATTTAAGTGGAACTGAATCAGTTCGGGGGTAACACTTCATGAAAGCGCTTTCTCAAGATGCTAAGCAATCCATTGCTCGATAACAAAAACGTTCCCCAAAAAGCCCGCGCCGATCACAATTAATAAAATCATTACAAAACAATGACTTAAAATAAAATATCGATAATACACCGAACGATAGCCAAAGATATTACTCTTAAAATTCAATGAATTAGCGCACATCAAGCTGTTAAAATTGTCTCTTTCGAGAAATGTGATCTCAGCAACTTTGTAACTCAGATTAACATACGGATCACGACATTATCGCTAGCAAACGCCATGCATAAGTGAGTGAATTTTAAACTCATAATGATTCATTATTATTTTAATAACAGTAACTTATGATACTAAAACAAACTATTAATCCGTTATGTGATCTGCTCACTATCACCATTTTTCCAAACTGATATCATCCAAAAGAAACCGCTTACTTTTTGGTGATCAATGTGACAACGATTAATTCGGTACGTTTTTGGAACGGAAACAAGTCTGCGTATCGTCAACAATTTGAGCTTGATGTGCTCAATCTACTGCTCTCTGTGACCGCAGAAAGCCATGGCGACGTCAGTATCATTGACGATCGCACCGACTTACCTTCAGCTAAAGATGAAGGCGCTGTTCTCGATAACGGTAGCGATGTACTCGTCACAGTAAAAGGCAATGCTAAATTTGCTGGCAAACGCTTTATCGAGCTTGCGCTGTCAGTCACCAAGCAGCTTTTGGGGCAGCGTATTTTATTTGCACGTGATGATAAGCTCAATGAATTCTCATCTGCAGAAACTATTAAAAATAAAAGCGTTGGTGTACCCGAAACGTGGGTTGATGCCGAACTATTTCGACGCAACGGCTTTACTGTTGTAGAACGTGGCAACTTTGATGGTTTATTTCAACGCTTAACCGACGGCGAGTTCGACTTTGTTTGTTTTGGCGCGAATGAAGCACTTGAAGTGTTTGAGAGTCGCGTCGCCAACCAATACCCAGTAAGCCTAGTGGGTGGGGTGATGATTGAATATCCCTTCCCTTTGGTGTTCTACGTGAATGCAGACAACCCAGAGCTTGCCAAACGTCTCCAGCTTGGCTGTGAAATCGTACTTGAAACGGGCGACTATGAAGCGCTCTATCAACAATACTTTTCAGACATCGAGAGCACCTTGAAGATTGAGCAGCGAGAGCGACTTGAACTGAACAACCCATTTATCTAATTCTTAGTAATCTAAGCTCCCAAAAACGATAGAAAATAACAGGAACTGGAACCCAATTATGCCCTTCACAAGCATTGAATTAGCAAGGCAAGCCCTTGCGCCTGTCAGCCGCCAAGCCGCCGCTGAAGGCATTGTTTTATTGGAAAACATCGACAACACGCTACCCCTGCACACTGGCAGTCGTGTCTCGCTTTTTGGCCGTTGCCAAATCGATACCGTACGCAGCGGAACAGGCTCAGGGGGAGCAGTAAACGTCCCGTACTCAGTCAATGCGCTTGAAGGGCTAGACGCTCACCCAAGTATTGAAGTGAACCACGAGTTGGTGAGCGTCTATCAAAACTGGCTAGAACAGCATCCATTTGATGATGGTGGTGGCGGTTGGGCGGCGGAACCTTGGTTTCAAAAAGAAATGCCGCTAGACGATGAAACCGTCAAACAAGCCAGTCAAAAAAGCGACCATGCTCTTGTGTTTATCGGCCGCACGGCAGGTGAAGACCAAGATAATGCAGATGAGGCAGGCAGCTATCGACTCACAGATACTGAGCATCGAATGCTTTGCCAAGTTTGTGAGCAGTTCGACTCCGTTGTTGTGATCCTCAATGTGACTAACATTGTTGACATGTCTTGGATGGAGTCTGTTACCAAACCAGAATCCATAAAAGCCGTTCTATACAGCTGGGCAGCGGGTATCGAAGGTGGTCACGCCCTTGCCGATGTTCTTTCTGGCGACCTGTCACCAAGCGGAAAGCTGGCAGACACTATCGCTTATCAGCTAAGTGATTACCCGTCTCATGCTAACTTTGGCAACAAAGACAAAAACCTCTATCAAGAAGATATCTATTTAGGTTATCGCTACTTCGCGACTTTCAAACCAGAAGCTGTTCGTTATGCGTTTGGTGAGGGTTTAAGCTACACCCAGTTTGAACGTAAGCTTATCTCACACTCTATCGAAGGCCGCGGCAACACACGTGCCGTACACTTTCACATAGAAGTAACCAACACTGGCAAACAATACAGTGGCAAAGAAGTTGTACAATTGTATGTTGAAGCGCCGCAAGGCAAGCTTGGCAAACCGTCCCGCAGTCTTGCTGGTTTTGGTAAGACTCGTATGCTTGCGCCAAATGAGTCTGAACTAGTTCGTATTGTCGTTCCAATTGAGGTACTGGCTTCCTATGACGACTCTGGCGTAACCGGCTATAAGTCTTGCTACGTTCTTGAAGCCGGCCGTTATGATTTCTATCTAGGCGGCAGTGTTAGAGAAGCTACCGTCATTGATGCCCCATTCAACGTAGATACACTACAGGTCATTGAACAACTCTCAGAATCAGCGGCGCCTGTTGAGTCATACCAGCGTATTAAGCCTGCCCAAGCTTCACAAGATGGCCATTTCTGTATTGAACACGAATCGGTACCAACTCGAAGCGTCGATATGCAAGCGCGCATTGAATCTCGCCTGCCAGAGAGCATTGAGCTTACTGGTGATAAAGGGATTAAATTACAGCACGTAGCAAATGGCAAAGCATCACTAACGGAGTTTGTTGCTCAGTTTAGTCCATCCATGCTGGCAACTATCGTTCGTGGCGAAGGTATGTGTAGTCCCAAAGTGACTCCAGGTACCGCAGCGGCATTTGGTGGTGTGAGTGATGCTTTGTTTGATCTAGGTATTCCTGTTGCCGCCGCAGCGGATGGCCCTTCGGGTATTCGCATGGACAGTGGCCATAAAGCGACACAGGTGCCTATTGGTACACTACTTGGCTGTACCTGGAACACCGAGCTTAATGAGCATTTATTCTACTTAGTGGGTGGTGAGTTACAGAGCTACCAAATTGATACTTTGCTTGGTCCAGGTATCAATATTCACCGCCACCCACTCAACGGACGCAACTTCGAGTACTTCTCTGAGGATCCGCTACTAACCGGTTTAATGGCAGCAGCACAAGTTGGCGGCCTCAAGAGCGCCGGTGTATCAGGCACGATTAAGCACTTTGCGGCCAACGATCAGGAAACCTCTCGCTTCTTTGTCGATGCCGTCATGTCTGAACGTGCTCTTCGTGAAGTACACATTAAGCCATTTGAGCTTGCGGTGAAAAAAGGTGGCGCGACAACAATAATGACCTCTTACAACCCAATCAATGGTCATTGGGGCGCATCAAATTACGACCTTAATACCACCATTCTTCGCGGCGAGTGGGGGTTTGATGGCATTGTCATGTCTGACTGGTGGGCAAAAATGAACCACCCAGTTACCGGTGGTGAAGAGTCTAAAACCTATACCTCCTACATGGTTCGTGCGCAGAACGACCTGTATATGGTGGTCGACAATGATGGTGCCGAGCGCAACGCGATGGATGATGACACACTTAGCGCACTGGAAGCGAGTCAGCTGACGCTTGGTGAATTACAGCGCAGCGCCATGAACATCTGCCGATTTATCTTGAATACACCGGCGATGCAACGTCCGCTAGTTCGCTATAACCCTATTAAGCCGTTCAACGCGTGTGAAGAGCAACCAATGGGTTCTGCTCTTGCCATTGAGGAACCAGTAATTCTTGATACTGAGGTTGATACTAATGTCACCCTTCACGTAACAAAAGCTGGCCAATACCAAGTCAGTATGAACGCCAGCTATGACCGCAATGAGCTCGCTCAATCATCCTGTAGCTTACACCTCAATGGCGACTACAGTATGTCACTGTCTACGAATGGTACAGAAGGCAAGGCTGTCGACGTTGAAGGCCTCATTGTCGAGCTTCAAACTGGCTGGTATGAGTTGGACGTGTCGTTTGTGAAGCCAGGCCTCACCCTGCACCACCTAACCTTCAAGCAGGTTTAAGCCTTAAGAACGACAGTATTCACTAAGAAATAGACAAGGGCAGACGATAACGTCTGCCCTTTTTATTTGCTTTAATCAGCTCAATCTTAATTACGCCGCTGCCTGACGCTGATTCACTACCCAAACTCGAACATGGTCGTAAGTCAGGTTGTAGACAAACGCATAAACGGTCACGAAGATCGTCACGCCGATATCCATAATAAAGGCTTGCCATAAATTCACTTCAAGCATTACAGCCATCACAGGTACCGTTGCCAATAACAGTCCTGCTTCGAACAGTAGCACGTGAACCACACGAACCATCACGGTTCGTTCTACTCGTTCACCTTTGACAAAATAATCGAAAATCAGATTAAAGAGATAATTCCAACACATTGCCATTGTCGCTATGACTATCATAGTTCCTGACAGTCTCGCCACGTCATGGTCGGTAAATATTGCTAACCCCGCGATTGATAGGCTCACGGCTAATACTTCAAACAATACTGAATGAAAGACTCTCTCAAGCACTCCCATTGTTAACTCCTCACTGGTTTTTATTTAGTTTGTTGATAATTCGCCTCTGATTATCCTCATCCAGCAATAGATAGAAAGTTAACAACCATCACAGTTCGTGATACCTTGAGTGCAATTTTGTGACTAAGGATTGACGATGTACAGTTTCGAACAACTCAAGGTTTTTGTCGCAGTCTGTGAGTACGGCTCATTTTCGGCCGCTGCGCGCAAACTCAATCGCGCCCAATCTGGCGTAAGCCAAGCAATCTCAAATCTTGAAATTGCCATCAACCAAACCTTATTCAGCCGCGAGAAAAACACGCCGGAGTTGACGGAGAGTGGTGAAGCTTTGCTGCCTATTGCTCGGTCTATTCTTCATCAGCAGCAGTATTTCGATCAGAAAGTAGATTCATTGGCTAATGACTATGAACACGAACTTGTCATCGCCGTGGACGAAAGCCTAATGAGCGCCGCCTTATTGTCGATTCTTGCACCGCTCGCTACCCAGTACCCCATCACTAACTTCGAAATCATTACAGCTTCTACTTTTGATGTGGAAAAATTGGTGAGAGAAGAGGTGGCGCAGATTGCATTGTATATGCCGATGGAGAACTGCGTGTCGATATGGATTTTTTTGTCATGGGGCAAGCCCGTTTTCTGACCGTTGTCGCACCCGATCACGCCCTCGCTACGCTTCCCATCGTTAAAGACTCGGATCTCAAAGCGTATCGTCAGTGTGTACATCGTAGCTCTGACAAACAAGAACTGTGGTTTACCTATGGAATAAGTACCAATGTTTGGTACGCGAATACTCATCAGAACCTAGTCGATATGGTATTGCAGGGTATCGGCTGGTCAAACTTACCTGAAATGTTGGTCAAGCAACCCATACAGGAACAACGAATGGTTGCCCTTCCTGTCGCACATGAAAAAAGTGGCTGGGTGACTACAGTCGGCTGCTTAGTCTCTCGGCGTCATGCCAACGGGCCGGTACTTAGCGAGCTGGTCAATGTTTTACAGAAGCACCAGTTTGTCAATGACCACTGGCAATAGCAAAAGGTGACAGCGTCACCATATATTAATTAAAAACTGTGACCGTAGATCGAAGTGAAGGTTACTCAAGTATCTATAATTTACAAAGTGTTATACCCACAATTATTTCAATAAAAGGTCCAAACTATGCATATACCTCCCAATCAAAACAACAACGAAAAAACTTGGGGATTTTAGTTGAGCTTTTGGCCTTTATTCGTCCTTATCGAATGAAAGTGTTCGCCGCACTGCTGGCTCTCATTGTCACGGCTGGATTAACCCTCTCGGTTGGCCACGGCGTACGCATTCTCATTGACCAAGGTTTTACTCAGCAGTCATTGGCTGATCTACAGAGCGCGATACAGTTCATTCTCCTCATCACGTTGTGTATCTCTATCGGCACGTTTTTCCGTTTCTACTTAGTCTCTTCTGTTGGTGAACGTGTCAGCGCCGACATTAGACAAGCGGTGTTTGACCACATCATTACTCTGCACCCAAGCTATTTTGAAACCAATGGCAGCGGCGACATCATGTCCCGTATTACAACGGACACCACTTTGCTGCAAAGCATCATTGGTTCTTCCTTTTCCATGGCGATGCGCAGCGCATTAATGTGCGTCGGTGCTATCGTTATGCTTTTTGCTACCAATATTAAACTGACGCTAATCGTGCTCGCATCGGTGCCATTTATTCTAGTACCGATCCTATTTTACGGTAGACGCGTCAGGGCGCTATCGAGACAGAGCCAAGACTCAATGGCAGATGTAGGTAGCTACGCTGGCGAAGCCATTGAGCACATCAAGACGGTGCAAAGCTATAGTTTCGAAGCGGAAGAACGCGCTTCATTTTCTCACGAAGTTGAGCGAGCTTATGATATTGGCCGCCGCCGAGTTAAACAGCGCGCAATCTTAATCTCGGGCGTGATTGTCATTGTATTTAGCGCTATCGCAGGCATGCTCTGGGTGGGCGGCAGTGATGTAATTAACGGTGTGATGTCGGCAGGCGATCTTGGTGCGTTTGTGTTTTACGCCATTATGGTGGCTTCATCCCTTGCCACCATTTCAGAAGTTATGGGTGAGTTGCAGCGTGCTGCAGGAGCCACAGAAAGATTGGTGGAGATTTTACAAGTCGAAAGTCGTATTACCGCCCCAACCGAAGACTTGGTCTCACCAAACGAACTAAAACCAGAAGTCGCGTTTCGCAACGTCATGTTCCACTACCCTTCTAGGCCCACACAAGCAGCAGTGGAGTCACTGGATTTGGTGGCCGAAGAAGGCAAGGTTTTGGCATTGGTGGGACCTTCTGGCGCAGGAAAAACCACCTTGTTCGAGCTGATGCAGCGATTTTACGATCCTGAAGCAGGGCAAATTACCCTAGGTGGTTTCGATATTCGACGCTTTGATCCTCATGAACTACGCAAGCAAATGGCGTTAGTTCCTCAGCAGCCCGCTCTTTTCAGTAATGACGTGTTCCACAACATTCGCTACGGCAATCCGAACGCCACTGATGCAGAAGTGATTGAAGCGGCAAAGAAAGCCCATGCTCACGATTTTATTATGAATTTACCCGAAGGTTATCAAAGCTTTCTAGGAGAGCGCGGTGTGCGCCTATCTGGCGGCCAGCGACAGCGCATTGCCATTGCGAGAGCGATACTAAAAGATCCGAAGATTTTATTACTCGATGAAGCCACCAGCGCCCTTGATAGTGAAAGCGAACACCATGTCCAACAAGCGCTAGAAGAACTCATGCAAGGCAGAACAACCATCATCATCGCGCATCGACTTTCTACTATCCAACACGCCGATCAAATCGCTGTATTGGATCACGGCCGTTTAGTGGACAAAGGTAATCATCATGCGTTGCTGCAAACCTGTGAACTTTACCGACGCTTGGTTGACTTACAGTTTAAACATCTTGCGAGCTAGCGACTTTGCTGGCTCCATAGCTCTCGAGATAGGCCATATATGGCATGATCCACTACTCGACCATTGAGGTTTTCAGCTCGAGTTATCACCCCTTCAAGCGTGAATCCAAGCCGCGCACATACGCGGCGACTTGGGCTATTTTGTTCCGCTGCTGAGATTTGTACTTTTTCCATATCGAGCTGGGTAAAGGCAATCTCAATCATTTTCGCCACGGCTTTGGTCACTATGCCGTTACCTTGCTGAGGCTGCGCTAACCAATACCCTATTTCTACTTTTTTCAGTGAGTGATTAATGGTATTAAAGCTAATGTTCCCAACTAGCTGACCTTGAAAGATGATTCCGCAAGTCATCGACTTACCAAGTGCGTAGTCATGCAAAGATTGCTCAATAAAGCGCGCAAAGAACTCTTGGTTTTTACCGTGCTCAGGCCACGCCAACCACTCGGCGAGATATGCTCTGTCTCGTGAGACAATCGCAAGGTACTCAGCAGCAAAACTAGGTTGTACTAGGGCTAATGAAAGCGTGTCGTCAATATCAAGTTTAAACATAACATCCTTATTTTCAGGTCTTTAACGGTTATACAATTTGAGAGATTCTGAGCCAGACAAACCTTAGAAAAACTCTTCTAAAGAAGCTCGGTAGGCGCTCTGAGCCGCATCACTTAAATAATTGTCCATTCGAAGAAATAGCTCGAGTAGCTCAGCACCATATTTAGCTTTAAATGATGCATCAGCCAATACCAACTCAAGTTCATTGGCTACGGTGAGCTCACAAAAATCGGCGGCTTTCTCATCGGTTAACTCAAATTGCGTATCAGTAAATCGGTCTCGAAACAGGATAAACTTTTTATGGCCGAATTGTGCGAAAACATTGTCTCTATCACAGCTGCAATAGAGATAAACCAAGGACTCTGCTTCCTCCCCTATCACACTCGCGATTTCATGACGTTGACTCAATGACACCATGTTCTCATCAAAACCCGCGGTTCCGTACGCAGCGTGAAACAATCCCGCATCAACCAGCACGTCCCTTGAATGCCACTGCTGTAATATCGCTGCGGTACCCTTTAGATGCACTTCTAAACTACCATTAAGGTGCTGAAAGTCACCGGCCCCCAAGGCTTTCAATAACTCAAACTTTTTCATCAAGTCCCCTTTACTAGCCACGTTTCACCGCTATTACCGAATAGATGTGCCAGTGTTTCTCAATCCCAATCGCCGTCGTACCTGGCTCATTCCGTTCGTGAAATCGAATCACGTCAAAGTCTTCAAACAAAGATTCTACTGCTAGTTTTGTAAGCGGTGTGGTTTGTGAAGGATACTCAGACGCCCAACTATCACTCTGCCCTAAGAAGTCGCCGACAAAGACGCCGCCTTCCGCAACAGAACCGCTGATACGCTGCCACGTTTGTTTAAACTCGACGGGATTGGCGAAAAACAGGCTAGCACTTGCGACAACAACACCAGCAGTGGGGTAAGAGAAATTCTCAAAAGTATCTTGTGATACCTCAACCAAGTCATCTTTAGCAAATCGGTCATGACAAATGGCGACGGCTTCCGCATTAATGTCGAACCCAAAGACACGATATCCCTGCGAAGACAAATAACCGACATCACTACCGGTACCACAGCCACAATCTACCGCAATCTGAAGTCCAGATTCATTCAGAGACAGCGCGAACTCCGTGCGCTTAGCATGAGGTTTTGCTAGTGATTTTTCGTAGTAACGTTTCCATTTTTCAGCGTGGTTATCCATACCTAAAATATCCATTCTTAAATAACTACCGTGACAGGCTGGCCACCACGATATCAAGATTGACACCACAAGGTATAGATAGGATTGTGTGATAAGCGTCTAATTTATATCCAAGATTCAGGACAGCAAACCAGAACTGAAAAGATAAGACGAACAAAAAAGCCAAAGCAATTGCTTTGGCTTGACATTAAACGAGATGAATTTACCAATGCACATCCAAATCCTGATCAATGCCATTTTGTATGGCTTGCCATTGTTCCATTAACGAACTGGCTTTTTCAGCGCTGATCGGTTTTTCGAGTGACGCGTTTTTATGGTCGTTTACCGAAAGCATATACGATTGTGCATTTAGGTCTGCCGGGATGTTGTGATAGTCCTTGATGCATTGATCTGTCGTTTGGTTAGGTCCCCAGGCAAGAACCAGTTTGCTACCGTTTATATCCATTGTGATGGCTAGTGAGCTACAGTCCATGTCATTCTCCTTATCGCTTTTAGAGCTGTTACACCAAAAGCATAGTAGAGCCATTGAAATGGAGCGATATTAATACTTATTCCGTGATCGCCACCGGCATCAACTGACTTTGCATGTACCAAGCTTGCAGTACACTGGATGGTTTCTTGCTCCAGCCTTTATGTTACTCGCTCGCTTCTAGGTTCTTAGCCATTTTCTCAGCGGTGGTATTGAAGCTATCCAGCTCTTCTTCACTTAGCCCCTGAGCCATCGTTGCGAGTACCTGTTTATCAATAGCTGCCAAACTGGCCATGACCTTCTGTCCAGCTTCTGTAAGCTCCAAAAAATGACTTCGCTTGTCACTTGGATTGGGCGCTTTAACCAATAGAGACTGTGCTAATAGCGTATTGATCAACCGAGTCACCTGCGCCTTATCCCTGTTTAAATAATGCGCAACATCGATAGACGTACAAGGTGATTTTTTGGTGATGATCTTCATGACTCGCATATGCATGGGTGCAATATCGTAGTCGAGACTTTCTATCTGTTCCGCCATCTGACGCTTCAGCGAGTGAACCAAACGAAATACAGATTCCAAAGACGTGTTTTCTGACATGATCGATCCTTCCTAAAATATAGTTGACATCATCAACTATTAAATTTATAGTTGACATTATCAACTTAAATCAAACTTATTTCAAGACTGGAGAAACGAAATGACGACACAAGCAACACTGAGTCCATTAGAGTCAAACGCCTCTCTAGAGACCAACAAGAAAACGCCTATCCTTCTTAAAGTACTCGTCATGGTAAGCATCATGAGTCTAATCGGAGGAACACTTACCGCAGTTATGACGTACATGAACGTCGGACTAGGCGATACATTCATTCAGCAATGGCTATCTTCATTTGCTCTTGCCGCCACAGTAATGATGCCCATCGGCATGGGAATGATGGCGCTAATGACCAAAGTCGTAAACACACTCCTTCCAGAAAAAAGCGAACATATTCGCAACTTAGTGACAGGCCTAATTATGGCCGTGTTTATGGAATCTCTTATGGCGTTTATTACCGCAGCAAACACTGTTGGATTTTCTGATGCTTCTGATTTTACCGTAGGGTGGTTTAACGGCTTTATCGCCGCGCTCCCAATCGGCTTAGCAATCATGGTCGTTATGTCGATGACCATAAAACCTAAAATTGAAAAGTTTCTTAAAAGCTAATCCAGTAACCTTTTTGGAGAACCCTATGAACAGCAAACACAACCAATACCGTATTACTATCGAAGAAGTAAGCACCAAAGCAGACCGCGAACTTCAAACGCTGACGTTCGAGATCGAAGATCGTGAAGACATGTTCGAAATCATTAAGAAAATGAAGCACGGTAGCGGGCTAGATGAACAGTCAGCAACGCGCCTAGGAGTAAGTATTCGCTTGCTTGGGCCAATGATGATGCAAGACAGAAAGCACCCATTGTTCGCAGACTTTTATGCCTCACTTTAAAGAGTTCATGCAAAACCTAAAGAAGACTATTAAAGATCAAATCAAAGGTCACTAAACTCATCTAGCCTCGTCTCTGCGAGGCTTTTCATTTTCTCTTCTCTCACTCGACACACCTCGAATTTTTACAAACGGTAACGTCATTTCTATCAAAAAGTGAATGACTTAACGGCGAACGCGACACTTAACTGCTAGGGTTTAAGCTCACCCATAGATGAATCTAGGCGATGTATGTCAAAGACAGCAAAATTAGAAAACGAAGACAAGTTGTTCAAAAAGGCACTTGAGGTTGGGTGTAAAATAGCGGCAATGCAAGGCTACCCGATTCATGATCCTTCAGCGAGTCAATCAATGAAAGCCAGGGCGCTGTATCTTTTTTTAGTCGAAGTTCGCCAAATCGTTCCGCTTCCCGAAGATAAAGTCGATGGGCAAAACATCAAAAAACGGCTGGCACTTTGGCTCCATAGCGCGCTGCCGGATAACGATCCTCTCAAATAACAGCCAAGTGTCGCGCCTACTGTTGGCGCGGCTCTTCATCCATCCATACGCTACTAAAATCTGGCCACGACCAATCGGTAATAGTGACACCTTGCAATACACGCCCCCAACGCAACGTTTGTCTATGGTGAAATAAAGGAAGTAACTGATTTTCCATCAATAATGTGGTCGCAATAGATTCCAGTTCTGGCAAATAGTGTCGCGCTTCGTGCTGTTGCCTCACGTTGAGAAGTTGAGCATCTAACCACTGTTGGCTGGAAGGTTCCAACCCGTGTCGTAATACTACATCTGAGCATAACCAACGGAAAACGGATACAGGAAGGTTGTCATCGACAATAAAGCTGGCAATGATCATCTCCTCTTTTAGCCTCCCTTGGCTCGCCATTTGATGCAATGCTTCTAGAGAGTAGGTATGGATCTCGCACGTTACACCTAAGGACTCCAATTGAGCCTTGATGGCTCTCGCACAGTCTAAGATAACAAGATGGTCATACACTGCGATGCTTAATTTGTTTGGCAAAGCGACTTTCTGCGCAACCCGTCGTCTAATCTTGGTCCAACTTGGCAACACATTATGAGCCGGTATTGAGGCGCGAGATAGCGGATTTAACTCAGGATCATCAAGAATCAAGTTGGGTGACAGAACACTGAATAGATAAGCACATTGCGCGGCATTCATGGCGTCCGATGAAGAGCTCGCGTTCAATAGCGCGTAAAGGCAGCCATTTTCGATACGTGTTTGGGTGTGGCTCTCTATTGAACGGTTGCGAGCTTTAATGACGCCATCGCTAGCAGTAACTTGGGAATAGTCGAGTTCAATGCGCTCCGTCGCCGTCTCATCGAGCTGCCAGATGGTCACCGTATCAGTTAAGGCAGCAAGCCCGAAGTAACGATCATTGGCTTCAAGTCTTAAGCGGTCACTAGAGTGCTCAATCACTCTAAATACGCCACTACCATCTACGACTTTGCTGACTAGACCGTTGACCTGTTCAGGAGGCTGAATCGAATAACGAATATCTGAAAGTAAGGCATCAAAGCTAACATCTGGCTGGCTAAGTAAAAAAGTGACGGTTTGGTGGCCAAAATGCACCGCTTCAAGATGCGCGAGCTCTTGCTGATACTCTGGCAATAATCTGAGTTTATTAAACAGGTTGGCCACGGTCTCTGGTGTTAAAGGCGTACCAGAGTGAAACTCTAAACGTGGTCGCAAGTAAAAGCACCATTCAGTATGCTCGTCATTTGCACGCCAATGGTGAGCGAGTTGCGGCGATACTTTCCCCTCATGATCACAAGCAGTCAAGCACGAGTAAACCTGACGAACCAAAAAACGCTCACTATTTCTAAGTGGGGTATGCGGCAAAATCGGCTGAAACACGCGCTGGTATGTGAGCTGAATATGAAGTTGCCCTTCACGTACCATTGTGCCCGACGTTTGCTGTAGTAACTGAGAAAACTGCTCTTGATCACCATGAAGCAAAGAAAATGCAGATTCATATTGTCCTTGCTCAATCAGCTCACGCCCCATTTTCTGACGAAGAGATTTAGAGTCAAAATGCAATGTTAGACTTGAGCGTTGGTTCCTACCTACTTTTGGGTTCCAAGCTAACCAGCCTCGTTTATGAAGTGACTGTATTACCGTCCGTGCATGGCGGGTCGTTGTACACAAGATATCGGCAACCTCATAGAGCGGGAGATAATGCTCCCTCTCAGATCCCAAGCTCAATAGCCTCTCATAGTATTGCAATGCGCGTTCGTCTTTCATACTCAACCATTAACAGGAAAACTTTTAATCAATCACTTCCTAATAATACCGTCATAGGCGAAGAAATCCCATGAAACCGCAAACTTCAGCCTTAAACAGGAAATTAAACAATCAAAATAGACTCTTTTATACTTCCTATTATGACGAGATACTGAGTCTATCTTAAACGAGCGAACCACCCTTTAGGCGTGCTCACTCATTTCATCAATCTAGAGGTTTCTATGACGCAATTTCCGGACAATTTCCTTTGGGGTGGCGCGATTGCCGCAAACCAAGTTGAAGGCTCATTCACACTCGATGGCAAGGGACTATCAACGTCAGATATGTTGCCTTCTGGTATTCTAAGCCCGCACCAAACTCGTGAGGCACGCACTCCGGGTATCAAAGATATTGCTATCGATTTTTACAATCGCTATCCAGAAGACATTGCTCTATTTGATGAGATGGGTTTTAACTGCTTGAGACTCTCTATTGCCTGGACACGCATCTATCCTAATGGTGATGATGCCGAGCCAAACGAAGCTGGCCTTGCTACTATGATCGTATTTTCGATGAATTGGCAAAGTACAACATGACGCCATTTGTCACTCTGTCGCATTACGAGATGCCTTACGCCTTAGTAGAAAACTATGGCGGTTGGGGAGATCGCAAGTTAATTGAGTTGTTTGAGCGCTATGTCACAACGGTATTTGAACGCTACAAAAATAAAGTAAAACTTTGGCTGACGTTCAACGAGATCAACATGTCTCTGCACGCTCCTTTCACTGGTGTTGGCTTACAAGAAGACGCAACTGAGCAAGAAATTTACCAAGCAATCCACCATCAGCTAGTGGCTAACGCCAAGGCGGTACAAGCATGTAAACGCATTATTCCAGATGGCCAAATCGGCAACATGCTATTAGGGGCATTAAACTACCCTTACACATGTAACCCGGATGACGTCATTGCCGCCATGCACGAAAACAATAAATGGCTGTTCTTTGGCGATGTGCAAACTCGTGGTAAGTACCCAGGCTACATGCTGCGCTACTTCCGCGAAAACGGGATTGAAATTACGATGGAAGATGGAGACCTGGAAACCATTGCTAATGCTTCTGTCGATTTCATTTCGTTCAGCTACTACGCAAGCGGCTGCGCGAGTGCCGATCCAAAACAGAAAGAAGTAGGCAACATCGTTGATAGTGTGCCAAACCCATACCTTGAGAAAAGTCAGTGGGGCTGGCTCATCGACCCTAAGGGTCTGCGTGTACTACTTAACTTCTTGTACGACCGCTACCAAAAGCCACTGTTTATCGTCGAGAATGGCCTAGGTGCTCGTGATGAAATCGAAGAAAACGGGGAAATCCAAGATGACTACCGTATCGCCTATTTGAACGATCACTTAGTGCAAGCACGTGAAGCCGTAGCCGATGGCGTCGAGTTAATGGGTTTTACGAGTTGGGGTCCGATCGACTTGGTGGCGAACTCAACCGCGGAAATGAGTAAGCGTTACGGCTTCATCTATGTGGATCGCCACGACGATGGGACCGGTACTCTGGAAAGAAAGCGTAAGAAGAGTTTTTATTGGTATCAAGGCGTTATTTCGAGTAACGGGCAGTCACTGTCAGACTAGTTCCCGCTCCTTTTTGAACTGGTAAAGAAATCATCAGTCGCGCCCAAACATTCAATAAACTTCTAGTTTCGGCGCGCCTTCAGTGTTAAATTTATGAAAAAATTAACAGGGAGTTCACGATGAATTCGAAAATCGCAGTGGTAATGGGCTTGGCGTTAGCAGCAGTGCTGGCAGGTTGTGCTCCATCGAATGAGAATCGCAATAACCAAGAGATTGGTACCAAAATGCAAGAAGATGCGAAGCGTGAGAAAGAAATTTGTACCGCATTAGGTGATATCAACTGCGCCCAGCAGCTTTAGTCCAAACGAATGACTTAATCTAAACGAATGAATAGTAAAAAGGGAGCTTTGGCTCCCTTTTTTGGTTAATGTCTTAGCTTAATCTTCCTTGGAATTAGCTCAACACCAGGATTATAACGTTTAGCCGATGCATTAAGTGCTAGCTCAAGCGCACTATCGCAGATGAGCTCAAACTGCTGCGGAAGGGAATTGACGCGCAGTGGGAGAAAATCGAGTAGTCGATTGTCACCAAAGGTCCCAATCTTCACTTTTCCCATCAGATCCGGTTTATCAATCAAAACATCGAGCACACCTTCAAGCAATGTATACGAAGTAGTAACCACTGCATCAGGTACGTTGCCCTGCTCTATCCACTCCATAAAGACTCGCTTGCCTTCATCACTATTAAAGTGGTCACCATAGGCTACAACAGATTTGAGCTGCTTTTCTTTTATCGCAGTTTCAAAGCCCAATTGACGCTCTCGAGAAATGTTCAGCTCTGGTAAGGCGCCAATCAAGCCAACGGTATCAACCTTGCTATCCAATACCGACTGAGTCAGCTCATAAGCCGCGCCATGATCTTCACTAATCACGCAGCTAAAGTGCTCATCATCCAAGCTTCGGTCTATCGCAATGACTGGCGTACCGCGCTGCTGCACTGGCAGATAGTAGTCGCTGGCATCGGTAATGGCACTTGCAACAAACAACGCATCAATACGACGAGAAATTAGCGCATCGGCCACCAGCTTCTCGGTTTGTGGGTCGTCATCGGAACAGCCAATCAATATTTGAAATCCAGCCTTGCGAGAGTTCTGCTCAAGCAACTTAGCAATGCGGGCGTAACTGGTGTTTTCTAGGTCTGGAATGATCAAACCAAATGAACGGCTCTGTCCCGCACGCAGCGATGATGCAGCGTGATCCGGACGGTAGTTGTGCTCCACCACCACGGCCATGACTTTGCGCTGAGTTTTTTCTGAAATTCTGTATTTTTGCGCTTTGCCATTGATAACGTAGCTGGCGGTGGTTTTCGATACCCCTGCCAGTTTGGCGATCTCGTCGAGTGTCATGTTTCGATCCTTTTCTGTGCGATGGATCATATAAATGAAATCCAAGCTAACTGATGAATTGAATTATAAGCTGAATCGATTCAGTATAAAAGCTGAAAGGATTCAGCAGAGTTCACAATTTTGAAACTTGGTCCATACTGATAATGGGCAGGCAGTGAACGTAACCAAGAGTGGCGCTATATCTGATGCTACAAATCACGCATCATTATGGGTAATAACACCGTAATTAAGTCCACCAAAACAACAGCAAAGGACTTGCTGACTTTTTTTGAGATTTTTGCTGAATCGATTCAGTTACGCTTAAAGCAGTAAGCATCAAGCCAACATGAATCGGTTCTTTAATAGAATTAAACAGGTGAGCAACTATGCTTCAACTCGACACGAACACGATTACACTGAATCAATCCTCCGATAATAAACTGAACGCTATCAAAGCGATCGCCGCAGACCTTACCGCTAAAGGTTTGGTGCAAGACGGTTACGTTGACGGCATGCTAAATCGCGAGGGTCAAAACTCAACGTTTCTTGGCAATGGCATTGCTATCCCGCACGGCACAACAGACACCCGTGATCTGGTTAAGCAAACCGGCGTTGCCGTTCATCACTTCCCTAACGGCGTAGATTGGGGCGATGGCAACATCGCTTATGTTGCGATTGGTATTGCTGCAAAATCTGACGAGCACTTAGGTATTCTTAAGCAGCTTACGAAGATCCTCTCTGCTGATGGTGTTGAGCAAAAACTTAAGCAAGCGAAAAGTGAAAAAGACATCATTGCCCTTCTAAACGGTGACGTTCAGCTAGAAGCTGACTTTGATGCATCACTTATCCAACTTAACTTCCCAGCAAGTGACATGGTGCAAATGGCAGCCGTTGCTGGTGGCCTTTTGAAAAACACCGGCGGTGCGGGCGCAGAATTCGTTGCCGACCTTGTGACCAAATCTCCGACTCACCTAGGCAAAGGCCTATGGCTAGTGAGCAGCGACAAGGCCGTGACGCGCACTGGTATGGCGTTTGTTTCTACCATTAACCAATGTGAACTTGACGGTACACCCGTTCAGGGGCTCATCGCCTTTGCAGCTTGCAACAATGCTCACCAGCCTATGCTAGACAAAATCACTGAGCTGGTATTTAAGCAAGAGCAACACACACTACTATCACTATCTGCTGAACAAGTACTTGGTTTCTTCACTGGCGAAGACGTTCAAGCGGCAAGCGCTGAAGAAGGCAACGTAGCGGTATTCAAAATCAAGAATGCTCACGGCCTTCATGCTCGTCCGGGTGCGATGTTGGTTGCAGAGGCGAAGAAGTTCGAATCGTCTATCAAGGTATCTAACCTAAATGGCGACGGCAAAGCGGTTAACGCGAAAAGCCTGATGAAAGTTATCGCTCTTGGCGTGAAACACGGCCATGAGCTTCAGTTTAGCGCTGAAGGTGCAGATGCTGCAGAAGCATTGGAAGCGATTGGTAAAGCTATCGCATCGGGTCTAGGTGAAGGCTAAGGAATCTGTTATGACCACTACAAATAAAGTCGTCACCATCACACTCAATCCAGCACTGGATCTCACGGGCAGTCTAGAAACGCTCAATAAAGGCTCGGTAAGTCTTGTAAATCAAGGCTCTCTCCACGCCGCGGGTAAAGGCGTGAACGTAGCTAAGGTACTCAGCGATCTGGGAGCTGAAGTGACAGTCACAGGTTTTCTGGGCAGCGATAACCAAGAGCTATTCTGCCAACTGTTTGCTGAGATGGGTGCGCAAGACAAATTTGTTCGTGTTGCGGGCTCTACTCGCATCAACGTCAAGCTGGTCGAACAAAGCGGTGACGTTAGTGACATCAATTTCCCTGGTGTTGAGGTTGACGCGGAGGCAATCGCCGCATTCGAACAAACCCTCAATGAGCTCATGGCAGAGCACGATTACTTTGTCTTCGCGGGCAGTTTGCCACGCGGTATCACACCAGAGCAATGTGCAGCCTGGATTGCGCATCTGCAGCAAAATGGCAAGCGCGTCCTATTCGACAGCAGCCGCGATGCATTGACGAAAGGACTCGATTCAAAACCTTGGCTAATTAAGCCCAATGATGAAGAGTTGTCACAGTTTGTAGGTCGTCACCTCACCACGCAGGCGCAGTGTTTAGAAGCAGCGAGTCACTTTCTGACAAGGGCATTGCCAACATCGTGGTTTCGATGGGCGCCGAGGGTGTGCTGTGGTTAGAGAACGGTGAATGGCTTCAAGCAAAGCCACCAAAAATGTCAGTCGTGAGCACCGTTGGTGCTGGTGACACGCTTGTTGCAGGCCTATGTTGGGGTCATATGCAATCTAAGCCAAAAACAGAATTACTTTCTTTTGCAACCGCCTTATCTGCGCTAGCAGTAAGCCAAGTTGCGTCGGTGTTGCGAGTGTAGAAGAAGTTTTATCCCTACAACAAAAAATAGAGTTACAAAAGCTTAGCCACTAATTTACCTAAGTCTTTGACTTAGATTCTTGTGGCAAATGGACACGAAGGTCGAACCTATGAAAATTTCAATTATTACCGCTTGCCCTAGTGGCGTAGCAAACAGCATCATCGCAGCAGGTCTTTTAGACCAAGCGGCGAAAGCACTTGGACACGAAGCGAATGTCGAGTGTCATTCTAGTGTGGTGGAAACACAAACTCTGACAGAAGCTCAAATCAACGAGTCTGACGTTATTGTTGTGGCCGCTAACGCGCCAGTAGATACTCAGCGCTTTGTAGGCAAAAAAGTCTATCAAGCGAGCATCTCCGAGTGCACATCGGATCCAAAAGCATTCCTTGCTGATGCTATCGAAAAAGCGACCGAACTAGAGCAAGGTGTGGCTGTTGCAGCGACAACGGACACGTCAAACAGCGCGAAAAAAATCGTGCTATCACAGCCTGCCCTACTGGCGTAGCGCACACCTTCATGGCAGCAGAAGCGCTTGAAGACGAAGCTAAGCGTATGGGTCACACCATTAAAGTGGAGACTCGTGGCTCTGTAGGTGCGAAGAACCAACTAACGGCGCAAGAAATTGCCGATGCGGATCTAGTTATTATCGCAGCGGATATTGAAGTTCCACTGGATCGTTTTGACGGCAAGCCGATGTACAAAACCAGTACTGGCCTTGCTCTTAAAAAGACGGAACAAGAAATCAACAAAGCATTTGTTGACGCTTCTCCTTACAAACATACCGCTGGCGCAAGTCAGTCTGGTGCAGCCGAAGAGAAGAAAGGCGTGTATAAGCACCTTATGACCGGTGTATCTCACATGCTTCCTGTCGTTGTTGCTGGTGGTCTTATCATTGCGCTATCGTTTGTATTCGGTATCGAAGCGTTTAAAGAAGAAGGGACGCTTGCAGCAGCACTTATGACCATTGGTGGCGGCAGTGCATTTGCTCTGATGATCCCAGTACTCGCTGGCTACATTGCATTCTCTATTGCTGACCGCCCAGGTCTAGCTCCAGGTCTCATTGGCGGCATGTTGGCAAGCTCTACAGGTGCAGGCTTCCTCGGTGGTATTGTGGCTGGTTTCCTAGCGGGTTACTCAGCGAAATTGATTGCTGATAAAGTCAGTCTTCCACAATCAATGGAAGCGTTGAAACCTATCTTAATCATTCCGTTTGTGGCGAGCTTGTTCACAGGCCTTGTGATGATTTACATCGTTGGCGGTCCAGTATCTGGCATTATGGCTGGTCTGACTGACTTCCTAAACAACATGGGTAGCGCTAATGCGGTTCTACTAGGCGTACTTCTAGGCGCAATGATGTGTTTCGATTTAGGCGGTCCGGTAAACAAAGCTGCTTACACGTTCGGTGTTGGTCTGCTGGCTTCTCAAACGTACGCACCTATGGCCGCTATCATGGCAGCGGGTATGGTACCGGCGCTTGGTATGGGTTTAGCGACATTCCTAGCGAAAGATAAGTTTGAAGCAGGTGAACGTGAAGCAGGCAAAGCGTCATTCGTACTCGGTATGTGCTTTATTTCTGAAGGTGCGATTCCATTTGCAGCTAAAGATCCTGTACGCGTTATCCCTTCATGCATGATTGGTGGTGCGTTAACGGGTGCACTATCTATGCTAATCGGTGCGAAACTAATGGCACCTCACGGCGGTCTGTTCGTTCTGCTTATTCCTGGTGCAATCTCACCAGTACTGATGTACCTAGTAGCGATTGCGGCGGGTACTGCGGTAACAGGCTTTACGTATGCGTTCCTAAAACGTCGCTCTGATGAGAAAACGCTAGCTGCGGCTTAATGAACCAACAAATTTAAACAATGCCTCCCCTATATACGGCATTTTGAATAGCGCTGCACTCGCAGCGCTTTTTTTTATCCTAAGCAAACACGCGTCTGCGCAACCAACCTATGCCCAAAAGGCTGACAGATAATAGCCATGACCATGCGCCACCGCCACCACTGCCGCCGTCACCCCCGCCCGAACTGACGCTGCCACCTTGAAAAATCACACGGCCGTTCAACTCTAGATAATCAAGACGATTCTGCTCAGTTACCGTTACCGTTGGTACAGTCTGCCCATTCAACACACTATCAATCCAGTCTGCGTAATCCGCAATTTCCGTGTATGCCGCTGTCACAGAAGAACTCGCATCGCCACATTCTGCTGGGCCAAAACTGGTGATTCCTACCTGCTTGAATATTCCATTGTCGTTCCAATAAATAGGACCGCCAGAATCCCCTTGACAGGTCCCCGCCTTGAGGTCGGTTTCAGAAGATACTGACCCACTAAAGCAGATCTGCATGTCAGTGAGAAAACTTCCGTTGGTAAAGTTGTTGGCACAAATGACATTGGAGACCCAAAAGAGGTCTGCGCGCTGTAGGATGTTTGTACCGCTCACTCCTGTCTCCACATCGCCGTGTCCTAACGCGACGAATGAAGCAAATGAACTTCGATATTGTGTAGACTCTGACGACGTTGCTCGAGACACATTGCCTCCACCAGATACGGGATTTTCCAAACGTATAATGGCGATGTCGTTGGGAAGCAACTTAGAAATATTGTTTTCGAAATCTGGATGGAAGAATACCGCCTCAGCACGCTGCTTTTCAGCATTCAAAAAGTCGTTTTCGTTCTCTAACCCTACTACCGCGCTGGTAAACAGAACCGCGCCTTCATCGTAACTGTTAAAGCTGGAAAGACAATGGCCCGCCGTCATCACGTGTCGGCTATCGAGCAGAGTCCCTCCGCAGTAAGCACTCGTCGAGTAACGACCGTCGTACTCCAACGAATCGATAAATAAGCTAACGAAAGATGGGAAGTCAGAGATGGACGCATTGGTACCGTTGACAATCATAGGTGCGATATCGACTTTCGGAGCAGCAACATCTTGAGACTGTACTTGCCCTGCCGCCAAAAGGAGCGACATAACTAACGATGTCATCAACCCTAGTTTCACGTTTAGATTCATTCGGAATCTCCTTTTCTGAATAATCCGTGGGAGTTAACGTGATTTAGCTCTCACTTTCAGTATAGAGTGTTACGAACGATCTCGTAGGTCCGATTAGGTATGTCATTAACAATGAGTCAAAGACGATCAAAAACGCCGAGCAAACAGCTCGGCGTTTTCTACTATGTAAGGGCTTCAACTCGACTTAACCAGCAGCCAACTTTCGTCTCGACCAACCAAAACCAGCAAGGAGTACGGTGAATATCCATGGCAAGCTTCCGCCACCGCCGCCGCTTCCTTCAGGAATGTTAGGTTTTGGTGATACTTTTTCACCAAACTCGACTCTATCCTGCTCTGTCAACGTGTAGGTTGCTGTCTCATGACCAGCTAATACTGATTCAATCCAATCATAGTGGTGCGCCACCTCCGTAAACACTGAGGTCACTGGGATACTGGGATCACCACAAGTTTCGGGGCCAAAGCTCGTGATTCCAACTTGCACTAACCGTGCGCCATCTTTCCAATATACAGGTCCCCCCGAATCACCTTGCAGGTACCACCATTCAAGCCTGTTACGTTACTATAATCACCGGAAAAACAGATGTAATCATCACGCACGTTACTCAATCCATAACTCAAACAATCCTCATTACTCACGTAATTAAGTGATACCTTCAGTAATTGAGTAGATTCATCGAACCCAGTACGAGTATTACCATGTCCCACTGCCACAAAGCTTTCAGGCTGGTTTCGATATTCTTTTGAAGATCCATAGGTAACAATCTCCCCAACCGTGGCTGGCGACTCGAGCTTTAAGATCGCAATGTCATTTCGCCACAAATCCGCTGCACCATCCTTGTAGTCTGGATGCAGATAAATCTCCGCAATACGCAGACGCTCTGCGCTCGCCGCTTCATCGGTATTTTGTAACTTGGTAACAGCGACCGTAAATAATTGGTTCCATTTGGCGGAAGTATCTTCGCCGTAAAAACAGTGTGCAGCGGTCAATACATAGTCTTGCGAGAGCAGCGTCGCCCCACAAATAGGGCCTTCGAGCGAGTAGCTTGTATAGTCAACAGGATCCGAAAACAAGGAGATAAATGAGCGGTAATCGTCAATGTCAGCCTTGTTGCCGTTTACAATGTATGGTGACACCGATGTACTGTTTTCAGACGCAGTAACTTGATCAGCGTTAGCGTGAAATGAAGCGAGACCTACCGATAAAACCGAAACCGCGATTGCGCTGCGGGTGAAAAAACGTCGAAACACGAAACAGTACTCCTTGTCCTATGTGTCGTGATGCCACTTGTCGTGTGGCGTTGAAAACCTAGGTGCAATAGTAACGTCCTTATTCAGCTCGTTTTTTTGCACTCCTCACAGGATGACAAAATTCATACAAAAAAGCACCACTGAGTGACAGTAGTGCTTTGAGGGATAGCTCTCAAACTTAGGATTCAAGTGAGGGCGAGATTAGTATTGGAATTAACCGCGGTAATAACGCTGCGGCACAAACGGCATCTTCTCTACCGTCATTGCCAGTTTCTTACCACGTACTTCTGCAAACACTTCTGTGCCAATTGCCGCAAACTCAGTCTTCACGTAACCCATAGACACTGGCTTACCTGCTGTTGGACCTGCTGTGCCGCTGGTTACGATACCAATTTCGTTGTCGTCAGCATCAAACAGTTTCGCGCCTTCACGCACTGGTGCTTTAGTTTGACCAATTAGACCAATACGCTTGCGAGCCACATCTTTAGTTTCGATTTGATTTAGAACGATATCTGCACCAGGGAAGCCACCTGCGCGTTCGCCGTCATTACGACGCACTTTCTGAATGCCCCACAGTAGGCTTGCTTCAACTGGCGTAGTCGTTGTGTCTAGATCATGACCGTACAAGCACAGACCACACTCAAGACGTAGTGAGTCACGAGCACCAAGACCGATCCACTCTACTTCTTCATATTCTGTTAGTGCTTGAGCAAGCGCTTCTGCATTCTCAGACGGCACTGAGATTTCGTAACCATCTTCGCCCGTGTAACCAGAGCGGCTAACAATGCACTCAACGCCATTGATATCCAATTTACGAACGTCCATAAACAGCATCTCAGCCACTTCAGGCTGAATACGAGCCAAAACTTCAGCCGCTTTCGGACCTTGCAGTGCAAGCAGAGCACGGTCTTCGATTACTTCCATCTCGATACCTTCATCAAGGTGCGCTTGAAGGTGAGCAATATCTTGCTCTTTACATGCCGCGTTGACGACAACAAACAGATGATCACCTAGTTTGCCACCATAAGATCATCCATGATACCGCCTTGCTCATTAGTAAAGAACGCATAACGCTGCTTACCCGCTGGCAGGTCAATAATATCGACAGGAACCAATGTTTCGAGGATTTTAGCGGCGTTTGCACCGTGCAGACGAATTTGTCCCATGTGCGACACGTCAAACAATCCAGCTGCATCACGACAGTGAAGGTGCTCCTTCTTAACACCCAATGGGTATTGTACTGGCATATCGTAGCCAGCAAATGGCACCATCTTAGCGCCAACACTTACGTGTAATGCATGCAAAGGTGTTTTCAATAGATCTTGGGTTGCTTGTTCTTGAGCCATTGTAATCTCCATTGGGTTGGACCACATTTCAGTGAGTCCTGCTCCTGTTGTAAGGTGAGTGGTTCACTATCTTTATCTGCGCAAGTTTACTGACTTACACACGCTCGATGGATTCAATCGGTATCCATTAAATGAGTAACCTGAATGGTGAAAAGTTCATCACCAGGAAACCATGTTTCCTATAGTGAACAAGGATGCGGGTATTTTTCTCATTTAACAAGATACAAACACCGCAAAATGTGACATTTAACATCCCATTCACAGAATTAAAGTCAATAAAAAAGCGCCATTTCGACGACCTTACCGTCAAAACCGCGCTAGTTCAGAGCATTTTTGCAACAAAGCAAACGTTTGCTTTCATTATACGAAACTCAATCAACTGATGATTATTTCGCCGTCACCCAAAGAATATGAGCGTCTTCTTCACTGGTTGAGATGAGCATGTGACCCATGTTTGCGTCGTAGTAAACACTGTCCCCTTCGCTCATGGTCATCGGTTCATAGAACTCGGAAAAGAAGGTCACTTGACCCGAAAGAATCAGCAAAAACTCTTCGCCATCATGCCTTACCCAATCGCTATATTCTTCAAAAGCGCGTGCTCTCACAGTGCTTTTGAATGGCATCATCTTTTTATTCGATAATTGTGTCGCCAGAAGCTCGTGTTCATAGGTGGGTGTTGGGTGGGGTTTCCCCTCTCCACGCTTAGTAAAATCACGACGACCCGTTGCGACCTTTTTCTTCGGTGGTTCAAAGAGTTGCGGCATATCTATATGCAGGCCAGATGCCAGTTTTTGCATCGCCTGAAAAGTTGGAGAGATCTGCTCGTTTTCAATCTTACTCAGTGTCGAGCGCGCAAGCCCTGTTCGCTGGCTCGCTTCCTCAAGCGTGAGTCCCATCTTAGAACGAATGTCCTTGATGCGTTCACCCAGTTTAAGAGGCTCTATATTTTCGTCCACTGACTCACGAGCCAGCGTTAAGGACGGATACTCATCATAGATGTCTTCTGACATGCGATCCTTCTTTTTCATGACTTCCTGTTTTGCAAATTCATTGTTGCATGAAGCGACTTCTATATTAAAGACCAAGTATAAAAATAAAGCGTGCTCTCGGTAACATTTTCGGAAACTGTGTTTCCTATAGGAAATTTCTGATTGATTGTTTGAGCCGACAGAGGTATGTTATCGGCTTGTTAGATGAAGAGATGCACTTACGCGCTGATGAGTCAACGGAAGCCCTTTACTCGACAGCACGTTTACTGAATGATTTTCGTCCTACTTATTGGGACTTATTCGCGCCGCTGTTTTGAACAGTTTGCCTGTTCTTACAGTACTAAGACACGACGCAATCGACACCATGAAAAACACAAACGTCGATTGAACAATGGAAGGTTTACCGCCATGAATGCTCAGTACTCAAAAAGCTATCCAAATCACAGCCTAGAAAACTTCTTCTCAACCAACTTGTCTGCGACAGACGATGCTGTGTTCACCGGAATCCAAGCAGAGTTCGCTCGCCAGAATGACCAAATCGAGCTAATTGCTTCTGAAAACATCGTTTCCAAAGCAGTTATGCAAGCACAAGGCACTTGCCTAACCAATAAATACGCCGAAGGCTATCCAAACCGTCGCTATTACGGTGGTTGTGAGCATGTTGATACTGTAGAAGCTATTGCTATCGAACGTGCAAAGTCTCTTTTTAAGTGCGAATACGCAAACGTTCAACCGCACTCTGGTGCTCAAGCGAATGGCGCAGTAAAACTAGCGCTACTTCAACCTGGCGACACCATCATGGGCATGTCTCTTGATGCAGGCGGTCACCTTACTCACGGCGCTCGCCCTGCGCTTTCTGGTAAGTGGTTTAATGCTGTTCAATACGGTGTGGACAAAGAAACCCTAGAGATTAACTACGACGACGTACGTGCTCTAGCTGTTGAACACAAACCGAAAATGATCATCGCTGGCGGTAGTGCAATTCCACGCGTTATCGACTTTGCTAAATTCCGTGAAATCGCGGACGAAGTTGGCGCTATCCTAATGGTCGACATGGCGCACATCGCAGGTCTGATTGCGACAGGCGCGCACCCTAGCCCACTGCCACACGCACATGTTGTCACCACGACAACACACAAAACATTGCGCGGCCCTCGTGGTGGCATGATCCTGACGAATCACGAAGACATCATTAAGAAAATCAACTCAGCGGTATTCCCTGGCCTTCAAGGCGGTCCGCTGATGCACGTGATTGCCGCTAAAGCTGTCGCGTTTGGTGAGGCTCTTGGCCCACAATTCTCAACTTATATCGATTCAGTGATCGCGAACGCAAAAGTACTTTCTGAAGTATTGCAAACTCGCGGTTGCGACATCGTGACTGGCGGCACTGACACTCATCTTATGCTTGTTGACCTACGTCCAAAAGGACTTAAAGGCAATAAAGCTGAAGAAGCCTTAGAGCGTGCAGGCATCACATGTAACAAAAACGGCATCCCGTTCGACACAGAAAAACCTATGATTACTTCTGGTATTCGTTTAGGGACGCCAGCTGGAACCACCCGTGGTTTTGGCACCGAAGAATTTAAACTCATTGGTGAGTGGATTGGTGACGTGTTAGACGGCCTAGTGGAAAGCCCAGAAGGCAATCCAGAGGTCGAGAAACGCGTACGTAAAGAAGTGAAGGCGCTGTGCGCTCGCTTCCCACTCTACACTTAAAGAACAAAACATCCTTAATTTTTGGAGATAAAGCAATGGACAACACTTTGAAGTTTTCTGACAGCCACGAATGGGTACGCGACAATGGTGACGGTACTGTGACTATCGGTATTTCAGAGCACGCTCAAGAAATGCTAGGTGACGTAGTGTTCGTTGACCTACCAGAAGTAGAAGACGAAATCGAAGCAGGCGAAAGCTTCTCTCTAGTTGAGTCTGTTAAAGCAGCGTCTGACATCTACGCACCAATCACTGGTGAAATCGTTGAAATCAACGAAGAACTAGAAGACAGCCCAGAGCTTATCAACGAAGAGTCTTACGAAGGTGGCTGGATTGTTAAGGTGAAAATGTCTGATGCTTCTGAGCTAGACAACCTTAAGAGCGCTGAAGAATACCTAGCGTCTATCGAAGACGAATAAGCTATACGTACTATAAGCTGCCCGCGGTTGGGCAGCTTATTTTTTAAAGGTCTCGCAGAGGATCTTTGAGAAGGTAAGGGAACCATGACTGAATTACTCAACAGCCTAAGCACACAAAATGAATTTGTTGCTCGCCACAATGGGCCAAACAAATCTGACCAACAGAAAATGCTGGACGCGATTAACGTTCTAAACCTAGACACGCTTATCGACGAGACTGTCCCAGCGCAAATCCGCCTAGAACAACCGATGACGCTAGATGCTCCGATGAGCGAAGCTGACATGCTGGTAGAAATGAAAAAGTTCGCGGATTTGAACCAAGTAAAACGCACATTTATCGGTCAGGGTTACTACAACACCTTCACACCAAATGTGATTCTGCGAAACGTATTAGAGAACCCAGGTTGGTACACAGCGTACACGCCATATCAGCCAGAGATCTCTCAAGGTCGTCTTGAGTCATTGCTGAACTACCAGCAAATGGTGATGGACCTAACGGGCATGGAGATTGCGAACGCGTCTCTACTTGACGAAGCAACTGCTGCAGCAGAAGCGATGACGCTGTGTAAGCGTGCAGGTAAGAGCAAGAGCAAAGTCTTCTTCGTGGCAGACGACGTGCACCCACAAACACTTGAAGTGGTAAAAACTCGCGCTGAATTTATCGGCTTTGAAGTTCAAGTCGGTTCTTTAGAATCTCTGCCAGAGCAAGACGTATTTGGCGCGCTAGTTCAATACCCTGGCACAACAGGTGAAGTTCGCGACCTAACTGACATCATCGCTGCGGCGCAAGCAAACAAGACGCTTGTTACTGTTGCAACTGACCTACTTGCTTCTGCACTGCTTAAGCCAGCGGGTGAGATGGGCGCGGACGTGGTTATCGGCTCTGCACAACGCTTTGGTGTACCTATGGGCTACGGCGGTCCACACGCAGCGTTCATGGCAACCAAAGATAAGCACAAACGCACTATGCCAGGTCGTGTTATCGGTGTATCTATCGATACCAACGGTAATCAAGCACTGCGCATGGCAATGCAGACTCGTGAGCAGCACATCCGCCGCGAGAAAGCGACATCGAACATCTGCACTGCGCAGGCGCTGCTAGCCAACATGGCGGCGTTCTACGCGGTATACCACGGTGAGGAAGGTCTTAAGACTATCGCTCGCCGTACGCACCACATGACGGCAATTCTAGCGGCAGGTCTAACGAAAGCTGGCTATGAACTAGCTCACAACAGCTTCTTCGATACCATCACTGTTAATACTGGTGACAACACAGACAAGCTAGTCCAAAAAGCTTTAGCGTCTGACATCAACCTTCGTCAGCTAGAAGGCCAAATTGGTATCAGCTTCGATGAAACCACCACTATCGAAGACATCAACGTTCTATTTGCTGTGTTTGAAGTAAAAGAAAGCGTTGAAACTCTATCTACAGAAATTGCTGACAACGAGTTTGCAGCGATTCCTGAAAACTGCCGTCGTACCTCTCGCTACCTAACCCACCCTGTGTTTAACACTCACCACAGTGAAACACAGATGATGCGTTACCTAAAACAGCTAGAGAACAAAGACTTCTCACTAACGCACGGCATGATCCCTCTAGGCAGCTGCACCATGAAGCTAAACGCAGCCGCGAGATGATCCCTGTAACGTGGCCAGAGTTTGGCTCTATCCACCCATTCGCACCACTTGATCAAGCAGCGGGCTACACAGCCCTAGCGGATGATCTTAAGAAGAAGCTGTGCGAAATCACAGGCTACGATGAGTTCTCACTTCAGCCTAACTCAGGTGCATCAGGTGAGTACGCTGGCCTAATCGCAATCCAGCGCTACCACGAAAGCCGTGGCGAAGGTCACCGTAACGTGTGTCTGATCCCAAGCTCTGCGCACGGTACTAACCCTGCAACGGCGTCTATGGTGTCAATGAAAGTGGTTGTCGTTAAGTGTGACGACAACGGCAACATCGATACTGACGATCTAGCAGCGAAGATCGAGAAGCACCGTGACAACCTATCGAGCATCATGATCACCTACCCTTCTACGCACGGCGTGTACGAAGAGCACGTGAAAGAAGTGTGCGAAATGGTTCATGAAGCTGGCGGTCAGGTTTACCTAGATGGCGCGAACATGAACGCTCAGGTTGGTCTAACGAACCCAGGCTTCATTGGTTCTGACGTATCGCACCTTAACCTACACAAAACCTTCTGTATCCCACACGGCGGTGGCGGTCCAGGTATGGGCCCTATCGGTGTTAAATCACACCTAGCGCCATTCCTACCAGGTCACATCGAGAACGGTGTTGAAGGCGAAGACTACGCAGTTTCTGCAGCCGACCTTGCAGCGCTTCAATCCTACCAATCTCGTGGGCATACATCGCGATGATGGGTGAAGCTGGCCTAACGGATGCAACCAAAGTCGCTATCCTAAACGCGAACTACGTGATGGAGCGTCTACTTCCGCACTACCCTGTTCTTTACCGTGGCACCAACGGCCGCGTAGCACACGAATGTATTATCGACATTCGTCCGCTGAAAGAAGAAACAGGCATCAGCGAAGAAGACATCGCTAAGCGTCTAATGGACTACGGCTTCCACGCACCAACCATGTCATTCCCTGTAGCGGGTACACTTATGGTTGAACCTACAGAGTCTGAAGATCTTGAAGAGCTAGACCGTTTCTGCGAAGCGATGATCGCTATCCGCGAAGAAATGACGCAAGTGAAAGACGGCGTATGGCCACTAGACAACAACCCACTAGTGAATGCACCACACACTCAAGTTGACCTTTCAAAAGATGAATGGGACCGCCCATACTCTCGCGAACTCGGCTGCTTCCCATCTTCTCACCAGAGAACGTGGAAGTACTGGCCAACGGTTAACCGCGTAGACAACGTTTACGGTGACCGTAATCTGATTTGTTCTTGTCCTTCGATTGAGAACTATGAAGATTAATGAAGTTGGTTAACTTCTAGAAAGTGAAAAGCGAACCCTTGTGGTTCGCTTTTTTGTTATGACCATGAATCGATTTGCCCTCGAATTAATTTTTAAAGAAATCTTCGAAGTTATTGTTCTCAGGGTTATCGAAAAACGCTGAAAAGTCATAATCTTTCAAGTGCGATTTTGAATAGTTATCTATAGTAACGCTATCTAGACCGTAGCCATACACTTGGTAGCCGAACACTAAACCATCTAAAGGATGTGTTCCATCTGATCCAGCGACAGATAGAGGAGAGTCTGTTGCAATCGCAGTGTTAAGTTGTAATACATCGTACAGCAGGGTGCTTGCGAGTTTAACACCATCTAGATAAACACTCATGGTCTCGCTACCTGTATCCGGCGAGCGATCAAACTTCGCTGTTATCGTATGCTTTTCTACCCCCAATGAACTAGGAAGCGCAGCTTGAACTCCATATCGATTTCCGGTTTCATTCGCTCTAAACTTGATTTTGCCACTCTCAATAAATAACCCCCACCCTTCATCTTCAGAAACTTTATTGCCTTTTCTCGCTAAGAACTGGGTGGTTTGTGTGCTGGCCGTTGAGGACAAAGAAAAATTAACAGTAATGGTTAAATCACCCGCTTGCGGGTCAAGTTCAGGTTGGTGCGGAGCGCCAATTGAACTGTTTATCGGAGAAAGGCCATCTGAATAATGTTGATTCACTATGGTTGGAATATAAGCATCTTTTGAACCAGTCACCTTTTCTAGGTTCGCTTCGATATAATAAATCCCATCGCGGCTCGTCGCGCCTTCTTCATACAAGATACCAACACTAAAATCATCGTTAACGACCAGATCGCTGTATTCGGAAATGCTGCTATTGTAACGATACGCATGTGTCCACGTTCTGCCTTCATCATAGCTTACGCGAAGGGTTCCAAACTTGCGTTCAGAAGTGTGTGCAGGGTTAGAGAAGAGTAGACGAGAGACACCAGTTTCACCTTTATCAGAGCTATAACGTATCACCGAAGACTGCACACGAGGAGAGATCAACGCAGGGTCATAACCAATATTCCGCCAATAATTTGTACTGCCAGGCTGTGGGATATAGTCGTATTCGCTCCCCATCCAGCTCTCTCCACCATCTTTACTGTAGGATACCGCTCGCACTGCTCCAATAGACCGATGGTAGTTACGCATATTCATATACACCCAACCGTTATCAAGTTGTTCCGCCATATTTTCATTGGTATCAGGGCCTACAGTGGCATTAAGAACAAAAGTATCAGTCGCAGGATCAAGCGTAAATGAATGGGAATACATGCGGTAACTGCCCGTCGTAAAACCATGCTTGGACTCTGTATGATTTGCAGGGAAAAGTAATTTGCCATTCTCCAGTTTCAAGGCATGCCCAGGCGTGATCGCGTACCAAGTCCAAAGCCCTTTATCAAAAGATTCATTAGCCGCGTTCGGATGAACGATGGAATCGATATTCGCTGGCTCGGACGCATAATCCGTCCAAGTTTGACCGTTGTCTGCGCTACGAATGTAATATACTGAAGCGCGGTAACGATTGTTGTCTTGATTTATTTTTCCTTCGCTAATGGCCTCATCACTGTCCGGGTTTTGGGAATCGTAGTTGACGTTATATACAAGGTGTACTTTGCCTTCATCATCCACAACAGGCGCTGGATTTCTGGTCACTTTTCCACCATGATCTGCCACAATAGAAATGGGTCCCCACGTACCTGTTAGATCTCGTTTACGCATAACAATTTCTGTATTGGCGTCATGATCGGAGCAACTGAACTCTCGCCCCTCAGCAAATGCCATTAACTCTCCAGATGCCAACTTTACAATCGCCGGAATCCTGTAACACGCATAATTTGGAACTGCTGGGTTTCCGTAATCTTTACCATTTTCAAAAACAAATAGTTCGGTTTTGTTCCGGAACACCCACCCCATTTGAAGCGTATGCGCCAAAACTTGTACTGCAAATAGCCAAAAACAATATTTTCCTGTTCATGCTTTTTCCTTGCTTTTTGAGTTATTCAACAAGCACATTCATATGTGCTCTCTCGCACAGTACAACATCAACCGCAAGATACCTGCGCACTACTATACCTATTACACCAAAAAGAAACTAAGAGCCCCTTGATGAATGTAATCGCTGTGATTAGCAAACTTATCTCTACGAAAATCGTGACGCCCGAAGAGATAAGTACATTGGAGATGTAAATTCGTTTCTTAGCGAATCAAATTGAAATATCGTTAAAATACCCTAAAACATTCGCTATTTTTCGATCCTCATGACCGCATCTAGATGCTCTCGCATACATTGTTCTGCTTTGTTTGGATCCCCTTCGCTATAGCCGTATAAATCATCACGTGCTCATGGTAATTTTGTGTATGATACGGAGTGTAATCCGCAGGGTCTCGCGTCATGATTAGCCAAGAAATTAATGACTCATAAAGTGATGAAACCATTGGATTATCAATCATATCGATAATACAACGATGAAATGCGATGTCAGATTTCACGAAGGCATCATAGTCTTGGCAATGAGTCTTATTTTGTTCTAATACTGCATGTAGCTTTTTCAAGTCATCTTCGCTACGAACAAGCGCGGCTTCTCTTACGATAGCGATTTCGAATAGTTGCCTTAAGTGTTCAAATTGACGCTTTTCATCTTTTTGAGACAGTAGACCAATCGCTAGCCCCGAAACGTTGTTCATTAAGGTTTGCGTACATGGCTTAGTCACGCGTGTTTTTTCACCGCTCTTAATTTCTACTAAGCCCTTCTGAGATAACTTCATTAAAGCTTCTCTTACAGACGGTCTACCTACATCAAACGCACTCATTAGCTCACGCTCAGAAGGTAATGTATCCCCTTCTTTCAATGTGTTGTTGATGATCAGCTTTTCCAACTCTTCAGCAACACTATCGGATAGTTTTGTTTTCTTCATTGGTTTCAGCGGAAAGGATGTAAACTCCATAAGAGCTTCCTTATATAAAATAAACTTCTACTCGAAGAGCACTTACCATACTCAACACCTATGCAACGGCGAACATTAAAGGTCGAATTTAGTGCTAGTCTCTAAACTCTGGAAGCAGTTCAGCCATCACTTTTAATTTTTTTGCTATATCTCTCGCCGGGATTGAAGCAAAAGGGAATCTCATCGTTGATTCCATATCCGCCCAACCACCAAGCGTTGCCATAAATTTATCTACGGCAGCATTACAATAGCCTTCATTTGCTATATAGGGAGCTATCTCTTGCGCCATATATTGCTGAATTCTTGCCTCAAGCTCTAAAGCTGAAGGCTCTAATCTTAAGCACTCTTCTGTCCACTTCTGGGTAGCAATAGGATTAAGGCAACACACATTGGAATACGCACCTTTTGCCCCTTTATGAGCATCAGTAGCTAAGTAGTGCCCTGCGACGAAAACAGAGGCTTTTTGTGCTAGACCACTTTTTTCTATGTCGTCTGTAATCCTTGGCAACTTAAAGCGACTAGGTTAGGTATATTATCATACAGTTCTACCAGTTGATGAGCTGATAACCTAACCTTAGCATGCGGTGGATTGTATAAGACCAGATTTACCCCATTGGCCGATTTTGCCGCGGCTTCTAAAAACACCATAGCCACGTCAAGTGAGCATGGGAACCATTCTGGCAGTATTACTTGTATCGCTGTTGGAGAAAGACTTGAGGCAAACTTCACTCGCTCAATGGCTTCTTGAGGGTGGCAATGACACGCACCCACCTGAAAAGGCATATTCTTTTTATGACACTTTTCCGCCAACAGACGATTAATGGATTGGAACTCCGCTTCACTTTGGGTGTAGAACTCCCCTGCGGTACCGTTGGAATAGATACCATCTACAACGGCATTGATGTAGTAATCGATCTGAGTAGACAGTTTTTCAAAGTCTATCGCTTCATCGTTAATAGGGAGCAAAAGCGTTGCCCAGTTGCCTGAAATAACATCCCTAACGCTCATAACTTTGATGCTCTTACTTTAATTACGACTTTATCTATCTCATCTCCATATCCTGCCCTTGATACCATGGGTCTGTGCCACTGATAGGGATAGAACACACAGTACTGCCCCTGCTCTAATGTAATAAACTGCTCGTTTGCAACCTTAGATTTAAGTTCACAATCATTTTTAAAAGGTAAAGTAGCTATGGCGGTTGAATCTTCAGACTCAACACAGAAACCAATCGTTTCAGTGCCTGACAATGTAAGGTGGATATCAACGTACTCCTGGTGCATTTCCGCCATTGAATCAGCGACACTTTGCGCCTGAGTTCGAACTCGGTTGACAAAGATATCCTCACCACATATTTCACTGATACCGTCAGGCAATATTGAAAGATCTTCAGCTAGCACCCTTCGAATAATAGAATCAATGGAAGAGTCAGTAGACGAACTATCAATGTTTGAAATTATCATCATTATCACCTGCTATCACTCGCCACTACCGACTGCTTAATCAAAGAAAATAGTTCGGTAGAAACAGCACCATCTTAGGAAATAGAATGATCATCCCAAGAACAAAAATTAACGGAATTAAGAAGATAAGTACTGATTTTGCCAATGTCTCATAAGCGATATTACCCACCTTAGCAACAACAAAGAGCGATACCCCCATAGGTGGCGTCAGAATACCAAGCATCATATTCATTACAACAACAATGCCAAAGTGTACAGGATCGATTCCTAAACTGACTGTAATTGGAAGTAAGATAGGCACTAAAATCAGTAATAATGCTAACGTTTCAATAAAAGCTCCCAATATGAAAAGCATGATGGAAACCAGTACGAGAAACACAAGCGGTGAGTCGGTAACTTGTAAAAATAGCTCCGCAGCTTTCAAGGGAATATCTTCTTTGATAATGACGTATCCAAATAAACCTACACCACCAATCAAGAAACCAATAACTGCTGAAGTGTTGACTGTCTCATGAACTAGTTCTATGAAACGTTTAAAGGTTAACTCTCGGTAAACCACGAATCCTAAGAACATCGCATACAAAGAAGCAACTACTGCAGCCTCTGTAGGTGTTACAATGCCAGAAAATATACCACCAATGATTAGTACTGGAGTTAATAGAGCTAATGCTGCGTCTTTAAAGGAATAGCAAATTGTTTTAAATGAAGCTCTTGGGTAGACCGAATAACCTTTTTTCTTAGCGATTATGTACACCATTATCATTAATGCTAGTGCACATAAAAGTGCAGGTACGATTCCTGCCAAAAACAACGCGCCGACTGAAGCGCCAGACATAACACCATAAATAACGATTGGAATACTTGGCGGCATAAGTGGCCCAATGACGCTCGAAGCTGCTGTGATAGCGCCTGCGAAGCCATCATCATAACCTTCATCTCGCATCGCTTTTATTTCCAACTGACCTAGCCCACCAGCATCAGCGTGGGCAGAGCCAGACATGCCAGAGAACAATAAACTTGCTAAAACATTGACGTGCCCTAGCGAACCAGTCAAATGGCCAGTTAAGTCACGGGCAAACTTAAACATCTTGTCGGTTATACCCGCAGAATTCATGAGTAATCCGCTAAAGATAAAAAAAGGAACAGCCAGAAGCGGGAAAGAGTTTAACCCAGCAATAATTTTTTGTGGCGCTAAAGCAATTCCACCATTCATCATTAGATAGATGATTGAAACAACGTAAAGTGTGAATGCTACTGGCATGCCTACTGCTAATAAAGCACCCCATCCACCAAAAATACCAAACATAATCCTTTACCTTACTCGCATAAATGGGAAGTAGCAGTGACTCTATCTTTCTTTGGTTGAATTAACTTGGATAAAGAAATCACTACATTCAAAATCGACTTGATAAATATCAAAGTAAATCCAAGAGGAACCGCCGCATAGAGCAACGACATCTGAACATCCATGGTTACAGAGCTTAGTCTATCCATGCGCTCTGCAAATAGGTAACCACGATAGACGATGACAAGTGAAATTGCGGCAAAAACACCGTGTATCAATATATCTAAAATCAAATTAGCTTGAACACTTAGTCTACTTGGAACAATATCAACTGCAATATGGTCACGCCTTGACACCGCCTCACTCGCACCAATAAATACGATGTAAATATATAACCAACGAGAAGCTTCTTCTGTCCAAGGAATGGCGACACTTAAAAAATAGCGACTAATAATTTGAACCGTCAATACCAACAACATGGCCAAAAATAAAGAAATTGCTAGATATTTCTCAACCCATTCCATCTTTTCAATTAGTTTATACATACCTATCCCTAGCATGGCGAAGCCTAAGGCTTCGCAACAGTGAAATTATTTCGCATCAATGAGTGTTTGAGTAAAACCTTCACCATATTGCTTATCCAAAGCAGCGTAGTAAGGTTTCATTGCTGCTCTGAACGGTTCTAGATCTGGATATGTAATGGTGACACCTGACTCTTTAAACACTGCTAGGAATTGATCTGTTTTTTCATTGATGCGGTTTTCTGCTTCTTGACCGCCTTCATGCAATGCTGTGATTAACCACTCTTGCTCTTGAGCAGATAAGTCCTTCCAAGAATTGGAGTTAATTGAGATTGCCTGATCTTGTACAACGTGATTTGTCATCGCCAAGTACTTTTGAACTTCATAGAACTTCATCGCTTCAATGGATGGAATTGGGTTTTCTTGTCCATCAACAGCATTGGTTTGTAGTGCGAGGTATACTTCCGCATACGCGATTGGTGAAGGAATAGCATTCGTCGCTCGCGCATAGTCCAGTAACGCTTTCGCATTAGGAGTACGCAACTTCATTCCTTTCATATCCTCAAAAGAGTTGATAGGTCGATTTGATGTTGTTTGACGAACACCAAAATACCAGTTATCGAGTGGCTTAAGGTCAAACTTGTCTTCAAGTTCGGCGCGAATTTTCATCCCCCACTCACTATTAAATATTTTTTGAAGATGCTCATAATCCTTTACGATGTAGGCCGTTTCAAGCGCCCCCAATTCAGGAACATATTGTGCGTAACCACCAAATACCTGCATCGACATATCAATCTCACCCAATGAAACCTGCTCCAGCATTTCATGGACGCTACCTAGCTGACCGCCTTCATACAGCCTCATAGTTAACTCACCACCAGACAGCTTCTCTAGCTCTTCAGCAGCTTTTACCATTCCGTGGTAAATTGGACTGTTATATGCTTCATTAAAACCTACTTTAAGCTCCGTTTTTGCGTATACATTAGCGGTAAGTAACGCAGCAGCTAAAGCACTAATTTTGAGGGTTGTTTTCATCGTCATTTTCTAATTATCCTTTTTTAGAATTGGATTATATTGATCAGTAATTTACTACTTAGCGATCAGTTAATTTGACTTATACTACGCGTCAATTTCATTATATTTTCACTCATCCCCCTTCCACTAAAATGGGGCTAATGATTATTATTTAGTTCCTATCGTGACTGATGTTTAATGTACTCAGGAAACCAAATTTATCTTTAAAATTAATGGTTCTCACACTTTTAATCGTAGTGATTAAGTGAGACCTTTCAGTTTCGGTAAATACGCCGCCCCTAGAACACCACTCGAATCACCATGCATAGCTTTAACAATGGGCGTGGATACATTCTTACTGAAGGTACAAAGACTTAGCTTGTCTTGAACCAAAGGGTAGATGACTTCTTGGTTCGAAACCCCTCCCCCAGTACAATAACTTCCGGATCAATAACATTGATAATAGAACCAAGCACTCTTGCTAGACAATTCGTATAATGGTCTACATGCTTAATTGCCCTTTCGTCACCACAGCTGCATGCATCAAAAATCTCCTTCGCAGATAAAGGGGGATGTTTCGCAGCCCAAGTTCGCTCAAAACCTGTTCCAGATAGAAAAGATTCAATGCAGTTTTCAGACCCGCAGTAGCAGGTAACATTGCTTCCATCCACATTTGAGTCAAAATTAGGTAATGGGTTGTGGCCTATTTCTCCCCCGAGACCATGTAATCCATCGACAATGTCACCGTTAATGATTACACCACTGCCACAACCCGTCCCTAAAATAACAGCAAGGCAAGAACTTTTAGCCGATTTTGCTGCTCCAGTCTTGAACTCAGAAATAGCCAAGCAATTCGCATCATTCGTTAATGCAACTGGAATCGTGTAGTCAGACTGTATGTCACCAAGAAAGTCCTGGTGATTCAAATACAAGATATTGGCGCCTTGCATTTTACCAGTGAGCCTATTAATTGAACCGCAGCAACCGATCCCAATAGACTCAATCCACCGATGTTCTGTCTTGCTATTGGTTTCTATCAATGTATTTATAACGCCTTTTACCGCGTACAAAAAATCAGAGTAGTTTGATTTTGGAGTCGCAATACGCAAGCGATGAGAAACTTCAGCATTGTTTGGGTTCACAATAACCCCTTCAATCTTGGTTCCACCAATATCAAGACCGATTAACATAAGCCTTTCTCAACCAACAGTGCCAACTTAGTTTTGTTCTCATCAGACACAGGATTTAAAGGACGACGGCACGTTTCTGAGGACAAAATACCTTTAAGCTTGAGTACGTACTTCAACCCCGGTATAACGCCAGCACCGACCAAAGTATCGATCACTTGATTTGCTTCTCGCTGTAGGCTCTTTGCTAAAGCAGCGTCTCCACGTTCAATCGCAGAATTAATATCAAGAATACGTTGTGCTTGAATGTTGTACGTCGAGCCGATTCCACCGTTTGCTCCCGCCAACAAACCTGAGGCCAGAATTTCATCAAAGCCATTAAATACCGTTTTATCAGGATTTCCTCGCGTGAGTTGCTCCATTTGATAGAGATCGGCTGATGTTTGCTTTAACGCTACTACACCATCAAGATTCAAAAGCTCGCTAATCTGGGCACCGCTTAAACTCGATCCAGAAAAAGCTGGAAAATTGTAGACAATCATCGGCTTTCCAGCTGTTTGAATAATGTCTAAGTAGTGCTGCTTTAATTGCTCAAACCCCACTGGATAGTAAAAAGGTGTGACCGCTGATACTGCATCGTACGGTAGATCTGCCGCTGCTCGCGCTAACAATTCACTCTTTCGTGTCGAAATGTCACCTACGTGGCAATCAGTGTTGCCTGTGAAGACGAGGCGACTTCAGCAGTTGCTTTGAGCACATCAATTCTCTCTTCAGTACTGCATAAAAAAGCCTCAGCAGTAGAGCCTCCTACGTAAAGACCTTTGAGGCCAGTTTCACAATTGAATTTCACCAATTTTTGAATTTCTTCATAGTTGATGCTTTCGTCTTTGTTGAATGGAGTTAGCGTCGCTGCATAGAAACCGGAAAAATTCATTGTTGTTCCTCAATAATTGTATCGGACTGTAATTACTATACCTGTTATACCAGTATAGTGAGTGACACGTATCACATTCCTGTCTTTAATTTACTCAATATGACCGCTTTGTGACCAAATCGATGCTTTTAACAATTGAGCGTTTATCACGAACTGGAACAAAAGAATGCTCTAGAGTAATTCACATCATATAGAGAAATATCCAATAATATCAGTACATTTAATTACTATAGTACCCCTATACATCATCAATAAAATACAACGTTTTCCACTTCATTCATCACCCAAACAAGCAATGCACTGTTCACTAATTGAGCGCAATGTGATCGTTATTCAAGAATCAACCAATGTTTTGCGCCTAGACTTATTGGTATAACAGGTATACATCACTACCGATTCTATCTTGCTCCTGGGACAGAGATGCTTGATGGTCCTTTTATAAGGCTCCGTTCCTCTTTTATAAAACGAAAGGTAAATACAATGAAAACAAAGAAGACATTAGCACCATTACTCATAGGCACGGTTTCGTTGCTCGCTTCAAGCATTGCGCTGGCAGCTTATCCTGAAAAGCCAATCACCTTGGTCGTACCATGGGGTGCTGGTGGTGGAACTGACACAACTGCTCGTATCATTGCCAAGGCACTTTCTTCTGAGTTAGATGTGCCTGTCAATGTTGTTAATCGAACTGGCGGTCAAGGCGTTATCGGGCATTCTGCTATCGCTAAAGCAAAACCAGATGGTTACACCCTTGGGCTAATCACCGGTGAAATTACAATGATGCACTGGGCTGGGCTAACCGACCTTTCATACAAAGATTACACTCCTTTAGGTAAATTTACGGGTGTTATCGGAGGGGTTGAAGTTAAGACTGACTCTAAATTTAAAGACATTTCAATGCTCGTTGACTACATCAAGAAAAACCCTGGAAAACTGACCGCTTCAGGCGGCGGTTACGGTTCGGTATGGCAACTTAATCTTGCGGGTTTTCTTAGTTCTGTAGGGTTGTCACTTGACTCAGTTCGCTGGGTGCCTAGTGAAGGCTCTGCTTCAGCCTTACAAGAACTCGTAGCTGGAGGCGTTGATTTCACGACGACGTCTATCAATGAATCCGACGCTATGATTCGCGCTGGAGAAGTTAGAGGCTTGGCTGTTATGGCTGACGGACGAAGCAACTGGTTCCCAAACGTACCCACCGTTAAAGAGACCGTTAGCTCCTCTTGGCAAAGTGGCTCTTGGAACGGACTAGCAGGTCCAGCTGGGTTGCCTTCAGATGTGGTAGAGAAACTACTACCTATTGTTGAAAAGATTCAAAACAGTAGCGAAATTGAAAAATTCGTTTCCCAACGTCGATTAACTCTATTCCCAGTTACTGGATCTGTTTGGCACCAAGAGCTTGAAAGCCTTGATGCAGCAATGGGTAAAACAATGAAAACAGCCGGCTTAGCGAAATAGAAGCCAACGGCATATATTTCGTACGACGAACCGAGATAGACGGCACACAATGCGTGTGCCGTAGACTAAAAATAGAGCACACTATGGAAACCTTTTTTAACCGCTATTTGAGTTTTGATTTTGCTGTCGGAGCAATCATCACAACTATAGGCATATTAACGTACTTCGAAGCTTCTTCTTTTCCTACTCTGCCCAACAATCATGTCGGACCCGGCACATTTCCTTCTATGATTGCGCTACTGATGATTCCTTGCGGCATCACAATACTCGTTAAATCATTAATTCAGCCTTTCAAAGAGACAGACATAGAGCTAAAGCAAGTTCTTTTTGCCTTCTCAGCTACATTACTAACCCCAGTTCTCTGCATATTGCTCGCTGAAGTACTAGGTTTTAGCCGGGTTTCTTTTTTAACAACATTGATATTCCTGCAGATAATTAGAAAAGAGAAATTGATTCAAAATGTTCTTATTGCATTACTGACAACAACGACTCTTTGCTATGTGTTCAGAGTTTACTTACTCGTACCACTACCTGAAGGGACGATATTTTAGTATCGCAAAGAGGTCAATATGGATATTTTTACTCAATCGTTTCTACTCATCAGTAACTATCAGGTTATCATCGCTATTATTGCCGCCGGATCATTTGGGCTATTTATGGGGGCAATGCCGGGACTCACATCTAGTATGACACTCGCCCTCTTGGTGCCCATTACTTTCTTTCTTGATCCTATTCCAGCTCTTGCTGTTATGGCATCGGCAGGTACGATGGCCATTTTTGCTGGAGACATTCCCGGCGCACTACTTAAAATTCCAGGAACACCTGCATCCGCAGCATACTGCGAAGACGCACACGCTTTAACACGACAAGGGAAAGCATTTAACGCGTTAGGTCTGGGACTAATTGCTTCAGTCATAGGCGGTTTTGTTAGCGTCAGTATTCTCCTAGTTGGGGCACCAATCCTTGCCAAATTTGCATTGAAATTTAGTTCGTATGAATATTTTTGGTTAGCATGCCTAGGACTAAGCTGCGCGACGCTCGTTTCAAGTAATCAACCTCAAAAAGGGTTTGCCTCGTTGCTATTAGGCTTGCTTGTCGCAACGATTGGATTAGATCAAACAACCGGATACGCTCGTTTTACTTTTGATAGCATTGATTTAATGGGTGGTATTTCCTTTATCCCTATGATGATTGGCATGTTCGCGCTAGCCGAAGTTCTTAATGTTCTGTCACGAAAGCAAAAAAGCCAATCTACTTCGATAAAACAAATAAAGTCGGCTAGCGCCATTTCATTGTTTCAAAAGTCTTGGAAAATGAGGGGGGCGTAACACGTAGTAGCTTATAGGCACATTCACGGGAGCCATTCCTGGAGCGGGTGCTGACATTGCATCATGGGTAAGTTATGCGCTATCTAAGAAGTTCTCCAAGCAACCGCACTCGTACGGCAAAGGTTCTGAGGAAGGAATTAGCTCTGCCTCTGCGGCAAATAATGCAAGCATTGCAGGAGGCTGGATTCCTAGTCTAGTTTTTGGTATTCCTGGAGATTCAGGGGCAGCAATCATAATCGGAGTACTATATCTAAAAGATCTTGCACCCGGGCCGACTCTTTTTCTGTATCACCCTGAAGTTTTATATGCAACATTTGGTATATTTTTTCTTGCTAACTGTTTCTTGCTTTTTGCTGGATTCAAGCTTATCAAGCTTGCGTCTTACATCCTGAAAATTCCTTACAGTGTTCTAGCTCCCCTCATAATTCTATTTTGTGTTCTCGGTGCATTTTCGATTAACAATTCTTGGTTCGGCGTCATCATAATGTGTGTATCAGGAATTATCGGCTGGATTATAATACAAGCGAAAATGCCCGTCGCCCCCTTGATACTTGGAATGGTGCTCGGCCCCTTGTTGGAAAAGAATCTACTCACCTCTATGGTTAAGTCCCACGGCGAAATGATCCGTTTCTTCGACCGACCAATCGCGGGAACATTGGGTGTGATTACCCTCCTGATTTGGAGTTGGATAATTTTTGGATCTATCAGAAAGCTAATAGTTATAAATCGACAATCGCCTAACAAAAATAATACTGAGCCCGTTTAATAATTACTGGTCGTGTTTTAGCGATGAAACAGCATAATGTGAGTTCGCCATTTAGCTTCTATTCGTGGCAAACTCACGTTCGCTATACTGAATGTGAAAATCAACGAAAACTAGGAATAATCGCTGGAATCCCTGGCAAAAGCCCCACCAACGCCATCACACTGCTTAGCACAATAAACATGATTCCAGGCAGTACCCAGCGGCTCATTTTACTGAGTTCACCGCTACGCTCTTTACAGCCGACCAAGCCTAAGTTGTCCAACAGCATGGTGAGTGACCAGCCAAATGCGGGGTTAACGAGTACCGACGAAAACACAACGATAGCTGCCGACTGCGTGGTTTTCCCTTCACGCGTCATTTCCATTCCCGCCTCTAACAAGGGTACAAATACCCCAACAATCAGCGCCACACAAAGGACAGGCTGCCAAATTGCTAGATCCATTGGGTAGCCCCAAACAGCGGCGATGATACAGAACAGTGCGGTTAGTAACGCGCCAGCGGGTATAGGACGTTTAGCTATCGCGGCTGGCACGATATAAGTGCCCCATGAAGAAGTAAAGTTAGTACCACCGAGCAGAGAGCCGAACGTCTGACGAATTGACGCCGTAGTCATGGTGTCGTCAATGTTCATGTGTACTTTTTCTGTACGCTCTGGGTAGCTGATTTTCTGGAACACTTGATGGCCTAAAAAATCCGGTGACCACATCGCCACTGCCAAAATAGCAAAAGGCAATACCACCATGAAGTGCTCAAGCGTTGGTAAGCCTAGCATCCAGCCGGTATCTTCGCCCCACCAATACATAGGGTTCATGTTGGGTAAACCTGGCTCGGTTTGAAAGGAGAACGGAGCCCCATGGCAAACGCTAGCGTCCCACCTAGTAAGCAGCTAAGCGGTACAGCTAGCCAGCGCTTACGAAAATGTTCCAACAAGGCATATAAAATAATGGTGCAGAAGATCACGACAAAAGCGATGTGGCTCATTCCGATTCCCTCAGCCCAAGCGAACAGCTTTTTAACTTGAGAAGCGGTTCCAACAAAACCTAAGTAGAGCAACAGCCCGCCACATACCCCTTTGCTGGTGAGGTTGGCCAACATACTGCCACCTTTACTGACGGCTAAGACTAAACCAAAAGCCCCAATCAACAAACCAAACGCCATAGGATGCCCGCCGGCTGCTACAACAATGGGGATTAGGGGGATAAGCGGGCCGTGTGTACCGGCGAGGTTAGCCGTCGGTAAGAGAAAACCGGAGAAAAGAAAAATGAAAACAGAAGCTATGAGTAGTTCATAACGCACGTTTTCTAAAACAAAGCCCTCATTGAGCCCTAGTGCGCCCGCAAACGTTGCGGCAATGGCTCCCACCATAACCACTTTACCAATGGTCGCCGCCATCGCGGGGATAGTGTCTTCTATCTCAAATCGATAGTCTTTAAACGGCAAGTTTGGACGCCAGCGCTTAGGCGCCATGATTTGCAATTCGTGTTCTAAATATTGCTCTCGGGATGAAAATTCTGATCTTGGTTTATGTTGTTGTTCGTAGGTGAGCTCATCCTCATTGGCTTGAGGCTTATCGTTTGTTACATGTATGGACTCTAAAGTACTGCTCATTGTGATTCCTTTCGTTCACACTCTATGGTGTGTTGTTCCAGCAAACGTTATTGGCTTACTGCACAAAGGTTTATCGAATCGTCTCTCACTCTTTTTTGCTACAAAGAGCTGGCTGACTCTTCGTTTTGAAACCTTGAAATACAGTCGCTAGTACCATATACCAAACGAAAAAAAACAAATAGTCTCAGACAGTTAGACATTAGTCGTAGAGAACCATGACACGAATGTCCTATAGCAAAACCTTATTGGTGAGCAACCCACTAATAGCAATGCAACAACTCGTTGTTGAAGCTATTCGCCTAAAGTTCATTCACATTCAACATATTGATGTTTCAATTTGTACGCTGTAAACCTAGCGCTGTACTATAAGTATCTGATTTGTCGACGAGTGTTTAGCAACAAAAACCTTTAAGTTGCTATTAAACGTGCTTTAACTGCAACACATTTATCAATTCGCACCTCAACTATAGGCTGCACGCTGGTTTTAATAGAAGGTGGAATAGTTAATTAATGTCGTTACTTTTCGATATCAAGAAGCTTGTTATTTATACATGTTTGCTCGTTGTCATGCCCCTACCCGCCTTCGGGCTTAATCTGTCAGTAGACAGCACTGAACGCTACTTTGGTGACTTTGAGAAGCTTAAAACTCGAGGTGTTGTGCGTGTGCTGGTCGCTGCAGATCTTGGTTTTTACCATATGGAAAATGGGCGTGCTAAAGGCATCATTGCGGAGCATATAAACCACTTTGAAAAATCACTTAAAAAACACAACACTCTGCTACGAATCAAAGTCATACCTGTAAAGCGCTCCGAACTCCTAATGAGCCTAAATAATGGTAAAGGCGACATCGCGATTGGCAACCTGACGATAACCGAAGAAAGAAAGCAACTTGTTGAATTTAGTCACCCGATCCGACGCAATATCAGAGAGTCACTAGTGACGAGCAACGACTTACCGCAGCTGGTCAACATCGAAGATCTAGCCGGTATAGAGGTTTCACTTCGCCCCCACTCGAGTTACTACGAGAGCGTAAGAAGCACCAATGAGGAACTAAGACGGCTAGAAAAACCAATAGTCAAAGTCAGCGTAATTGATGAACATTTGCAGGACTTCGAACTCATCGAGCTTATTGAGAGAGGAGAAATTGACGCGACAATAATAGACAGCCATAAGCTTAACCTCTGGACAAATCTCTCAGACAGTATTCAGGTACATGAGAGCATTCCCCTAAGAACAAACGCAGACATTGCATGGGCTATACGAAAAAATAGCCCTCAGCTACTTAGCAAAATCAACCAGTATCTTGCGACGGCAAAGCAAGGAACGTTACTTGGAAACGTAATTGAAAATCGCTACCTAGAGAGTGCTAAGTGGATGACGAAGGTCGATAATCCAACCGACAATCAAGAGCGCGCCGAGATGGAAGAGATTTTTGCTTTCTACGGAGATAAGTATGAAATCGACTGGCTACTCCTGCTCGCTCAAGCACATCAAGAGTCGGCTCTAGACAATGATCGAGTCTCTCACCGCGGTGCAGTGGGTATCATGCAGATAATGCCGAAAACAGCGCTCGATTGGTATGTGGATATCGAAGACATATACAGATTGGAAAACAACGTGCATGCGGGTACCAAGTACTTACGCTTTATTCATGACCGATATTTTGACAAACCTGAGATTGCTAACAATGACAAAGTTTACTTTAGCCTTGCGGCATACAACGCGGGGCCTGCAAAAATACGGCGCATGAGAGTCTTAGCTAAACAGCAAGGTTATGATCCCAACAAGTGGTTTAACAATGTCGAGATCGTTGCAAAGCAAAACATTAGTAGAGAGCCTGTGAACTACGTCTACAACATCAGAAAGAAGTTTATCGTATATAAAAAGCTCGACCGTTTTCAGGATGCAAGAGAGCAGAGATACAGTAACTCTTCACTCGATCTCGACATAGAAAAGCTCTCGCCCTACTTCGCGTTCTAGCCTAAGGTTGGCTTTCCATTTGCTGGCGTATCCACCCGAGCAGCGTTGAGCGGAGCCATTTGATGGCTTGTGTGTCTCGGTTTTGCACTGGGTAAATAAGCCAGAACTTAACTGGTTCAACATGCCCAGGGAACGGCAGAATCTTAATCGGTAATCGACTTGCCTGCTGCTGAGCAAATCGCTTGGTACAAAGGCATAACGCTTCACTCTCAGAAGTCAATGACAGCATCGAAGTCAATGACGTTTGTGTGCTCAGGATACGCCGTTTTGGCGGCTGTGAATTATAGAGCATTTCAAACAGCGAGGACTCGCCAAATTGATAGTTCAATATAATGTGAGACTCTTCAGCAAACTGTTCCGCTGAAATGCTACTGCCCACGCGAGGATGATCTTTCGCAGCAATCACTACCACTTCATCTTCAAACAGCAAGTCATTGCAAATATTCGGTTCAGCCAGTTGAAAGATATCGATAATGGCATCGGCATATTTAAACTTTAAGGTCTCGTAACTATCACTATTACTGTAGAGGATATCTAGCCATTCCAGTCGGAATCGGCTCTGATCTTGGTTGGCAAGCTCGGTACGCTTGATGTGTTCAAAGATTATTGGCTCAGGAGCTTGAACAACGATTTTTCGTGGTGAGGATTGAGATGTATCAAACAGGCAATCATTGGTAATGACATCAAATTCATGCAGCAGAGGTTTGATGCGCTCGATTAAATGATGAGCCTGTAAAGTAGGTGTAATGCCTCGGCCACGACGCATGAATAGCGATGTATTGAGTTCATTGGAGAGTTTTTTTATGCACTGGCTTACTGAGGCTGGTGTGACGTTTAATTCTTCTGCAGCACGGCTTATAGAGTCATGTTTGTATACTGCTGCGAACGTTCGAAAAAGGTTTAAATCTATCTTGTCACTGTATTGAGTCATAGAATCTACCGCCAGTTAAAATAGGTAACCTTCCGTGGTTACTAAGTTAACTATAGGAAAGATAGAGATAATTTCCTACGATTCAGAAAACTCGTTTTCTAGTGCATCTAGAGTTGTTTGAGAGATCAACTGATCATCAATGTAATAGCTGATAGTGTCACCATCTTTCACACCAATCACTTTCGATTGCTGTCCGTCTGCCAATGTCACCTCCATTTCGATGGTATTTTCATCAAGGTAACGAATCGTGCCAGAGTTAGGCGTGCTCATCGTAAGTGGATCGATTGGCGCATCATGTAGACTTGAGTCTACCTTGTCATTCACTTCTAGATAAGTTTCCGTTTTTGTATCGAACACGTGAGGCTTGCCGTTGATCGGGTTGGTACCAGACCAAAATTCGATAGAGTTAACGACAAATAAATCCGCGACAAGAGTAAAACCGTAGACTGGCGACAATAAGAAGTTGACGCCCGCTCGCGCGTAGCGGTTATCAACCACTTTCACATTAAAACCCATCAATTTTTCTGTGACCGCATTACTACCGACACAACCACTAAGCGTAAGTGCTGAAACGAGAAGAAATGCAATTTTGGTTTTGGTGTTCATAAGAGACCCTAAGCAGTAATAGTTAAATAACCGCTGCTAAACGTGCATAGGCTCTCGGGGGTTAAACAGGAGTCTAAACTGACCTTTAGCAGCGGAGGGGGCGCAGCCTAAATCGGTACTCCAGTCAGATAAATGTGTTTGATTTAAATAACACTTAAATGCTACTTAACTAAATATCTGGGTGAATTTTCATTTATGAAACAAAGAGTAAGGGAATCCATCAAACGTCTTTGTCACAGCGTGAAACAAGTTGACACAACTCTGATATGCCTGATGAGGAAATGTATCAATTGAGGTGTAGTGAGATCTAAAAAATGAATGCAGGTATGCTCACGGTCTTATCACATACGAAGCCCCGATGATAGGTATTAAAAAGCGAACCTCGTGGGGTTCGCTTAACTGTCTCTTGCAATCACAGTCTCTCGCAATCTTAGCTCTAGGTTTCAGAGACTCAAATTAGCTCGCTTTTGCTCGGTGTGTTGTTCGACCATAAAGGCAAGCATTTCATCACTTAAACAAGATTTGCTGACATATTGACGCTGTTTACCAATGTGAAGGATAAGCCCCAACTCACTTTGTTGCAGCTGGTCGATATCGCTCCAGGCAATGGTATTATTGACCTTACCACTTTTATAAGTCACGCCTTTAGTGCCGATGGTAAGCTCCACTTTACTGCCAGCACTCGAACCAATGTTCTGACGCCACACCCACCAGCCTCTTTTAAAGTAGACGCTTAAAGCCTCGATAAAACTCAAAACAATAAAGAACCAAACCAAATAGCCGTTAGGCAATAACTCAAACTTAACTAAAACCGAGCCAAAGAGCAGAAACAGCGCAGCTTTGTAGTAGGATTTCGGGAATTCAGTTGGGGTACTGGTTTGATCGTAACACTCTGCAAAAAACGCTTTGTTGAGGGTGTATTCTGCGGTGAATTCTTGGTTGTTAGACATATGTGGTTTCTTTGGGGCTTCTGTGAATGACTATCCAGTGCTGCGAAATCGCAACTCGAGTATTGTATCTCTTCTCTCGACGTTTCTTTAACTGTTTTAATTATCTTTTGTAAATCAATGGTAACCCAGACAAAAAACACACCTCATCAACGACGCTTTAAATACTACCAAATAGAGCCTGACTCCAACAGAAAATCGAAATCAGGCTCCTTGCTTATGCAAAACACTACGGATTACGAGCTACGCCCTTTTACCTTTTCTCGTAACGATTGCAACATCACGTAGAACACAGGAACCAGACAAGTACCGACGATTGTTGCCGCTATCATGCCTCCCATCACTGCATAGCCAAGCGAGACTCGACTTGCCGCGCCTGCGCCAGTGGCTATAACCAATGGAATAACCCCTAGAATGAACGAGAAGGCGGTCATAAGTACGGCACGAAAACGCAGCCTAGCCGATTTGATGGCAGCTTCGGTGATACTCAAACCACTTTCTCGTAACTGTTTGGCGAACTCTACAATCAAAATCGCATTTTTACAGGCAAGACCAATGAGGAGGACTAAACCAATTTGTGTGTATAGGTTGACGTCGGAGCCCATTATCCAGATGTAAACAAATGCACCTAGGATAGCAACGGGAACTGCCAACATAACCGAAACCGGAATGGTCCAGCTTTCATACTGCGCGACTAGGAACAAGTAGGTAAATACCAACGCCAAAGAGAAGATAAGAGGCGCAAGGTTACCCGCTTTTAGTTCTTGATAGGTTTGCCCAGACCATTCATACGTGTAGCCGTTAGGGAACGTGGTATCAGCGATACGTTTTACTGCGTCAATCGCTTGTCCCGAGCTGTAGCCGGGTGCTGGAAACGCATTCACTTTCACTGCGCTGTACAAGTTAAATTGGTTAATGTACTCAGGGCCGAGTTTCGGTTCGATATTCACCAGCGTATTGAGTGGCACCATGACATCGTACTTGTTTCTGATATAGAAACGGGCAATATCACGATCCGAGTCTCGAAACTCTGTTTCCGCCTGCATGTTAACTCGGAAAACCTTACCAAATCGGTTGAAGTCGTTCACATACATAGAGCCAAGCATGGTCTGCAATGTGGTGAAAATGCTATTCAGCTCCACACCTTGTACCTTGGCTTTGTTGCGGTCTACATCGACAAATAGCTGTGGCACATCCGCTTGGAACGTACTGAAAGCCGTTGTCAGCTCCGGCTCAGATGTGGCTTGGATAGACATAGCCCGCATGACACCTGCGAGATCAGCTGGCGTTCTGCCCAATGTATCTTGAATATAAAATTCAACACCAGAAACCGTCCCCACACCCGGCAGTGCGGGTAAGGAGAAACCTGCCGCGGTCGCTTCACTGTACTGTGATAGAGCCGCATTCGCCCGGCGCACTATCTGCGACTCTACCAATGAAGGATCTTGTCGCTCATCCCAATGAGAAAGTATGACTACCATCAAACCCGCATTAGAGGACACCGCACCAGAGATAATCGAATAGCCACTAGCAGAAATAACGTTGGTGACACCTTCCATTTTATTCAGCTCATCAACCATTTGAACCATCACTTCTTTGGTTCGATTTATCGACGAACCGTTAGGAAGCTGAACATCGACGAAAAACGCTTTTTTATCTTCTGTCGGAACAAATCCACTCGGTAGTGAGGTTGCTAAATAGCCCGTAGCGCCGATCAAAGCGACATAAACGACGCCCACCAGCATGAGTTTGCGCACCATCCCCGACACTAAGTTCGTGTATTTTCCCGTCGCCTTTTCAAACACAGCATTGAATTTGGCATGAAAGCCTTTTTCATGTGTTTTTGGCGGCTTAAGTAGCGATGCACACAGTGCCGGGCTCAGGGTTAATGCGTTCACTGATGAAATCAAAACGGAGATACAGATAGTGATAGAGAACTGGGCGTACATCTGCCCTGTGATCCCCGGCATAACCGCCGTTGGTGCAAATACCGCAAGTAGAACGAGAGTTGTCGCGATGACTGGCCCTGTCACTTCTTGCATTGATTTGGTGGTCGCCTCGACGGCGCTGAGTCCTTCTTCCTCCATCAAACGCGTGGTGTTTTCCACCACAACAATCGCGTCATCAACAACAATACCGATTGCCAAAATCAAGGCAAACAGCGATACCGTGTTGATACTCATCCCCGTCGCGAGTAGAAAAGCAAAGGTACCCACCAAGGAGACTGGTATCGCAATCGCAGGCACTAACGTTTGTCGGACATCCTGCAAGAAAATATAAACAACGAAGATAACCAACGCGACAGCGATCAGCAGCGTTTCGATCATTTCATCTATGGACGTTTCTACGAACTGGGTCGTATCGTAGAGAACTTTGTAATCCATATCCTCAGGGAATTGCTCGCGCAAACGCGACAATTCTTCGTGCACACCTTTTGCCACTTCTAGCGCGTTCGCGCCACTAGATTGATAGATGAAAAGCAGTGCCGACGGTTTGTTGTCTAGCATGGCTTCCGCATCGTAACTGGCTGCACCGAGTTCAATTCGGGCAATGTCACTCATGTAGACCGCACTGCCATCAGGGTTTGAACGGATAATGATTTGCTCAAATTCCTCTGGATGACTTAGGCGACCTTTGGTGGAAAGGGTGTATTGAAATTGTTGGTCTCTGGGTACTGGCGCTGCACCAATACGCCCAGCGGCCACTTGGATATTCTGCTCTTGAATCGATGCAATGGCTTCTTCTACGGTGACACCTAGGCTTGCCATGCGATCCGGATTGAGCCAAATACGCATGGAATAATCCATTCCACCGATAATACTGACTTTGGAAACGCCGTTCACACGAGCAAGGTTGTCCTTAATGTTGATGCCCATGTAGTTGTTTAAAAACAGGTTATCTAAGCTGCCTTCTGGGGAAACCAAGTTAAGCATCATCAAGATGTTCGGGTCTTGTTTCTCTACTTTTACCCCGTTTCGCTGAACCTCTTGTGGGAGTCGGGGCATGGCTTGCTGTACCCGGTTCTGGACGTTAACCTGCGCCATATCGACGTTGGTACCCACCTCAAACGTGACATTGAGAGAATAACTACCGTCGTTCGCCCCTTAGATTCCATGTAAATCATGTTTTCCACGCCGTTGACTTCCGCCTCAATAACCTTTGAAACGGTGTCAGCGACCACTTCTGCACTGGCTCCCGGATAGGATGTCGTTACAGAAACCATCGGTGGCGAGATATTCGGAAACTCGGCTACAGGCAACGCAGGAATCGACAATAGCCCAGACAAAGTCAGGACTATTGAGATAACGAAGGCAAACTTCGGCCTATGTATAAAAAACTTACTAATCATAACTTGTCCTTAAGAGTCGTTTTCATCAAAAGGCTGTACGGTATCCATCTCGTACTCGACTTCAGCACCTACGCGGGCTTTTTGCAGCCCTTCTGTTATGACCAGCTCACCTTTTTCTAACCCTTCTTCAAGCTCCCAGTCAACGCCATATCGTTTACCTAAAGTGACGTTCTTACGTTTGACGATGTTTTCGCTATTGACCGTTAAAACATAACGACCTTGCTGATCTTCTTGAACGGCACGTTGCGGGATCAGCATCACCTCTTGAACTTCTGGCGCTTCAATAATGGCCGTCACATAAAGCCCAGGAACGATAAGGTGTTCGCTATTCGCAAACTCGGCACGAACGGCCAAGGTACCGGTTGTTGCATCCACTCGGTTATCAATAAAGTCAATCATGCCGGTTTCTTCAAACATGGAGCCATCTGGAAATCGTAATTTGACTGGAAGATCTTCAATCTTGTATTGGTGCTCAGCGGTGCGAGCTGCTTTTTGTGCGTTAATGATCACTTTTTCAGGAAGCTGGAAGTTAACCCAAATCGGCTCCATCTGTACCAAATTCACCATTTCAGTTTGCTCAGGAATGATGAGGTCACCGGAAAACACTTCAGCACGACCGATTCTTCCTGCAAAAGGGGCGTGGATCTTGGTGTAACCCAGCTCCAACTTAGCATTGTCTAACTCGGCATTGGCGCTCTGAAGTGCCGCCGCATTCTGCAGTTTGGCCGATAATAGGTTGTCGTAATCTGCTTGACTGATGTACTTATCTTTAATCAGCCCTTCACCACGTTTAAAGTTACGAACGGCGGTGTCATAAGCAGCACGAGACTGAGCGACGAGTGCCTTAGATGACTTAAGTGCCGCTTCATATTGCTCCGGATCTATTTCGAAAAGCAGCTGGCCCTCTTCCACCATGCTGCCCTCTTCAAAATAAGCCTTGAGGAGATTCCCCCTGACTTTCGCTTTTAATTCGATATCTTGCGTCGCTTCTGTACGTCCCACAAACTCTTCACTAGGCGTGATTGCTTTCATGGTGACTTCAAGAACTTTAACGCTAGGTTTTACCGCAGGAGGGGCTTCGACAGTTTTTTCACATCCTGATAGAAAGAGTAGAGGAAGCGCAACGATGAGTCCTTTCGCAATGACACCATCTGCTTTGGGAAAGTAAGACATAGACAATCCTTGTTTTTGATATTTATATAAAAAACTAATCTTTAGAGTTTAGACCATGGACTAGAATTATCTGCGCAGCACTCGAGAAAAATCATGAATTGAATTAATAGCTTAGATGGCAGTTACAAAAACTGCGACGAATGATCAATCAACACAGAGACATAAGTTGGCTCGGCTTTCGGGCTCCCCCTCGAAAGCAGACACCCCAAAAAATTCTTCCAACCAAAATTTTGTGCTATCCAGCCCTAGCACTTTAGAGATATTAAAGCCATAATCCGCACCACCTTGAGGGTCTTATTTCCTCCCAGCAAATACAGTAAGCAGAACCATAGCAATGACAACAGAGTCCCCGGTCGTTATTGGCCTTCATAACCCCAAAAGTCCTACTAATGTTGGAGCCGTCATGCGTGCCGCTGGGTGCTATAGCGCGAATGAAGTGCGCTATAACGGCACGCGATACAGCCGTGCTGTAAAATTCCAAACCGATACCCAAAACATTCATGAGCGAATTGCTTTAGTAGAGAAGGAAGATCTCACCGCGGACTTGGCCGAAGATGTTAAAATCGTTTGTATTGAGTTTGCTGTAGGTGCGAGCTCTCTACCTCACTTTGAGCACCCTGAGAAAGCCATCTATGTATTTGGCCCCGAGGATGGCTCACTGCCGCAAGAGATCGTCGATAAAGCTCATCACGTGGTTTACGTTCCAACAAATGGCTGCATGAATCTCGCTGCGACGGTGAATGTGGTTCTGTATGACCGCTTAGCGAAAACCATGGGCACGATCGATGACCACCAACAAGTCATCACCAATCGAGACAATAAAAACCGTTTAAAAGTGAAAACGGTTTAAACCACTATACTCGTTATAGCTACCCTATCCTTCTTATAGATATCTCTGCGCGGCACAGTTTGCTACACTCCGCCCATTGATAAGTGAGACCCTTAAAATGATGACTGACGAAGAAAGAATTGAACTGCAACAAAACAACCCTCTGCACGGGCTAAAGCTTGAAACTATGTTGCAAGAGTTGGTGGATTTTTATGGCTGGGACATTCTAGATACCGCAATGCGTTTCAACTGCTTTAATACCAAACCTACTATTGCGAGTAGCGTGAAATACCTTAAGAAAACGGAATGGGCGAGAGAAAAGTTAGAAAACTTTTATCTATACCGCTTTAAACGCATGCCAAGAGCGAGCGCTGAAGAATACAACATTCCACCAAGAGCACGCACCTTCCCGCACGGCCTTGAACCAAAAGAGCCAATGGCACTGACTGTTGAATCGATTCTTAAATCACAAGCGAAAGCGGCGACAGCATTTAAGAAACGCTCAGGACGCGGACGTCCACCGCGTCGATAACGCATTGCTGAATGCACAAACAAAAAAGCCTTACTTCACGCTCAAGTAAGGCTTTTTGTGTTTTGATAGAAGCGGTAAATTATAAGGCGGGCTCGCTAACCACTACTAGCTTCATTCTATTAACTGCGCTTTTTCTTCTTTTTGCCAGTGCCAGCGGGTTTAGCTCGCGGCTTCATTGGCGCAAAGTACGCTTCACTTTGATCGTCTTCTACTTCAAACCCTGCGACTTGCTCTCTTTCTAGGCGAAGCTTGTTTTTCTTCTCAATCACTTTGAAATGGTGATAGTCATCATAATCAATCAGCGATAAGCCCAAACCTACCTCACCAGCACGGCCGCTTCGGCCAATACGGTGCATATAGTCAGCAGGACTGCGTGGAAGATCGAAGTTAATCACCACTGGCAGTTTTTCGATATCTAGACCACGTGCAGCAATATCGGTTGCAATAAGCACTTGGATCTCACCCGACTTGAAACCTTCTAACACGCGAGTACGCGCACCTTGCCCTTTGTCACCGTGGAAAACCTCTGCAGTGATACCGCGTTTTGATAGCTTTTGAGCCAAGTGGTTACAGGCATTTTTCGCATTCACGAATATCAGTGTCTGACGCCATTGGTGTTGCTTGATCAAATGTGCAAGTACCGCCGTCTTTTGGCCTTTGTTCACGCTGAATACGCGTTGTACCAAGGTGCTTGCTTCAGCGCTTTGCAATTGAACTTCAATCGGGTCGTTCAATAGACCTTGTGCCAGGGTGGTCACTTTTTCAGGGAAAGTGGCAGAGAACAGCAAGGTCTGCTTTTGCTCTGGCAATAACGCTAGGATCTTGTTGAGCTCTTCGGTAAACCCTAGGCTTAGCATTCTATCCGCTTCATCCAGAACCAGTGTTTTTACTTGGTCCAGTTTAATGGCATTGCTAGAGACAAGATCCAGAAGACGACCAGGCGTAGCAACAATCACATCCGCGCCACCACGAAGAGCGAGCATTTGAGGATTAACCGATACACCACCAAACACCGCTACCGTTTTGATCTTGTCTCTTAGATGATAAGAGTAAGATTTCACATTGTAAGCCACCTGTGAGGCCAGTTCGCGCGTTGGCACTAAAATCAGATGCGACACATAGTTGCCACGACGACTCGCTGAACTCTCTTGTTGATACACCTTTTGAAGGATCGGCAACGCAAAAGCGGCAGTTTTACCAGAACCGGTATTAGCACCACCAACAATATCTCTCCCTTCAAGTACATGAGGAATAGTATGAGATTGAATTGGGGTCGGTTGGCTGTACTCTAACGCTTCTAGGCGCTCGACTAAGGTTGGAATCAAACCAAGTTCGGCAAATGTCGTTTGCTGTGTGTTATCTGTCATTACAATGAGTGGCTCAGTGCTGGGTAAAGGGCGTGTATAGTATGCTATTTGCCGCCAAGATGTTAGCAATATTCAGTTCTCAGCCTGAAACCAAAAAGCTCTCGGGAATACGAGAGCTTTATTGTGAAGTGAAACTGGCTTACAGGTGTTTGAGCGAAACCCCCTCGCGATTAAACAGGTGGATCTTCTCTGGCTCTGCTTTCAAATAAATTTCTTCTCCCTTATGGAAATCCAATATGCCAGGAAGCTTGGCCACAACGGCTTCGTCATGCCCTTCTACTTTGACATGAAGTAACGTGACTTCACCCAACGACTCGACAAACAGCACCTTACCCGACATCAATGCATCCGCAGGCTCGGCAACGAGAAAATCTTCAGGGCGAATACCAAGTTGCAGCTCGGTGCCAGCTAGAGACTCCTCGGAGCATACAGGCACTTCAATGTTAAGACCGCTTTCTGCGGTCACGAGCGATGTTTCACCCGCTTTCTCCATTCGTGCTTTGCTGATGTTCATTGCTGGAGAGCCGATGAACTGAGCAACAAAAACATTCGCAGGATCGGTATAGAGTTCTAGCGGCGTACCCACTTGTTCAATACGACCTGCAGAAAGAACAACAATCCTATCTGCTAATGTCATCGCTTCAACCTGGTCGTGCGTCACGTAGATCATTGTTGTTTCAGTGAGCGCCTCCTTGAGGTTAGCAATCTCAATTCGGGTTTGAACACGCAGCGCCGCATCCAAGTTAGACAATGGTTCATCAAATAAGAACACCTTAGCTGCCTAACAATTGCTCGACCAATCGCAACACGCTGCCTTTGACCACCAGAGAGCGCTTTTGGTAGACGATCCAAATAAGGTTCAAGCTGGAGCATACGGGCCGCTTCCATCACTCGCTCGTGAATGGCGTCCTTGGACTCTTTCGCAATACGCATTGCAAACGCCATATTGTCGTACACGGTCATATGGGGATACAGCGCATAAGTTTGGAACACCATGGCAATACCGCGCATCGCAGCAGGCAGTTCATTTACTCTAGCGCCTTCGATACAAACTTCTCCAGAAGTAATATCTTCAAGCCCTGCAATCATTCGCAATAGTGTCGATTTGCCGCAGCCCGATGGGCCAACGAACACGATAAACTCTCCTTGCTTGATATCGAGATCAATCCCTTGCAGTACCTGAGTTTCACCGTATGATTTTTTGACGTTTGTTAAAGATAATCCTGTCATTTCACTCATCTCTTCTTAGAATCAGTCACATCGTTGAATCAGGCGCTGCTTACTTAACAGAACCAGAAAGTAGCCCGCGAACCAAATATCGTTGCAGGACAAAGAACACACATAGCGGCACCGCTATTGAAACGAACGCCGACGCGTCAAAATCTCCCAGTTACCACCTCGAGAGCCCAATAGTTCACGCAGTCGCGCCGTCAGTACCATATGCTCTTCTCCCGTGCCCAAGAATACTGTTGCCACCAACAAATCATTCCACACCCACAAGAACTGGAAAATGGCAAATGAGGCCAGCGCAGGAAACGAGAGCGGCAGGACGATTCGCATGAAGATCTCAAAGTCCGTCGCGCCATCGACTTTCGCAGACTCAATGATTTCTCGAGGTAGGCTTGAGATATAATTGCGCAACAAGTAAATCGCCAACGGCAAACCAAAGCCAGTGTGAGCGAGCCATATTCCAAGATAGGTTTTCGCCCCCACGCCAAAGAAAGCACCGATATCATTGTAGAGCCTAAGCAGTGGGATTAATGACATCTGCAATGGCACCACGAGTAAGCCAACCACCAGCGCAATCAATAGATTTCGTCCCGGCATCTTCATCCACGACAGGGCGTAGGCCGCATAAGCCGCAATAAGGATAGGGATGATGGTGGCGGGAATAGTGACCGTCAGTGAATTAATAAACGAACGCCCTATCCCTTCTGCCGTTAATACCTCACGGTAATTGTCTAAACCAAACTTTGGCGGGACAACCGCAGTGTAGAAAATGCGTTTGCCGCGTTTACCGGTAAAAGGCTCTGGCGAGGTCATCTTGTAGTGACCATCTTCGCTAACTGTCAGTTTTCCGCCTTTACGCATCTCTGCGACGTCACCTGGCAAGAACTTAGTCGCTCTCGAGACGAAAAACCAAACGCCATGATCTCTGTCGGGGTGTCGTTTACCAATAATTGCCCCGAAAGCACATATACATCCCCCGATTTTACTTGCGTATCCGGGTTATCAGTACGAGCCACTAAATTTTGCTCTGATGCCGTTAATGAAGTCCACCAACCAGATAAAGCTAACTGGTCTTTATCTCTAAAGGACGAAATAAGCAGACCCGCTGTAGGAAGCGTCCAGAGGATAACGATTAACAATACAGATAAATGCACCAGAATCGTCAACGGTGAGCGACGAAGTCGGCTAATACTAAACTTAGCGTTTGGTGACTCTGTCGATGAAGGCGCTGCAACTTTAGTCGTCATTATCGATCCTCCATCTGTGCACTAGCTTGACGCATGTTCCAAACCATAACAGGAATCACCGCGACCATTATGATTACGGCAATCGCCGCACCACGCCCAAAGTCACCGCCGCCTCTAAACATCCAGTCAAACATCATGTTTGCAAGCACCTGAGTGCTCCACTGACCGTTTGTCATTGCTAGTACAATATCGAAAACCTTAAGCACCAAGATAGTAATCGTCGTCCATACTACGGCGATGGTTCCCCATATTTGCGGGATCAAAATCTTGAAGAAAATCTGCACACCATTCGCACCATCAAGAATGGCGGCCTCCACGGTTTCCTCGGGTACCCCTCGAAGCGCTGCTGCAAGGATCACCATAGCAAAGCCAGTCTGAATCCAAATCAGGATCACCATTAAAAAGAAGTTGTTCCAAAAAGGAATGGTTATCCAGGCCTGTGCGGTCCCACCAAACGCTTCGACAATGGCATTGAGAATACCAATCTGCTCCGAGCCTGGCGCACGATAGTCATAGACAAACTTCCAAATAATCGATGCACCAATAAAGGAGATTGCCATTGGCATGAAGACCAAACTTTTAGCGATGTTTCCCCAACTCACTCTGTCGGTAAGCGCAGCGATAACCAGACCGAAAAACGTCGATGCGGCCGGTACCACAAGTAACCACAGCAAGTTATTGAACAGAGACTCCCTAAACTCAGGATCCTTAAACAGCCAAGTGTAATTGCTCACGCCAACGAATTGATCGCCATTTCGGTCATGCAGCGATAGATACAAAGACTCAAAAACCGGATAGATAAGGTAAAGCACTAAGAAAGCCAGTGCTGGTCCTAAGAATAACCACGGACGAATCGCCGCAGCGCGTCTTAGATTCTTCGCCATGGTTTGATTGGAGACATGTCTGGTTGGAAAAATAATAGTAAGCAGGAAGTTGCTGCCAACAAAATAGACAACGCAGCTGGCAACGCCCAACACCATGATAAATAGAGAGGAATAAAGCTGTTCCATCACTACCTCGCTCAATAAATGCCTAACAAAGGTGTGAAATGTGAACATCGATAGACGCTGTAATGACGGCGCCTATCGACATCACGTTAGAGTGCCTTATTACTTAAGTGCATCCCATGTTTTCTGGATATCGTTGGCCACATTTTCGGCTGATTTACCACCGCTGTAGTCGACCATTCCTGTCCAAAATGCGCCTGCACCTATCTTACCTGGCATCAAATCAGAACCGTCGAAGCGGAACGTCGTCGCATCGAGTAAGATCTCACCTTGCTTCTTGAGCGTATCGTTACCATAAGCATCGATGTTGACGCCTTTATGTGGGGTTAAGAATCCCGACTGTGCCATCCAAATTTCGTGGGCAATTGGAGACTGTAGGAAAGACATAAACGCTCTCGCCGCTTTTGAGTCTTTGGTAATACTCCACATGGTGCCCGCACCCAATACCGGTTTACCTAGATCTTTTGACTCATAAGCCGGGAAGTAGAAGAAGTCGACATCCGCACCCAGCTCTGTGCCTTCAGGGAAGAAACTTGGAATGAATGAAGCTTGACGATGGAGATAACACTTCGCAGGCGAGGTGAACAGGCCTTTTGGCGAGTCTCGGAAATCCGTCGCCGCAACAGCGCGAGCGCCACCATCCACAAACTTATCGTTGCGAGCAAACCAACCGAATTCTTCAATCGCGCCAACGACTTTCGGATCATTGAATTTAAGCTCGTTTGTCGTCCACTTATCATAGTCAGAAGGTGACTGAGTACGAAGCATCATATCTTCTACCCAATCCGTTGCAGGCCAGCCCGTTGCGCCGCCCGAACCGAGACCGATACACCAAGCGTCTCGCCATCTTCCACGATTTGCTCGGTCAACGCTTTTAGCTCTTCCATCGTTTGTGGCACTTCGTAGCCCACATCTTCAAAGTTCTCAGGTACATACCAAACCAACGACTTTAAATCGACCTTATAGAAAAATCCATACAAGTGGTCTTCACCATCTTTATCTGCAAACGTGCCTAGATCGACCCAAGATGAGCCCGCAGCATAGTTATCGTTTACCCATTCACCCATCTTTGGATCCAGCGGGGTAAGAAAACCTTTTGAGGCTAAATCCGCTGCCAGCCCAGGCTGTGGGAAGATGGCAATATTTGGAGCACTCCCCGCTTGAACATCGATGGCAATTTGCTGCTCAAAGGAATCGGAACCAGAATAGTTCACCTTGGCACCGGTTGCGGCTTCAAAGTAAGCAATGACGCTTTCAACAAGCTCTTTATCTTCGGTTAGCCAAGGGCCAAAAATGGTGACGGTTTCACCTTTTAAATCCATGCTTTTGAGCGCTTCGTAGCTCTGCCAATTAAAACGGGCATCTTCGCCAGGTGCGAATTTTAGGTCAGCAGCAAAAACGACAGAAGTAGAAAGGGTTACAGCGATTGCACTAGCAAGTAGGGAGGTTTTCATCAGCAAGACTCCATGTATTGAGATACTTTTTATTTGTCTTTAATGTCCTTGGCTTTTCGGATTACTGCACATACAACTAAACAACTTAATCGGTTAAGCCAGTACTAACTACCTTAAAACCTTATTGACAATTCGACCACTTTCTAACCAGTTCTTGTGCCATCGATCATGTTTTATGAACATAAGCTTTCAATAGGATGACAAAGATCAAACTATTTAGTGCGGCTAAAAAACTCACACTTCCAATCCTTCTTAATCGTTTTAGAATTAGTAGAAATCGTTCGTCACTATTGACCAATAGCTATTAGGGATTGCTATGCAGCGCAAGAAGCCCACTCTCAAAACGGTAGCAGCACATCTGGGTGTCTCAACGGCGACTGTCTCAAATGCCTTCAATCGCCCCAGCCAACTCTCTAAAGGGTTAAGAGAGAACATCCTGCATGAGTGTGAAAAGCTTGGCTATACAGGCCCAAGCAGCACAGCACGTAGCTTACGCACGGGAAAAACGGGTGTAATTGGCGTACTGCTGGCGGACAATTTGGCATACAACTTCACTGACCCTGTGGCGACCGAGTTTTTAGCCGGCGTATCTAAAGCGTTGGACGAAGCGCATGTGAATATGTTGCTGCTTCCCCCGAGCAAAGAAAACTACCAAAACACTCAAGTTGAGACTATCCCCGATAGCTTTATCGTCTATGGCAAGCCCGTTGATACCAGCATTGTTGATCTGATATTGAGGCAACATAAGCCTGTCGTCGCGGTCGATTTTTCAATACCGGATATTCCATCTATCAATATTGATAACCACAAAGCGAGTTACGATATTGCCAAACACGCTATTCATAGCCCAAGCGACAATGTGCTAATTTTGGGGCTCAGGCTAGAGCCATCAACATCCCTTTCACTGGCCAACCTTGATAACCTTTACTCCAGTGAAGAATCGGTTTCACGTTGCCGCTTTGAAGGTTACAAACAAGCGTTAGAAGAAAACCATATCGCACTGTCGAATGAGAACATTTGGCAAATCCACGACCTGGAAGAAACCAGTCTAAAAACCATGTTACGAGGCACACTGACGGCGCCCAAAAAGGTTGATGTTCTGCTTTGCATGAGTGACAAAATCGCCCTCGCCGCGCTCGCGGTATCACAAGAGCTCAACCTATCGATTCGAATTGTTGGCTTTGACGGCATTCCACAAGCCGCCGAATCCGGACTAACAACCGTTCAACAACCCATTGCAAAAAAAGGCCAAATCGCTGCGCAGATGGCGCTTGGCCAACTACCCTACGAATCTATTCAGCTGGAAACGGAGCTTATTATTCGCAGCAGCAGTTAGATCTTACCTCACTTGCTAAGGAGAACACTTCCATGAGTACGGAACAACTGGAGCAACGTTGGTGGCATGACGCGTGGTTTATCAAATTTATCCGAGAAGTTTTAATGACGCCAATGGTGACGGTATCGGAGATATTCCAGGCATTATCGAAAAGCTAGATTATATCCAAGGACTAGGCGCCAACGTGATTTGGCTAAGTCCTGTATACAAGTCGCCCATGGATGATAACGGCTACGACATCTCTGGTTATCGAGAGATCGCCCCAGAGTTTGGCACCATGACCGATATGGAAGCACTTTTAAAAGAGGCCGATAGACGAGGTATAAAAATTGTCATGGACTTAGTGGTCAATCATACCTCTGATGAACACCCTTGGTTCGTTGAATCCAAAAGCAGCAAAGATAATCCAAAACGCGACTGGTACATCTGGAAAGATCCTAAAGAGGATGGCAGCGAGCCCAACAATTGGGAGTCCTTCTTCAAACCCAAGGCATGGACTTTAGATGAAGCAACCGGTCAATATTACTTGCACCTATTTAGTAACAAACAGCCAGACTTAAACTGGGCAAACCCGGAAGTCAGAGAAGCTATCTACGACATGATGCACTTCTGGCTTAAAAAAGGCTTGGGTGGCTTTCGAATGGACGTCATCAACATGATTGGCAAGCCATCTGATTTTCCAGACGCCACTATCTTTGATTCTGGTGTAGCGGGCTGGGAGCATTGGTCAAACAACCTATTGGCTCACCAATACCTTAGAGAAATGCATGAGAAGGTACTAAAACACTACGACGTACTCACCGTTGGTGAAACGCCATTCACCACTACACTCGATGGCCGCTACTATTCCCATCCAGCTCGTAATGAAATCAGTATGATCTTTCAGTTCGAACACGTCAGCATAGACCGTGAAGAGCACAACGCGGTGAAAAAAGACTTTGATTTGGTTCAGTACAAAGAAATCATGTCTCGCTGGCAAGAGGACCTGTATCAGAAAGGCTGGAATAGCCTCTACTGGAGCAACCACGACCAGCCTAGAACCGTATCTCGCTATGGTTCAGATTCACCAGAATATCGAGTGATCAGCGCAAAAATGCTCGGTACTGTTCTACATATGATGAGTGGTACTCCGTATATCTATCAGGGTGAAGAAATCGGGATGACCAACAAACACTTCAACAACATTGAAGAGTTTAACGACTTAATGGCGAAGTTCCATTACCAAAAAATGCTGCAACGCGGTATATCCAATGAGGACGCCATCGCCTTTCTGAACGATTTTTCTCGTGATCATGCTCGAGTACCCGTTCAATGGGATAGCAGCGAGCATGCAGGCTTCACGACCGGCACACCTTGGTTACCTGTGAACGAGAACTACATCGATATCAATGCAGAGCAAGCTGTAAACGATGAATCGTCGATATATCACCATTACCGCCAGCTAATCGCCCTGCGTAAAAGCGACGAGTTTGGCAAAGTGATTGTGTACGGCGACCACAAATTACTCGACCCTCAAGATAGTGAAGTGTACGCTACATTCGCTCAATTGATGGCAAATCGCTACTCACGATCGCGAACTTCACCCCTCAAACCGTTCAGAGAACTTACCCGTACAGTGTCAAACAAATGGTGATCAACAATTATCCTGGCTCATTAAGCTCGATGCACAATATAGAGCTCAAACCGTATCAAGCGCTTGTGGTTGAGATTTAATCTCTATACATCAAATAGTTATTAAGCGAATCATTATTGGTTCGCTTTTTTCATCGGCGCGAGCTCACCTTTTTTAGTCATAGATTACGCCGATACCACACCAATATGTATTCCCCATCATAATACCCAGCAAAAAATCCCCCTCCAATAACCATATTAAAAACCGTACTCTCAATAGATTTCCAACTAATTTCATACACTTTCCTCTGTTAATCACAAAAGAGGAAATAACATGTCTGATTTTTATGTCATTGATACACAGCACACTCACTTACCGTCTATTGTCGATAATAAGGAGGCTCTATTACGTGAAGTTCACAATTATATTGAGACGACTGGTGAGAGAGATATTTTTGAGATTATTATCAATAAAAGAAGCGAACAGCTTGTAAATTCTGGGCTATCTTCTTGTTCTAGTGGGAATTTAGATAGCCAATATCAATCTGAAAGCATGGCAATATTGATAACGAGCACTGAGCTATTTGGTGTTCCAAATTTCTATCGTTATGTTGAGCAGCAGTCTCAGTCACTGTTTGGCGGGCTACTGATATTTTGGGCTGAGTATCAACGCTTCATACTCATGCTAGACGCTCAGCAAGTTGAGACAATAGCGCTCAATGAAGAACTGAAAGTCTTAGCCAAGGTTGAGTTAGAAAACGGATTTCACGCTGAGCTTGTGCAGAACATCGAGGCAGACTGCAGGAAATTTCTGACGTACTTCTCCGATCAACCTCTAAGGCTCTCCAACGCCAATGCTCTGATGAACTTGGAAACCTTCGTGAAGCAGCAGCACTGGTATGAAATGCTATTCGAGTTGGATTTATCCGCTCGAGGTGAGCATTTCATTCTTTACCAGTGCGATGAACACGGTAGAAAGACCTTACTCTCATCTGCGAAAATCCAACGCTGGAACAAAAAAGACGATTGGTTAGCGTTTGCACCATTTTTCCAATCGGACAGTTGGGAGGTCTCATTGAGTGATAGAAACATTAGAACATTGGAGGCTTCTGGAATGTTTGATGGCTCGTTATCAAACCGCCTCGAGCTGTCAACACCGCAACAGCTCGATCAATCATTTTCACAGAGCTTAGCGCTTGGTCATGACTGCTGTGAGCTGATTAGGATGGCCGTCAGTGGCTCTACAAGTCGTTTGAATACGATTTTATATCTATCTATCAAACACATCGCTCTGTTTATGAAACAGGTAGGCATGAAGGGTGTATACGTCATTACGGAGCAACCTGCCCTGTTGTACTTCTTCCAATCAGTCAACTTATATAGTGAGGATCCAGATTGTTACGTTCCAATGACGAATCAGCAAATAACCCCGACAAAACCATACACATATAAAGGATTAATTTTGAGCGATCCAATGGTTAAAGCTATTGGAGAATGCAATTATAAGCAGTACTATAAGCAAGTGTTGTCAGCAAGGAAGAAGAGCACGACTCATTTTGCATCATGCCTGAAATTCTAAAATTAGCTTGCTCTGATACACCAGGACTTATCATGTTTTTGATCGGTACTGGTGTATTGGTTTGGGCGATTTACATGTCATACAAGATGGTGAAGAACCAGTTTAAGGTAGATCAATCGATCTACCTTCCTTACTGTCTTTATGCATTTTTCATCGCATGTTGGATTTACACCAATGCTTATTTCCAATCGGATTTAATCACTTATTATGATCCTGATATCGCCCTAGCAATGGCCATAGGGGCAAATATTTTCTGTGCCCTTGCTATTTTGGCGGCATATTGGTTCTCTTGCAAGCTCATCTCCAAAGCTAAAAATAAAAATATCTCCAGATTACAGTCCGTTATATTAATAGGATTATCAATCCACTCTCTGGTCGTCAACTTAATTCCTGACATGACGGTCATCGATGTTGAAGTGTATTCATCTGGTAAATTTTTAATTCGCTTTGGAGAGTACAACAAAATATTCTTCCTCACTGCTCCGTTTATCATCGCACTGACATTTCTCAACTTTGTTCGCGCATGGAAAAGTGACCTCAGACTGACACAACTCAAGTCCGGCTATATGATGGCTGGTGTGATTGTCTTTATGGCGTCCACCTTAGTTGTGATGATTGTCATTCCGTATTTCTTAAATGACTTTTCACTGGTATGGGTAGCGCCCACGCTATCGGTACTTGAGCTAATGATAATCGGCTATGCCTGCTATTTAACCGCTTTTACAGTGGCCGATATATTACTCTAGTAGGTATTAGTTCACTGGCTAATATCGCTCTGTTCATCGTTCCCGCTGTATTTCTCGCATCCACTGGTAGTTATCAAAACATAACCTTACTGGGTTGGATTGTTATCACAGGCCTCTTCTATCAAAAGTCACTCAAAAAGGTCTACTGGTTCTTCAATCGATTGTTGTATGGGAGCGCCGGTAACAGTATCGACCAAATCTGTAGTCTTGAGTCAGAATTTCGGTTTTCATGTAAAGAAGCGATAGAAAGACTCAATCATATACTAGGCGTCTCCAACGGTTATGTGCGCCAAACCATTGCCGATAAGGATGCTCAGGTACTGGAGTTTCTGAATAAAGGCGAGCGCATTCTTGTGAAAGATGAGCTTATCTATATCCTTAATCATCATATTGACGCTAAAGAAAGCATGGGCGATATCATCGACTATATGGTCACTAATAAAGTGTCACTTATCGTGCCCATTTTTGATAATAGAAAGCGAATATCCCACTTGTACCTTGCCAACCAATCTGAGCAACATCCGCTAATTACAGCGGATCAAGTAGTAGGCCTACGTATACTGTTTAAAGAGGCTAGTCGCTGGATCATTGCAGAAGATAAAGTACGAAAAAGCCAAATCCTGGCGGGCTCTATTGCCCACGAAATACGTAACCCGTTTAGCAAACTCAAGTATCAGTTCGAGCAGATTGACACCAAAGTCTTGGGTAATGACCCAACAGATTTGGGCAATCACAACTCTGAAGAAATCAAACAACTACACCAAGCGCTGCATGAGAGTAAGCGTGCAGTTCAATCTGGCACCCGATTTATCGACGCTATGTTGTCAGAGTTAAGAGGTGAATCACTCAAAACCGATCGCTTCTCACCCCATTCTGCTGGTGAGTTAACGTTAGCTGCGATCAATGACTTCAGCTTTAATAAACCAGAGGATCGTCAACGGGTAAATGTGAATATTGAAGACTTCGCATTCTGGGGAGACGACACCCTATTCAGCTTTGTTATTTACAACCTACTAAAAAATGCGACTTACTATTTTGAGCAATATCCACAGAGCAAAATCGACATCGGTTTTCAGCGACGAGAAAACATCAATACGCTGTCATTTACCGATTTTGGGCCGGGTATCGCAGAGGCGCATCTGGATCAAATCTTCGACGACCTGTTTACGATAGGCAAAGGAACCGGCACCGGACTTGGACTTTCGTATTGTAAACGAGTCATGGCCGCCTTTGGTGGTGATATCCATTGTCATTCGCAGCTCGGAAAATACACGACGTTTGAGCTCACTTTTCCTGTCGTCGATGAATCCGCATACGAAGTCAAACTGCACAAGCAGCTACAACCCATTTTAGCAAACAAAAAGGCGTTAGTGATCGCCCCACACACCTCACAGGCTTGGTTTCGACAATGCCTCAATGACGAGTTTTCAACTTTTGTTCAATATGTTACTGATAAGCAACAAGCACTGAACTACCTGGCTGATACTGACGTTGATTTTGTTCTGGTTGCCGACCTCGAGCCTTCCGCTGCCAGTGAAACTGCAAATGCTATCCATGCTGCGAATCAGCACGGCACTATCCCGACACTTTTCTGTACCACTCGTACGGAAGAAGAATTGAGCTATGTGGATGCCTTTCAAGCAACATTGCTGACATTCAGCAAGTACAGCTTTTGGAGCACTTTCGTTAAAGCCGAACAAGCGGGCGCGTTGAAGAAAAAAGAATCCCTCGTGGGTAAAAAAGTGTTGGTTGTCGATGACACCCACGTCAATCGCCTTCTGGTGCAAAGCTATCTAGTGACAGAGGGTGTAAAAGTTGAGCAAGCGGCGTCCGGTATTGAAGCCATTGAAAAGGCAAAACGAACAAAGTTCGACCTCATTTTCATGGACATCCGTATGCCCAACATGAATGGTTTTGAAGCATGTGAAGAAATTCGAAAGCTCACGACATCGACGCCCATCGTGTCACTATCTGGCGAATGCGGACCGGATGCTCGCCAGTCCATTGCTACACTTATGGATGACTACATCCATAAACCTGCGGATAAAGCCAAGCTCGTAGACATGCTGCAAAAGTGGTGCAATGGCAACGGCACCACATCGAATAAGGTAAAACAGCTAGAAGCTTGATTTGGCAAGGGCCAGTGCCAATCTCACCTTATCTAGCTTTCCTGCTTCCAAGTGGATAACAGCGCGATATGTCTCGGTTCGATACCGCAGCAGCCACCAATAATAGTCGCGCCTAATTCATGCCAATGTTTGGCAAAATCAAGATACTCTTCTGGAGAAAAGTGACGAACGGTTTGCATTGCCTCGTTAGCTTGATGTCCCGATTTAATCGGCGTAAAGCTGTTAGCAAACACGCCAATTTCCAAACTCCTGTGCTCACGTTGGGTGACGCGATTCACGACTTCAATGGCCTGTCCAATCACTTCTGGAATGGAGCAGTTGAAGAATAGCCCTTTCCCACCAGCCTCTAATAATTGCTCGACGGCCTCTTCCACTGTCTCTCCGGAACGAAGCAATGCAGGCTGTTCCAATTCATCTTGTAGGGTAAAGCAAAGGTAGGCATTTTTTTGAGTTGCATTAAACAGCTCTAGATACATTTTAGCTTCAGCAATGCTGGCAACCGTTTCTGCTAGCCACAAATCAACGTACTCATCTTGCGCTTGCATCAGCTCTGTGGTGATCGCTTTCGCTCGCTCATATTGAAACAGCTCTGGTCGATAAGAGCCAAATACCGGCGGCAGCGACCCTGCGACAAGCACGTTACGCGTCGATTCAGACACCGCCTCACGAGCCAGTTTTGCGGCTTTATTGGCAAGCGCTTCACCTTGCTGAGCATATCCCTCATCGCCAAGGTGAAATGGCACGCACGCGTAACTATTTACGGTAATGATCTCGGAGCCCGCATCGATAAAAGCGTGATGCGCCTGTTTAACCAATTGTGGCGACTCAATCAGCGCTTGAGCACTCCACAAAGGCTGGGAAAACGGTGCACCGATGCGCTCTAGCTCTCGCCCCATACCGCCATCTAAAATAGTAACTGCTTTCATATCTACCTACTGCTGTTAAAAGCGTGACTAAGAGACGCTATTAAACCACAATTAAGCAAGACATGAATGTGCTAAAAAAATTTGTCCAGTTTCAATAGTTAAAGTAGTGATGCAATGCACCAGAGCACACCACATGCATATCGTATTCAGATGCCAACTTCACAGCGGAAGACTCAATGACAGTCAAAGAAATACTCCAGATTAAAAACGTTCGCTACTTTTTAATGTTTCGTAGTAGCTATTTTGCACGCTTCTACTACCCGGTTTTTACTCTACTTTATCTGGACTACGGCCTAACCCTCTCTCAATTTGCCATGCTCAATGTGGTGTGGGCAGCGACCATCGTTATTTCTGAAGTACCTTCCGGTGCGTTCGCAGATACGTTAGGTCGCAAAAAACTCGTGGTGCTGTCATCTATCGTCATGTTCGTAGAGATCGCCATGATTGCCTTTGTTCCCACGGGGAATGCTAACTTAGTCTTCGCGGTCTTTTTGGTCAACCGGGTGTTAAGTGGATTGGCGATGTCGCTAGCCAGCGGCGCCGATGAAGCGCTCGCCTACGACACGCTAAAAGAACAGGGCAAGGAAGAAATATGGCCGCAGGTTCTGCAAATACAGCTGCGCATCGCATCCAGCGTTGGCATGGTAGTTACCTTAGTTGGCGCAGCCATGTACGATGTCAACGTGATGGGTAATGTCGCGGAGTGGTTTGGTCTCGCCAGACCAGAAAGCACCCAAGACATCATGCGCATTCCAGTCTACGCGACCTTACTCGTGGCGCTCGTTGCCATCTATGCCGCCACCAGCATGCAGGAAGAACGTAAAGCCGCACCACATACCGATGGAAAAGTGGCTTCGACGATGGCGAGCCTGAGGCTGACCATGGATACGGCTAAGTGGGTAATAGCGACGCCATACGTGATGTTCATCTTGCTCTATTACAGTTTGTTTGAGCACACCTCACGCATGTTTTTGACCATGAACAGTCAGTACTACCGCGCCATTGAGATCCCGATTATCTACATCGGTTTTATTGGCGCTGGCGTCAGTGTATTCCAAATCTTATTGGCAGGACAAAGCCGCAGACTGGCCGAGCGTATGGAACCAAAGTCTTTCATTGCGTTAATGGGACTTGCCGCCATGGCAACCTATTTCTGGATCAGTCGTGGCTGGCCGATTTATGGCGTGATTCCGGCTCTGTTATTGGTGTTCATTACCATGACTGTGAATATCTTCATTAGCTATCACCTCAACAGAAAGACCGAATCACACAACAGAGCTACTGTACTCAGCTTCAAAGGCTTAATGTTCAACCTTGGATACGGCATGATTGGTATCCTCTATGCGTATTACTACAAAATGGTTTCTCAGCGTTATAGCGAACAAGAAATAGCGCAACATCTCGACTTTTTAGCGTCTCTGTCGTCGTTTTTCTATTACTTCGCCGCGTTGTTTATCGGGCTCAGCACGTTCTTTTACTTCAGCAACAAAAAGCGTCCTGTGTTCGACCAATAGTAAATGAGGTGTTTATGCAGTCTTTGTCTCTCAATCAAGCTCAAAAATTAGCATTACTGTCACAAGGTCTTCCTTCTCAGCCAATTTCCGGAACGGCTTATCAGCAGTCAGTGCAAGCAATGAGAGACTTAGGGTATGTGCAGATTGATACCATATCTGTGGTTCAGCGAGCTCATCACCATACACTTTGGAGTCGAAACCACCGCTACTCGCCCGATCATCTTGATCGCATGGTGCGAGATAAGGTGGCTTACGAGTATTGGTCGCACGCGGCTTCCTACCTCGATATGCAAAACTATCGCTTCTCTTTACCTCAAAAACACGCGCTTAAGTCGGGTCAGCAAAACCATTGGTTCAAGAAGAATCCCAAACTGATGGCAGAAGTACTGAGTAAAATCACCATTGATGGCCCTTTGATGGCCAAAGACTTTGCTCAAAATGCGGTTAACGCCAACACCGTAAAGAAGCAAGGATGGGAAAGTAAGCTCACAAAGCAAGCTCTGGAAACGCTGTACATGCAAGGTGATTTGATGATTACCGAACGTCGAAAGTTTCACAAAGTGTATGACTTGACCGAGAGAGTACTCACAAATGGCGTCGATACCCGGATGCCAACCGCTGATGAACATGCTCAGTTTTTAGTGCTAAACACACTTAAAACCCATGGCATCGCCACTATAATGGAGATGAGTTACTTACGAAAAGGTATCAAACCTTTAGTAAAAAAAGCGCTACTAGAGCTAGAAGAAATGGGCAAAATAGAGCAAGTGGCCGTCAACGGTGAAGCTTATTTTATGCTTCCCGAATCCCTTGAATTGCTGGACAAACGAATAAACCGTCGTCAAGCGAAGCTGCTTTCACCCTTCGATAGTTTCATCATCCAGCGCGACAGACTGCGGAAGATTTTTAACTTCGATTACTTACTCGAATGTTATGTCCCGGCAGCCAAAAGGCAGTATGGCTATTTTGTGCTGCGATTTTATGGGACGGTCGATTGGTCGCTCGAATGGACTGCAAGGCTCATCGAAATCGAGCTCATCTTCAAGTGTCTAAACTCTACATCGAGCCACGAGTATCTCGACATGAAGAGTTCAAACACGCTCTAGCAAAAGAGCTGACGGCCTTTGCCTCATTCAATCACTGCGATAGCTACAGCATCGATAAGACAATCATTACTTGAGGTCTTCCGTCTCGTTACACATTCTTAGGTAACATTGAGTAAGGCGCAATTACGACTTTGGCGCATCATCACCTTGGCAATTACTATTGACCAGCTGAGATTGTTCAGCTTTGATGCGCTTTACAATTCGCTCGTCGCGCGCTTCTATCTCTGCCAGATTCAGTTGCGAAATATCAGCGACTGCCTGATTCTTCATTGCCGTCATATCATGACGCAAATCCTCGCTCCATTCCTGTTTATCAAGTGTGTTAGCGGCGGCAAAAGCCGAAGACGTGACAGCGATAACACCAAGAGTAGATACGAGTAAGCTTTTCATAATATGCCCCTTTGGGATTGGTTAATAATAAACGTGCAGACTGCCTTACTTGCCCATTCCCTGTTGCACATGTAGTGCCAACTTTTAGTTTCCTAAAAATCAATAACTTAAGGAATTAGCATTTCTGACGCTCTCTCTAACTTGGCGAAATTTACACAGCAAGTGTGAAATTCGCATCTATCATTCATATATTTTGTGACGAATCTTAGGTTATCGTTAGCCTACGAGGTAAGCATGAAAATACCACCTAAAATAGACATCAAATAGCTTCTGAATGCGTCGTTAATAACCTATGGAATCACCCGTTACCATTGCCTCAACACACGAACTTTCCCCAATGGGTATCTATCACCTAAAGCGACTATGGTCATCGACTCACGTAAAAGGAAACCGTCAAACCCAACCTTTAGCTCAAGATACGCACCTTGACCGACTAGTCCTAGACGCGCTTGGTATTGGGCTGAATCAAGCTTATCAGTTTCTATATGCGCAAAAGCCCTCACTCGATGAATTTGAAGATTGGGTTATCGCAACATCTGGTAAACCAAGTAAAACTCGCATTGAGCGACTTAACGCCGATATTACAGGCTCAGATTACAGTAGAGTGACTAGTGATTGGCTGAAAACGATTGATGATGCACCGCCAGTGTTGTCACAGCAAGACCTCGCGTTTTGGCAGAGAAATGGCTATGTGATTGTCAGAAACGCGGTAGATTTGAATGCCTGCCAAAAGGCTGCAACAGTGATTTACGAAGCAATTGGCGCTAAGCCTGATGACCTCAATTCTTGGTATCAAAAGAAAGCATCTGGGATCATGGTAGAACTGATACAAAGCGAAGCGCTAGAGGCCAATCGCCGTTCTTTGCGAATTCATAAAGCCTTTTCTCAGCTTTGGGAAACACCCGCACTTTGGGTTACAGCCGATCGATGCGGATTCCACGCACCCCAGCGAGACAGTCACCCGTTTCCAGGTCCAGACCTACACTGGGATGTCGATTTTGGCACGCCACTCAACTTCGCGACGCAGGGAATACTCTACCTCACCGACACCCCGCCAGAGCAAGGTGCCCTAACCCTAGTTCCGGGGTTTCATCATCAGCTGTCACGCTGGTTACCCAGCTTGCCCACAAATGCCGATCCTAACCAACAAGACTTACACGCTTTAGGCTCAGTTCCAATTGGCGCCAACGCTGGAGATATGATTATCTGGCATCATCATCTCCCTCACGCAGCCGCCCCAATTTAGGAGTCCGCCCAAGAATCGTTCAATATATCAACATGTACCCTGGGCGAAGGCATCTTGATTGATTCAGATACTAACCCTTTAATCAACATGCACCAAAACCGATCTTGTTATCAATATGATATATACAGTTTTTAACTCCACAAAACCAACCCTTTGAGAGATAAAGTATCATTAAAGATTACAGTTAAAATAAATTTAAAACTATCACTCTGAAAGCTATAAAAATCCACCTCAAAAACATTGCACACTTTGTGACCTACCGCTCTCAGCCTTACTCCTCACCCCTTAATCACTAGCCCGAAGGATGAGTAGTTCAGATATTGCACACATTAAATTGGTAGCACCCTAACCAAAAATAAAAAAGGACAACCCATGACATCAATAAAATCGGCTCTGTCTATGGCAGTGATGAGTGCCCTTATGTTTGGCTGTGCGTCAGATCCTGCGGCTTCTTCCGCGGATGAGGCGGCAACAGCGACAACTACGACGGCAACCGTTGCTCCAGCAGGTGTTGACAGTGCTAAGATGGCAGCCTGTGACAACCTGACAGTGTCTGAAGCAGGCCCTGTACGTAAAAAGCTTTATGTCGTTGGCACCTTCCCTGGTGCAAGTTGGAAGCACATCGACGCTCGCCTATTCGAGCACAAAGGCGATGGTCTATATCAAGCTGTAGTCGAAGAGAAACCGGGGAAATACTCAATGCAATACGCAGCGTCTGACTGGAAACCGCAGTTCACCGCAGACGGTCGAGTTCTCAACGTTGGCGAAACAAAAGTACTGAAATGGGGTGGCTACGGGAAAGACACCAAATCAACCATTGAAGCCGCTGGTAAATACGTTTGGTCGGTGAAGTTTGACGAAAAAGCGAACCCAATTGCTGTAAGTCTTAACCAATGCCAATAAATCTCTAGCGCCAAGCGAGCATTGCTCGCTTGGCATCCAGCCTTTATGCTAAAACGTCGATCTCGTCCCGCGAATACGTTTGCCAACGTAGCCCCTTCATCGCTATCATTAACCTTATCTGTTGCAACTGTTGCCCTTCTCGATGAAAAAGCACGAACAGCTGGTTCAAGATCTGATCAGCAAAATCTGCCAAGGTGTGATCACCCAAAAACTCCCTTCAGAAAGGGAGCTAGCCGACAAGTATCAGTTATCGAGGTTTTCAATTCGAAAGGCCTTAGCAAAACTTGAAGCGATTGGTGTGGTAAAACCGAAAACAGGATCCGGTTATTTTGTAAATACCGCAATTATCGGTACACCACTGATTTATAACTCCATCACTGAAAACAGCTTTGAGCATATTTCTTATAAGAAAGTTCAGCTCAATAAACGCATCCCCACACATCATGAGATGCAAGTATTTTCTATAGGTGAGGATGATTACCTGTGGCATATCAAACGCTTAAGATTAGTGCAAGATAAGATCACTCAAATTGAAGAGACTATTTTACCCGTACATTTATTCCCCAAAATGAATGATACTCTGGTGGAGAGTTCGCTACAAAAATTAGCACTTTCACTTGGATTAGAAATAGATAGCTATCTCACCAGTTACAAAGCCGTTAGCGTATCATCAGAAGATGCAAAGATATTACAGTGTAAACGTTCAACCTCTGCAATGAATATTACCAACCGAGGTTTTTTAACCTCTGGTGAAGCTTTTATTGTCAGCGACATTATCGATATTAATTACCAGTGCACGTATCACACCAAATTTAATAATGAAAGTTTGCAGTACCGAGATCAAAACGACCGCTAAATTAGCGGTCGTTTTGATTTGTTTTTTTGTTTTCGACTATTAAGGCGTATGAATTGAACCATCAGCAGTCGGCTTTGTGTCCATTCATGAGCACGATACTCCACAGGGAAGTCCGTTGCTGCATCAACATCCATTTCCACGCCAATACCCGGCTTTTCGCTGGCATACAAGAAACCTTGTCGCGGCTCTGCTGCATTAGGGAATACGCGGCGAGTATTCTCTTTGTAATGCACGTGCTCTTGAATGGCTGCATTATGGAGATGTACATTCAGGTGAGTGTTCACCGCTGCGCCAATCGGTGTCATATCTGGCGGACAGTGCCACGCGATACGCACGCCAAAGCTTTCACATAAGTGACCCAGCTTAAGTGCTGGTGTAATACCACCGATTTGCGAGACGTGACAACGGATGAAGTCAATCTGGCGATTAATGATCACCGACTTCCACTCTTCTGGATTATTGAACAGCTCACCAAGTGCCAGCGACACAGATGTTTGGCTGCGCAGGTTCGTCAACCACTCAGTTTGATTGGGTGGCAGAATATCTTCGATAAAGTACGGATAGTACTGCTCAACTTGCTTGGCAAACTGCAACGCTTGATTCGGAAACAGTCTTTCATGCACATCGTGAAGAATGTGGAACTGGTTGCCATACTTCTCACGAAGCTTTTTAAACATGTCGATAGTGTTCGCCATGTACTGATCTTGATCGTAATACGATCCCGCCGTTGGCTGCTCCGTAGTGTGCATGTTTTCTGGAACACCACCATAGAAGCCTAACTGACAGCGAATATGTTTGTAGCCTTGCTCTAGAAACTCATCGACTTGCTGGTATAAACCTTCCATCGTGTCACTGGTCGCGTGAGTGTAAACCTGAATTGCGTCGCGAGATTTACCGCCAAACAATTGATGCAGAGGCATATTTGCAAGCTTAGCTTTAATATCCCAAAGTGCCATATCAACACCAGAGATTGCATTATTAATAACCGGACCATTGCGCCAATATGAATTCACCATCATCATTTGCCACAGGTCTTCAATATTATTTGCGTTTCGACCAACAACTAAAGGTTTAATATATTCATCAACCATAGTTTTTACAGCAAGTGGACGTTGCTGAAAGGTTGCACAGCCATAGCCAGTAACGCCTGATTCAGTTTCAACGATAACAGTAATAAGATTATGTCTGTCCGGCTTCGTAATGATGCACTGGACATTTGTAATGATGTTTTCTTTCACGATATGGGCTCTTAGTATGAAATCTCATTCTATCTAACAGCGAAAAATAATGAAATTCAAGCGCTAATTTATGTCCAATTTTAACTGGTTCGTTATCGATGTGATTTTTTAAAGAAAAACGAACCAATCGCCAAAAATAGCTTAAAATTAGTAAATTCACGCATTTAATGTGATGAATCTCTCTGTTTTTTCGATTGGGACAAATCTTATCGCTGGATATGATAGCCCCATCGAATAACGGTAGAAGATAGGAAATCCTACTATGCAACTAACCGAAACGCTAAACGACGTGAACTCAAAAACTAATACCAATAGCGAGCAAAGCCGTTTCAACGACAACCTACAGTCGCTTGTCACTGCGCTGGGTGGGGATGACAATATCATCAACATCACGCACTGTATGACTCGCCTTCGCTTTAAGCTTGCCGATGAATCTCTAGCAAACAAGGACGTACTAGAAGCCATCCCAGGTGTCAAAGGTGTGGTGCTTGCTCAAGGTCAAACTCAAATCGTCATCGGTGTCGATGTCGAAAAGTGGTACAACGCGCTTTCCGGCGTAAGCACTACCGCTGAAGAGCCTATTTCAGAAGCAGAGAAAGGCAAACTGTTCCAAAATGCCATGCGTATTGTGGCGGGTATCTTTGGCCCTGTCGTTCCAGCGATTGCTGGCGCAGGTATGTTGATGGGTCTGCTTTCAGGCCTTATTGCAACGAATGTGATTTCGGAGTCGTCGGACACGGTATTCTTCTTCCGCTCGATTTCAGTCGCGGTGTTCTTCTTCCTTCCTATGTTGGTGTCTTTTTCGGCCGCTAAAGTATTTAAAGTGAACGAGTACATTGCGCTTGCGGTTTCATCTGCGATGCTGGCTCCAAAGCTTGTTGATAAAGCGGCCATGCTAAAAGAAGCGGGCAGCGCTCCAGAGCTTACCGTATTGGGCTTCGTCCCTATCGAGCTGCTAAACTACGGCGGTGCAATCGTACCAGCAATCCTTGCAGTTTGGGTACTATCTAAAGTGACTCCGTTTGTGGACCGTTTTGTGCCATCTTCTGCGAAGCCTGTATTTACCCCCTACTGGCATTCACAGTGACGTCGACTATTGTCCTGTCCTTTGTTGCTCCGGCAGGCATGTGGTTAAGTAATGGCGCAGGTTGGGTAGTAAGCTCACTACTAGAGATTTCACCAACATTGACCGGTTTTGTGTTCGGTATCACTCGCCCTATTACTATTGTGTTTGGTATCCACCACAGCATGACGCCAATCAGCCTCAACAACTTTGCGTTGTACGGAAAAGATTTGCTAATGCCGATTATGTGTCTGGGTAACCTAGCAATTGCTGGCGCGACGATGGCGGTATGGTACAAACAGCGCAACCGCGTTTCTAAAGAGCAATCTTCAGTCACAGTAGGTTCAGGCGTAACCGCTATCCTTGGTATTACAGAGCCAGCACTGTTCGGCGTGCTGACCAAGTACACAAAAGCCCTATTTATGGCGAGCTAGCAGCAGGTATTGTGGGTGCGATTTCAGTAACCATTGATACTCACCTAACCAGCTACATTCTGTCTTCTGTATTCAGCCTTCCAGCGTACTTGGCAAGCGGTACTCAGAACTTCATTCAAGCAGTACTGGGCGTTGTAGGTGTATTTGCACTGGCCTTCACGCTAACCATGATGTTTGTGAACGTAGACGACAAATAAGCGAAACGGCTAAATATACAAAGCACCATCTAAAACAAAGGCTCATAACCACTAGGTTGTGAGCCTTTTTCTGTTTGCGGCCTTTGTTAGCGCCTAATACAAGAAGTACATCCCCGGCATGCCGAACGTGTTGCGGGATCGAGACGGCCTCGTTGGATTTTGCAGTACGCATTACGCAGAACTCGCCTCGCCGCAAACCAATCTTCTGGTTTTTGCATTAACAGATAGCCATTAAAGCGCTTGAGAAGTGGCAGACGATATTCATCGAGAAACTTGCGGTCATAGTCGACTTCAAAATAGTCAAAGACCTGTTCAAGAGCTGTGAAAGTGGCCAGTTTGTCTTGGATATCGGTAAAGCTCATTGCAGCCGAAAAGAGAAGTGAAGGTACGAAGAGTGTATTAGAGATAACAAGAAAGAGGAAGCCCGAGACGCCATTCCCATACAGAGGATGTCCCCTCGCCTCGAGCCTAATCTTGTTACGTTATTTAATTATCGTGCTCAAATTACAGCACTAAGCAATCAATTACGCTTGGTATTCTGGGTAGTCTAAAAGACCTACCTCGTTACCACCGAACAGAGTCTCTGGGTTGTGCGGTGCTAGCGGGTAGCCGTGTTGGATACGACTCGGAAGATCTGGGTTTGCGATAAATGGACGACCGAAGCCTACCATGTCCGCAAGACCGCCAAGGATCGCTTGTTCAGCTTTATCTTGGTTGTAGCGACCGGCGTAAATAATGGTACCTTGGTACGCTTTACGTACTGCTGTTTTAAACTCAGCTGGTGTGTCTGGCGCATCATCCCAATCCACTTCAGCGATGTGCATGTAAACCACATTGTGTTTGTCCAATACGCGTGCAACTGCCGTGTACGTTTCAACTGGTGTTTTATCGACTGTGCCGTTAAGTGACGTAAACGGTGCTAGACGCACACCTACTTTGTCCGCTCCAATCGCGTCAACAACTGCCGCGACCACTTCATCTAAGAAACGAAGACGGTTTTCGATTGAACCACCATACTCATCATCACGGTTGTTCGCTTCTGAGTCGATAAACTGGTTAATGAGGTAGCCGTTAGCGCCGTGCAGTTCGATTCCATCAAAGCCCGCGTCAACAGCGTTTAAAGCCGCTTGACGGTACTGACCAATCACTTCTTCAATATCTTGTTTGGTCATTGCGCGTGGCTCAACAACGTCAACAAAACCTGGTTCATTGCTACCATTGTCGACGAACACTTTCACGTTTTCTGCTTTGAGTGCAGACGATGAAATTGGCTGTTCACCACCGATATTATCTGGGTGAGTAACACGGCCTACATGCCATAGCTGAGCGAAAATTGCGCCTTCTTTAGCGTGCACTGCGTCCGTTACTTTTTTCCAGCCCGCAATCTGCTCTTGCGAATAGATACCTGGTGTCCAAGCATAACCTTGACCCATTGGAGAAATTTGTGTGCCTTCAGCAATAATAAGCCCCGCTGAAGCGCGCTGTGCGTAATACTGCGCCATCATGTCGTTAGCTATGTTGCCGGGCTGCGATGCACGAGAGCGAGTCATCGGTGGCATCACGATACGGTTTTTTAGAGTAAGCGAACCAAGTTGAATTGGTTGAAACATTGAATCTGTCATAATCATTTGCCTCTATCTGTTCTCTATTATTTGCTCGATTGAATTAGCTCAATAGAGTAACCATCAGGATCTTTCACAAACGCGATGTGAGTTTCGCCGCCTTTCATTGGTCCCGGTGCACGAGTGATGTTGCCACCAAGTTGTTCAATGCGCTCACATGCTGCATAAATGTCGTCACAACCGATCGCTATATGTCCCCAAGCATTGCCTTGGTCGTACTGGTCTGTATCCCAGTTATAAGTCAGCTCGATGGTAGAGCCTGCATCTTGACCTTCGTAGCCAACAAAAACGAGTGAATAGCGATATTCTTCGTTCTCGAAACGGTCTAACACCTTCATACCAAGAACTTCTGAATAGAATTTAATGGACTTATCTAAGTCCACTACGCGAATCATTGTGTGCAAAACTTTCATATTTACCCTCGCCTGAATCTTATGCGGACACTCACTAACATGGGTAAGTCGACGACATAAGCGAAATGGTGATTTCCAACTGGCGCTAGATTACGACAAAAGGGAAAGTACGTGAAATTATCAGACATTATGATTTTCATAACATTTTGGAATGATAGAGAAGAGATGATGCGGCAAGCCACTAAAAAGCCCACTGTGAAGTGGGCTCTTGTCGAAGCCCCTCTGCACATATAGCCAGGGTATGAATTGTTATGCGAGTCAGAAAAAATATGATTAAAGCCGGATAGAAGTTCAAAATCACGAATATAAACATGACTTATTGTAAATATAAATACCAGTCTATACATCGTTAGGATAGGAATCTATATAATTGCGTCAAAATTAAACGTTTTAGCTGATCAATAAATGCAGATTCACTCTACGACATTAACGTATGACCAATTGCCTTCCGTATATGGGTTGTTGGAATCTATTATTTTTATGTGGTTCATCGTTATTGTCACACTCGCTATTACGACTTGGATTCTGAGTAAATTGTGGCACATACACTCTATTCCAAAACATGTCGCCAAAGAGAGAAATCTTCCACAAGAAAAACTTGTTTTTTGGTTATGTATCCTGGGGCTAGCTTATAAACCACTGTGGGTTCTAGCCGTATTGTCCATTGTTATCGATTGGCAACGTATTCAAGAATGGTTAAGAGGTGTGAAGTCATGAAAGAAATAATGCTGCCCTACATTTTTGTTGTTTGGATACTTTTTAAATTTAAAGTACTTGCGCCAACAGCTAAAAATTACTTTACTACGACCTTTATAGGCTTACTTCTTTTAATCACTCTTTTCATAGGCCACCGCTTTTATTCCCCTGTTGATTTAACTAACTCTACAACGGTGAAAGCGCCACATGCGGTTCTGTCGCCAGCTCTAGGGCAACACATTGACAAAGTCTTCGTAGACCACAATACGCATGTCTCTGAAGGAGACATACTCTACACATTAAAAGACGACAAAATCACTGCAGCGATAACAGAAGTTGAGTCTGGATTAGTCGAAAACCAACGAAGGATCGAAGCACAAGAAGTAAGGCTAGCCAGGCGAATCGAAACCTGAGTCGAAACCTTGATTTGGATAAGCACGTCAGTGTTAAAGAGCTTGAAGATGCTCAAGATTACGTAGATTTAACTGTCGCTGATTTAAAGGTTATGGAAGCACAACGAGAAGGGTTGTTAGCCAAAAAAAGCAGCCTGGAGTTTGATTTATCGCGCCTTACTGTTACGGCTCCATTTGATGGCCTAATTACTCACGTATACATTGCAGATGGCTCACGAGTAGGTTCATTGCACATATGGGATACCTCAAAAAAGTTTGTAGAGATGCGCATCCCCGATCAAACCTATGGCAACATTCAGATAGGCCAGTTTAGTGAGTTCTATGTTGATGCCTTTCCAGGGCAAATTTTTAGAACCCGTGTCCACAGTATCGTCGATGCGACGGGTGAGTCTCAAGGGAATTTGTTCCCAGGCGAGCAAAATGTATCCGCTCATATCCAACGAGGCGCATCTCCTACCGGTCGGACTGTCATTTTGGAAATGGATCAAGCCACCATGGATATAATGCCAATTGGTGCGACTGGCTCTGCGTGGATTAGTGCGGAGAAACCACACCCTCTGCTAGGGTTCATCGACATCATTGGTGGTGCAACGCTTCGCCTTACTTCAGTCAAGTCTTTCTTATTTGCACTATAAGGCATGCTAGAAAAATAAAGTTGCCAATTACGGCATTTGGTAACTTTTAACTATAAACACTGATTATTTCTGATATTAATACCAGCCTCTGCATTTGTCTTCACCAATCTCTTAAAATTGTTTTTCTCAAAACATTGAATTGTGAAAAACGATGAAACCAAAATTTAAAAGGAATGCCTTACTCATTGGCATGATTGCTTGCTCATCTTTATCTCATGCTGAAGAGGCTGAATTACAAGATATGTCGGATCCGCTTGCCGTGTACTCTACTGCTGGTGTTGGTATCACAGATAAAGGGATAAATATAAAGCTAGGTCAATCCTATGATGTTGGAAAACCGGGCAACGGCGGTATGAACATTTTAGAGATCAAAGGTATTGGAGGTGAGGCTCTTGGTTTTAGAGATAATTCTAAGGCTCAATTTAAAAATACCGACAACTCTATTGATTCAGTACGTTTAAGAAACTTTAACGTCGATTTTACAAATATGCGTGGCCGACAAATAGACGTTAACTACGATGTTGCAACCGACAGTTTCAATGCCTCTTATAGCCTAATTCAAGGCGCTCCAGCTATGGGCAGGCTCAAGTTTTACCCTCTCGCCGGACTGGGCGTGAATATCACCAATGAGGTGGATATAGACCCAGATACCGGCAATGAAACTCAACAAGGTTATAAAATACCAGGTACATTTGCCTTGGTAGGCATGTACAGTACACTTCAGATTACAGATAATATCTGGTTTAACTACAACCCAATGTATACGCACTCTCTATCTGGTTCAGATGTTTATACAGAGCAAGGGTTTGGCGGTGACAGCAACATTCTAAATCATGAAGTCGCGCTCTCTTATCAAATTAACCCAAGAACTAACATTCGGTATTTCTCAAGCTGGAGTGACAAGGTGAGTTTTTCTGACGGTGACCACCGCGTCGAGATCAACTACCAATTCTAACTTTATCCCCCTAAAGGTTCAATAAAATGAAACTGACGCGAATCTATCTTAGCGTTATATCTGCGTGCACCGCTTTTACACCCTTCCTTGTCAATAGTGCAGGCTTAAGCATGTCTCAATTGGCAACAGCAAAAAGCGTCGCGACAGCGGGTGCCGCCAACGTTACCAACAGTTCTGACTCTTCTGCCACTATTTCAAATGCAGCGGCACTATCTGGCATTGAAGCAAGTTCTTACATCTCTGGTGCTCAGTACATCAATGTGTTCAACCAGTTCACTCGTGATGATACAGGAGCTAGCTCTGAAGCTTCAAAAGGGTTAATAGCGCCTCACGCTTCCTATGCTAAAAGATTAAATGAAGAGTCTGTATTTGGTATTAGCCTTCATTCTGCTGGCGGTTTAGGTGTGAAATACAGTAATGGTGTGGGTGCTAACCCTATAAATCTAATCTCAGAGAACGCCATCACTGTCGTCGATGCCACAGGTGGCATTTCATACCGGGTCACAAATAAGCTTTCCCTTGGTGCCTCGTTGATTCTACAGTACATGAAAGTAGACGTCATTGGAGGTGTGAATACGAATTTGAAGGAGTTGGCCACTGGTGACAACATTGCCTCCTCCTTTGCTCTTAGCTCATACTATGAATTGAGTGAAAGCACCCATTTGGGGATGCAGTATCGACATAAAACTGACCATGAAATTGATGTTGAAACGTCTTTAGATATTAATCCTACGGCGGCTCTCTCTTGGATCACCAGTGTCGATATGGGCCTTAAACATGCACTTTCTGAGCAATCCGCTTTAATGATTAATGCGAAGTTTGAAAACTGGGAAGATTACGATGATAAGTATAGATGGACTTATTCTCTAGGGCTCGGTGCAGAGCGTCAGATAAATAAACTGACAATTTATGCTGGTGCCAGTTACGACTCATCTCCAGTAAGTGAGAACAATCGAGACGTACTACTGCCGGTTGACGAACAGTGGCGGGTTGGATTTGGTGGTGAATACGAGCTTGATTCAGGAAATCAACTGGGTCTTGCATATCAGTACCAGAACAACGGGGCTGCTGATATTTCAGCAGACAATGAGTTGTTGCAACCAACTGGAAGCTATGAGAACAACCGTATTCACTTTGTAACCGTATCCTATCGACACTGATTCAATGAACAACCTTTGATACCGTGTGAAACCCAATAAACCTCACACGGTATTTTTACTTCCCTTTACCTCATATCAATTTTCTGTTCGCACCAAGCAACTGTTGGTGGATATGATTCAATCTTGAATAATCTTCTCGCTGCAATTACGTAATGCAGAATCACTTGTAGTCCAATATTCGTTCTAAGTTCATACTTCCAAAAAGTTAAGCTCAAACCATGAGATCCGTTTAAATGTCTAGCAGAAGAACCGGAGGGGACACAGCATGTACAGTTGTGACAATTGGTTTGACTAGAAGACATTAGTTTGGAGATGGAAAGCATATTGAAGGAAAGTAGTGAGCCATTTAATCGGCTCACTACTTAGGAGCGTAAAGGTAGTTATTTAACGTATTGAATAGTCAGGTTTTTGAACTCACCATCAAACTTGAATGGAAAGTCTTGATAGTACGCATTTGATACCGGAGACGCCTCATCACTGCCTACATCGAAGCCATCATTTAACGAGAACATCGAAGGGACTGTCGAAGGAATGCGGCCACTTGCATACTCTTTTCCATCAACCTTAAGAACGATATTCATTGGGGCATATGGGCGAGGCTCTACCATACGAGCTTCAACTGTAATCTCCACGTCCCCTTGAGGAAGCTTCTTGTCTGCGGAAATAATGGTTCGTTCCATTAAGAAATTGTTGTATTCGTAGTTCAGGTGGCCATCTTTCACAAAGAATGATACGCCGCCCGCATAGGCACCTGTTGCGAAAATAACGCCATTTGTTTTAGGGGTTACTTTGGCTTTCAGGGTCGCATCGTAAGACGCCGTAAAGATTTTGGGTGCCGCAAATTCAGGTATACGAATCGTCGGACTTTCAAAATTCCACACAGATTGATCTTTTACCGGTGCATCCTGAGGGTTTATCAGTGCTGTTGACCAGAAACTGCCACCGATAGGAAGTACGTCGTTTTTCTTCGCTTCTTCTAAGAAGATCGCTTTCATTTCTTCAAGCTTCTCTGGGTACTTAGCAGCGAGATCGTTTGCTTGAGACCAATCTTCTTCTATGTTGTAAAGCTCCCACTTATCTTGGTTTGGATCCCACTCTGAAATATCCACGCCTCCAGCTAACCAGGGAACACGCGGTGAGAAGGTTCCGGCAAACCAGCCATCATGATAGATGCCACGACTACCCATGATTTCAAAGTATTGGGTCTTCTTGTGACCTTTTGCTTTTGCATCATCAAACGTGTAAACCATGCTCACACCATCAATTGGATCTTGTGCAAATCCGTTCACCATCAATGGGGCTTCAATATCAAGGATATCGTAAACCGTTGGCGCGATGTCGTTTACGTGGTGGAACTGTGGACGAGGCGTGTCATCATGCTTAATGCCATCAGGCCAACTAACAGCTAGCGGCTGACGAGTACCACCAAAGTGGCCTGCAATTAGTTTAGTTGATTTGTAAGGCGTACTGCCTGCCCACGCCCAACCTGCGTGCATCATGTTTTCCGTTTTTGGCGACCCGATGGCGTCTAAACCGCCAATCTTTTCTAGTGCCTCAATTTGCTGCTTGGTCGTCGTCTGGATAGCATTCTGTGCTAACAATTCTGCAATAGACCCATTTTGGCCTTCTGCCGACGCACCGTTATCACCGAAAATGTAGAAAATAATGGTGTTGTCTTTCTTACCCATTTTTTCTAGTTCGTCAATCACTCGACCCGCTTGGACATCGGCATGCTCCATAAAGCCTGCATACACTTCCATCAATCGAATCTGGAAATCACGCTCTTCTTCAGGGATATCATCCCAAGCTGCCAGAGTCTCAGGTCTTGCTGTTAATTCAGTATCTCCTGGAATCCAACCAATCTCTTTCGCTCGTTCAAATACACGCTCGCGATATTCATCCCAACCGCCATCAAACTTACCTTTGTATTTATCTGCCCACTCTTTTTGTATGTGGTGAGGTCCGTGAGCAGCACCTGGAGCCCAGTACATAAAGAATGGCTTTTCAGGTTGAAGTGCTTCTTGCGTATGCAACCAAGTGATCGCACGCTCTGCCATATCTTCACTTAGGTGATAGCCTTCTTCATGCACAATAGAAGGATCGACCATAGTGGTATTGTGAACAAGTGCAGGCTCCCAGTGAGAGGCTTCACCTCCTAGGAATCCATAAAAGTGCTCAAAACCGTAGCCTGTTGGCCAGTTGTCAAAAGGTCCAACTTCACTGGTTTCGGCAGCAGGCGTATTATGCCACTTACCAAATGCCGACGTTGCGTAACCATACTGACGCAGTACCTCTGCCATAGTTGCACTCGTTTTAGGTATGACACCTGAGTAGCCATCCCAGTCATTGGCAAATTCTGCGATTACACCATTCCCTACTCGGTGATGGTTGCGGCCCGTTAACAAGGCTGCTCTTGTTGGAGAGCACATAGCTGTTGAGTGGAATCGGTTAAAGGAAATACCTTCATTAGCAACCTTGGTTAGCGTAGGTGTGTTGATCTCACCACCGTAGGTACTAGCCTGACCCGGACCTACATCATCCAGCATAATGATCATAATGTTAGGTGCATCTTCAGGGAGGTAGCTCTTCACTTCTCGCTTCTTATGCTCTGATTCAGCAATAGTGGTACCAACTGTGGATGCTGATGGTACCTCCGGGAAAGGAAGGACTTTTTGCGCCAATGTTGGTGCAGATGATGCAGCAAAACACATCATCATGGCCGCACTTATTTTATTCATTCTTTGACCTTTGGGTTTTAGAAAATCAGCCAAATTTTAGAATGAACACCATGTTTAGCGTAGACACTGGAAATTATATTAAATATAAGCAATGTTTATCCATATTATGAACTAAATCAAAATGCCAACAAATGCTTTTACTCCTGAATTCAGTAAGGTAAATAGGTGCGCATAGATAAGCTGTGTTTATATTAAACATAAATCAGCGTAAGTATATAACTACCACTTATAGTTGTAGAATTGTTTTCTTCGTTGTTTACATAGATAGCAACCGAAAAACTACGAACTTTTTACTCTATAGGCGATTCATCATGCAAGTCCCACCGAACTACCACATCATGGCAAAACCGACGGGCTCTATATGCAATATCGAATGCGAATACTGCTTTTACTTAGAGAAGCACAAGCTCTATCCTGAGCGCGAGCAGGACTGGCGAATGGATGATGCGACACTTGAGCAATACATTAAACAAACTATTGATGCTCAGGATAATGATTACGTGCAGTTTACGTGGCAAGGTGGCGAGCCCATGATGATGGGTCTTTCGTTCTATGAAAAAGCCGTACAGCTAGTAAAAATGCATGCAAAAGGTAAGCAAATCACTCACACTTTCCAGACCAACGGATTACTTATTGATGATGCGTGGTGCCGGTTTTTCAAAAAGAACCAATTTCTTATCGGGATCTCAATTGATGGCCCTGAGGAGCTTCATGACCACTACAGAAAAACTCGCTCTGGAAAACCCACACACGATAAAGTGGTACAGGGAATCAATCTTCTAAAAAAACATGGTGTTGAGTTCAATACTTTGACCGTGGTGAATAATGAGAATGCTAAACATCCGTTAAAGGTGTACAAGTTTTTAAAAGCTATTGGCTCGACCTATATTCAGTTCATACCTTTAGTTGAAAGAGAAAAACATACCGAGGGAAGCAATCAACTTCGCCTAGTTTTGCCTCATGAATCTGCGGCTAAAGTCACCTCTTGGTCTGTATCTCCCCTTGCTTACGGGAAGTTTCTTTCTGAAATTTTTGATGTTTGGGTTCGTAGAGATGTCGGTCGTGTATTTGTTAATATGTTTGATAGTACGCTCAGTGCCTGGTGCGGAAGCTCATCGAGCATCTGCCATTTGTCTGAATCATGTGGCAACGCGTTTGTCGTTGAATCCAATGGTGACATGTATAGCTGCGACCATTATGTTTATCCTGATCACCTACTTGGGAATATCAATCAAAAGACGATAAACCAATGTAAAGAAACATCACAAGCTATCCAGTTTAGAGAAATAAAACAGCATGAACTCACTCGTGAATGCGAGATGTGTCACTATAAATTCGCATGCCATGGAGGGTGTCCTAAGCATCGATTCTCAATCAGTGAGCAGGGTCACCCAAGACATAACTACTTTTGTCAAGGTTACAAAGCTTTCTTTGAATTCAGCTCCAAACACATGCATACAATGAAAACACTTATTAACAGCGGACGCTATGCCGATGAAATTATGTTAATGCTTGCGTATCGGGAAAGCAGTAAACTGACTACCACTTCTTCAATCGGGCGAAATGCGGCTTGTCCGTGTGGAAGTGGCGCTAAACATAAACGTTGCTGCGGCAAACAATGAGGCTCATGATGGATTTAGACTTAAACCTACTGAAAGTATTTCTCGAAGTTTACGAGTACCAGTCTTACACCAAGGCATCATCGACCTTAGGTATTACGCAACCCGCCGTTAGCGCTTCAATTAAACGGATGGAGAGTGAAATAGGTGAGTCCTTGTTTTATAGAGAAGGTAGGGGAATGAAACCTACCGCTATGGCCATTCGTTTAGCCGCGCGCTTTAGGGTGGGTTTTGACGAAATTCAAAATGCGTTGGCGGACAGGTTCACATACTCAGCTTATATCAGCGAAACGCTAGCGATCAATCTACCCAATTTACCTTCTATTTCTGTTGAGCACACACCTGCGGACCAGGATGAAATTATTCACAACTTAAAATCGTTGTCTATTGATTTAGCTGTAGGCATCATCATGATTAAGGATCATGCCATTGTCAGCGAACCTCTCTTCCGAGAATCGACAGTTGTTGTCTGCTCCAAACAGCACCCTCGTATTGGCGATACCATCTCCAGGCAGGAGTTTTACACTGAAAACCACACCGCGCTAGCTACTCTATGGAAAGGCATGGACGGTTTTGCACATATTTCGCAGGATGCCGGGGAGGAAAGGACGGTTGTTTGTAAAACACGTTCTGTCAGCTCCCTTCTTCTAGATGCGAGTTCAAGTGAACGTATAGCTGTCGTTCCGAACAGAATTGCGATGATGTGGAAAGATGCGCTGGGACTAAAGGTGCTTCAAAATCCGATTGAACATAAGCAATTAGAATATAGCCTTGCTTATCACCGGAGATATCACAATACAGAGAGGCATCGGCAACTGAGACAAACCATAAAAGATGTCATTCTTAATGATGCTAGCCTAGGTACATGATAAGAAAGGTTCGTATTACTATTTAGTCGTTCCTAATGGTGTCCAAAAAACTGGAACCGATGTACATTATGAGATTACTCCGAGAACGCAGCAAAGTATCAGTCGATGGATCTACTCTGCATCTCTAGACGCAAACAGTAATTTATTTCCAAGAGGTCGCCTTAATGGGCAACCTATCAGCTACTCATTTTATCGTTCCATTTTCAGGTACTGGGCCGCAAAACTTGGCTTGAATGCGGACTATTATGGTACTCATTCTATGCGTCGTACCAAAGCGACTTTGATCTATACCAGAACAAAAACATTAGGGCCGTACAAATTTTATTGGGGCATTAGAAGTTAGATAATACTATTCGTTACCTTGGAGTTGAACGGGAAGACGCTCTGAAGCTCTCAGAGCAAACGTATTGCTAGATCACACTGATAAAGGCTTTTCCGTACCTCTGAAAAGCCTGTGCCACTTGCCACTTTACTCGTTTCAAACCCAACAAATAACAGCGTCATTCCCTTTAAAAAGGGAATCTCATACAGCACGTTGCTAAGTTGAGATACGTGACTTAGTCGAAGATTTTCAATTATCTATACGTGGTAGGAGATCCTCACTTTTGTGAGGATGACGAATATAGTGTGAGAGAAGGGGTTATATGGAGTGGTAACGAAAGGTGACATCATCTTTTTTCTTCGACATTTTCCTGTAGAATTGCGTTGACTATTAGTTACGCTGACGGGAGGAATACAATATGATTACATTTGACGTTGGATTTCCGTCCGCCTGTTATTCTCAACCTCGTCAGACTCAAGCTGTCGCGATATACCTCCCCTGAAATTTATAACCTGAATCATATTGTTCAGTGCTTTATAGCTCTGAGCCACTAAGACGTTTTCTATATCACTTGGTTATTATTGGAGGGGTTATGTCCCTTTTTGTCGCCTCCCAAATATTGGTTGGTTTAGCTGCGCTATTCGACATCGTATCGTTTCAGTTTAAAAATCGTACTCTGCTTCTGTCTGCTTTATGTGTATCGGCATTATTGATTGCAGCACATTTCGCCCTACTTAACGAGTGGACGGCTGCATGTTTGCTGGTAATAGGAGCATGCCGATACTTGGCTGGTATCTTCATCTCAAACCCTAAAATAAAGTGGTTATTCTACTTCGTTACATTGTTGGGTACTGCTTTGACTTTCGGTGGGTTAACAAGTGTTCTGAGTTGCACAGCGTCGCTGTTGCATACGAAAGCTTCGTTTAGTTCCAATGACAAACTAATGCGTTGGCTGATGGTTATTGGAACAGGAGTGTGGGGTATACATAATGTTATAGTCGGCTCGCCAGTAGCGGTGCTTATCGATGTTTTGTTTATAGTAAGCAGTGCCATTGGGTACTACAGAATACATGTCAAAAGGCCATGTCTTCAAAGTTAAGTTTTTGTTTTAAACTGACATGTATGAAACTAATGTTATAAAGCAGAAATTTACAAGCGTTTAAGGTTTCAAGATACTTTTCCCAATCTGAACAAAACGCTTTAAAAATTATACATTTAAATCGTTTATGTCCAGAGCCGTGCTGACTGCACGGCTGACTCGGATCTGCCCCTAAATCATTTAGGCAATAGAACAAAAATGCCCACTAGAGCTAACCTCTAGTGGGCACTAAATGTTATTTAGAACGTAGGACAATTACTCGTAATCAGAAGCGTAAGTATCTTCGTAAGAGTGAGAGTAAAACTCGAACAAGTTACCAAACGGGTCTTCTAGGTAAACCATCTGCGCTTGTTTTAGCTCGTCTTCTGGGTGGTAACGGTGAATATCCATGCGCACTTTACCGCCAAACTCTTCTACACGCTTAATTGCAGATTCAAACTGCTCTTTTGGTAGTTGCAGACAGAAGTGGAAGATACCTAGGCGAGAAAAGTCAACGTTATGACGCTCTTCACGGTCAACCATTTCGAACAGTTCCACACCAATACCATCAGTTGTCACTAGGTGAGCAATGTTGAAGCCTTTGAAACCTTCACCAAACACTGCAATACACATACGACCGATTGCAGATTCACGTTCTTCGATTACTTTAGTGTTGTTCATTACAACGCGAAGGCCCAGAGCTTTAGTGTAGAACTCTACAGCTTTGTCCATATCGCCAACCATGATGCCCACGTGATTCATTTTCATAACTTTCTCCAAAAACTGATTTAATTATTTGTTTGTGTCTCTTTTCGATGTGGAGAAGTATAGGCATGAAATCACCAAACTTAAAATTATCAATAATTATAAATTTGATAACATAAACTTATAATTGTTTGGTGTGTAGCATTCTATGAGTAATGACTTAGCTGACTCGTTTTTGTCCAAAAATGAGTTACCCCTGCTAGGGAATAAGTGTGATCACCGATAACCAATTTTTAATTCTAGGTGTGCGCGTTCAGTAGATTCCGCATCGAGTGCGGAATGACGACAAATTCGGCAAATGTGCTACTAATGTCCAAAAGCGTTTCAAAAACTGCTCAATCTATTTTGTCATCTCTTATAGCGTTGCTGCTAGCAAAGCGCCTAAAAAGGTCAGACTTTAATGTCCATACCGTTATTAGGAGCTTGAAAGAAGCACCTTTCATAACAATCTATATTGTCCTCCGTCGGCTCTATCGTTGACCAACAACCTTATTGTTTTTGCGCTTGAACAATGAACATGTGGTAGCCAAACTCGTCAGCAAATTGAGTACAGATCTCTACCTCATGCTTAATGTCTTTCCATGCTGCTTTTTCAGACATCTCGGGTTCAAGCTCTTCAACTCGCTCACTAAGTGGTCCATAGTAGTTCATCCAAGCTTCACGGCTCATCGGAAAGTGGTCAACAACGAGGTAACCCGCCTTTTTCATCTGCTCAAGACGAGTTTCTACCTGCTGGATATCTGGATATTCTTGGTTCCAAAACTCAACAGACGCTTCACTTGGTGTCGGTGTCTTCCAAACCATGTCACTCAACATGATATATCCGTTGTCGGCTAAAAGAGGCTTCCATCGAGATAAGGCTTTCTCAACACCCATTATATAGGCACTGCCTTCCGCCCAGATAAGGTCGAAGCTTTTCTGTTCAAACGGTAGATCTGTCATGCTTGCAGCGACAGTAATTAGCCTTTTGGGTAAGCCAAGCGCTTCGAAGCGCTCATTAAGTCGATCCAGCGCAGACTGCTCATTATCGATTGCAGTGATGTTTGCGTTGCTGTTTTCTGCTAGTACTTTAGTTGCCAAGCCTTTACCACAGCCAACTTCAAGAAGCTGTTTCGGCGCTTTTGGTACTGCGTTAAGTGCTTTTCGTGTTTCTTGCTCACTTCCCGGCCCCCAACGCTCAAGCGTTTCAAAAACCGTCATAAAGTCAGCCATGTAAATTTCGTGTTCGTTCATATCTTTTGATAACCATTTCAGTCGCAGGGCATCTTTTTCACTAAAGCCCTGCTTAATCAACCAATCTAAATGAGCATCGGGTGCGAGTTTATCCAATCCTTCGTGCCACGCTTTTAGGTCTCCCTCACCCAGCATCGCCGCCAATAAATCACGCGATTTCTGCTTGTGCTCAATCTCTTGTTCAAGCGTATGCAAACGGCTTTGCAGCAGCCCTCTATCGACTTTAGCTTCTAGACACGCTTTGCATTCTCTTAGTGTTAATCCACCCGCTTGCAATTGCTGTATCAATCGGACTCGTTGTAAATCTTTATCGCTGTAGACTCGGTAGCCGTTAGCCAATCTTTTGCCACAAATTAGCTTCTGTTTCTCGTAGTAAAGCAGCGCCGTTCGTGACAACCCAACTTCGGCTGCCAGCTCAGATATTCGATACACACTATCGTCCTCGGTGATTGATGGTTATGAACTCTAAACTATAAAGCTATAGACAGGTCAACGAGAAATTACAAAAAAACACCGCGACCAAAATGGCCACGGTGTTTTAAGTTCAATCTTATCAACTATGCCTTGATAGCCGTGCAAATACTGATATCAGCAACATGCGTCTCTACATCGTAAGAGTGGTATAACTCGAAACAAGGCCGATCATCGGTTTCAAATTGCTGCTCGACAACTTGTGCAAGCAGCTCTTCCCATGCTTCTCCATACTGGGATTTTTCAGTGATGGTTTTTCTTATACAAGCGTACTTGCCACCTTCAAAATCCGTTAATTCGATTCCAGGTGGTGTTGTCGTCGGCTTTTCAATCAACAATCCGATGTCGGTGCGACACTTTTCAGCCGGCGTGATCTCAGGATTATCATGGTAGATGAAAATACTGGTGTTGCCTGCAAAGCCATTTGGTCCAGCCCAGCCATAAAGCTGACCCACCGCTGGCTCATAATTTTCTCCATAAGGCCCTGTAACTCTCACGTAAGCCAACTGGCTCGCTTCAAATGTTTTAATTTCCATAGGTGTACTCCACGTTTCTCGTTTGGTATCCAGCGCTTGTCCAGCTGCTGTAAGTTCGAGTTCAGTATATGGAGAGCTGGCATCCACTTCGTGTCCATTATTGCCAACCACGTGTCCAATCTTGCTATCCCGCATTAACTGGGTGTACTGAGCGAGATCGTGACAATCACGGACCTGACTCGGCGTAACGCCAAAGTATTTTTGAAATGATTTAGCCATACTTTGCGAGCTTCCAAAGCCG
>JYJJ01000080.1 GCA_003263775.1 Vibrio maritimus
CCTTCCTCACTGCTGAAAGTGCTTTACAACCCGAAGGCCTTCTTCACACACGCGGCATGGCTGCATCAGGCTTGCGCCCATTGTGCAATATTCCCCACTGCTGCCTCCCGTAGGAGTCTGGACCGTGTCTCAGTTCCAGTGTGGCTGATCATCCTCTCAGACCAGCTAGGGATCGTCGCCTTGGTGAGCCATTACCTCACCAACTAGCTAATCCCACCTGGCATATCCTGACGCGAGAGGCCCGAAGGTCCCCCTCTTTGAGCCGAAGCTATTATGCGGTATTAGCCATCGTTTCCAATGGTTATCCCCCACATCAGGGCAATTTCCCAGGCATTACTCACCCGTCCGCCGCTCGACGCCGTTAACGTTCCCCGAAGGTTCAGTTAACTCGTTTCCGCTCGACTTGCATGTGTTAGGCCTGCCGCCAGCGTTCAATCTGAGCCATGATCAAACTCTTCAATTTAA
>JYJJ01000081.1 GCA_003263775.1 Vibrio maritimus
TTCGGCGATTTTGGTTTGGTTGAGTTCAGTGATTACGTGGCTTTGCTTGGGTGTAGTGTTAGTTAGCTGCAACTTAGCAAGGCGTTATATGCCATTTTAGTTCAGAGGAATAAAATTGATTGAATCAAGTGTAATTAATCTGAGACCACTTGAAGTTGAAGACGTTGAAGATTTTTACGTGTGGGCTTGTGATAAGGAAGTTACACAATTTAGCCTGTCATCTTATGCTTATCCAAAATCAAAAGCTGATATCTCAAAGTGGCTTTTGACTATTAATGAGTCCTCGAAAACAGTGTCTTATGGTATTTGCTGTAATGAAACAGGTAAGCTCATTGGGTATGCTGGCATTGCGTCGATTAGTTCACTCAATCGTAGTGGGGAGTACTTTATTCTTATTGGTGATAAAGCATATTGGGGCAAAGGGATAGGAACAGAGGTAACTAAGGTTATCACAGATTACGGCTTCAACTCGTTAGGGCTTCATCGCATTGAACTAACAGCTTTTTCTGTAAATCCATCAGCTATCAGAGCATATGAGAAAGCTGGATACCAACACGAAGGTGTTAAACGTCAATCGGGTTTTCGCAACGGAGAGTTCTTCGACAAAGTCCAAATGTCGGTTCTTTCACATGAGTGGTCGGGCATATAACCAATTGCTTAAGCAGACAGCTAACGTTCGGCGATTTTGGTTTGGTTGAGTTCAGTGATTACGTGGCTTTGCTTGAGTGTTGTATTTGTTAGCTGCAACTTAGCAAGGCGTTATGTTGCTAGAGGATAAAATGGACTTAAGTCGATACAAAATACAGGAATTGGATTCGAGCCATGTCGATGATGTTACATCGCTTTGGCGCACGTCGATGTGTGATGCTTTAGGTATTTCTCCGGTTCATCCATTTGAATCACAAGCATATTATCTTGAGCATATCCTTCCCCTCAATTATCGAGTAGTCGTTGTTATTAGTATTGACGGGTTAATGCCAGTTGGCTTTATGGCAAGTTCAAAAGATGAAATTAGCCAACTTTACGTTTCTCCAAAATTTCAAGGACAGGGGATAGGAAGCTACTTGCTTAATCTTGCAAAAGAGTGTTCAAATGGCTCACTTGCACTAAGGACTTTTGAGGTCAATGTAAAGGCTCAAAGTTTTTACAAACAGCATGGGTTTACGTTTCAAATCGGCAACTCAGACAATGAGGAAGGGCTTCGAGATTTGGTATGTAAGTGGCAAGGTTAGCGTGCGCAACATAACAAACGCTTCAAGACGGATTCGCAACGCGTGGCATTTTTACTATGCGTTGATTCTAGTGGTTAAGGTGGTGTGCAGAAACATCGTATTGCGTTGCTCACCACTTAAGC
>JYJJ01000082.1 GCA_003263775.1 Vibrio maritimus
CACAGGACCCCTAATACCCCCGCTCAAAATCAATCAAATTCTGCAACTGAAACCCATCACGCCAACGCAGATAGTTCTCCGCAAAAATATCCACCACCTGCTCAGGGAAGCTAATAGCTGCGATATGAGGGGTAACTGTCACATTCGGATTACTCCAATACGGGCACTCTTGTGAGATAGGCTCATCGATAAACACATCCAAAAATGCGTGTACCAAATGGCCGCGCTCCAGAGCTTGAAGCAGAGCATTGCCGTCGACGGTTTGACCTCGCCCGACATTGAAAAACAGGGCATGGCGACAGGCAGAGAACAATCGTTCATTAAAAAGACCATCGGTGGTTGGGGTATTCGGAAGCGTATTGACGATGATGTCCGCGCTCTCAAGTGCTTTGTCCGCTTCATTGATATGGTAGGTTTCGGCAAACGCACTTTGTCTTGGCGGAATGCCGGTACGATTAACACCAATAGGAATAATGCCAAGTGCTTTCACTGTGTTGGCTAAGTGGCTACCAATGGCACCAGTGCCAAAAATCACCATGCGTTTGCCGATCATGGATTGATAAGTGTGAGGCTGCCAATCACGTTTTTGTTGCTGCTGCTTGTAAAGGTCGAAATGTCGGAAATAGCCAATCGAGTAACCCAGAACATATTCACTGATCTGCTGACCAAAAATGCCTTTCACATTGGTGAGTTTGTAGTCCTTGCGAAGTGACTCACCAAGCAATGCATCGATACCTGCGTACGTAGACTGAACCCATTCTAACTCCTTAGCGTCATCCAGTTGTGATGTCAGCTTTGGTGGTGCTGCCAACAAGATGGTTGCACCACTGATCTCGGTGGTGATTTCGAGATCTGGCAACTGTTTGCTTTCAAGTAGCTTTCGGTAGTGGTCATTGTTGTCCGTAACAAGTGCTAAGCGATGCTTTTGCGTCGTCATTTCTGGCTATTCCCTATCCGTTTGGTTACACTTCCGCAAACTATATTCACTACGGCAGAGCGACCATGTTAAAGAACCCTATTCAGGTACGTATCGAAAAATTTGAGCCTTGGCAGCATATCACTTTTATGACCTGTTTGTGCGAGCGTATGTACCCCAACTTCGCTATGTTCTGTGAGCAAACCGAGTTTGCTGAAGCGCGCGTGTACCGCAATATTTTGGATGCGGTATGGGAACTGCTGACGGTGAAAACCGCCAAAATCAACTTCGAAAAGCAGCTTGAGAAGCTAGAAGAGGTCATCCCAAATTCGGAAGATTTCGAGATGTACGGCGTTTATCCAGCGATCGATGCATGCTTTGCTTTGTCGACGCTGCTACATGGTTTGCTCGATCGCGATTACTTGCTGGAATCCACACTCAAGATCAGCCAACAGTCTGTCGCGACAGTGGCGCAGCTTGAACAAGCAGAAACCGGTGTGGAAATCACCAACGATAACCAAAAAGAAAACGAAGCCGTGTGTGAAGAGTGGGACGTACAGTGGGCCATCTTCCGTCCACTACGTGATTGCCCTGAACGTGATATCGAACTGATTAAAGACTTACGCGCTGAGCTGAAAGAGCAGGGTGTGAGTAATATTGGGGTAGAGATTTAGGGTAAGAGCGGTCCTAGGGCCTAGGTCCTAGGGCTGGTAATGCGTGAGCCTTGAATAACTGACCGAGTATCACTAACCTCTTGTCGGACCAAGGACCAAGGACCAAGGACCAAGGACCAAGGACCAAGGACCAAGAACCCTACAACCCCGAATAACTAATCCGATTCACAAACCACTCTTTGCTCCCTTCCGGCGTTTTCACCACAAACTCATCATCGACTTCTTTTTTAAGTATCGCACGAGCCATAGGTGCGTCGATAGAGACATAGCCTTTTGCGCCACCATAGATTTCATCCGGTCCAACAATACGAAACTGCATTACGTCGCCATCGTCGTTTTCAATCTCAACCCATGCACCAAAAAAGACTTTGCCTTCTTGCTGTGGTGAATAGTCAACGACAGTCACTTGCTCCAGCCGCTTGCGCAGGTAGCGGACACGACGGTCAATCTCACGTAGGCGTTTTTTGTTGTATTGATAGTCTGCGTTTTCAGAGCGATCACCGAGCGATGCTGCCCAAGTCACCTTTTTGGTGACTTCAGGACGCTCTTCACGCCAGAGAAAATCGAGTTCTTTTTTGAGCTTGTCGTACCCTTCGCGGGTGATCAGGTTTGTTTTCATAAATCCATCGAGTTGCGGATGACCGCCCCCATATTGCCATGAAAACAGAAAAGCTCAATCCGGCTAACGCACCAAAGTTGATGCGTTAAGTGGTCGGCTGTGGCGTACGGCGGTCTCGTTGCACTTTTTGATGATGACTTAATAACGACAACACTCGGCCTTCATCGTGTATTTGTTCAAAGAATGGGTTGGCATCGAGTGCGGTTAAATCACATTCAAAGATACTTAACTCGCCAACTTGGTATTTCTCAGGGATATAAATATCAGACATCAAGGTTTTCGCGTAAGGCTTGATGGCGGTAACGAAGATTTTTTTCCCTTCAAATAACTGGCACGCATGTCGATGAACTTGGCGATGAAGCGGTTTGTCCTGTGCTAGGTAGCTAAGTAAGCAGTCTTGCCCGTTGGCATCTTTGCCATAGACAATATGACCCACCATGGCCTGTTGATGCAAAGCGACCACCACATTCACTTCCTTTACCGACATGGCAGTAATTAAGTCCTGAAAGCTGATGTTACGGTAGTGCTGCTGGGCGTACTCTATTTGCTCGCGATAGAGAGTAGGCAGCTGTTTCCAAGAGTAGCTGACGAACTTTTCGATTGAGCAGGGATAGACGGGTTCATTGCCGATAAAGAACTCATCGTACTTTGCTACGCCTTGTATGAGTCGCTGTTCTTCTTGGCTGTAGTGATAGGGCAGCTGGAAAAAAGCAGCCACACCTGCGCGACGCATTAGAGAGGGCTGTCCATTGCCGTGCTCCCATTTACTGAGCATAGGTTGGTTGACCCCTTGAAACGCTCGATGAGACAAGCTGAGTGCTTCAACGAGTTCAAGTTGAGACATGCATTAACGCTGCGCCAGTACTTAAGTGCGGTGGCAAAACTGTCACGGGAAAATTGTGGCTCCCATTGGGACGATATGGTCATAACCCTCTCCTTGATGTATCGAGACCAGAGACGTTACTTAGGTATATGAGAGCGTCGCTTTGGGCTGTGAAAACCCTATTACGAAGCGTTACAAAGCGTTAGCGAACGCGAGAATTATGACGCTTTGGTTAATCGTGTTTCAGAACAAAAAGTTTGGCAACATACAATAAACACCATTCATATCACACAGAATGGTGACGAAGGCAGCTAATATAGACCATAATTAATAATCGCTAACAATTCTCTGCACAACTTTTGTCCAAGGAATGTTACATTTACCGCTGAACCTTTGGTTTGCCTCTAACGACAGCAGGCTGAAGGTGTGAATTGCTTTTTAGTGGTGGAATCGAATATGCAAGAAAATCACAAGATTTTAGTTGTTGATGACGATGCACGTCTACGTGCATTGCTAGAGCGTTACTTATCAGAGCAAGGATTCCAAGTACGCAGTGTTGCTAACAGTGAGCAGATGGACCGCCTGTTAACCCGAGAAAACTTTCATTTGATGGTATTGGATTTAATGCTACCAGGTGAAGATGGCCTGTCGATTTGTCGTCGTTTACGTAACGCCAACAACATGTTGCCGATTCTAATGCTGACAGCGAAAGGCGATGAAGTAGACCGTATCGTCGGCCTTGAGGTCGGTGCGGATGACTACTTACCAAAACCGTTCAACCCGCGTGAATTGCTCGCTCGTATTAAAGCGGTGTTGCGTCGTCAAACCATCGAAGCGCCAGGAGCGCCAAGCCAAGAAGAGTCTGTCGTCGAGTTCGGTGACTTCCGACTAAACCTTGGTACTCGTGAGATGTTCCGCGGTGAAGAGGCTATGCCTCTGACGTCTGGTGAATTTGCAGTGCTTAAAGCATTGGTCACCAACGCACGTGAGCCGATGTCGCGTGATAAGCTGATGAACATGGCTCGCGGCGTGAGTATTCAGCGATGGAACGTTCTATTGACGTGCAAATTTCTCGCTTGCGTCGTATGTTAGAAATCGACCCGAGTAAACCTCGCTACATTCAAACCGTGTGGGGTCTAGGTTATGTCTTCGTGCCAGACGGCAAAGAAGCATAATTGATTGATAAGGCTCTGGATGGATTCAGAGCCTTTTTTGTTTATTATCCTGTCTCGATCTTCGCTCCAAAGGAAACCTTATGCGCTTTCGTAGCTCCTTCACGCAATCCATCCTACTGTTTTTCTCTCTGCTGATTGCCAGCCAAGTTTTCTCCTATTACGCCGTTTACAACTATGCGTTGCTGCCAAGTTTGCAGCAGTTCAACAAGATCTTGGCGCATGAGCTGGTGTTCTTCTTGGAAGACACGGAAGCGGTCGATGGGCAGATTGAAATGGATGCGCCGATGCGCCGCCAGGTATTGGCTCAGTTAGGTGTAACGATTCATGCCGATGATAGCCCAATGGCCGAAGAGTTCAGTCAAGCGTTGCCGATTGATTTGATGAGTGAAGAGATGAGCGATGAACTAGAAACCGAGACTGAGGTTCGGCTGATACTTGGTGAAGAGAGCTATATTTTATGGATGCAAATCGCTGCGTTGCCAAACTCCTTGATCCGCATCCCGCTCTCTGAGCTGCAAGAAGAAGACTTTGCGCCGCTATTTCGTAATAGCTTAATTATGGCTCTGCTTGTCCTCGCTGGTGGCTGGTTGTTTATTCGTTTGCAAAACCGGCCGCTGACAGCGCTTGAGAATGCGGCAAAACTGGTGGGGCAAGGAGAAATCCCGCCGCCACTGCCAGAGAAAGGGGCGTCGGAGATCCGCTCAGTAACTCGAGCCTTTAACCAAATGGCAAAAGGCATCCAAGAGTTGGAACAAGATCGCACACTATTAATGGCCGGTATCAGTCACGATATCCGCACGCCGTTGACACGTATTCGCCTTGCGACAGAGATGATGTCGCCAGAAGACAGCTACTTGGCAGAAGGCATTATCAGCGATACCGAAGAGTGTAACGAAATCATCAGCCAGTTTATGGATTATCTAAAACCGGTTAATACTCAGTCGTTCGAACCGCTTAGCCTCAATGACATTGCCTCGGATATTGTCTCGTCTGAAGGCGGCTATGAAATCCAAATCGATTTTGACCCTATGGCGCGTATTAAAGATATCGAAGGCAGCCTATTGCCATCAAACGTGCTATCACCAACCTGGTGGTCAATGCCGTGCGTTACGGTAATGGCTGGGTGAAGGTCACGACAGGTATGACGGTTGACAACAAACTGGCGTGGGTGACGGTGGAAGACAATGGCCCTGGTATCGAGCCAGACCAAATCAGCCGTCTATTCGAACCCTTCACTCGCGGCGATACCGCCCGTGGCAGCGAAGGCACAGGGCTGGGGTTGGCGATTGTCAAACGCATTATTAGCCAGCACCATGGCTCAGTGAGTATCTCGAATCGCAGCGAAGGCGGCTTAAAAGCACAAGTAAGCTTTCCCGCAGTGAAGAATGGCAAGAATATGCTCCCTAGGACCTAGAACCTAGGACCTAGGACCTAGGACCAGAATCATTACGCCTTAGCGTAAAACTCTCGATCACCCAACCAACGATCGATAATCTTCTTAGCATTGTCCGGATATTGTTCATGAACATGACGGGCAATGCGCTGCACCTCTGGTACTAAGCACTGGTCACGAACTAAGTCGCGATCTTAAAGTCAGCCAAGCCGGTTTGTTTGGTACCAAGCAGTTCGCCAGGGCCTCGAATCTCTAAATCTTTCTGAGCAATAACAAAGCCGTCATTACTTTCTCTTAGCACGCCTAAGCGCTTCTGAGCAGTTTTAGACAGCGGAGAGTGATACAACAGCACACAGTGACTTGCGACGCTACCACGTCCCACACGGCCGCGTAGCTGGTGTAGCTGGGCCAAACCAAGACGCTCTGGGTTTTCGATGATCATTAAGCTGGAGTTGGGCACATCCACCCCAACCTCGATCACTGTCGTTGCAACCAAAAGATGCAGCTCGTTGTTTTTAAAGCGCTGCATCACATCTTGCTTCTCCGCCGGCTTCATGCGGCCATGTACCAAACCAATCTTAAGATCAGGCAATTTGCGTTGCAGGTCTTCAGCGGTATCGGCAGCGGCTTGCGCCTCTAGCACTTCAGATTCATCAATCAAGGTACACACCCAATACGCCTGCTTGCCTTCATGAAGGCAGGCATTTTTGACGCGTTCAATCACATCATCACGCTTGGTATCGGGAATGGCGACCGTTTGAATCGGGGTTCGACCTGGAGGCAATTCATCAATCACTGAGGTTTCCAAATCAGCATACGCGGTCATCGCCAACGTTCTAGGAATGGGTGTGGCCGTCATGATCAGCTGGTGCGGGTAGAAGCCTTGCTTGGCACCTTTCGCTCGCAGCTCTAGTCGCTGGTGGACACCAAAGCGGTGCTGCTCATCAATGATAACGAGTGCTAAGTTGTTAAACTCGACCGATTCCTGAAACAGCGCGTGGGTACCCACAACCATTTGTGCTTCACCGCTAGCAATACGCGCGAGCTCAGCTTCTTTCGCTTTGCCTTTCTGCTTACCAGACAACCAGCCTACTTGAATGCCCATTGACTCAAACCAGCCGGCAAAGTTAATCGCATGCTGCTCAGCCAGCAATTCAGTAGGTGCCATCATGGCCACCTGGTAGCCATGCTCAATAGCGCGCACCGCAGCCAAGGCAGCGACCAGGGTTTTACCCGAGCCTACATCGCCCTGTACTAAGCGCATCATAGGAATAGGTTTTTTCAGATCGGTTTCAATCTCTTGAACCACGCGAGTTTGAGCACCTGTTGGAGAGAAGGGCAGTTGTTGCAAAAGCTTTTGTTTAAGCGCTTGTACCGGATCAAGTGCAATTGCAGCATCTTGCTGACCTTTGCTGCGCACGGCGAGCATCGATAAGTTCTGCGCCATCAGCTCTTCAATGATCAAGCGCTGTTGAGCCGGGTGTTTGCCTTCATCAAAATCGTCGAGGTTAATGTTCGGTGGCGGGCGGTGAATAATGTGTAGCGCTTGGCTAAGCGTCATTTGCTGGTTGTACAGACCACTGGGTAGTAGCTCATCAACAGCAGCGCCATCCATGAGCTCTAGCGCTTGGTCGGTTAAGCTTTTTAGAGTCAGTTGTCTTAAGCCTTCTGTCGTCGGGTAGATAGGCGTCAGAGTTTGCTCAAGCTTTGGGGTTTTCCCCTCTGCATGAAACTTGTATTCAGGATGGATGATTTCAAGGCCATGATTGCCGCGCTTCACTTCACCATAGGCCACAACAACGCGCCCCTCGGAGAAGTTATTCTTCATCGCTGCGGTGAAGTTGAAAAAGCGTAGGGTAATGGTGCCATTACCATCACTGACCTTCACGGTCAGCATTTTACGACGGCCAAAGGCGACATCACTACTCATTACTTTACCCTGAACTGACCCCCAAAGACCTGGGTGCAGTTTGACGATAGGTAGATGCGTGTGCGGTCTTCATAGCGATGAGGCAAGTGAAACAGCAGATCCTGCACCGTGTGCAATCCTACCTTTTCAAGTTTCTCTGCGACTTTTGCCCCTACGCCAGTAAGCGAAGTTAAAGGAATTGCCGACAGTAACTGAGCCATATTCACCATCCATCAGAGTGTTAGATGGGAATATTCAAGCATTTTACTGTCTTTTTGTACAGTTTTAGTTAAATACGGTTCTAGGGAAAAGATGGCCCTAGGTCCTAGGAATAAGAGCCGATAATCTAGGACCAAGGACCAAAGGACCAAGGACCAAGGACCAAGGACCAAGGACCAAGGACCAAGGACCAAGGATCATTACTTCTTCTGCATCTCTTTCCACCACGACTCATCCGCCACAATCTGACCTTCATCATCGAGTGGTGGGTAGGGCATGTTCTTCTTTTTTGCGACCTTGGCGAGAACCGGGTGGCCGCGTTCGAATAAGATGCGGTGGATGGTTTCTTCTGGCAGAGTGCTCGCCTGACGATCGTACATACCCACTAACTGGCGCTGTCGTTGTGCTTCGAACAGGATAAGTGCGCTAGCAACCGAGACATTGAGTGACTGCACCATGCCAACCATAGGAATGATGATGTCCTGATCCGCTTCACCGAGCGCATCTTGAGTAATGCCGTTCTTCTCACCACCGAGAATGATGGCGGTAGGTTTGGTGTAATCGATGTCGCGAAAATCGACCGCAGAATCGGAAAGGTTAGTTGCAAGAACCTGCATGCCTTGTGATTTAAGCTCGCGAACTGCTTCCGCTACTGTGTCGTGTGTTTCTACTTCCACCCAGTTGCGAGCACCGGCCGACGTATGGCTTAAGGTACGCATCTTCTCATCAGGCCAAACAGCGTGCACTTTGTGGACACCAGCCGCATCGGCAGTGCGGATCACCGCAGAGACATTGTTTGGCTTATGCACTTGCTCGAGCAGCAAAGTAAGGTCGGGTTGACGTGCTTTGAGTACTTCTTGAATACGATTGTAGCGTTCTAAATTCATGAGGATGTTCCAAATAAAACGGGCTCGATATTCATCGAACCCGTATTAAATCAAAAAGCTGTGCTAGTTCTTACGACGTCGGACACGAAGTGCATGCGGCATCACGCGAATGCGCTTCATAATGCCAGCAAGGTGTACTCGGTCTTTTGTCGTTAGCAACACGGTCACCGTATACAAGCGGCCATCACGCTCCTCGGTTGAGATACCGTGGATGTTGGAGCCTGTTTTGGCAATCACATTAGTCAGCTCAGCCAGTGCACCTTGGTGGTTTTGCAGATCGACTTTCAGCTCAGCAGTAAATTCCTGCTCGAAGTCGTCGCTCCACTCAACGGCCATGTACTTGTCCGGCTCTTTTTGGTGACCACGAACGTTTGGACACGTCTCGCGGTGAACCACAAGACCACGACCTGGTGATACGTGAGCAATGATGTGATCATCTGGGATCGGGTGACAGCAGTTCGCGAACGTTAACAAGATACCTTCCGCACCACGGATTGGTAGCTTTTTACCTGTCGTAGGAACAGAGCTGGTCTGCGTCAGTTCATCGGTATCACCCAGCAGGCGACGCGCGATGACGATACTCATCAACTCGCCCAAGCCAATATCGGCCAGCAAGTCATCCACAGAGTCGAGCTTAAGATCGGTCAGTACTTCATTGATGTTATCTGGGTAGATGGTATCAATTGAATGACGACCCAACGCATGGTTGAGTAGGCGGCGACCTAGTACGATAGATTCTTCGCGGCGCATCGTCTTAAGAACCTGACGGATCTTAGTGCGAGCGCGAGACGTCACGACGTAGTTTAGCCAAGCCGCATTCGGACGAGCGCCTGGTGCACTGATGATTTCAACCGTTTGGCCGTTCTTAAGCGCTTTACTTAGCGGATAAGGATTGCGGTCAACACGAGCGCCAACGCAAGTATTACCCACATCGGTGTGAACTGCGTAAGCAAAGTCGACCGCGGTTGCGCCAAGTGGTAGCTCAACAATACGGCCTTTTGGTGTGAACACGTAAATTTCGTCTGGGAACAGATCCGATTTTACGTTTTCAATAAATTCAAATGAGTTACCGGCACTTTGCTGTAGCTCAAGCAGGCTTTGCATCCAGCGCTGCGCTTTAATTTGCGCCGTAGTGCCAGTGCGATCGCCGTTGCCTTTGTAAGCCCAGTGCGCTGCGACACCTTTGTCCGCCATCTGATCCATATCTTCAGTACGGATCTGCACTTCAACGGGTACGCCGTGAGGGCCAACCATAGAAGTGTGCAGGGATTGGTAGCCGTTCGCTTTTGGTACCGCGATGTAATCTTTCATGCGGCCAGGACGAGGCTTGTACAGGCTATGGACTTGACCAAGTACGCGATAACAGGTGTCCGCCGTGTCCACGATAACGCGGAAGGCGTAGATATCCATGATGGTGTGGAAACGCTGCTCTTTGGTTTTCATCTTGTTGTAGATGGAGAACAGGTTTTTCTCACGACCCAGAACGCGACAGTTGAGACCGACTTCTTCAAGACGACCTTCAATTTCGCTGTGGATACGTTGGATCATTTCCTTACGATTACCACGAGCAGCTTTCACCACTTCTTTTAGAACGCGATAACGGTTTGGATAGAGCGCTTCAAAACCCAACTCTTCAAGCTCGGTCTTGATGTTGTGAATACCTAGACGATGCGCTAGCGGCGCATAGATCTCTAGGGTTTCACGAGCGATACGACGTTTCTTGTCAGGACGAAGCGCGCCCAATGTACGCATGTTATGAGTACGGTCACTGAGCTTAATCAAGATCACGCGGATGTCTTGCACCATGGCAAGCACCATCTTGCGGAAGTTTTCCGCTTGAGCTTCTTTGCGATCTCGGAATTTTAGCTTGTCGAGCTTGGAAACGCCGTCCACGAGTTCCGCGACGGTATTGCCAAATTGTTCTTCTAGCTCTTCTTTGGTGACTTCCGTATCTTCAATAACATCATGCAACAGAGCCGCTTGAAGCGTTTCGATATCCAGACGCATTTCAGCGAGGATACGAGCAACCGCAACCGGGTGGATGATGTAAGGTTCACCGCTAGAGCGGGTCTGCCCTTCATGGGCATCTCTTGCTACCACATAAGATTGACGCAGAGCCTCAATTTGAGGCTCTGTTAGGTATTCTTGGGCAACGTCTTTAAGGCTATCGAATAGGTACAAATTATAGGCCCGAACGTCGATGGAACTCTGATTGGATAGGTCGAATTAACGGTTGTGAGCGATGCTGCTTACTGCCGCTAGTTCTGCAGCTTCTTGCTCTTGCTGCTCTTGACGCTCACGTGCGTCTAGTACTTCTTTCGTGATCAAGCCTTCTTCGATTTCGCGTAGAGCGATAACCGTTGGCTTATCATTTTCTTCTGGCACTAGTGCATCTTTACCACCGATTTGCATCTGACGTGCGCGGCGAGCCGAAATAAGAACTAGGTCGAAGCGGTTGCCAACTTTTTCAACAGCGTCTTGAACAGTTACGCGTGCCATAAGAACTCCAATAGTTAACTAAATTTTTGATGACGAGAAAGTATACAGGCTATTACATTTAGATTCTAGATCACAAATGATCCGATTAGCTACTGTTACTTAGGGTTTAATCGGCGATATCACGAATGAGATCGCCCGTTATTTCATTTAATCGCGATAAGCGAAAAGCAGAATAGAGACAAAGAGCGAGCGAATTACTCCGCTAGCAACGCATCCAGCATGCCTTTATATTTCACCGCTTGCTTGTCTTGCTTCAAGCGCTCAGCACGTAAAATGGCTTTAAAATCAACCAGTGCGCCATCAAAGTCATCATTGACGATAACATAGTCGTACTCGTTGTAGTGTGACATTTCTGATTTTGCTTCGCTCATGCGTTTTGCGATCACCTCGTCGCTATCTTGGCCACGAACGTTCAAACGGCGCTCTAGCTCACTGTTTGAAGGCGGTAGAATAAAGACGCTTTTTGCTTGAGGCATTTGCTCACGGATCTGGCGTGCGCCTTGCCAGTCGATGTCTAGGAAAACATCGATGCCTTTATCTAGGGTTTCTTCAATCCACAGGCGAGAGGTGCCGTAGTAGTTACCGAACACTTCGGCGTACTCTAGAAATGCGCCTTGCTCAATCAGTGATTCAAACTCTGATTTTTCAACAAAGTGGTAGTGCACGCCATCTTCTTCACCAGGCGCATGCCACGAGTGGTGTGAGAAACTGAAACCTTCATTGCGTAGGTTGGGTTTTTTTCCAACATCGCCGAAATTAGGCTCGATTTACCAGCGCCGCTTGGTGCCGATACGATATACAGGGTGCCTTTACCAATCATTTGTCAGTGTCCGCATTCTTGGGTTGAAGGAATAGAAGCCGGTCAGTGCCTTCTTCTATTTTAGATAAAACACTGGCCGAAGTGCTGAAATTTCGGCCAGAAAAATGGAGGCGAAGAGTATCACAAACCTAGATGCAGACTCAACTGTCTTGTGGATAACTTGCTAAGCAGATTGGCGCGCGGTGGTGAGCCATTTCTCCAGTGTCGCGAGGAGCATTTTTGAGTTGATGGGTTTGGTGACGTAATCATCCATCCCTACTTCCAAGCAGCGCTCGCGATCTCCTTGCATAGCATTGGCGGTCATGGCGATGATGGTGACATTGGGGTCAACCACTTTACTCTCGGGCTTGCGAATCATAATGGTGGCTTCAAAACCATCCATTACTGGCATTTGGCAGTCCATAAGGACAATATCAAAGCTGCGCTCACAGAGGATATCGAGTGCTTGCTGTCCATTTTCTACCACGTCGACGCTGACCTTAAATTTCGACAGCAGCGACTTCACCACTATTTGATTGGTCTTCATATCATCGACAACCAACACGTGGGCATGAAATTCCGGAGCTTGCGTCGGCGAGTGCTTAGTAATAAACAACATACTTTGATCATCGACCCCATCAAGCGCGGCAACGCGAGACAAAACATCGAATAGCTCGGCTTGTTGTGTCGGTTTGGTGAGGTAAGCGCTGAATCCGTTGTCCTTGACCAGTTTCATGTCGCCTCGCTGCACCACAGAAGAGAGCATCACCAGCCTGGTTGAACGCAGGTTGTCATCCGCTTTAATGCTGCGCGCCAATTGGATGCCGTTAATCTGTGGCATCTCATAATCAAGGATGGCAATGGAGTAGGGAGCACCAGTGTGATGCGCCTTCGTGAGCATGGACATCGCTTCTTGGGCAGAGCTGGCCTGTTGATATTCTATAGCCCAGTTAGAAAGCAGTTGCCCCACCAGCTGTCGATTAATTGGGTTGTCATCCACCACCAAGATACGTTGCTGCTTGAGATCCCCTTTAGGGGCATAGTGAACGTCTTTTTCGGCCAGATGGGGCAGCGGCACTTCAAACCAGAAGGTTGACCCTTTGCCGACTTCGCTGTGAACGCCAATGTCACCCCCATAAGTTCGACCAGTTTTTTGCTTATTGATAACCCTAAGCCTGTACCGCCATATTTTCGGGTAGTCGAACTGTCGGCTTGGGTAAACTTATCAAACAGCTTGTCTTGATGCGCTTTCTCTATGCCAATCCCTGAATCGACCACAGAGAATTTCACGCTGTCGATCTGCTCATCTTTTGGTTGGACAGAGACATAAACGGCTACTTGACCTTGCTCGGTGAATTTCACTGCGTTACCAATAAGGTTGACGAGGATTTGTCGAATGCGTCCCGGGTCGCCAATATGCCATTGAGAGAGCACTGGGTTAGCAGGGCAGATTAACTCCAATTTCTTTTGAGAGGCACCGAGGTAGAGCGTTGCGCCGATGTCTTCGATAAGTTCAACGAGGTTAAACTCGAGTTGCTCTAGGTCGATTTTGCCTGCTTCAAATTTAGAAAAATCCAGAATGTCATTGATGATAGCCAGCAGGGATTCCGCGCTGTCTCTTGACGTTCGGGCAAGTTTGAACTGCTGCTCATCCAATTCAGTGTCGAGCAGCAGGTCAGTCATACCAATCACCCCATTCATCGGAGTGCGGATTTCATGGCTCATGGTAGAGAGAAACTCACTTTTCGCACGCGCCGCCGAGCGCGCTTGTTCTGTTGCTTGTTGCAGTTGCTGGTTATGCTCGAGCATCTGCTGCTCTTTGAGCGCTAAGGAGTTCGCCATATTGATAAAGCCGGTACTCAGACGGCTGATTTCATCGGTTTGGTTAAAGTGGTGCTGAGGGAGTGATATTTTGTAATCGCCTTGGCCTACATGTTTGGTCGCATCTAGTAAAGCTTCTAATCTTTGCACCAGTTGCCGAGACATTAAAAGCAACACCACTAAACAAATGATGGCTAGAGTCAGACCAAGTGTACCAAGCACTAAATCGCGATTTGTGTTCAATACGGTATGCATCGCTTTTTGAGATATTTGCTGATTTTGTAAGTCGAGAATCGAGCGGATCCGTTCGATACGCTGTGTCGCTAATGGGAACCAAAAGTCGGGGGTAATATCCCCAAGCTCGCCGTCAAGTGTTCCTGAAGTGACGAACCTAGATTCAATGTCATCAATCTGACTATGGACATCCCAATTGATAATAGGCATGTAGAGGGACTCTGGTGCATGTTGTCGCAATAAGCGCAGGCTCCAATCGAAACTTCGGATGTAATAACCCGCATCGATCATCTTATCGTTCGAGATAGCTTGTTCAGGCGCTGCAAAAATACCATTGAGAATACCGCGAGATTGCCCTGCGCGCTCTTTGAGCCAAAGTAAATGGACGTGATGCAATAAATCATCCACTAAGTCTGGGGATTCGATGGAACTGACAAGGGCATCATAGATAGTTAATGCTTGCTCGATAAGCCCTGAATAGTGTTTGAAGGAGTATTCGCCGACACCATGATCAACGAACTCTCTTACCATTGCTGTATGCTCGATAGCACGATCAAGTAATTGTGTTTGCTCACTGAAAGCCAGTTCGATGTCGCTGTACTTGTTAGATAAGCTGCGCCATTGCTCGCTTGCCTTATCGGCTTGTGCTCTTGTTGTGATGAGTTTTTGTTTGGTAGCTTCATCTAGATTGGATTTATAGCCTTCAGATAGCCCGCGCTCGACAGCAAAGTAGTGAGCAATGTTGTCAAGCGAATGAGCCACGTTGAGAATCTCGATGGTTTTTGTTGCCTCCGCATTTCTGTCCATGAGCGATTGTATTACTTGATAGCTCATGGTCAAAACAACAACGAGTAACCCCAATACAATCAATGATGTTTTGGTTCTCAAGGTTAAATTACGTATTGCGGCTGACATGGATGCCCACCCTATATCTTGGCGTATTTCAGCAGTATAGGAGACGAATAGCCAGGTTCCGATGTTTGCGCTTTTTATGAATTCCATAGAGCAAAGGAGAGCAAACGTTTGCTTATTTATCAAGATGTTGTTTTATAAGGCTTTGAAACTGACTCGAAAAGTGTTGATTTATTCCTGTCAACAATTAGAATTCGCGCCAATATTGCTGTCGCGCATACGTTTGCGTCGGCGTGTTTTCTATCTTAAAAGGTACCACTGTGAGTGCAGAATTAGCGGGTCAGAGACAGACCAACCCTTCCTTTATCGAAGCGACCTTCAAGGTGAGCGAGCGCAAGTCTACGATTGGCACTGAGGTGTACGCAGGCTTTATTACCTTTCTAGCGATGAGTTACATCTTGGCGGTCAATCCGGCTATTTTGGGCGATATTCCTGGTATGGATCGCGGCGCAGTATTTACCGCAACGGCGCTGGCGGCCGCGTTTGCGACGCTGATTATGGGTGTGTTTGGCAACTATCCTGTGATGCTTGCCCCTGGTATGAGCATGAACGGCTTTTTCAAAGGCATGCTGTTAAGTGGTTCGGTAGCGCTGGTTTGGCATGAGGCACTGCTTGGCATCTTTTTCTCAGGCATCATCTATTTGATTTTATCGATGACTAAGATCCGTAAGGCGATGATTGAGTCGATTCCAGAAGACCTTAAGCTGGCGATTACGGTTTCACTCGGTTTGTTCATTGCGTTCTTGGGTCTTAAGAACGCAGGTATCATCGTTTCAAACCCAATCATTTTGGTGAGTATGGGCGATATTCTAAACCCTCAGGTCATGATCGCTTACATCAGTATTTTTATTGCGCTTGGTTGTATGGTTCGTGACATCAAACTGGCGACGTTTATCTCATTCATCTCCGCTATTATTTTGACTATCCTTGCCGACACTTTTATGGGCACGGCAAACGCACCACTTCCAGAACAGCTTGTGGCAATGCCGCCAAGCATGGCTGGTAGCTTTGGTGCGATCTTTGATTTTTCTGCCTAACGGCAGAGAAGATGTTCGACTTGCTGTTTATCGTTATTATCTTCTTGATTGTCGACTTCTTTGATGGATTGAGCACGATAGTGGGCGTGGGGCGCGATGCAGGCATCATCGACAAAGATGGCAAGGTGCCGAATGCGCGTTCAGCACTCGTCGCTGACGCAGGTGGCACTGTGATGGGTTCGCTGCTTGGCACAACGTCGGTAACGGCATTCTCTGAGTCGGGCATTGCCTCTTCTCAAGGTGCGAGAACTGGTCTCGCGGCGGTTGTGGTAGCAGGCTTGTTCTTTGTGTCACTGTTCCTTTACCCGCTATTCTCCTTGTTCTCAGCGGCCATGGTGGCGCCAGCAATGGTGGTGGTAGGCATTTACATGATTGGCCGCTTAGGGGATATCAAGTGGGATAAGAAAGAGTCTCGCATTGCTGCCTTCTTTACCATCATGTTTACCGTGCTGAGCTTTTCTCCTGCAAACGGCATGGCAATGGGCTTTATTAGCTATGCGTTTAGTATGGTTGTGGCAGGTAAGGGCAAAGAGGTTCACCCGGTGATTTATGTGTTGTCGGCGTTGTTTGTGACCTATCTAGTTCTGCTATAACCCAAATTTAGAGACAAAAAAAAGCAGGCATTGGCCTGCTTTTTTAATGCACGTACATTATTCAATATTCTGGATCTGCTCACGCATCTGTTCAATCAACACTTTAAGCTCTACACCCGAAGCAGTGATATCAGTACTAATAGACTTCGAGGCTAGTGTGTTCGACTCGCGGTTGAATTCTTGCATCATAAAGTCAAGACGACGCCTACGGCGCCACCTTTCTTCATAATGCTGTTGGTTTCTTTAACGTGAGAGTCTAGGCGGTCTAGTTCTTCTGCTACGTCAGATTTTTGCGCTAGAAGAATCAATTCTTGCTCAACACGAGAGGCATCTAGCTCGATTTTAGCTTCTTCAAATTTACCCAATAGACGTTCACGTTGCCATTCAATGATTTCTGGCATACGAGCTCGAACCTTCACTACTTCTTCAGTGATCGCATCAAGACGCTGTACGATCAGCGCTTTCATGTTCTCACCTTCACGGCCACGCGCTTCAATGAAGTCCGTTAGTGCACCTTCAAAGCCATCTAATAGCGCTTTGTTGATGGTGTCCATGTCCTGCTCTGGCGTTTCCATCACGCCTGGCCACTGCATCACTTGGAATGGGTTGATACGGCTGTCTTCGCCAGTTAACGCCATGACTTGATTAGCAGCACCAATCACTTGCTTGGCCAGCGTCTCGTTGATATTCAGCTCGCCTTTCGCTGCTGGGTTCGCTTCAAAACGCAGGTGACATTCAACTTTACCGCGTGCCAAACGCTTACGAAAACGCTCACGAAGTACAGGCTCTAGACCACGGAACTGCTCTGGAAGACGGAAGTATGTTTCGAGATAACGTTGGTTTACAGAGCGGATTTCCCATACTGCGCTACCCCAGTCACCTTTGACCTCTTTGCGCGCGTACGCGGTCATGCTGTAGATCATGAAATGATTCCTTTGAATTCAGTAAGTGTGTTCAAACAGTTGTCATGGTAGCACAGTCGAGAAAAGAATGGTTCTAGGAAAAGATGGTCCTTGGCCCTAGGAGGCCAGTAACATCTTCTACAAGGACCAAGGACCAAGGACCAAGGACCAAGGACCAAGGACCAAGGACCAAGGACCAACCACCTAGACCCATACCCCCTTCTCCGCTATAATCTCCGCCCAACCTAACTCGCTTCCCTAATTAAGGTAATGCCCATGCGTCCAAATGATCGCGCAGCAGACCAAGTGCGCCCAATAAAAATTACTCGCAACTATACCGCTTATGCAGAAGGTTCTGTGTTGGTAGAATTCGGCAATACCAAAGTGTTGTGTAACGCAACCGTGGAAGAGAATGTGCCTCGTTGGCTAAAAGGCCAAGGTAAAGGCTGGGTGACAGCGGAATATGGCATGCTACCACGCTCGACGCACTCAAGAATGCGTCGTGAGGCGGCAAGCGGTAAGCAAGGCGGCCGTACTATGGAAATTCAACGACTAATCGCTCGCAGCCTACGCGCGGTGGTTGACCTAGAAGCCATGGGCGAAATCATGGTGACGGTAGACTGTGATGTTATCCAAGCAGATGGTGGCACGCGTACTGCCTCTATTTCTGGAGCAAGTGTAGCAATGGCTGATGCGTTTGCTCACCTTGTCGCGAAAGGCAAGCTGAAAGCGAACCCAATGAAAGGGCACGTTGCTGCTGTCTCTGTGGGTATTCTTGGTGAAGATATTTTGTGTGACCTTGAGTACACAGAAGATTCTGCAGCCGATACTGATATGAATGTGGTTATGACAGAAGATGGTCGCATGATCGAAATCCAAGGTACCGCAGAAGGCGAACCGTTCAACCACGATGAGTTGATGGCGCTACTGGCGTCAGCAAACAAAGGCATTGCCGAGATCGTAGCAGCTCAGAAGCTGGCTTTAGAAGATTGATTGATAGCTCCCGTAAGGGGCTATTTTTTGCCCAACATTTTGTATGGGAAATGAATCTCCTAGGCGCTATGTCTAGGGTCGATATAACTTTGATAAAGAGAGATAAAATGAAAGCATACCAGCGTGAATTTATTGAATTTGCATTAGAGAAAGAAGTCCTAAAATTTGGCGAATTTACCCTTAAATCTGGTCGTAAAAGCCCTTACTTCTTCAACGCTGGGCTTTTCAATACAGGTCGTGATCTTGCTCGTCTAGGTCGCTTCTACGCAGCAGCACTGGCGGACTCAGGCATTGAGTTTGACGTGCTATTTGGCCCAGCTTACAAGGGCATCCCAATCGCAACGACTACGGCGGTCGCACTCGCTGATCACCACGATATCGACACACCTTACTGTTTTAACCGTAAGGAAGCGAAAGACCACGGTGAAGGTGGCAACCTAGTAGGTAGCGCACTCGAAGGTCGTATTATGCTGGTGGATGATGTGATCACCGCGGGTACTGCGATTCGTGAGTCAATGGAAATTATCAAGGCTAACGGTGCTGACTTAGCTGGCGTATTGGTCGCGATTGACCGCCAAGAAAAAGGCAAAGGCGAGCTTTCTGCGATTCAAGAAGTGGAGCGTGACTTTGGTTGTGCCGTTATTTCAATCGTCAGCCTGACCGACCTAATCACTTATCTAGAAGAGAAAGGCGGTAACACTGAGCATCTAGAAGCAGTGAAAGCATACCGAGCAGAGTTTGGTATCTAGTTGCTTGCGCTGATAAATAGTGAACAAAAAAGGTCTGATTATTCAGACCTTTTTGCTATTTGAGAGTTGCCCAGGGGCGTTACTTTTGCGTTTTACACAGAATCGCCACGCGATCAAAGTTCTCAGCTATTGTATCACTACACTGATATTGCTCTTGGTAAGGTGAAAAATCACGTTCAGCGCGCTCTTTGTAAGTGATTAGGTAAAACTGGTCATGACCGATCAGTTGATCATCAGATTTTAGTTGTTTCGCCTGTCCAAGGCTATAAAACTGGCCTGAGTATGAGCGAGGGCGGAAGTAGAAGGTTTTTATCTCAGGGTCGAGCTCAGCGATAAGCCCCTTGTCACTGTTATCGGCTACTTTGCCTGTCGCAAGTAAGTAGGTAGCGGCAATCAGAGCGACTGGCACGATGAGCGAGGCAATCGACAGCCAAAGCATGTCTTTCTTTTTCCAGAATATCGCAATGAGTAATGCGACGCCGGAAGTTCCCGGTAGGACATAGGTTGGCAGAATATTGCTTGAAACCGTGAATAGAACCAGCGGTGACAATGCCCACCAAATCGCAAAACTACTGAAACCGTTATTCTGCTTAGCTTGTTCAAGGCCAAATTTAGCGCGAACTAGCATTAATACTGGCAAAATCAATGACCATGGAAGTACGGCAAGTAACCAAAAGAACCATATTTTTCCTTTCGGCTCTTGGTGGCCCGCGCCATAAAGATCGCCTGCCCAGCCCGGCTCTACAAAGCGTTTAAAGTGCTCGCCGACAATAAAGTAATTGATGAAGCCCGGCGTTGCTTGTTCAGCCATTAGGTACCAAGGTAAGGCAACCAGCAGCATGAGCAGCGTGCCTTTAACAAGCGGGAATCGACGCCAAAGCTCGACAAAAGCACCGATGATGCCATGTTGAATGACCATCCAAGGGAATACAGCTAATCCAAACAAAACAATCGCAACCGGACCTTTTGCGAGCAAACCTACAGCGAGCCCAATAAAGCCTACATACCCCCACAGGGTTTCACCGCGCCAACATTGGTAGAAGCCTATCATTGCCATTGCTAGGCCAAGAGTCAGCGCCATATCAGTCATAACGGCACCAGCGGCAATCGAGAATACTAATGTCGTTGAAAGTACTAATGCGGCAACGAGTGGGTTGTAGCCATTTTTCTTAGCAAACCATGCAGTACCAATAACGACTAATACGCCTGCGATCCAGTGAGGGAAGCGGAGCGTAAATTCAGACAAACCAAACATCTCGACACTGGCGGCACTCATCCAAGTAAACAGTGGTGGTTTACCCCAAAAAGGCACATTGTAGTCGTAAAGGGGGTCAGCCAATTACCTGTTTCCACCATTAAGCGCGCCATTTCACCATATCGAGACTCGGTGGTATCCATGAGTGGATACAGCCCTAGTGTCAACAAGCGAATGACTAATGCGCCAATTAGTAAGATCCAAAGGGTGCGCCCTTTAGCCATGATTTATACTCCTACAGCATCAAAGAAACGGTCGATTATTATTACCGCGGTCGCAAAGTGGTGAAGTCTCACACACTATGTTTGTTATCGTCAACAACTACTCAGGCAAACTCAGGTTAAGTTTGGCTCAAAATATGTCAGTTGGCGTGCTCGTTAGTCAGACAACTTTCTTTGCAGTAAGTGCCTCTTCGACCAACTTTGGTACAAATTGGCTAACATCACCGCCATGGATAGCAACTTCTCTTACCAAGGTTGAAGAAATAAAGGCATGTTCTTCTGCTGGGGTGAGGAAAACACTCTCAAGGCCAGGTAGCAGACGGCGATACATGTTGGTTAAACCAAACTCATACTCGAAGTCGACGGTAGTGCGTAATCCACGTATCAGCACATTGGCTTGTTCATCTTTAGCGAAGTTTACCAGTAGCCCAGAAAAACCTTTGACCGTCACGTTATCAAGGTGCTTGGTAACCGCTGAGGTAAACTGAACACGTTCATCAAGTGTGAACATGGTGTTTTTACTTGGGCTAGCTGCAATCGCAATGATGATTTCATCAAACATCGTTGCCGCTCGTTCAATCAAATCAAGGTGTCCATTGGTGATCGGATCAAAAGTTCCAGGATAGATGACCCGGGATAAACGTTTCTGTGCCACGGTATTCGCTCTTGTTTACAATTTGCGTTAGTTTAGCATCTTCTGGCGTCTTGATGTCATTCCCTCCTCAAGATATGGCTGTTGAGGTTAAGCTTGTCAGAACATGGCGAATTGCTATTATCCTCAAGTAGCTAGGTAGAGAAGAGAAAGAGAATGAAAAACATACTGGTGGTGCGTAACGACAAGATCGGTGATTTTATGCTGGCATGGCCAAGCTTTGCCATGCTTAAAGCATCGTTACCAGAATGCCGAATTACTGCTTTAGTGCCCAATTATACCGTCGCATTGGCCAAAGCGTGCCCTTGGATTGATGAAGTGATTGTGGATACTGGCAAGGATGCTGACAAGCTAACGCAGCAATCGTTAGTATCTAAAATCAAAAAGGCAAAATTCGACGCTTCTATCAATCTGTTCTCAACGACTTACAACGCACTACTAGTGTGGAAGGCGAGAATCCCATATCGCTTGGCTCCGGCAACGAAGTTCGCGCAAATCTTCTACAATCGACGAATTAAACAGAAGCGCTCCCAAAGCGCAAAGCCGGAGTTTGAATACAACCTCGATCTGATCCGCGCATTTTTAACTGATATTGGTCAGTCCGTGGTTGAGCCTAAAGCGCCGTACTTTTCGTTTTCGCTAGATGCGCTCGCAAGGCAGAAGGAAAAACTGGCGCAAACCTATAAGCTTAACAAAGCGTTGCCATGGCTATTTGTCCATGCGGGTAGCGGTGGGTCAGCGAACAACCTGTCTATTGAGCAGTATGCGGATCTTGTAGCGGGCATTGACGGTGATATTGAGGTTGTCTTAACCGCAGGGCCGGGAGAAGAAGAGAAAGCTGAGCAGTTAAAACTTGCTTTAGAGATAAGAGGCAAAGGGAGTGCGGTATATGACAAAAATGAAGGATTGATTGATTTTTCATGTTCAATTGCTTGTGCTAGTGCCTTTATTGCAGGCTCTACAGGCCCACTTCATATTGCAGCTGCATTAGATGTGCCTACGGTTGGCTTCTTTCCTTCAAAACGTTCGGCAACGCCTCTACGTTGGAAACCGATTAACTCTGATGGGCGCCACCTTGCATTTTGCCCACCGCAAGCACAGGAAAAATCGTCCCAAGAGGACATGTCCCGTATTAATGTGTCATCTGTTCTACCAACACTTAACCCTTGGGTTGCAGATTTTCTAAACTAACCGTCCTCAAATCGCAGATAAAAAAACAGCTCTCAAATGAGAGCTGTTTTTTTGTTATGCGTTACTCTGCTTGCTTAGCTTTCATCACGCGATAGTTAAGCTGCCATTGCTGCATTTTGTTGTAGTCATCGATCTTATGCTCTAGCTCATCCGGCACGGGTTGCTTGGTCTCTGGTTGTAGATAAAGTCCCGATTTCGGCCATGGATAGAAACTGCGAGGTTTTTCTAGCGATACCACCCCATCTTTCGAAAGCCATACTTTCGTGTTTACACCAAATGCCATGGCAGGGTTGTCCTGCTCAGCGATAATATTTCGCCACCCACATTAAGATAACGCGCGTTCGACAGACTCACATGATAAAGCGATGGCATGATGTCTTTGTGTGAGCCAATACGGTTAGCATCGTAGCGAATGTTCAATTGTGCTTGTATGGACTCTGGTACATACAGATAAAAAGGCACGCCTTTATCAAGCAAGGTTTCTTGTGGCATTGTTGCCGCAATACGACGCATTTGGTGATCACCCGTGGCAGCGACCACGGTTGGCCTTTCCGAAGACTGTTTTATGTGGCTGATAAACTGCCCCAAGCTGTCAGCGGAGTATTGGAAGGTCGTTTGAATACCCTCTGGAGAAATTTGACCTTGGCCTGCTCGAGTACGGTAGTCGTCCGAAACGCGAGTAGGGTAAGGTGAGTAATAATCTGGAGTCACATACGGAGGGTGGTTAGTCACCGACAGCAGAATAATAAACAGAGGCTGCGTTTCTTCGCTGAGTAACTTTTCCACATACTTGAATGCCACGTCATCCGGCAATCCCCAGTCTGTCATGTATTTAGCAGATTCAGGGTATTGGGAGAGTAGGGTGTTTTGGTCAATGACTCGATCGACGCCTTGTTTCGGCAAATAGCTCATGTAGTCGCGCCACGCCATGTTGCCCGGAGAAACAAAAATCGTTTTGTATCCCGCTTGCTTGTATGGCTCGAACGCAGTACCTGCTAGCGTTAAGTTTTGTGCAGAAGACTGACTAATAGACTGCACTGGGCTATTAAACATGATTTGCGCCATTGATGGGGCAGTGCCATTGTCTGCGGAGACAAAACGTTCAAATAGGAAATCCTGTTGGAAGTGCTGACGCAAACTACCAAGCATATCGTTCGTTTTAGGATCGTCAAACGCCAACATGTTGGTGCCTAGGCTTTCCATCACTGCCAGCACGACATTCGGTTGGTGCTGCTCAAGGTAGGCGTTTTTCGGTGTCTGCGTGAACAGCTCGTCATTTCCCACCACGCTCGTGAGTAGCGCCTCTCCTTCCTGTAATGAAACATCGACAAACTTGGTGTCGGCTTTACGCGCTTTTATTGCCCAATCTATTGCCATAAAGCCGTTTGGCGTCAGCTTGTTTAGCACCACAAGCTCAGAGACTTGTGCGTTAGCTTGGCGCAAAGGAAACGTGCCAATAGAGCCGCGAGCCGCAACAAAGAATACGGTAATAGAAATAAGCCCGTAGACAACCGCCACCAGTAGCGGCCAGCGCTTTGACTGTGTAGAGGTTTGAGTGAACCGACGGCTAATCAAGCACCCACCAAGGAGACTGCCAACGTCAACAATACACTTTGAATGATTGGGTAATCCTGCCACATATTCATAACAACAGCTTGGGTGTCATCTTCAAACAACCCGAAGGCAAACAAGTCGTAATGGTTGTGATAGGTTTGATAGTAGTAGTAGTTACCGATCGTGATGGCAGTGACGATAAAAGCAATCACGGTCGTATAGCCAATCGCAACCGGTCTAAATGCACGCCAAATGGTCGGGTGTGCGGCGAGCACTAAGCCGATAAGGTATAGCGGCGCCAAGCTAATGGCACTCACTCGGAGATCGTAGCGAAGCCCGGTGATTATCATTCGCCAAATATCGGCAGACTTTCCAGCAAGCTGTGCGCTGTCAACAAAGTCAGCAAACATAACGGCACGGCCGGCGCACATAATCAAAGTGATGAACAGTACTTGAAACCAAACCAGTTTCGTTAGCTGTCTAAAGTGTTTTTGATACATCATAGAAATCAGAGAATATTATTATTTAGAAGAGGGGTCGTTCTGTGAACGCTCAACCTGTTGAGTGCTGGTTCGAACCCATAAATCAGCATATTTCACAAACGTTGAGTGCGCTGACAGTAAGCAAAGTAGCAGCCCTTGTTTGCCATCCAAGAAGCCCGCTTTGACAATGTACATTTTCACAAAGCAGGCAATAGCGTGGACAATTCCCTGTGAAATGCTCGACTTCTTACCGCGTTTTTCACGCTGCTCCGCCCACGCTTTTGCATAGCCAGCCGACTTAACTAGGTAATGATGAACATCATCGTAGGTGTAATGGATCAGATCACCATTTAGGGTCTCGATGGTCATCGATTTGTCTGTTTCCACTTTCTCGTGCACTAAGGAGTCATTGTATTGCGTGAGCTTAGTCGGGTAGAGGCGCAGCACTTTGTCTGGATACCAGCCGCAGTGCTTAATAAAGCGGCCGAACACCCAGCTAAGGCGCGCGAATTGGTAAATCGTCGTAGGTGAGTTTTTACTGACGGCATCCAGGATACTCGCTTTGAGTTCGGGTGTAACGCGCTCATCGGCATCAAGCCAAAACACGAAGTCTGATTGAACATGACTCTGAGCAATTTGCCTTTGACGGCCAAACCCGGGCCAATCGCTGTTGGTATAAAACTTTGCGCCCATCTCCTCGGCAATCGCTTGGGTATTATCGCTGCTGCCTGAGTCCAAAATGACAATTTCATCCACCCAGCCTTTCACTGTTTCTAGGCAGGCGCGTAGATGTTTCGATTCGTTTTTTACTATCAGCGCGACAGCAAGTGTTGGTTTGGTCACTATTATGATCCTTGGTCTCGTTATTATCTCGCTGCTCTATTAAAGCGCTTCTGATTTCACCACATGGTCGAACATTGCGATCACGCTTTCAGCTTTGATGCGCTGCATCGCCTGCTTGTCTTTAACACGTGCTCGCCATTCAAGTTCACTACTGGCTCTTCCGGTTTCCGCCAAAATAGCCTCTTCATACACGGACACTACATAATCTTGATACTTATATGGGCCCGTGCGCTTTGGGTTGTGATGTGCGTATAAGCCAATCACTGGCGTACTCATTGCATTCGCCATATGCGTAGGGCCTGTATCGGGTGCTATCACTAAATCGGCCAAATCGATCAGTGCCAGCATCTGTAGTAAGCTGCTTTGCCCAATTAGGTTGGTCACAGGGAGCGATATCAAAGACTCAATCGTTTGTCCGAGCTCAACCTCAATCTTAGCAGGACTGCCAGCCAATATGATGTTCCAGCCATTCGCTACCGCATGATTGATGACATCTGCGTAGCCTTGTCCGGTCCAATTCTTATAGCCCTTGCTCGCTGCTGGCACTATTACCAAATTACGATTCGAGCTGAGCTGGCCTTCAGCCCATAGCTTGTCCTCAGTTGAGTAGTGAAGCGTCCATGTTGGCTTAGCAATATTGCACCCTAAAGTCTCACTAAAGGCCATCAGCCCATCTAAGACGTGCATTTTAGCCGGTGATGGAACCTTTACGTTGGTAAACAATTGCTGGAAGTCTTGAGCTCGTTCGGCATCAAAGCCAAGCTTATAGGTCGCTTTTATACCAAGAGTGGCAAGGCTGGCTCTTAACGCATATTGCATATGCAGCAGTGCATCAAACTTACGCCCTTTGAGTTGTTTCCACAGCGCAGTATAGCCTTTCCAGCCTGCTTTTTTATCAAACACCACCACGTCAATGCCATCAATACTCTCCAGTAATTTAGCTTCAAGCTTACCCGTCACCCAAGTAATTTGAGTGCTCGGCCACTGAGTTTGAATCGCCTGCACGGCAGCGATGGTATTACAAACGTCACCGATCGCCGAAAGGCGCAAAATACATATCGATTGCGGAGGAGAGGTAAAAAGTGTCATAGAGAAGTATGGTTAGCGATGAATGTAAAGATTATGCAGGGGGCGGTTTGAATGTAAAATCAGAAACAGATAAAGCGAGTGATTAGTAAAAGCTTGAATAGAGAATTAGGGCGAGAGTGTGAGAGAGATTCAAGAGAACAACGCGGTTTATTGGTTTGATGAAACGCTACTAAAAGAGCCTGTGCAGAGCGTGTTTGACCCGAAATATTGGCAAACACAGCAGCGCGTTCTTGGCAGTGCGCAAGGGCGAGGCACGACGTGGTTTGTGCAAACGGAAACCGTTGCTGCGGCTTTACGCCATTATCGCCGAGGTGGGTTATTTGGCAAGCTCGTCAAAGACCAATACTGGTTTTCAGGCTGGGAACAAACTCGCTCTTATCAAGAGTTTCAACTACTGAATACCCTGATAGAGGCTGGTGTTAATGTGCCTCGACCTATTGCGGCGAGAGCGATGAAAACCGGTCCTTACTATCGCGCGGATTTGTTGAGTGAAAAGGTGGCCAATGCGCGTGACTTAGTGGCTATCTTACAAGAAGGGCCGCTAAGTTCTGATATGTATCAAAAGATCGGTGCCGAGATCCGCAAGATGCACGAAGCTCAGGTGAATCACACCGATCTAAATATTCACAATATATTGATCGATGACTCTGGCAAAGTATGGATCATCGATTTTGATAAATGCTTCATTCAACAAGGAGACGACTGGAAGCTCTCTAACTATGAAAGGTTGAAGCGCTCATTTGAGAAAGAAGTGCAGCGGGCCGGCATTCATTACCATGCCGACGATTTTTTACAAATCTATTCTTAGCCGCTTACTGATTTCAATGTTCGGTCAATCGCGCCTTGGCTCTGTTTTACCACCTGCTGCGCTGAGTTGGCTAACGAGGCGAGTGCATCTGGGCTTTGTAATAGTGATTCAACTTTCTGCGCTAGTTCGTGCTCGTCTTGCACCACCTCAATGGCGTTTGAGTTGCGCATCTGTTCAACGACTTGGGTAAAGTTGAAATAGCTTGGTCCGGTTATACAAGGTACGCCAAGTGCAGCGGCTCAAGCACATTGTGTCCGCCCACTTTTTTCCCGATTAAGCTGCCGCCCATAAAACACACATCACTGGCCGCTAGGTAGGCCATCATCTCACCCATGGTATCACCCAAGAAAAGAGCAGTAGTATTTGAAATGGGACCCTGAGTTTGGCTCTTCCGCTCAACGGAAAAACCGGATTCTATACAGAGTTTCTCGACTTGGTTAAAGCGCTCTGGGTGCCTAGGCACTAACAGCAATAGCGCATCAGGAACCGTTTGGAGCAACGCTTTGTGAGCCGCGATGACCTTCTCATCTTCGCCTTCGTGTGTGCTGGCTGCAATCCATACAGGCCGTGTTGTGCCCAGTGTCTCTCGAAGTTGTTTACCGTGTGCAAAACTTTCAGGTTGCACTTCGATATCAAACTTAATCGAACCTGTCACCGAAACTCGGCCAGAGTCGACACCGAGCCGAATAAAACGCTCTGCGTCTTCATTGAACTGGCAGCAAAAGCTATCGATATGCTGAGCGGCCAACCAAAAGAAAGGCTTTACTTTAGCGTAGCGCTGGCAAGAGCGCTCTGACAATCGAGCGTTAATAACAGTGATTGGAATGGCAGCATGGCTGACCGCACGTAGAGTGTTCGGCCAAAGCTCTGTCTCCACTATGATGAGTTGACTAGGCTTAACACGCTTTAGAAAGCCGTTGATAGCAAAGCTAAAGTCGAGCGGCATATATCGGTGCTGAGCAATGTTGGATAGCTTGTCTGCTTGCTCAGCGCCGGTAGGTGTCGTAGTCGTTATAACAATGTTGTGGCTAGGGTTGGCTTTGGCATAACGGCGAATTAGTGGACTAACGGCAATCACTTCTCCCACCGACACCGCGTGAAACCATACCATAGGGTGGTCTTCATTTCGTTCGATCTCAGGCGTGGCGCCAAAATGTTCTTTCCAACGTTTTCCAACACTAGGTTTGCCCGGCTTTTGTTTAAAAAGACCATAGAGAAAAAGTGGAGCAACGAGGGTAAGAAGCAGGGTGTAGAGCAAACGGAACATGGTGTTCTTCTCTATGACTTGTGTTGAGGAGGTTGCGAATCTGAGAAGGTCCACAGCTTGTGAATAATGTAGGTCACAATAGGTAAAATAAACACCACCATAATGACGCGTAAGTAACTGTTTATGTCTGAGAATATCTCACTAATACCTTGGGCAACCAGCAAGGCGCCGAACTGCACCATAAAAAATTTCAGTGCGTTACCCCAATTGACCGGTTTTTTGAATACCAATAGCGTTTGTGCGAAGTATGAAAAGATAAACGCCAAGCTAAAGCCAAAAACGTTAGCGAGGAATACGTTATCCTGAATCAGATGTAAGTAAATAAACGCAACCGCAATGTGAATGGCGGTAGCAACACCGCCAGTCAAAGCAAAGCGAATCAATCGATATTGTAGTAAGCGATCGAGCAGTTGGGCCATATTACTCGGCTCGGTCTTTTGGCTCACTCGTACTCGTGAGGCTGTCTTCTTCAATGATGTATGTCGGTCTGCGTTTGGATTCCATATACAGCGTCCGATATATTCACCCATCACGCCAATCCCAATAAGCTGCACGCCACCGAGAAAAAGCATCACAGTGATCAACGACGCGTAACCCGGTGCATCAATGCCGTAGATTAAGGTCTTCACTACCGTAAAGCTGCCATAGATAAAAGCCAAGGCGGAAATGAACGAACCAATATAGAGCCAAATGCGCAGTGGTGCGGTGCTGAAACTCGTAATGCCATCGAGGGCAAAGTTCCAAAGCTTCCAGCCATTAAAGCTGGTCTCTCCAGCTTCGCGAGCTTCACGCTTGTATTCAACCACCGATGTTTTAAATCCTACCCACGAAAAAATACCTTTCATGAAACGTTGGTTTTCCGGTAGCAGTTGAATTGCATTTACCACTCGGCGGTTAATTAAGCGAAAGTCTCCCACGTTTTCTGGGATTTCAACTTGTGCGACGGCATTGTGGAATTTGTAAAATAGCTCTGCTGTGAGCTTCTTCGCCCAAGAGTCTGTGCTGCGATCTACACGCTTGGCAACCACTACATCAAAGCCTTTTTCCCATTCACGTAAAAAGTCGTGGATCAACTCTGGTGGATCTTGCAGGTCGGCATCAATAGGGACGATCACTTCTCCGCGAGCGGCATCAATACCGGCGGTCAATGCCGCTTCTTTACCGAAGTTGCGCGATAAGTTTATCGAACGGATCGTTGGATACTGCTCTCGTAATTGCTTAATAACAGAAAGCGTGTTGTCTTTGCTGCCATCATTGATCAGAATCACCTCATGGCTGTATTCAGTTTGTTCTAAAACAGCGGTGATGCGTTCCATAAACAAGCTCAGCACCTGCTCTTCGTTATAGCAAGGGCATATGATGGAGATGCTAGGGTTGTTGTCTGTCATTCCGTTTCTCTAATCTGGTCAATGCCGTTTAAACAGCGAGTGAGATTTTGCTTCTTTTTATGCTCAAACATTTGGCCGGCTTGTGGACCTTGTTTTTTTTCTATGTGGTACAGATGGAACATGGCACAACGCCCCAATACAGTTTTATTTCTATAGCCTTGCTTGTTTAGGCGCCAAAGTAAATCGGTTTCTTCCATACCGTAACCTTGATAATCGGCATCGTAGCGTTAACAGAGAGTAAAGCCTCTCGACTCATCGCCATGTTGGCACCAATGGCTCCCCGTGGTTTTCTATTCCATATGTTGAGAACAAAGTTAGGAAATCGAATTCCCATTTCCGGTCGCTTTAATCTGCGGCGCAATGATTGCCAAATTAACCAGAAAGGGCTCTCTAATGTGTGAATTGAAGCTTGATGCTGGCGAACTAAATCACTAGCTGATTTGTACATATCCACTCTTCGACCAATCAGAACGACGTCTTTTTCCAGCCGCTGGCGATAATCTGCAATATAGTGCTTGGAGGGTATGCAATCGTTGTCGGTGAAGATAATGTAGTCAGCCTTAGAACTCGCAACCGCTTTATTTACGATACTGGTCTTTCGGAAGCCTTGGTCTGGCTGCCAGATATGTCGTATGTTCAGTCCAAGGAGTTTATAAACATCAAGGAGTTGTTTAACTTCTGGTCCCGAACCATCATCAGCCACACAAAGCTCAAAGTTTTTGTCTGTTTGTCTCAGGTATCCTTCCAGAACGAGCCGCATATCACCTACATTATTGTAGGCGGCCATAATGACCTCTATAGAATCGGTTTTCATTCGGTTCCCTCTTTTTTGCAATCAGTAGTTGAGGTGTCTAACTTTGGCCATGTAATACAAAGAGCAAGCAAGAAAAATACAATTGCTGTCTGAAATTCTAAGTTATTGCTATAAACGGTACCAATGCCAAGATAGGTAACTATCAGGCTAATGCTCATCCAAGAGAGAATGTTTCCGTTTAACGACATTTTGTACAGCGATAATAATAGGTAACCAATAAAGGAAAGATAGCCTACCGTAAAGATAGCTCCCATTCTAATCGTGCTGTCTAAGTAAAGGTTATGAAAGTCGTTGAGAGACATTTGATTGTGAACGCTCATTTGCATCTGTTCAATGGAACCAACAGAGTTTAGATATTGCGTTAGCAACGTTTCAAGTGAGCTATCGCCAGTACCAAATAAAAACGTAGAAAAACTGTGCTGAATGTTGAACTCGATAAAGCCAAGCGCGTTACGCCACATCAATAATCGAGCGTTGTTTGAAGCATTATCGTTAGCAAAGATGCTGGCTACTCTTTCATAAATGCTATGGAATAACACCGACTCTTTCATCACCAACAGTGCTACGGCGGTAACAACGAGTAGCCCCAAAAAAAACTTGCGATTATTAAAGGCAAAAAATAGGACTAAGGTGATAAAAAAGAACAGCATAGGTCCACGAGAGCCCGACGCAATCAGTGCGCAGAAACTAACAATAGCCAGACAGAGTAACCCGCCTCTAATGTGAATCCCCATGCTTTTATTGCAGTAAACCAAAGAGATCAACATGATGGTTATGTAAGCGAGAATTTCTCCCCAGCGACCTATGTCCCAAAAGCTTTGTAATCTACCTTCTCCAAATGACTGTCCAGTCAGGAATAAATAAATACTGTAACCTATTGCTATGACTAGCCCTACGAGCAGAGCTTTAAATGCTTTATCGTGATGCGCCGTCAGCAATGGGATTAAAAATGGCACGAGTAGCAAGAAGGCCCCTTTTCGTGCAAACCAAACTAAGTCTTGTAGACCTGAAGCGGATAGCGCAACTACAGATAGCCCGAGAGCGTATAAGCCAATACTGAATAAAGAGATGCGTCGTTGGAACGGTTCCTTCGAGAGCAGGGGTTGCTTGAGTGACACGCCAACAACGCAAGTCAGTAGAATCAATCCAAAAGCGATGTTCATACCGGCTTTCGACACACAAATTGTGAGAAAGCTAAAGATAACCGTGAAGGCTGTTAGTCCATGGTATAGGTTCTTGTTAATCATCTTCTATCTTAAAAGTACTCATTTCAGCGATAACGCGCTCGGCGCTCAGTTTATTTAAACAGTCCATATGCTCTAGAGGGCACGTGCGTTTGAAGCATGGGCGGCATTCGACATCATTATTAATGATTTTTACATTGTCGCTGAGTGGAGGAGTATACTCTGGTGAACTTGAGCCATAGATCGCAACAATCTTACAGCCAACGGCGGCGGCTACGTGCATTAATCCCGAGTCGTTGCTGATAACGGTATCACACGACGCCAGCAACTCGACGGCTTCAACTAGAGAAGTGTCTCCAGCGAGATTAAAGCAATGCTTTGTAGCCTCAGGCGTTAGCGCTTGGCGGATTTTCTCTGTGACTTCCCGATCTTTAGCGGATCCAAATAGCCACACTTGTTTTCCTTGCTCAATTAAATGCTGAGCTACCTGAGCATAGTGACTATCTGGCCAGCGTTTTGGCTGGGCCAAACTCTGCGCCAGGGCACATGCCAATCGTTACTCTATCGCTGGATAGATGAAACTTCTGTAATGTACTAGCTTGATGATTGGTATCGACGGAGAGCGCAGGGCGAGGGCACTGCTTCAAGCTCACCTCGTTCAGCATAGCCTCTTTGGAACTAGCAAGAGCAACAAAGCGTTCCACATAATACTGGAAGATACGTTTATTCGGGCGCAGATCATTGAGCAAGCCATAGCGCATTTCACCTTTCCAGCCAGTTCGGTGAGGAATACCAGCAAAAACAGGAATGAGTGCCGATTTAGCTGAGTTTGGCAGCACATAAGCGTGTGTGTAACCTTGATTGCGCAAAGAACGCCCTATCTTCCAGCGACCCATTAGGTCAAATTGACCATGTCCAATTGGCATTTCTATTGCGCTGTTGACCTCTGGCATAAGAGCCAGAATAGGCTTACACCAAGCGGGAGCAAGAACGTCAATGATTGCCTCAGGGTGTCGTTTTTTTAGCTCAATGTAGAGGCTCTGCGACATCACCATATCGCCGACCCATGATGGGCCTATTACTAGTATTTTCATTAAAATTACTCTTGGCGCATACTTGTGTTCTATGTGCGGTCAGGCTTTATTTAACTCAAAAAATGACTGAATCTTGAGTAAGTCATCAAGCGTGTCTACATCTAATGAGTGGCTTTCTTCCATTATGAAAGGGAAAACACCGGATTTGGGAATGCAATTCTCTTGCTTAAAGTGCTCCACTCGAAACGCATAAATGGCACCATTGGGTTGAAAGCATCGGGGCAGGTCCTGACGCCTGGTGTACGGAGCCTCTGCACTGACGAGTCCCGAAATCTCCCCTGATTCCGTCATCTTATAGGCTTTAGCAGGCGTATTAGCTGGCTCGTATACCGATATCACGCAATGACAGTCAGCGTTGTGATCCATCACTTGCAATGCATCAACAATGTCTTTCGCGGTTCGCATCGGTGATGTCGGTTGTAATAGTACGACCTTATCCTCGTTAGCGAGCCCCAAATATTGGATGGCATGCTCAATCACCACGTGGGAAGATGCGGTATCGGTTGCCAGTTCACTCGGTCTGTGGATGACTTCTGAACCATACTCTTTTGCAACGTCACTGATGTTTTCGCAATCGGTAGAAACAACAACCTTGTCGAAAACGCCGCTGTGTTGAGCGGCATTGATTGTCCAAGCTATCAGAGGTTTACCAGCAAGCGGATAAATGTTCTTTCCTGGTAAACCTTTTGAGCCACCACGGGCTGTAATTAGTGCGATGTTCATTGGTTTAGGCTTTATCTACAAATACTTTTTGCTTGTCTGTTGCCCACAAGTCGTCGCATTGAATGCTCTGCATGAACTGGATATCGCTATCGCCACATCCAAATTCTTGATAGGCAGGATATTGGCGAGCATATACCTTATCAATAGTTGTGAGTATGTCTGCCTTATCCTCTTTCGTCGATGTTATCGACGGTGCTGAGGCACGGTTGCTTTGTCGTGTACCGATATCGATGGATGCAATACCATAGAAAGGGGCTTCACGGACTCCCGCACTAGAGTTCCCTATTACAAGCTTGGAGTACTTCAAAAGGGTAAGGAAATACTCGAAGCGAATACTAGGAAAGAGTCTTACTCGCTCATTGTTTTCAAAGCGTTGATACTCGTTGATTATTGTGTCAGTGCCGTGGTCATTGTTGGGATAAATAACAACATAGTTTTTCCCTGAGGCAATCACCGCGTCAACGACCTGTTTGATGTTCTCTTTGAGCTTATCCAGCTCTGTAGTCACAGGGTGGTACATAAGTACCACGTAGTCACTAAAAGGGATCTCATATTTACCAAGAACGTCTTCAAGTGATGGAAGATTACCCGAAGACATAATATCAAGATCGGGAGACCCAATAATGCGAATAGAAGACTCTCTCTCGCCCAATTGAACAAGGCGACGCTTGGCGACATCATTAGAAACATAGTGTAAATGAGCCATCTTGCTGACAGAGTGACGGATAAGCTCATCGATAGTGCCTGACACCTCTCCGCCTTCAATATGTGAAACCAACGTATTGTTTAGGCTACCAACAATCGCGCCTGCCATAGCTTCGACACGATCTCCGTGAACGACAATCATGTCAGGCTGTACTTCCTTAACGAAATCTGATAGGCCGGTAATCGTTTTTGCCAACACCACGTCCATAGTGTCTGCGGAGTGTTGGTTGATGTATTTATAGATATTGCGAAAACCCGCTTTCTCGACTTCAAGGACGGTAAATCCATATTTTTGCATCATGTGCATACCAGTAACAAAAATATGTGCTTCAAAGTCTAGCGAGTCTTCAACTTGACGTATGAGTGACTTGAGTTTGCCGAAGTCTGCCCGCGTCCCGGTAAGGAAAACGATTTTCTTCATGAGCTAAGATCCGTTTTTTTCAACTGAACATCGCTGGCGATGTCCGTTGCAGCAATTTTGCCCAATAATTGCTCGTAATCATCCGCCAAAAAGTCGCCGGTGCCTGGTCGCTTAACCCATAGGTTATCTCGAGTAAGCGCCTCTCCCGCTTTGATGTCTTTGATCGTTACAACGCTTGCGTAAGCGAAATCAATGGTAACCTGCTCTTCTTTTGCTGCTTCTTTCTTTCCGCCGCGCATAGAGGCCATGCGTTTGGACTGAGCAATAAGTTCTGCGCACTCTTCTGCATCCATAGAGCAAACAATATCAGGGCCAGGGCGATCTTTACTGTCGGTAAAGTGTCTTTCAAGAACAGAAGCGCCTAATGCAACAGCGCCCAAGCAAGCTGTGTTGTCGATACTGTGATCTGACAAACCCACTACCGCATCAGGAAATTCTGCTTGTAGCTGCTCCATTGCACCTAAGCGAATGAGGTGATCTGGGGTCGGGTAAAGGTTTGTGGTGTGCAGAAGACAAAACGGCGTATTATGTTTACGGAAAATGTCCACCGCTTTTTGGATAGAGGCTATATTGTTCATGCCAGTGCTGACAATCATTGGCTTGCCGTAACTGGCAATGAGATCAAGCAAAGGGTAGTTGTTACATTCACCGGAGCCAATCTTATAAGCAGGGACGTTCATTCTCTCTAGACGCTCGGCAGCCGCTCTTGAAAATGGTGTGCTTATAAAAATTGCGCCTTTAGATTCCACGTACTCTTTTAGCTTAGTCTCGTCTTCCTCGTTAAGTGCGCAGCGTTCCATGATCTCGTAGATAGACACATCCGCATTACCAGGAATGACTTTTTTAGCCTCACCACTCATTTCATCTTCAACAACATGAGTTTGGTGCTTGATGATTTCAGCACCGCCAGCAATCGCTGCGTCGACCATCTCAAAAGCCACTTTCAGTGAGCCTTCGTGATTAATTCCGATCTCCGCAATAACAAGTGGGTCGTAGTCAAGTCCAACTTTGCGACCTGCAATTTCGAATACTGGATTAGTCATAAAATCATCTCTCAGATAAAAGGTTGTGGTTAAATTTTTGTCTCGACCATACACGATTAAAGCGTAGCTTTATCACTTATAATAATCGCTCTGCATTTACTTTGAGTAAAGCTTTGTAGATGATATCAGAAAACTCATCAGGTGTACTCGGCTCAATAAAGCGGATCGGGAGTTTTGGCGATAGTGCTCTAAGCGTAAAGAGTACCGTTGAATACGGGCTGACAATGCTCGATAACTGCAACTTATTGGTCAGCACTTCTATTTCAAACGGATGGGTTTGTTCATAGTAACTAATGCCTTTAATGGTTGAACTTTCTGTTTTACTGTTGGCTTCTCGGAACGGTGTGGAAAGTAGATCATCGACCCAGTCGCAGTACAATTCAATGCTGACTGAATCTCCTCCAAGTAATCATCAATACTTTTTTGGTATTTGTCACCAACGGCGCCTTGACCGATGAACCCTACCGGCGCAGATTCATCAAAAACCTCATGTCTGTCATAGCGAGCAAGCAGATCATCGAACTGATTCTTGATGTAACAGAAAGGACTATCGTCAAAGTTAAAGATAGAAAACACAATCAGTTGGTCACTGATGGCTTCACTTTTGAGCGGACGAACCCCTTGAAGGCGTAATAAGAAGTCCTGAAACCAACGCTGCCTACTGAACGGCTTTTTGGGGCGTAGGTAGTGCTCAAACTCAACCAAAGATAGGGTGCCATCGTCAAAGTACAGTGGGGCTTGGTGGTCAAGGTTCTTGAGAAGCAAGTTGGCACGCCAGCTTGTGAACTCACCATAGCAAATATGATCAATCTTAAGCTGCTCCTTGGCAACGTAGTGCTTGATTGCTTTGATGAGTTTCGGCGACTCGATGGTTCTATTTTGGGTACCAATACGAAAGATTTTGTTCCAGCTGTCCCGCGCTACTAGATCCTCTAACTGCTTCAATCCTTTTTCTGTATCGCCTTCCTCGATGATTAAGATATTGTGCTGGCTTTTTAGGTGGACGCGAGCTTCAAACGCGCACAAGTACTGAAAAGGAGAGGTGACGTAATAAACGTTGGTGGTGGACATGACTATTTTGCCTTTCGAAAAGTATAGTTGCCTTTTATCTTACGCCATAAACCAAGCACATCGGTTCTTGGGAAAATGGCAATACGACGAATTTGAAACGGATCTTGATGGAATGCGAGTGGACCGGAGTTCGTCGCAACGGCGTACTGATAGCCAGCTTCTTGAGCAATGTTTTTCGATGCCTGATTATGTTCGCCGAAAGGGTAGGCAAAAGACGTCAATGGCTTCTCCAAGATGGCTTCAAGTGCTTTCTTGTTTTCTAAAATCTCAAATCGCTGTTGTTCATCGGTTAAGGTGTCGAGCTTAGGGTGGCTAAGAGTATGACCACCAATCTCAATATGTCCAGACTCCGCCAGTTGCTTGACTTGCTCCGCATTCATAAGCGGCACGGACTTCTCAGGGTTTTCTGGATTTTCCACATCCCAACGGTTAAATGTCTCACCAGTCACAACATACACCACCGCTTTAAAGTCATACTTTTTCAGCACGGGTAGCATGAGTTCTAGGTTGTCTACATAGCCGTCATCAACGGTAAGCATGATGTAACGCTTGTTGGCCTCTAAGCGTCGAATAAGGCGACCATCTTGCAAATCTTCAAATGTTAGCGTTTCAAAGCCCATTTTTTTGAGTAGCGCCATGTGCTTATCAAACATATCAATGTGCAGATAGGTACCATGGACACCCTTACCGCTATCATCACTAATAAATCGATGATACATAATGATCGGCATTTCACGCCTTAGTGTGGTGACGTAGACGTCTTGATAGATGCGCTCGACATCATCGACGATCTTGGTAAGACTGTAATTAGCGCGAATGGTATCGCTGGTGGCTTGAGAGCAATTTGGCGTGCTCAGGCCTTTTTCAACCAGGGCTGCAATTTGCGCAAAGTCGATATCGAGATCAATAGGACCGATATCACCAAAATTCGTCGCCATGGCATCAGCAACGTTACTTTCGTCAACAATACCAATACAGCTGGCTTCACCAATCGCCAGTGTCGGCCTGCCACAAAGCAGAGATTCCATCGCCACACGGCCGGCACCGATTACTAAATCCGCCTCACCAAGCATGGCTGGTACATCATCGGTGTAACCCACAAAATTAACGCTTGATGAAAACTTTTCAAATCGTGACTCAAACTTAGAGCCTGTCACCACTCGAATGTCGTATTTTTCTGCATCCAAACACTCATCAAGCAGGCGATAGCAGAGCTCGCCCTTTGGCCCACTTAAGCGGCCAACAATGGTCACAACGGGTTTAGTATTGTTAGGGGCAGCGACCCATTGGAACGTATCGGTTTCAATGCCGTTGCGGCTGACTTCCATTTGTTCCAGTGGTACAGCTAAATCATTATGCAGCTGATCGCGAATGGCTTCACAAACTGGCAGCGCTTTATTGCCCATCGCATGGAATTTTTTACGAGAAGCGTGCACAGGTTGACGGCCATGTACGGTCGTGACCATAGGCGTATTGGTGATTTTACACGCCACATGACAGCTCCAGCTCGATGCCCGTGAATGCGCATGAACCAACTGAATATTGTGCTTTTTGATGAGATAAACCAGATAACCGACGTGCCAAAAACGGCGCGGTACACTGCGCTTATTAAACCGTAATGAGAAAAAATCCCCGTCGTGAGGTTGGTTAGCGTGTCAGAGACATAAAACACATTATGGCCCCGAGCAGTCAGTTCATTACCTACCGTAGTAGCGTAAACCTCAGCCCCAGTGACTTCCAGTTGGGACAGGGCCATAAGAATGTTCATAGAAAAATCCTGGAAGGTGCTTGGTCCTTGGTCCTTGGTCCTCGGAATCACATCCAAGGACCTAGGGCCAAGAACCAAGGACCAAAAAAACTATTTATTCACAATCGCCAAATACTCAGCCACACCTTCCGCAACCGTCTTAAACTCAACATCACAACCCGCTGCGCGTAAGTTGGTCAAATCGGCTTGGGTGAACTCTTGGTATGCGCCTTTTAGATGATCTGGGAAAGGAATGTTTTCAATTTCACCTTGACCGTGGTGTTTAATCACAGCGCTTGCGACAGCTCGAAGCTCTCAGCATTGCCAGTGCCACAGTTAAAGATGCCAGAAACACCGTTTTCCATGAACCAAAGGTTCACTTTTGCCACATCACCCACGTACACAAAGTCGCGAATAAAGTGCTCGCTACCTGCAAACAGTTTTTGGATTCTCGCCTGCATTCATTTGATTGTTCAGATGAAATGCAACCGAAGCCATGCTGCCTTTATGCTGCTCGCGAGGGCCGTAAACATTGAAGTAACGGAAGCCTGTGATTTGAGATAGTGTCTCACCGTGCACTTCTGCATCTGCCCAAAGGCGGCGAACGTAGTTGTCAAATTGCTGTTTTGAATAGCCGTAGACATTTAGCGCACCTTCATATTGGCGCTCTTCTTTAAAGACTGTCGTTTCACCATAGGTAGCTGCAGATGATGCATATAAGAATGGAATTTCACGATCTAGGCAGTAATGAAGCAGCTCTTTCGAATACTCATAGTTATTGAGCATCACATACTTGCCATCCCACTCGGTTGTCGCAGAGCACGCACCTTCATGGAACACAGCTTCAATCGGGCCAAAGTCGTCGCCCGCCATGATTTGAGTAAGAAAGTCATCACGATCCATGTAGTCCGTAATGTCTAGGTCAACTAAGTTTTTGAACTTACGTCCGTTCTTTAGGTTGTCGACAACAAAATATCATTCAAGCCAGCTGCATTAAGTGCCTTGATAATATTGCTGCCAATCATGCCAGCACCGCCAGTTACGATGATCATAGAGTTCTTCCACTTATATAAAGAGATGATGAGTGAGTATATAAGATTTGCAAAAGAGTGCCTAGGTTCTGTGCCAGAAGTCTCTGAAGTTAGGAAGGTATTGCTGGAGCAACAAAAACGACATGTTCGCGATTTATTCTAATTTTGTATGTCGCAACCAGTTGTATACGGTTTGCTATGCGCGCGGTTGTTGATGCCGATCACAAACTTGAGTGATTTTGCGATCCTATTTCAAGAATTTACATTGCGAATACATTAACATGTACAGTTACTGATTTTAGAGCAACTGGTTGCTAAGCAAGGATGCAAGAGAACAATATGAATTGCAGTTTTTCCCGTGGGGCCGAAGAGTAATATGAGGCACACACGCTCCAACCTGATGATTTTTGCAGCGATTCCTCTTCTAGCATCAACATCGGTATCGTCAAATACCAACGATGCTTTCGAAGCTGAAAGTACCATCATTCGAACAACAATGGCTCAGACAGGAGGCTCAGGCCTCTTAAGAACGCCTCATGCGCAGACATTAGGCTTTGGGCAAATCTCGCTAAATTACCATAGGGAAGACAATGTTGACCTAACAACGCCATACGGGGTAGGGGCGCACAACACCTTTCTACTTGGTCTTGGCATCTTTCCTCACGTGGAATTTTTGGTGCAAAACACCCACAAAGAGATAAACGGTGAAGCTTGGAAAACGGGCAGCGACTTATCTTATTCCGCGAAAATCGATGGTGCGTGGCTCATCCCAGAAAACTGGTTCCAACTTGCTTTTGGATTAAGTGATTTTGGTGGTCAAGCGAACCACCATGAAAGCGCCTACGCTGTGGTCTCTAAACAGGTCTCTGACTTCAGATTTTCCATGGTTACGGCTATAACCCAACGGACTCTCGACACCAAATGGCCAGGATTACCTATCTGGCGTATTCGGTGGCGTTGAGTATCAGCCTTTCTCCTGGTTGCAGTTCCTTAGCGACTACGATGCACCGGCGTGAATGCAGGTGCCAAGCTGTTTACGCCAGAAACTTGGCTTCCGTATGGGATGAGCGCTCACCTTACTTACCAAGCGTATTCGAACTCAAACACCTTCAATCGCGACAATCAGTGGGTTGGTATTGGGTTGACACTGCCGTTGAGCGGACCTAATGCTGCCCCGCGCTACATCAGACCTCAGTCGCAACAAGAAGGCGTCGATCAGCAAGCGCCTACCATTAACCTGCAACAAGCGAGCAGCGTCGCGCAGACGAAGAAAGAAGCCGCGCCAGCAATTACAAAAGTAGAGAAAAAGGTAACCGCTGAAAAAACAGCCCCAACACACTCACTGACAAGACTGACCCAGCGCCTGACTGCGTATGGCTTTGAGAATGTGAGTGTTGGTACGCGTCAGGATGAGCTGGTAGTTCGACTCGAGAACAACCTATTTAACGTCAATGAAATAGATTCCCTGGGCGTGGTATTAGGCCTCATTAATGAAGAAATGAGTCAGCCTAAGTTTGTTTTTGTATTACTGAACAATAACTTGCCAGTGGTGAAAGTGTCGGGAACACAGCAGGATCTTAACAATCTGTTTGATGCCGATAATCTTGGCCAAATTCCGGCTCGAACCAATCTTACTATCACTACGAACCAGCTCTACAAGGCGTTGGATGGCGTAAATTGGGATTCGAATCGAGAAAGCTCCCACCTATTTAAGCCACGTGTCATTTTTTCACCGAGCATCTACTCCACCATCGGATCCGAATATGGTGTGTTTGATTACTCACTAGCACTGGCCACGAATGTGCAAGTGCCCGTTTGGACCGGCGCATGGTGGACGTGAGGCATATGTTGCCTATTTCGCATTCTGATGATTACGCCGATGGCGAGCGTTTTGGTAACAGTCGGCACACATCGACGGTCGATCGCATCATGCTACACCAAGGGATGACGCTACCTGCGGGTGTGATGGCTCAGCTCAGTGTGGGTCAAATTGGGACAAACTACCAGGGCGGTACGTCTGAGTTCCGCTGGCAATCTCAGCAGGGTACTCACAAGGTCGGATTTGAAGCCTCTTACTACCGAGACAAGCGCTCCGAGTTCGACGGCAACATCACCCCAGTGCTGGGCAGTTATCGTTACTACCTGAGTCAATATGATTGGGCACTTGAAGCAATGCAGGTCAATACTGGGCGGGGATAAAGGCTTTACCGTAACCAGTAAGCACTGGTTTGGTGATACCAGCGTTAACATCTATTACCAACACACAGACAAAAGCTTTGCGGGTTTGAGTTTCTCGATCCCGTTGACACCAAGAAAAGATATGGCGCCAGCGCTATCCAAATCAGAGGTATAGAGCAGTGGACATACGGCTATCGAACCATGGTTAATAATCCATCAAACGATCTTAACGGTTCATTGGCGGCCACGAGCGATCTACAACACAACTTAGATCGCGGCTACTACAACAGAGACAGATTGTCGGCGAGCTATATCGACGCCAATGTTGTGCGTCTAAAAGATGCCTATATGACGTACGCATTGAAAAAGTAAAACAAATAGAGCTGCAGTGAGTGAGCTCGTGTAAGGAAGTTAATCTCGGCCAGCAGAATCTTAGCGCTGAATTAACGAACATCGAAGGCTAAGGGAGCATAAAAATGCTAAGTAAAAAAACAACGTTAGCAACGTTATTCATCGCCTCTGCGGGCTTGTCCATGACGGCTTTTGCTGAGCAAGACAACACGACTGAGCAAAAAGTGATGTCTGAGCACCAAACACCCTGGTATGTGGGTGGTAAGTTAGGCGGCACCAACGTGACCGATATGGACTCTGCGGTAACGGATGTAACGAGCATCGACAAGAGTGGAACAACGTGGTCGATCTACGGTGGTTACAAGGTATTACCTTGGTTGTCACTGGAGCTAGGTTACACCGACTTGGGTAAAGTCGATCTTAAAGACGTGTCGGGTGAATACAAAGCAACAGGCGTTGATGCCGGTGTGAAAGCGACTTACGTGATCAACGACAAGTTTGATGTATTTGCACGCGCAGGTGCGTATTTCTACGACTGGAAAGCATCGGGTGATGGTGTGTGTTGTGACGACAAAGACACCGCAGCAACGGTTGGCTTTGGTGGTGAGTACAAGTTCGCTAGCGACTGGGGCGCGCTGCTAGAGTACAAGTATTACAACAAGGTAGGCGGCTCGCCAAGCTTTCACACTTATGGCGTTGGCGTGAACTATTACTTTTAACGGTGGGTAATAGCACTAATTTCTGAATGAAAGGACAAGGATATGAATAAAAGTTGGTTAGCTCTAGCGATCGCTGCGGGACTGCTTACGGGCTGTAACTCAAATAATGACAACTCAGTGACACCATCGGCACCTCAAGCGGTATTGAGTGGTACGGCAGTTAAAGGTGTACTCAGTAATGCAACGGTAGTCGCTTGTTTAGCAACAAGTGTTGAATGTCGTACCGCGACATTCGCAGATTTTGACAATGCGCCAGCAACAGGTCAGCTAGGCTCATTGGCAACAACTCTAGCGGATGGCTCTTATAGTTTAACGCTGCCAGAGTCTGCTCATGATAGAGCGGTCTTGGTTCGTATGTTTGCGACCAGTCAAACCACAGAGGTTTGTGACTACTCAGGCTGTACAGGTGCTGCTGGTGAGTTGGAAGGACTGGAACTGTCAACGGTCACTCTTGTAGAGGAGCCTACATCTAACAACCAGACCACTTCGGCTCCCGTTACCGCACTTTCAACAATGGCGGCACAAACCTTTATCGATACTGTTAGTCTGCCAACAGGGGCTGTTGACCCGACAACGTTTAGCCAAGCTCAACAGGTGGTGAGTAAGGCTGTGACTCAGGCTCTGGGTTTGTCTGCTGACGCGCAAAGCCTCAACTTGTTTGAAACTACGCTGCCTTCCGCAACAGCAACCGATTTGGGTTCGAACACATCGTCTGTGTTGACTGAGCTTTCACTCGTCAATGCTTCTTTCGGTACCGTGGTACAAACTGGCACAGATTCACTGTCACAATTTGCAGGCAATGTTTCTAAAGTCGTGCAGTCTTCGCAAAGCGGCAGCTCAGTTGATGCAACAGATGAATTGAAGGAGCTAGTTGATGTAATGAAGGACCTTAATACTGAAATTCAAAGCAACGTCACAGAGCTGACTACGGGTGATAACGCCATATCTATCCCAACAGAAACTGTACCGGCACTTCCTGAAACTGAGGATGACATCAAAAATGGTATTGATGAAGTCGTGATTCCAGATGTTGAAGATAAAGAGCCGGACAATGGTGGCACGGGTGGTACCGGCGGTACTGGCGGCTCTGGTGGCTTGGGCGGTTCAAGTGGCGGTACGGGCAACTAATACGGATTAGCTGCTCTGCCCGCGTAACTCTCTGACGTAGAGTTATCTAAGAAAAGAGCGAGATCAACGGCAATACATATCGGTGTTATTTAGATTGTGTTGCGTGGTCTTGCTCTTTGCTTATCACGTGCAATACGTCGTTAACTCGTTGAGAAAAATGTTTTTTCTATTGTTTCTCCTAAGTCAGTGTGGATAATACTGATGCTGCTTCGTTGCATATGAGTTGGTTGTGTTTGGCTGGTTTCATATTGCTTCTTAATTGCAGCGCTGGTTAGGCATGCGTACACATAAAAATTACTCACGCACCCTCCCCAAAGGCTTACTTTTCAGTTATCTGAGTGAAATGTTGAATAGAATCTATTTTGCCGCCAAAGAGCGGTCGCTGGTTTAAATCACTTTTTCATTACCATGACCAAATCTTGCTAAATGGACGCAGTGCGATTAGGCGTAATCTATCGATGGGCGGTAGCGTGCGCACTTTGTATTGATCGACAACTCATAATGCAAACTGATTGGTTTCAAAAGCTTGACCTCTTTAGCAATACCCAGAAAAATACCTCTAGGACGACCCCTCTGAGTAGCAAACTCAGGATGTAGGACCAAGGAACTCATGAACCACGTTAAAAAATTCACTGTTGCTGCGCTGCTACCATTGGCGTTGGCCGGGTGTACGTTACCTGGCGGCCATATCTCAACCAGCGACAAAAATGTTGTCCAAGTTGAGGGTGAAACAACGGATCTATCAAGCTTAGTCGATGTATTTCCCCTAACGCCAGAGCGCGTTGCCTCGTTTAAAACCTCTGAGCCCACTGCGCAAGCGAACCCCTCCCTTGATCTCGATATCGCCAAATACCAATATCGAGTGGGACCAGGCGATATTCTTAATGTCACCATTTGGGACCACCCAGAACTCACCATCCCAGCAGGCTCGTATCGTAGCTCAACAGAAGCCGGTAACTGGGTCAATGCCGACGGCACTATCTTTTACCCTTACATTGGTATGGTTGAAGTCGCCGGCAAAACGGTTCGTGAAATCCGCACTGAAATGACAACGCGACTAGAGAAATACATCGAGAGTCCACAAGTGGATGTCAACGTCGCCGCTTTTCGTTCTAAAAAGGTCTATGTGACGGGTGAAGTCACAGAACCGGGGCAGAGACCAGTCACCAATATCCCAATGACTCTGCTCGATGCGGTCAACCAGGCCGGCGGACTGAAAGGCGATGCCGATTGGCGCAACGTCACCTTGACAAGAAACGGTCAAGAGGAGCGAATTTCGCTCTATGCGCTGATGCAAAAAGGCGACCTGCAACAAAACCGACTAATGAAGCCCGGCGATATTATTCACGTACCACGTAACGATGCACAAAAAGTCTTTGTAATGGGGGAAGTCGGCGAGCCACAAACCCTTAAAATGGAACGCAACGGCATGAGCCTGACTGAAGCGCTCAGCTCTGTTGGTGGTATTAACGAAGTCGCAGCAGCCGCAACTGGCATCTTCGTCATCCGTCCAACTCAAGGCAGTGACACCGACAAGATTGCCAGCATCTACCAACTCAACATGCAAGATGCGACAGCCCTGTTCCTAGGCACCGAATTTGCATTAGAACCCTACGACGTCGTCTACGTCACCGCCACCCCACTAGCCCGCTGGAACCGCCTAATGACCCAGCTACTACCAACGCTAACGGGGCTTAAGAATATTGGTGATGCGGGCAATTCGTATCGGGGTTGGAATAATTAAAAGATTAAAGCGGTTCTATGGTCCTGTGGCCCTATGGTTAGTGTAGACGCCTAAAACTGACCCACAGTACCATAGAACCACAGTACCAAAGGACCGCTCTTAAACATGTTCAACAAAATCCTAGTCGTCTGTGTAGGCAACATCTGCCGCTCCCCCTTGGGTGAAGCGCTACTTAAAAAAGAGCTACCGAACAAACACGTTGCATCTGCTGGTATTGCCTCCGCAAAAAGCGGTTTAGTAGGCAAACCCGCGGACCAAACCGCAATCGAAGTTGGCGCAGACTACGGGCTCGACTTAAGTTCACATGCGTCACAACAACTGACAAGTGAACTATGTAAACAATATGACCTAATCCTAGTCATGGAAAAAGGTCACATCGAAGCCCTAACCAGCATCGCCCCCGAAGCTCGCGGTAAAACCATGCTCTTTGGGCAATGGATTGGACAAAAAGACATTCCAGATCCATACCGTCAAAGTCGTGAAGCGTTTGATTTTGCGTATGAGTTGATAGAGCAAAGCGCGGCGGAGTGGGTGAAGAAGTTGTAGGAGCGGAGAAGAGCGGACCTGTGGTTCTATGGACCTATGGTTTGCGATCTTTAATTTGCCCTGTTTTACTTTGGTTGGGCTTTGAGCAGAGAATGCGATGAGACTACTAGGGTTTGAGCAGTTAGAGGTATGGAAGAAAAGTTCTCGATTGGCAGTCGAAATAATACGGCAACTTGAACATTGTAAAAACTACGGTTTTAAAGACTAGCTTTCTCGTAGTGCACTTTCTATTCCTTCGAACATATCTGAAGGTGAAGAGCGAGAAACACCAGCTGAATCTGCAAGGTTTTTGTATTACGCGAAAGGATCATGTGGTGAGCTTATTACCCAAGTCTACATTGGCATCGAGTTAGGATATTTTACTAAAGAACAAGGCATAGCATTTGTGAGTGAAGCAAAACACATCTCAGTGATGCTAGCCAAACTTATAAAACTAAGGAAAGGTGTTGTGAAATAAGTGTAGAAAGTCGTTGACACAACAACAAACGCACAAAAAATGGACCACAGGACCACAGG
>JYJJ01000083.1 GCA_003263775.1 Vibrio maritimus
TCGTAGACGCTTCTGCTAACCTAGACCTAGCTGCGGCTGGCGTTTACGGCGGTGCATCTTTCGATAACAACCTACTATGTATCGGTGAGAAAGAAGTATTCGTAGAAGATTCAGTAGCGGACGAGTTCCTAGCTAAGCTAGAAGCAACGGGCGCTTACGTTCTTTCTGCAGAAGAAGCTGAGAAACTAACGGCACAAATCCTAACTATGGACGAAATCGACGGTGCTAAGCCATGTACTGCGCAAGAAATTGCACGCGTATGGCACCCAGTTAAGCAACACGTTGGTCAAGACGCAGGTGAAATCCTTAAGTCTATCGGTGTTGAGTCTGAGACTCGTCTAGCGGTTATGGTTGTTGAGAACGATCACCCACTAGTACACGTAGAGCAAATGATGCCAGTACTTCCAGTTGTTCGTTGTGCGAACATCGACGAAGCTATCGAGCGCGCTGTTGCTGCTGAGCGTGGTAACAAGCACTCTGCATGTATCTACTCTGGTAACATCGAGAACGTCACTAAGTTCGGTCGTGCTATCAACACAACTAT
>JYJJ01000084.1 GCA_003263775.1 Vibrio maritimus
CGGCTTTAAAGATCCGATGAAAATGATAAGGAGACAAATGCGCACGCTCAGCGACCTGCTCTAGGTTGAAGGTTTGGTCGTAGTTCTGCTCTAAATAGCGAATCACTGGACGAAGTTTTTTGTGGTAGTCGACTTTCATGGGCTGATTTTACGGGCTAACAAACAACCCAATGACTATAGCAGAGCACTGTATATAAAAACAGTTATATTTCCAATGCTGGCTCGCAAAATCGCAACAAGCTCAATGAAGACACTGAGCTTGTTGCTGTAAACACAAAGAAACGCGTTTAACGTTCATATCCCGAGTACTTTACGCCAGACAAATGAGCCATATCACGATCCCAAGTGGCTAAGTCGTTGCGATTAAACTGACTCAATTCATGATGGCCACATGCTCTTGCCATCACTTGCATGAGCGAAACCGAGGCTTCAAAAAAGTTCTTAAGTTGATGTGAGGCTTTGTCCACGTTCAATCTTTGGCGCAAATCCGCTTTTTGAGTGGCAATCCCGGCTGGACAGTTGTTGGTATTGCACATTCTCGCCGCCACACAGCCTATTGATTGCATGGCACTATTTGATATCGCGACCCCATCAGCGCCCAGCGCCATCGCTTTCACAAAGTCCATGGGAACGCGCAGCCCACCGGTTATGATGAGCGTCACTTTGCCACTCATTCCTTGCTCATCGAGATATCGCCGCGCTCGCGCTAGTGCCGGGATGGTTGGCACACTGATGTGATCGCGGAACATTTCTGGTGCAGCACCGGTACCGCCACCTCGCCCATCAAGAATGATGTAATCTGCACTAGCATCAAGAGCGAACTGAATGTCCTCTTCAATATGGTTAGCACTTAGTTTAAAACCGATAGGTATGCCACCTGTTACCTCTCTTACGCGGTCTGCAAATGCTTTGAAATCTTCAGCGCTATTGAGATCTTTAAATGTCGGCGGAGAGATAGCGGGTTCTCCTTCGGGAATACCACGAACTTGTGATATCTTCCCAATATTCTTGCTACCTGGAAGGTGCCCGCCAGTGCCCGTTTTCGCACCCTGCCCGCCTTTGAAATGAAAAGCCTGAACAGACTTGAGCTTGTCTTCATCGTAACCAAATCCAGCACTAGCTAACTCGTAAAAATAGCGCGAGTTCGCGGCTTGTTCCTCAGGAAGCATGCCTCCCTCACCCGAACAAATCCCCGTCCCCGCGAGCTCAGCTCCCATTGCTAGAGAGATTTTCGCCTCTTCTGATAAAGCGCCAAAGCTCATGTCAGATACGAATAAGGGAATATTGAGCTTCAGCGGCTTTTTGGCTTGAGGACCAATGACAAGTTCTGTATCCACCACCGCATCTTCTAACAAAGGCTTTGCCGCATTTGTGCCACCATGACTTGCAGATCATCCCAATGAGGCAATAGATGGCGTGGCACGCCCATCGAGGTCATAGGGCCGTGATGCCCAAGCTTTGAGAGTCCCTCGCGAGCGAGCTGATGAATAAACTCAACGGTTGGCTCTTCTTTGGTTTGAGTTGCAACCGGGGCGGCATCAGCAGCACTTGAAATACCTGGCCCCTCTTTGCCTATCATGTCATCTGAAAAGTTTTTATGCGTTCCATCGCAATAGGGAAGATTAGCGGAATGTTTGCATCGACAAAGATACGCATCACCTGTTGAGTCGGCTTTAAAGCTTTTCGGTTTAAACTCCGTACCTGCATGAGAGCCATCGCAATAAGGCTGGTTTTTAGAACGGCCGCATGTGCAGAAGTAGTAATCTTGATCTTTCGTCAGCTCAACTTTGACCGGGATATTGTTGGCAATGATTGGTTTGCTCATAGTGCTTCCTTGATCGGATTATAGTTATCGCACTGTAAAGCGTAGAACATCTCCAGATATTAATCGCAAGTGCACGCTGTCATACCTTGATGTTGTGATCGAAAAAAGCCAACTATTTGAGTTGGCTTATTCATGAGCGACTGACAAACCTTAGAAAGGAGCAAGACAATCAGTGTAACTTTGAGGCGCTACTGGCAGCGCATCATTGTTGTTAAAGCCATCAATTGTCGCAGCAAGTGAGATGATGGCTGAGACATCGTTTGACGACCATGTGTTGACCGCCAATGTAATAACCTCATCTATCGTCATCCAAGTTCCATTGACCTCTATCGAGGCTGATCCAGATAATCCATCCGTTCCAGGGCGATGACGTGTGTTGAAGATAAACGCTAACAATTGCTGAGCGAGCTGCTCTTTATGCATGTTTTCCTCTGCATTGCCATTACTGTCAACAAGGAAGTGTGATACCTCAGACTGCCAAGTCCCAGCTTCCCATATCTGGCTATCGCCGCTAAAGGCTGCCGCGACGGGAGCACCGCCTTGGATCAGTCCATCAAACGGCTCGTCACCGCCACCAAAGTAGGCAGATGGTGAACTGTATGGCGCAAGGCTATTCACGTATATCCGATCGGAATCGTCCAGTTCAGAAAGCCCATTCTTGTTGTGCCAATACCCTTTGGTATCGAAGTTAACAAGGGTATCGCAGCTGTTATGGAAGACGAAGGTATCGCCTGTGTTGCCATCGGTACGGTTAACTACTTCACCATCAATAACAGGCAAGCCATTAACGTAAGTAAGTACGGATTGAACGTCAAATTCGACTTTGTCGACCGTGGTATTACCCCACCCTGGAGCTTGGCTCAAACTCTCACTGACTTCGTAAGGGGCTAAATCACCTCGAATATTAGGAACCAAAGCTCTGAAGACTGCACAGCCATTGCTTCCTGTATTTTTGCTGATTACTCGATTGTACATACCACTAATATCGTTACCAAAGATGGCGACAAGCTCAGTCCACAAATCTGGAGTCGCTTGCGGATTGATATCATCTGGCAATGGCACGCTTAAAGGCACTGTTAGCTTCACAGGCCAGTTCGGAATATACCCTTCGCCATCGTCTTTCATGCCATTTTTATTGCGGTCAAACACTTTACACACTGTGATATCAGCAATACCGATACTACCAAACGCGACGACAAGCACAGGATCTGGATCTTCGCCCTTTTTGCCCTGAGCGGGATCGGCAAAGTCTGTTGGAGTAAAGCCATCATCTGTTTGCTCTCCAGAGTCTCGACTGATTACGGCTGCACCCTCACCTTGGTCACACGCAAGTGGCGACATAAACCCTAATCGCAATGCCCCATCATTATGGCGCGCAGCGAAGTTACGCAGCTCTGCAAAGGTCGTAAAATGTGTAAAGTTGGCGTTAAGAGGAGCGACGCTATTCACGCTTGCAAACCACATAAAGTGATCCACCGACCAAGCCAGCATTTCCTGCTCCAATACGCTAAACGTAATTGGCAACGTTTCTGAGCCCGTGGTACGGAAAATACTTCGGCTTGCAAACGGGTCAGTCACACCAAAGTCCCAGTTTTCGATAAGCTCGTCACCGTTAGTGGGATTGGTGTAATCCGGATCGTATTGGCAATTCAAGTTCTTATCGTGGAAGGAGCGCAGTGCAATATCGTAGGTAACAGGCACGTCTCGGTCACCAAGGCGAACCTTAAAGTTATCCGTTTTAGAAAACCGAGGAACAAACCCAAAGACCCCACTACAGTTCTCGCCTGTTGCACCATTATCTACATCGCCATTACATGCATCGTAGACACTGTCGTAGGTAGACACCCAGCTTTGTAAACGCCACCAGCATTAGGGGTATTGGCAAACGGATATAACTGAATGGTATCGCCTTCGGCCAGCTCTCCGCCATTCTCGCAATGTACTCACTGCCTAAGACATGTGAACAAGGTATCTCTTGTTCAACCCATTGCCCTTTTACTTTTTGTGTGACGGTATAAGTCGGATTAGTGAGCGTAATACCATCTTCACCATCAAAGTAGAACAAGCGACATTCAAGTGGTTCTGCTGTAAAAGTTTCGGCGTTTTTTGGTCCACCTTTTCCTTTTACGGCTTCATAGCAGGTACCGCCATTCACTCCGGCATCAGTTTCAATGCTAGAGAGTAAACACTTGCCAGAAGGATTGGTTACCTGAAAATAATAATAACCCGCCGGAAGTGCAGCGGCACTGCCGGGGGCGTTTGGACCAGGACCACCATCTAAAAACACTTCCAGTTTCGATTCATAACGCACATTCTCATTAACGATTTCTCCTCCAGGAGTAGTCGTAAAAATGGCACCATCTAGTTTGGCAACCGCATGTCCTGACAAAGCAAGCGAAGACGCTAACACTGCCGAGAAACACAGCCGCTGAGTATGAGTTATAGTTCGCTGAGAGTTCATTCCTTACTCCTTACGAGTTCTGATTGAACTGTTACAACAGCAAATCCTATACCGTGATTAAGGTCATGATTTTATTGACTGCGAAAGACTAAGCGAACAGTGCAGAACGCTAACTTTTTGATAGTTGGGTAGTTTGGTTTTACAGGGTTCGTTACAACCTGTAACGAGTAACGAAGGCCAGCTGGAGTATCTAACTATCCAGCTCTAGCTTATGCTTCTTGATTAAACGATACAGCGTTGGACGGGAGATATTGAGATACCTTGCGGAGGCGGTCATATTGTACTTGTGATCCTTTATCACCTTCTCTATGTGTTTGGATGCGAGTTGGTTGTGGTCAACACTTCGAAAGTCACACACCAAATCAATACCGAGTGCTTCCGGCTCGATGACACTGCCTGGGGCCAACACAATCGCTCTTTTGATAACATTCTTCAACTCCCTGATGTTACCCGGCCAGGGATGGTGTTTTAAGACAGTGATGCTGGCAGCAGAAAGGGTTAGTGGCGCACGTCCAGATGTGAGTAACTCGTGTTTAAGAAAGGAGTTGGCGAGCACCTCAATGTCACTTATCCGCTCCCTTAAAGAAGGTATCGTAAGCGGAAGGACATTTAGGCGATAGAATAAATCCTGTCTAAAATCCCCTTTCTTCATTAAAACATCGAGCGAATCGTTGGTTGCAGCAATGACACGGCAATCCACAAAGTCACTACAGTCAGAACCAAGGCTATGTACTTCTTTCGATTCCAGAAAGTGAAGTAAGTGCCCTTGAACTTCCAGCGGCATATCGCCAATTTCGTCGAGAAATAGCGTCCCTTTGTTCGCTCTCTTAATGAAACCAATATGATTTTTGACCGCGCCAGTAAAGGCCCCTTTTTCATGCCCAAACAGCTCAGATTCAATTAACGAACGGGGAATTGAACCGCAGTTGATTTCGACGAAAGGACCTTTGGAACGCAGAGATAATTGATGAATTAGCTTAGCACAGCGACTTTTACCTACGCCAGTCTCTCCCTGAATCAGTATTTCACTGTCACTGGCTGCATATTGAGAAATCCGTTTATTCGTAATATCAATGGCTTTGCTGACCCCACTTAAGCCAGTCAAAGAATCCTCCTCACTAAACTTAACGACTACTCCTAACAGTTTAGCTGTAGTCATCACATGATGAGGATTGAGGGCGTCTCATTTATGAGACGCTCCAATCGAGAGCAATTAAGTCGTTGTTACAACTGAGTCTCGCTTTTCACGTACGTTGTTGAGAACTCAAACGACTCACACAGATGCTTTGCCACTGAATACTCAAACAATTGACCATTATCCAAGTACGCATTTTGTGCCACACAGACCAAGTGCTCACCCGTAGGTATGCTGAGATACTCTCCCTCAGTCGCTGTTGCATGCCCTACCGTTATCTTGAGATTTGCGCTGTGAACGGTTTGGTTGAGCTGCTCACTCAGGTAGCCATAAATCGACGATTTAACATGTTCGATAGACAAATTAGAAACCACAGACTTAGCTAGGTAAATGTACTCAATAATCGTTGGTACGCCGTCTAAAATACGAACTCGAGTGACACTGTAGACCTCATCACCAACCGCACATTTTAGTTTCACCGCAATATCTTCGTCCGCGTCCAGCAACTTAAACGTAACTACACGAGTATTAACGGTTTGTCCCCGGTCCTCAGCACGCTTTTTAGTTCCAAGTAGATGAGATTGAGACACCGCACTCGAACGCTGCTTTACAAACGACCCCGAGCCACGTTTGCGTACCACCAACCCTTCTTTGACAAGAAAGTCTAGCGCCTTCTTAAGCGTTATCTCACTACATTCAAACTCTTGAGCTAGAGTTTTGCCATCAGGGAGCTTATCGGACGCACTGTAATATCCCGATAAAATACGCTGCTTCATTTCACTGTAAATGCCCTGATATTTGACCATTTCACCGACTCACTTTCTCTAGTGCTTGATGCACACTTAAACTAACGCTGAGACTACTTCCTATTGACGTTAGACTCAAGCATTTCAACATAAACCTATGGTTTATATGTTTAAACCGTCAGCAATCAAGGAACAATAGCGATCAAGATCTAATTTTTTAACCATAAAGATTACAAAACCATATGGTTTTAATATTATCGATGGCAGAAAACAAATACATGAAAGGGTTAATCGGGGTAGCTATGGCATTTCAAGAGAACTTCTTATGGGGCAGCGCATCAGCAGCCTATCAAATCGAAGGGGCAGCAAACCTAGACGGCAAAGGCGATTCGATCTGGGATGTGTACTCACGTGTTCCTGGTAATACGTTTAAAGATACAACAGGTGAAGTGGCGATCGACTTCTACCATAAATATGAAGAAGACATCGAACTGATGCGAGAAATGGGACTAAAGGCCTATCGCTTCTCTGTCGCTTGGACGCGCATCATGCCAGATGGCCGCACGGTAAACCCGAAAGGCGTAGAGTTCTACCACAACGTTATCAATAAGCTGATCGAATGTGGCATCACACCGATCCTAACTATCTACCACTGGGATCTTCCACAAGCGCTGCAAGACGAATATCAAGGCTGGGAAAGTCGTGAAATTCTGACGGACTTTACGCGTTATTGCGAAGTCCTGTTCAGCGAGTATGGTGACAAGGTGCCGTACTGGGTTTGCATGAATGAGCAAAATATTTTCACAAGTCTAGGGTACGTACAAAAGATCCATCCACCAAAAGTTTCTGATTACCAGCGCTTTATCAATGCTAACCATATCGCAAGCCTAGCGAATGCCAATGCTGTGAAGCGATTCAAAGAGATGGGCATCAAAGGTCAAATTGGTGCGAGCTTTGCCTACAGCCCAACTTACGCAAAAACCGCTTCTCCAGAAGACGTGATTGCTGCTGAAAACGCACAAGAAATACAAGATCTACTTTGGATGGATGTCTACGCAAAAGGCGCTTATCCAAAGATTGGCTTAAAACTGCTCGAGCGTCTTGGCATCCACATCGACTTCCAAGAAGGTGATAAAGAGCTACTTAAAGCAGGTATCTGCGATTTCATGGGTCTGAACTACTATCAATCTGCTACTTTTGTCGCCCCAGAAAACCGCCAAGAGACAGCACAAACCGGTAATGCTGCGCAAGTGTCTGTGGTTTCCGATGTCGCTCGCATCCCTACTGATGATTACTATGTTCGCGCTGACAACGAACATCTAAAAATGACCGATTGGAACTGGGCTATCGATCCAGAAGGCCTACGCGTCGCACTTCGCCGTATCACGTCTCGCTATAACTTACCGATTCTTATCAGTGAAAACGGATTGGGCGCGTACGACACGCTTACCGAAGACGGTCGTGTGCACGACGACTATCGTATCGCATTCTTAAAAACGCACGTTGAAGCTATCAACGATGCTATAGAGGATGGCTGTGAAGTAATCGGCTACTGCACTTGGTCTTATCAAGATCTATTCAGCTGGTTAAATGGCTATGCGAAGCGTTATGGCTTTGTTTACGTTGACCGTGATGAAGAAAGCGAAAAAGAACTAAAAACGCTACAAGAAAGATAGCTTCTATTGGTATCAAAGAGTCATCGAGAGTAACGGTGAGCGACTTGATTAATCAGTAACCTTTAAGGCCTAGCTAACGCTGGGCCCTTTTGTGGAGCCAATAATCCATCGCGACGGCAATAAAGAACATGGTAGCAGGCACCCACGTCTCAGATTGTACAGGCACACCCCACAATTGCAGAAGTGTTTGAGATTTTCTCTCCCCCGAATCCGGAAACACGAGCGGCGCTATGATAAGCAATAAATTTGAAGTAATCGCGAGCAGAGAATCTAGCGAAATAACATTGTATCGAACACTTCTATGCGCATAACAATGGAACACTAACAAAGGGGCCCAAACGTAGAAATAGCTCAGTAGCACTAACGTAGTCCAACCCATATGTGAAAACTTGAGAAACAAGCACAGAAAGACAGACACCATCGCCATTTCTATGCCTTTTACACCCTTATTCGTTTCATTCACTAGAGGTCACCTCGCTTTTAGTGACGGCGTATTGAGTGTAGTTCTATATAGGACTTCCGACTATGTAACCAAAAACAGCACAACTAAGGTTTCCTTCATCGCTCGTTCAAGCTAGACTCAGCCTCCCCTATTTTGTCTGAGATTTCACTATGACCGCACCCGCCACTTCCGCCATCGTACTCGACTTTGAGACCACGGGCTTATCGCCTAACCAAGGCGATCGCGCTATCGAAATTGGTGCCGTGAAACTGGAGAATGGCCAGGTGGTTGATCGCTTTCAATCATTAATGAACCCAGGTTTTCGAGTCAGCAGCTTCATCGAGGGCTACACAGGTATCACCAACAATATGCTTAGCCATGCACCAAACTGTGACGAAGTGATGAGTGAGTTCGTTGATTTTATTGGCGATGCTAATCTAGTTGCTCACAACGCTTCATTCGATAAGCGCTTTCTAGATGCAGAACTGGATCTGATTGGTAAAGGATATGGTGGTGAGTTTGCCTGTTCACTTTTGGTTTCTCGCCGACTAAACCAAGAGGTCAATTCACACAAATTGGGTGACCTGGTGGCGTACCATAATATTGCTAACGATGGCGTATTTCACCGCGCATTAGCTGACGCCGAGGTGACAGCGTCACTGTGGCTACTTCTCGTGAATTCGCTTACTGAGAAACACGCCATTGCGCAGCCTAGTTTTGAGTTGATGCAAAAGCTCGCTAAGCAGCCAAAAGCATCGGTTGGGAAATTCTTAACCAAACACAAATAGCGCGACTTCAAGCTGTTAAAGAGACGACTATGACCACAAATTTTGACTCCATCTTTCCCGTCGGAGCTCGTTACATGGTGCTATCGGCACTGGGTTTCGCACTAATGTCTGCTTCTGTGAAATACGTAAGTAACTATGGAATACCGGTGTTTGAAATTGTTGCTGCCCGTGCATTAGTGTCCCTGATTCTGAGCTATATTGATGTAAAAAGGAAAAGAATCTCAGTTTGGGGTCACAACAGGCCTTTGCTGTTTTTGAGAGGAGTTGCAGGCTCGATGGCCTTGATCTGTGTGTATTACGCAGTAACAACACTTCCTTTAGCCGAAGCCACCATCCTTCAATATATGCATCCCATCTTCACAGCCCTACTAGCGCTCTGGTTTCTAAAAGAGAGCATTCAAAAATCGACTATCACCTGTATCATTCTGAGTATTCTTGGTTTGCTATTTATGGTAGGACCAACATTAGGCAGCAGTACGGCAGAAGCCATGCCACTGTTTAGCGTGATGGTAGCAATACTTGGGGCATTTGGAAGTTCAGTCTCATATGTTATTGTAAGAAGGCTCAGTCAAACTGAGGATAGCTCCGTTATCATTTTTTACTTTCCTTTGGTGGCTCTGCCTCTATCACTGCTGTTGATGGGAAACAACTTTGTAGTGCCAGATCTCTATCTCACAATGATGCTAGTTCTCGTTGGGCTATTCACCCAAGTAGGACAACTTGGATTAACTAAAGCCATGCAAACACAAGCTGCTGGTAAAGCCTCCGCATACTCTTACATCCAAATCATCTTCTCTATCCTAATCGGTCTCGCTATTTTTAATGAAATTCCAACAATATGGACATACATGGGTGGTTCAATGATTGTCCTAGGTGCCCTAGTCAATACGTTTGGTAAGCACTCATAAACTAAATAGCCTGATAGCAAGCCACATACCTAATGATATAAGGCGCACGTAACTGTAATTCTCCTATACGATAGTAGCAAACACCTTTAGTGATAACGTTTATGAACCATTTTCGTTGTATTTCCATTCACTCTAATGCGTCATTATATAGTGACTCTAGAATGAAAGGTGTTCAAATGTACAAGTTACTTCTAAATCTAGCAATGCTATCTCTTGTCGTCTCTCTAAATACTGGGTGTGCTAAAACAGTAGAGGGTCGAGAAGTTCAGCACGAGTCCACAAAGATGGGAGCTACAACCGGTCTTGTATTTGGTGGTGTGTCCGGCGCTATAAGAGGAGCCTTAAACGGCGATATTATTGGGGGAGCGACAGAAGGCGCACTTGTTCATGGCGCTGCTGGAGCTGCAGCTGGGGCCGCCGTGGGAGGCATATATGGAGACGAACTCGCAGAAGAAGAAAAGAAAAAACAGACGCAACTTCAGCAACAACAGCAAAAAATCCACGAGCTAGAAAGTAAGATCGAACAGTTAAACTCGAGTAAACAAAAATGATTCGCAACAAATCCGAGAGTTTCGCGAAAAGTTAATTACCTTCACTCTTTGAATATGGGTAACTCTACGAGTGTGCAGATTGCATTTTTTTAGCGCGCTGCACCTCCTGCTCTACCAAAATTTTCTCATGGGTTCTGAAGAAAGGCAGATAGATAAAGTAAGCATTAACCATAGCAAACACGACCATTAACGCGTTCATGTAGCTACCATTGGCCGCCCACGCCGCCCCGATTGGGGCAGGTACCGACCATGGAATCATTAATACCACACGATCCAAAATCTCCGCCGAAGTTAAGAACCAAGCAATGGTTGCGTTGAGCATTGGGACAAAAATAAACGGCACAAGGAAAAGCGGATTCATAATAATTGGGAAGCCAAACAATATTGGCTCGTTAATATTAAATATCGCTGGAATCGCACCAACCTTACCCACCGACTTTAACTGTTTTGAACGGCTTTTAATCGCAAGGTAGACCAAAGGTAGTGTTGAACCCACCCCGCCAATCAAGACAAAAAAGTCCCAAAAAGCAGGTAGATAGATATGAGGGAGCACCTGACCGCCAGCTTCCAACGCAGTTTGTTCTCAAGCAGGTTAGACATCCAGAATGGATTCATAATTCCGGTAATGATCAGTGCGCCATGAATCCCCATAAACCAAAGAAGCTGACAAATCAGTATCGAAATTAAAACCGCAGCGAGACTATCTGAGGCTAGCACTAAAGGGCGGAATAGCTCTTCTATTAATTGCGGAAAGTGCACTCCAAACTCAGCATCAAGAAAAACATTGAATGTTGAAATGCTGATCATCACGCAAAGATCGGCACGATGAGCTTAAAACTTTGAATCGTTAGAATAGGAACATCTTCCGGCATCTTGATGTACCAGCCCATGCGGATAAAGAACCTAACGACTTCTATTGAATACAAACTCGCAATAAGCGCTGTAAACAGTCCCGCACCACCTAGGTAGCGAGCATCTTCTTGCCCATCGATATAAAAGCCGGCCAGCATGAGAAATGCCATACAACCCGTCAATCCAGACAGGCGTTCTGGCAATTGATAGCTCTTCGCGAGACTGGCAGAAACGCCAAAGGAAACGATAAGCCCTACGACGCCCAGTGTCAGTTGATAAGTTGGCAACAAGATGGGTCTTAACGCCAAAGATAAGTCCATCCAAGCATCGACATCCAAGACTCAGAATCGGCAAACGGAGGAAAGATAATCGGGACAAACATACAGCCGACAAAAATGAAAGGCATTGCCAACTGGAAACCATCACGCATAGCCATAAGATGCTGACTGCGCATCAGCAATTTTGCTACAGGGTTCATGAACTGTTCTACCTGATTGGCACACAGTCTCATAATGGATTGGTTCATTTACTCTACCGGCTATATGGATCCGCGTCAGGATACCCGAATGCACAGACTCTCGGAAACCGATTATCCAAATCTGCCGACTCCACCACGTTTTTACCTCATCACTCGCTCAATTCCGACTTTAGATCACGCTTCCCCACCACTGAGCCATTTCTAGTACTCAATTTAAGGCCATCATCGCCTTTTAAAGCGCTTAGTTTCCCGGAACAAGATCATTCGTTAACTGTGTCACGAATTTTTCGCCATAACTCGGGTTTCCAGTGATCGTTTTCACACTTAACCGGAAATCATTTGGAAACCGGTTTCCAAATGATTTCCTTAAGGGCATATTGATTAGGCATTCAAGATTCTGGAGAAGAAAAAATGAAAAAAATTATGCTTTGCTGCTCTGCTGGTATGTCTACCTCTCTACTGGTTAAGAAAATGGAAGCGTCTGCGCAAGAACGCGGTATCGAGGCTGAAATCAAAGCATTTGGCGCAAGTGAGTTCGACGTTCAAGTAGGTAACTACGAGGTTGTTCTTCTTGGTCCTCAAGTGAAATACATGCAAGCAGATTTCCAAAAGAAAGCAGATGCTCACGGCATCAAAGTTGAGCCAATCAACATGATGGATTACGGCATGCAGAAAGGCGATAAAGTGCTTGATTTTGCACTAGAACTTATCGGCTAACCTGTTTTTGCTCGGCGTCCCCCCTTAGTCAATTTTCGACGCCGAGCTTTTCTAAACTTTATCCTAACGAGAGTAACGACATGGGCGCTATGTACGACAAAATGGTCAATGTTATCGAGCAAAAGGTCACCCCTATTGCTGGTAAGATTGGTCAACAAAAATACATCACTTCTATACGTGACGGCTTTATTGCTGCACTACCTTTTATGATTGTTGGTTCTTTCATGCTGGTGTTTATCTTCCTCCGTTTTCTGCGGAAACGACTTGGGGATTTGCACGCGCATGGCTAGATTTTTCTGAGACATATCGTGAGCAGCTTATACTGCCATTCAACTTGAGTATGGGGATCATGACCATATTCATATCGGTGGGGATAGCGTCTAGCTTGCTCGCCATCACGATCTTGATCCTGTCACGACAGGTTTGCTATCACTAATGAGCTTCTTGCTTGTTGCAGCGCCTGTTCAAGACGGCATGCTGTCAATGCAATACTTCTCTGGTCAAGGTATCTTCACGGCGATCATGACAGCGTTGTACTCGACGGAAGTTTACGCATACCTTAAGCGCAACAACATCACTATCAAGCTTCCACCTGAAGTACCAACAGGTGTTGCGCGTTCATTTGAAATCCTAATTCCTGTACTAGCGATCATCATGACGCTTCACCCACTGAACCTGTTCATCGAAGCACAAACTGGCATGATCATTCCAGAAGCAATCATGGCACTTGTTCAGCCTCTAGTGTCTGCATCTGACACGCTTCCAGCAGTTCTACTAGCGGTACTAGTATGTCAAATTCTTTGGTTTGCAGGTATCCACGGTGCACTAATCGTAACAGGCATCATGAACCCATTCTGGATGGCGAACCTTTCCGTTAACCAAGCAGCAATGGCAGCAGGCGAAGCAATCCCACACATCTTCGTTCAAGGTTTCTGGGATCACTATCTACTTATTGGTGGTGTAGGTTCAACACTTCCACTTGCGTTCCTACTACTTCGTAGTAAAGCGGTTCACCTACGCACTATCGGTAAGATGGGTACCGTACCAGGTCTATTTAACATCAACGAACCAATCCTGTTCGGTGCGCCAATCATCATGAACCCAGTGTTCTTCCTACCATTCATCTTGGTACCAATGGTGAACGCGACTCTAGGTTGGTTTGCTCTTGACTGGGGTCTAGTAGAGCGCGTGGTTTCTCTAACGCCTTGGACAACACCAGGCCCTATCGGTGCATCGTGGGCAGCTAACTGGGCATTCAGTCCTGTCATCATGTGCTTCATCTGTATGGCTATGTCAGCAATGATGTACCTACCGTTCCTAAAAGCTTATGAGAAGCAACTTCTTGAGCAAGAAGCAGCGGACGAGAAAAAACAACAGGAAGCGGCAGGTCAGCCAGTAACAGCATAATCATCCAGTTCTGAGCTATCAGGTACTGTTGAAACCAATAATAAAAAAGTCGCCCCCTAGTCTTAATTGGGGTTGAGCGTGGGGCGACACTTCCTACCACAAGGTAGACACCATTTAAGATTTAAGAGGTAAGTAAAATGGAAACTATGGATCTAGAAGAACAAGTGATGGGCATCATCATTAATGCGGGTCAGTCTCGCAGCCTTTGTTATGAAGCACTTCGCCATGCTAAAAACGGCGAGTTTGAAGAGGCTGAAGGCTTGATGAAAGAAGCACAAGAGTTTGCAAACCAAGCTCACCTAGTTCAGACCCAGCTTATCGAAGCCGACGAAGGCACGGGTAAAATGAAGATGACGCTAGTGATGGTTCACGCACAAGATCACCTAATGACTTCCATGCTAGCAAAAGAGTTAGTCGCGGAAATGATTGAACTACACAAGCGTACCGCTAAGTAATTCGATCTCACTTTACTTTTTTCAGTTTTTTCGACCATTAACGGGGCGAGTCAGGCATGAAAACGTCTTATAGGAGCGTTTTCAACATCTTTGGTCGTAAGCAGCCTGTTGTTAGGAGCCCAGCTTTTGAAGCCTTGTCGTGCTCCTTACTCTGGGCTGCTCTTTTTCCTCACCTTATATCCTCTCATCAGACTTGGATCAGTACCTCTGAAAGAGTACAATAACGGAAATTTTGGGAAACGGTTTCCCAGTTCTAGAAACTCTATGAATCTATTAAGGTTGTTGTCATGGCTACTATCACCGATGTCTCTCTGCTAGCAAACGTATCGAAAGCGACCGTTTCTCGCGTGATGAGTGGCAGCCGTGGCGTTAAGCCAGAGAGTCGTGAGGCTGTATTACGCGCCGCCGAAGAACTTAACTACCGCCCAAATGCCGCTGCACAAACACTGGCAAATCAACGCTCCGATTACATTGGCGTGATCCTTTCCTCTAGCGACGCAGGACAAGTGTCTACTTACCTACCTTTACTTGCAAAATCACTGAAAGCGAAAGGCAAACACATGCTGGTTCAATTTGCAGAAACAGCAGACGAGCAAGTTCGTATGGTAGAAGAACTTAATCAAAGACACTGTGACGCCATCATCTCACTCGGTGGCACGATTCAATCCTTGGCTAACGACAACGTCATTGCCATCGATAGTTTAGCGAGCGCTGAGCATGCTATCGGCTACGATTACAAGTTTGCAGCAGAGAGTGCGTGCCGCTTCTTATCGAGTAAAGGTCACGCAAGCATAGCCATCGTCGTGGACGATGAAAGTTACGCGTCGACACAAGTGCTCGAAGGCTATAAAACATCGCTACAAAACTCGGCAATGCCAGTCAATAGACAGCTTATCGTCACAGCGAATGGCAACAATGAACAAGCAATTATGTCACTACTAAACAGCTACCACCCGTTTACTGCCTTGGTAGTCATGCGTGACAGCCAAGCTGCTGTAGCAATGAACCTGTTTAGAGATTTCAATTTAGCGACACCTCAAGAAGTCTCGATCGTGTCACTGGAAGATTCACAATTGGCAAGCCAGCTTAATCCTCCCCTCACCTGCATCAGCTACCCTTCACAGCAGATCGTCGATATGGCTATGGAAAAGTTAGACGCAATTCTGGAAGACAAACCGATGTCGAACAAGCCTCTTATTACTGGCAGACTCGTCACTCGTGAATCGGTTATCAATCGTCGTTAGTATAGTGCTCATAGCTAGTACGGTGTAGAACAACGGGTCTAAGTGCCCGTCTAACCACGATAAAAATCCACCAAATAACGCCAAAGGCCAGTAGCATTCTCAGCGTATAGGTCGCCGTTCTCAGCAATACTGCACTGCGTGATACCGATACCTTTAACTCGTAAGGGTATTGTGGCGATACAACGCGATGGCTAAGCACAAAAGTAGACCAAAAACTGTTATCGATATTGACGTGTTCACTTGAATAACGCGGCAGAGACTCTCCCAATAGATACACCTGATAAAAGTAGTCGCGAAGTGGGCTCTCTAACCAGTGTCCCAACATTCTGCGCGGATTTACATAGGCAAAATACTCGGTATCTCCTACCTGCTGAGCAACAACAAACGATGGCTCCGGGAAGTACGTCGTCAGCAGAGACCAACCAATAAACACACCTTGTTCACTGGTATTGCCAGCCCAATAGCTTTTGTTTGATGACACTTCTCCAAACAAACTGCACGCATACCAGCGCGTTGCATGATTTTTTACATAGCCTAATGCTCTGACCTCCTCTTCTATGTATGCCTTTCGATTGTAGAATCGGCGATGTTCAGATTCGCATCCTTCGTGCTTGGGTAGAGACACTACTAAATTCAGCGTGGATTCAATTCTGTCGTCGATACTTGTCAGACTGGCCTCAAGCTCGTTGGCGATGTCTTGTTTAATAGTGGCGGTTGCAAAGATATAACTCAAAACACTGAGCAGTACCGTTAGCAACAATGAATAGATGACAACTCTCATTTTTGCTCCTGCACCTTCTCAGGCTGCACCTGCTTTTTACGAAAGCCAATCATTGCACTGACACCCACTACCATTCCAAACACCACCAACAACCTTACGATAAAGGTGAAAATTCCTTGCCTGTATAGAGCAGTATCTTTATAGACTGAAATCGAAATAGGAAACAACAGCGACTCTTTGGTGGCTTTGTAATCACCAAAAGAAGCGCTATTTTTTTGCAAAAGTGGTGTTTCGTCGTTTGAAAAGTGAAGGACCCGATGAGTTTCCTGAGGCGCATCTTGTACCCACCATCCCAATATCGCCGTGGGGTTAATCGTTGCAATCGCCACGTTTTCGGCTCGATAAAGTGCTAACGCAAAGGAATTATTGCCGTCATGGGTAGGTGAGCGGAGCTTAGCGAAGCCAATATCCCCTTTTCGTGCTTCATTCCAAAAAGAATGATCCAGCGGCTGATTCGTCGCTCCCAGGTTGCTACAAAATTGATAATGATCTGGCTGCTTAGTACCAACAAAGAGGCCGCGCATTGAGACACTGCGAAATACCGTATGACCAAGCTCTGTCTGCATCGATTTATCGCATTCCGCTAACGGAAACAGATAGTTAGACAATACATGCAGCTCTGACCGAATTTGGGTAAGCTGGCGCTCGACACCACTTAGCACTTGCTGTGCTTCTTGATGAGCCTGTTCGCGAAACGTAAAGAACTGATACACACAGCCAATCAGCAGCGTGTAGAGAAAAATATAGAAAATATTAGTGAATGACTGTTTTAACTGCATTGAATAAATTTGCGCTGAATTTCCTCACTGTTATACAGCATCAAATTTATACGAACCTTATCCCACCTCAAATTTCTAAACATTGTTTATATATATTGCGAGACGTCATTCAAAATTAAAATGAAATAAAAACCACGCATACATTGAATAAATATTACGTAAAACAACCATCACGGAATATTCTCATTTAATCTAAGTATTTATACGAGATGGCGCTCGCTATTTTTCAACCACTTGAAGAAGAGAACCTTTAAGCAGCGATAACTGATCCAACCTAGTCCAACAATACACATCAGGCGCAACCAATAGATCCCAGCGCGTTTCAAAACATCGACAAACGAAGCTGTCGCTTGAATGGAATAAGGATGATGCTCAGAATGCGCCGTTTCCAGTAACATGCTTTGCATTCTCACTGGTGATCGCGTGTAAAAAGGCACGCAGTCCGAGTCCAAAGTCAGGCTGTAATTTGCATACGCTAGGCTTGGCTCAATCCAGTAACCAAGCACTCTTCTAGGGTTGATGTAAGCGAAAGCTTTCTGCTTCCCTTTGTCTTTGGAGACAACAAACGACGTTTCTGGGAAGTGTACCGTCAACAGTGAGTGTCCAATAAACACCCCCTCTTTTTTGCTGCCTCGCCAGTAGTTGAGCTTAGAAAGTTGGCGCCCGAACATGCTACACACATACCATTGTTCGCCCGTGTCATAGATATAACCCACCGCACGAATACGCTCGTTTTCATGTGCAATATTGGCGTATTCACGCTTCACTTCATCACCACAATTAGGATCGCTCGGCAGCATGTCGATAACATTGAGGATGTTCTTTATCTCCCTATCTACCCTTGCTGTTGCACCGATCGCGCTCGTTTCCAATTCATGTGTAATTCTGAAATAGGCACCGACTAGGCTCACCAATGCCGATAGCGACATCACCACCAACCACTTAATCATGACTCACCTCAAAGTCTTGCTCAGGGTTTTCTCTGCGTGTGCTACGACGATAAACGTCAAACAGCAACAGGCTACCAAATGCCAATACTCCGCCTAGTGTCAGCCGCTCAATAAAGGTCAAAAGCTTATCCCAAACCACAGTAATAGGTTGCGTTACACGAACCATAATTGGGTAACGTTCGGAATAAGTCGACATTTCAATACCATCGTCTATATCAATACCACGCGACAACAACGCTTCGCCATCATTAAAAGACAGGACTGCCTTAGTCTGCGGGGAAAATGGCTCAATCCACCAGCCAAGAATAATGCGTGGGTTAATGGCTCCAAGGACAATGGTATTGTCTTTGATAATCGCTAAGGCATAAGAGGGATCGCGTCGATACTCAATCTGCTTAATTTTGGCAAACGCCACGTCTCGGCTGTATCTCGCATCCCAAAACTCCGACGTAACCGCAGCTTTGTGCTGACCAAAATTACTACAGGCGATGAACGATTCTTCGTTACCGCTCTGCACAGTCCCAACCCCCAATCCGCGCAACCCTAGACTTCGAAACACATGATGAGCCAGCAGCTTTTGCGTTTCGATACTGCAATCAGTGGGTTGATAAACGGATCTCAACTCTTTTTCTATCTTTGATAATTGAAATTCAACTTTGCTAAGAATTTGGTCAGCGCTGTGGCTCAGCTCCTGACGAAAGGTTAACACTTGATAAACACAACCAATAAGCAGCGTATAGAGAAAGATGAAGATAAGATTTTGCCAAGTGCGCTTGGGGAACATGCAATAAAACTACTCACAACCATAGAACCGGCAAATAATAATCGCCAATTCAAAGCTATGTCTTTAATCTGACTCAAGCTTTTAGAGGGACTGTCTCAGTGAGTGAGAATTCAGTAGCACGTAGCTCTAGATTAAGTCGCTTATCGCGACGCTAAAAAACATCTTGCCGTGTCAAATAACCCATTAGCACCGAGTCATCGGGAATTACCCTACAACAACTTATTCTTATATTGCTCCGGCGTTTGCCAGAATATTTCTTAAACATTGAAATAAATGGCTTGCTTGGTTATAACCGAGCGTAAATGCGACTTCTTTTACTGAATGGCCACTTCTCAATAGATCCATTGAAAACAAGTACCGTACTCGCAAGCGCCACTCGGTAAAACTCATGCCAAGTTCGCTTTGGCAGTAACGCGCAAGCGTACGTTCGGTCGTATGAACTTTTGATGCCCACTCCTTAAGGCTAATGTCGTTAGTTGGCTCCTCTTCAATGGCTGCCAGAATGGGGGCGAGGTATTTGTTATTACTAGAAGGTAGGAAGTGGTGCTGTTCTTGCTGATCGCTCAGTTGGTCTAGGAGCACTTGGATCAAACGCTGATCTTTTTCAGATTCTGCCACGTTAACATTGCGGTGACGAAAGTCCTCAATAATCGAGGATACGATTGGTGTCACTTTGATTAAGCTGGTTTTATCTGGAAACCCATCGGTAAACTCGTGGGCAATATTAAGCGAGCAGTATTCGAGTGGCTTGCGGTTGTAGCTGCAATGCATCACGCCCGCCGGAACCCAAATAGCAAGATGTGGTGGCGCTAGAAAAACGTGTATCTTGCGCCTCCATTTCCAATATACCGCCGCTAATCAGCTGGACTTGTCCCCATGGGTGGCAGTGAACGCGGGTTTCGGTGTTCGACAAAAACGCATCGAAGTTCATGAAAACATTGGAAGGCATCTTGTCGATAGACAAAGAGGGGTGCAAATTTCTAGTGTGTTTTTTCAACTTGTCTTCCTATCGCGCGCAATGTCGTTTTAAAGATACATCATAGTATAACGACCTGTCAGACTATGTATCAACTTACAAAACGCGATGAGGTTCACAGTGGTCTATCTTCTTCCCTTCTTTACTGTGTTGATATGGGGCGGCAACGCCATTGTGAACAAGATGTCGGCCTCTATGATTGAACCGAGCGCGATGAGCTTCTATCGCTGGGCGCTTGCTATCTTAGTGATGACGCCATTCTGCTTGCCGAAAGTGAAACGATACTGGCCAGAGATCCGCAAAAACAGCGCCAAACTCGCGTTTCTGGCATTGCTGGGCATGGTACTTAACCAATCGTTGGGCTACTACGCAGCGGCAACCACTACAGCCTCTAATATGGCGCTGATCACCTCACTAGTCCCCCTGCTCGCGGTGTTCATTTCCGTGCCATTACTTGGCAAACGTATCTCTAAGCTAAGTATCGTTGGCGGTGTGATTTCGCTAGCTGGCCTTGCCTTTATGCTTGGACAAGGCGACATCAGTTTCTTTTTGCATCAAGACATCTCCCAAGGCGATGGCTTGATGGTACTGGCGGCTATTGTGTATGCGACTTACTGTGTGTTGCTAAAACGCTGGAAGATGCAGCTGTCTAGCTGGATGCTGATTTACACCCAAGGCGTCTTTGCCGTCATCATGTTGTTTCCACTATTGCTGACTAGCGAGCAAATCTTCCCAAGCAGCTCTGCCCTTCCACTGATTGCCTACGCGGGACTGCTCGGCTCACTAGTTGCTCCGCTGCTGTGGGTAAAAGCGATCGATTTGATTGGCGCAGATGGAAGTGCCATGTTCATGAACCTATTACCAGTTATCGCGGTCGCTCTCGCTGCAGCGCTGCTTGGTGAGTCGATTACCCAGTTCCACCTCATTGGCGGACTCATGGTGATTTCCGGCGTTATCTTGTCGCAAATTAAGACCAAAAAGCTTCAGCCTGCGCAAGAAGCGGTGGCACCTAAACTCACTATCGATAAACAGTAGCGAACGGCAAAAAACTCGCACACTCAAACTCATAGCGTGTTGTTAACAAGTTTGTCATAATCAAGTCACTTAGCAGCTCAGATAAAGGAATAAAAATAATGAGTAGTGGCAAAAGAGAGACCAACCTGCGTTTTCTTGCGGAGCCAGGCGATGTTAACTTTGGCGGCAAAGTGCATGGTGGCGCAGTAATGAAATGGATTGACTTAGCGGCGTACGCTTGCAGCGCGGCTTGGAGTGGTAAGTACTGTATTACAGCCTACGCTGGCGGTATCCGTTTTGTAGAGCCAATCCATGTAGGCAACTTGGTGGAAGTGAGTGCCAAGGTGATATACACCGGCAGAAGCTCAATGCATATTGCCATCGACGTGCAAGCCAGCGATCCCAAAGAGCTGCAAAATCGTCTTACGACACACTGTATCGTTATCATGGTGGCGGTGGATGAAAATGGCAAACCAACTGAGGTGCCTGAGTGGGTACCGCAAACAGAAGACGATATTAAACTTCGTGAGTCGGCAATCAAATTGATGAACATGCGCAAACAGATCGGCGAAGAGATGGAAGCGCACGTTAAATACTTAAAGTAACCCCCCACTTCACTTTCAAATGAAGCCCTAAATTCATGCAGACTGAATCCTCGGTCTGCATTTGTTATCCAGATCTCATCTACGCCCTAAATCATCTTCCAAAAGGAGGAGTTTTCATCTTTTCCCTTCAACTACACTAGATTGACGTGATAGATTTTTTCTATATCCAAAACAGAACTCCTACAACATCAGCTTGGTGAGATTTTATGCCCAACTCTTCCATTTCTAAACCTGAGCAAAAGATTCATCTGTACCAAATTTTCACCCGCCTATTTGGCAATACCAATTCAACCAACCAGCCTTGGGGCACCATAGAGCAAAATGGTGTCGGCAAGTTTAGCGATATCAACGAGGCCGCCCTAGCATCGATTCGAGACCTCGGTATGACTCATGTCTGGTATACCGGCGTGCCGCACCATGCGGTAATTCGCGATTACAGCGAGTATGGGATTAGCAATGATCACCCTGCCGTTGTTAAAGGACGCGCAGGGTCACCTTATGCGGTGAAGGACTACTACTCGGTGAATCCAGATTTAGCGGACGATACAGCCCAAAGAAACCAAGAGTTTAAGCAGCTTATTAAGCGCACACACAAGGCGGGATTGAAAGTGGTGATTGATATTGTGCCCAACCACGTCGCTCGCCAATATCAAGGGCTCAATAACCCTGAAGGCGTCACCGATTTTGGGGCGGAAGATGACACCAGCCTCGAGTACTCACGCGAAAACAATTTCTACTACATTCCAGAACAAGCGTTTGAACTGCCCGATGTACCTGTCCATCTCGCACCGCTTGGTGGCGAGGATCACCCATTACTCAAGCAGCCTTATCATGAGTACCCAGCAAAGTGGACAGGCAATGGCGCGAGAAGTGCCAAACCAAGTGCCGACGATTGGTATGAAACGGTTAAAGTCAATTACGGCGTAAGACAGATGGCAGCAAAGACTTTCCAGAACTACCCGAATGTTATCGACATAAGGACTTTGCTGACCACGCGAAATTCTGGAATGACAAAGATGTACCAAGCTCATGGCGCAAGTTTCGTGACATTGCTATGTATTGGCTAGATCAAGGCGTCGACGGCTTTCGCTATGACATGGCAGAGATGGTACCGGTGGAGTTTTGGAGCTTTCTCAACTCATCGATCAAACTCAACAATCCCGATGCTTTCTTAGTGGCAGAAGTGTACCAACCACACCTTTATCGAGATTACATTCAGCTTGGCAAAATGGATGCACTCTACGACAAAGTTGATCTTTACGATACGCTCAAAGCGATTATTCAAGGCCGAGATAGCACAGAGTCCATCTCTCGTATCCAAACCGAGCATAGCGACATCGAACCTCACATGCTGCACTTTCTCGATAACCATGACGAGCAACGGATCCCTTGCGCTGAATTTGCTGGAAGCGCCGAAGCGGCTTTGCCTGCCATGGTCGTATCTGCCACTGTCAGTAACGCACCAACCATGCTTTACTTTGGCCAAGAGCTGGGTGAAGCTGGCGAAGAAAACGCGGGCTTTGGGCAGCCAACCCGAACCTCCATTTTCGACTATATCGGTGTTCCGAGCCATCAGCGCTGGATGAACAATGGCGCATTCGATGGCGGCCAATCCACCGAACAAGAACTGAATCTGCGCCGTTTTTACCATAGCTTAATGCGCTTTGTGCAGCATAGCCCTGCGATGTCTGGCTCTCGACTGTCACTGGATATTCAGCGTGATGAGCGCCATGGCGAGCTTCGCCACAAGCTTTATGGATACTGGCGTGAGAACAAAGGTGATGCTGCGTTAGTCTTAGTTAACTTTGATGCACACCAAGCAAGCAGTGAACCGATTTCCGTGCCCGTGGACGTGATCAATGCTTTAGGGTTAATCGATGGTACCTACTCACTAACATGCAGACTAGATCCAAAAGTCACCGTAGAGCTTAGTGTCTCGAATGGCTCAGGCCAAGTTGATATTGCCCTCAATCCACTGGCTTCACATATTTTTCAACTCGTGGCTACAGAGCATTAACCGCCCTACTTAATCGAAGTCGACTGCTATCAAGCCTCAGCGTAAAAGCTGGGGCTTTTCTTAACTCATTCAGATCACACCTCGTGCAGGTGAAATAGCAAAAATCTATATCATTTAACGAAAAGGCTATTTTTACGCCTCATTGCATCCGATTATTCTTATCCCAATGCAAATGGACAGGATAGTCACAATGAAAACACTAAAAACATCCTTAACCGCTTTGGCACTAGCAACGTTAACGGCAACTCCAGCAATGGCAGTCACAGAGGGTGAACTGCTTATTTGGATCAACAGTGATAAAGGTTACGAAGGGCTTGCAGAAGTAGGCCGACACTTTGAAGCCGATACTGGTATTAAAGTCAGTGTTCAGTTTCCCGAGTCATTAGAAGCACGCTTTCAACAGGTCGCTGCCACTGGCGATGGCCCAGACATCATTTTCTGGGCACACGACCGCTTCGGTGGCTACGCTGAGTCTGGTCTTCTGCGAGAAGTGAAGCCGAGTAAAGCGTTCCAAGATAAACTCGTCGACTTTAGTTGGGATGCGGTGAACTACAAAGGTAAACTCATCGGCTACCCTCTTGCTATTGAAGCCATTTCACTGATTTACAATAAAGACTTGCTGCCAGAACCACCTAAATCATGGGAAGAGCTACCGGCTATTCACGCCAAGATGAAGGCACAAGGTAAAGACACCATTATGTGGGATGTGAAGAACGCCTACTTTACTTGGCCAATTGTCTCTGCTGGTACCTATTCGTTCGCGAAAACGCCACAAGGTCACGATGCCAACGACACAGGGATCAACAATCAACGCGCTCAGGACAACCTAGCGTTCTTGCTGAACATGAAGCAAGAAGCATTGTCAATCCGGGAATGGATTATGCCAATGCCGAGTCCTCCTTTGCCAAAGGCGAAGTGGCGATGACGATCAACGGCCCTTGGTCATGGGGTAACCTAGACAAAGCAGGTATCAACTACGGCGTTGCCACCTTCCCTACGTTGGATGGCGAAAAATCGAACCCATTCGTTGGTATTTTGAGTGCCGGTATTAGCTCGGCAAGCCCAAATGAAGATTTAGCAGTAGAGTTTATCGAAAACTATCTGTTTACCGATGAAGCGCTCACCACTATCAACAACGACAAGCCGCTTGGTGCCGTGACTCTGAAATCTTTCCAGCAAACTCTAGAGTCCGATCAGCGAATTCGCTCAACCATGATTAACGCTGAAAACGGCGAAATCATGCCAGCGATACCAAAGATGATGACGTTTTGGATGTCTGAAGGCGCTGCCATCGAAAACACACTACTGGAACGCCAGACTGTTTCTGAGGCGCTTGCAACTGCGGAGAAGCAGTTAACGCGCTAACACTAACCACTCGCCATATGCAGCAGAAACTGCACTTGGCGAGTAAATCAATCGAAGTTTTGTTGTTTCTTGTAAGCTCGTGACCACCTCTTAAAACCGCAATGTAACGCTTTAAATCGCTCTACATCAGATCCTCTGCTTCATCACATTCTCACCCAAGATCTCAAACAGCTGATTGAATTTCTCTCTATCGCTATCTATACCCTTTAACTATGCTCGCAGTTCCTCTGTTGTTCGAGCACGTACGACGCCACACGATCACGCTTGTTGGAAGGTAATAAATGATGGGTGGTGACAAAGTGATGAAAACAAACGAGATAAAGGCGAAACAAGGAGATAACGATGGACAGAATTTGCCCAATGTGCCAAACGCCAATGGTAGAGAGAAACAACGTACATGTTTGCCCAAGAAATGAAATTGGCGACTGCGCTTATGATCCCTATCTACATGAACTTGAGCCTGCACAAGAGCGCGAAATGGAGCAAGATCGTCCCTACTAGAATCACAAGGCGATAATTGTCAAAAAGGCGACCTCACTATATTTGGTCGCCTTTTTGATTCTCACTCAGTTGCAAATTTAAGTTAACACCAACTCGCACCTTCGCCCGTTTGTGGTTTTAGAAGCTCTTTCACATTCGCTTCTATAACTCGATAGCCGACGTTCCCAAACAAGGTTTGTCGCCCGCCATCAATAATATAAGTTGGGCTACCTTTGATCTGTTGAGCCTCACGCAGCAGTTGGTCACTCCACAGTGCCGCATAAGCAGAGCCATCCATAAGGTACGGCTGAAGCGCTTCAATGTCTATTCCGTGAGAGGCAAGGACATCCGCAATAACTTCAACATTGCTGATATCCCTCCCTTGTTCAAAGAAAGCCTGTCTTAACGATTTAGCGAGACGCAACACTTCATCTTGGCTGCTACCAGCAAGCTCTGCCGCTTTTAAATGGAGATGTGCAGGCATGGAACTGGTTGGTCTAATGCTGTGCCATACAGCGGGGTTAAGCATCAATTCGGGGAACTTAGCGGCCACCTCTTCGGTGTGCTTTGCGAATCCATCAAAACCGCCTTTGTCACTCCACCCTTTGCCGATGCGAGTTTGCGTGTCACCAAACAAGTTAATGAACTTAGGTGATAGTTCAATTTGGTCTTCAAAGTTAGCTAGCAAGGCATCATTTCGAGCCTCAGCTGCCCAAGCCCACACACAAAGTACATCGCTGACATAGTCGATTTTTAACATGATGCGTTCTCCCGCTTTGTTATAACTTCTTCTGAGAATTAAAACGATTATCGTGAAATATAGTCGCTAGCCGCTGAGACAGTACCTACATTAACGATGTTTCGATAACCCATTGATTCAAGAACTTGAACCGCCTGAGACGCTCTCATACCAGATGCACAGTAAACAATAAGGCTGTCTTTAGGCTGGATATCGCTGTTAGCAACCGCGAAAATTCTCTGTAATGGGACATTAAAAGAACCTGGAATATGCCCCGAAGCAAACTCTTGTGGTGAGCGTACATCTATCAAGTACTGCTTAGCCGCCGAGGATTCAGAACAACCAACAGTACTATGGTGTGAGGTTATGTTTGTTTGAACAGTAGAATTCATTTAAACAGCTCCAGCTAATTAAGTTAAAACTAATCTAACTAACCCAACCAAAGCTGTCAAACATTATTTTAGAAAAAGCTAAAGTAAAACTTCAAGTGTTGGCCTTTGGATCCCAGAACCAAGGACCAAGGGCCAACAACCCACCCCCCTACAACTCAATCATATAAGCATCGTACGGTTCAAGCTCCACATCCCCAAAATCAAACGTCGTTCGCCCAGAGTTTGATAACAGCACCTCGGCTGAACTTTGGCTGAACTCACTCAAATCGACCGTTAATGACTCGCCACTGAAATTCGCGACAACCATTAAACGTGTCTCTCCTTCGGTTCTGAGATAAGCAAAGACTTTGTCATGCTGCTCAAGTACTGGGATAAAATCGCCGTGCACAATCGCACGATAGCGCTTACGAAGTGCAATTAAAGACTGATAATAACGATACACAGAATCACTACTCGCCTGATCATCTTCAACGTTTACTTCGGTGTAGTTTGGATTCACTTCAATCCAAGGCGTACCTTGTGTAAAACCAGCTTGCGGAGCTGCTGACCATTGCATCGGTGTTCTGGCGTTATCACGACCATTTTCACCCAATGCATGCATCATATCTTCATGGCTTACGCCGCTTGTGTTTTCACTTTATAGAAGTTAAGCGACTCAATGTCTTTGTATTGTTCCAAGCGGTCGAACTTCACATTGGTCATCGCGATCTCTTCACCCTGATAAATGTAAGGCGTGCCCTTAAGTCCATGCAGTACAGTGGCTAACATTTTGGCTGACTTGGTGCGATACACACCATCATCACCATACTTGGAAACCGCGCGAGGCAGATCGTGATTATTCCAAAACAGAGAGTTCCAACCTTGATCAGCGAGCTCTAACTGCCATTTGGTGAGTACTTTCTTAAATTCAGGTAAGTCGAGTGCGATCGGCTGCCATTTGTCACCGTCTTTCCAAGTAAGCGTAATATGTTCGAACTGAAACACCATCGACAGCTCATCACGTTCTGGCGCGCTATATAGCTTGGCGATATCAGGTGTCGCCCCCCAAGTTTCCCCAACCGTCAAAAGATCTTTACCGCCAAAGGTCGCATGATTCATCTGTTTCAGAAGTGGGTGCAATCTTTCGCCATTACCCGTGATGCCTTTGTCGATCTCTTTACCAATCAGGTCAATAACATCAAGCCTGAAGCCGCCAATTCCCTTATCTATCCACCAGTTCATCATACGATGGACTTCATCATGCACTTTTGGGTTTTCCCAGTTAAGATCGGGCTGTTTTTTTGAAAATAGGTGCAGGTAATACTGCTGAGTCGGCTCATGCCACTGCCATGCACTGCCACCAAAGATCGAATCAAGATCGTTAGGTGTGCTGCCATCCGGTTTCGCATCACGCCAAACGTAGTAGTCGCGATATGGCGAATCTTTTGATTCGCACGCCTGTTGAAACCAAGAGTGCTCATCTGAAGTATGGTTCACCACCAAGTCCATGACGATACGAATGCCGCGCTGTTTTGCTTCGGCGATCAGCGCCTCCATATCTTGCATAGTGCCAAACTCTGGCGCGATGGCTTGATAGTTCGAGATATCGTAGCCGTTGTCATCCATAGGAGACTGATACACGGGCGATAACCAAATCACATCCACACCTAGCTCTTGTAAATAATCCAGCTTAGAGCGAATGCCATTTAGATCGCCAATGCCATCACCATTCGAATCACAAAAGCTGCGCGGGTAAATCTGATACACCACGCATCGTGCCACCATTTTTGTTCCATGAGTTTGTCCTAGCTTATCGTTAAATTACCCCCACTTTACGAAGTTATCACTGGGATTAAAAATAGATTCTCCGTATAATCGTATAGATTTTTTATATATCAAAAACCGACACACCAAAAGGCAATGTATGGCGCTAAATAAATCCATTAAGTACTTCTTGGCAGTAGCCAAACACGGCAACATTAAACGTGCCTCTGATGAGTTATTTATTAGTCAGCCGTCTCTCACCTCTGCAATCAAAAAGCTTGAGGCAGAAATGGGCGCTCCCTTGTTTAACCGTCTATCAAAGGGGGTGGAACTGACGCCTTATGGCAATAAATTCCGTAAGTTTGCGCAGGAGCAGCAAGAACAGTACTTTGCCCTCAAGCACCAGTTTAACGACATGCAACAGCGCCAGTTTGGTAAAGTAAAAATCGGTACGGGAGAGGTATGGTGGGAAGGTTTCGTACGCCAATCGGTGACTGATTACCAAGCATTAAACCCAGCCAGCTCATTTCATCTTGAGTTCGGAAATAACTTGTCTCTGCTTCACCATCTCGTTCAAGGTGATATAGATTTATTCATAGGTCATGAAGTTTTAGACTTATCCGATTCGTGCCGTGTAGTGTTCCAGCCACTGTTTCAAGATTACGAAGCCATCTACGTCTCTAAGCACCACCCACTTGCTACTGGGATAAGCGAGCCAAGTACCCTACACCGCTACCCTCTTCTAAGGGTGACACCAAACCACCCAAGACACCAATCTGTGCTCGCAAACGGTCTTCCTCATGACACTCAATTTGATGAGCGCATCACCTACGACGTGGATTCTGTCATGGCCAGTATGGATATGCTACATATGACGCAAGCGATCATGCCTTACAGCCACAAAGCGAGTGATTGGCTCGAGAAACATGACATCGTCATCGCATATCTCGATAAAGAAAAAGTCGGCAATATAGGGATTTACACCAAACAAGGTGAAAGCAAATCGAGCGTTGAAGCCCTTGTTCAGCTTCTCACCAGTAATGTCAATTCCCGGTAAGGTCACCAAACTGTCATTTTTCTTTCATTAAACTTTGATGTAATCGCCCAGCGTTAAAATAGTCTGAGAGAGGAGCTCGACTTGACCCTGAGCGATATTACCCTAAGTCAATCCACGTTAACTGATTTAAAATCGGTGGAATATCAATGGATACGTACCATGTACGTTGAAGGGTACCAGCGGGATGAAATCAATCATTACATCCGTACCTGCTTTGGCGGTGATGAGGTGTTTGCCGACTTGTTCCAGCGTGTAGCACTGGAGCAAGAAAGTTTGTATGTCTTGCTCCAGTATCTAGGCTGCGCGCCCTCTAGCCGTGAGCTAGCTTAGGCGCACTTTCTGAGGTGGGTGAACGTTGTAAAATGACATCCACTTCGGTGAGCGTATAGGGCTTATCCACCTTCGTTCTCAGATCTTCCACAAATCGTTCATAGCTCTTAAATGTCATGGATTCGCGCTTCGGATCGACATAGACAGAGACCCAAGTTTTACGACCAAGCTTCGCGATAAAGATATCGACAATCTCAATCTCATACTCTTGAGCGAGCCCCTTTAGGCTGCGATAGATAGGCTTAGTATGCTCAATAGGCGGCGTCGCCATGGTCAGCTCTCGCATTCCATTTTTGACCAGTTTTATCGGATCGCTGATAAACGCCAAGCTGAACAGTACCACCAGAATTTGGTCGATGTAACGGCCAACCCAGCCAAATGATGTCTCTTGGATTGCAATCACTAATACTAACGCCACGCCAATCGCACCAGAAATCACGCCGTTGATGAACCAGGCGTTTTTCTCAGCCTTTAGAATGTCGGAATGAGACTGCTTGTGACCCACATGACACACCCAGTACAAAAGGGCACACAGAGCGACAGCTGGGAACACATAGATGGCCATTAACCCTAAAGCAGGCTCCCTACCACCAGCTAGAATCACAGGGATATTACTGCCTACTGCAAAGGCGATGAGAATAAGTATGGTAATACCTTTAATCACTACGATCAGTGGTTCAAAGGCAAAAAATCCAATTGGGTAGTGACGAGTTCGGCCAGTTTGAGTTAGCTTCGCTATCCATAGAGAGGCGTACGACACAGCCGCAGACAAGAGGTTGAAAGATGCATCAAGAAGTATTGCGCTAGATTCTGAAATCAACGCCATTATGCCGCCCCAGAGCGACAATACCGCGGCACCCACGGCAGAAGAAATTAATGCTTTAGATTCGGTAATTTTTGTCATTTGGCCATCCTTTCCAAACGCGATTATTGCTCTGACTCTCATCCTTATAACACAGGAATATGACCTTTCCTATGGCACCTAGCCCTGTTTGTACAAAGTTAGCGCAAAGATATCAGCATCTTATGCTATTCCTACATGAGTTCGTTATTAAACCGATTCGTTTTCTAGATAACTGGCACGGTAACAAAAGGTAACGACCTGACATTTCGACTAAATTTCTTGCCAAGACCACACGCTCACTAACTCATCTATGACAGCGTTGATGCGAACTCACTCTACATTGCTTTACACCAAAAACGACGAAAAGAGACTTAGATAATGTCCAAAGTAAAATTCAGTGTAGTGGTTGCAGCGTTGCTTGGTTTAATCAGTTCTGGTGCATTTGCCCATCCACATGGCCATCATAAGCACAAGCATAAACACAAGAAGCACCACCACAAAGAAGTCATCGTGGTAAAGAAGTATCACCCTTCACCAAAGAAACGCCCTAAATATCGCCACTATCATTATAAGAAAATGCCAAAGCACACAACTTACATCAAAATTGGCAATTTTACTTATGCTCGAGTCGATGGGCACTACTATCGACGACAAGGGGACACATACTTTAACGTCATCATCAAATAATCGCCCAGCTAAGTTAATTACGACTACGTTAGCAACGACTCAGTTAATTGTGATAGTGATGACAAGGAAGAAAAGAAGAAGCCCGAGCGAATGCTCGGGCGTCGGTTACAAGAACTGTTAGTCGTGATAGTAAGGAATCCTGATAACAGCCAGCTATACGTAACACCAGTGTTGCTTGTTCAACTTGTCGGCGGCCAAACCAAATAATGTTAAACAATACAAATAAAATGGGTGACCTTGCGGTCACCCTTATCGTTTTTATCCTTTTACACCGCCGGCGGTCAAACCACCAACCAGCCAGCGCTGTGCGAGTAGGAATACGACTGTGATAGGTAGTGCTGATAGTACCGCCGCTGCCGCGAAGTCACCCCATAGGTAGTTCTGAGGGTACAAGTACTGCTGCATACCAACCGCTAGTGTGTACGAGTTTACATCAGAAAGTAGTAGTGATGCTACCGGTACTTCACCAACAACCATGATGAACGACAGAATAAACACAACCGCTAGAATTGGCACTGATAGTGGCAGAAGAACTAGGCGGAATGCTTGCCATGGCGTTGCACCGTCAAGTGCTGCTGCTTCTTCTAGAGAGCCATCAATCGTTTCGAAGTAGCCTTTGATTGTCCATACGTGAAGTGCAATACCACCCAAGTAAGAGAAAATCAGACCGCCGTGCGTATTCAAGCCTAGGAACGGAATGTACTGGCCTAGTTTGTCGAATAATGCGTAAATCGCAACCAATGCTAGTACCGCTGGGAACATTTGGAAAATCATCATCGCTTTGAGGATGGTTGACTTACCTTTGAAGCGCATACGAGCAAATGCGTAAGCAGACGTTGTTGATAGACATACAATCAAGATTGATGAAATGCCCGCAACTTTGATTGAGTTCCACAACCAAGTGAGTACTGGGAACGGAGGCGGTGTTACCGAGCCGTCTGCGTTCGTAACCGAGAAGCCTAGTGCTAGTTTCCAGTGCTCTAACGATGGGTTCTCTGGGATTAGGCTACCCGTTGCAAAGTTACCTTCACGGAATGAGATAGCGATAATCATCAGTAGTGGGAAAATAATCAGCGATAGGAAAGCCCACATAGCGATGTGTGTTGCCCAAACGCGGTATTTTAATGACTTACCTTGTACCATTGCCATTTTAGGCCTCCTTAGTCTTGAGCTACTTTCGTGACGCGTAGGTTAAGTAGTGCTAGTGCACCAACTAGTAGGAAGATCAGTGTTGCGATTGCACTCGCGAGACCGAAGTCTTGACCACCAGAACCTTCAAACGCGATACGGTACGTGTAGTTAACCAATAGGTCGGTGTAACCCGCTGGCTCAGAAGTACCAATCATGTTAGGACCACCGTTCGTTAGAAGGGCAATCAGTACGAAGTTGTTGAAGTTAAACGCGAAACTTGCAATTAGTAGCGGAGTCAGCGGCTTAATCATCAGTGGCATTGTGATCTTAGTGAAGTTCGAGATGAAGTTTGAACCGTCGATAGCAGACGCTTCATACAGGTCATCAGGAATCGCTTTTAGCATACCCATACATAGAATCATCATGTAAGGGAAACCTAGCCAAGTGTTCACAATAAGAATCATCAATTTAGCCATCATCGGATCTGAGAACCAGTTCGGGCTAATGCCAAATAGACCTTCAAGTAGCATGTTTACTTCACCAAAACTTTGGTTGAACAAACCCTTAAAGATAAGAATCGAGATAAATGCAGGTACCGCGTATGGAAGAATCAGTAGTACACGATAGATAGCACGGCCGCGAAGCGCTTCCCACTGAACCACACTTGCTAGTATCAGACCGATAAGTACCGTCAGGCCTACACTCACTGCCGAGAACACAATCGTCCAGATAAAGATACTGATGAACGGCTCTTTAATGCCATCATCTTTCCAAACACGTTCAAAGTTATGTGTACCAATGCCAACAATAAAGCCAGGTGATACGGTGTTACCAACAAACTCGCCGCTATCGTTAACTGGCTGGTAGAAACCTACGTCCATATTAGGGCGCAGTAGCTCACCAGTCTTGTTGTTACGCATGTCGTCTGTACCTTCCACCATAGTGTATAGCGGTTGTACAGAAGCAAATTTACGTAGACCGCTCATACGGATGTCAGAGCCATCTGGCATATGAAGGTCAACTGTGTTGAGTTTCGCACGATTTTGAATGATCGCTTTGATCTTCTCTTTCTCACCTACTGGCACATCTGCCGCTGTAAGATCGTAATCTGCAGAAGGGCTGCTGATATCAAAATCAGGCGTGGCAAGCAGCTGTTCACCGTCTTTTACATAGATGCGGTGACCGTTGTCTGTCTTGTAGAGTTCAAACGAATAGCTCTCACCACTTTGGAAAGTACGCTGCATCAATACGCTTTGCGTTCTATCCAGAGAAAGCTGGTTTTTCGCGCTGTAGTTCGTGAAGGCCAAGCCAACCGTGTACGCCAAAGGGAAAAGAATGAAAAGGATCATACCCGCAATACCTGGGTAGATATAACGGTGCGCGTACGTTTTCTTACTGCCGAAAATATAGAGTGCCAGAGCGGTAAGAATCACAGTAAGCAATGCGAATGCAAGCTCACCGCGGGAATACATTAGAATAGTCGCATAACCATTGATAAGTCCCACTGAGCCAAGAAGTCCCCACTTGATGAACACTTTTTTACTGCTTGGAACTGTATTAGTTTCTGCTGACATGGCATCTGTACCTTGAACTGACTGCATAAAAGGACCTGCTAGCGATAATACAAAAAAATAGAAAAGAAGGAGGGGTTACCCCCTCCTTAAAAGGGTTGTTCTAGAAACTTACTTCGTCATTTGCTTTTCAGCGTCAGCAACTGCAGCTTCTACTGATTGACGACCGTCTACCACGTTGATGATTGTGTTCTTAGCAGAAGCCCAGAATGCACTCATTTGTGGAACGTTAGGCATGATTTCGCCGTTCATCGCGTTGTCCATTGTCGCAGCGATACGTGCATCAGCACCTAGCTCTTCTTGGAATGAAGTCAGTGCAACAGCGCCTAGTGGCTTGTCGTTGTTCACTTCACGCAGGCCATCGTTTGTTAGTAGGTAGTTCTCTAGGAACTCAACCGCTAGGTCACGGTTAGGTGACGCAGTGCTGATACCCGCTGTTAGTACGCCAACGAAAGGCTTAGAAGCTTGGCCGTTGAACTTAGGTAGCGTAGCCACACCGTAGTTGATGCCAGACTTCTCGATGTTCGCCCAAGACCAAGGACCGTTGATAGTCATTGCCGTCTTACCTTGGTTGAACGCAGACTCAGATACCGAGTAGTCCATATCCGCAGAGATAACGCCTTTGTCTACTAGACCTTTAACGAAAGTCAGTGCGTCTTTAACACCATCTTGAGCGATACCTGCGTCTTTAACGTCGTAGCTACCACCGTTGTATTTGAATGCGTAACCGCCATCAGCAGCCATTAGTGGCCATGTGAAGTACGGTTCTTTTAGGTTCCACATGATTGCTGTCTTGCCATCTTTAGCAAGTTTTGCGTTCAATGCTTCTACTTCTTCCCAAGTCTTAGGTGGGTTTGGAACCAAGTCTTTGTTGTAGATTAGAGATAGTGACTCAACTGCTACTGGGTAACCGATGATTTTGCCATCGTACTTAACTGCGTCCCATGCAAAGTCAACAATGCCTTCTTTAGTTTCTTTAGAAGGTTTGATTTCAGCCAGCAAACCTGCTTGAGCGTACTCACCGAAACGGTCGTGAGCCCAGAATACGATATCAGGACCGTCACCAGTCGCTGCAACTTGAGGGAAGCGCGCTTCTAGACCATCAGGGTGAGCAACTGTCACTTTAATACCTGTGTCTTCTTCGAACTTTTTACCTACTTCTGCAAGACCGTTGTAACCTTTATCACCATTGATCCAAATAGTGAGTTGTCCTTCTTCGATAGCAGCATTTGCACCAAAAGAACCTAGAGCGACTAGCGTACCTAGTGCTACAGTGCTTAGGGCTTTTTTCATGTTTATATCCTTTTTATAGTTTTGATCGTAGGTTCATCCAGAGGATTTCCCAAGTTTCGATGAGTATCATCTTAAAAATACAGCAAGCTCTCATCATCCTACTCTCTACGCCCTCGCGACAAGCGTTGATTTCCGTGACCTCAATCGCCCCAGACTATAGATCAACATCACAAAACAATCTCCTCTTGTGACAGAATTCACTATTATCAGGCACAAATTTTTGACCGAGATCTCACACATACATTCTCCCCCCCACCCTCCTCCTCCTTCTCTACTACCCCATAATTATTTTTGTCAGGAGGATGTACGAGAGACCTCAATCAAGGAAACTGCAGTCATCCAAGAGTGGATGGTAAGAACCCTTTACCAGTAAGAGCAAATGCTCTGACAGTTTCTTTAAGGAATGAACTTCTACAGGGAACGTATGCTGGGTTTTCATCGCCGGACTCGCCAAGTAGTCACAAACTGAAGCACTAGTGGTAAATGTATTTTACGGGGGAGGTTTTCAGTTTGTGTCGGGGGATACTAGCGAAGTCTTGGCTTTGAGGGTGGCGCCAAATCGTACAGCGCCACCCTTTTTTCTTTCCATCTGGGACTATTTGCACATACTAAGGAACATCAAAACCTAGAATCATCACGCAACAGTTTCCCAGAACTCCAAACCACGTTGTTGGAGTCACACTGACCAATTTCCTACTATTATTACCTGTCGAATTATCTCTATAATGACCGACGGAAAGAAAAAATGAATCGAGGACGAGCTACATGGCGAGTGTCACGTTAAAAAATGTTAGTAAAGCGTACGGCGACGTACTGATCTCCAAGAATGTCGATCTGCAAATCAATGAAGGCGAGTTTGTTGTCTTTGTTGGTCCATCAGGTTGTGGTAAATCAACTCTACTACGTTGTATCGCAGGTTTAGAAGACATCACGTCCGGTGATTTATATATTGGTGAAGAGCGCATGAATGATGTTGAACCATCAAAGCGCGGCGTGGGCATGGTGTTCCAGTCTTACGCACTTTATCCTCACCTTAACCTTTATGACAACATGTCATTTGGTCTTAAGCTTGCTAAAGCAGACAAAAAAGAGATCGACCGCCGCGTTGAGCACGCAGCAGAAATTCTACAGCTCGGTCACCTACTTGAGCGCCAACCTAAAGCACTTTCAGGTGGTCAGCGTCAGCGTGTGGCTATCGGCCGTACTTTGGTTTCTCAACCAAACGTATTCCTACTTGACGAACCGCTATCTAACCTAGATGCAGCACTTCGTGTAAACATGCGTTCGCAAATCACTAAGCTTCAACGCCAACTAGGCTGCACCATGATCTACGTAACACACGATCAGGTTGAAGCAATGACCATGGCTGACAAGATTGTTGTTCTAGATGCAGGCTATGTTGCGCAGGTTGGTAAGCCTCTTGAGCTATACCACTACCCAGACAACCGCTTCGTTGCAGGCTTCATTGGTTCACCTAAGATGAACTTCATGAGCGTGTTCATTGAAGAAGTAGAAGCAGAGCGCGTGAAAGTTCAGCTTGCTGATGGCGATTCTTTCTGGATCCCAGTTGATGGCACTACAGTGAACAAAGGCGATCGCATGTCAATGGGCGTGCGCCCAGAGCACTTAGTATCTGCTGAAGAAGGCGATGCGAAAGTGGGCGGTGAAGTGATGATCGTTGAGAAGCTAGGTAACGAAACTCAAGTTTACCTAAACCTAGAAGCTGCGGATGCTGACGTTATCTACCGTCAGCCAGACACGCTTGCTGTTGAAGTTGGCGACAAATTTGAGATTGGCATTCCCGCTCACCGTTGTCACCTGTTCCACAGCGATGGTAAAGCTTGCCGCCGCCTATACAAAGAAGCGGGCGTATAAGCCGCTCTAATAGTTTTAAGCACCTTTGCTTGCTGAAAGCCCCTAAACTCAATGAGTTTAGGGGCTTTATTTATCTTCAGAGCGCGAAGCCTCTACTTGGCACTTATCGTTTACAAGCACTTGTACAGCTTGATTCAAATCCCTTACCTGTATGGGGAACTGTGATTCAGGGAACTGAACAGAGACAGTCCCCCCTCTGCTTTGATAGCGAATCCTATTCTTCATGCTTGTTGTTACATCAACGGCACCCTCCGCTGAGATTATCAGTGTGATTAAGGTAGAATTATTGCTGTGCTGCTGATAACACTCAATCGCTGAGACGGTAGTAGAAAGCGGAGCTGAGTTAGTTTCATATCCTGCTAAAACCAACAAAAAGGCGATGCTAAGCAGCATCGCCCGTTTTGTAACAATAAGCATTAGTTTTGATGGATATACACTGAGTTAGCGTTTGAGTTAGTGACAAAGACTCCTGCATAATCACCTGTTGATTGAACCACATGGATACCACTCTTGCCGTAGCCCCATTCGTTAGAGCCGCGGTTATTACTTGAGTTTTTAATGGAGATATCCGCTTGCGATTTGCCATGTCCATCCATATGTTTGACGTACACTTTGTTGCGGTCACTATCACCAAAGATACCAACGTTAGCATTGTGTTTTTTGCCCAGTTGTTTCACGTCAACATCGTTACCTGTTGCCATTGAACTATTACCATCAACGACGACTGCTGCACGGTTGTCAAAGTCTTGAGAAATCTTCACATCAGTATTTCCAGCGTCATCCAATGCAACCCAAGCCCTATTTTCGCCATCACCCGCACTTAGGCCTGCAACACTAGCGCTTTGATTTATGTCAACTGTGTTTCTAAACGACGCATCCGAACCGTCTTCTTTACCGATTTGGACGATAGCATCATTCTCTACAATATGTTGTCTGATTCGTACATCGTTATCCCAGCCAGTAGATTCGATATCCACGAACGCTCGGTTATGTTCCCCCCGCCAAGTTCACCTTGAATGATGACAACATCATTGCCGCCACCGCCTTGCATGTGAACTTCCGCATCGTTATCTAGCGTCTGGATTAAACCTGAAGCATCAAGCGCTCCTCGGATATTAGTACCAGAAACATTGGTGCCTCCACCTTGAACTTCATCTAAATCATAAATAGGTGATGCTACGACTACGCCAGAAGCTAAGATGCTTGCTGTTAATAACGCTAACTTTTTCATAACTAATTTCCTTTATTACATTCCATGTCGTTCCCTTCCTTCCTGAGAAGGATATCTTTATATAAATCGAGCTTGGGTTCTTAATTTGCTTGATTTATATAAACCCTCATTAACGCCGAAGCATTAATAATGGCGGCGTCACCACCATCTTGAGAAATACCTAAATTTGCAGCCCCAGCGCCAGCGACAACGGCAATATTGTTATCGTTTTGCTGAGAAATACTCAATTGACTACTTGCTAACCCGTAATTAGCCTGCCCGATTAACGCGAGGTTGTTATCGCCATTTTGCTCAATCAACGCTTCCGCGTTTCTCCCTAACTGGCCGATATATGCAGCGTTCGAGCTTCCTGTTTGAGTTATGTATGCGGTGTGGCTACGTCCTGACTGCGTGACAAGCGCAGTGTTGTTAGCTCCATCACGCTGTATCACTTTAGCCTTGTTGCCAGCCTTCGAGCCCCCCTCTCCTTCTTGTACAATTATCGCAACTGAATCAACAACATTAATTGAGTGAACTTCTGAATAGTTATCTAGATCAGAGCTAGCGCCAGTCACAAACGCATCATAATCGGTGACCACATTTTCACTCACACCATCAAGAAACGTCCCAGGTGGTGCGCTTAGACCACCGTTTGGCGCATACCAAAATGTCGCCGCTTGTACAGAGCTTCCAGCGGCAACAACCACTGAACACAATATGGTCGCGAGCCCTCTAGATTTGAACACCTCATTATTTAAACCCATGCCTGTTTACCGCTCTTCCGTGATTAATTGGTATATAAAAGAAGGTTTATTATTTGTTCCTATGCTTTTCTGCGCACCAAATTTACAAAAGCCATTCTTTCATTGCCTAACAATTACTAGTCTAAAATTACACCATGACTTTGGCTCTAAACTAAAAACGAGTTATAGAAATAATTCATTGTTAAGTTGTCTTATTAGAGGGAAATTTCTCACGCCCGAAGTATAAAAAAAAACACTTAACTTCTAGGTCATAAGTTTATGTTTAAACCACGAGATTTGAATTAGTCTTTACTGTAGATTTTCACGAATCTATTTCTCATTTTTTAAAAAAGATTTTGGAATGGGAGCCTTTATGAATTTAAAACTGCTTACATTGATGCTTACGTTCGTTGCACTTCCCAGTGTTGCCAATAACAGCAAGCTTGAAAACGGGGCTCCTCTCGAAAACGGAACCAAACTCGAAAATGGGAATAAACTCGAGGAACAAGGAGACAAGTTGAAGCCGCCATTTAACAACTTCAATGAAGTGAGTGGCGTCATCGTGGATAGAACGATCACCCGCTTGGGAGAGGATTTTTATTTTTTCTTCACCCAACAATTGAACGACCAATATCCAGAACTTCAGGAAAATCTCACTGTGAACGAAATACCAACAGCGCTCTCAGGTAGCATCATCGAAGTTTTTCATTCAAGACAAGTGATCTATCGAACAGCGCTTTCCCCAGGTCGACGCCAAGCGAAAGACAGGGCTCAAGATGCTATTCGTGTCGTAGGCAACTACATCATTCGATGGCAAGCAGAGCGTCTCTACATGGATACGTTTGACCTCGAACATGATGAATTTTAAGGCGGCAAGGATGGCAAATTTATCAAGCAGACTCGCTCTCATCGCTGTAGTCGTAGCGCCAATGGCACACAGCTCTGAGCTCGTGTATACCCCGGTTAATCCAAGCTTTGGTGGCAACCCCCTCAACAGCACGATATTGATCAACCATGCAAATGCGATCAACGACTACTCCGATCCAAACGCGTCCACCTTTGATTTTGAGGAAGAGTCAGCGTTAGATAGATTGGCCTCCAGTCTTGAATCGCGCTTGATAAGCCAACTGCTCGCGGACATCGGTAACGGCAACACGGGTCAGCTTGAAACCGACGACTTCTTCCTGAACGTGGTAGACGACTCAGGTAATTTGCTGGTGCAAATAGTCGACAAGGAAACTGGAGAATCTACAGAAATCAGTGTTTCAGGGCTCAATCCCGACCTCTAATTTACAAGGAACGTATCATGAAAGGTCTCATTTCTATTTGCTTGGCGATACTGCTGAGCGGGTGCGCGTACTCATTGGATATTCCTGATACCGACGCATCACCAAAATTAATGCCACGTGGCGCAACGTACACCGACCTAGTGTCGCTACCCAGACCAGCAGGCAAAATTCTGGTTTCAGTGTATGATTTTAGGGATCAAACAGGGCAGTACAAACCACAGCCAAACAGTAACTTCTCAACTGCGGTTCCACAAGGCGGTACATCTCTGCTCACAACGTCTTTACTAGACTCTCAGTGGTTTATTCCACTAGAGCGTGAAGGGTTGCAAAACCTTTTGACGGAACGCAAAATCATTCGCGCCGCTCAAAAGAAAGACAAAGTCATCTCCAATCACGGAGCAGACCTCTCTTCACTTAACTCTGCCAATGTAGTTATAGAAGGCGGCATTGTCGCTTACGATTCTAATATTCGCACCGGTGGACTCGGCGCAAAATATCTCGGGATTGGTGCGTCAGGGCAATATCGAACTGATCAAGTCACCGTTAACCTAAGAGCGGTTGACGTTCGCAGTGGTCAGGTGCTGCTCAGTATTACCACGTCGAAAACCATCTCTTCACATGAAATGGGGTTAGGCGCGTTCCGCTTTATTGATTACAAAGAATTGCTGGAAGTGGAAATGGGATACAGCAACAACGAGCCCGTCAACATCGCGGTTATGTCGGCCATTGATGCCGCAGTGATTCACCTAATTGTCAAAGGCATGGAGCGTGGTATGTGGTCTGCTAGCGACCCGCAAGCTATGTCTAACCCAATCATCGCAAGATACTCTCAAGCTGAAACGGAAATTCTTTAGCAACCGAGTAAGCAGTAAACAGGGCTTTGTGGAAAACGGAACTTACCCTTAGCCCTGTTTTTTTATCAATTTGTATAAAAAAACGCCGCTTTCTGCTAGAAGCGGCGCTTATCGGTTTTGTCTAGTTAAACTACTGAACAAACTCGCTCGACGCCACGTTGTTCTTCACCCAAAGCAACGCTTGCAAGCGGTTTTTCACTTTTATCTTTTTGAAAGCATTGTGAAGGTGAGCTTTAACCGTATTTTCACTGACAAAGAGGGTGTCAGCTATCTCAGTATTGGAAGCACCATCACCGAGCAGTTTAATGATTTGCTGCTCACGCTTGGTAAGTTTGGTGTAATAAGGGCTGGTTTTTGCACACTGCCTGCGACGATAGAAGTGCACATATTCATAAACCAACTTACGCTCATCCACAATTCGCCATCTAAAATCCGAGAAAAGCCATTCACTAAAGTATCTATCGTGTCGGAATCATAAAATACTCCCACCAGATTCTGCCACTTAAGCATGTCCGCATGGGCGAGCGTCTTCGGTGCGTTAAGTAATATTTCCTTCGTATAGCGATCGACATCTTCAATCACCTCGATATACCGTGCAACGTCGCTTCTGCCAATCGTGGCGTAATCGATGATGACAAACTCTGTATCGCGCCCTAATGAATCGTCGCGAGCCTCGCAAAGCTTCTCTGGTGATACTAAACGTATCTTTAGCGGTACTTTTTGTTCGATTGAATCTTTAAGGAGACTCGACTGAAGGCTATTGCCAGCCAGCAAGATCGCATGTTTGCGGCCATTATCTTCAGCTTGAGACATAATGAACTCCTTCCATGAATACAAATCCTTTCCCACGAAGTATAACAAACTCAGTGCAGCTGTCTTACCCCCGAATAACGAGAACTCGCCTTGAGCCCTTGTCATTGCTAGCATTGCACAAATAATCTCACAAGTGAGACTATTTAAAGATCCTCACTAAAACTTAGGGATATAGCACTAAAAACCTGCTATTTAGGAATCGCTAACATACATACAGCAAGTGAAACATTGCGGTGAGTACATTATAAATTTGTCTAATAAACATTAAGATAGAAGCAACTCGCAAGAAAGGCCAGAAACAAACCATCTGTTGTTATGAGAGGAAGCGACACAGCATCAAGTGAAACTTGAACTGTGTCGCAAATTGGATTGGTCGTATTCGTGCAGGTTAATGAATCGGTGTCTGGTTGTCTTTATTAAACTTACCAAAGTACTGCTCAAGTACTTCTGGCGTTAACTTGCCTTCCGCTTCTAGTCGCTTTAGCTCCGCCGCGATTTCGCGCTGCTCTTCAATCGATGGCAGTGCCACCTCAGGCTCAGATTCTACTTGAGACGCCATTTGCTCTAGCTCTTTTTCAAAATCGCTCATAATGATTAACCTCATCAATACTTGTAAACTGTGACGATTGTACTTGTTTTAACGCGCGGGTACCAACATTGCATGGAACGCCCTACGCAACTGTTTGCTTTTGCATCGTTTTGCGATTCAAGTTTTGATTAAACTCTACAAAGCTATATATTTACAAAACAATGACCTAGAGTTCGGAACTTTTTGCTATTCGACCTTTCTATGTACTTATCTATGCTCTAGTACCTGCAATAAGGAATTTTCATCATGCCAGCACAGTCTTTCCAACAACTACAACATTACTTGCAATCTCAAGTTATTGGTCAAGACAACCTAGTCACACAACTGCTCATCGCCCTACTCGCTGATGGTCATATTTTAGTTGAAGGCCCTCCTGGACTTGCGAAGACACGTGCCGTTAAGTCTCTGGCAGATTGCCTTGAAGGTAGCTTTCATCGCGTGCAGTTTACACCGGACCTTTTGCCTTCTGACCTTACTGGCACCGATATCTATCGACCTGAAACCGGTGAGTTTCAATTCAAACCAGGACCAATATTTCATTCATTAATCCTTGCCGATGAAGTAAACCGCGCACCCGCAAAAGTACAGGCGGCGATGCTAGAAGCGATGGCAGAGAAGCAAATCAGTGTGGGACAAACCACTTACGCCCTTCCTGAACTGTTTTTGGTGATGGCGACTCAAAACCCTATTGAGCAAGAAGGTACCTACCCGCTTCCAGAAGCACAGCTTGATCGCTTTTTGCTTCACCTAGAAGTGGATTATCCAAACGAAGAGAGCGAACTCGCTATTCTGAGACTCAACCGAGGCGAAGCCAGGGAGAGCTCCAACAGTTTGAAGGCAAAATCAGCCAAGAGACTATCTTTAAAGCGCGCCAAGAAGTGCTAGCGATCCACATGGCAGATTCCATCGAACGTTATATCGTTAGATTGGTCATGGCAACAAGGCAACCTGAGACATACAGTCAAAAGCTGGCGAACTGGGTAGACACGGGGGTGAGTCCGAGAGCGACGATTGCCTTAGATAGAGCTGCTCGTGCACACGCATGGCTCGCTGGCCGTGATTTCGTTAGCCTGAAGATGTTCATCAAGTCATTTATCCAGTGCTTCGCCATCGTTTGTTGCTGAGTTACCAAGCTCAAGCAGAGGGCGTAACTGGAAATATCGTCATCGAAGAGCTTCTCAATACCGTGGCGTCGGCGTAATGACTAAGAACGCTAGACGCTTTAGGAGGGTGATATGTTGAATCAACTCAAATCGGCATTGTCTCGTGGAATATCTAAAAAAACCGCTCCTAGAGATACACTTGCGAAGCTTATAGAAGACGGGAAACTTCCAAAGGCAACCAATGGCGTCACGATCTCCATCGAAGAGTTGTGTTTCTATCAAACGCACAGCCAACGTTGGCAGCCACCAGCGAAAAGCATTTGGTCACAGCTCAATGGTGCTCATGCCAGCCCTCGCAAAGGGCGAGGCATGACGTTTTCAGAGGTAAGACAATATCAAGCTGGGGATGACGTTCGCCAAATCGACTGGCGAGTGACCGCTCGCACTGGCAAAGTGCACACTAAGCTGTTTACGGAAGAGCGTGAGCGTCCGGTTGTCCTGTTTGTAGATTTAACCGCGAGTATGCTTACAGGGACAAAATTATTACTCAAATCCGTACAACAATGCCATTTTGCGGCGCTGCTGGCGTTTGTTGCTTTGAGTAGTAAGGATCGTGTGGGCGCAGTGATCAGAGTTGGATCTGAACTCATTGAAATTAAGCCGTCTAGCTCTCGCACGTCAGTCATGCGTTTACTTAGTCAACTGTGCGAGCAACATAACCGCTTTTTACAGCAGAGACCGTTGTTGCAAGATGAAACACGCATCGATCCATTAAACGCTCAAAGCGATCCGTTCAATGCCCTAAGCAACCTATGTAAAAAAGGCAGCGAGGTCATTGTTCTTAGTGATTTTTCCCAGCTTGATACTCCTCAGCTCCAAGCCATGGCTCGTTTAGCACAACATAATCGAGTGCGAGCCGTGCAGATCTTCGACCCTATTGAAACTGGACAAACTCACGCTCGAAGTACTCAAAAAGTTATCGGGAAACATCAAGAACTCTCAGTAGACTTTTCAAATGCTGGCGTAAAAAGCCATATTGCAGACGCCTTTGACGCGCAAAACCAGCAGTTAGCAGCTGAGTTATCAAAATGTGGCATCGCTCTGTCGCTGATTTCAAGTGGTAGCCCGCTGCTTTCTCAACTTATTCGTTTTAACTAGTACCATTATTATGAACGCATCAACGCAAACTCACCCACTTCCCTTAAAGCCACTGCACCTGCCTGAAGCACCAGGATTATGGCCACTTCCATGGGGTTACTGGGCACTGCTCGCGACAGTTATCATTGCGACTCTGCTTTTAGTCTGGCTTACACGCCACTACAAACGCAAAGCGCGTGCTAAAAAGGCTGCCATTAAACTTATTGAAACCAATTCTGGCTCTTCGCCCTCTTCGGCAATAGAGATCGTTAGGCAAGCCGCGCTCAGTTATTTCCCACGAGAGGATATTGCCAAACTGAGTGGTGAGCAGTGGTTAGCGTTTCTTGATTCTCAGCTCGATGATCCTCGATTTAAAGCGAAGGACTCACAGTGGCAACACGTACTCTATCGTAAAGCTGACAGCAGCAATGGCGCAAACAGCAAAGAAACAGATCATGCTCTCGTGAACGATTGCCTTCATTGGGTAGAGCATGCTCTTCCTCCTAAACGTAAGTTCAGAAATTGGAAACAGGCATGAGCGGGTTTAGTTTTGAATGGTGGTGGATGTTTCTAGCGCTGCCACTTCCAATGGTCATTTACCGGTTGCCCTCTGCTCCAGCCCTGCGAGCACAAGTCATGTTGCCACATATGGATGGAATACATGCACGCATTAACAAACGCGATAGATTTTGCAAAGCAATAGCGGTGTTAGGTTGGGTTGCACTAATCACCGCTAGTGCTAGGCCTGTATGGTTTGATGAGCCCATTACCGTTTACCCTAAACATCGCGATATGATGTTAGTCATTGATTTATCGTACTCAATGTCTCGTGAAGACATGCTGCATGAAGGTGACTACGAAGACCGACTTTCTACAGTGAAACGTGTGGTTTCAGATTTTGCTGAGCGTCGTGAGGGGGATCGCCTAGGACTGGTTTACTTCGCTGACCATGCTTACTTACAAACGCCTCTAACCTTCGATCGCAAGGCCATCCAAACCCAGCTCAATCAAACGGTTCTCAAGCTAATTGGAACCCAAACGGCTATCGGCGACGGAATTGGGCTTGCCACGAAAACCTTCATTGATGGAGACGCTCCGCAACGCGTGATGATTCTACTCAGTGATGGCAGTAATAATGCAGGAGTGCTCGACCCTTTGAAAGCGGCAGAAATCGCAAAACGGAATGACACAACCATCTACACCATAGGTATCGGAGCTGGTGAGATGCAAGTACGAGAGTTTTTTATGACGCGCACGGTCAATACCGCGGAAGACCTGGACGAGAAAGCACTCATTGATATCGCGAAGCTCACTGGCGGGCAGTACTTCCGTGCTCGCGACGCTAAGGAGCTCAATACAATCTACGATACAATCAACGCACTACAACCAGTTCAGAAAGCGACTCAGTCTTGGCGACCACGCACAGAGTGGTTCCCTCTTCCCGCTTCTATTGGCCTAATTTGCATTGTACTTATTACCATGATTAGGAGAAATGATGTCTAGTTTTCAATTTCTCTACCCACAAATGCTCTGGCTTATTTTGCTGCTATCGGCATCCTATTTTGGTTAGCAACAAGTCAACGTTCATCAGAGATCATGGCTAGCCACCTGGCAAAAGCACTCAGGCAAAGTAATTCAAGAGGTCGTAATCTCTATTGCTATCGCCTCTTCTACTTATCACTATCATTGCCTTGGCAGGGCCAAGCTTTGGTAATGCAGAAAAACCCGGAGCTCAATCGGCGAACGCTCGAGTGCTGGTATTGGATATGTCTCAATCGGTCTACGCTACGGACATCAAACCAACGCGCCTTGCGCAGATCCGCTACAAAGCGCTCGACATTTTGCCGCTTTTCGATCAGGGGCAAACTGGACTCATCGCCTACGCTGGAGACGCTTACACCATCAGCCCATTAACCACCGATGCGGCAACACTCGCTAATGCCATTCAATACCTTTCCCCAGAAATCATGCCGTTTCAAGGAGCACGAGCCGATCTTGCTGTTAAACAAGCCGTCGACCTGATCGAGCAAGCGGGAATGAGTCAAGGTGAAATAGTACTGTTTGCCGATGGCTTAAGCACTAATGAGTCCGAGCAGATCCAAAAACAGCTTTCCGGGACTGGATTTACTTTATCGATACTTGCCTTTGGAAGTCATAGCGGCGCGCCAATCCCACTCGCCAATGGCTCTCTGCTGACCGACAGTAAAGGCAATACTGTAGTAGCCAAAACTCCCTTCGGTGAAATGCGAACACTGGCTAAAAAAGTCGGCGGACAGTTCGCCAGTTATCAAAGTGATAATGGAGATATTGAGCGTTTGGTTAACACATCTCGCTATCAACAAGTCACTGACAACCAGAATCAGTCGCTCGATATTCCCATCAACCACGGTTATTGGTTAATGCCACTAGTGGTGTTGCTCGTTTTACCATTGTTTCGCAAAGGCTTTCTATTCTCGATGTCAGTAGCGATGTTACTGTCCGCGAGTTACGCGCCATCTTCGCAAGCATCTTTGTTAGACAGTGGCTTTAAAAATCGCGATCAACGTGGCGCTGAGGCATTTGCTCAAGGTAACTACCAGCAAGCGGCTGAACTGTTTGAAAACGCAAGGTGGAAAGCTGCTGCGTACTATGAGGCTGAAGATTACTCGTCGGCAATCTCCGCATTGGAGGGGTTAAATAGTGTTGAAGACGTTTACAACAAAGGCAATGCTTTAGCTCAATCTGGTGAGATTGAAGCGGCTATTGAAGCCTATCAAAACGTATTAGCTCTAGATCCCGAGCATGAAGATGCAAAATATAACTTGGATCTCTTACAGCAACAGCAACAGCAACAGCAACAGCAACAGCAACAGCAACAGCAACAGCAACAGCAACAAAAGCCTGAAGGAGATGCTGAGGATAAGCAAGGTCAGTCGTCAAAAGACACTAATCAAAGCGACAACCGCTCTCAAGGAGAGCAATCTCAGCAAAGCCAGTCGAATGAAGAGCAACAACAATCGCAAAGCAATGCAGCGGGCGAGAGCCCTCAAGAATCTAATGCAAAACAAAATGATGGCTCAGACCAGCAAGATTCGAACCCAAAGAGCAGTGAAGCTCAAGAGGAAGCGCAACAGTCTCCAACCAAGCAAGAAGCAATGAGTAGCAAGGCGCCGGAAACCTCAAATGAACCGTCGGAAACAAGCCAGGCCATAAACTCAAATAGCCAACAACAGGAAGCTAATACGGACTTACGTCAACTCGAGCAAGTAGAAAGCGTTCGTGACCCACGTTTGCTTCTTAAAGCACAAATGTTACTTCAAGCCAAAGACAAACCGGCTCCGTCTGCAACGGATAACAACTGGTAGTAAGAATGAAATTGAAACGTCTATGTACAAATATCGCCGTCGCACTGCTGTCTATCACCAGCAGCTTTGCCGCTATGGCACTGAATGTCACCGCTAGCGTGACGAAAACCAATGTCAGTAAGGATGAGGTCATCCAGCTTAAAATTGTCGCCGATGAAAAACTTGATGGCAGCAAAGTAAATTTCGATGCACTGAGCGATGACTTTTTCATGGGAAGACCCAGCTTTAGTTCATCAGTAAATATTCTCAACGGAACGCGCCGTGATAGCAGTGTTTGGACAATTGCTATCGCTCCGCAGCGCCTCGGTAAGCTCACCATCCCAAGTTTTGATGTTGATGGTGTGACCACAGCGCCCATTAATCTCACCGTGACCATGGATGATCAAACACCTACCGCAGACGAGTTGATTGAAGTGAGAACTCAAATCGGCAAAGCGGAACTGTTTCCTAAAGAAAGCACGACTCTGGATGCGCGCATCATCGTCAAGATTGATCCGAGAATGCTACAAAACCCTTCTCTTAGTGACCCTATCGCCTCTGGTTTGGATATCACTGCTCTTGGTGAGCCCAAACAGTATCAAGCAGTCATGGACGGTGTTGAGGTATTAATCGTTGATCAGAGCTATCGTGTTACTGCTATACAAAGTGGCGACTACACAATTATCGCTCCGACGCTACGAGGTGGTGTTTTGTATAGTAGCCAACGTGGTGGCACGAAGATCTTGAACCTTGATAGTAAAGCTCCAGAGGTGAACATCTCTGTATTACCAGTACCTGAAGACTATAACGGTGTCTGGTTACCTACTCCTTCACTCAAGGCTTCACAAACATGGACGCTAGATAACGGTGAATCCACCACTGCTAACTCAGTAACCATGCAAACAGGTGATGCTTTGACGCGAACTTTAACGGTGACTGCCCAAGGAGTCTCTGCTGAACAAATGCCTGAACTTAGCATCCGCAATCCAACATCGTTTCGAGTGTACCCGGAGAAGCCAAGCTTCACTGAGAGTGCTGATGGCTCGGTTACGATGACTCTCAAACAAGTGTTAATCGCTAAATCGCCGCAAATCGCGACTCTGCCAAGCGTAGAAATCCAATGGTGGGATACAAAGTCAAAACAAGCCGCTACGACGACACTCGAAGGCCTTGATGTCAAAATTACCGCTAATGAAGACAATGCAGCGGTGTTACCAACACCATCTACCTCCCCACCCACTGAGGTCATTGTTCACGACTCAGGATTTTGGCCGTGGCTGACAGCATTGTTTGCCGCACTTTGGTTGGCATTTATGGGGCTTTGGATTAGAGAGAAACGTAGCTCAGCGTTGCCATCAGCAAAAACTAGCGATAAAGCGCAAACATCAAAGATCAAGTTGATTCAAGCAGTACAAGCAGGCGATACGATTGCAGCTCACACTCAATTTGAGAAATGGTGCAAAGAAGAACGCTTTTCGACCGCCTCTATTTTAGAGATCAAACATGAGATTGAAGCTATGAGTGCGAGCACTATGGGACAACAATCGATTGAATGGGATAAACGCCACCTACTTAAACTGATAGAGTCCATGCGAAAAGAATCGCATTCTGATGAAGTATTGGCAAAACTCTGAATGCAAGACACTAAAAAAGGCGCTCAACATGAGCGCCTTTTGTCTAATCAAACTAGGTGATTATAGGTAGAAACGAGTACCAATGATGAACTGGTGGTCTTTCGCTTTTTTGTATTTACCTTCACCTTGGTTATCGTAGTTGTAACCAGTGTATGCACGTAGGCGTGGTGAGATAGTATATTCAGCTTGTACAGAAGTACCAGACTTAACACGTAGACCTAGCTCGTCGTCTTTCATCTCTTCGTGCTTAACGATTAGGTTTAGACCGAAATCTAGGCCGTAAGCTAGGATAGAGTCGAACGCTTTAGTGTCTTTTAGTAGACGGTTGTCGTACGAGTTCATGTACTCGTTTGACGCGTAAGTAGCAGCTACGTATAGACCAGCACCGAAGTTACCGTACTTACCAGAAACTAGGTGAGATTCAGCAGTACGAGCAACGCCGCGCTCAGTTAGGTTACCAGAGTTGAATGCGTAGTTTGCGTTGAAGCCGTTGATCGCATAGCCAGCTGCGATTTGACCACGGTTCTCTGAATCAAGAACAACATCAGTCTTAGTCTCAACTTTACCGCCAGTAACAGTTTGAGTCGTTTTAGTTGTTTGGTTAGCACCTTGCCAACCTGCACCTAGAGTTAGCGCACCAGCTGTATCAAAGTCGATAGTGTTTGAGTAAGCAACCATCTTCTCAGCACGTGCAGTACCGAAGAAACCGTGGTTGTCGTATAGGAACTCGTTTGACCAACCGATTGGCGTATCAACAACACCAGCTGCCATGTAGTATGGAGACCACTGCGTACCAGCTGCTAGACGACCGTAAGTCTCGTGACCAAGACCGATGTAACCTAGACGAGTCTTGAACGTGTTCTCTGCACCTTCAAGCATGTTCATTTGCCATTCAGCTTTGAAATCAGCCTTGAAGCCGTTACCTAGGTCTTGAATTACTTCAACGTTTAGACGAGGAGACTTCTCTTCAACACGAGCGTCTTGACCTTTGTGTGCACCAGTAAGACCAACAGTCACGTGACCGCCGATGTTCATTACAGTGCCTTCGTTGTTGTAAACTTCTAGAGCGTTAGCTTGAGTACCGATTGCTGCAGCTGTAACCGCTACTGCTAGTAGTGTTTTGTTCATAATGACTTCCATATGACAGTTTCATACTTAAGCGCTTCTATCTATCCATAAGAGCGAGAAGCTAAACTTAAGTAATTGGGTGTTAATCGCACTACTCTGAACACACTAACTAATAGAGTGCTCACTACAAGTGCATGAAAAACATGAATTTGCGATATGGGGTTACTTTAAACGGGAAGTTCCGCGATGTGACGTGAAATGAAATGAAGAATTAAAAAGCCAGCATGACAAACCACTTAATTATTGAATTTCAGATACATACGAGCAACAGCATTGAGACGAGATGAGTTATACTCAGTTTTTGTAAGATATTTTTACCTTTTGGTTATTTTTTCTACAAATGCAAGCAAAAACAAACATTCAGGCGATTTATCACTCAGAACAAAAGGCATAAAAAAACCCGCTCACTAGAGCGGGTTTCTGTAATCAAAAGACTAACTGCTTCTATTATAGGAAGAAACGTACGCCAGCTGCGTATTGGTTGTCTTTGTCTGTTTTGTATTCGCCAGAACCTTGTAGGTCAAACTGGTATGCTACGAAAGCACGTACGCGTGGGTGAATATCGTACTCAGCTTGGATAGCAGAAGTAGAGTAAACAGTTTCGCTTGCTTTGCTGTCTTCTACTTGCTCGTAGTTGATGCTTAGGTTTAGGCTGTTTGATAGGCCGTAAGCAAGAATTGCTTCGTATGCTTTGCTGTCTTCAAGTAGACCCGTTGCAGTTGTGTTACCAGTTGCAACAGTCGCATTGTTCATGAATTTGTTGTCAGCGTAAACACCAGCTACGTACAGACCTTTGCCGTATGTACCGTAGTTAGCAGAAACTACGTGAGATTCAGCTTTCTCTTTGTCAGCGCCATCTTTGATGTCGCCGCCAGTGTATGCGTAGTTAAGACCAAGGCCAACGATCTCGTAGCCTAGAGCAACTTGGAAACGATCTTCAACATCTACAGTAGTAGTGCTTACTGGCTTACCAGAACCGTCTACTGCTTCGAATGCAGTAGCAGAAGAGTCACCCTGCCACGCTAGACCAAAGTTAAGTGCACCAGCGTTGTCAAAGTCAAAACCATTTGTGTATGCAACCATGCCGTTTGCACGACCAGTACCGAATGCACCGTGGTTGTCGTATAGGAATTCGTTCGCGAATGCGATAGGTAGGTCAGCAACGCCTGCAGCAGCGTAGTATGGTGACCACTGTGTACCAGCAGCTAGACGACCGTAATCAGCGTGAGAAACACCGATGTAACCTAGACGAGTAGTGAAAGAGTTCTCACCACCATTTAGCATGTTTAGCGCCCACTCACCTTTAACGTCAGCTGTAAAGCCGTTGCCTAGGTCTTGAGTTGCTTCCATGTTGATACGTGGAGATTTTTCGTCTACTGCGAAGTTGTCTTCGTCACCGCCAGCAACGCCAACAGTAGCGTGACCGCCGATAGAGAAAGTAGAACCGTCGTTGTTGTATAGCTCAACTGCTTGTGCAGTAGTACCGAATGCAGCAGCTGCCACTGCTAGTGCGATAAATTTTTTGTTCATTGGGATTTCCATATTTCAAGTTTTTGTATCATCACGCTGGATGACATCACGTTCATTAAGTGGTTACGCACACAGACATAACACCTATGCATGCAACCCACCTTGATGTAACGCTGGATTAACATGACGAGAGCCACTCTAACCTCAAAGTTCCCAAAGCCTTCATAAAAAGACGTAAAACATTAAAAACACTGTTTTCTATTTAGATAAAACCCAACAAAACAACAAGTTACAGAAACAACAAAAATCATAAAGCGTTATAAAAGAAGCAATTAATTCAGTGATTTTTAGCTAATTTAGATCTTTTGGGGCGTATTTTGTGATGTTACGCACCCTGTTTTGTTCAAATTCTAAACAAATACAATTAACTATTTAGTTAGTAAAACAACTGTTTTAGTCAGACAAATCAGGGTCGATCTTGCTAGCGCAGTACATAGAGAACGCGCACTTGGAGAAATGAGTTACAAAACTACTAATGAATTGGGTGATATATGAGCATTAGATCACAAAATTACAGATAAGATGGAACTTTACACCAATCAGTGAGGAAACATTCAAAAGGCGTCCTATCCTTCAAATAGATCGTTCTTAGAGTGGTATCGGGGCGATCTCGCAGTGGAAACATTGCAGTGGTTAAAATAATTAAAGGATAAAATTATGAAAATGGCAGCCATCGCTACGGCGATTACAACAGCACTCGTCTCTGGTTCAGCACTTGCAGCAGAGGTTTACAACTCAGATGGCACTTCTCTAAGCATCGGTGGTCGTGCGGAATTCCGTGGTGACTTCCAAGGCAAAGCTAGTGTGCAGAGTTGAAAGGAACTATGGACAACGCGTCTCGTTTCCGTGTCAATGTAGGCGGTGAAACGCGTATCACCGATAGCCTGAATGGCATCGGTTTTTATGAGGCAGAGCAAACTGTTGGAAACGGTGGGGACGACCGAAACACTGGTAACACTCAGTTTAAACAGCGCTATATGTATGCCGGTATAGTCGCTGGTGACAATACTGTTACTTTCGGTAAACAAGATTCTGCAACTGTGCAAATCTCACAAATGTCAGATAACGTATCAACACACAGTGGTATCCAAAAAACGTACATTGCAGCGGGTGACGAGCAAATTAACAACGCTCTAAACTACTCTGGCTACTTTGTAGATGCGCTCTCTGTAAAAGCAAGTTTGCTGGCGGCTAGTGAAGAAAATCAAGATGGCTATGCGCTGTCGGCGATTTACACATTACCAATTGGTCTAGGTATCGGCCTAGGTTATGCGGCGAATGAAAACGATGGCGCCGGCGCCCAAGACTCTAACCAGTTTATCGGTGGTCTTAACTACAAATGGGAAGGCTTATACATTGCAGGTACCTATACCCAGGGGGAAGGTTCCAAGCAAGCTATACTTCCTGGAGACAACGACTTCACAGGGTATGAGTTTGTAGCGCACTACTTGTTTGAGAACAATTTCCAGGCGCTTGTAGGCTACCAAAAAGGCGAAATCGACCCATCCGTGGGATCAAAGTATGATATTAGTGACTACTACGAAATAACAGGTGTTTATTACTTTAATAGCTCACTACGTACCTACGCGACTTACAAAGTGAATAACCTTGAAGATGCCGACAACTCACTACGCCTCGCGCTACGTTACGACTTCTAACCTACCTGGTTAACCAATACACAAGGCGAGTTCACTCGCCCTTTTCTTTTCCTTCAAATCAACCATCACCCCACTCACTAGAAAACCCCATTTAAATCAAAACGTAATATAACTCACATTTATCTGTCACAAGAAAACCATACCTTAACCGCAACCAAACAAAGACATGAAGTCTTGTCATCCATACAAAAAGGTAATGAGAAAATGAAAAAGGCAGTTCTAGCGAGTGCAGTGGTTGCAGCAATGGCATCAGGTTCAACTCTGGCAGCTGAAGTGTATAGCAAAGACGGTACGACTCTAAAAGTTGGTGGCCGTGCTGAGTTTCGTGGTGATTTCCAAGGTCAGGCTTCAGGTAAAGAGCTAGACGGTACAATGGATAACAAATCACGCTTTCGTTTGAATGTTGGCGGTGAAACCCAAATTTCTGACAACCTTACTGGTTTTGGTTTTTATGAAGCTGAGCAATCTGTTGGCAACTCATCAGGTAACGACGGCAACAAAGAGTTCAAACAACGTTACATGTACGCAGGTATCGGTACTCAATTCGGTGCGTTCTCATTCGGTAAACAAGATACTGCTAACGTTCAAGTATCTAAAATGACCGATATCGGCACGCACACAAACACGAACAAAGACTTCATCTCTGCGGGTGATGAGCAAGTCAACAACACCATCAAGTACACTGGTGACTTCATGGATGCATTAGTGGTTGAAGCGGATTTCGTGGCAAGTGACGAGAAAAGTAACAACGCTTACGGTCTTTCAGGTATTTACCAACTGCCAATCGGCCTAGGTATCGGTCTTGGCTACTCTGCTGGTGACCTCGGCGAAACACTTGGTCAAGATAACGGCAGTTCAAGCCAGCTAATTGGTGGTCTGAGCTATGAGATTGGCTCGTTCTACATTGCAGGTTCGTACACTCAGGGTGATATCAACGACAAAGCGACTGGTGCTGATGCCAAAGAGTTCACTGGTACTGAGCTTGCTGGTCACTATAAGTTTGGTAATGGTTTCCGCGTCATCGCAGCATACGCTAAATCAGAAGAAAAAGCCGACAACGGCGACAAAACTAACACCAATGACTTTATCGAGCTAACCGGTCGATACGATTTCAACAAGAGCATCCGTGCTTACGCAACATACAAAATCAACAACTTGAAGGCAGATAGCTCTACTCTTGCTGAAGACGCAGACAACTCACTACGTCTAGGCCTACGTTACAACTTCTAAAGTTACATTTGTACTACCCTTGCACCGATGCCGAGAAGATATTCTCGGGCATTTTTCGTTTGAACTAAAATCATACAGATGAAGTATATAATCAACTCAACACCGAACCACCAACACCAATCACAAGCCCCTTCAATGACTTATTACAACAACACCTAACAACGCATAACACATTGAAAACAAAATAGAATATGTATTTTTCTCTTAATTAAACTGAAATATAAGCTTAATAAACACCGCATACCTTAGCTCTCGACTTTGAGGACAGAGCCTCATTTTTGATAACCAAGGTATTTAGAAAATGAAAAAAGCAGTATTGGCAAGTGCAGTTGTTTCAGCATTGATGTCTGGCATGGTAGGCGCGGCGGAAGTTTATAACAACGAAGACACTTCTTTGGAAGTTGGCGGTCGTATGGAATTTCGTGGTGACTTTGGCGGTGATGACAGCGGCAAGAAAATCGATGGTTCAATGAAAAATAAGAGCCGTGCTCGTTTAAGCATCAAAGGTAAAACCGAGATCTCTGAAAACCTAACCGGTTTCGGCAAGTATGAAGTTGAACACGCAGTGAATGACAGTGCTGGCAAAGACGATGGCACAAACGTATCTGAAAGCGAAAAAACCAACTTTAAACAGCGTTACATGTTTGCAGGTCTAGATACGCAGTTTGGTGCGGTTTCATTCGGTAAACAAGACACTGCTGGCGTTATCATTTCTCAAATGTCTGATAACGGTCAGATCTACACTGGTATCCAAAAAGAGTTCATCAATGCTGGTAATGAGCAGATCAACAACGTTGTTAAATACTCTGGCGAGTTTATGGATTCACTGACCGTTGAAGCGTCTGCGATTCTTGGTTCAGGCAAAAATGAAGATGGCGCAGGTATCGCAGCGAAATACCAAATGCCATTTGGTCTGTCGGTCGGTCTTGGATATGCACAAAATGGTAATGGTCAAACAAACGGTATCGACGAAGGCAACGCAAAGCAAACCATCGCAGGTCTAGGCTATAACATTGGCGGATTAGAGCTTGGCGCTACTTACACTCAGGGTAAGCTAGATGACAAAAAAGGTACTGACTTTAAAGGTACTGAGCTTTCCGCTGCATACAAGATCACGGGCGGCTTCTCGGTTCTTGCGGCTTACCAGAACACAGAAAAAGACTCCGTTGATGCAAACAGCGGCAAAGAAAAAACCAATTTCTATGAGCTGACAGGTCAATACAAGTTCAACAGCAACCTACGCACTTACCTTGCATTTAAGCTGAACAACCTTAAGAAAGGTGAATCAAGTAAGCTTACCGCGGTCGATGCTGAAGACTCAATGCGTCTAGGTGTTCGCTACGACTTCTAATCGCTTGTAAACAGAGCTATTAAACCACTGCCAACTCGTTAGATAGCTTCGTATTTTAAGGCTGAGTCATTGACTCAGCCTTACCCATCTTAGTGCAATTGCACCACTTCTACTGAAGCCCCTACTTCCACTCAATCTTCAACATTTTGTATAAACCTTTAATATCAGCGACTTAACTAAAGTTCAATTATTGGCACAAGTACTGCTTTAGTAGTAGGGACAAATGCTGGCAGCATTTGCACTTATCGGTCTCGGTGTCTGTTGAGTTGTTTTTTTAGAGGGAGAAGATAACGCGATAGATGCTATCTAGGCAGAAGAGGCTTAATAAGTGGTCACTATTTTGCCTCCCCTTATGCTAATACAGGGGAGGCTTTTTTTATCGAGTTTTTATCGGATTAGGCGAACAACCAGTGCACCCGGATCTCTCAAACTATCAACGTTATAGCTCAGAACACTACCTGCATGCGGCGCATGATAGCTATCAATCTGCTGCCCAAACGCATCATACTGTTTAGCAAGCAACTCCCCTTCTTCAACAGGCTGTAGCAGGCTTACTTCTGGGATTACAAATCCACCTTGGCGAGCTCTAACCGTAGTAATGCTCTGCCCTTCCAGCGGACATGGTGCAACCTCTTTGAGGGCTCCGTCGATCATTTCATTATTGATGAGAATTTGCTGAACACCGTTTACCGTGCGTTCAATCAACTCTGGCTGAGTGATTTTGCCCATACCTACTTCAATAGTGATGCTTGGAATGCCTGAGCTGTTCCATACCGTCTCTAGCACACCTGCATCACCGGGATCATTTAAAATCACATCTGGCTCAATCAGACGCGCCATTTCAAGGGCTTTGTCCAATCGAAAATCTGCGAATACATACAAGGGATACGTTGACCCTCGAGTTTGCGTATGCAAATCGACAGCAAAATCAGCATTGGGCTTGAGTAAATGATTCCAAATGCGATAGAGATAGCGGTTTGCGGCATCGCCCTCTTCATTACCTGGGAAGAAACGGTTCAGGTTTGCTGGCGATGCATCTGGATCCGATGAATTAAAGTCGCGACTGTGATTCAAAATACCAGGGATGTTTACCGATGGAACGATCGTCACTACCCCAGCAGTCACTTTATTTTCTAGCGTGCGCGCCAGTTTATGAGCCGTCAATATGCCGTTAAGCTCATCGCCATGAACACCTGCAGTAATCATCACTTTAGGGCCCGGCTTTTCAGCTTTGATTGCTATAACGGGCAATTGAATATTAACGCCCATCGCGTTCGTTGAGGCTTGAAACCAAAATCGGTGGACGCCCGCAGCAAGTGAATCGACATCAAGAGCAGTAATCGTAGAATACTCTAATTGAAGTTGTTGTTGAGTCATTAAATTGCCTATAAAAATAAAGCGGGACTATGCCCGCTTTTAGTATCAATCAAGTTTGTATTGTGCCCGATGTTACGCGAACCCAGCTAGGTGCGCACCGATAACCACAAAACTTGCCAAAACGAATAGCAGCAGTATAAAGCGCCAACAGAATTTTGCCCAGTCACCCCAATCAATACGACATACACCAAGCGTTGCCATCAAAGATGCGGATGTTGGTACGATAACGTTAGTAAAACCATCACCAAGTTGGAATGCCAATACTGCAACTTGACGTGTCACACCTGCAATATCTGCCAATGGTGCCAGCAGCGGCATAGTCAGTGCAGCTTGACCAGAACCTGATGTCACAAAGAAGTTAAATACCGACTGGAATGCGTACATTAACCAAGCAGCGGCAACATCAGGCAGGCCGCTAATCATGCCACCAGCGCTGTTAAGAATAGAGTTTAGAACGCTAGACTCATCGGTGGTACCGCCACCTAGAATCAGAAGCACTCCCTTTGCACAACCAACGAGTAACGCAGGTGCAAGCATGATGCTAGCGCCTTCTTTGAAGGCATCAGCCATGTCATTTAGCGTCATACCGTTCAAGCGGAATAACACACCAATAAGACCAGCCACAAAACCCATGGTAAAGAACTGAGAAGCGATCTCAGGAATATACCAAGCGTGCATCACCACGCCCCATACTACCCATACGGTCGTTGCAACGACGGTAAGCAGTACTAGCGAATCACCCAGATTCCAACGGGATTCTTTAACCGTATCAGCTTGTTTTCTAAAATAAACATCGGTACGGCGGCTGTATGAAAGCTCTGGATTCGCTTTAATGCGAGAGGCATAAACCATGGTGAATACAATACCAATCACGGTAAACGCTGCCCACATCACCATGCGCATTGTCATGCCAGAGAGTACTGGAATACCCGCAATACCCTGCGCAACTGCAACGGAGAACGGGTTCATCCAGGACGTCGCAAAACCAATTTGCGTCGCCACGTAAGTCACCATGACCGTAGTAATGCCGTCATAACCTAGACGAACCATCAAAGGGGCAATAATGATAGCGAATGCTACTGCCTCTTCACCCATACCAAAGACTGCACCGCCCAGAGAAAATAGGCCAAACAGAACGGGAATGAACAGCGCTTCACTGCCTTTGGTTTTATCGATCAGTCGCAAAATACCGTTATCGATTGTACCTGTGCGCATCACAATGCCAAACGCACCGCCAATAACCAGCATGAACATGATCACGCCAATCGCCGATCCCCATTTCGAGCCAGAAACTAAACCTTCAAATGCAAAGTTCATTAGGCCGATACCGCCACCAGAAGCAAACAGTCCTACTGACTTGTATACCAAGTCACCATTTTCATCGGTTGCGTATTCAAAAGAGTGTGGATCGATAACGGTGCGCGTTTTTTCTGCACCATCAACAAGATAAGTCACTTCCTGACTGTCAAAATGACCCGCTGGAACGAAGTAAGTCAGCAATGTGGCTAGGATGCCGACGATAAAAATAAGAATAAGGGTATCTGGCATCTGCCAGGTTTTCGTCCCTTGTGACGCGTTTGATGATGCTTCAGTATGAGTATTCATAATTATGTTAGGGTTAAGCATAAAATTTGGCATAAATATCCTTTATTCAGCATAAAAAATCAATATCAGACTGAACATCATTTGAACATTCGGATAATAAATTGATCTACCGCACTGGATTAACCTACTGCCTATCCCTTCCTTGATACTCTCTCTTGCTTGGTGGTATTTGACATTCGTAGTAACATGCGGAAAAAACTACCAAAACTATTTATGAGCTCACATCACCACCCTATTCGTGGCGCACTTTGGATGCTAGCTGCCGGAGCAGCTTTTGCTTTAGTGAACAACATTGCCCAAGTGGTCAGCATTCGCCATGCATGCCATCAACCATGGTGGCTCTTATTCAATATGCGATCGCTTTCTTCGTCATTCTGCCTTATCTGACATCACTTGGATTTAGGCACTCATTGAAAACTCAGCACTTCTCCAAACATCTGTTTCGAGTTTTTCTTTCTGTCGTGGGGATCCAGCTTTGGATGTGGGCGTTGGCTTATCCGGTCCCTATTTGGCAGGGAATCGCACTACTTATGACATCACCCCTTTTTGCTACCTTGGGCTCGGGATTGCTTCTCAAAGAGAAAGTGGGGCCAGCACGCTGGCTGGCAACGCTGTTTGGGTTTATTGGCGCAATGATCATCTTAGAGCCTTGGGCAGATGATTTTAGCTGGGCAACGCTATTACCCGTTGGTGCGGCATTCTTCTGGGCTTGTTACTCGTTGATGGTCAAACACTTATCTTCGGATGATTCACCATCAACTATGGTCGTGTACTTACTGCTCCTCATCACGCCATTCAACCTATTTTTGGCACTTCCAGAATGGTCGTTACCAACAACAGGCTGGGTGTGGGCTTTACTTGTTGGTGCTGGTGCTTTAACGGCCCTGGCACAATGGGCGATCGTTAAAGCGTATTCGGTTGCGGACGCATCATTTGTTCAGCCCTTTGATCATGCAAAGCTACCAATGAACGTTCTTGCTGGTTGGATTGTATTTGGCTGGGCACCACCAGGAAGGCTATGGCTTGGTGCGGCCATCATCATCGCATCGGTTGCTTTTATTACTCACTGGGAAACATCCAAACGCGACAAAAAATAATTTGCCCTGATTGAAATGAAAACCCGTATTCAAGGTTCTACTCTATTAAATGGAAGAATTAAGAGGCGAAGAACATGGCACAACCAATTAAACTGACTTTATACCGCTGGGCTGGAAGCTGGGGACCATTTAAAGTTAACATTCCGTGTGGTGAGTGCACCTTAACCAAAGATATACTAACCGACACCTTTGCCAATGAACTTAACGGCATTCCAATTGAACTGGAAGTAAAAGACTGGTTATCACATTGGTGGGAGCCGTTAAAAGCAGGTTCTTGGCATGCCCCAATCTTAATGGTCGAAGGTAAGGTCGTTAGCCAAGGTGAGGCATTAAATCGCGGCGTATTGGTTCAGTCTGTGATTCAAGAGTGGACGAAACGCGACACATTGCAAGGCAATATCGTTTACGGCAAAGCCACTTGTCCTTACTGCGTCAAAGCTAAAAAGCTACTCGACGACGCAGGTATCCCATATACCTATCATGATGTCGTCAAGGACAGTGCTGCACTATATCGAATGATACCGGAAGTAAAAGCACATATTGGCCTCAAAACGCCAGTCACTGTGCCGCAAATCTGGCTCGAGGGAGAATATATCGGTGGAGCCGACAACTTAGAGACGTGGCTTGAAAGTCGCACCCCTGAAAAAACACCAGATAACGTTGTCGATTTTAGTGAGAAGAATGTCTCTTAAAACAGAAGACCTACAATTCATACAATCTCAAAGCTTCGTCTCATAAATGACAGATAAAAAAGAAGGCTCGCAATGTGCGAGCCTTCTTTTTTTGAATCCATTATTTAGCCAGTTTTTTCATCATTCGTTTAACGAAAGACTTTTTCTTCGGCTGTGCTTTTCCATAAAGCATATCATCCATCATTTTCTTTGCTGCCAATTGACCAACATACGCTGAACCTAGTTCATAGCTCATGATCGCTCTCCGATAGATATGTAATTAACTTTCAACTGAGTGTAATTTTATACCTAAACAAGAATAAAACAAGAGGTAAATCACACTTTTTCGTACTAAATTTTCAAATAATAGCAAAACCCCACTATCAAGCCCTCTTGTAGATCACTCATCCTGTCAAACAAACTTTGTACTTAACACGACAAAAAATCGCAATTGCCACTAACCAAGGTTCTGATCTTTAATTGGCTTTTGAGAATTCTGACACTATTCCAAATTGGAATTTCTGTCTTTCCAGACTTTCATTCGATTGTTTCATATACTTTTGAACTAGTTAATTTGAGCCATGAATTAAATCGGTCACGGGTTAGTCCTGGTGACACCTACAAGCAACGTGGATGCGCCCTTCTCAATGCTCATTTTTTGTTATTCACTTGTTTTGCAAGGTTAAGTTAATGCTCTATCCAAACAGCAAAGATTGTCTCATCATTGATAACTACCCTATTGTTAGGGAGTCGATCGCCAAGATCGTAACCAGCATTGATGACATGAACTTAGTGCACCAAACAGACAGCATTCACACTGCTCTGAACCTGGTTAAAACTGGCAATATCGAACTGATCATTCTCGATGTTAACCTGGCAGAAGCCGATGGTTTCGAGTTGATGCGCCGTGCTTATGCAGCAGGCTATAAAGGTAAGGCGATTTTCGTTTCAAGCTATGGCTATCCTGTATATTCAGAAACCGCGTATAAGCTAGGCGCCAATGGTTACATTAGCAAAACGGAAGATACTGCGCTGATTCGCGATGCCATTGCGGGCGTGATGCGTGGATACAACTTGTTCAAGACCGATTACAAACAGCGCAGCCGCAACATCGTATTGTCGCAACGTGAAACCGTCGTCTTTAACTACTTGAAGAAAGGCTACACCAACAAGCAAATCTCCGAATTCCTGTCATTGAGTGCTAAAACTATTAGTACTTACAAATCAAGAATTCTGGACAAATACGAAGCCAATTCCATTGTTGAGCTGCTGCATACACAAGACGTAGTACAAACTCAGCCTACTGTTGGTGTGGCGATTAGTGGCACAGCGGCGAATCATGATACAGCGACAGCGATGACTCCCCCTCCTGTTGCAGAAGCAGTCTTATAACTTTCTAAACTGCTTACTTCTTGGCAAGGACGCCAGGTTACTCCCCTAAAGAATTCAATACCGCCTGCTTGATTACGCTATGCAGCTTTTGATGTAACGGATTTTGTCTGTCACTCTGTTTAATACAGGAGACTACCGGCGCATAGGTCTGCATGTGCTCTGGAAACGGGATATATCTAACACCCTCTTTCGAAGCAAGGTGCTTTGCCAGCACCACAGAAGTGTTTTCCTGACGAACTACCGACACCGCCAATGAAAAGTTATCGAGCTTGGTTTTATAATCGAAAGAAAGATCGTACTGCGCCATTTGTCTGATCAGACGATGGTTTGTTTCATTCCAGCCCCGAACCTCAAAAAAGATACATGGGTTATCGAATACGTCTTGCCATTGATAAATGTCACTTTGCTCACCGACTAGAGCTCCCATCTCAACGTTAAATAAAGCACTTTGATACAAAGACTTAGAGCAATCCTCGTTGAACATCTGAATACCCAGTTGCACTTTCTCATCAAGAATACGCTGATAAGTATCACGTCGCCATGTGATCAACTCAATTAACGAATTACCAAACTCCGCTCTGAGAGCAGAAAGTATAGGAAGGGCAAAACGCTCAATGGAAGTATTGTCTAAGGCAATAACAATCGGATGTTCATATTGAGTCGCATCAAACACCTCGCCTTGCTTGAGCGCATTTTCTACCGAGCGCAAACCGCGCTGTATGCCAGGCATTATTCGCTCAAGATAATGTGTGGGCTCTAAGCCTGAGCTGCGGCGAATAAATAGAGGGTCACCAAGCTGTTCACGAAGCTTCGCCAAATGCTTACTTACCGCACTTTCCGTTTTACCTAACTTTGCCGCCGCTGTGGTTAGATTGCGATGCTCATAGATGAGTACCAATACTTTGAGTAAGTTATAGTCGTGCTCTTTATGCATGTTGCGTACTCGTCTGTTCAACCGTTCGCGCTTTACTGCGCTTATCTCGATACAATAGATTGTCAGCGCGTTGAATCGCGACCTGTAAATTATCACCTCGCTGAATTTGACTTACGCCAAAGCTGATAGTCATAGTCAGTGACTGCTTACCGAAAGGCGTAGATTCAATATCACTCGCTAGCCTATCTGCCAACTGATACGCAGTTTGCTCACTGCAGCCAGGCAACAGCACCAAGAACTCATCACCCCCACTTCGTATCAAATAATCACTGTCTCTAAAATTATCCGTCATACATGTCGCTATGTGAATGATAGCCTCATCTCCAACGTGGTGCCCATAGGTATCGTTAATCGCCTTTAAGCCATCTCCATCAATGACGATAACTGAAAACCCTTGCTTTTCCTTGATGTATTTCAGTGCACTGTCTTTGAGAATAGTACGATTGTAGATCCCGGTTAACTCATCGCGACTGATGGCAATTTCTGCCAACTTTAGCCGCTCGCGCTTAACGTGGAGTTCTTCTAGCTTTACAAAGATATAAAATAAGATCGCCACAAGAAGGAGGAGTAACCAACTGGTATCAATGACGAGCTTGCTAAAAGGGATGAGATAAACAAACTCAAAGTAGTCATCAACAACAAAATGTTTAGCAAACGCGTGCTTTTTCAGTGGGTAACGTAGGTTTTCAATAATGACCTGACGCTTGTCGCCATCTTTAGCAGAGACAAAGGTTTTATTGGAGAGAAAACCAAAATAGTTCAGATAGATATCAACATTAACATCACCAATCATCGTCATTCCATCATAAACAGGACTCGACAACGTAATCGTAGGTTGTCCGGTCACCTTGTCCTGATGCACGTCAGACACAACGAGTCGGTTTGATAAATCTTCTGGCGACACAAAATACGCACAGTTTGATGTCGCCAGACACGATTTTTCCGAAAAGGCTGATTTAACAATATTGGCAGGAATATCGAACGACTTAGCTGACAGCAGCTTTTGTCCCTCGTAGGAGCGATAGTAAAGCGAATAGGAAGCACGCTGACCATTTCTGGCATGCTACCGAACATTTTTTCCGCCGTCGCACTGATCACTTTTTCATTGTGAGTCAGTGTGTTATTGTCATCATAGTAATAGATCTTGCCACGATCAAACGGCCTTTCATCCAAGAATTTACCGCGATTCGCCTCAACTTGCGCTTCAAACATCACCCCATGATATACAAGGTAGATTTATAATCTTGTACTGTTTTTGTGAGAAGGCGAAATTGTGCTTGCTCATTTTCCACCAAGTTGTCGGTGCTATGATAAATGGCAACCCCATATAACAATATCGACAGTATCAGCGCTCTAGCTAAGATAAATGTGTATTTTTTGGCGTGAGAGTGCATGCAATTAATCGTGAACCTTGGGAAAGTGAAAGCGCGCAATTATCAGACAATATTGTTTGATAATCAACAATTCAGCTTTTAGGTAATAACGGTTATTCCTAATATATTAGCAATTGCCAAACGCGCCAATTAAGTGGCTAATACAAGCTCTGATCCGATTTGGTTGATACTTGTCTTTATGGTAAATGAGCGACAAAGGAACATCACTAACCTGCCATTCGGTAAAGACAGGAACCAGTTGCCCTCGTGCAATTTCGCTCTCACAGTAAATCCGCGGTACCCGAATAAGACCAAGCCCCTTTTTCGCAGCATTTATAAGCACTCTGCCATTTTTGCAGCTCAATACACCTTCTATAGGTACCTCAACGGATTCCTTGGTGTCAGTATGCTCAAAACGCCATTTCGTCACGGAGCCTGTGATGCAGCGGTGTGATTTTAGATGCTTAGGGTGCGTGACAGGCGCAGAGTTTGCTAGGTAGCTTGGGCTCGCCAATGTTTGCATTTCAATCGTAGTGAGCCTGCGCGCGACATAGCTCGCGTCAGCTAAATCCCCCATTCGGATGGCTAAATCAAATTCTTCCTCTAGCAAGTCAACACGGTGACTCGAGAAATCCAGTTCAACGGTCACATCAGGATGGGCTTGTAAAAAGGTCGCAATGAACTCCGAGACCATCTCCTCGCCAATGTACCCCCCACGCAATTAATTTTGATGTTTCCGCGAATCGTCTCAATATCATCAACCGCAGTATGAACGGCTTTATCGATGCTATTTAATGCCTGGTCACACGAGGCTAGAAACGCTTTTCCAGCCGTGGTCAACTTCATAGAGCGTGTAGTCCGAATGATTAAGCTCACACCCATCTGCTTTTCCAGTGACTGTATTTGTCTAGAAACATGAGAACGTGACACGCCCAATGCTTCTGCAGCCTTAGTGAAGTTCCCCAAGTTCGCAACAAGGACGAACGCTCGAACATCTAGAAGATTAATGGAAGAGTGATACATGGCTTCGCACATTTGTGAGTGGTAGGTTTATTTTGTCTACAATCCAACGAATTGCAACACTTGCACCTCATCGATGATGTGTTTGTTGTTCGTTTAGCTTGCTGTAAGTGTGCTTTTAAGGCACTAAGCATCAATCCCTCTTATCTAGTGCAAAAATCTTACTTTGCACAACAATCAACCAAAAGTGACTCAGTTAAAACAATTACAGCTTAATGAAAATACAATATTTACATCCACCCACCCGCTAATTAACCAATATTAAACACCCTGTTATCACCGGTAGATAATGTTTGTTCTAGATCAGCAATATGGCGTATTAGTGTCGTGCCACAGGCCATTAAAAGGTAGAGTCATTGACACATTTAGAAATAAATAGACATGCATTTTAACAGTATCAGGGGAGATTTATGTTAGAACTGATGATCGGCTTAGTGGTGACCATCACCGTTGGCTACTTTATCGTTAAAGGCTACAAGCCAGCAGGTGTGCTGCTTACCGCCGGAATTTTATTACTGCTTTTGACCGGCCTTCTAGGCCACACTGTGTTGCCAGCGAAACTGACATCAACAGGTAATATGGTGACGGATTCGTTAGAGTATGTGAAATACATGCTTCAATATCGTGGCGGTGGTCTGGGTATGCAGATCATGCTGTTGTGTGGTTTTGCCTCTTACATGACACACATTGGTGCTAACAACGTAGTAGTAAAACAGTTCTCTAAGCCACTGTCTTTTATTACCTCTCCATATGTTCTGTTGGTTGCGGCTTACATTGTAGCCTGCTTGATGTCACTGGCCGTTAGCTCGGCTACTGGGCTTGGTGTACTGTTGATGGCTACCCTATTCCCAATGATGACGGCGATGGGTATTTCGCGCCCAGCCGCAGTGGCTGTCTGTGCGTCACCAGCAGCGATCATTCTTTCTCCAACGTCTGGAGACGTTGTGATTGCAGCCGAAAAGTCTGGCTTGGCATTGGATGTTTTCGCAGTGCAAACGGTGTTACCGGTTTCTATCTGCGCGATTATTGTGATGGCAGCAGCCGCATTTTTCTGGAATAAGTATTTAGACAAAAAAGAAAATACGCCAATGGAGCGTGTTGACGTTTCAGAAATCAAGGTCGATGCACCGGCGTTCTACTGCATTCTGCCGTTCTTACCAATCATTGGCGTTTTCCTCTTCAATGGTCGCACAATTCCAGGACTGTCATTGGATATCTACACCATCGTTGTTGGGTCGATCTTCCTAGGTGCTGTGGTTGACTTTATGGTTAAGCGTTTCAACGGTAAGAAGACCTTAGAAGACCTAGAGTCTTGCTATCAAGGCATGGCCGACGCGTTTAAAGGTGTGGTAATGCTATTGGTTGCCGCAGGCGTGTTCGCACAAGGTTTGATGTCAATTGGTGCAATTGATAATTTGCTTCACTTGGCCGACAAAGCGGGTGCCGGCGGTATCGCTCTCATGCTTATCCTAACCGGATTAACGGTCGCAGCCGCCATCGCAACAGGCTCTGGTAACGCACCGTTCTATGCCTTTGTTGAGCTTGCGCCATCTTTGGCCGCTAAGATGGGACTAAACCCAGCATTCCTTATCATTCCAATGCTGCAAGCATCGAACTTAGGCCGCACCATTTCACCTGTCTCTGGGGTTATTGTGGCAACATCTGGTATGGCGCAAATTTCTCCATTTGAAGTTGTTAAACGTACGTCTGTTCCAGTCATCGCAGGCCTTGTCACTGTCATCATTGGTACACTGGTTCTTGTACCAATGAGCGCTTAATTAAAACATAGCGTCGTCAAAACACAGCTTCATCAAAACAATAAAGGGAGCTAATTAAGCTCCCTTTATTAAAATGCCTCACCAACCGATAAGTGCAACGTACTTTCCTCTGGCCCGCGCGCGAGGTCGAGCCGAATGTTCATCTTCTTCTGCTTTATTGGCTGCCATCTAAGACCTACGCCTTTAGTGACAACCGTGCTTTGACGCAAGATATCTTGCTCCGCTTCCGCCGTTTTACCAAGACCCACAAAGCCAACTGCGCCAAAACGTGGCATAAATGTCCAACGCCCCTCAAACTGCGCCTGAGCAATATTGTCATTTCGATAACGACCATGGTTAAAGCCACGCATTTGCAGTGTCGGCTTTTCATAAAACGGCACATCGCCACCGCTGGTCATTGCGGTCAGTTTTGAAGCAAGCACTAGGTCATTTCTGACGCTCCAGTAGTTACTTGTCGACAGCTTGCCAATATTGTAATCCCCATCGCCTCCCCAGTTTTGGCCATAATCCATATAGCTAAACTGAGTGTACCAACCTTCTGTAGGATAGTAGTTGTCATCACGCGTATCGTAGTGAACCACCGCGCCAAGCCCACCCGATTTTACCCGCTCTGTTCCAGGCCAGAAATCATTGAAATCACGAAAAGAAATATCCGTTTGCATGTAGTTGTACTGAGGGCCAACGTACCAATGCGATCCTGCAACTTGAAACAAGGCTCTAAGCATGACACCACTCATCGTCATGTCATACTTCAGCGGATCATCGGCAAAAATGGGATCGTTGCCATCTCCGTAATACTTAAGCTTTAGATCGCCGTGAAAGATACCACCGGTGTAGCGCACAGAATCATCTTTTAACGCGCCATCATGGAATGCACCAATCAACCAACTCTCTGTCGACGTGTACATGCCGACGATACCCGACGTATCGTTGTGCGCCTTAGAGTCTGGCTCTTTAGCATGCATATACAGCCCTACCAATTGAACACCCGTTCCCAAGGTCGGATTCGACATTGGAATCGGTAACGCGATAAAGCCCTGCTTTTCTTCATTACTTTTACTGGTGCTATCCACTTTAGACTTCTTGTCATCGACGTGGTCTTTATATTCGGCCGACCAGACAGAAAAAGTACACAGACCTAGCGTTAATGCCCAGACAAGAGATTGTGTAGGAGTAGCTCTAAAACTGAACTCGCGGTGAACCATTTACAACGTCCCTGTATCAATAGAACCTCTAGTATACATACAAGTTATCCCTAAGATCTAAGCCATTATCTTGGAACCTGTTGCAAATAATCGATAGAAACCTGACAAAAAATTCATACACATGCGTCCTCATGTTTAGTTATCCCGTACTAAGCTTTTGGTGACAAAGTCAGACATAAGGGACAACAATGAAAACGACACTCAAAGGACTAACACTGTGTGCTGCTATCCTAGCTCCAGCGGCGATCGCTGGTGAGCACGTCATTTATGAAGTCAATGGCCAGCCGTATGAAGGTTACTGGCTAAAGTGAACAACACAGCGCCATTGGTACTCCTAGTTCATGATTGGGATGGCTTGACCGAATATGAAGAAAAGCGCGCAGAGATGCTCAATAAAATGGGCTATAACGTCTTTGCTGTCGACCTCTTTGGGCAAGATGTAAGACCGACAAAGGTCGAAGACAAACGCCAGCATACCGGTGAACTGTATAAAGATCGTGCCAAGTTACAAGCATTAATGAATGCTGGATTAGCAGAGGCTGGTAAGCTTGGGGGCAATCTCGATAATACGGTGGTGATGGGCTACTGCTTTGGTGGTGCGGCTGCGTTGGAGTCAGCGAGAGCAGGAATGCCTGTTCGCGGCTTTGTGACCTTCCATGGAGGACTAAAAACGCCAGAAGGCCAAAGCTACGCGCAAACAAAAGCGCCTATTATGGTGCTCCATGGCACTGCTGATTCAGCTATTCCTATGTCAGAGTTCGCTGGACTTGCGGTTGAGCTTGAAGAAAATGGTGTGAACCACGAAATGATTACCTACAGCGGAGCACCTCACGCATTCACTGTGTTTGGCTCTGACCGCTATCGAGAAGATGCGGATAAGAAATCATGGACAGCATTCTCTACATTTTTGCAAGAGACCACAGGAAGCTAAAAAACCGCAATATGCTCGGTTTGAATGAAGCAGCCTAGCCTTAGGCAATAAAAAACCCAGGTATTAGCACCTGGGTTTTTAATTTTCAGCTTTCGATTAGCTTGGATTCTTTGCCTTGAACAAAATCGCGTACATCACTGGAATAAATACCAGGGTCAATACGGTTGCAAAACCAAGACCAAACATAACCGTGATAGACATGTTTACGAAGAACACATCACCAAGCAGCGGGATCATACCCAAGATTGTCGTACATGCGGCCAACATTACTGGTCGCATACGAGAGATCGAGGAGTCAATAATCGCATCGTAGATCGGTTTTTCTTCCGCTTGCATGTCGATCTCTTCGAGGAGAACAATCGCATTCTTGATGAGTAGACCTATCAAACTTAGAGCACCAAGCAGCGCCATAAAGTCAAACGCACCGTCAAGTAGCAATAGACCTGCGGTAATACCAATGATAGCCAAAGGTACAGTAATCCAGATGATAAGCGGCTGACGCACTTTACCAAATAGAAGTACCACTACAATGATCATCATAATGAATGATACCGGAATCGCGCTAAACAGAGCGCCTTGTGCTTCTGCAGAATCCTCGTACTCACCACCCCAGTCCATCGTGTAGCCAGGTGGAAGTTCGATAGCTTCAATTTGTGGCTTCAAACGCTCAAATAATGGCGCTGCAAGTTCACCTGTTGGGTTCGCAGAGGCAATGATAGTCGTTAGACGGTCGCGTCCACGAATCATTGCATCTTCCCAAACAGTTTCAAAACCAACAACAACCTGCGCAATCGGCACAGTGCGCTGCAGCACTGGGCTATATACTTGCGCATCCATCAACTGAGACACATCTTGGCGCTCGCTTGCATCTGCACGGAAGTAAATTGGCAATAGGCGCACACCGTCACGGTAAATACCCACTTGGCTGCCTTCACTTGCCGCTCTAAGAGAAGCAGTAAGCTCTGTTCTGGTCACGCCTAATTGACGTGCAACTTGCTCGTTGAAGATAGGTTTGATCAGCTTAACTGGTTGACGCCAGTCGTTACGAACTTCTTTCGCACCAGGATCAGCATGCATGATCGCTTCAGCTTGTGATGAAAGATCGCGCAAGACTTCTGGGTCAGGACCGGCGAAACGCGCTTCAATCTTAGAGTCACGTCCTGGGCCAATACGTAAACCTTTGATCTTCGGTTCGATACTTTCGATATTCTCCGTCATGAACTGATCGATTTTAGCTTGCAGTGGTGCAATCACGTCTCGATTTTCAGTACGAATAATTATCTGGCCATACGCTTGGTCGAATCTTGCGGTGTGTATACCAACGAGAAACGAGAAGCACCGCCACCGATAAAGCTTGCCGTCCACTCAACGTCTTCTTGGCCGCGAATAAACTCGGCTACTTTAAGGGTGTCGTCACGTGTTTGACGAATATCGGTGCCTTCTACTTCCCAAATATCCACAAAGAACATTGGCGTGTTCGCGTTCGGGAAGAAAGCGTTCTTAACAAAGCCAAAGCCCCAAACCGCCGACACAAACATCGCTAGAATGACGCCAATCGTCAATACACGCTGCTTAAGGGCGAACTGAAGAATACCTTTATAGATAACAAAGCCAGCACCCGCGTAAGGATCTTTTTCTTCTTCCCCTTCTTTCTTATCTTCTTTCTTCAGAAGCAGCGCACACAGAAGTGGCGTGGTTGACACAGCGGTCACCCAACTCAAAGAAAGCGAAATCAAGATAACGTAGAACAGAGAGCGCGTGAACTCACCAGTGTTACTTTGCGACATACCAATCGCGGCAAACGCAAGGATACCTACCGCGGTACCACCAAGAAGTGCCCAGCCGTTAGCGCCAACAACTTCACCTGCCGCTTTCATCGCAGGCATACCGCGCTTGATCCGTATCATCATACCTTCGGCGACAACGATGGCGTTATCCACCAGCATACCCAGGGCGATGATCAGTGCGCCAAGAGAGATACGTTGTAGCTCGATACCATAAAGGTGCATGAGTGCTAACGTACCAGCAACGGTAATCATTAGAACCGCACCAATGATAAGACCGACGCGAAGTCCCATAAACGCAAGTAGAACAACAACTACGATGATCAAAGCTTCGACCGTGTTGGTAACAAAGCCTGCAACCGACTGATCAACTTCGTTTGGTTGGTTGTAGATGATGTCTAGGTTCATACCTAGTGGGATCTGGTTTTCAAGACTGGCAAGCTTATCTTCAATAAGACCACCTACTTCAACTACGTTACGTCCGCTTAGCATCGAAATACCAACCGTTAGTGACGGCTTACCGTTGAAGTAAATAAGCTTGCTTGGCTCGTCGCTGTATTCACGAGTTACTCTCGCAACATCACCTAGACGGATAAGCTTCTTATCAGTACTAGAGATAAGTAGGTCTTCGATTTCACTTACGTGCTTAAAGGAGCCAGTCGGTTCAATACGAATGTACTCAGGACCAACGCGGAATCGACCAGAGTCAGACACCAAGTTTTGCGACTGAAGCAAGTTTTCGATTGTTGCCATGTCGATACCAAGCTCAGCCATCTTAGTACGTGACATTTGCACATAGACCACTTCTTTTTGGTCGCCATCAATCGACACCTTACGTACACCCGGCACCAAGACCAGTTGCTTCTTCAGATTGTCAGCAACATCTTTGAGTTCACGGTATGTGTAGCCTTCACCATTAAGCGCTAAGAAACCACCATAAACATCGGCAAAGTCGTCGATAATTTGTGGCTCTCCAGCACCAGGAGGCAGCTTATGCTTATTGTCCGCGATTTTACGACGTAGTTCGTCGTAAATACCCGGCATTTCAGCAGAGCTGTACTCATCTTTAAACTCAATCGTGATGTCAGACAAACCTTCACGTGTAACCGAGCGTTTGATGCGTTTTACTTGCCCCAAAAGGCGAACTGCATCTTCAATATGATACGTAACTTCGTCGTACACTTCCTGCGGCGACGCGCCCGGATAGGTTGTGATGATTTTCGCTTCTTTGATTGTGAATGCTGGGTCTTCAAGTTTACCCATTTCAAAGTAAGCTAATACACCGCCTATCGCCATCAGCAGCACTAGCAGCCAACTGTTGACTTTATTCTTTACTGAATACTCACCTAAATTCATATAACTTCTCTTCTTGCTGAGTCACAGTGGGTTATTGCGCTTGATCGATCTCTGGCATCAGGCTCACTTCCATACCTTCAATCAAGAATGGAACACCAACAGTTACAATGCGTTCACCCATTTCAAGACCAGAAAGGATGGTAATACGATCGCCGGACATAGTTGAAACTTCAACAGACTTAGGCGCTACCGTATTGTCATCTTGAACAACCCAAACTGTTGCATTGTGCGCGTTATCGCTCACAACAGCTGTTGCAGGAACTTGAATAGAGCCAGACGTTTCTTGCAGCTTAGAGAAGTCCGCCGTCACATACCCCGTCATGCCCGGAAGGATGTTTTGATCCGTTGGCGCTTCCATCGATACAGTCACTTCGAACGTTTGAGTATCCGAATCTGCTTTAGAAGATACTTCTGTCACTGTTACTGGATATGGCTTTTCACGCGCAGTATCGAAGTAAGCGAAAACTGGAATTTCTACCGGATCCTCAGCTTGTTCATCGCGGATCTGACGAACCAGTTTCTCAGGTACGTTGAATTTAAGTTCAAGCGTGTTGAGGTTTTGGAAAGTGAACACAACCTGTTTTGCTTCAACGTTCTCAAAGTTTTGAATATCACGCTGCGCGACAAAGCCATCAAAAGGGGCAAGAAGTTTGGTGTAGCCTAGCTCTGTATTCGCTTTGTCATACGCCGCTTTAGCTCGCGTTAAGTTAGCACGAAGCTGCTCGAAGTCTTTCTGGGAGATAAAGTTGTCTTTAATCAGTTCTTGAGCACGTTTGAAGTCAGCTTGTGTGCGTTGCAAGGTTGCGCGAGTATCACGAACTGCCAGCTTAAAGCTTGTATCATCAAGGGTCGCTAGCACCGTTCCTTTCTTAACGTTGTCGCCTTCTTTAACAGGAATACTGTTTACTTTTCCAGAAACGCGGAACGCCATATCTGCACGATCCGATGCAAGCACTCTTGCTGGGAATTCGCGAATCATGCTTTGGTTTTCTAGGCCAATAACAACCGTCTTCACAGGCCTAACTACCGGTGCTTCCACTATCTGTTCTGGCTCTGGACTACATCCTGTCAACGCAACACCAATTGCTGCTGCCAGAGTAAGAGCACGTAAATGAGTTTTCATAACAACCACCCAATAAAAATTTATAAAAACCAACACACTATTTGGTTAACGAGATCCAATACACGCTATTTCACAAGTTACATTAAGCGTAGCAAAAAGCAACAAACCTTACACAAAACTATAACGCACACATTAATGCCTTATGTCAGTTAAAGCTTATGGAATAAAAAAACTCTAGTTATGACCATCAATTAGCGACAAGTTCATTATTTTTTTCGTTTTTTTATCTTAAATTGAAACAACAAATAAGTATCCCATAATGATACGTAGAATCAATATGAATGATACATATTATGAACATAGTAGTTATAAGGTGGTTGGTCGCTCTTGGTGCTCTTATCACATTGACAACATACCTATTTTTTAGTTTTTCGGCACCGAAAAAGCCGGTGAATGATGCCCATTCAGAAACCACCATCAGTCTCAAAAATATAAGCTCCCAACTCATTCAACCGATCCCTAAACCAACACTTACCAACCGGGAGCTCAGCATCGCAAAGTTAGGGATGCAGATATTTCTCGATCCTAACTTATCTTCAAATAATCGGGTTAGTTGTGAGTCCTGCCATCATATTTTCGCTAATGGCGCAGAAAATAGACAGGTCTCTTTAGGGGTGCAAGGCCTTGGAGCTAGGAACTCTCCTACAGTGTTCAACGTATCGCACAATTCGCGTTTTTTCTGGGACGGAAGAGCGTCTAGTTTAGAAACTCAAATGGATGGCCCCATCCATAACCCGTTAGAGATGAATACGAATTGGCAAAAAGTCACGCGCTATGTTGCGTCTGTTCCCACCTATAAACAGCAGTTCAATACTCATTTTAACGGTACGATTGATGAAGCGACCATCAAAGAGTCTTTGAGAGGCTTCATGGCGGCTCTCGATACACCAGACGCCCCATTCGACCTTTTCTTGAATGGAAATGAGACAGCAATGACACAAGCCGCAAAGAATGGCTGGCTGAAATTTAAAACGCTAGGCTGTATTGCTTGTCACCAAGGTAGGAATATTGGAGGCAATCTATTTCAAAAGTTTGGCAACTTAAACAGCACCAGAGAGCAAGAGTCTGACCTCGGTCGTTACAACGTCACAGGGCTAGAGTCTGATATGGGTGTTTTCCGCGTTCCCAGTCTACGAAACGTGGCTAACACAGCCCCCTACTTTCATGATGGGCGAGCTGAGACCTTAGAAGCCGCGATCGTTACGATGGCCTACGTTCAACTAGGCCGAGAGCTCGAACCGAGCACGATTCTCGAATTAAAAGCGTTTCTCAACGCTCTCTCTGCACCACCACCTCCCTTACTCGAGGAGCTAATACCATGACTCGGCGGATACTCACCAAGAAGCGTGTCGAAACACTCTATCAAATGGCTATTGTGCTATCAGCACTATGGCTAGTAATCAGTGTCTCTTACAGCCGAGTTAGTGATACCTATCAGCAAGCTTACCTTGCTCTATCTCATCAAATCACTCAGTCCCTTGAGGACATCTACACCTTTGACTACAACAGTGAACAGTCCTATGACAATTTCTCTAATGAGTTAGTCACCATAGAACTCGAAGCTGGGAACCTCTATGACAACCTGCTGCAGAACCAACAAAGCTACCTCTCTCTTATCAGCCCGATACCCGAGCAAGGCGTACAGTTTGGACGTCATATCAAAAACCAAGTACTCGGTTTCACCCAAAGATTGGAGCGCTTGCTCAGCGCTAAAGTATCCTTTGAATACTCCACCAGTACCCTAGAGGAGCTTCAGCGAGGACTGCTATCAGCATCTACTTCCGATACCGACAAACTCAAACTCTATCAATACTTCGACAATCAAATAGCACGTCAAGCGCTGACTAGTGATGCTCAAACCAACAACACTATCCTCGCAATCGACAGCTACATTCGGCTCAACAGCCGAGTCAAAAATGAAATAGACCAAGAAAAGCAAGCGCTACTTGGCAGTGAAATTCACACCTTACTCAATGACGTCAATACCTATTGGATGACGAGGACATCCAACCTTCAAGGACACGTCATTTTCTCCGGCGTCATGCTGTTTGTGTTTCTTGGCGGATATATCTACTGGCGTCAATGGATACAGCAATATCGCGAGGCCAAGCTCAATCGTGAGCTTTTCACTAAAGAAAAAGAACGCTCTCATTTAGCGCTAGTGGTCGAGCACGCAAGCGATGCCATTATCATCACAGATAAAGACGGTTTTGTTACGTGGGCAAATACGGCATTCGAACGACTCTCAGGCTACCAAGTGAAAGAAGTCATCGGACTTAAACCCGGAAGTTTTTTGCAAGGGAAAGAAACGTCACAACAGGAAGTTGCTAACATTTCAGCACATCTTAGAAAAAGTGAGCCTGTTCAGTCCGAATTGATTAACTATCACAAAGATGGGACACCGTATTGGATAGACATCGCAATAACGCCCATCAGAAACTATCAACAAGAGGTCGAGCAGTTCATTGCCGTAGAACGTGATAGCAGTGTTCGAAAAAACCTAGAGCGAGACTTGCGACTAGCGGTTGATAATGCTGATGCTTCTAACAAAGCAAAATCCACTTTCCTTGCGACCATGAGCCACGAGCTACGCACGCCGCTCAACGGCATTCTTGGAATGGCACAAATTCTGGAGTCTTCCGTCACCGAAACTCAACACAAAGAGCAGCTCAACATTCTGCTTGAGTCTGGCAATCACTTACTTTCGTTGCTAAACGATATTCTCGATATCTCAAAAATTGAAGAAGGCAAGCTTGAGCTTGAGGCCATTGATTTTGCTATCAGCGATCTCTGTTCGCCCATCGTCACAACCTACTCTTCTATCTGTACAGAAAAAGGCGTCGAGTTTGTTCTCGACAACCAGCTCGAAAGTGGTAAATGCTATCGGGGGGACAAATCCCGCATTCGCCAAGTTATTTTCAATCTACTCGGCAATGCTGTGAAGTTTACCCGTGATGGAAAAGTGACCCTCACGCTTAGCAGCACTCCAACAGAAAACGGTAAGGACGAAACCCTAACTATTTCTGTAAAAGATACTGGCGTCGGCATTCCTTCAGAAAGGCTAAGCACTATCTTCGATCCCTTTACTCAAGCCGAAGCGTCGACAACACGTAAGTTTGGCGGTACTGGACTTGGGCTGGCCATCGTTAAAAAACTGGCCAACATCATGAATGGTGACGCAAACGTAACGAGCGAACCCGGCGTTGGAAGTGAGTTTGTTGTTACCATGCAGCTTAGCCCCGCTGAAGCCGTGAAAAAACAACAGAAAGCGCATGTTTCGCTTGATGATCAAGCCCTTGCGCAATCGCTCAATATCTTGCTTGTAGAAGACAACAAGGTAAATGCACTCGTTGCAAAAACCTTCTGTACTAAGCAAGGACACAAAGTAGAAGTTGCGGTGAACGGTCAAGAGGCCGTAGAAAAAGTAAAACAAGGTCACTACGATCTAATCATCATGGATAACCATATGCCGGTAATGGATGGTATCGAAGCGACAAGAGTCATACGCGAAGAACTGCATTCAAAAACGGTCATATTCGGTTGTACCGCCGATGTCTTTAAAGAAGCACATGATAATTTTATCGCCGCTGGCGCAAATCATATCCTGACCAAACCACTACAAAAAGAAAGCTTTATTGACGCATTACAACAGTATCGCCATCTGCTGGTAATGCCGCCAAAGCATGAAGCCAATAACAAGGTCGTCGAGTTGATCCGACACGACTTGTCTCAGATGTCGATATCAAACACGACCGAAGCAGAGCTTAAAGTGAGTCCTAACAACGGAAAGTCACTGCTGTCTGAAGATAGAACAAAACAATTTAAACAAACCAGTGAAGACGCGCTCACCACGCTCATCACTAGCTACTCAAGCAAAGACAAAGCAACGCTTTCAAGAACTTTGAAACTGTTAGATACCGAATGCAGTGCCGTTGGTCTGTCTCGCGTAACAGAAAAAACTCGATCACTTCAAACCACACTTGATAGCGAAATTTGGCCTGCGCTAGAGGAGATGCAGTCGCTAGTAAATCTACTTGAGGTTAATATCCATGAAGCAGTTCGAATTCTGGATAAATATCGCGATACGCAAAATCAGTCAGTGTTAAAGTCGTCTAAACTCTCTAGGTAAACGTATTAGTAGCATGACGTAGCAAGGACTGACTCATTTCAATGATTAAAGCGGTAGTATTTGATTTAGACAACACACTGGTGACATCAAACATCAACTTTCAGCAGCTAAGACTAGAACTCGCTTGCCCTGCTGATAAAGATTTATTGACCCATGTCGATGAAACCTTTTGTGATAACGAACGGCAGCAACGCATTGAGACCATACTCAAGCATGAACTCGACGATGCCGAAGCCAGTGATTTAATGGCAGGCGCGCGTTCGCTGACAGATTGGCTATCAAGCGAAGGCTTAAGATTTGGCATTATCACCAGAAATTGTCGTGAGGCCGCGACAAAGAAGTTAAGCGCTCATGCACTAACAATAGAAGAGCTTATCACCAGAGAAGATTTTCCTGCCAAACCTGATCCTAGTGCACTGTTACATCTTGTGGACAAGTGGCAGTTGGAGCAACACAACGTTCTTTACGTTGGCGACCATCAATACGACATTCTCACCGCGCAAAACGCCGGCTGTTTAAGTTGCTTTATTTCCAATTCAAGTCAAACTCCAGACACCTTCGGTGCAGACCTGCATTATTCATCACTGGATGGCCTTCTTACCTATCTGCAAGAAAGCTATTTGCAAGAAAGCTATTTGTAGAAAGCTGTCTTCAAGCAACGATTCACAGAAAGAGTCACGCTTAACCTTACCCTTTAGAGGCTTTGTTTAAGTAAAGCGCTTTGTCAGCCAGATCAAGCAGTTCATCATGATCAACATTATCGAGCGGAGTGCAGCAAACAACGCCAACGCAATAATCCAAAGCGTAAACCGCTTGATGATTGCGATTGAAGGCCGCGACTTTGTCATTAAAGCGTGTCATTGGAAACTTGGAGTCGTTTCCTGTGGTTCCAGACATCAAAACGACAAACTCATCTCCCCCTACTCTGGCTATCACGTCAGAGTCCCTAAAACTCGCTCTTAACAGTTTGGCAAATTGGCGTAGTGCCTCGTCGCCAACTGAATGCCCGAAGGTATCGTTGATGGTTTTGAAGTTATTGAGATCAAACAAGGCTACTGTGTACGGCTCCGTTGAAAAGCGACATTTTTGAATCACTTTGTCGGCCAGTACTCTATAACCACGTCGGTTGGAGATTTGAGTTAACTCATCAAGGGTAGAGTTTAGGTTCGCCACCAGTTCAGATTCGGCTAACTTTGCAAGATCTATCAGATCATGAACTTGCTGATCGGTAAACAGTCTCGGTTTACTGTCTATAACGCATAAGGTACCGACCTTGACACCGCCCTCTATTTTGATGGGCACGCCAGCATAAAAGCGGATGTTTGGATCACCCGTCACTAAAGGATTGTCGCGAAAACGCTCATCAATAGACGCATCGTGAATAATGAATGGCTCGTCACCTAAAATAGCATGGCCACAAAATGACTCTCCACGACCCGTTTGATTCGCAGCGAGTCCTACATTGGATTTGAACCACTGTGTGTCTCTGTCAACGATGGTTAACAAAGCAATCTCCACATCAAACATCCGTTTTGCTAATCGTGTCACCCGATCAAAACGCTCCTCTGGCACACTGTCGATATTAAGCTGTCTGACAACTTTCAAACGGTAATCATCATCGGCGGGAATAGGAGCTGGCTGCATGTGTGAGAGTTCCTCAGTTTAGACGTACTAGACAAATTTGGACGGCGTGAGACACCTTTCATCATTCTCAATGCGCTTTTGAGTTTAAATTTAAAGTGTCCGCTTCTAAAATTAGTCAAGATTACGAGGCATGCCACAAAAGCATCACATTCTTAACGTAAATTGAAATGAAAATTCGGTAGAGCTTCTTGAGCAGATTGTCAGTAGGGTTGCATATTGCAAATATATTGCGGTTTGCATTTGCAATATAAGAACGCGTCGAACCTTTTATGTGTAATGACGCACAAAAAGTCGGTAAATAGCTTTCGGCAAAGTTGGCACACATCATGCTACATAGATTATGACTTCAGCAATGAAGTCACCTAGCCAACTGACGTTGTTAGTGAACCGATTTGTTCACACTGTTTTCGGCCGATTGATTTATCAATCGGCCTTTTCTTTGTCTCAAAATCTAAGCTAATGCTTGCTAAAACAACGTGATTAGCCTTCTTGGCTAGACTCCACTTGTTGAGCCTTCTCCATTTCAGCCAGTTTTTGCTCTAACTCACGGATACGAATTTCAGCCTCTAGCTCGTCAGCGCGCTTCTCCGCATCACTGCGATTGTCTTGCTTTATTCCCTCAGCTAGCGTTTCTGTACGGCCGGTTTCACGAGAGTCATCCAAGTCTTTCATCGAGCCTGCAACGCCACCAGCGACACCACCAGCAACCGCGCCTTTGACAGCCAGTTCAGGTTCGCCTGTCAGTACGCCCATTGTGGCACCAAGTAATGCGCCTCCCGCTGCGCCTCTATTACGTGCTGCATTCTCATTTTCCTTATCGAATGCAGGTGAAGCGCAACCAGCAAGGAGTGCTAGAGTTGCAACAGCAAAAAGTGATTTAACAGAGTGTTGAGTGATTGTCATAGAGGGGTTCTCGCAGTGGTTGTGTCTACGAGGGAAAGAATACTGTTTCAATGTGCTTCAAGGAATTCACTTGTCGTTATTAGCCTGATAAGCAGGGGTTATCAGGTCAGCCAAAATGCCCGTCTTAACCTCTTATCTCTAACAAAAAAGCCAGGTAGTACTTTGGATTTGTATCCTTAAGTAATACCCGGCTTGTCACTCTAAAATAATCGTTACTTAGTGAACGTATTCAGTAGCATTTCTGTCGGCTTAACGATAGCAACGATCGTTTCATCAATGATAATCGCAGACTCGTTAACCATTGCTTGATACGCCCGTGCATCCGCTTTGCTCACGCTATCACCAGATTTCGCCTTTGATACCAAGGTTAAGCCTATTTCAGCAACCTGCTTGTCGCTTTGGTCAGTGCCACTGTATCGACAGACGCTACGTTGGCAGCAAACACAGGCTCCGCAGCAGTGGCAGCGTTCAAAACAGTTTGGTAGTGCTGCTCTAACGCTGTTAATGCTTGCTTATCCCCTTTCTCGAACTGCTCCACCAAATCATTCATTGCATAAACGGCGTAGCTCTCAACCGGCAGGGCATCAGCAAAACGATTCAAACGCTCATGCTGATTGTAAAGGTCGCCATGGTTTTCCGTTTGAATCCATTTTTCCCAGTTACGAGCATAGTACTGCGCAGGCTCAGTGTATCGCGCTAAAGCTAGTAGCGGCGTGATATCCGCGCCATTTGCTAAGCGCTGCATCATCACTCTAGAGTCCGCATGATGGCGCATCCCTAAAGAAATCTCAGACCAATTATCGATAGCACGCATACGTTTATACATGCTTGCCTCATCGGTTAGTTCTTCTGAGGACCAGAAACGCTCAGCAATCGCATAGCTGCGTGGCCAAATGCGATTTTCCATCGTTTGAGTATTGATGTTTTCCGCCCAGACGGTAATTTCACCACCAAGAATTAGCGACTGCTCTTGCTCTGTAAGTTCTGCTGGATAACCACCGGTAGGTTCTGGGATCACGGCGCCCGGCTCAGCTGAAGATGCCACAATTTCACCCGTGGTCGGCCAACGCACATTACCAATAAGCTGATAACTGCCCTCTGCCAACTTGTCGCCAGCAAGCTTCAAGTTGAACTCAGTGTAAGACATGAAGTTATCAAAATGACCCTTGAAGCTTTCCCCTGGAGTGTACTCAATAATTTCAACTTCAGTACGAGATTTGCCGTTGTAATCAGTGAAAGCTCGAACACTGCCATCTTTAGCTTGGATGATCGTTAACAAGCCTTTGCGAGGACCGCCTTTGGTACGCGGCTTCTCCCATTGGTAGCTGACAAATCGCTCGCCTTCATGCAGTTTATCGTCAACAGTAATACCGTGAGGCATAGGGTCATTGCGGTAGTGGTAGCTGGTCGGTTGAGGTTGATCTAGGTAATAACCTGTCGAAAGCAGTCCCTGATATCCCTCTTGTGCCGCACGGCCAATACTATCATGCCGCGCCAACTTTGAATAACGATGGATTTAGGCAGATCTTTGTGCCAAATCTCATCCCAGCCGGTCATCTTCTTGCCGCGATCCTCAAGCATCTTCTCTACTTTCGCATTCAAGTAGGACTGAAGACCGCGCTCACCATCTAAGTTGTTTTCCTTAATAAACGCCTGAATCTGAGGATTCTCTTGCCACTGTTTGTAGTTCGGCTCATCACCACCGATGTGGAAGTACTCGTCAGGGAACAACTCAACGACTTCATCAAACACGCTGCTCAGCATGGTGTAAAGTTCTGGATTGGTTGGATCCATGAGTGGCTCAAATACACCCCATTCGCGCTGCTGAGGGTAGCTTTGCTCGCCCAAACCTGACATCAGCTCTGGATATGCATGGGCAACCGCTGATGCATGACCCGGTAGCGAGATTTCTGGTACTACACGAATACCCAACTCACGAGCATAATCGACAACATAGCGAATCTGATCTTTGGTGTAGTAGTCACCATCTGTGGTTTTTTCCCACAGCTTAGTGTAGTTATCAAGCTGAATGCGAATGCCTTGGTCATCCCAAATATGCCAGTGGAACACGTTCATCTTCGCAGACGCCATAGCATCCAACTGACGCAAAATCACTTCCATCTCAATAAAGTGACGTGATGTGTCATAAGAGACCCCACGCCAGCGAAAACGTGGTTCGTCTTCTACATAGATAGCCGGTACTGAGTATCCGATGGCGTCTGTTTTTACTAGCTGAAGGATAGTCTCGATACCACGAATCGCACCATAAGGGCGGTTGGCTTTAAGCACGATCTGACCGTTCTGAACATCCAGCGTGTAAGACTCATCAGCGTTGATATCTTGCACAGCCGATTTTGGCGCCTGGTCGATATCAATCACTAAGGTCGCTTCACTAGCGCTTTCCGCTTGCCAGTTCAGTGTCGGAAGACCCGTTTGACGCTCAAGACGATTAACAAAACGTTTTGCGGTCGCCTCCACGCGCTCAGAGTTAAAACCTTTGATGTAAATACTAAAGTCTTTGTCGATGACGACAGCGCCCTGTCTTAGCTCCACAGTTTGTGGATAAGGCATTAGATTCAGATCTGTATTCGGTGCCATAGCCCATGCCGTTGATGTTAGTGTACCTGCAATTAATAGAGAGACGAGTTTCTTGTTCATGACTACTTCCTTAGAAAACAAAATTTAGACCAATGCGATAGCGCCACTCTGTCGCGCCTTTGTTGGGTTCGGGGATATAAATGTTCTTATCTGCGTCAACAATTTCCGCATATGGGCGCATGAAGCTTGAGTACTTGTACATAAACTTCACCGTGTGTTCGCGAGCTGTTTGCTCACCGTTAGCGAGTTCGCCCGGATGATTGGTGATTTGGTCAAAGTAGGTATAGGCATACGACAGAGTGAACTTGTCGTTGCTGTATCCTGTCCACACGTCGTAACGATTTCGTTTAATGGTTTCCAGCTCGCCTGCTGCATTTTGAGCTTCGGCACTGGAGAAATCATAACGATATCGACCGTGGATAAAGAAACCGTTATCGAAGTTGTAGTTAAGCTTTAGATACGGCATGTAAAAGGTGTTTGAACTTAGGAAATTAAGCGTAATACCTGGATTCAAAGTGAAGTTGTCATTCACACCGTACGTGTAGTAGTTGGTCACCTCAGTATTAGATAGACGCAGGTTACTACCAAAGCTATCACCGTAGGTGCCGTGATTAATATTGGTCAGCATTTCAATGCCATAGCCGTTATCAAAATGATGACCAAGAATGACTCGGCTGCGATGTCTATCAGACGGGTCTCTATATTCGTGGCGTAAGTCCAAATAAGTGGTGGATGCCACAGCTGATGAAGACATCAGCACTAACAAAGGGTAGATACACTGTTTTTTCATTATGATTTGTCTTATTGGGGGAGAAAAAAACGTTATTGAGTCAGGGTGTCTTGGGCTACACCCTGACTTAGAGAAAGATTATTCGGTCACTGCGTCGTCGACGTTGTACTACCCGACTCGCCGCCTTGCTCCATTTGTGCACGCTCTGCATCTAAGATGGCTTGCGCTTCTTCTGGAGAAACCATGTTTCTTGGAGTAAACAAGCTCACAGCAACACCCGCTAACGTCGCAACCACTACCGATGGGATCACCGGGTTACCCCAGTAAGCGGACAAGCTTGGGCTAAGGATGACAATGAACGAGGCTGCCGATGCACCGACTAAGGTTGCGATAGCACCCTGCCATGTATAACGCTTCCAAAAACGTCCTAGCATGCCGCAGACGAACATGCCTGACATTACGGTAGAGATCATCTTGGTGATGTAGCCAATGATGTCATTCGACGTCAGTGCGAATAGCAGAGCGAAGCCAATCACAACAACCAAAGCAAGTCTTGAGTAGTTCATCATCGACTCTTTGTTTGGCACGCGCCCTGTGAACATTACATACACATCACGCAGCAGAATCGACACGCCGGCAATCGCATCAGAGCTCGCACTTGACATGGTTGCAGACAGACCCGCAATCAAAACAATCATGCCGATACCCACAGGCAATACCGTTGCCGCAATGTATGGGAATGCGAAGTTTGGATTATCAAGGCTTGGGTCGATTGCATGTGCCGCCATACCAATGATGGCTGGAATGATAGAGAAGAACAGGTACAGCACACCAGATAGCACGAACGAGCGGCGAATCGTTGAAACATCCTTACCAGAGTAGATACGCTGGCGGAAAGAAGGCGTCGCTAACACACCCACACCAACCACAACGGCAAGTGAAATCGCAGGGATAATGCCTAGCTTCTCGATAGCCAGGAAGCTTGTTGCTGCTGGATCCATTGCCGCATACAGGTTATCTAGTCCACCAATGTGCTGAACCGAAAGCACCGCCATAAGAATGAAACCAACGAATAGGATGACCGCTTGAATGGTGTCAGTCCAAACCACCGCTGTATAGCCACCGATCACTACATATATTGTGAACGCCGCGGCAATAATGACCTTGGCCACATTGAGATCAATGTCAGCAATCCAAGCGAGATACATGCCACCACCTAGAATGTGTGCGCCTAACCAGCCAATAGATGCGATAAATATCAGCACACCAACCAGATTTTTCACTACGCGGTTTGCACCCACGTAATAAGACAGCTCTTCACTCATGGTCATAAAATTGAGTCGACGTACAGGGGCAAACCATAGAGCAAGAAGCAGAATACCAAGTGCGCCACCAATACCATACAAAGCACCAGCCCAGCCGTTCGCGTAGCCAAAGCCAACCGCGCCCATACTGGAACCTGTGCCCACCATGGTCGCGACGGTCGTACCTAACACTAGGAACAGTGGTAGACCACGTCCACCAAGTAGAAAATCTTCACCTGACTTTTGGTTGCGTGATACAAACCATCCTAGCCAAATAAGAAAACACACATATATCCCAAAGCTGGATAGAAATAGTGTACTGTTCATTGAACTACCTCCAGAGATATAAGCAGATAAAACACTGCTTACTTTTACGTTATTTATATCGAAAAGTAATTACATTATGTAATCAGAATGTCATTGTTATTTTTATTGATAAGGGCATCGCAAAATGCCCTTAATAAAGTTGCTTACTGTTGAATAATTTATTTTATCGGCGATCTTCGCGATAGCAGGTTACATCGACTTCAACCTTTACATCGACCACAAGGTCACACACCATGCAAATTCGCGCTGGCGGATTAGCACCGAAGAACTCTTTGAACACTTTGTTGAAAGATTGGAAATAGCGTGAGTCTGTTAGCACGACTTTCACATGCACGACATCTTCAAGGCCGTAACCCGCTTCTTCCATAATGTCGACACAGTTTTGAATAGCTAAACGCGACTGATCCACAATCCCACCTTCAACAACTTCGCCATCTGTCATCGGTGTTTGACCCGACACATAGAGAAAGCCACCAGCTTCTGTTGCACGAGCAAAGGGTAAATGTTGTCCGCCAGTACCGGTTCCACCTTCTACACCATAGCGTTTAATTGTCATTGTTTACTCCAGTTTGTTACTTCTTATTTAAATGTTACACATCTCGAATAATGTTTATTCAAGAGCAATTTTTGCTATCTCGATATATAAATCGGCCAAATCTTTTATTGGCAACTGATTTATTTTGATAGCTAATATTTCCGTTTACGAATACACATTCAATTCCATCAGCGACAGAAATAGGTGATTCAAATGTCGCGGTATCGCGAACGTTATGTTTATTAAATAATACCAAGTCAGCAAACGCGCCCTCTTTAATAACGCCTCTATTTGCCAGGTTATAGCGCTTCGCTGACATTCCCGTCATTTTGTGCACTGCTTCCTCAAGAGGAAATAAACCGCGATCTTTACAGTAATGGTTAAGAATTTTCGGGAAAGTGCCCCAAAGCCTTGGGTGTGGATGAGGATCGTTTGGCAACCCATCTGATCCCACCATAGTGAGCTTATGCTTAAGCACTCGCTCGACATCTGCTTCATCCATACAGTGATACACAGCGCCAGCTGGTTGAATGGCTTTAGCCGCTTCCATTAGTGGCAGATCCATTTGCTTAGCGATGTCAGCAAGGAGCTGCCCTGCATACTCAGGTTTTGTTTCAGACCAAGTAATGAAAATATCGAAATCATCCGTCACTTGTTTTAAATCAAGCGTTGATGAGCTTGCTGAATAGGGGTAGCAATCACAGGAAACATCTTGGTGCTTTGCCGTTTTTTCTAGCAAGTCGAGAACTTCAACGGTTCTTCCCCAGTTACCAGCGCCTGCGCATTTCAAGTGAGAAATAACCACAGGCACTCGGGCATGTAGACCCGTTTCAAAGGCCTCTTCCATCGCACTTAAGATTTCTTCAAATTCAGTGCGCATGTGAGTGGTATAGATGCCGCCAAACTCAGCCAATACCTCTGCTAGTCGCATCACTTCACTGGCCGTGGCTTGCTTAGCGCTAGCGTAGGCCAAACCGGAGCTTAATCCCAGCGCACCCTCGGCCATCGCTTGTGCTAATGCAGTTTGCATCGCCTGAAGCTCATCTTCTGAGGCTTCACGAAGCAGCTCATCCATCACGTTATTGCGAAGTGTGGTGTGTCCTATCAAGGCAGCAACATTAACCGCAGGCTCCGCTTGCTCAACCGCAGTCGCGTACTCTGCAAACGTTGGGTACTTAAAGTCTTCTTGCTTACCCAACAGATTCATCGGATCTGGCGGCGCAACGTGTAATGTTGCCGGTGATGCACTGATGCCGCAGTTACCAACAATCACCGTTGTCACGCCTTGACTGATTTTCGGCAAGCAATCTGGGTAGCGAATAACATTGGTATCATCGTGAGTGTGAACATCAATAAAACCAGGGCTGAGCACCTGCCCCTGGCCGTCGATGATCTTGCTCGCCTCAAAGCCTGCAAGATCACCAATTTTAGCGATGCGATCTTGCTTAATAGCCAGATCCGCATGGTAGGACGCCTCATTGGTTCCATCGACGATTTCTACATTTTTTATAATAGTGTCGAACAACATGACCTTATCTCTCGTCTTCACGCTTTCCATGACACCTATGTTAGAAATTACCCTCATAAAACTCAGTGACAAATTACACAAAAACACCAACAAAGTTTGATAGTTTCTAACACGACAAGTATCATAAACACCATCAGTCATTATTAATCAATAACTTAAACCATGTTAGTGTGAGAATTAAAATGAGTAATCTATTTAAAAAAGATAGAAACAATCACAAAACCCATGCGTTGGGATATGCAATCGGTCAAAAAGGAATGGCGTGTTGCGACCATGAAATGCCGAGTTATAGCTTACTTAAAGAAGAAATTAGCTTGCCCGCTGCCGTGATTAAGCGCAGTCATTTAGAAAATAACATGCAGTGGATGCAAAAATTTGCCAACCATCACGGCGTCAAACTTTGTCCACATGGCAAAACAACCATGACTCCGGAATTTTTCCGTCAGCAGCAAGAGTGTGGTGCTTGGGGAGTGACGGTCGCCACCGCCCCACAAGTTGAAGTAGCCGCTCACAGTGGTATCACCAATATCATGATGGCGAATCAATTAGTCGGTAAAGCCAACATGACCATGATTCATCGAGTACAACGAGATACCGATGCTCGCGTTATGGTTTGTGTCGATTCAAAACAAAATATTCAGCAGTTACAGCACTATTTTGAACAAGCTAACAGCTCAATCGACGTACTGATTGAATACGGCGTTGCCGGCGGTCGCTGCGGCTGTCGCACAATCGATGAAGTCATCGCGCTGGCTCAGTTTATAACAGACACGCCAAACGTAAATTTGGTGGGGATTGAAGTCTATGAGGGCGTGATCCACGGTGGCGATGAAGAAGCCCGTGTACGTCAGTTTCTTGCCAACACGCTTGAGTTAGCAAGTCAGTTAGTTGCAGACAATCTACTGCCTGAAAAACCGATCGTCACAGGTGCTGGCTCTGCATGGTACGACGTGGTCGCGGAAGAATTTGCCCACCTCGACGCCTTTGATGCCATTTTACGCCCAGGCTGCTACGTCATTCATGACACCGGTATCTATCTAGATGCCCAGCATAAAGTGATGCAACGTGCAGAGAAAAACCAAGGCTTTGCTTGTGAGCTTGGCGGAGATCTCTCTTCCGCTTTAGAGGTTTGGGCGTATGTCATTTCTCGCCCTGAAGCCACAAAAGCCATCATAGGCTTGGGCAAGCGCGATGTCGCATTCGACGCAGGGCTTCCTATTCCTGAGCGAATCTATCGCGATGGTGAACAATTAGAAACAGCAGGTCTTGTGGCAACAGATGTGATGGATCAACACACATTTTTATCCGTTCCAGAGGACTGCGACCTCCAAGTTGGTGATATGATTGCCTTTTCAACATCGCACCCTTGCCTCACCTTTGACAAATGGCGCTACATTGCAATTAGCGATGAGCAACATAATGTCGAACATTGGGTCGAGACCGCATTCTAGAGGGAACATTTTGAGCGTAGAAATAGACATTATTTCTCAAATCACGGAGCGCTACAGTGCGCTTCGTGACGCAGAAAAAAAGGTCGCTGACCTTATCACAGATGATGTGAGCAGCGCTGCCAACGCCAGTATTACGGAACTCGCAGAGCAAGCGAGCGTGAGCGAAGCTACCATCACTCGCTTTGCAAAAGCCGTGGGGTGCAAAAATGTTCGCGACCTTAAAATCAAACTGGCGCAATCACTTGCGGTAGGCCAGCGCTTTATTATTGAGCCTCCGGTACAAACCGGACATCAGGGTATTTACGAGTCCATCAAACAAGCTTTGGACATCAACCGAGCGCTGATTAACGAGGCAGACATCAGCAAAGCGGCCGAACTACTTCACTCAGCAAGGCAAATCATTGCGATTGGCGTCGGTGGTGGCTCAACCATCACCTCACAAGAGCTGCAGCATCGTCTGTTTAGACTCGGCTACCCAGTGGTGTCATACAATGATGGGTTACTCACTCGCATGGTGGCGGCAACAGCCGATGCCAACGACGTGATGGTGGTGATATCGGCGACGGGTCATACACCTATCGTGGTTGAGACTGCAGAAACTGCAAAACAATATGGCGTCCCTGTGATTGCTATTACCCCTTCAGGCTCACCACTGGCGAACCTAAGTGATCTTGTTCTGCCTATCGTTCACAAAGAGACTGATTTTATCTACAAACCATCTGCATCACGCTATGCGATGCTTGCCTTAGTTGACGTCATCGCTATGGAACTCGCAGTAAACCATAAGCGCCGCTCTCGCGACCGCCTTCGCCGCTTAAAGCTTGCCTTAGATACTCACAGAACGGGAAGCGATCGCCAACCATTAGGCGACTAATTGCTACTTCAAACACCCTCCCAACCAAACATGAACATCTTTTTGAACCAATGTTCATGTTTGGTTCATATTCCTTAGCGTAGTATTTCAATATAAAGGAGCGATACCAGTAAAGGATGCCCATAAAGACTCGTCCATTTTTGCATTCGGTTTATTACAAAGAGGTCATTATGAAACAAGCACTCCTAACCATTAGCGCACTATTTATCGGTTTTGTGGCAATGATGTTCAGCCTACTAATGGCAATCCCAATGGCCATTGCTGCATTCATCACTGGCAATCGTATTAAAAAGCAGTTAGACAAAGAATTTGCTCGTCAGCGCGAGGCACAAGGCCAAACCGCAAACGGCAATACTATCGAGGGTGAATATGAAGAAATTTCGTCCAAGTGAATCTAAACGCGAAAAACGATCGCGTCACAAGCGAAAGCTGGTGGCGTTAGCGTTTTATCTGTCTGCTTTTATTACTGCCGGCATCATTGGCTGCTCAACAAAAAACGAAAACCCTTCGTTTTCTCATGCGCCGAGCCTGCCTAGCTACCAACAGTCGACTTACCAAGACTATGTTGACGAGACTCAGCAGTGGCTAGCCGAGCATCGTGTCTACAAGACCGATGAACACGACCTAGAAGTGGCACTCAACAGCCCCTTTGAAGTTGTCCCTGAAGATCCAAACGGCGAGGCCGTACTATTAGTGCACGGCCTTGGCGATTCTCCCTACTCTTTTCGTGATATCGCTAATCATCTTGCCAAACAAGGTTATCTCGTTAGAGCGATATTACTTCCTGGCCACGGCAGTAAAGTAGGCGATCTCATTCTGCCAAGCTATGAAGATTGGCATGGTGTTGTAGAGCACCACACTGCCCTCCTATTAGAAGAATACCCATCTATTTGGCTCGGTGGCTACTCTACCGGCGCTAACCTAGTGACCAGTAAAGCACTGCAAGATGACCGCATTTCTGGGCTTCTGCTATTTTCCCCAGCCTTTGAGCCTAGCTCTACCGCAGTTAAGTATGCGGGCTTTGTAAGCGTATTTGTACAATGGGCGGATAAAGACCCTGAAGACAACATGCTCCGCTACAACTCTCTACCAATGAATGGCGCAGCAGTCTATTACGAAACCGTTAGCCAAGTACAAAAACAATTAGATAAACACCAATTCGATAAACCAACGGTAATGGTGTTGAGCGAAGGCGATAGCGTCGTTGACACAAAAGCCGCGGTAGATTGGTTCAAGAGCCATTTTTCAAATCCAAACAACAAGCTGATTTGGCAAGGCGACAATGCGCCACAAGTTAGCGGAACGATCGCTCAAACCATGCGCCTTCCTAAGTTTCGTGTCTCCAATGGATCGCACATGGGAATGTTGTTTAGCCCAGAAAATCCATACTATGGGACTCAAGGAACAGTGCGCATTTGTGACAATGGTCAATCCGAAGAGGCCTATACAACTTGCCTAAATGGAGAACCAATGTGGTATTCCTCATACGGCTATCAAGAGCTAGGAAAGATCCATGCTCGTTTAACATTTAACCCCTACTTCAACCAGATGTCTGAGATTATTGATACCGTTATGAACGGTGAACATCATTACGAACAGACAGCCAGTGCAAAGAAATAGACAGCGCTCGCTACTTTTTATCTCCTTCCATCGCACTTTTGTCTAGCGGAGCACATTATTGACTGGGCTTCGTCCAACTCGCTGTAAAATCTACTAATATCGCTATATAGCAGTGCTCAAATCACGTTTAAGTGTGAGATTCTAGAGATAGTTTGAGCACATAGTTGACAGTCATCTGAGGTCGAAATTATGAAGAAAATAGCAGTCATCCTAAGCGGTTCTGGCGTATTTGATGGTGCTGAAATCCATGAATCTGTTCTAGCACTGCATGCCATAGAAAAAGCTGGATCAACGTGGCACTGTTTTGCGCCAAACGTAGAGCAATATCATGTCATTAACCATATCACCGGTGAGGAAATGGAAGAGTCACGCAATGTCTTGGTTGAAGCGGCGCGAATTGCACGTGGCAATATTGAAGATGTCGAAAAGCTTAACGTAGACGATTACGATGCGCTGCTTGTACCTGGCGGCTTCGGCGCAGCCAAAAACCTAACCGACTTTGCCATCAATGGTGCTGAGTGTTCCATTAACGCGGGTGTTGCTTCTGCTTGCCGAGCTTTCAAGCAAGCGAATAAGCCTGCGGGCTACTTGTGCATTGCCCCAGTCATCATCCCAATGATTTACCCTGAATCTGTGTCCGGTACGATCGGCAGCGATTCAGCTACGGCTGAAGGCTTTAATGCGCTTGGTGGACGCCATATTGAGTGTGCCGTAGACGATTTTGTCTATGATGAGAGCAATAAAGTCCTCTCAACGCCGGCCTATATGCTCGCAAGCAGCATCTCAGAAGCGGCGAGTGGCATAGACAAGCTGGTAAATAAGCTGGTTTCATTGGCCTAACAGCTAAGATCGAATAGAATTACCTACACCAAATCAATTAATTAGCATGGTGTAGGTGACTCAATTAATGTCAGTAATTTGTAACATTCTACATCCCTCTGTCTGCAAAAGTTTCAATCTCCTTCGAGCTCACGTACAATATGCGCCCTTGTCGACGTGCGGCAAACCTAGATTTTACATTTTGGTCTATTGAATATGCTTAAGTTTTTAAAATCAAAGCTGAGTCCTTACTATGAGTTTTGGATCCTCAATGCATTGCTTGCGACGCTAATTGGCGCTCGTTATTTCCTTTATTTCCCAGACTTACCCTTCGATGGACTTCAGTTCTCGTTTGCTATAACCAGCCTATTCAGCCATATGGCGCTACTCGCGTTAGTCTTCTGGCTTGTGGGTTTAGTGGTTTGTTTTCTACCATTGAAGATCAAACGTCCTCTATTGGCACTAATCGCAACCATTGCTCTCGGATTTTTGTTCGTCGATACCATGGTATTTGGCTTCTACCGATTCCACTTAAATTACCCCGTTCTCTCCATGGTAATGTCGGGACAAATCGTTGAGTTTCCATGGACTGCATGGCTAATGCTAGCGGCTGGTCTTGGCGGCGTATTCGCACTTCAATGGTGGGCTCTAAGCAAAATGGAGCTTCGCAGCTTCACGTTGACCAAAAAACTTCGAAAAGTATTTTTCCCTCTGTTTATTGCCACCACATTGGCAAGTCACGGCCTTCACATTTGGGCTGCTGCGAAAACCTACCAACCTGTGATGTTTGTTAACCAGTATCTGCCACTGTTCTATCCAACTATCGCTAACTCCTTCCTTATTAACAAAGGTTGGTTGGATCGTGAAGAGCTGGAAAAAAACCAAGCAAAAGCGCCGAAAGTACAAGGTGGTCTTAACTACCCTGTAAACCCTCTTGTGGGTGAAGCACCATCTCAGCCAAAGAACATTATGTTCATTTTGATCGATTCTTGGCGCCAGATACGGTAACACCAAAGTACATGCCTACCGTGTACGAAATGTCCCAAAAGGGCCTATCGTTCGACAAACACTATTCATCAGGTAACGCAACACGAATGGGCACTTTTGGTGTCTTCTATGGTCTGCCTGGTCCTTATTGGCACCCAATGCTGGCAAACCAGCGTCCAACACTACTGATGGACCGCTTGCAAGAACTTGACTACGAGATCGGTGTATTTACATCGGCACACATCGAATCACCTGAGTTCAACCGAACTATCTTCGCCAACATCCCGAATCTACGTATTCGCGGCAAGAGTAAAGGTAGTGCTGCCGACCGTGATATCGAACTTGTCGACGATTGGATGAATTGGTATGACGTTAACAAATCAAAACCAACATTCTCGTTCTTATTCTTTGATGCACCACACGGATTCGTTTTCCCTGCGGATTACGAGCCTAAATTTGAGCCAATGTCTGGCCCAAACAACCCGTTCGTGCGCAGTAACGATTCCGATCCGGAGCCAATCTTCAACCGCTACCGTACAAGTACTCACTTTGTTGATAGCAAAATCAAAGAAGTGATTGCCAAACTGAAAGCGGAAGGCACCTATGACGATACACTTATCGTCATTACCGGTGACCACGGTGAAGAGCTCAATGACAACGGCCAAAACTTCTGGGGTCACAACGGCAACTTCACCGAAGCTCAAATTAAAGTACCATTTATTATGATTGGTGCTGGCGTTGATAAAGAAGCTAACCAATGGCCGCAAGGCAAGATGACCACGCACTATGATTTCGTGCCAACCATCATGAAGAACTACCTAGGTGTGACTAACGACGTCAAGGACTATGCTGTTGGTGAAGATCTCTACGGAGAGTTTGTTGACCGCCCTTACACGATTGTTGCAGACTACGGCGACTACGCTGTTGTATCAGAAGATAAGATCTTCTCACTCAAAGGGAACGGTCTCTATGAAGTAAAAGACGGCACCAACCGATTATTACCAAAGCAAGAGATTGATCACGAGCGTATGCATTACGCCATTGAACTGCTTACCCGCTATACGGAGTAATCGCTAGCTTCAATAAAAAAGCCCTCGCACTATTTTGCGAGGGCTTTTTGTATCGGCTCAGTATGTTAAAAGCTACCGACTCAAACCGATACTAAAACCTCAGCACTCATTGGTTCGATATGCAGTGCGCCACCAGCCTCAACCACAGCATCAGAAAAGATCGAACTCAACACATTGGTTTGATTTAAAGCCACTACTTTACTTCGTGATGACTTGTTGATCACCACAACACCTTTATCACCTCGGCTAAATGCCAACAGATCTTCATTGGCCTCAATGATCTCAGCTGTCGCCTCGTGTACGGTATGGTAGAAATGAATCAACTTAGCGAGTTTAGGATCTTTCCAGCCATCTACCCATCTTGGTAAACCTTTTTTGTTGGTGATACCACTTGGGTCAAGATCGCTGTATATGAGAGGCACCCCTTCGCCGCGAGAAAGAATATACACATAAGCCAGCCACTCATCCTGCTCTTCCATCACCATGTCACTGAACACATCGTTGTTTGGAATATCATGAGTTGTGACAAAGGTAATTGACCGCTCATGAGTTAGCGCCTGACCAAAACAGTAAGGATCAATCAATGAGGTTAAGCTCCCCTCCTTGGATGAGAAGGCTTCAAAAATGGTTTTGAACAGCGGAAAATCGTACGCCGCCAATCTAGTCTCTTCTAAGTATGGCTGAAGGAACAGTTCGTACTCTTCCTCGGTAGCACCGCCATCAGTAATGATTTCTCCGAACACATGCATACCTTCAGTGATCTCATCAGTGAATACCTTCTTAATGTGTTCAAGAGTAAGGTGCTTGGCCGCATCAATGCGATAGCCACGCACACCAAGATCTTTCATCGCCAATAAATACGCTTGCTGCTGAGCAATCACATGTTTGCTTGTGCGTAGTGTTGGTAGCCCTGGATCTTCTGGTCCGCCGGTCAGGCGGCCATTTTGCACTTCCCAGCGATCCTTCCAATTCTCGATACCAAACGCTTCAACAAAATCCTCTTCTGTGAAAAGCGGTTTACTCAAGTCACCAAACAGCTTTTGCTGCTCAAAGTAGCTAGGGTGGTTTTGATAGCTCGTTATGTCTGATTTGCTCGGGTATTGAAGATCAAGACGCAAGCTCGATTCATTCGCCATATGGTTGAAAACCACATCTATGTATACCCAAATATCGAGTTCATTCAATACAGCCATCATTGCTTTGAAATCTTCAGTATTACCGAGTTTGTTATCTATAACGCGATAATCTTGAGGTTGGTACAACTGCCACCACAACACTTCCTTCTCGCCACGGTAGGACTTCATCGGTGGGGAAACAAGCACTGTCTTGTACCCAGAGGCTTTGATTTCCTGAGCGCGCTCAGTCACTAAAGCGTAGGGCCAATCGAACGCATGTAGGATCACGTTACTTTGACTGGTGGTTTTGATAGACATGAGGATCGCCTTTATTACGTAGAATTACTTCAATTGATAAAATTATAGTGATTGAGGAAAACCGCGGCTCATCCTCAACTTGGTTTATGTTGGTTTAGGCGGTAGGCGTAGAAGAAAATTAACCTTTAGAAAATCGCTACAACCATTCAAAAAAATCGATAATCCATTGAATTTAAAGAACTAAATGAGAAACATTTTGCAACAACCCCAGCAGTTAACCGAGTTTGCTTTATCGTGAAGCCGTGAGCAACATCACAGCGTGTGAGGAAGACAGAATATCCCATCTATATGAAACACAAACAAAAAAGGCGCACGTTGTTCACGTACGCCTTCTTGGCTAAAACTGCGTTAGAAAGGTTTTGGTGCGTAACCTGTCATTACCTTTAGCTTCAGCTCTTTACCAATTTTCGTCATTGGGTGAACAACAACTAAGCCTTTCACAGACTTTTTCAGCTTACCCATATCCGCCTGCTCTGCTTTGGTGATTTCACGAGAGAAAGGCATGTCCAGCAAACTCTTACGCTCTTTGTTCATGTCGTAGCTTTGCTTGTGCTTTAGTTGAGCCAGTTTCTTGGTCATCTTGTCAATTTCATCGGTAAAACGCGAAATCATTTCATTGTCACCACGAGCTTTAGCTCCATTTAGCTTGTGCTTGCACTTATCTAGGCGGTTATTCAGTTTCTGGAGTTCTTGTTTCGAGCTCATGGCATGGACCTTTTTATGGTGAGTGATGGGGACAAACGCTGGATATTCAGAGTCTAACTTATCCGCAGCCAATCTGCATAACTGACATCAGCGCGCACGATCCCGTATCTTGGTCGCGCATCATAAAGTTTACGATTCAAGAATGCCAGAGTTGAACGCAGAAATTTCTCAAACCGTTGAAATAGTAAAAAGCAAACGGTTGCAATCGCAAAAACCTTTCTATAGAATCCGCTCACCCCAAATTGGGACTTACTGTCAGGCATTTTGTATAAGCTTCAAATATGGTGAAGCGTTTCTACAGAGCACCAATAATGCTCCGCTATAAAATGACTCGAATCCACATCTGCTCTTATGCCAAATAAGTCTGATCAGTGAGTGTTATTTATACACACGCACTTAATATCTGAGACAAGTGCGATCACTTAGATTTATTACTACCTATTTAATACGGACATTGCTAGGTAACACATGAAAGAGCTGTATCATGTCACTACTTATGAGCATTGTCGGAATCATCGCACTGCTATCGGTTGGTTTTCTTTTCTCTGAAAACCGTCAAGCCATCAATAAACGTACTGTCCTACTTGCCCTCACTGCACAAATTGGCTTTGGTGCCTTCGTTATGTTTGTCCCTCTGGGTGAGCAAATTTTGCAGGGCATGTCGAATGGCGTCAATCACGTTATTTCCTACGCTAATGAAGGTCTAGCATTCGCTTTTGGTGGCTTAGGTAAGTTCGAAATGGGCTTCATTTTCGTTATCAACGTACTTTGCGTCATCATCTTTATTTCGGCACTTATTTCTGCACTGTACTACCTCAACATCATGCAAACGCTGATCAACGTCATTGGTGGCGTGCTAACCAAGCTACTTGGCACCTCTAAAGCAGAATCACTTAGCGCAACCGCAAACATTTTTGTTGGCCCTATTGAAGCGCCATCAATGATTCGCCCGCTAGTTAAAAATATGACTCGTTCGGAGCTGTTCGCAGTGATGACTGGCGGTCTCGCGAGTGTCGCTGGTGGTACTATGATTGGCTATATCAGCTTAGGTGTGGATCCAAAGTACATTATTACCGCATGTTTTATGACAGCGCCCGCTGGCCTGCTGTTTGCGAAGCTGCTATGTCCACAAACCGAGGAAGTGACGACTGACAAAGCCATCAAAGTTGATGACAAAGACGCTCCAAAATCGCTACTCGATGCGATTACAGAGGGCTCTCTAGTTGGTATGCACCAAGCAGCAACAGTAACCGCACTCGTCATCTCTTTTGTTGCGTTAGTGGCACTACTTAACGGCATTATCTCCGGCCTTGGTGGCCTTGCAGGCTTCGAGAACGCTAGCTTGAACTGATTATCGGCTATATCCTGTCGCCGCTGACATTCCTAATGGGTGTGCCATGGAGCGAAGCGGTTACCGCAGGTGCTCTTATTGGTAAAAAGATTGCCGTAAACGAATTCGTTGCTTACATGAGCTTTGTTGAGGTTAGCGAAACCTTGTCAGCAAAAACTCAAGCTATCATTGCCTTTAGCCTGTGCGGATTTGCCAACATTGGCTCGCTCGCCATGGTGATTGGTGGTATCGGCGCTATGAACCCAGAGCGTCGTCCCCTACTTGTTGAAATTGGCCCACGTGTACTATTTGGTGCCATTCTAGCGAACTTAATGTCAGGCACTATCGCTGGCCTGCTTATCACTCTGTCTTAAGGAAAACTCCATGCCTACTCCACATATTAATGCGAACAAAGGTGACTTTGCAGAAACGATTCTAATGCCAGGTGACCCACTTCGCGCTAAGTTGATTGCTGAAACTTACCTAGAAAACCCGCGTTTGGTGAGCGATGTTCGCAACGTATATGGCTACACCGGCACATACCAAGGTAAAGAGATCTCTGTTATGGCTCACGGTATGGGTGGCCCTTCTGCGACGATCTACTTTCATGAGTTAATGACTGAATTCGGCGTTAAGAACTTCATTCGAATCGGCAGCTGTGGTGCCATTCACGACGATGTAAAACTGAAAGACGTTATCGTCGCAATGGGTGCATCGACAGACTCTAAAATCAACCGCATTCGTTTCCGTGATCACGACTACGCCGCGCTAGCTGACTTCAACATGCTGCAAAACTGTGTATCCGTGCTGAGCGAAACCGACATGAGCTACCGCGTGGGTCAGGTGTTCTCTTCTGATCTGTTCTATCGTCCAGATTTTGATATGTACGAGCTTATGGCTAAGTACGGTGTACTGGGGGTAGAAATGGAAGTGAACGCGCTTTACTCATGTGCTGCTGAAAATGGCTGTAAAGCGATTGCAATGTGCACTGTGACCGACCACATCACCAAAGGTGAGCACCTCACCGCTGATGAACGTCGCACAGAACTGCACGAAATGATTAACGTGGCGCTAAAAACTGCGTTAACTCTTTAATCATAACCAAGCCCAGCATTCGGCTGGGCTTTTTAATAGCTTGCTTCTAAAAAGTCACTCATTAGATAGTCGAACTTTAGCCATATGTTTTTAGGAACTGAGATGTCAAATCAAGCCTTTGTTGCCAATCTATATCATGCCCCAGAGAAAGGGTCATTCGACTATATCGAGCAGGCGTGTATTGAAGTGGATGAATTGGGAATGATTACCCAAGTACTGTCACCTACTCACCCAAACTACGCAACGCTAGTCGAACAGCACGAAAATACTCGTAGTCTAACGCGCCTTGCCGACCATCAATATTTGCTACCGGGCCTTGTTGATCTTCATACTCATGCACCGCAGTGGCCTCAAGCAGGCAAAGGGCTGGATCTTCCGCTGCATGATTGGCTAAACCAGTACACTTTTCCTCTAGAGAGACGCTACAGCGACCTCACATTTGCCGCTCGAATTTACCCTGAGTTAGTAGACACACTGCTTGCGCATGGCACCACTACCGCCATGTACTTTGCCACAATTGATAGTGCGCCATCAGAATACCTAGCGAGCGTGTGTAAAGAGAAAGGACAACGCGCGCTGGTCGGCAAAATCTCTATGGATGAAAAGTCGATGTGTCCGGATTACTACGTTGAATCATCAACGCAGCAGGCGCTCTCTGACGCAGAAGCTTTCATCCAAAATGTGAACGAAATAGATGCACAGCGAGGTCTGGTTTATCCAGTTGTCACTCCCCGCTTTGTACCAACGTCAACCAAAGCACTACTAGAGGGTTTGGGCAAACTGGTTTCCCAATATCAGTGCCACGTGCAAACTCATGCCTCAGAAAGCGATTGGGCTCGAGATTTCACAGAGCAGACCTATCAAAAAACGGATGTGGAGTTGTACAACGAAACAGGACTGCTGACGCGTAAAACGGTGCTCGCCCATTCAATCTTTCTCAGTGAAAGTGATAAAGAAACCATCAAAACAGTTGGCGCTGGTATTGCGCACTGCCCTCTCTCCAACATGTACTTTGCCGACGCAGCATTTCCACTAAGAGAAGCAATCGATAAAAACCTTCATGTCGGTCTAGGCTCTGATTTGTCTGGCGGACCACTACCTTCTATCTTCCACGCAGCGTTAGATGCAGTGAGTCATTCTCGCGTGCGCGAAGCAGGCACGAATACCCATATCATGGAACAGCGCGGCGAAGCGAACACGCGCGTGTCATTTGTGGAAGCATTCTGGCTTGCGACTCATGGTGGTGGCCTGACGCTTGATTTACCAGTTGGCGTATTCAAGCCTGGGTACTGCTTCGACGCACTTGTGGTTGATAGCAACACCCAAGGTAGCCAAGTTCGCGTTTATGATGATCTCGATAGCGAGCAAGACATCTTAGAGAAAATCATCGTACATACCACCGAGCCTGCGATTTCGTCCGTTTGGGTGAGTGGCCGGAAAGTGAAGTAGCTTCAAGGCAAACATTGCTTGCAACGCACTGTAATATTAAAATAAATAGCCCGCGCTTAATGCGCGGGCTATTTTGTGTTTGAACGTCTCTGTTTAGCGAGAGTACGTGAAAAACTCAAGTTCTATACAGAACCTTCACCACATGCCAGCCAAACTTAGTCTTCACCAAATGTGGTACTAGTGTTTCGCCTGAGAAGCAGACTTTATCAAATTGAGGTACCATTTGGCCTTTACGGAACTCGCCTAAATCGCCGCCTTTTTTGCCTGATGGGCAGGTGGAGTACTTTTTCGCAAGTGTTTGGAACTTAGCACCTTTCTTCAGCTGTTTGATAATATCTTCAGCTTGCTCTTTGTGTTTAACCAAAATGTGAAGTGCTGCCGCAGTTCTCGCCATGGGTTGCCTCGATCTTTATTCGACTATGGGATGATAAGTGGCGCTGAGTGTAATTCAAAATGAGATGCAAATCACGTTTACTTTTCGCGCAACTAAAGTTTTTCGAGCAACTGCCGCATTAACATTTGCTAGGAAAGTTTATAAAATCAATCTATTGGCGAATAGAGAAAGCAATATAATGAAAGCAACCATCAGTAAGGCAAACCAATCACAGGGCATGTTGTTGTTTACCCTCAACATGCAAAAACAGCGTTTTGCCATCGGCACACTCAAGGTACGTGAGATCGTCCCTTTCATGCCGACGACACAGATCCCATACTCACACCAACACGTGGTAGGTACGGTGAGTATTCGCGGCCTAACTGTGCCCGTTATTGATATGGCTGCGGCTATAGGCTTTCGTCCTATTGCGCCAGAAGAGTACAACAGCACCTACCTAGTCGTTACAGACTGTCTTCGCACGGTCGTGGCTTTTATGGTGCGAGAGATCGACAAAATCATTGAGTGTGACTGGAAATCGATTGAGCCTGCACCAGAGAGCAGCGGCAAAAATGTGTTTGTCACTGGCGTAACACGTTTTAATGACCAAATCGTCCAATTGCTGGATGTCGAGTTGTTGCTATCTAAAATTTATCCGCAATACGCTGATACCAAAATTCCTATGCTCACCGATGTGCAGAGGGAGCGAATTAAAGCGCTCAATATCTTGTTGGTGGATGACTCTTCTATTGCCCGCAAGCAGCTTGGCGATGCACTTAACCAAATTAATATTCCGTTCGATATTTGCAAAGATGGCAACAGCGCACTTACTTTTATGCGCAATAAAGCCGAGCAAAACGACGCCATCGACATTCTTGTGAGCGATATTGAAATGCCCGGATTAGATGGCTACGAGTTGGCATTTGAAGTACAAAATGACCCAAGCTTGGGACATGCGTACCGCATATTGCATACGTCGTTATCTAGCGAAATGTGTACCGAACGTGCGCATCAGGTAGGTGCTCATGAAGCATTAGTGAAATTTAACGCGGGCGAGCTTATTGAAGCAATGTTGCGCGGTGCTGAGCAGCTTACCGCTCACTAACCCCTTTCCATTCTAATACCAATGCCGCACTCCCATCACAAGAGTGCGGCATCAGTAAGTAAGGTTTAACTAATTAGCATCGTAATTGTTGTTTGGGGCAAACGAGAAGCCCTGACCGCCTATTGATGCCTCATACATTAGACCGCCCTTGGTCATAGTAAACACTGCCATTCCATTGATGTAAGTCGCCTCGGTTTGCTTATCGCCCGCCTGTGCCCCGGCACCAGTAGAACCCGCTTGTGCACTCGCGCCTAGTGTCAGAGCTACAGCAGAAGCTTGCGCACCAAATTCAAAGCTGCCGCTGGTAAATGCGTAATAATCCGCCTTGCTCTCAAAGAAAATAATTTCGCTGTAAGCCTGGGCCCCCAGTTGCAATCCAATACTTAGCTGCGCCAATGTTGAATCGCCCACATGCACACCTTGTTTGTACACCTGTCCTTCACCATAAGAAGCGCCAATACCAAAACCACCCTTACCGACAGTCGGGAATACAGCGTAGCCGTATGCGTTCTCAAAAAAAGGTAAGGTTGCAGGGGCTTGTTTAAACTTGTTGAGTGTCGCCTCATATTTACTACTTGATTCACGACTCTCAGAGCTGACTTCTTTACTTGTCTCTTGTGCTTTTGCGTCTGAGTTCGTTTCTTCGGCTGCAAATGCGCTAGGGGAAAGTGCCAAACAGGCAGCAAGAAAATAGGGCGTGGCCTTTACTAACATATGTTTTCCTTGTTTAAGGTCGGTATTGCTTCAAAACGAAACTGAATTTTTAGACGATATACCTTACGGTTAGTTCAACTCAGCACCACAAATTGACATCACCCTTTTGCACCCAACAAGAATCAGCTCTACACTAGTCAATAGCCTGAAAAACTCATAACATAATGAAAACTATGATAAAGAAGCTATTCATCAATATCACCTGCATTCTGCTTGGCGTACCGCTGCTATTGGTGATCTTCTTTAAGTTCATCAACCCGCCTATTTGGGGATGGAAGATTGCCCGAACTTTGTCGCCCCCGGAAGGCTATCCCGCGCAAGTCCATCAAACATGGGTGCCACTAGAAAATATCTCACCGAATATGCCTAAAGCGGTGATAGCATCCGAAGACCAACGATTTCCCGATCACAACGGTATCGATGTTGTTGCACTGTGGAATGTCATATCTAGCAGCAGTGCTGATGGTCCGAGTCGTGGGGCAAGTACCATTACTCAACAAACGGCTAAGAACGTATTCTTGTTTCCGAGTCAAACGTATGTCCGAAAGGCCTATGAACTGTATATCGCGCTGCTGCTAGAAGTGATTTGGGGCAAGCAGCGTATTATGGAGGTCTACCTTAATGTCATTGAGTTCGGCCCTGGGATCTATGGAGTTGAGGCCGCTAGTCAGGAGTTTTTCAAAGTACCATCGTCTCAATTGACCACGATTCAGGCAGCACAGCTTGCTGTTGTACTGCCAAACCCGTATCGAATTCGCCCTACCCCTATGTCTGATTACGTGAACAGACGAACACACTGGGTAGTGACACAAATGAACAACTTAGGGCCGCTAACGCTTTAATGGTTCAATAACTAACTTGAGCAAAGACCAACAAAGCTTCGTGACATAGCAGCTCTTTTGTATAGAAACTCTTTGGTATAGAAGCGCTGTAGCATAAAGCTCAGCGGAAAAGCTAGTTGTCTATAGGTGCAACGCTGCGTCCAAAACGTCGAACTTGACTCATCAGTAATACGACTGCCATCAACAACGCAGACATAACATAGAAGCGTCCCAATGCCACTTGATTGGTAACCCAATACTCCACTAAAAATCCACCAAACACGCCCGCAATCACCATTTGTATCGATCCCGAAAGCGCCGAAACCGAACCAGCTTGAGTCTTATGAGGCCCAAGTAATAGAGCAATAGAGATTGGAAACGACAACCCTTGGGCAATCGTCAGCACAGTGAATGAGAGCAGTAGATTGAACACTGTCATCTCTACCATTAGCAGCCAAAGTCCCGCCATTGCTGACAATACAATCGCTAAAAATAAGATCCAGCTGTTTGAAAAATAACGGTTCAATATATTGAGCGAGACACTTCCCATCATCAAGCCGGCTGATGGGATGATCATAATCGATCCATATTCTGCTGCAGTCAGCCCCAGTTCGTGCTGCATTAAAAACGGAAACAGGCTAAGCGATACCACGGCAGTAAGGTAGCTGATCCAGTTATAGCTCGCACTTCCAATGACTTGAGGGTTTACAATCAATTTGGCGTACGTCTGCATGACCTCTTTTGGTTTAAAGGCACGAGGCGCATAAGGCAAGGTTTCTGGCAGGATAAACCAGCCCAAAGTAAAGATTGCCACCAAGTACACCAACACAAAGACAAATACCGCTTCCCAGTCCAAATGAAATGCAATCCAACCGCCAAACACTGGGGCAATAATCGGCATCACTGACGCCGTTACCGAGATGTAAGACAAAGCTTTGGTGAGCTGCTTGCCGTCATAACTATCACGCAACACACTCCGCCCAAGCACCGAAGCACTTCCTGCACCTAAGCCTTGCAATAGCCTGCCAAATTCAAGCACAGCAAAGTGATCACTAAATACGATACACAGCAAGGTACCCAGCAAGTAAACACCTTGCCCCAAAATGAAGACTGGGCGTCGACCGATAGCATCTGACAAAGGCCCATAGAAGAGTTGTGACAGGCCAAATCCGACCAAAAACAAGGTCACGAGCATTTGAACGTCGGCATGACCAACCGCAAGTGACTCACTAATTAGAGGCAGTGAAGGCAGGTAAATACTTACGCCAACTTGACCCGTTGCGATGATCATCATCGCGAGCAACATTGGCGTTTTGTTGAATGATTTTGGCTTTGTTTTATTCATACACACATTCTATATTGCGTATGAATCATTGATAATACACCATAAAGGAAACAGAATACGTCCTGTTAGGAAACAATAAGAGGCTGAATATGGATTGGATATCGTGTATCAATACTTACATTCGAGTGGTCGAAGAAGGAAGCTTCAACGGCGCGGCTCGCCGTCTCAATACCACCAGCTCAGCTATCAGCAAACGCGTCCATTGGCTTGAAGAACGCATTGGCGTGCAGCTACTCAAGCGCACCACTCGCTCAGTGACACAAACCGAAGCGGGTGCTCTTTTCTATCAGCGCGCCAAGGACTCGCTTGACCGGTTTCAGTCCATAATCGACGAAACTCGCTCTGTTAATGAGACCCCTGCGGGACTACTAAAAATCGGCGCCACCATTGCCGTTGGGTCTAAATTCCTAGTTCAGTATCTGAATGATTTCCTCATCCAATATCCAGACATTCGGATCCAGCTCACCACTACAGTTCCTGGTGCGATGCCCGACAGCAACCTGGATGTCTTCATCAGCCGTGAGCTCGACACGCTGAATACTCTGAGCATTAAACAAACCCCTCTGTTTGAGCAAAGAATTGGCTTTTATGCCGCCCCTTCTTACATTGCTAAGTTTGGTGAGCCACAAACGGTTGAATCACTCAAGCAGCACAATATTTTGATTTGGGGAGAGCGCCCACAACGAGAATACAAAATTTCCAAAAATCAGCGCATCATGCTTTCTGGAAACTTTGCGACCACCAACCCAGAAGCGCTTTTCTACGCGGCCAAAAGCGGCATGGGCGTGCTGATTAGCAATGACATTATGATCAAAGAAGATGTCAAAACTGGTGCCTTGATTCGCGTACTGCCAGAGATCCAAGCGATGGACTCGACTGTCTACGCCTACTACCCAAAACTCGACTACGACCACACGCGTACCAAGCTATTTCTAGATTACATTAAAATGCGTCTCGCCCAATCGAACGAGGAGTCGTAATCTTTTCCGTCAAATTGACACTAACGACGAACCACGCAGCATCATTGCCCTAGAATCAGTCACACTGCACGAGTGAAGTGCACCTTCACCTTAATAAGGAATGACTCAATGCTGTATATCGCAACAAACAAACAGGAGAAAAACCACAGCACGTGCATCATGATCACTAACCATGAGTTTTTCCAGTCAGATGCTGTAATTACAATAGCTTGCATACCAATAAAGTAGACCATCACTCCTAGAACTAAAGCCAAGCTCAAAGAAATCGCGGTAATAAGTGGAAACCATTTGGTCATAGGAACCTCCAATAAATTGAATTAAGTTACAAGTGCTATGTGTAACCGAGCATGAATAGTGCCACTTTTTTTATGGTTATTTCATGTTCAAATTTTTCGAACTAGATGCTCAACCAAACCGCCTTATACGTCATCACCGCAGTGTCTAAACTGACCCCATAGATTGAGAAGCAGACGTTGCTTCTGATAAAGAGGATAACCCCATGTCGAATACACTTGTTTTAAAATCCAGCATTCTTGGTGACTATTCACAGTCCAATCAAATCATTGCGCAAGCAATCGAAGGTAAGGCAAACGTAACAACACGCGACCTTGCTGCTGAGCCAGTGCCGGTTTTGGACATGGCAATAGCGACAGCCCTTCGTAGCAACGGTGACGATCTATCAGACGAGCTAAAACAGATCGTTGAACTGTCTGATTCATTGATTGCTGAGCTTAAGCAGGCAGATACCGTAGTGATTGCTGCGCCAATGTATAACTTCATGATCCCAACGCAGCTTAAGAATTACTTCGACCTTATTGCGCGTGCAGGCGTCACCTTCAAATACACAGAGACTGGCCCTGTTGTCTGATCGACAATAAAAAAGTGGTGGTGTTGACAACTCGCGGTGGCATTCACAAAGATACGCCAAGAGATAGCATGCATGACTACTTGGCGACAATTCTTGGCTTCCTAGGCATGACAGACGTAGAGTTTGTTTACGCCGAAGCACTGAACATGGGTGATGAGCCCGCGGCTGAAAATAGAGCCTCGGCATTAGAATCGCTCAGCCAGTTGGTGTAACGCGTCTACCAGCTAAAAAAAGAGGATTGAGGAAGTGGTGAGTTGGCCTGGCGTCACTCACCACTTTTTTGAATGTAACGAATATCAAAGATTAGCGGCCTTCTGTCGCTGCATTTTCCGTTTAAGATCGCGTGCAAATTCTCGCAGCTGCCTCGCGTTATCTGCATACTGCTCATCGCCGCACGCTCTGCCATTATTAGTTATATCAGGGCTTGAATAAATCGACAGCAGTTCTGGCTCGTAGCTCATAATGGTGCCCGCACCGCCGCATTGATACCCTCTAGCGTAAGGTTTGAGCCTGTCTTTGTTCATCTCCGAAGTATGCTGCTCTAACCTTTCATCAAGAACTTTGAACCATGAGCGATCGTCATGCCAAGCCCAAGAAAGATGGCCCAGTTCATGCTCTAACGTGTACTCATCAGCATGCTCAGACAGCATAAAGAACTGACTATTTTCATCCGGGTTGGTAGTTCCAATAGTGTCATACTCAAAATAGCCATCCTCATCAGCGAGGATCACGCCATAAAACTGATTAGGAAGCCGTTCAATGTTGTGTACCTTTTCTTCACCAACACGCTTCGCCAGTTGACGTCTAATTTGGTCGATATCAAACAACGAGGCCGAGTTAAAATCGACCGTTTCCACAGCCGCCAATGTTCGCTTCATGGGAATGCACGAGTTTTTCATTATCACATTGCTTTTACGAACCGACTTATCTAACTCAGCGTTGACATCTTCAAGGCCATATTTATCCACGACCGTTTTGGAAACGAAGAAGAAAATGGGGGTTTCGATCACCTCTTCCATTGTGCAGTCTGGGATCTTCATTCCTGGCACATCGACTTTGTAGAATAACGGGATCAAAGTAAGCGATAAGCAGCCAACAATCATGGCGCTTTGAATTGAAATCAGTTTTTTCATTATTATGCACATCCATTAATATCACTCTATCCTACCCGACTGAGTACGATATGGCGTATAAGCTTGGTGAAAACCCAAACTAGCTCATGAATTTACATTGATTTACTCACGCTGACGTAAGGTTACATTGCAAGGAGTAGAGTTAAAGCTCAATAGGAGCGTTATGATGAAAAAACTCTATTTTATGGTGCTCACCCTCGTACTGGCTGTCACCTTGATATGGCTTCAAGCCGAACCCTCATTGTTTACTTATGAGACTTTTATGCCATGGCGCAGCGCTCTACTGCAACTGACCGGCATTGTATCTGTATTGCTATTAACGATAACCATGCTTCTTGCGATGAGGTTACCACTGTTTGAGCGGCTCACTCGCGGCCTGGATAAATCTTATCGTTTGCATAAATGGACGGCCATTTATGGCGTCGCCATTGGTGCCATTCACTGGTTACTTGCCATCATCCCAAAACAGCTGGTAAGTGCAGGCTTTATGGAACGCCCACAACGTGGTGCAGGCATGCCGATCGATCCAGATTCGCTTTATGCAATCATTCAGCCGCTTCGAAGCGGTGCAGAAAGCTTAGGAGAGTGGACGCTTTATCTATTTATCGGCCTAACACTGCTAGCGCTTTTTGTCCCAATTAAGTACAAGCTATTTAAGTGGACACACAAGCTGATGGCATTCGCTTTTGTTGCGATTGGCTACCACTCTTTGGTGCTGCTCAAACACGCTTACTGGGACAACTTAATCACACCCGTCACGGTGATCCTTGTTGTCGCTGGTATTATTGCGGCCGTTTGGAGTCTGGTCGGCAAGATAGGTCATCGCCGCAAGCACACAGGCATAGTGACTAGCGTTGAGTACAACAAAGAAAACCAGACAACCAAAATTGTAGCTGAGCTCCCACATTGGCGCGGGCACAAAGCGGGACAGTTTGCTTTTCTTAAACTAGGCGATGAAGAACCTCATCCGTTCACTATTGCCTCATACGACAACCATAGCCATCAGGTAGGCTTTCTCATCAAAGCGCTCGGGGATTTTACCGCCGATATCCATAACCGGGTGACAGCAGGTCAAACTGTTGAAGTAGAAGGACCTTATGGCCAGTTCGATTTCGAGGACAACAAGAAACAAGTGTGGATTGCCGGAGGTATTGGTTGCGCAGCGTTTAAGGCCAGACTCGAGCAGTTAGCAAACCAACCTAGGGATCAAAAAGTGGTGTTTTATTACTGCACTCAAGCACCGTCACCATTACTGATACAGGAAATGAAGCTTGCGGCACAGAGCGCTAATATAGAGTTTCACCTTATCGATAATAGGCTTAAACCGTTCTTATCGATCGAGCTGATCTTGCAGCAACACCCAGATCTGTCAGAACACAGTATCTGGTTTTGTGGCCCTGTCGGATTCAAAAATGCTCTACTAGGTCAGTTGAAGGCGCTCAACATGAAAACAACCGATTTCCATGCCGAGCTATTTAACTTTCGATAAAGGCTGGCGAAGCGAAAGCGAATAAAAAAACATAAAAAGGCGCACATTGCGCCTTTTTGATTGTTCCGTTTGCGTTGCCGAGTTGTGACTCTATAGAAAGATAAGCAATCCATCCGTTGGAGTCAGCTTAAGCTCACTTCTACATCAGACTTGATGGTGCTAGAACAAGCGAGAACATATCCGCTTTCTTTCTCTTCGTCAGACAAAGTTTCATAGCTCGACGACTCCACTTGGCCAACTTTCACCTTGCATTTACAAGACCCACAGATACCACTTCGACAAGCTGCAATGACTGGCACACCACCTTTTTCTAAGGCATCAATGAGCAGGCTACCTTCGTCTGCTTCGATTTCAACACCAAAGTCTGGTACGGCGATTTTTACTTGGCTGTCACCAGCTTCTGCAGCGACTTGAGCTGGGGTAAAGCTCTCTTGGTGGAACTGAGACATGTCAAACTGCGCTTCTTCCAGTGCCGACTTAACGACTTCCATAAAACCGGTTGGTCCGCATAAATATATCGTGCGCTGCTGGAAGTCTGAAACTAACGCTTTTAGCCACTCAAGACTGATTAAACCTTGAGGAAAGTCTGTACCCGTATTGTCTTCTAACAACATGTTGAGTTGAAAGCTATCGACCGTTTGATTGAGCTGCATCAACCTATCAAAGTAAATGGCATCGAGTTTGCTTTTTGCCAGATGCAAACACTCAATATCGATATTCGCACCTTCATCCAACCATTGGTCAACCATTGACATAACGGGGGTCACACCGCAACCAGCGCTGATCATCAGCACCTTTTGCTTTGGCGCACAATCGACATTATTGAACTGACCCACAGGCGCTTGAGCTTGCACTTTTTGGCCAACCGACAACGTATCGACAATGTGATTTGAGACCAGACCATCCGGGACTCGCTTAACGGTAAACTTCAATCGATTGTCACCCGGGATAGAGCTAATCGAGTAGGCACGAAACTCAGTTTTACCCTCGATATCAAAACCAAGCGATGAGAACTGTCCCGCTTTAAATTGAAACGAATCACTCGGTGAATCACTCGACAGCTCAAACGATACCGAATCCGGCGTCTCGAACCATTTTTTGGTACAGGTTAATTGAATTGTTTCTGAATGGGACCAGGCCATTTTCTGCTTCTCCTAAACATGAAATGGCGCCCGAAGCGCCATTTCAATCACTGCTGATTATGCCGCCAGAATGGTTTTAAGATCGTTTTCAACCGTGGTGATACCACGCATATCGAACTTCTGTTGCAGAATGCTAAGCAGGTTATCGGTTAGGAACGCCGGAGCCGTTGGCCCTGTGTAGATACCTTTTACGCCAAGTGCAAATAGGGTCAGCAGAATCACAATGGCTTTTTGTTCAAACCAAGAAAGTACCAGAGTCAAAGGTAGCTCATTGATACCACAATCAAACTCATCTGCGAGTGCAAGTGCCAGTTGGATTGCAGAATAAGCATCATTACATTGACCAACATCCAATAGACGAGGAATGCCGTTAATGTCACCAAATTGATTCTTGTTGAAGCGGAACTTACCACACGCCAAGGTCAAGATAACGCTGTCTTCTGGTGCTTGCGCTGTGAAGTCTGTGTAGTAACTACGCTCAGACTTATCACCGTCACAGCCGCCCACTAGGAAGAAGTGCTTGATTGCACCTGCTTTCACTTGTTCCACGACAGCAGGTGCCGCTTGCATTAGTGCGTTACGTCCAAAGCCAACGGTAATCATCTGTTCAATTTCATCGTGCTGGAAGCCATCTTGAGCTAATGCACATTCGATCACTTGTTTAAAATCATCACCTTCGATATGCGCAACGCCAGGCCAGCCAACAATGCTTCGTGTGAATAGACGATCAGCGTATTGACCAACATTCGGGTTTAGCAAACAGTTTGAAGTCATAACGATAGCGCCCGGGAAGTTAGCAAATTCTTTTTGCTGGTTCTGCCATGCACTGCCGTAGTTACCAGCAAGATGCGGGTATTTTTTAAGCTCAGGGTAAGCGTGAGCAGGCAACATCTCACCATTGGTGTAAACGTTGATGCCTAAGCCTTCTGTTTGTTGAAGGATTTTTTCAAGATCATGAAGGTCGTGACCAGAAACAAGAATACATTTGCCTTTCACCGTCTTCACATTCACTTGTGTTGGCTCTGGATGACCAAAAGTATCCGTTTCACCTTTATCCAACATTTCCATGATCTTATAGTTCATAAGACCAATCTGCATTGACGTATTCAGTAGTGGCTCAAGGTCGACAGGATCCGTGCCTAACCAAGCCATGATCTGGTGGTATTCACCGTATACGGCTTCATCCGTTTGCGATAGTACGCGAGCATGCTCTAGATACGCTGCTGCACCTTTCAGACCATAGAGACACAGTAGACGCAGACCAATCACATCTTCGTGAAGGCTATCGTGACCACGGTTTACTGCAGCAGTAGGAGCAAACGCCAGCAGCGCCTCTTTTGTTGTTGGTAGTTCAAATTTCGCAGCTGGGGACAGCTCATCAATGGCAATACCGTTAACAAGTGATGCCGCTTGCACTTTTTGTTGAAGTCGCTCTTTATAATCAGCAGCTTGAGTAGAGAGCTCAATAATTCGCTCTGGATCGAAGTTAACATTCGTCAGTGTAGAGAAGAAGGCTCGAGGCGCCCATTGATCGATTTCTTGGTCAACAATACCAAATTTACGACCTTGATCGGCCCAGAAAGAAACACCCTGTAGGGTATAAACTAATACGTCTTGTAGGTCAGACACTTCAGATGTTTTGCCACACATGCCTTGTGCGTATGAACATCCCTTAGCAGCAGGGGTTTGAATGGTTTGTTCGCATTGAATACAGAACATAATAAGGACTCCAGTATATTACGTCGCGCTTTGGTACGTAGCCAAAGCTGATTATTTCCTGAAGTCCTTGTTAGCACTTTACGTGCCAGATTTTAATAATATGATTTACAAGGGTTTTAACTAAAAACCAACAACAAAAAGAGTCTATAAGACACATTGAAAACTGAGGTTAAAAAGTCACTATTGAGTCATAAAGACATATCAATCATCTAAAAATCGATTTTCCATTTCAACTTCTTGTACTTTCATCAACTTAAGTGCCGTCTTCATGTGTTTCTGCATAACTTGATACGCCATTTCAGAATCTCCAGCTTGCAAAGCCTCGATCAACGCCATTTGACTCGCTAACCCCGTCTTCCATAAATCGTAGTTTTCCGGTTCATAGAGTTTTCGATAAATGGTCATATCAGAAAGTATTTGTGCAGTAAAACGAACCACAAGTTTCAACAGTTCGTTAGACGAACAGTCAGCAAGAATGCGATGGAATTCTATCGAAGCTAAATGGTGCTCGCGCTCTTCGAAGATATCTTTGGGTGGCTCTGCGTATTTTGTAATCTGGGTTGCTAAAGTTTGGAGCTGAGTCGCCGTCAATTTTCCAGCTAAAGACGCCGCCAACCTTGGTTCAAGTGCCAATCGTATCTGATACAAATCATCAATCGAAAAGTCTTTAAAGAACAGATAATTGCTCAGCAACATATGGGCTTTAGCTTCCGACACTTCTGAGACAAAAATCCCACCTTTGGGTCCTGTTTTTGTCTGCACTAGCCCTTGCGCATCCAGAAGTCGCATTGCTTCGCGGACTGTACTTTTAGATGCATCAAACATCTCCATCACTTCAATTTCGCGAGGTAAGCGGTCACCAGGTTGAAGTTTCTGTTCCACAATCCATTTTTTTATCGCGGACGCAACGTTTTCTGTACGTCGTTTTTTAACGGTCAAGCAGCACCTCGGTTTACACATTGTTTCATCTACTACGGTAACTGAAGATCCCTTTAGGGTGAAGTAGTTACGCCTACAAGTTTCATCAATCTGTTTACACTTCACTCACAGAAGCATCACCATGATTTGCATTTATCATGATTAATAGTGTATTTTGCCAATTTATCATGATAAATAAGCAAACGCAGCATCATATAACGGAAATAATTATGACACTAACCGCAGCCTCATCACTTGCTTGGGAATGGCTAGAACAACTGGCCAAATGTTCAGAGACCCATCAGCCGGATACCCAAGGGGTAACCCGCCTATGTGCGTCAAAAGAGCATCGCGCCGCATTAGATCTACTTCGCGAGTATATGATTGAGTCTGGTATGTCAGTTCGAATGGACAATGCCGCAAACCTCATTGGACGCTATACAAGCACTCAACCAAACGCTAAAACGCTTATTTTCGGTTCCCATCAAGACACCGTTCCTAACGGTGGCAAGTACGATGGCATCCTTGGGGTCATTGCGCCGCTAGCACTGGTTCACTACTTCAATCAAAACAACATCCAGTTTCCTTACCATATCGACGTTATTGCATTTAGCGACGAAGAAGGGACACGCTTTCAATCCACCCTTCTAGGTTCTAAAGCCATATCTGGCATTTTTGACTCCAAAATGCTTGATGCTCAAGACGCCAATCAGGTATCGCTGCAACAAGCTTTAGTAGACTTTGGTTGCCAGCCTGAGCTCATCAATAATGATGCTTACCAAGGAAACGACGTTTTAGGATTTGTAGAGCTGCACATCGAGCAAGGCCCTCAGTTAGAGTCCGCTAATTTACCCGTCGGCGTTGTATCCGCCATTACAGGTATTGAGCGTCACACTATCACTATTCACGGTAAAGCAGGCCACGCAGGTACGGTACCTATGAATAACCGTCAAGACGCGTTGGTTGGCGCTTCACACGTCATCACGCTGTTTGACCAGCTGTGTAAAAGTGACAAAGACCTCGTCGGTGTGATAGGTAAAATAGAAAATTTCCCAAATGGCGTGAATGTGATTCCACAACGAACGGACATCACGGTTGAGCTTCGTTCACCTATTGACGACAAGCGTGTTCATGCAAGAAAAGAGTTTTTGCAAAGTGTTGACCAATCCCTCAGAGCACTCAACCTCAGTTACGACCATAAGCAAACTTATGAACAGAAAGCTGTTCAGTGTTCCGAGAACTTATCTTCCAAACTACTTACTGCGATCGAAGCCTGCGAGATTGAAGCTAAGACACTGTTCAGCGGCGCTGGTCATGATGGCTTAGCCGTAAGCTCACTTACCGATATCGCAATGCTGTTTATGCGATGCACGGATGGTGTCAGCCACCATCCAGATGAGGCAATTTTGCCTGAAGATCTGGAAGCTTCTATCAAAGTATTAAAAGAATTCTGCCTAGCAATATAAAACCACAAAGAATATTTCTAGAATTAAATAATGGAGACTATTGGACATGGAAATGACCAACCAGATAGACACAACATCAAAGCGCCCTTGGTATAAATCGATGCCAGATCCAATGGTGCTGATCTTCGGTATATTAGTAGCCACCTACCTACTGACTTTCGTTGTGCCGTCTGGCGCATTCGAGCGAGTAGTGGTAGATGGGCGAACCACTGTTGTACCTGAGTCATTTACCCTACTGGCTGATGCGCCATCAGTGCACGTTTTTGATATTTTCGTTGCCATCCCTAAAGGTCTGATTAGCGCGGCACCTTATCTATTCATCGTCTTCATCGCCGGAGGATTATTCCACATTCTTCAGCGCTCTGGCGCACTTGAAAATGCCATTGGTGTAGCGGTAAACCGTGTGGGTGTGAAAAATCGCAACCTGATCATCACCGCAGGTACGTTTATCTATGGTTTTTTTGGCGTGGCCGTTGGTTTTGAAAACAACATTGCTCTCGTGCCGGTTGCGGTGCTCATCTCGGCAGCAGTGGGTTACTCAAGCCTGGTTGGCACTGTAATGGCCGTTGGTGGTATTGGTATTGGCTTTGCCCTGTCTCCTATCAACCCATATACCGTCGGTGTGGCACAGTCCATTGCTGAACTGCCTACGTTCTCAGGTGCTGGACTACGTACTGCTCTTGTACTTGCTTCACTTGCACTGCTTTCATTATTCATCTGCAAGAAAGTCACTAAAATGGACTTTGTAGAACAAGACGGTAGTACCGGGTTACAAAAAGATCTCAGTGAATACTCGATGAACCGCGAGAACAAACTGACGCTTGCTGCTTTTGTCGCTGGCTTAGGTGTGATGTTGTATGGCGTGTTCGCAAACGGTTGGTACATCAACGAAATCGCGGGCTTGTTCTTGCTAATGGCCATTGTCATTGGCGTTATCAACAAAATGAATGCCAACCAAATCGTTAAAGAAATGATGGTGGGCGCGTCCGGCGTTACCGCTGGCGCACTGGTTATTGGTGTGGCGGCATCCATTCAAGTTATCCTAGACCAAGCACAAATCATTGATACTATTGTTAATGCACTGAGCTCTCTAATTCAGGATATGCCAATCGCTATCTCTGCGATTGTTGCCAGTATCGTTCAAGGCGTCATTAATCTTTTCGTTCCTTCTGGTTCAGGCCAAGCATGGTGACAATGCCAATTCTAGTCCCGGTCGCAGACTTGTAGGCATGAGTCGACAACTGATGATCACCGCTTTCCAAATTGGCGATGGCTTAACTAACCTTATTGTTCCAACTTCAGGCGGCACCCTTGCGATGCTTGCATTAGGTCGAGTCTCATACGAGCAGTGGTTGAAAGCAATTTTGCCATTTATGTTGATGGTTTATGCTCTGAGCTGGGTAGCGCTATTTATTGGCCAAGTCATTGGCTACTAACTCTATTTAAAGGGGGGTAATTCGCCCCCTCACCTATAAATTATGACTATATCCCTCTTACACTTTAATCCGTCAACAGGTACATCAGCCTCCATCACCGCAACCGGTGGGCCTGCTGTTGGTGGCTATGTCAATCACTGCTGGCGATCGCTTGGTGCTTGCGCCACTCAGGGCTTGTTTACCAACCCATGGTATGGAGAGTTTGTCCAGCAGCACTTAAAACAAGGGCAAACCGCGCAACAGATCATTGATAACATAGTGGCCTTAGATAGCGATCATGCCAAACGTCAATGTCTCGTTATGGATAACAGAGGACACTCGGCGATTTTAAGCGGCAGTGACAATATTCCAATCGTTGGGCACTTGGCTTTTCAATCCGTCGCGGTTGCGGGCAACATGCTTGAAAACACCCAGGTTCTCTCTGACTTTGCGAAGGGCTTTCTAACTAATACGTCTTTGAATAGCGACGACGTACTCAACAACAACGTAGTGCCAGTTTATAAAGAGAATTATGAATCAACGCTGCCTGAGGCATTGATCACTGCGCTTGAAGCGGCTCTTAATGCAGGTGGAGACAAGCGAGGCACAGTTTCGGCCTCTCTTAGAGTGGAATATCAAGACAAAGCCCCTATCGATATTCGTGTTGACTGGGCAAAGAGCAACCTCATTGAAGAGATGAGATTCGTTTTGGAGAAAGTGAGAGAGTCCAGTTTTCAAGCCTTTCTCGATGGCGTTCCCAATCGGGTAAATATTTAGTTTTAATTGAACCAGGAGTAAATCTAACCTCCTGATTCAATCAATCCATAAATCCCCTCCCCCAATCATCCAGTCGCTATTCAAAGACGCTTGTTATCGACAGTCGCTATTGCTAATGTAGAGCTATATAACAAAAACAATGGGTTCCACGTGAACGCAGTACAATTTAACGACGTCAATAAATGGTTTGGAGACTTCCAAGCTCTGAACTCTATCCAGTTAGAAGTCAAACAAGGCGAAATCGTCGTGATTTGTGGTCCTTCTGGCTCAGGTAAATCTACGCTGATCCGTTGTATCAACGGGTTAGAAGCCTACAACTCCGGTGATATCCAAGTACTTGGTCATGATGTGAACTCAAAGAGTATTCAACCCGGTCAAGTCGGCATGGTATTTCAACACTTCAACCTTTTTCCACACCTTACTGTGCTTGAAAACCTAACACTTTCGCCAATACGCACGCTTAAACTTTCAAAACAGCAAGCGGAATCTCGCGCTATGGAGATGCTTGAGCGAGTGAAAATCGCCGAACAAGCCGGCAAGTATCCTTCTCAACTTTCTGGCGGTCAGCAACAGCGTGTTGCCATTGCACGCTCCCTGTGCATGAAACCCGATATTCTACTTTTCGACGAACCAACGTCAGCGCTCGATCCTGAGATGATCAGCGAAGTGCTCAACGTGATGGTTGAGCTGGCTGAAGAAGGCATGACCATGCTATGCGTCACCCACGAAATGGGCTTTGCCAAGCGAGTAGCACACAATGTTATTTTCATGGATGAAGGGCAAATTTTAGAGTCGGCGCCACCGAGCCAAATCTTCGACACCCCTCAACATCCACGTACTAAGGCATTTTTGGACAAGATCTTAAATCACTGATGATATTCAAGATTATTAAGCCCGTACTATCAGCAGTCCTACAAATCGCGCTGGTTGCAATAGCGTTAGCTTGGCTGCTCAACAGTGGTGCCGAGGCCATGGGCTATCGCTGGCAATGGGAGCGAGTGCCGGACTATCTCGCATTCTATGAAGATGGTGAATGGTGGCCAGCTGAGCTTTTAGAAGGCCTGACTGTCACCATCAAACTGAGCGCTTTGGCGTTGCTGTTTACGTTACTGTTCGGCCTCATTACCGCGCTGTTAAAAACCTCCAATTCGGTAGTAGGCCGTGCTATCGCCCATTGCTATGTGGAAGGCATACGAAACACGCCACTATTGGTACAAATCTATCTTCTGTATTTTGTCTTTGGCCCCATTATCGGTCTCGATCGATTCTCCACTGCCGTATTCGCCTTAGCGTTATTCCAAGGAGCCTACACGGCGGAAATCCTCCGAGCGGGTCTAAATAGTGTTCCAAAAGGTCAGTTCGAGGCCTGTCGCTCAATAGGTCTATCTCGTTTTTATACCTACTATGATGTGATACTGCCGCAAGTGGTGCGACGCACACTGCCGCCGCTGACCAACGAAGTCGTCTCGCTAATTAAAAACTCCTCCATCGTCAGTGTGATGGCAATCTTCGACCTCACCACTGAAGGAAGGAATATCGTGGCTGAAACCGCGATGCCATTTGAAATTTGGTTTACTGTTGCCGCGATTTACCTCGTGTTAACGCTCACCTTGTCTGGTTTCTCTGCCTGGCTTGAATATCGTTTAAGTCAAGAGAAGCGGTCATAACTCTCTACGCTAACCATGATTTACTAACAAGGAGTCACCCCATGAAAAGGACACTCAAACATCTAGTAAAAGCAGCCAGCACCGTCGCAATTGGCCTTGCGGTCTCTTTTGGCGCCGCAGCCAGCGAGACACCTAATCTCGATAAGATAAATGAACGCGGCACCTTGCGTGTCGGAATGTCAACGTTTGTACCTTGGGCCATGCGTGATAAGCAAGGGGATCTGATAGGCTTTGAAATCGATGTAGCGAAACGACTCGCAGAAGATTCAGGTTGGAAAGTTGAGTTTGTTCCTACTGCGTGGGATGGCATCATCCCTGCTCTGCTTTCTCAAAAATTCGACGTTATTATCGGCGGTATGTCTGTCACGCCAGAGCGCTCAAAGAGCGTGTTGTTTACCACACCTTACTCACACTCAGGTGTTCAAGTAGCAGCAAGCAAAGCATTGGCTGGCGATTTTTCTAAGATTGAAGACTTTGACTCACGCCGTGTAAAAATCGCTGCTCGCCGCGGCGCCTTCACTGTGCAAGTGGCTCGTGAAACCTTCCCAAAAGCGAAGGTTCTGCAATTTGACGACGACGCTCAAGCATTCCAAGAAGTCCTTAACGGTAACGCACACGCAGTTATTGCCTCAAGTCCGAAACCTGAACATGAAGCGGTTAAACATGCAGACGCGTTATTTATTCCGTTTAGCGAGCGTCTCTCTAAAGGAAACGAAGCTTTCGCTGTACGTCTAGGTGAAGAAGATAAAAAAGCCTTCTTCGACAAGTGGATCCAAGCAAGAACCGATGATGGTTGGCTAAAAGAGCGCTATGAATACTGGTTCTCTACCCTAGACTGGCAAGACCAAATCGCTGGCGGACAATAATTACAATGAGCAACACCAACTCAATCAAATTGAATTCCAATAAGAAGTACCCATCACCAGCAAAGCGATGGCGTCCTAGCGTTCTCGATGGCATATTGCTGCTCGCTGTGGTGGGACTTGTTGCCTGGCTGGCATACCGTTCATCCATTGGAATCAACTATCACTGGCGCTGGAGTCAGGCGTTTGAGTTGGTGTTCAACCCAACCGCAAACGGAGGGTTACCTTATTTTGTCCAAGGCATCATTGCCACACTGAGACTCAGTGTGTGGGGTATGGTGCTTGCCGTAACGTTAGGCACCTTGCTCGGCCTAGCCAAACACTCAGCAATGGCAGTGTTTAGCATCCCCGCCAACTTATTTATCCAGTTGGTTCGAAATATTCCGCCGCTGGTGTTTATCTTCATTTTTTACTTTTTCATTTCGAATCAGTTAATCCCATTGCTCGGGCTCAGTGATGTGCTTCGTGGCTATAGCGGTGAGATCTCGGGTTGGCAGGCGTTTTTGTTTGGTCCTAGCTCGCTATGGGAGAACCTACTATCAGGTGTTATCTGTATTGGCCTCCTGTCGTCGGCTTATGTGGCGGAAATCATTCGCGCAGGTCTGGCGTCTATCCCAAAAGGACAATGGGAGGCGGGTCAGTCGTTAGGCTTGTCGACCTGGCATCAATACAGAGATGTCATTGCGCCACAAGTGCTAACAGCGGTCGCTCCAGCACTGGCAGGACAAGCGATTTCTCTCGTTAAAGATACCTCTATCGTCTCGCTAATCTCTATACAGGAAATGACCTTTGTCGGTACTGAAATGGCAAACTCTTCCGGGCTTATTTTTGAAATCTGGCTCATTGTTGGTTTGTGCTATTTCTTACTTTGCCTAGCACTATCCCTACTGTTTCGACGCTTTGAAAGCCAGCAGAGATAGGCTTCACAAGTCAATGATTAAACTGGCATGTAGTGGTCAACAAGAAGTAAAACAAACAGCACCATCAAATGAATGATAGAGAACTTAAAGGTCTCCATCGCTGTCTTCTCCGTCGCTGCGACTTTAAGCTTCCACGCATAGTAGATAAACCCAGCACTCAAAAAGGTTGAACCCGCCAGATAGACCAACCCCGTCATCCCAACCAGAGCTGGCATCATACACACTAACGCCAATAGAATGGTGTACAGCAAGATGGAGGTTTTCGTGTATTCCACCCCATGTGTTACTGGCAGCATTGGAATGTCAGCCTTGGCATAATCATCTTTTCGATGTATCGCGAGTGCCCAAAAATGTGGCGGAGTCCAAATAAAGATGATCATCACCAACAGCCACGCATTAGCATGCAGCTCTCCGGTCACTGCCGTCCAGCCCAATAGCGGTGGCATGGCACCTGCGATACCCGCGATCACTATGTTTTGTGGCGTTGCGCGTTTCAAATACAAGGTATACACCACCGCATAGCCAAGCAAACTTGCAAACGTTAGCCAAGCCGTTAGCCAATTCACACCAAGCGCCAACACGGCAAAGCCTGCGATACCAATACCACTGGCAAACGCCATTACCTTGCCAGCACTTAAGTCACCAGACGGTAAAGGACGTTTGTGGGTACGCGCCATAATGGCGTCGATACGGCGATCAATCAGGTGGTTAAACGCGGCTGCAGAACCCGCCATCAACGCAATACCTGTTAAACCTAAGATACTTGCTTGCACAGGTAACGCACCGGGCACGGCAAGACACATCCCTACTAGGGCGGTTAGAATCATTAACGCAACCACTTTAGGCTTGGTTAACGTAAGATAAACGCGCCAGTTGATTACGGGTTTGGAGGCCGAGTTTACCTCACGATTGCTAATTATCGTCGTTTTACTCATAGAGAACTCTCCTTGTCTCCAGACACTTTGAGGGCTGCAATTTGGCTGTTGGCTTCAACAATGGTCAATGTCGGTTTTTCGATTCGCACATAGCGCGCGCTATGCAATACGTAGTTAGTGTGAATAAGCGATAGCAGTAAAAAGGCCGCGCAAGATTGTGTAATACAGCCACAGGCAGCGGAAGGTGGAATATAACGTTACTAAGACCCAAAAGCAGTTGGAGCGTCAGTAGAGCGGCTAACGTAAAACCCACTTTTCCTATCGCTGGATGTGGATAGCGCCATAGGCGAAATGCCAACAGACCGACCACAAGCGCAACGACAATCGCGCCGATTCGATGAGTCACGTGGATAGTCATCCTTGCCGGATACTCAAGTACACCGAACTCATAGTCATCAAACCCGAAATGAACCGGAGTAAAGGCATTTTTGAAATCCAAGTACTGCGTCCAATTCCCTTCACAGATAGGCAGTGCGGTACACACCACCGCAGCATAATTCGATGATGTCCATCCACCCAACATGATCTGCAACACAGTGACAAATAGCGCGACCAACGCAAGTACTTTCAGACGTGAACTAACCAGCGTCGGCAATGTTTGTGTTGCGGGCTTATCGACAACTTTGGGCTCAAATGCCTTATCAGCGTTGGAGGTTTCATCGGCACTGTTGGCACGGCGAACCTCAACCTTAGGCCTTAACTTTAAGTAGGTAAAAACAGCAAAGAGAACATGGTAAAGCCACCGAGCAGGTGACCCATCACTACAATCGGCATGAGTTTGAGCGTCACCGTCCACATACCCAGTGCTGCTTGAAACACTATCACTAATGACAGAGAGATTGGCAGCGCGATGCCTAATTCCCTGCGCTTCTTAGATAAACCAATAGTGGTTATCGCAAACACCATTAACCCTAGGCCGCCTGCTAAATATCGATGAATCATCTCTAGCCACGCTTTGTAGGGCTCAACGGCTCTCTCTGGATACAGCGTATTCGCGACTTCCACTGCTACCTTTGAGCTGGGAACGGTTAATTGTCCGTAGCAGCCAGGCCAGTCCGGACAACCTAAGCCCGCATCGGCCAATCGTGTATAAGCGCCCATGGCAATCACGATGACCGTAAACACCAATGAAACTCTGACTAAGTTGATCAATCCCATAGCGACTCCTTGCTGTGACTATCGACTTACTACATATCAATTACTACCTATTTATTTGCAAACAATGCGTACCTTTCATGCGTCTAACCGACTCGCGATAATTTCAGCAACTTTCTCAAATCAGAAAGTAGCCCTTTGCTGTGAGCGACTTGCTTATCTTCTGAGGTAGGCGAGAAGTACATCACCAATTGGCCAAGGGTATCGGCAATCAAATATCCTTGCTCTGGTACAACGTCCGCGAAGGCCGCATTGATCGTCACCACGCTGAGCGACTCTGGTAACTCCGGCAACACCTGATCTGGCAACACATAAACCACAGGTGTCACACGTTCTTTGTATTTGCCTAATGCCAAATAGGTTTGTCCCATGATGTAGAGGCGGTTGATACACGCATCATTGCAACCCGCGGGTAACATAAAGCCAAGTTGCCAGCTCTTCGTTTGCAGTGGATTCACCAAATCAAGAGATTCAAACGTCACTCTTGGCTCAACGAGCGTGCCATGGTTAGTGACTCCCGATTCATACCAATGGTTGCTCAAAATTGCTTTGGCGATGATAAAGGGCAATGCAAAAAACACGATGAGCGCCAATAGTGTTAGCCGCCCGCGCCTTACTGAAGACGCGGTAGGAATGGCGTTGGGCGATACTGTTCTTGCTGTCTCTGATTTACTGCTCATTATCTAACCTCGTTTATTCGTCGGACGTGGTATGTGTTTCGTACTTTGAAGCCAACTTTTTCTTCGGCAGCAAACTTTTCTTTGGTTGAAAACAGCTTCGCCAGAATGCGATTAAGACAACGAATGCAAACACCGCTGCCATAGTGAACCATTGAAATGAATAACCGAAATGTTTGGCTGAGTTCATTGATACCGGTTTCCAAGGATGAGGATAGGCCGTCAACGTATCCGTTGGCTGAACCACCCAAGCCGACAACTCAGCACCAACAAGTTCACTAATCTGCGCTGTATTAAGATTTTGGATTCGATATTGCTGTATTGACTCTATGTCAAAGCGTTCGGTGTAAAGCTCTGATCCCAAAGGACTGTCCATTTTTTTATATAAGCGCCCACTGAACATCACCGGCTCCAATAAAGTGGAAACACTTGGAACAGTTTGACGATCTAAACCACCAGCCACAAAACCGAGTTCTACGAGATAGCGTTGATTCGCCTTCTCTGCTTCGCGCATCAACTGCATCACCAAGTAACCGACTTTGCCATCAAAGGTTTGGTTATCGAGAAAGAACAAAACGGGCTCAGGTATTAAGTGAGCGCTCACTGGCACCGCAATCCAACGCTGATAGTTATGGTCACCGTGTTGAGCCAACGGCAAGTCGAGAGAGGATAAAGCGACCGGAGGCTGTTCAGTTCGTAAGGCAAGCGACTGTTCTAAAACCACTTTTTCATTGCCACGCTGCTTTTGCCACAGTCCTAATTTGACCAATGATGAAAACACAACCACAGTTAATACCAACCCCATCCAAAACTTAATGGTTTGGTAAAAACGAACATGAGGAGTATCCATGTCACCCACACTGTTGTTTAAGATTGCTTTAGTACTGCTGTTACTCTTCATCATTTTTAACTTAGCGCTTGCCCTAATTCGAATGGTGCGCGACGACCCTTCTTCTGAAAAACCAATGAGTTATTATCTTGGCCGCCGTGTTCTGTTCTCCGCGATCGTCATTATTCTTCTCATCATCGCGCTTCAAAGTGGTTTTTTAACGCCTAACCCCCGACCTTATTAGTGAGTAATTACTACCCCAGCGCTTTTTGCAGCTGGGGCTCATGCCTTTACAATACGTAGACAAACACAAACAAACACAGCCATACCACATCCACGAAGTGCCAATACCAACTCCCCGCTTGGAAACCAAAATGATCTTTCGGTGTGAAATGGTCTTTCGCTATTCTGAACAGCAATACAATCAAGAACACGGTTCCGATAAACACGTGCAGTCCGTGAAAGCCGGTGAGCATGAAGAAGGTGTTGCCGTAGATACCGGACTGAAGTGTTAGCCCCATGTCTTGATAGGCATGAGCATACTCAACGGCTTGGAAATACAAGAAAAACACAGCAAGCACTATGGTTAGCTCAAGCCAAACGATGAGCGCTGTACGGCGGTTTTTCTCTAGGCTGACATGAGCCATATGAAGCGTGATAGAAGACAACAACAAAATCACGGTGTTTTGCAGTGGCAGCCCTTGCCAAGGCATTGCTTGAGTTGTTGTCCCATCTGGCGTTAGTGTTAAAGGCCAAATCGCTTCAAAAGCTGGCCATAACACCTCATGAGTCATCACATTGTTATCGGCACCAGCAAGCCACGGAACTGAAATCATTCGCGCGTAAAACAGAGCTCCAAAAAACGCGCCAAAGAACATCACTTCAGAGAAAATAAACCAACTCATACCTTGCTTGAATGAGCGTGACAGTTGGTCTGAATAGAGTCCAGACATGGACTCAGAGATCACATTGCTCATCCATCCAGAAAACATATAAATCAGCACAGCAACACCAAGCGCAAGCACTACGCCACCAATGACACTCCCTGCCCCACCGCTATCAAGGTTTTGAACGGTCAGCCCTGCGCCAACGGCGACAAGAAAAAGCGCTACAGCCCCAACAATGGGCCAACTACTCTGCGCCGGAACATAATAAGTTTGAGCTTTACTCATAGCTTATCTCCGATGTTGGAAATTCGAGTGCGCGACGACTGCTACTACCGACCTGTGCACGAGAGATCTCGAGAACGGCACCGTCGGTAGCGGCGCTGCTCGTGATGTTATACAAAGTGTAAGAAAGGGTCAGGGTGTGGATTGAATCTGGAATGTCAGGCTCAATGTAGAAGATCAGCGGCATTTCCGCCTTACCCTTACCTTCCAATGGTTGATGGTTAAAACAGAAACATTCAATTTTATTAAAATAGGTTGCCCCAGTGCCCGGAGACACTGACGGTACCGCCTGACCAATAAGGGATTGATTAGATTGATTGTGCGCAAAGTAGGCTGTCTGAATCACTTCGCCCGGGTGAACATCCAGGGACATTTTCTCTGGTTTAAAAGCCCAGGGCATATCCGGATTGACATGCGCCATAAACTCAACGCGTATAGTGCGCGTGATGTCCGCTCGCATACCTATGGGTTGTACCGCTGACTCGGTATTGGTTTTACCGTTAATGCCCAACGCTTCACACATAATGTCGTAAAGAGGCACCAAAGCGAAACCAAAGCCAAACATCGCCACAACGGCCACACCCAGCCACCCTACGAGTTTTCGGTTTGATTTTCTGGTTTCGCTATCCATAGCAACCTACCTTTAGTCAATCTTAGGTGGTGTGGTGAAGGTATGGTGCGGTGCTGGACTTGGTACTGTCCACTCTAAGCCTTCTGCGCGCTCCCAAGGTTTAGCCTCGGCTTTGTCTCCTCCTTTGATGCACTTAATGACTAACCAAAGGAAAATGAGCTGGGATAATCCAAACGCAAAGCCGCCGATTGAGACAATTTGGTTCACGTCGGCAAACTGAATCGCGTAGTCCGGAATACGACGCGGCATCCCCGCAAGACCCAAGAAGTGCATAGGGAAGAACAGCACGTTCACCGAAATGACCGAACACCAGAAATGCCACAGACTCAGCTTGTGGTCATACATATTGCCGGTCCATTTCGGTAACCAGTAGTAGGCCGCCGCCATAATCGAGAACACGGCGCCCGATACCAGTACATAGTGGAAGTGCGCGACCACGAAGTAGGTATCGTGGTACTGGAAGTCCGCTGGCACAATCGCCAACATCAGCCCTGAGAAGCCACCTATCGTGAAAAGCACAATGAAGGCGATGGCAAACAACATCGGTGTTTCAAAGGTGAGCGCACCGCGCCACATGGTCGCCACCCAGTTAAACACTTTCACACCTGTCGGCACCGCTATCAGCATGGTGCAATACATAAAGAACAGCTCAGCGAACACCGGCATACCTGTGGTAAACATGTGGTGTGCCCACACGAGGAACGACAGCAACGCGATACTACACGTTGCGTAAACCATGGAGTGGTAGCCAAACAGTTTTTTGCCACTAAACGCTGGGACAATAGCCGAGATAATACCGAAGGATGGGAGAATCATAATGTACACTTCTGGGTGCCCAAAGAACCAGAAAATATGCTGGAACATCACAGGATCACCACCACCCGCCGCGTCAAAGAAGCTGGTTCCGAAGTACTTATCGGTCAATACCATGGTCACCGCGCCCGCCAACACCGGCATAACAGCAATAAGTAGGAAAGCTGTAATGAGCCAAGTCCAAACAAACAAAGGCATTTTCATTAACGTCATGCCCGGCGCGCGCATGTTGAAAATAGTGACGATGACATTGATTGCCCCCATAATGGAGCTGATACCCATGATATGTACCGAGAATACAAACAGCGCGGTACTGTCTGGAGCATAGGTCGTGGAAAGCGGTGCATAAAATGTCCATCCGAAGTTAGGACCACCACCGGGCATGAATAGTGACGCAATTAAGATCAAAAACGCGAACGGTAAGATCCAGAAACTTAGGTTATTCATTCGTGGCAAAGCCATATCTGGCGCGCCAATCATCAAGGGTACCATCCAGTTTGCCAATCCGGTAAATGCCGGCATAACCGCACCGAACACCATGATCAAACCATGAACTGTAGTCATTTGGTTGAAAAAATTTGGTTCAACCAATTGGAGACCTGGCTGGAACAGCTCGGCACGGATGACCATGGCCATCGCCCCGCCTGTCAGGAACATGATAAAGCTAAACCACAAATATAGGGTGCCGATGTCTTTGTGACTGGTGGAATATACCCAGCGCTGCCAACCTGATGGCGCGTGATCATGATGATCGTCTTCGATGACTGCCGTGCTGTTTGCTCGGCTCATGTCCGCATCAGTCACCGCCGATGCTTTCACTTTTTCCATTGGATCCGTTTTCATCATAACTCCTTGGAGCTTGGCTCCGCTTCCTGAGTTTTGTAGCTGTTGATATCCGATGCCTGAACCACATCGCCGGTATTGTTACCCCAAGCATTGCGTTGGTAAGTAATCACTGCCGCGATTTCTTTATCGGTTAACTGATTGGCGAACGACTGCATGGCTGTCCCTGCCACACCATCAACGATTTTGCTAATGTGAGTATCAATAGGCCCTGACGTCGCCACTTCCGCTCCTGCAATTGCAGGGAATGCACCTGGTAAGCCTTGACCATTAGCCTGATGACACACTGCACATCGAGAAGCATAAACGCCCTCGCCGGTAGTCAATAACTCTTCAATCGATAGTGTCGCATCTAATGCTTTGGCCGCTTCTGCTTTAGCGAGTGCCATCTCTTCTTTCTTACCTGTCAACCAAATGTCGTAGTCATCTTGTGCCATGGCTTGAACCACTATCGGCATGAAGCCATGTGCTTTACCACAAAGCTCCGCGCACTGGCCACGATAAACACCAGGCTCATCGATTTTTGTCCATGCTTCATTGATAAAGCCCGGAATAGTATCTTTCTTGACCGCAAAAGCAGGTACCCACCACGAGTGAATCACGTCATCAGAGGTCATTAGGAAACGGATCTTTTTACCGATTGGCACAACAAGCGGGTTATCCACTTCTAGCAGGTAATGCGCGCCTTTTTCTTCAACACCATCAATTTGCTGTTGTGACGTGGACATTAGTGAAAAGAACTCCACATCTTCGCCAAAATAGGCGTAATGCCATTTCCACTGCGAGCCAGTAATTTTAATGGTGATCTCTGACTGAGAAGTGTCTTCCATCGCAACCAAAGTCTTGGTTGCCGGAATCGCCATCAATATGAGGATAATGACGGGAATGACAGTCCAAACCACTTCCACCTTGGTGCTTTCGTGAAAGTTGGCGGCTACCGCGCCTTTGGACTTGCGATGCTTGAAAATAGAGTAGAACATCACCCCAAACACAACCGCTGCGATGGCACAGCAGATGTAGAAAATGAGCATATGTAGGTCATACACTTGGTTACTGATATCAGTAACCCGCGAGTCAAATTATACTTGCTCGACTCCGCGAAGAGAGGTTGGCTGACGAGCGCAGTCGCCAAACCAGTTCCAGTGTGAACGGTCAGCAATCTCTTCAAAAGATTTCTCCTTTGCCTAGCCACGTCTATCCTGACGTGGTTCCCCTATGACTTGTACCAAGCACGTCTGAAAAGTGATCAAACTCTCCAGGATGGTACAGGTCCGTAATCAAAACCCAACAAGCTGTGATTCGACGACGATAAACGAAGACCAACTAGGTTTTTCGACTCTTTCATGAGTCCAAAAAGTAAAGCCAAACTACACAAGTAAACGGTCAAAACTGCTCACTGACCACTTACTTATTGAGTCCGGTATCAGTTAAATACAACTAGAAACAATTTGTTATATTTTTGTTAACTAAATGCTAGTAACGGATTTCCAGATCCGCAAGAAGAAAAATAATCAGCGAATTTTTGTGAGGGAAGTGGAGACGGTGGGGATGAAAATTTTGACAAATTGCGATATTGGATTCTATGTAATCCATAGATAAACTAGAGATAGGAAGCGATCTATCTCCAGTGGCGATATTTCTAACAAATGAAGATCAGTGACGATTAAATAGCCACCCACTCTACTTCAATGATAGCTTTCCCTTTGTGCTTGATACGACCTAGGAATCGGTCGCCAGCGACAATTTCGCCCACGCCTTGTGGTGTGCCTGTCATGACGATGTCGCCGTCTTCAAGGTGGGTAAAGGTGTTGAGCTCACTCAGAATAACGTCCGGTTTGTAAAGCATTTGCGTTGTTGAGCCAAGCTGCATTCGCATGCTGTTGATAAACAGCTCAACTTCAAGCTCATCGATATTCATATCGTCTAGCGGTACAAAACGGCTGAACTTTGCAGAATGATTAAACGCTTTAGCGCGCTCCCAAGGTAAGCCTTTTGATTTTAAAGTCGACTGCAAACCACGTTTGGTTAGATCAAGTCCAAAGCCAACGGCATAGAGCTGTTTGTCGCGGACAAGAAAACAGATTTCCGCTTCATAATGCAGTGGTTCGTCGAGGAAGGAATACAGTTCGGTTGCTATGCTCGAGTTAGGTTTGTTGAACACCACCATATTCTCGGGAACTTCATTGCCTAGTTCACGGATATGCTCAACGTAGTTTCGGCCAACGCATAGAATTTTCGAGGGATAAAACGTTTCATCACCAACTACAACCGATTTCATTACTCTTCCTTGCCCCATTCCTTTGTAAACGAACTGGCCATTTTACCCGAAGTTAAGTGACAGACTGATGATTTCGAAGAGAAAATATCAAACTTGAGGTCAAGATCAGCTTTTGCTCTAAGTTAAACCAAACAAGCTCAAACCCGCAAAAATAGTGATAAATGATGTGACGCCTTGCATTTTCATGCAAATTCAATGACCATTTGTATATTCAAATAAATGGATTTAGTGATTGATGTCCCAAGAGCCGCTATACATTCAAATCAAACAGTATATTGAAGACCGAATAGACCAAGGTGTATGGTCGGTTGGTGAACGAATTTCTACCGAAATGGAGCTTACACAGCAATTTGCTGTGAGCCGCATGACCGTCAATAAGGCCATTCGCGATCTCGTTGGTGAAGGGAAACTTGAGCGTCGCCCTCGACTAGGTACCTTTGTAACAAGCCCAGCAGAAAAAGCCCAGTCACCTCTTCTTGATACTCGCAACATCGCCAAAGAAGTGGCCGCTCGCGGTAAACAGTATTCCAGCGAAGTGGTTCGACATGAAGCAACCAAAGCAGATCAGCTTATTGCGACTAAGCTCGGGGTGATGCTTGGCAGTGCCGTCTACTACAGCGAAATTCTCCATAAAGAAAACGACAAGCCAATCCAACTAGAATGTCGTTGGGTTAACGCCAAATACGCACCGAAGTACCACCAACAAGATTTTACTCGAATCACACCCAACGAGTACCTAACCGCAAACTGCCCAATGACGGCCGTTGAGCATACCGTTGAGGCCATTACGTGCGGTGAGCAAATCGCCCGCTTACTTGAGATGGCTGCTACCGAGCCTTGCCTACTACTGCATCGTCGAACCTGGAGTGAAGACAAACTCATCAGTACCGCACTGCTGTATCATCCGGGTAGTCGATATCAGCTCAGTTCAAAAGTAGAATTATAACCTCTCTATTTTCGTCTTTTAAAACGACCATACTGATTGACGAGCCGTCTTGGATCGTCACTCTTGTACCTGCTAATTACGCTTTCCTATTTAAGTAACACGCACCTCCACAGGGCTATCCTGATCACATTTCAACCACTCGCACTTGATCAATTGTATATATTCAACTATTTATTTGTATATACAATAAAACAGAGCGATGTTATGAATCTGATCCTTACTAACGCCCGCCTCGTGACCATGGAGCCGGGCGCACTTGGTTATCTGCCCTCTAAGCCTTGCACTGTGGTCATTCGAGGTGGCTACGTTGAGGCGATCCTTAGCGACACGAACTCATTGGATAGTCTACACCGCGACATTACCGAAGATATGCCCACGTTAGATTGCAAAGGTAAAATCGTCACTCCAGGTTTGATTGACCCTCACACTCATTTGATCTTCTCTGGTAGCCGAGCTGAAGAGTTTGAAAACCGTTTAAATGGTATGTCTTATCAGGCGATTGCTCAGAGCGGCGGTGGTATTAACAGCACGGTTCGAGCAACACGAGAAGCGACGATAGAAGAACTTGTCGAACTGGCGCTTCCAAGGTCGATAGTCTTATCCGCAGTGGCTGCACGACTATCGAAGTTAAGTCTGGATACGGGTTAACGCTCGATGATGAAGTGAAAATGCTGCTTGCAGCAAAAGCACTCGAGAATCACCGCCGAGTCAATATCACCACAACCCTTCTTGCCGCGCACACAGTGCCTCCGGAGTATCGCGATCGACCCGATGACTATATAGATTACGTCACAGAGACCATCATCCCTCATGTCGCAAAGCATCAACTCGCTGATGCTGTTGATGTCTTTTGTGAATCCGTCGGTTTCAATCTACAGCAAACGAAACGTGTTTTTCAGGCTGCGAAACAAAACGGTCTCGCGATTAAAGGCCATACCGAACAGCTCAGTAACCTAGGTGGCAGTGCATTAGCGGCTGAGTTTAATGCGCTATCCGTTGATCACATTGAATACTTGGATGACGCCGGCGTCGATGCACTATCCAACAGTGGAACAGTCGCCACTTTATTGCCGGGCGCGTTCTATTTCTTGCGAGAAACACAACAGCCCCCATCGACAGCTTAAGAGCAGCACAAGTTCCCATGGCCATCGGTAGCGATCTAAACCCAGGCACCTCACCTTTCGCAAACCTGCAGCTAATGATGAACATGGCTTGCACTTTATTCCGCTTAACACCAGAAGAAAGTCTACGCGGCGTGACGTGTCATGCTGCACAAGCCATTGGCCAAGGCCGCAACATAGGTCAAATCAAACCAGGTTTTCGCGCCGATCTTGCTATCTGGGACATCAAACACCCTAGCGAACTGAGTTACCAATTCGGCATGGGTGGGCTGAGTAAACGAATCGTTGCAGGGAGCGTCGAAGATGTCCGCTAACAACCAAAATCCGTTCAATTGGACTGGTCGTGATGACAGAGAAGACGGTGATAAACGCTATCGCGTACATCATAAAGTGGTTCAACGTTCTCAAAGCCGCTGCCCACAGCTTCAACTCATGGGTTTTTGCACCGATGAAGGAGTAAAACGAAACAAGGGGCGAGTTGGCGCCAAGCAAGGGCCAGATGCCATTCGCACAGCACTTGCAAATCTAGCTTGGCACCAAGATAACGCAATCCTTGATGTAGGGAATATTGTCGCCGAGTCCGATGACTTAGAACTTCATCAGCAGCAGGCCGCAGAAACGATCACTAAACATTTGTCCAATGGACCAATGGTGGTGTTAGGTGGCGGTCATGAGATTGCTTGGTCTTCTTTTAAGGGACTATCCGACTTCGTCTCTCAATCCAGTGATAAACCAAATATCGGCATTATCAACTTCGATGCTCACTTCGATCTTCGAGAATATCAATCCAATGGCAATGCATTAACGCAGATTGACCTCAAACCCAGCTCAGGAACGCCATTTGCTCAAATCGCCGATCATTGCCATTTCATAGGGCAGAGCTTTCATTACTTCTGTATAGGTGTGAGCGAAACAGGTAACACTCAGGCTTTGTTTGAAAAAGCCGACAGTTTGCAAGTTCAATACATCAAAGATACCGAGCTTTTAGATAGGCCCACGCATGAGCATATTGCTCAATTACAACGTTTCATCAATAAGGTCGACATCCTGTATTTCACCATTGACCTTGATGTCTTTAACGCAAGCCTAGCCCCTGGCGTGAGCGCACCCGCTGCGTTTGGCATGAGTTTGGATCAGTTCATCCCCATGCTCAACACCATTGTTGCCAGTGACAAGTTAATGCTGCTGACATCGCCGAATATAACCCGAATTACGACATAGACAACCGCACCGCTAAACTCGCCGCTAGAGTGTGTTGGCAGATTTTGGTTGCTATGTCCAAGCAGCTACAAAAAACCGATAACGAATAACGTAAACACTCTCTGCCGGTAACCATGACCATGACCATGACAAGGGCGCTATAAAAGAATAAAAGCTCCGAGCAAGGCAGAGTTCAAAAGGAAATGACAATGACTGATAAACAACCTCTACATCCTACTAGCTCTCGACTCGACACCACTCGCTCCATCAAAGCGCCACGCGGTACCGAGCTCAATGCGAAATCTTGGCTCACTGAAGCCCCGCTTCGCATGCTGATGAATAACTTGGATGATGAAGTGGCAGAGCACCCACAATCACTCGTGGTTTATGGTGGTATCGGGCGCGCAGCTCGTGACTGGGCTTGCTACGACAAGATTGTCGAGGTGCTAAAGCGTCTTGAAGACGACCAAACCTTGTTGGTGCAATCGGGAAAACCCGTCGGTGTATTCCCTACTCACAAAGATGCGCCACGCGTGTTGATCGCCAACTCCAACCTTGTCCCTCATTGGGCAAACTGGGAGCACTTTAACGAGCTCGATAAACAAGGCTGATGATGTACGGCCAAATGACCGCTGGCTCATGGATCTACATTGGCTCTCAAGGCATAGTGCAAGGCACTTACGAGACCTTCGTCGCCATCGCTAAACAGCACTTTAACGGTGACCCTGCAAATAAATGGATCCTAACAGGTGGCCTTGGCGGTATGGGCGGTGCGCAGCCTCTCGCTGCGACCATGGCAGGTTTTTCAATGTTAGCAGTAGAATGTGATGAGTCGCGTATCGACTACCGTCTCAACACGCGCTATGTCGACACTAAAGCACACTCTCTGGATGAAGCGCTATCCATCATCAAAAATAGCGATAAGCCGATCTCTGTCGGCCTGCTAGGTAATGCCGCTGATGTTTACGCTGAGCTTGTCGAAAGAGGCATCACGCCAGACGTCGTCACCGATCAAACTTCCGCTCACGATCCACTAAATGGATACCTGCCTCAAGGCTGGACGATGGATTTTGCCAAGCAGCAGCGCGAAAGTGATCCTGAAGCTGTCGTCAAAGCAGCAAAAGCGTCTATGGCAGTACAAGTTCAAGCTATCTTAGATATGCAGGAAAAAGGCGCGGTCGCCACTGACTATGGCAACAACATTCGCCAAATGGCACTTGAAGAAGGCGTTGAAAACGCGTTTGATTTCCCAGGTTTCGTTCCAGCCTATATTCGACCTTTATTCTGCGAAGGCGTGGGACCGTTCCGCTGGGCAGCGCTATCGGGCGATCCTGAGGATATCTACAAAACCGACCAAAAAGTGAAAGAGCTGATACCGGACAACCCTCATCTGCATAACTGGCTTGATATGGCACGCGAGCGCATTCAATTCCAAGGACTGCCAGCACGTATTTGCTGGGTCGGCCTGAAAGATCGAGAACGTCTAGGCCAAGCCTTTAACGAAATGGTTAAAAATGGCGAGCTAAAAGCCCTATCGTGATTGGACGTGACCACCTAGATTCAGGCTCTGTGGCGAGCCGAACCGCGAAACTGAAGGTATGATGGACGGCTCTGATGCGGTTTCCGATTGGCCACTGCTCAATGCACTACTGAACACCTCTGGCGGTGCGACTTGGGTATCGCTGCATCACGGTGGCGGCGTAGGTATGGGATTCTCCCAGCATAGCGGTATGGTGATTTGTTGTGATGGCACCGATGATGCGCGCGCCGCATAGGCCGCGTTCTTCACAATGATCCTGCGACGGGAGTGATGCGTCATGCCGATGCCGGCTATGACATTGCCAAGCAATGCGCTCGCGAACAAGGCCTTGACCTGCCGATGATGGACAGTAATGAATCTAACCACCAAGACAGCAGCCATGGGTAAGGAGCAGAACATGTTGAAGTTAGAACTACTCCCGGGGCAGCTTACATTGGCTCAACTACGCCAGATTAGTCGCTCACCTCTACATCTGTCATTGAGTCCTTTAGCACTAGATGACATTGAAGCCAGCACTCAGATTGTTGAGCAAGTGATCGCCGAAGATCGTACCGTCTATGGCATCAATACGGGCTTTGGTTTGTTAGCTAACACCCGAATTGAACCTGACGATCTTGAAGTGCTGCAAAAGAGTATTGTACTGTCGCACGCCGCTGGTATTGGCGAGCTGATGAGTGATGAAACTGTCAGACTGATGATGGTGCTGAAGATCAATAGCCTAGCTCGTGGCTTCTCAGGTATTCGTCTTAAGGTCATTAATGCATTGATTGAGTTGGTTAACTCACAGGTGTATCCGTGTGTGCCACAAAAAGGCTCCGTCGGTGCATCTGGGGATCTCGCCCCACTTGCCCACATGAGTACGATATTACTCGGTGAAGGTGAAGCGCGTCACAATGGCAAAATCATTAGCGGGCTCGAAGCACTGCAAATTGCCGGACTTGAGCCAATTACCCTCGCCCCCAAAGAAGGACTAGCGCTACTCAACGGCACCCAAGCTTCTACCGCCTTTGCGTTAGAAGGACTATTCTTGGCTGAAGATTTGTTTGCGTCAGCCACATTGTGCGGTGCAATGTCAGTAGAGGCCGCGCTCGGTAGTCGTCGACCATTCGATCCGCGTATTCATCGCGTTCGCGGTCATCGCTCACAAATGGACGCTGCCCACGCTTATCGTCACCTTCTTGGCAATAGCAGTGAAATTGGCAACTCCCATCAAGGCTGCGAAAAGGTTCAAGATCCCTACTCGCTTCGCTGCCAACCACAAGTCATGGGCGCGTGTTTGCAGCAAATCCGCAATGCAGCAGATAGCCTGCAGGTGGAAGCTAACTCGGTATCGGACAACCCGTTAGTCTTTGCTGATGATGGCGATATCATTTCTGGTGGTAACTTCCATGCAGAGCCTGTCGCAATGGCGTCCGATGGTTTGGCACTGGCTATCGCAGAGATTGGTAGCTTGTCCGAACGAAGAATGGCGTTACTTATAGACAGTGCGCTAAGCAAACTACCGCCATTTTTGGTCGACAACGGCGGAGTGAACTCTGGTTTTATGATTGCTCAAGTGACCTCTGCTGCGCTGGCAAGCGAGAACAAAACCTTGGCACACCCTGCTTCTGTAGATAGCTTGCCAACCTCAGCTAACCAAGAAGATCATGTGTCTATGGCAACGTTTGCGGCGAGAAGACTGAAAGACATGGCGGAGAATACCCGAGGGATCCTTGCAGTTGAGTACCTCGCAGCCGCACAAGGGCTCGACTTTAGGGCACCACTGACCTCTGCACCGCTTGTTGAACAGGGTAAACAAATCCTACGAGAAGTAGTGCCGTTTTACGATAAAGACCGCTATTTTGCTCCAGACATAGCTAAAGCCAACGAGATCATAAAGTTATCGCTCCACAATACACTGATGCCAGCTAACCTACTACCAAGTATCTAACAGCATCACACCACTAAATTCACTTGCCTAAATAACGGACTTAATTTGGGTAAGTGAATTTCTCACCTAATGATAAAATCAACATTTAATGCGACGTTAGTTCAAATTGTTAGAATATTCGTCCAAAAAATGTCATTTTAATGCAAATTACACTAATTTGTAGAAGTGCCTTCCAGAAACAGCTCAACCTATTCGCTGAACTTATTTTTCATTACTAAATTATGCCTACACTTGCCGGAAGCAAGTGCTCTATAACATTCGCACTGACTCAACGTGCAATAAAAATTTTAAGAGAAGGTATTGGTATGAGACACACAAAAGTCTTAATTTCATTGGCGGCAGTTGGAATGGCAGCCAGCCCACTTGTCCATAGTCATGGCTATGTTTCTGCAGTCGAAAACGGTGTAGCGGCGAGTCGTGCGGCGTTATGTAAGTACCCAAACTCAAATGGCGAAAAGAACAGTAACTGTGGTTCGGTTCAATGGGAACCACAAAGCGTTGAGGGCCCTGAAGGCTTTCCACTATTAGGTCCTTCCGATGGTCAAATCGCCAGTGCTGGACTCGTTCAGTTTTCGCCACTGAATGAACAAACCTCGGATCGTTGGGTGAAAACTCCTATTCAAGCAGGCTTACAGAACTTTGAATGGACATTCACAGCAAACCACGTCACTCGCGATTGGAAATACTACATCACTAAGCCAAACTGGAATCCAAATCAGGCATTGAGCGTGACTCGTTCGATCTAAATCCTTTCTGTGTGGTCGAAGGAAATATGCAAAAACCACCAAAGCTCACAACTCATCAGTGTAATGTGCCTGAGCGTGAAGGCTACCAAGTGATCCTAGCCTATTGGGACGTGGGTGATACCGCAGCGGCGTTTTATAATGTGATTGACGTACAGTTTGAAGGCACTACACCAGGGATTCCAGGCTGGACACAGGCAGGCACAATCAATCCAACTATGGATCTGAAAGTTGGCGACTCTGTGTATACCCGTGTGTTTGATACTAACGGAGAGCTGCCAAACCTATCGACTAGCATCACCATTAATTCAAGCGAACAAGGCGCAGCAACCCAATGGTCGCACGCATTGGCAACCGCCATTAACTCAAGCACGACGGATATTAAAGCAGGTCAAGCAGACAACAGCGGCAACATCGCTCCAGTATTTGGCACTAACTCTATCTATGTGGCTGACAACAGTGGACTGGATCGCGTCGAAATTGGCTATGACATCGTAACGCCACCTCCAGCATCAGGTGCTGAAGTAACAGGACTAGAAACACAATACGCGATTGGCACCGCGCCAACTGAACTTGCCCTTACCGTAACAGCAGTCGGTCGAGTAGACGTATCGATGAGCGTCTACAACCACGGTCAAGAAACACTAGCTGGCAGTGAGCTAGCGTTAAACGACGGTGATAGCAAGAATGTTGTCTTAGCTCTCTCTAAATCTGAGCCAGGTCATCACATGCTGGTTACCCGTGTTCGCGATGAAAAAGGCAATCTGCTTGATCAAACCACGCAAGATTTCATGCTCGTCGACCAAACTGCACCAACTGACTACGACTTTGTGTTCCCAACGGGTGTGGAAAGCTACACAGAAGGCACCAAAGTACTGGCAAGTGACGGCGCCATTTACCAATGTAAGCCGTTCCCACACTCTGGTTACTGCAAGCAGTGGTCTCCGACAGCGACTCAGTTCGAGCCAGGTACCGGCAGTCACTGGGATTCAGCTTGGAATAAACTTAACTAACTACTTTTAGCGATAAGGCTCCAACTCATTTGGAGCCTTTTTCTTTATGCGTTTCCGATTACGCAGCCTTTACCGTTACAACTAAGATACAACCTAAACATTTCGATAACCTTCTGATATATTGAGCTTGTTCAGTTCATAAAATGATGTCAGTTAACCAATAGTAAGGTGATAGAAATGGATCTTCGTCATCTGGTCGCGCTAGGCGGCCTTGCGTGTGCGGTAACCTCCCCAACTCTAGCGGGCCAATTTTACATGGCCGGTGGCGCCTTTTTTTCCGAGGCAGATACCTCTATCGGTGTTACTAATCCGCAAACAGACATTAACTTTGACTTAGATTTTGAGTCTGATTTGAGCCTAAAAGAGCGTTCGACCTTACCCTATCTTTTGGTCGGCTACGACTTTAATGAACGCCATGGCATTTTTTTAGATTGGCGCAGCCTACACCGCAAAGCGAGTAATACTGCCGTTACCAAACCTTTTAAGATACCTGATTCAAACAAAGAAGTGCAGGCTGGTGCGCGAATAGACTCAACCCTCAATATCGATATACTTCGCTTTGGCTACAACTATAAATTTTATGATGGCGAAGATTGGGATTGGAAAGCCTCCATTGGTCTTCACATCATGAATTTCAGTGTCGGCTTTGGGGGCGAACTTGGTGTCCGTATTGATCAAGATGACCCAACTCTGATTCCAGTCAAAGACGAAGAATTCACCGACCTCACTGCACCGCTACCCAATATCGGCTTAATCACTGACTATCGGATTACCGACAATTGGCACCTATTAGGCCACGCGCAGGTGTTTGCCTCAGCATTGAGGATATCTCGGGATTGCTTCTCGATTTGGGTGCTGGTATCGAGTACAAGTTCACCGAAGATTTTGGTCTAGCGGCGACTTACAGCTATTACGAGATCAATGTTGATTACGGTCGTGAGTTTGCCGATCTCGATGCTAAGTTTAAGTTCTATGGCCCAATGGCAACGCTGACCTACGCCTTTTAGCCCAAAAATTTCTATTTCTAGATCATAGAGATACAAAAAAGCCCATCATGATCCGATGGGCTTTTTACTGTCTAAAGAGACTTACGCTTCAGCTGGTTGCTCGACAAGATCTTCAACCATCGCAATGGCAAGCGCCTCAGCAACTTTGATACCGTCGATACCAGCAGAAAGAATACCGCCCGCGTAGCCTGCACCTTCACCCGCTGGATAGAAGCCTTTCAGGTTAACGCTTTGGTAGTCTTTACCACGCTTAATGCAAACTGGTGAAGAAGTACGAGTTTCAACGCCAGTCAATAGGCCATCTGCACCAGAGAAGCCTTTGATCTTCTTATCAAATGCAGGAATTGCTTCGCGAATAGCTTCAACAGCGAAATCCGGTAAAGCTTTCGACAAGTCTGTCAGTTTGATACCAGGAGTGAATGACGGCTCAACATCACCTAGTGCACTTGGATCGTTACCTTTTAGGAAGTCACCAATTTTCTGTGCTGGCGCATCGTAGTTTTCACCACCGAGTACATACGCGTTGCTTTCTAGCTCCCGCTGGAAGCGAATACCTGCTAGTGGGTCGCCTGGGTAATCTTGTTCAGGAGAGATCCCCACCACGATCGCACTGTTAGCATTACGCTCGGCACGAGAGTACTGGCTCATACCATTGGTCACTACGCGACCTTCTTCCGACGTTGCCGCAACAACGGTACCGCCTGGGCACATACAGAAACTGTATACCGTGCGACCATTCTTACAATGGTGAACCAGTTTGTAGTCAGCTGCACCCAAGATTGGGTTACCTGCATTTGGACCAAAGCGCGCTTCGTCAATTACTGATTGTTTGTGCTCAACACGGAAGCCAACCGAGAAAGGTTTCGCTTCCATGTATACGCCGCGTTCATGCAACATTTCGAACGTATCACGAGCACTGTGGCCTACCGCTAGCACGACGTAGCGAGTTTTAATCTCTTCGCCATCCGACAGTGTCAGACCAGTAATTTGGTCGTTCTCCATATGGATATCATCAACACGTGTGCTAAAGCGGATCTCACCGCCAAGCTCCAGAATGGTTGCGCGCATCTTTTCAATCATGGTCACCAACTTAAAGGTACCAATGTGAGGCTTACTCACATAAAGGATCTCTTCAGGTGCACCCGCAGCCACGAATTCTTCAATAACTTTACGACCATAGTGTTTTGGATCTTTCACTTGGCTGTAGAGCTTACCATCGGAGAACGTACCCGCACCGCCTTCGCCAAACTGAACGTTAGATTCTGGGTTAAGTGTACGCTTACGCCAGAAACCAAAGGTATCTTTAGTACGCTCGCGAACCTCTTTGCCACGTTCAACAATAATTGGCTTAAAGCCCATCTGTGCCAAAATCAGTCCTGCAAACAAGCCACATGGACCAAAACCGATGACGACTGGTCGCTCTGTTTGGTTGACAGGTGCTTTCGCAACAAACTTGTACTCCATATCTGGAGTTACTTTGACGTGTGGGTCGTCAGCAAACTTCTCTAGCAGAGCCGCTTCATTCTCAACTTCAACATCTAGAGTATAGATGAGCAAGATGCGTGTTTTCTTTCGCGCGTCGTAGCCACGCTTAAACACATTAAATGAGGTAACTTGGTCGGAAGAAATACCGAGTTTAGTTAGGATGGCTTGAGAAATTTCGCCTTCCTCGTGATCAAGAGGAAGTTTGATTTCAGTTAAACGTATCATGGAGGGTCTCGCGTCGTTGGTGTCTTAGCTTACAAACCCGTTCCTTAAACAATAAGCTTAAACGGATGGCTTGCTCGCTCACAATGGCGCGCATTTTACGTTAACTTGATTTGTCTGTCATACTTAATTGCGACTTAGACGGGTTATAAAGGGATCAAGTAGCGCCAAGATATTGAATTTTGCGCTCGGATCAGTATTATCGCCCCTCCACAAATTTGGCTAATAAGAGTTCACCATCATGGCATTTGTCGTTACCGATAACTGTATTCAATGTAAATATACCGACTGTGTAGCGGTATGCCCTGCGGACGCCTTTCACGAAGGCCCAAATTTCATGGTGATCAACCCAATCGAATGCATTGACTGTGGCCTATGCGTACCAGAGTGTGACGCTCAAGCCATTTTCCAAGAAGATGAGCTTACCGATGACCAACACGTGTTTATCGAACTCAACGCAGAGCTTTCGGAAGTGTGGCCAGTTCAAACTGAAGTCAAACCTGCAATGGATGAAGCAGAAAAGTGGAACGGCGTGCCTAACAAACTAGGCATGTTGGAGAAGTAATCGCTGCTAGTGACTACAATTACCGACTATAAAAAAGGCGTCGCTCATTAATGAGTGACGCCTTTTTTGAATCTGTACTAGCTTCGCATACCGGTCAATCGGTTCGATCAACTGTGCTGACGACGATAGTTATCCATTATAATACCAGTCGCCATAGCCACATTTAACGACTCTGCGCCGCCGAACGCCGGAATGGTGATTTTATCCGTAACATGTTGCTCAGCTTCAGCGCGTACACCGTGTGACTCACTGCCCATCAACAAGATTCCTTGCTGAGAAAAGTTTGTCGTATGAACACTCTCCCCTTCTAAGAACGCTCCATATACCGGTATTTTTGCTTCATTGAGATATCGAGGTAAGTCGAGCAGCGTGACCTGAACTCGTCCAAAACTGCCCATCGTAGCGCGGATTGTTTTAGGGTTATATGGATCCGCACAGTCGGTACTGGCGACAATGTGTTTAATACCGTACCAATCAGCAATACGAATGATGGTACCTAGGTTGCCAGGATCAGAAACGCCATCCAACGCGATCATCATACCTTTCGGTTCCGGTTCATCTGTCTGTGGGATCTCAACCACTGCAACCGCTGCATTGTTGCTAACAAGCGAGCTCGCTTTTGTCAGTTCATCTAAGGTAGCTTCAATACACTCATAAGCACGAAGCTCAGTAGCATGCTTAGCTAAGAACTCTGGTGTGGCAAAGACTTGCTTTACGTTCAATGAAGTCGCGACAAGCTCAAGCACATTCTTTTCGCCTTCAACCAAAAATAGGCCGTGTGCTTTACGCTGTTTTTTCTGCCCAAGGGCTCTCAGCAGTTTTAGTTGGTTTTTTGAAATCATTGTCTTACCTCAGATAAAAGCGGGCGCATTATATACTTAATTGGCAAAACTATGCGAGCACGGATGCTAGCCCGGATTTGAGCAATGCTATCAGCATAGACAAGTACAGCTCGCCTTTACGTTAGATAAGAGGGGGAATTTGCCACCAGCTTCATATACATACGCTATATGCTAACACCCATAATCGACAAAACTCATACTTTTGAAGCCAAATTATCGTTTTTCTATCAAACTAAGAAAAATCACTACTCAACCTCCACTAGCAAACGTTTCCCTAGTTTGGATGGAAATTAATTTGCAAAATAATTTCCAGCACAGATTTTATTAACCTTATGATTAATAGGAACTAATAAAGCCAGCCTAAAAAACATCGCAACTTTTGATGAATTCAGCGCTTGACTCTGTGATTTACATCACCATAATACGCGCCGTTTGCCTGAAATACAGGTAAACGTACGAAAAAACAGATTTAGTGAATTGTGAGGTATCAGATGTCTGCGGATAACAACTACAGTTTAGGGCCAGTTCCGGCAACGGCAGGAAGGGAGTCGCTTCATTAACCATGGTAATGCTTGGTTTGACTTTCTTCTCCGCAAGTATGTGGACCGGTGGCTCCCTCGGTACTGGACTTGCTTTCAATGATTTCTTCCTCGCTGTTCTCATCGGTAACCTTATCCTCGGTATTTACACTTCTTTCCTCGGTTACATCGGCGCTTCTACTGGTCTCTCTACTCACCTTCTTGCTCGTTTCTCTTTCGGTTCTAAAGGCTCTTGGCTTCCTTCTGTGCTCCTTGGCGGTACTCAAGTCGGTTGGTTTGGTGTTGGCGTCGCCATGTTCGCTATCCCAGTACAAAAAGCGACCGGCATTGATACCAATATCCTGATTTTGGTGAGCGGTCTGTTGATGACAGCGACGGTTTACTTTGGCATTTCCGCATTGATGGTGTTGTCAGCTATCGCGGTTCCTGCTATCGCACTATTGGGTGGTTACTCTGTACTGACGGCGGTAGATAGCGCTGGCGGAGTTGCCGAACTGCAAAAAATCCAACCTGCTGAACCATTAGATTTCTCTGTTGCACTTGCGATGGTAGTGGGTTCGTTTGTGAGTGCGGGTACACTTACCGCTGACTTCGTACGCTTCGGTAAAAAGCCTATGGGTGCAGTCTTCATTACCATGGTGGCGTTCTTTATCGGTAACTCACTGATGTTCATCTTCGGCGCTGCCGGTGCATCAGTGACAGGTCAATCGGATATCTCTGAAGTGATGATCGCTCAAGGTCTATTGCTACCAGCTATCATCGTACTGGGTCTGAACATCTGGACCACCAACGACAACGCGCTTTACGCTTCTGGCCTTGGTTTCTCAAACGTGACCGGTTTACCAAGTAAATACTTGTCGATGGCAAACGGTGTTGTCGGTACTTTGTGTGCTCTTTGGCTATACAACAACTTTGTCGGTTGGCTAACGTTCCTATCGCTGGCTATTCCACCGATTGGCGGCGTGATCATCGCAGACTTCCTCATCAACCGTAAGCGTTACGCAAATTTTGAAACAGCAAAATTCCAAACGGTAAACTGGGCAGGTATCATTGCCGTCGCACTAGGCGTCGCTGCTGGTAACTTCTTACCAGGCGTTGTGCCACTAAATGCCGTACTGGGTGGCGCTTTAAGCTATCTTGTACTAAACCGTCTTCTTAATGCAAAAACCGCTCAGCTAGAAAACGCTGACGCTTAATTACTAGGAATTTGATGCCATGTCATCTTTGCTTATCCAGAACGCAACCATCAATGGTCAACAAGGCCAGTTCGACATTCTTATCGAAGAAGGTGTGTTCAAAGCGATTGAAACAGCAGGAACCACATCGTTCACTGCTGACCGTGTGATTGACGCAACAGGCCAAATGGCAACTGCGCCATTTTGTGAGCCACACATCCACCTCGACACGACGCAAACTGCTGGCGAACCGAGCTGGAACATTTCTGGTACGCTGTTTGAAGGTATCGAGCGCTGGGCTGAGCGCAAGGCTATGCTTTCTATTGAAGATGTGAAAAGCCGTGCTAAGCAAACTTTGAAATGGCAAATTGCCAATGGCGTTCAACACGTGCGTACCCACGTCGATGTGTCTGACCCAACACTCACTGCACTTAAAGCTATGGTTGAAGTGCGCAAAGAGATGAAGCAATGGGTAGACATTCAAATCGTGGCATTCCCGCAAGAAGGCATTTTGTCTTACCCAAATGGCAAAGAACTACTTGAAGAAGCCGTTAAACTGGGGGCAGATGTCATTGGCGCTATCCCACACTTCGAGTTCACTCGTGAGTACGGCGTGGAATCTCTGCACTACGTGTTTGAATTGGCGCGTAAATACGACTGCTTGATTGATGTTCACTGTGACGAGATTGATGACGAGCAATCGCGCTTTGTAGAAACACTTGCAGCCTTGGCACACAAGTTCGACATGGGCGATCGCGTAACTGCAAGCCACACAACGGCAATGGGTTCATACAATGGTGCCTACGCGTCACGACTATTTAGACTGCTGAAGATGTCTGGCATTAGCTTCGTAGCAAACCCATTGGTGAACATTCATCTTCAAGGCCGCTTCGATGACTATCCGAAACGTCGCGGCGTCACTCGCGTCAAAGAAATGCTGGCTGCAAACATCAATGTTTGTTTCGGCCATGACGATGTGTTTGACCCTTGGTACCCATTAGGCACAGCGAATATGCTACAAGTTCTGCATATGGGACTGCATGTTTGCCAAGTGATGGGTTACGACCAAATCAACCAATCGTTGGATATGATCAGCCACAACTCGGCCAAAGCACTAAACATTCATCATAATTATGGAATTGAAACCGGCAAGCCTGGCAGCCTGTTGCTGCTGCCTGCAGAAAATGGCTTCGATGCTGTTCGCCGCCAAATTCCTGTGGGCTACTCTATCCGCAAAGGTGAAGTCATTGCCCACACCAAACCGGCGGAAACCTCCATTCACCTAGGTACTGAAGAAAGAGTCACATTCCGACGTTAATTATCTTCACCTGCGAGGCTAACCTCAAAACAGAAGAGCAAGCGACGAAATCGCTTGCTCTTTTTTTACGATTTAACAAGAAATTCATTTAAACCATCGATAGGTGTGGTACACTGCCCCTGCTCTGGTGTTCAGAGAGTTATTTAAAGTAAGAGTAAAAAGAGTACGAGAAGTATTGTCAGATGTTCCCCCAAGGGTATTTGTCATTCGTTTATCCCATTTACAGCTTGATTAAATAAACAGAACCACAAAGCGAGACCGCCGCAAGGCAAAAATTTTTAATCTTAAAAGTAAGGGACATAACATGTCTAACACAAATACTGGCACTGTAAAATGGTTTAACGAAGAGAAAGGCTACGGCTTCATCGCTCAAGAGAACGGTCCAGACGTATTCGTTCACTTCCGCGCTATCTCTGGCGAAGGTTTCAAAACTCTAAAAGAAGGCCAAGCGGTTTCTTTTGGTGTTGAGCAAGGCCAAAAAGGCCCACAAGCTGTTAACGTTATCCCAGCTTAATAACGCAGCTTCGTAAGAATGCTTAAAGCCTCGAGAAATCGAGGCCTTTTTCTTTTCTGTCTAACTAACAACTCTCATTATCCCACTCTCGTCAAAAGTCGAGATAAAAACCCAACTCGACACTACTGCTGTCTTCAATCGGTCTACCTGGACGCACTCGATATTGACCCTTGGTGTATTTCACATAAGGTTGGACATAGGGCAAATTTGCTGTCGCTGAGATATCGTAACTACTACGTGTACTGTTTTCAAACCCATGCTGTGATGTCAACACATCCACATTGTAATTAACACCAATATCCAGCAAAGGGTGAACGCTGTAGCTGGCACCTAAAGTATTTTTCCATTCCTGTCGGTGATTTCCATGATCGATAGACTCAGGGAGTTCTAATGTTTTAGTGCTGTCTCGCCATTGATAATAGGTATCCCAATATACGAATAACGATGGTGCCACCGAGTAACCGTACATAAAACCGACATCGTAGATATCGATGCTGTCGTCAAACCCATATTGACTATAAACGTTAAAATAGTGGTTGCCCGTCAACCAATCGTAACTCGCGCCGAATTGCAGATAACGGTCAGTATCAACCTCCGCACTCAAAGTGAAGCTATCCGTCGCTGCCACGTCTATACCGAAAACACCAATGACTTCATCTTGATACTTTGTTGCTTGAACATTGAAATCAACGATCTCTTTTTGCGATTCATTGGCATAAGCAAAAGGTGCTATGGTCGATAAAGAGAGTAAAGCAAGGGTAAGCAATCCGTGGCGTGACGTCTTCCATGGTAAACAGACGTGTTGCATGTCTTGGTTCTCTATGGCTATTTCAGGGAAGGAAGCTAATCTTCTGAAACAAGGAGAGCTTCAGAAAGTACCACTATGTTGCGTGGTTTAAGTTATTCAAAAAACAGAGCCAGAGATATAACTGACATTCAGGTTGTAAATATCACCTTTGCTATAGAAATACGCCATCTAAGAAAAAACCGAAGCCCAATGGACTCCGGTTTCAACCGTTAGGTTCAATCAACTAAGTTCGGTCAGAACTAGAAGAAACCCAATGGGCTGGTTGAGTAGCTGACCAACAAGTTCTTGGTGTTTTGGTAGTGACCCAGTGCCAACTTATGCGTTTCACGACCGATGCCTGATTTCTTATAGCCACCAAACGCAGCATGTGCTGGATAGGCGTGATAGCAGTTCACCCACACTCGGCCTGCCTGAATTTCTCTACCCATACGATACGCCAAATTGCCGTTTCGTGTCCAAACTCCAGCACCCAAGCCGTAGTCTGTATCATTGGCAATCGCCAACGCTTCAGCCTCATCTTTAAATGTTGTAATCGCAATGACTGGCCCAAAAATCTCTTCTTGGAACACACGCATTTTGTTGTTACCGGCAAGCATGGTTGGCTGAATGTAATAACCTTGCTCTAAATCGCCCTCTTGCTTACTCATGTCTCCACCAATGATCACTTTCGCGCCCTCTTGACGACCAATCTCAAGGTAGCTCATGATCTTATCAAACTGCTCTTGTGAAGCTTGAGCACCTACTTGCGTGGTGACATCTAGTGGGTTGCCTTGTTTGATGCCGCGAGAACGCTCTTCAAGCTTAGCAATGAACTTATCGTAGATAGACTCTTGCACTAACACGCGCGATGGACAGGTACATACCTCACCTTGGTTAAAGAACGCAAGCAAGGTACCTTCAATACACTTATCCAAGTAATCGTCGTCTTGATCGAAAATGTCTTCAAAATACACATTTGGAGATTTACCACCCAACTCGACTGTCGATGGAATCAAACTCTCTGCCGCACATTTCAAGATGTGGTGACCAATTTCAGTAGAACCAGTGAAGGCTAATTTGTTGATACGATCACTCGTCGCCAAGGCCTGACCTGCTTCTGAGCCGTAACCGTTAACAATGTTCACCACACCTGGTGGTAGCAAGTGACCAATTTTCTCCATCAGCATCAAAATAGACGCTGGCGTTTGCTCTGCTGGTTTAAGAACCACACAGCAACCCGCAGCAAGTGCTGGTGCTAGTTTCCATGCGGCCATGAGCATAGGGAAGTTCCAAGGGATGATTTGCCCAACAACACCAACAGGTTCAGGGAAGTGATAGCTCGCCGTTGTAGCATCGATATCGGCCGCTGTGCCCTCTTGCGCTCGGATACAGCCGGCAAAGTAACGGAAATGATCCACCGCTAAAGGAAGATCCGCAGCTAACGTTTCACGAACGGGTTTGCCATTCTCCCAGGTTTCAGCGACAGCAAGTTCTTCAAGGTTTTGCTCAATAGTGTCGGCAATTTTAAGCATAATATTGGCGCGCTGTTCAACGCTGGTTTTGCCCCAAGCCTCTCTTGCTGCGTGTGCCGCATCCAGCGCTAAATTGATGTCTGCTTCACCTGAGCGAGGAACCTCACAAAACGGTTTGCCATTCACTGGTGACACGTTATCAAAATACTGACCATTTACCGGCGCTACCCACTCACCTCCGATGTAGTTTTCGTAACGGCTTTTGTAACTGACGACGGCGTTTTCTGTTCCTGGTTGAGCGTAAATCATGTTTATTCCTTTTTTCTATTTTTCAGACTGTTGGCAGCACTTTCGCAACAAGAAAAACGAGCTGTTGCAAAAACGTACAGTGATAAAGGCAACATTTACGCCAAGCTAAACGCTTTAAATGTTATAATTATGTAAATTTATGATTAATATATTTTTATTGTACTGTCTTTAGGTGACACTCATTTGGGTCATCAAATCCTCACTGTTACAAGATGCCACAGTGTGTGACACCCCGCTGTTACAAGTTGGCACAGTCGCTATTGGTCACTGAAAAGCAAAGAACAACCGTAAGAGGACTGTCAGTCTTATCGGTAGGGAAACTGGAAAACTCACATTCGGGAATGTTATGTTAGTTACGCAGATACAAAACAACAAAACTTGGTTAAAAGACTCTTGGCGACGCAGCGTACAAGCAGGTTTAAGCAGCCGAAAGCAGCCCGATGACAGACGTATCGATGGCGAAGAAATCAAGTCACGCGCAGAGCAGCACCAGTCACTCATCCAAGTAGTTGAGCAGCATGCCTACCCCTTGTTTTGTCAAATATTCTCCCGCACCGACAGCCGTCTGATCCTCGCCGATACCCAAGCGCCATTATCAAAACTTGGGGACAAAAACGGTTTCGCGAAAAACTCACCGAAATTGCCCTTGACCAAGGAGTTGTTTGGGATGAAAAGCTCAAAGGCACCAATGCCATTGGTACAGCATTAATAGAAAAGCGCCCTATTTCAGTCATCGGCGGCGAACATTTCATTCGTGACCACCAATTTATCAGTTGTACCGCCAGCCCCATTTTCGCCCCTGACGGCAGGTTACTTGCCGTGCTCGATGTCACTAGTGAGTACCAAACTCACAACGATGCCACTCAAGTACTCATTCAATCTATGGTACAAAAGGTCGAGAGTGAGCTACTTAATCACATTCCAGACGCCGCTCTGCGCATTCGTATCGGTCATGATCGTTCTGTACTAGACAGCGGCTGGCAAGGTATTGTCGTCACCGATAAAAATGGCCAGGTGCTGGCACAAAACGCCATCGCATCGAGCGTCCTTGCCAACCAAATCCAACCCGGAGATGCCATCGATAGTGTTATCGGTTCGCTGACTATGAACCAAATCAGTAAAACCGCGCAGTTTTACTATCAGGTTGAAGCGGTGCGCGGCAAAGCAAAGATTCCATTAAGCAGCACCGTGAACTCTCCGAACAAACCGCGTCCCTGCCCGCTTCACTTCGGAGACAGCAATATTGAGCAGCTATGGACACAAGCGGCCAAAGTCATGGACAAGCGAATTAGCCTAGTCATTGGTGGTGAAACTGGCTGCGGGAAAAATGAACTAGTCAAAGCACTGCATCAGCAAAGCGACTTGGCCGACAAGCCCTTATCTCTATCAATTGTGGTGCGCTTCCTAAAGATTTGATTGAGTCGGAGCTGTTTGGCTACGCCCCTGGAGCATTCACTGGAGCCAATAATAAAGGCTTTGAAGGTAGGTTCCGCCAAGCCAATGGCGGCATACTATTTCTGGATGAAATTGGTGATCTGCCATTATCTGCACAATCTCGTCTACTGCACGTTCTGCAAGATAAAGTGGTCTCTCCCGTGGGTTCTCCAAAAACCTACCCCGTTGATGTTTACGTGATTGCCGCCACACATGCTAACTTACAGCAGCAAGTCGCCAGCGGAGAATTTCGTGAAGATCTCTGGTATCGACTTGAAGGCTTAACCATTACCTTACCACCAGCAAGAGAGCGTGACGACCTAGAGGCGCTTATCTGCCAACTGTTTTATCGTGAAGCACCAAAGCAAACCCTTTCCCCTTCTCTTTTGGATGCCATGATCCACTATCAATGGCCTGGTAACATACGCGAGATTGTCTCTGCGTGTCGCCTGCTTGCTGCACTCTGTGACGAAGCGATAATCACACCCGCCTCTATCCCCACTAGCCTCCATCAAAAATGGTTTGCGTTAAAAACAGCCGACGACACTAACAAACAAAACTTGCGCTCGACACTGGATCAAACGCTGATTGCAACCTTTAATAAAACCAAAGGTAACGTAAGCCAAACATCACGGTTACTTGGTATTAGCCGCAATACTATCTACCGAAAACTGAAAAAACTGGGCTATAACCAGCCGTAATCGTATCAACAAATATCTTTTGTTAGACATAGGGGGTGATTTGTCCGTTAATGCGCACGAATCCTGAGTACGCGCTCCACAACAAAAAGTACTCAAGATCCTGTTCGTGAGCATCATGGAAGATCATCACGGGGTTTGATTTTTCAGGTAAATGCTTCTTCTCAATCATCAAATCGAGCAACAATTCGAATCATATACCCTAAGCAAGTATAGAGATGAGCGACAGCCTGAACACATGATAAGTGAGACACGCTGTGACAACGACTTCAAAGCTTGACCGCGTACGTGCGGATTACAACGTCCAATACTGGAGCCAGAATTTCTTCGGAATCAATGACGAAGGGGATGTCATTGTTTCTCCTCATAAAAATGGCCAGCACCAAGTACCACTAACCAAAATTGCTAAAGCTCTGGAAGATAAAGGGCTGACGCTACCGGCATTGGTACGCTTTCCACAAATCATTCATCAACGCGTTCATGGTATCTGTGATGCTTTCAACCAAGCTATTCAAGATTACGGTTACCACAACCAGTACTTGTTGGTCTACCCAATCAAAGTAAACCAACAAAAAGATGTGGTTGAGCAAATCCTAGAAAGCCAAGCGGAAGCGGAAACCAAACAGCTCGGTCTAGAAGCAGGTAGTAAACCAGAGTTGATGGCTGTCCTTGCAATGGCACAACGCGCCAGTTCTGTGATTGTTTGCAACGGCTACAAAGACCGTGAATATGTTCGCCTAGCGCTGATTGGTGAAAAGCTAGGGCACAAGGTGTTCATCGTTCTCGAGAAGCTCTCTGAACTTGATATCGTGCTAAAAGAAGCGGCAGCGCTTAACGTAAAACCACGCGTGGGTCTGCGTATTCGCCTCGCCTCTCAAGGTGCGGGCAAATGGCAATCTAGTGGTGGTGACAAATCTAAATTCGGTTTGTCTGCTTCTCAAGTATTGCAAGTTGTTGATCGCTTAAAAGCGCAAAACCAATTGGACATGCTGCAACTTGTGCATTTCCATTTGGGCTCACAGATGGCCAACATTCGCGATGTACGTAATGGGGTAAACGAGGCAGCTCGCTTCTACTGTGAACTTCGCAAGATGTCAGTGCCTATCTCCTATTTCGATGTAGGCGGTGGTCTAGCGGTCGATTATGACGGTACACGCAGTCAGTCGAGCAGTTCTATGAACTACGGACTTGCTGAGTACGCTCGTAACATCGTGAGTACAGTTGGCGACGTATGTGCGCTCTATGAAGAAACGGCACCGGTGATTATTTCTGAGTCAGGTCGCTCACTAACTGCGCACCACGCGGTACTGATCACCAATGTGATTGGCACAGAAAGCTATAATGTTCAGTCTGTTGACGCTCCAGAAGAAGAGGCTCACCCTCTGCTTCAGAATATGTGGCAGAACTGGCAGAGCCTAAAAGGCGGCACTGACGCTCGCGCTGTCATCGAGATTTATAACGATACACAAAGCGATCTCGCAGAAGCCCATACCTTGTTTGCATCGGGTGTGGTTGATTTGCATCAGCGTGCTTGGGTAGAACAGCTCAGCCTAAGTATTTACGGTGAATTGCATCGCCAAATGGACAACAAGAATCGCTTCCACAGACCGATTCTTGATGAGCTTAACGAGCGATTAGCAGACAAGTTCTTTGTGAACTTCTCTCTATTCCAGTCGATGCCAGACGCTTGGGGTATTGAACAGGTATTCCCAGTTTTACCGCTATCCGGTCTCGGTGGTGAAGAACAAACGCGCGCTATCATGCTGGATATTACCTGCGACTCTGATGGTACCGTTAAGCAATATGTTGATGGTCAAGGCATTGAATCTACCTTGCCAGTACCGGCATGGAATAAAGATGAACCCTACCTAATGGGCTTTTTCCTTGTTGGCGCGTACCAAGAGATCCTTGGTGACATGCACAACCTGTTTGGCGATACACACAGTGCCGTTGTTAACGTGACTGACGAAGGCGAGTTTGAGTTTACTGCCATCGACGTGGGTGACACTGTTGAAGACATGATGCGCTACGTTCATATTGACGTAGACGCGATTAAACAAAACTACAAAGAGCTGGTAGAACGCCACATTGCGGCTGACGAACAAGCGCTTATTTTAGAAGAACTAGAGTGCGGCTTAACTGGCTACACCTATTTAGAGGATTTTTAAATGAATGATTTGTTTACTAAAACTGATTATTCACTGTATTCGAACGCAATGACATTCTTGCGTCGACCTTACGTGAAAAACCCAGTCTCTGCAGATGCAGACGTGGTGGTTTTTGGTGTACCTCTAGACATGGCGACTTCTGGTCGCCTGGCGCTCGTATGGGGCCAGACGCGATTCGCCGCGCTTCGGTTAACCTAGCTTGGGAAGGCAAGAAATTCCCGTGGGATTTCAACGTATTCGACAAGACCAAAGTGATCGACTCTGGTGACTTGGTGTTCGATACCGGTGATGCTGAAGACTTTACCTACCGTTTGGAAGCAGCGACCAGCGAGATTCTAAAAAGCGGTAAAACCTTGCTCGCGTTGGGCGGTGATCACTTCATCACTCTGCCTATTTTGCGCGCTTACGCTAAACATCATGGCGAGATGGCATTGATTCACTTCGATGCTCACACTGACACGTACTCAAACGGCAGTAACTACGACCACGGCACCATGTTCTACCATGCGCCAAAAGAAGGTTTGATTTCTGCCAAGCATTCCGTGCAAATTGGTATTCGTACTGAGTACGACTATGACGACCACGGCTTTAACGTGATTAACGCCATGCAAGCGAACGATCAAAGCGCAGAAGAAATTGTGGCTCAGATCCGCAGCATTATTGGTGATAAGCCAGTGTATATCACCTTTGATATTGACTGTTTAGACCCAGCGTTTGCTCCAGGCACAGGTACGCCGGTTTGTGGCGGTTTGAATTCAGACAAAGTCTTGAAAATCATTCGCGGCCTAGCTGGCATCAATGTAGTCGGCATGGACGTGGTCGAAGTGTCACCTCCTTACGACCAAAGCGATCTAACGGCACTAGCCGGTGCGACAATTGCGCTTGAACTGCTTTATGTTTGGGCGAGTAAAGAAGCCAAAGAGTAAACCGTGCATCAACAGCGAGGTCATCTAACCTCGCTGTTTTTTATGCCTTCGTATTTCGTGGCGCAAAATGACAAATTCCTTTGATACACTTGTTTAAACTGCACCTCATCCAATCACTCCATGAGGCACAAACACGATGCGTAACCTACTCCTAATTTTCGCGACACTTCTACTACCAGTATCAGCAAGCTATGCGGGCATCTCTATTAAAGGCGATAACCTTGAGCTCAGTGAGGACTGTATTAGCTATGAATCCGATCGTGTTCGCATTGAGTCTGAAGAGTGTGACAACAAACACCACAAGAAAAAAGACAATCGCAGTGCTCATGGCAAAAAGAACCCTGGTAAAGGGCATAATAAGAAGAAGTAGTGTCGAAATATACAAAAGCGCCCCAGTGTACTAAATACACTGGGGCGCTTTGAGATATGCAGAAGTTGCGTTACCACATCAGATCGTCTGGCACCACATATTGTGCATACGGGTCATCTTCTTCAACGACTTCTTCTTTCACATCGTTTTCGATAATGGTCTCTTGGTCACGCTCAGCGATCTTCTTCGCGACGATCGTTGGGATCACTGAGTAGCCCTCTTCTAAACGTGCAATAGACAATTGACCTTTACTTAGCTGGTCACGCGCTTCTTGAGTAACATAAATCGATTTGACCAAAGTACCGTCGGTGAAGTTGTACTTAATGTCACCGTTGCCATGTTCGATGGTGTTAAGAGTGATCAGTTGCTTCACCTGAGCTTTGATTTCTTTGCTCAGTTTTTCTTCATCACGCTGTTTGTTCAGTGCTTGATCGCGCTCTTTTTGTGCCGCTTTGTTCTCTTCAACGGCCGCTTTTGCTTCACGTGCTTGAACACGTGACTTTTTCGAACCTTTCTTGGCTTTTTTCAGTTTCTTCTCGTTGACCAGACCTGCTTTTAGCATCTGCTCTTGAAGGCTTAGTTTCGACATGGAATGCAATCCTAGTTTGTTTTCACAATTGTTGGCATGATCCCAAGAAAGCCGGCCAAGAGCAAGCCCCAAGCGGGAGAATATCGGCGATTTAACTCTCAAATGCCCGCCTACAGACATCGACGAATGATGACTCAGAGATCACGCTTCGGAATGCTGGTTTTGAGAATGAGTTAGGTTTGAGCTATGTTGGCAAACACTCCCCATCTCATTGATTTTACCGATTATGCTGCTTGACCTATCACAGATTGCTTTACTGTTTATTGCTGGTGTCTTCGGCGGCGTACTTAATTCTGTGGCAGGTGGTGGCAGCTTTATTACCTTTCCGACGCTGCTGTTTGTCGGCATTCCCCCCATTGTCGCTAACGCGACTAACACGTTCGCCGCGTGTGCGGGTTATTTGAGTGGCACCTATGCGTTTCGCCGAGAAGTGCTTAAAGACCGCGGCAATTTACTTAAAGTCGTACTACTCAGTATCGCTGGAGGCATTAGTGGCAGCTACCTACTGATCATTGTGTCGGAGCAACAGTTTGTCAGCGCGATACCTTGGCTATTGCTTTTCGCCACCTTGTTGTTCATTTTTGGCGACCGTATTAATGCTCGGCTGCAAGCTGTGAGTAATCATCGTAACCTTGGTGGCTTAGTCGCGTTTGGATTAGCGCTGTTTTTGTTCCTAGTAGGTGTTTTTGGTGGCTTTTTCAACGCAGGACTTGGGGTGATTGGGCTGAGTTATCTTGCTGTAGCGGGCTATAAAGACATTAATTTGATGAACGGGCTCAAACTTCTTATCTCGACCTGCGCGTCAGCGATTGCATCGTACTGTTTGTTTTTAATGGGCTTATCGACTGGTCTTCAGGCATCGCAGTTATGCTCGGAACACTGACTGGCGGATACGTCGCGGCAAACCTTTCAAGACAACTGCCGCAAATCTATGTGCGACGCTTTGTCACGCTAAGCTCCATCGCCATTACCTGTTATTTCTTCTACGACACTTACTTATAACGCACAACTATCACCAAGACCTAGTTTATCAGGCTCTGACCAAGTGATAACAAAGCCATGACCCAACGGTTAAACAAGCATCAAGTGGATATGTTACTGATAGCACCTACCCTTATTTGTATCCATGACAAACCGTTTAGAGGCTTTTATGTCATTTCGTATCGCGTTGATCGCTACGCTTGTTTCATGCTCGGTAACGGCGCAGCCTGATCCGTTTCCTACTGCACCAAACGACACTGGCAAATCCTTTATGGTCAGTGCTACCAACCCTTATGTGACCAGCACGGGCTACTCCATTCTCAAACAAGGCGGTAACGCGGTCGATGCGATGGTCGCTATGCAGTTAGTGATGTCAGTAGTAGAGCCTGATATGACGGGGATTGGCGGCGGCACCTTTGCTCTCTACTACGACAACAAAGCTAAATCCTTTACCGCTTACGATGGTCGTGATGAAGCGCCTTCCAGCGCAACGCCAGATATGTTTTTGAATAATGATGGCAAAGCAATTAGCCGCAACGACATTTTGGGGCCGCGCTCCGTAGCGATTCCAGGTACGCTTAAGCTTCTTCAGCACACTCACGACAAGCACGGCAAACTGGATTGGAAACAGCTTGTACAGCCAGCTATCGATTACGCTGAAAACGGCTACTCGATGAACAGCTACACCTATGACATCGTAGTGCGTGAACAAACCAGACTTATCCATGATCCTGAAATAAAAGCGCTCTACTGGGAAGGTGATACCATCCGCCCAACGGGCACTAATATGACCAACCCTAAAATGGCTGCGACACTTAAAGCCATTGCCAAGCAAGGTTCTGATTATCTATACCAAGGAGACCTTGCAAAGCACATTGTCGAAACGGTCAACGCTCGCCTCGAAAAAGACCAAGCGAAACTCTCTCTCACTGACTTTGCTAACTATCGCGTCAAGACACGCGACATCGTTAAGTCAAGCTACCGCGGGAACGACATTGTTTCATTCGGGTACCCGCTTCTGGCGGCGTATTGGTTTCCCAGTCTCTCGACATGCTAGAAAAATACGATATCGCTTCGATGCCAATCACCACAGCAGAGCCTTGGCGACTGATGGTTGAGGCGATGCGCCTTGCCAAAGCAGACCGCATTGCCTACGCCGGAGACCCAAGCTTTGTAGACACTCCGGTTGAAGCATTACTCGATGAAAACTACCTAGATGATCGCTTTGACATGATCCCAGACGAAGGCGCCGGCGATAGCAAGAGCATTAAGCCCGGATTACCTGAAGTAGCCACACCAGCAGCACACGAAGGGTTTGAAAGCCAAGATACTGGACACATTTCTATTGTCGATAGCGAGGGTAATGCCATTGCTATGACCAGCACCGTTGGTACGGGTATGGGCTCTGGTGTTATGGTGGACGGCGTGCTGCTTAATGCTCAGATGGCTAACTTCTCGTCGATTCCAAGCCTAAAGGGTAAACCGGTACAGAACGCCATTGAAGCAGGCAAACGCCCTCGCTCCGCTATTACTCCGTTGATGGTGTTCGACAAAGACGACAATCTGCGTCTTGTCGTAGGCAGCCCTGGCAGTTCGCAAATTCCAGGTTATGTGCTGAAAACCATTGTCGGTATTGTCGATTGGAACCTATCTGCTCAAGATGCGATTGATCTTCCGAACATCCAATACGGCACCAAAATTGACCGCACTAAGCCATACAACCCAACAGGCTTATTGGTCGAGAAGCGCACCTTCGCCGAATCTATGGTGCCTAGCTTTGCTGAAATGGGCTACAAGGTTCACGTTATTCCTGTGGTCAGCGGCCTGAATGCCATTGAGATTAAAGATGGTTTGTTGCATGGTGCAACGGATCGCCGCAGGGCTTCGACCTCATTAGGCGATTGATTTGAGAAGGCTAAAAGCAGGTGCTTTTAGCCTTTTTTATAGGGTTAGCGGCTAGGTTATTAAAGAGACAAGCACGTTGTAGAGATAAACTCGTTACTATCTGTGGTAAAGTGCACGCCGCTTCCGAATCAGAACAACCAAGATTAAGACCAACACTATGCCGTTTTCTCAATTCTCTCTAAGCCCAAAATTGGTGGCAGCACTGCCTGACACCTTTCGCTCTGCAACAGAAATTCAGACAATCGCGATTCCTGCGATTATGAATAAGCAGGATGTATTGGCTATCGCTAAGACAGGAAGCGGCAAAACACTGGCGTACGGCTTACCACTGTTAGAACAGCTTCTCGAAACTCCATCAAAGGCGCTTATACTGGTGCCTACTCGCGAGCTTGCTTCACAAGTCAATGACACGCTCTCTCTGGCAGCTCAGCATACAGAGCTGACATCAACCTGCATTTGCGGTGGGGTAGACAAAGAAAAGCAAAAAGCCGCTCTTGCCAATCAGCCAAGCGTAATTGTCGCAACCCCTGGTCGCCTTCTTGAACTGCTCGCTGAAAACGCGCTAACGGCAAGCAACATCAATAAGCTGGTTCTTGATGAAGCCGATCGCCTACTAGAAATGGGATTCTGGACGGACGTTCAACGCATCATCGAGATGCTGCCAGCGAAGCGTCAAACACTGATGTTCTCTGCCACTTTCCCTAAGCTACTAGAGAGCAAGGCCAAAGAACTACTTAACTCGCCAGCACTCATTGAAGTGAAGAAAACGGAAGATGCAGAACAATCGATAAATGAAACACTTTATCTCGTTAATAAGGGAAGCAAAACCAAAGCGCTGATTGACCAAATCAGTCGTCATAACTGGCGTCAGGTTCTCGTCTTTATTGGTGCCAAAGACAACGCCGATGCACTGTGTAAGAAGTTAAACAAAGCTGGGCTAAATACGGCTGCACTGCATGGCAACAAAGATCAGGCAGAGCGAGAAGCTACTCTCGAGCAATTCAAGCAGCAAAAAGTCAACGTACTGATCGCCACAGACCTACTTGCACGCGGTATCCATGTCGAGCAATTGCCTGTGGTTATAAACTTTGAACTGCCATCCAATGCCGAGACCTACGTGCACCGTATCGGCCGCACAGCAAGAGCAGGACAAACAGGTATCGCACTCTCGTTGGTATGTCATGGTGAGGCTGAGTATCTGGCAGCAATTAGAAAGGTAACTCAACGTGAACTGGCATTACAGGAACTCGATGGTTTTCCAGTTACTGATAAACCTTCTACTGGCGAGAGCAAGCGCGCGCCAAGAGATAAACAAGCTAATCGCAGAACCAGCAAAAAGAAGAGTATTAAGCAGTTCCAGAGTAGAACCAAGCGTTGTTAAAACACTTTATGGACAGTTTCGATGTTCGTTGAACACGGCAACTCTATAGTCCCATTGGTCGCTTTTTACTCCTACTTCTACTCGGAGTTTACGGCAAAGCAACACACTCGGTTTATCGCAGGGGAACTCTACCAGAAAAGGAATTTCTCTAGTTTTCTGCCTAGGTCACTCTTTGAGCTATTGTGAGAGCATTAATGACTGCTGTACACTAATTGGACCGCTACTTGGCGTTGTTCTGTAATTAATGAGAAAAAGGACTTTCCATGAGTGATCTCTCTTCCCAGTTCGAAGCGGCAAGCGAAGCCGTAAAAACGTTGCAGCAAAGGCCTGATAACGAAACGCTGTTGTCACTCTACGCCTATTACAAACAAGGTAGTGCTGGCGATGTGCAGGGTGGTCGGCCAAGTCTATTCGACTTTAAAGGCGGTGCAAAGTATGCTGCGTGGGAGCGCTTACGTGGCATGGAGTCAGATAAGGCTAAGCAGGAGTACATCGACCTAGTCAAACGCTTGACCAGCGCCTGATCTAAAACTTTTTAGGATGGCAGCTCTAGCTTGGTCAGCTTTGCATATCAAAAGGATTAACGCTAAGCGATTGATAAGATGAAATCATTGTGAACTTTATTTTTCACACTGCGTAAAACCCTTTCATCCATTTTCTAAACCAGAAGGGAACTCTGATGTTTAGTAAAATCCAGTATTTCATTACTTTGGTCACTGTTCCTTGGCAAAGTCGCAAAAGCAATGCTCACGATTTTCGTTTCGATACCCTCTCCGGTGATGAGCTTTCACTGGCCGATTACAACGGTAAAGTGGTACTGGTAGTCAACACAGCCTCAGAGTGTGGTTTTACCCCTCAGTATGAGCAATTGCAGGCTTTATGGGAGTCCATCGTGACCAGGGTTTAGTGATAATCGGGGTGCCTTGTAACGATTTTGGTAGTCAGGAACAGTCAACCAATGCCTCTATTAATCGCTTCTGTGAACTAAATTTTGGGGTGACATTCCCATTAGCCTCCAAAACTAAGGTTAAAGGCAGAGGTCAGCATCCGTTTTATCGCTGGGCCGAACAGCAGGTCGGTTTCGTAGGCAAACCACGCTGGAACTTTCACAAGTTTCTAGTCAACAAAAAGGGTCAACTTGTTGAATGGTTTTCCCCTATGACCAAACCCGATGCCGAGAAACTGGTGAGAGCGATTGAGCGTGAGCTAGCCCAATAACTCAAAATCGACCTGATCTTACGCATCGCCAATAAAACCCAGTCCGATTTAGTCTTCTACTGAACAAAGAAACGGCTCAATTCCTTGTTATCAACGACCCGTTTACAATTTTACAACAGCCAGCCCCCTGATCAACTCACCTTATGCGACATCGTTTAGTACATAACTTGAACTGGCGCGGCCTATTTTTTCGTTTACGTGACCTGCACCACACCAAGTGGTCTTACCACAATACTACACTTGAATAACACAGGGAAACAATATAGCTCGACACAATTGTCAGAGTTAAATACATGTTGTGAAATCTGCTCAAGGAATGAATATGAACTACTTTGTTACCGGAGCCAGCGGGTTTATTGGCTTGAACCTCTTACAACGACTGACCAAACGGTCGGGAATCTTTTACCTACTTATTCGCAGTGACGATAGCCAGATTAAAATCTTAAATGCTGCAAAACAGCTTGGGTTCCCAACGGATCACTTGGTGTTTATCCAAGGTGACTTGACCCAACCTAATATGGGGATCGCGCCCCAGTGGATCGAAAAACTAAATAACTCAGTGAACCATTTCTTCCATCTAGCTGCCGTTTACTCCTTAGAAGCCGATTGTGACACTATCGACAAAGTCAACATAGACGGTACCCGTCATGCGCTTCAGTTGGCCGACAAACTGGGCGTCGGCTGTTTCCACCATGTCAGTTCAATTGCCGTCGCTGGTCAATATCGCGGCTGGTTCCACGAAGATATGTTCGAGCAAGCTCATCCTGAGGGGCACAGCTATCTCACCAGTAAGCTGGCTTCCGAAGCACTAGTGCGTGATCAGGCTGCCGTGCCATGGAGAGTCTATCGCCCTGGGGTGGTGATCGGAGACTCAAAAACCGGTGCGGCCATGCGTATCGATGGGCCTTATTATTTCTTCAAGTTAATCCAAAAAATGCGCAATACCCTGCCGCAATGGATGCCTATTCTGGGGCTAGAAGGGGGGCGCTTGAACCTAGTACCAGTCGATTTTGTCACCGATGCATGGATCATATTTCCCATCAGTCGGATCTGAACGGCCAGTGTTTTCATCTAACCGATCCGGAGCCTTACCGCGCCGGTGAGATAGTAAATATCTTCGCCCGCGCAGGACACGCGCCTCGAATGGCGATGCAATTTGACCTTCGTCTGTTGGAGCTACTGCCCGAGGCGCTGCGCTACGAGCTAGCTAATCAGCCTCTCTTAAAGCGCTTAGGGCAGTCCCTATGCCAGGAGTTCGGGATCCCGCCGGCGGTGGCCGCGTTCTTTACTACGCCAACGCTGTTTGACTGCCGCAATACACAACGGGCTCTTGAAGGCACTGAAATTAGCTGTCCAAGGCTTGAGGATTACGCCCCTGCTATCTGGGATTATTGGGAGCGAAACCTAGATCCAGACCTGCACCTAGCGCGAAGTCTCAAAGCGCGGCTGAAAGGTAAAAACAGTGATGATCACGGGTGCCTCGTCAGGGATAGGTAAAGCAGTCGCTCTCAAGTTAGCGAATGCTGGTGGGCAGCTGTTGTTGGTTGCGCGCAACCAGAACGACTACAGGACACGGTACGCAAGGTCGAAGAACTAGGTGGCAATGCGGCGGCATATTATTGCGATATTGCGACCTTGAAGCCGTGGATGTCATGATGCAATTGGTTAAACAGCAATTCGGTAAGGTCGATGTACTGATCAATAACGCCGGTCATTCGATCCGTCGCCCTGTGGTCAACTCGTTAAACCGTTTTCACGATTATGAGCGCCTGATGCAGATAAACTATTTTGGTGCACTAAGGCTTATCAACGGTTGTCTGCCAGGCATGATCACCAATAGCGGTGGACACATTATCAATATTTCATCGATTTCTGTGCTGACCAATCCGCCACGCTTTGCTGCCTATGCTGCGTCTAAAGGTGCGCTGGAAAGCTTCACCCGCTGTGCGGCTCCAGAGCTAATTGACTATAACGTGCACATGACCACGATCCATATGCCACTAGTTGACACGCCGATGCTTGAGCCAGTGGAAACCTATCGGTCGGTCGCAACCCTCAGCCCAGAACAAGCAGCAGAAATGGTCGTCAAAGCTATTGTCGCTCGGCCGAAGCGCGTCTCTACTCGACTGGGTATGTTCGGTGCACTAATACATGGGCTATTCCCGAAACTGGGTGAGCTAATCATGAATACTTATTTTCATATGTACCCAGACAAGCTAGACCAAAAGTACCAACCGGATCTACCTGAGGCTGAGGTTGCCCAAGAGAATCAGCAACAAATACAGCGGGAGATCCAAGCTCTGTCCAGCTTTATCCGAGATATTCATCTTTAAGCCCCGCTGGCTTTAGCAAAAAGGGATAATCCGTAGACTAAACAACAGACGACTAAGGAGTTGTAATGAAACGAGTCGAATTGGTTCACGCTTATGCGGCCCCCTTGATGAGGTGATCCGGTTTTTTAGCGAAACCGACCTGATCGAAGATAAGTATGCAAAGCTCGGAGCATGTCACACCCAAGTTCAAGAGCTCGCAGAAACAGATGATGGTTCCGAACCCGCACCGAACGCCAAGTGCCATCCCAGGTGCCTTCGGTACTAAAAGCAGTGCTTGGCGCATCGAACAAGATTCGTCAGCAGGAGCAATGGCACTGGTTGGATAACGACACCATTTCTTGTGATTTGGGGGTAGAGATCGTCGGAGTACCAGTGACAGTGCAAGGCAATATGCGACTTATCGCCTTTGATGACAATCAGCGTTGTGAAAACCACGTCACTATCTCGGTGTCAACGTCATTGCCATTTATTGGCGGCACGCTGAGGGATTTTGTTGCCAAGGATATCAAGCGCGTCGCCCAAGCTGAATTTGAGTATATTCAGCAGCAGATTGCCGTGACCGCGGCGTAGCCTAGGTTACACCTCAGTTAACATCACCAGAACATGGAGGCAAAGTGAAGACAAAGTCTAGGATCCTTGAAGCAAGCCGATGTCTGTTCAATCAGCATGGGGTTGAGCCCATTTCCAGCCTTCAAATCGCAACTGAACTTGGGATCAGCCCAGGTAATTTGTATTACCACTTTCACGGCAAAGACGAGATTCTCGCAGTACTGGTCAGCGAATGTGACCAACTATTTGCCGAGGATAGTCAGGCGTTTTCACGTGAAGTTGAGAGCCTAGAGCAGTATTGGGCGTTTCTTCACCGCCTAATGGTGCACTTCTTGCGCTACCAGTTTATCTTCAGAAGTCTGGATCATCTGCATTGCGACTCACCTGCTCTTGGCCGTCGAATCCGCACCCTAGTCCGTCGACTGAAGGGACTGATCATGACGATGCTTGAACACCTAACCAGTCTCGGCGTTTTGCGGCTCGACCAAGCCCAACAGGTTATTCTGGCCGACAACCTCTTGCTGGTTGGTCTGCACTGGGCACATTATCAACTTTTGCAAGATCCCAGCCTAGACGAGCAAGCATTGCTCCGCAAGGGTGTGACCCGCATGCTGACCCTCGTTTCTCCCTACATGGTACCTGAGCATGGGGATGCACTGAATCAGCATCAGCGCTGGGCTGAGCAACTGACCGGCTAGGCTAACTCCTTATTATCGAGAGCCAAAAACGCCGCTTGCGGCCCCCACCCCAACACTAGAGCACTGTTTTGACTGTGGGATCTTCGCCTTTTATCACTTCGTGTTGCAACAGAAATTGAGCAATGCTTTCAATCGCTTCATCGGCCTCAGGGAGCTGACTAAACAACGGATATACATGGGGCATACCATTACCCACGATTAACTCTACTGGATGTTCGGCTTTAATCATCTTGTCAAACAGGCGAGTTGAGTCATCCAATAGAACCTCCTCAGAGCCCACAACTATCAACGTGGGAGGGAGCTTCATATACTCGGCGTAAATGGGTGAGACCAAAGGTTCTCGGGGCGGTGCACCGTTGAGATAGGTATTGCGCATCAGTAGCAGTGAGGGCAGGTCAAAAAACGGATCGTCATTCCGTTTTTCATAGGCGCTGTTTCCTGTCATCTCCATATCTGATACTGGCGAGAGAAGCACAGCAGCGGCCGGCAGTGGTAACTTCTCTTGCTGAATCTGCAACATGGTGCCTAGCACAAGATTACCACCAGCGGAATCGCCCATTAGGATGATCTGACGGCTGTCGTAGCCTTCTTTCAGCAGAGTACGGTAGACCGTGTAACAATCATAGTGAGCTGCGGGATACGTATGCTCGGGTGCCAAACGGTAATCAACCATCAGGCCGCGGGAACAGATCTTCTGACAAACCCTCCCAATGAAGCTACTGTGAGTGTTCGGACTGACAAAACAGAAACCGCCGCCATGGAAATAGAGTAGCAGCATGTCGTCGTCAGATTCTGGCATATCAACCCACTCGCAGGGAATATCAGCCAACTGCACGGTGAGCGCTCGATGAGTTTGGGGGCGTTGACCAACGCACCGTACTGGTCGATGTTGGTGATTAGCTCTCGCATCTCGTGTACGTCGTTGCAGCGAGCCATGCGTTGGCGCATAACGCGCTCAAGCACTTTGTTAAATGCGCGACTTTTCCAATGTGCCATGTTTACCTCCCTAAACTAAGTAAGGGAACCCGTGTAGTCTTTCAATCGTTTCAACAATATAGACTAGCAAATCGGACATTTTCCCTTACTCCTTCGCCGGCTCGTTTTCTCTGATTACCCTACGGTGTTGTCGAGGAAAAGGGGATACCTTGAACTGTTTCAGTTCGGCAAGCAGCATCTCTGCCTCGTATGCCAAGTTTTGTGAATGATCGTCAGCTAAAGGATTGAATAGCTCGTCATTCAGCGCCGACATCGCGGTATCCATCACATCCAGCTCGAGGGACGCAAGTGCCTCTTCTAAGTGCTCGGGAATCATCTCGACATGAGGTAAGTTAGACGGGCAACTGACCAGCCCGAAATGTAGGTGGTCATCATAACCGAACATGGTTATGTTAATGGTTTGGCCTGGGATCAGTAGAGACAGTGGATAACACTCCTGCACTTCTGCACCAAAGAAATAGCGCCGTTGCGCAGGTCCAGGTACATTAGAGATGATCAGGTTGGTAGCTGGCGGCACCACACGGTTAATATTAAGTTTCCCACCTAATAATGCCAGCCCATTGACCAGAATCGAATAGTTAATATACCCCCAGGCGATACCTCCTGCGCCTGATGCTTCACATTTCTGGTTGATTGTTGAATCGCTGCAAGACGCCTAGTCGGTGTGTCTAGGGCATGTCCAAGTTCAACTAAGCCTACCGCAAACTTGTTTCCACCTTTTTTAACCGCGCCTTCTTCGCGCAGATCAATCGGCATTAGCGCGACCAAGGGCTTGTCAAGGCACTGACGATGGTTCTGTAGGTGGCGATTTAAGGCAATATCACACACGCATAACATCACATCGTTCAGTGATGCCCCCGTAAGGCGCTGATCTGCCGAAACTGACTAATGGGTAGCCGACCGAGACCGACCGCTCGCAATTTATGGTGCCTCTGGTTGAAAGGGGTCTTGGGCGCGGTGAAGGGAACTTTTAGATTGGGTTGTTTGCCGCAAAACAGTTTCGATAGCATACCAGTACCTAGGCTAACCACACCCAATGAGTCACTGAGTTGGCGCTTCAGTTCACCTACCGAACCAAACAAATGAGTAATGATATGCTGGTTTTCTTCTTGTTGTCGCTTACGCGATTTTCCCAAATCCTGCTGCCAGAATGGCGTTCCCCGCTCAATGGGATCCTGTGACGTACAGAAATCAAACAGCTTGCCAACTTTCATACCATCGGCAATAGCGTGGTGGACCTTGAAGCATATCACCACTTGGTTTTGCTCTAGGCCACCAATCACCCACATTTCCCACAAAGGCCGGAAACGATCCAGTTGATGACTGTGGATCCGTCCCACCAAATCCAACAATTGCTCACGGCTACCCGGTTGAGGCAGCATGGACAAATGAACATGTTGGGTGATATCCACATCCGACGTTTCCTGCCAGTTTGGCCATTCGGTCAGCGACAGGTTCAAACGCCAGTTGAACGGCGGCTTTACCTCAGTATAAGAGAGCAATTGGCTGTACAAGTCACATGCGAAATCCGCGCTCTTGGCGTTTTTCGGTGGCTGAAGATGGACTAACCCAGTGACATGCATCGGCGTGTCACCTGATTCAAACAACACAAACGCTAGATCGATAAGTGAAAGTTGATTCATAGTCACCTCTTGCCCTAGTTAATCGATACGAATGCAAAAAGGTGGAGGGCGCCCCACCTGATTACGAGCAAGTTGCTGGCTATTTTTTCGCTTGCTGTTCCAACATTGCTTCCACGATAGTGGTCAGCTTTTCGATTTTTTCATCTAACCGATCAAGCTTAGTCCGGTCGATACCGCTAACGCGATAAACGACATCATTCATCTGGTCTTCGAGATGATCAGCGGTTTTATCGCGAGTTAGATCGATCTTGTCTTTCGCAGCCTGTTCTACTTCCTTGCCACGTTCTACCAGTTCGTCAAACATGCGATTGGTTTTCTGGTTGATAGACTGAGCCTCTTCCACACTGCGGCTATACATACCCAGTCCAGCCAGCCAGATGTTTCGTGTCATAGACTCTCCGCTTTCAATGATTTGAGTGGCAGTTTGGTCAACTGTGCTTAATTTGCTCATGATGTCCTCCCAATGAACTGATGTGTCGAGTTATTCCGGCTTTTCCTTACTAGCCGGTGCTTTTCGCCTTGCTACACTTGAGGTTTCGCGTGGCTTAGCTTGGTGGCTTTTTCAGCAGACTTAGTAGACGACGTTTTAGCTGAAGTGTCTGCATCGCCAGTGGCTTCCGGCGCACTCTCTTCTTGAACTTGGCTGTGTTTGAGCAACTGTTCGACCTGTTCGGTAAGTCTGTCAAGTTTGTCATCAACTCGGTTCAGTTTGTAACTGTCGACGCCAGTCACTTTCTGCACCACCTGATGCAGTCGCTCTTCTATCGCCACTGCAGCTTGGCTACGGCTGGTATATACACGCTCTTTCTGCTGTTTTTCTATGGCGCGCCGCGCTCGAGCAGGTCTTCGAACACCGAGCAGCTCGATCAGAGATACCGTTGACCTCCTCGGCACTCTTGGCATAGGCACCGAGTCCGGCCAGCCAGATGTTATACATCATAGTTTCGCGCATACTCTCAATGTTTTTTTCATCGTCCGCTGCGCTGCGTGAGAAGATCCCCATCTTTCCCTCCTTAAAATGAATAAGAGTGAATTCTCATTCCAGTTTCATGATAGTTAGAGAAGTTAGAATCGGCTTTCTAATAGCTTTTCAGCACACAATAAATGCGGAAGAATCTAGATAGGATTTGTGCTAGATCAATTTTTCATCAGAACTAGCTAAGTAGTTCGTCTAAACGAAGGGTAATTTGTTGCTCGATAGTGCATGCAAACAGGCTAGCAGCAAAACCGAGACGAATATTCAAACTCAGTTTACCGCAGTTTGGTAACAACCACCCACGGGCGGAGGAATGCTGAAATAGCAGGTGCTCGTCGTCCCAATGCCAGCGTAAACCAAACTCCTGCTCCAGTTCATTGGCGACTTGCTCGGCAACATCCCTAGCCTGGCTGTGTGATAACTCGTGATTGCGCTCGATTAAAATCACCATAATTAGTCAGGCCGCCTCCTGCGTCTTAGTTTCTATAAAACAATGCAATAGATTATTCATAGCGCAAAGCATAATAAAAATCCAGCGTATCGCTTTTCTGACAGGACAAAAACTAGAACCTAGGAGCGTGGTAGGTAGTGCTCCTAGGGAGACGGGAGACGGCACTTGGTAATAGGTGACGTCCAGCGGACAAATCAAGGTACCTAGTTATCTATAAAAATCGTTATTTTCAGAAAACTATCAGTTTTAGGCATTGTCAGTTAATCCATTTCTCTCCATTCTAACACTTCATAGCCGAGCCCCTTTGCATTTACTTTCTCAGGCTCAGTCATCGGCACGGAGTAATCCCCAACTGGACAAGCTGACACTGCCACCAACAGATCCATATCTGCGACAAATTCAACGTAGTCACCTGGATTACTTAGGCTTGGCATGCTATCACCGCTGCCATCCATTTGAATAAAGCTCGGCTGGAATACCATGAAGTTGTCATGGATGATATCTTGCTCACCCATACCAAACTCAGACACGGCCTGAATACCATTGTCGTGACAACTGTTATGCCCTTTAACACCACTTAACAGCTCCCACTGAGCTTGCGTACAGTGACCACCTAACGCGACGTGATTGTGAAAGTTCTCTGGCAGTGTTGGATTACCAGAGTGCTCCACCAGCATTGTTGCCATTGGTCTAACATTGGGCATACACGACCAAAGTTGACTGTATTGTGCTAAATACGCACCTTCATATAAGAACGTCGTATGCCCCATAAAGTGCTCAGTACGGTCATGCTGATTGAACACCCAAACATCACCAATTTGCGGGCCATCGGATTGAATAATTCGAAACACTTGGCCTTTACTGACTTTAAAGGCTTTGCCACTATGGCGCTTAATATAACCCTTTGAGACAGAATGCAACTGGTCACGTTTTTCTGTCATTTCAAGATATTTGGAGGCAATTGCTGTACCCATTAACATGCCGCTTTGCTTCGTTACTGTTGTAGACATCATTCTCTCCTACCAATCAATACGTTGACGATCTGTGAAGAAGCCAGCAGTGGGTCCTTCTTCTGTGAGTGTTGCTAACCAAACAGAAGTGTCCGCCCCTTCTCTAACGGTTTTGGGTCTCGCTTGTGAGTCACCATAATCAGGCAGGTCATCGAGGTTCATGTCTGTCTCTACCCAGCCAGGGCAACAGCTATTTACTTTGCCCGAAAACGGCTCTAGTGCTTTAGCGAACAACACGGTATTGGCGTTAACACCAATTTTGCTCATTTGATAAGCTGAGCAAATATCGTCTTTCAACGGCGAGTCCATATCACTTAACTGTGCAAGCTGTGCCACCTGTGTCGAGAGGTTCACAATGCGTGGTGCGTCAGATTTCTTAAGTAATGGAATCAGTTTTTGTGTCAACAAAAACGGACCAATTTGGTTGATTTCTAGCACTTCACGAAGCATCTCTTCCTGAAGTTCAATAGGACCAATACCAAAATCTTTTAGAACAGCGGCGTTGTTGATAAGTGCATCTAAATGCCCATAGGTCGCTTCAATCGTTTGATACACGGCTGAAAAAGTATTTTTGTCAGCAAGATTGAGTACAACTGAAGTCACCTCATGCCCCTGCTTTTTATACGTTTGTGCTTTTTCAGAGCAGTCTTGGATGTCTGCCATAACGACAGCATAACCTTGCTCCATCAGTAACTCACATGTCGCTAAGCCAATCCCTTGATAAGCACCTGTAACCATTGCAACTTTCATAATTATCTCCTGCGGTCATCTCGTTTTCTGTCCTTACTATAAGCCACTAAGATCGGTTATAATTGTCCTTATAGCTCATTCTTACAAATCCGTGTCATGAATATCATTAGCGCAGTTGAACCATTAGTTACCCCTTATGATTACAATAAAGAGACGCTAAAAAACCTACGAAAGCTGTTTAGGCGTTACCACGTGGTCAACGTGGTGTCCATAAAGGTAGAACAACTGCTGATCTCACAACAGCGTATCGATATTGTCGCTCTAGTGGCACTGCAAAGGGAGTCCATCGAATCGTTGTTACATGCTGGACATTGCCATGCCGGTTTTGCATTGGGGCAGCTCTTCTCGGTGGAAAGTTTTGGCCGCTTCAATATCGCTCTACAAAGCGCTCCAGACTTAGCCAGCGCGGTGCGTTTGATCTCTCTTTATGCTCCGCAGTTTGAAGCCATTCTTCAGGTAAAACTCTGTGAAGACTCTAGAAGGCTTTATATTGAGTTCGAAGATGAGCAATCCACCCTTGCGTGGCAGTATGAAGATGCTTGATGGCTTGTTGGCAACTGCTTATACAATTGACACAAACTCAGCTACAAGCGACCAGAGTGTGTTTACAAGCACCGGAACAAGGCAACAGTCAACATCTGAATAAAGTGTTTGGCACCAATATTGAATTTTGCGCCCCCTGCACTTTCATCGAGCTATCGACTTCAGATTGGTCAAGACCCATGGGGTATCTTCACCATTGATCACCGCGTTATTTGACTCTTGGTCCGACCAAGAAGGCAATGATGAAAACCGTTTTCTATCGGAGATATACCATTCAATTTACGATCAAATAGCACAGCGTAGCGCTGAAATAACCTTACCTAAACTTGCCTCGCAGCATCATTGTAGTGTCGCAACGATGAAGCGGCGTCTCGCTAAGTACGGTAAGAGTCTAACGACCATGAAAGATGAGGTGCATATGCTGGTGTGCTATCACTACGTGACAATGACAGCACTACCCTTAGCAACCGTTGCCGACTGGCTTGGTTTTAGTGACAGCGCGAATTTCTGCCGAGCTTGCAAGCGCTGGTTTGCTATGACGCCCAGTGATCTTAGGCGCTTGAATAAAGCATAAGAGTTGAACAGCCGGTAATGTGAAGTATCTTGGGTTGTATGTCGCTAGAGAGAGAAAGGCCAATGTCTAAAGATAGTTTAGCAACAGAGCTTCACTTCAAAGCTCTGCTGTTTAGGGTACTATTTTCTCATCGGACGCTGCGGTATCTCATCTTCCGAAATAAAACCATCGTTGTTGCGGTCGATGCGAGAAAAGTCATTTCTTAGCGGCCCCCGCACTTCAGACTTTGATAGTTTTCCATCGCCATTACTGTCCATATCTGCCATTGGATTGCGCCCTCGTCTGCCATCCTTTTTTTGGCTATCAGCACTCGTGCACTGCCAGAAAGCGTGTATTGCTTGGTTTCTCGCTCTACTTTAGTTGGGTCTTGCACATACTGAGTATCTTGGTCGGTCACACAACGAACGAAGTTTTCATAACGAACCGCATCGCTTGGGGACCATGTCCTTGTGGATAATCGACGCCGTTGTATTGTTTCGGATCGCTACGCTGAGCGCCGGCACCATGTACATCAATCCATTTGCCGTTCATGTAGCCGAGCGAACGCCCAAAGGCGATGTAAGCCGCATTATTCGCATTCTTTAAGTTATTGTGAGTAGTACTACTCCAGTAGTTTGGATAATCAATTTTACCCCCTCGTTGATCATAGTGCTGGCTTCGAATACAGGGTCAATAGCCGCACTATTGGTTGTGTCCGGGGAGCGAGAGTAGTCCACAATCGAGTGTAACTCTTTGATATTTGGCATTCGCCAATCGCTTATTCCGGCAAGCTCTAGACTTTCACAGTATTTTATCCCTGCAACCCAATCCACCCCTTGTTGGCTATCACCCAGCTGCCAAGTGAGACCTGTGGCTTTATCTGTGACTGTTTTGTCACCGTTATCAACTAAGTTATTAACGCCGTAACTCGTGTTCCCTCTAACTGTCAGGAGATAAAACGTTTTTTCACCGCCTCTCGGAGAAGTTGCACCATAACCCTTGATTCGACCATCGATAAAGTTCACACCAAAAATGGTTTCATCGCCATTCATGGTCGTTGATACGTATTTGGTAGAGCTAAGGTATTGAGAGTCAATCAATCGCTCACCAGCCACCATATCACCAGATTCGAAGCCAAATACAGAGTGGTCGATAAACGGCCTAATTGAGTATGTGCCAGCACCATTGATGCCGCTTGGGTCCTCGCCATCAAACAGCATCAAAGAATACAACTCTTTAATGGTTGGAACACGCCAATCGTTATGTCCTCCCAATGTAAGGTTAGAAGCATACGCAGCACCTTCATCGTAAGTGACTTTATCGTCGGCGGTAATTTTTCCATCACCATCGAGATCCGTCGTTTGAGCCCAAACTAGACCTGTGTTGTTATCTGTTACCGTGCCATCACCATGAGCGGTATAGCTAGGCACATATCCTTGATATTGCGCATCTTGACCAAAAGTTCGCTCACTTAGGCACGAGCCCATTGTTGAAGAGTTGCCAGAACATTCCGTTTGGTTTGTATCAACAATGGTATAGCTTAATTGGGCGAACGAGTGTGTACTGACACCCAATAGTGCAATGACCCCAGACAGTTTTACTAAACGAAATAGGCAGCAGTGAAGTCCTAATAACGTTTGAATTAATGTTGATTGGCTCATAGTACCTCCTAATAAGTGAACGAATTAATCTTGAGATCATTCTTTTCGAACCTACTACTATGAGTCCAAAATGTGCAGAAAATATAGAGATGATAAAAACTTCTAGTTACGACTCTTCACACAACACAATTTCTTTCGATATCTGCATTTTCTTCAAACTCCCTACACATTATTTAACTAACCTACGAATCAATCCGATATCAATAATCTATCTAGGACTGATAAATGAACAGAGTATTGGTGTTTCTGCTTTCACTTCTCGCTCTCACGATACTGCCCTCACTAGTCATGAGTGCATTTGTTAAACACGCTCTCTGGTTGTCCTTTTAGCAGACAAAAAGGTTCACCTAGAAGCAGACCCTAAACATAACGCTTTACAAGGAAACGAAACTGTTATGAAAAAAAACTCTCAAATCGTATTCGGTGGCTCAGTATTTTTGAGTGCTGGAATATTAGGCGTCCTAACAATAGAAACCGTCATCCGAATTCTAATAGTCTGTGCCCAGTGGTTAATTTTTTTAGTAAATTAGCGCTCATTCTGTGTCCCCCTTTTCCTTTCTCCTTATTTTCTACACATTCGTCTCACTTTCTCTGCTCAATCAGGCGACACAATGAACATTCACTTTTGATTTTTAGAGAAATTAACATGAAGAAATTTGTTCTCGCTCTAAGCACTTTGCTGCTTGCTGGCGCATATCACCCCGCTCAAGCTCAGGAAGAACGCCGTAAGCCGCCTTCGTTTGAAGAAATGGATGCAAACGGTGATGGGCTACTGACAAAAGATGAGCTCAAAGGCCGTTTATTGGATGAGTTGGATCTGCTTGATATTGATGGTGATGGCGCGTTATCGGAATCGGAACTACCCGAACCACCTAAACGTCGCAGCTGAGACGGTGACTCTCAAAGTCGGCTCTAACTACAACGACTCTAACTACAACATAGCGCCTAAAAAGCTATGTGTTCATTTGTTATATGGAAATAAGGTTTATACGTGTCCAAAGTTGTCCACTTCCCTTTGGTTTGCACCCTGCTTACCTACTCTTTTACCAGCGCCGCAGCGCTCTATCGTGTGGTAGAGGTAGACACCTCAATAGCTACTGAAGCTAACGAATACTATTCTACAGCCATCGCACCTTCCTCATCAGAATGGTGTTTTGAAGATAACTGTACTGATAGCCAATACAGTGCGCTTGGCTATAGCATGAATGGTATGGAGGGAATACCACTAGACCAAGAGGTCGCTTTTGGCGTTGATAACCACTTCTACTATCTCGACTATGATGATCTTTACGATTATTGTGACAGCGAGTTAGGCTACGGAACCTGTGAGGCATGGGCGAACAATCGGTGGTATGGGGATGCCAGTACAGGTATTGGCGGTCTAGAAAACCATCAAGATGCGTTTTACAACGCAAGCTACACACCACTCTATCACTCCTTTATGGAATACGACTCGCCACTGGACTTGAACCCTGACATCCCTTCTGGCTATGAAGAGATGCTGTTTGCCGTTGAAGGCACCATCGACATAAAAGCTCGTACTATCGACTCCGCAGGCCATATCATCGCTAATAGCAGCAGCGGCTATTTTGACTATGAAGGGTATTATGTACAGCCTTATGGCAGCCGCGGGCTTGTCTTTTCCGATGGAAAGACCACATCCCTTGAACCGCTTGCCAATTCAGCTCTGAGCTTTGCGGACTACGAAGGTGAGCAGTTAATGGTTGAAGAAATGGGTTCAACCATTGCCTTTGATAGCTTTACCTACCCCGCCAATGGTGTGAACAGTAAAACCTATGTTGTCGGCAGTGCCTCCGTCGCGACCTTCGATTACTCAGACACCTCAAAGTACTATAACTCACTGGATCTTAGTGGTTGTGTAGAACTTGAACAGCCTATCCTATCCAGTGCTTGCCAGCACTTTGGGTTTGCGACACAAGCCTTTATCTGGTCTCTGGCCGACGATGGTGAAACTCGCTTTCCGGCCAGCTCTTGGGCCACCAGCTATGACAACTATAACTATGCATCAGCACAGGCTAGTATTCGAGCCGCAACCATTGTCGTACGAAGTGACAGTGCTTATTTAGGTTTGCCAGTATTGGTTGGATTCAACTCCGATCTCACTGATGACAATCTCATCATGCAAGCTGCGGTATACTTGCCAACCAACACCGATGACTTCTCTGTTGAAGAAAACGCATGGACATCGGTATTTATTAACAATGCCAAGCTCGAGTACGACGACAGCTATTACTACAGCAACTCTGTCGCTACAGGTATTAACTCCCAGCTGATTGTTATTGGCGAAACCAAGCGTTTGGGGAGTGTACCTGAGGGTGGTGCAGCTGCAAACCGGATGTTCATTGCTGACGCGGGACAATCCACACCATCAGCGACATATTTCAGCGAACTGTCACAGTCGATTTTCTTTGTCGGAGCAGGCGGGCATGCCAATGCAATCAACCAACATAACGAAATCGTTGGTGAAGTGGATGCTGAAAATCATACCGAAATTGATGGGCCGCAACGTCGCCGTCGAGGCTACATCTTTCCGTACAACGGCGTTGGAAGCGATGAATCGCGCATGACCATATTCAACTCGCGAGCTTGGTGGCTAGATGATCTCACCAATGGAGGCAGTTACAGTGACTTAAACAATGCCTATCGTATTGTCACTGCTTCAGACATCAACGATGCAGGAGTGATTTCAGCGACAGCCATCAAATGCGCTTCGGGTTATGACTCCACGGATCACTTCGCCACTTGTGGCAACGGAATAGAAGCCGAAAGCGTTGTCGCCGTAAAACTCATCCCTATACAGGGAGCTACCAGCAGCGATATTCAGAGCCGATCGGAAAACACCGCTACCGTTACCCGAGAAGGCGGCAGTATGACTTTAATGGGCATCTTTTTGTTACTGGCATTCAGGGTCTTGCGAGATTGGTGGCGTAACCTCATTGATGGTACACCGTCACTCACACTATAACGTCTCAACCAATTTACTGATATGTCACTTCGCCTAGATGAAGATCAAAAAAAGCCGAGCTTTCGCTCGGCTAGATATATCATCGCTTGGGAAGAGTGATGAGATATTCGGTTATTCGCTGTCGATTAAACGATGCGTAGGCCACCTTGAGCAATCGCGAAGCGACGTGCACGGGTAAACGATAGTGCGTTAGTAATACCTTCGCCTGTTGGACCTGCGATAGTGAACGTTGACGTACCTTCTGCGTTGTAGCCAACACCAGATAACGTTGGACCATTGTGTGCGAAGATAGTGGTGTTGATTCGGCCACCAAACTTAGTTACGTTCTCAATGTTGCCTGAGTAGATACATGCAGAGTGCTTGTTACCACGCTCAGCTGCTACTGCACGCTCGATTGCTTCGTCGATGTCTTTACAGATAACCACTGGCAGTACTGGCATCATTTGCTCTACGTGTACTAGTGGATGATCGTTTTCTACCAACATTACTGCTAGACGAGTGTCTGATTTAACGCCGATAGACTTCAGGATTTCACCTGCATCTTGACCAACGAATTGTTTAACTGGGTGCCACACACGCGCAATGTCATGTGCAGTACATGGTTTTGCACCTTCGAATTCGTCTAGAGTTAGGATCTTGTCAGTCAGTTTTTCTGCTTCTTTCGCAGACATAACGTAAGCGCCAACTTCTTCTAGTTTGTCTAGGAATGCATCCGCTACTGCTTCTTCAACGAAGACTTCTTTCTCACCGATACACAGTAGGTTGTTATCGAATGAAGCACCGCCGTATACACCAGCCGCCGCTAGGTCTAGGTTTGCAGAAGCATCAACGATAACTGGAGGGTTACCTGCGCCAGCGCCTACACCTTTCTTACCAGATTGAAGGATAGCTTTAACTAGACCAGGACCACCTGTACCAACTAGCATGTTGATAAGAGGAGATTTAGCGATTTCGTTAAGAGTTTCTAGAGTTGGCTCTTTAACCATAGTCACTAGGTTTTCTGGGCCACCTGCTGCAACGATTGTTTCGTTAAGAAGGTCAATCATCATTGCAGAAACAACTTTTGAAGATGGGTGAACGTTAAATGTCACCGCGTTACCACCCGCTAGCATTGAGATAGCGTTGTTAACGATAGTTTCTGTTGGGTTAGTTACTGGCGTTACTGCGCCAATCACACCGTAAGGTGCACGCTCGCCTAGAGAGATGCCGTTATCGCCAGACCATACTTGAGTTTCTAAGATCTCAGTACCCGGAGTCTTAGCGGCCGTAAGTTGGTGCTTAGCAATCTTGTCTTCTACACGACCAAGTTTCGTCTCTTCACGAACCATTTTTGCGAAGTCTTCTGCACGCGCTAATACTGCACCGCGGATAGCAGTGATGATGGCTTCGCGACCTTCTTTAGTACAGTTTACGTAGTACTCGATTTGAGCTTTGTGAGTTGCTTCAATCGCAGCGTCCACTGTCGCGAATACACCTTTAGCGTTATTGATATCAAAAGACATAGTGATTACCTCGTGAGATTTGGTGCTATAAGAGCTGGGCTTTATCGTCGCCTAGATTGCTCTTTTGAGCTTGTTGGCTAGGTCTATTGCCCGCCTCAAGATGATGCTAATTTAACCCAAGCATTCACCCAAACTATGTCACTGAGCGTCAAGTTTATTGACCAAGATACCTAATTTGACCAAGTATTTTACTTGACGGTTTTTTACCTCGAAAAGGAAACATAAAAGTGCTACCAAAGATCATGAAGTTAGCTTAACTCACGCTTCAATCGGACTGGCGTGCGGGATAAAACGTGTTACTTATCTAAGGACAGAACGTAACAGTAACTCACAACGCATTGACAATGGTTATGATTTAAGTCTTTGTTTACAAACTGACTATAGAATGCAATTAAGATACATCGCAGACCTTACCAAGATCCCAGCAAATGCACCATGGCGCATAACATTAGTAAGCCTCATAGTGAATCCGGTCAAAAAAGCCACCAAATTCATGTCATCGTCAAAGCAAACTGTGCTTTCTGCACATTTTCTCCATAATAGGGTTATAGAATTGAATCACGATATTTAATGCCATAACGATTATGCGAATTACCCTGTTTCAAAAACTCTTCATCTCACTATTTAGTTCGAGCTTGATACTTTTGCTTTCTATGGCATTTATGATCAATTCCAGTTTCAAAGTAGAATTACAAAGCTACTTGAACCAAGAAGAATTACAAAAAGTTGAAACACTAGCGGAGAGTGTCGCAGGACTCTATTCAAACACTGATGGCTGGCAACCACTACAGCGCTCACCCAGAGCTTTCGGGTCACTTATACAACAAATCGGCGAAATGCCACCTCCCAAACCTCGACCAGGTGACCCGTGGCGAGTTGAACCAGACTTTCCTCGAGTTCGAGAGAACAGCCGATCTCACTCGGCTCTTTTCGTGCCTTTAGGCATGCGTATCTACATTCTCGATCAAGATGGTGAACCGCTTTTCAGACGCAACGTTAACCAGGACGAACTAAGCAAGGATCAATTTTTTAGCCGAGTACCGATAGTAAAAGAAGGCAACACGATAGGCTGGCTAGCTGTTTTACAAAGCCGCCAAGTATCAAATAGGTTAGCTGAAAGCTTTATGTATTCTCAAACGGCCAACATTTTTACTGCAACTATTGCTGCATTTGTTCTAACGCTAATAATTGCATTCATCACGGTTAAATACCTGCTTACTCCTTTGGGCGCTCTGCACCGAGGAGCAACAGAAATTGCCAACGGCAACCTAGATCACCGTATTGAGCAAATCGGTAATGATGAATTGACAGATCTCATTTCCTCATTCAACCAGCTGGCCGCATCATTGGCTAACCAGAAAGAAATTCGAGAACAGTGGCTTTCAGACATTTCCCATGAGCTAAGAACCCCCGTCGCTGTACTAAGGGGCGAAATCGAAGCTCTGCAAGATGGCATTAGACCTATGGAGCCAAAGTACCTAGAAGGATTGCATGCTCAAGTAACGACACTCACTCGGCTTATTGATGACTTACATACCTTGTCGATTTCCAGTGATAGTGCGTTTCGAACCAACCAAAGAAGCGACATTGCGCTTGCAGACATCATCGATGATTTACTGACACGCTATGAACTTAGGTTTGCCTCAAAAAGCTTAAGCGTTACCACAGACTACTCATCAGCACCTGATACGACGATATATGCTGATGCTAAGCTGATACAACAGGTCTTTCAAAACCTACTCGAGAACTGCTTTCGATACACCAATGAGCAAGGCAATATCGGTATCGCGTTGGAGTCAAAAGTCAGTGAATTGGTTGCTACCATCGAAGACAGCGCTCCCGGGGTACCCAATGAGTCTCTACCTAAACTGTTCGACCGCCTCTACAGAGTAGATAGTTCACGAAGCCGCGCAAGTGGTGGTTCGGGTTTAGGGTTGGCCATCTGCCAAAACATAGTCGAAGCTCATCAAGGTACGATTGAGGCGACTCACTCGTCTTTAGGTGGCGTTAAAATCGTAGTACGCTTGCCAAAACAACAATAACTAAAAATAGAGGTTTTATGATCCTTATCGTGGAAGACGAACCATCGCTTGCTCAAGTTATCAAAGACTATCTTAATCACAGTGGTTTTGAATCCCACATGATCGGCGATGGAAACGAGGTTATTGATTGGGTGAAGGAAAATGAGCCGGAACTTATCATTCTCGACTTAATGCTACCGAACCGAGATGGTCTCGATATCTACAGGGAGCTAAGAACATTTAGTGACGTGCCAGTTATGATGGCGACAGCAAAAGTCGACGAAATAGACCGCTTAGTTGGATTGGAATTGGGAGCTGATGACTATATTTGTAAACCCTACAGTCCGAGAGAGCTCGTCGCGCGCGTCAAAAATGTCCTGCGCCGGAGCCGTTCTCAATCAGGCCAAGAAGCAATGGATACCGACAAAAATCCATTACTGAACGTAGACCAACAGTTAATGAAAGCGACCGTTGCGGGCACCGTACTTCCCTTGACGCCAGCCGAATTTAAACTGCTTGATCATTTCCACCGTCACCCGGGTATCGTATTCAATCGCGACCAACTTATGGATCGAATCTACTCTGATGGGCGCGTTGTAACGGATAGGACGATTGATAGTCACATCAAAAATCTTAGAAAAAAGATCTTTGCGGTTAACCCAGAGTACGATTGGATAGCGTCTATCTATGGTGTGGGATATCGATTTGAAATTATTGAGACATGCTAACGTTCGTATGTCCCCTACCGCACATCAAGTCATGCACAACCCAGACAATAGGATACATATGACTTCTCAAGCGTATGTATCCACAGCCGGCTTTTTGTGAGCGATTTTTTCACCTTGATAGGTTTTCACCACGACCCCTTGCTGATTCTTAATTTTAATTTCGTTTTGGCTGCCCAAGGTTGCCGTCGCACCACCTCCACTCGATTTCAAAAAACCATTAATGTACTTGGTGGTGTCCTTTAAATGCTGCTGAATGTGCGGCTGGTATAGGGCGTTGTTGGTTTTCAAGATATAGGTTCTCAAACAATGATGAGCCTAATATATTCCAGCACACTAGTTAGATTCTTTATCTTTGATCACGATTTTGGTTTACCAAATCGCGCACTCAACTGCGGCAGCGCGACCCGCTCATCTTGCAAACGCTGATCATGCTGATATTCCTCATTAGCCATAACGTTCCAGTCTTTGTTGTAATGCGCTTTCAACAAACACACCAACTCATAGAAACTCATACGTTCACTGACGTTGCTATCAAGGTGGTAAAGACCGGGTTCGTTTCTTTCGATTAATTGCAAGAAGCCGATCGCAGTGTCATCCATATGAGAGGTAGCAGGATACCAGCTTTGGCTGGCGCTAATGGCACCCTCTTCTTGATGCTGCCTTTCAAGATGGGTGAGCATATTATTACCGAGGGCCTCATCATGGATCTGCCAGCCAATGCGAGCAATCATTGCATCTTGGTTTGCCTGCCAAATCGCATCTTCACAGCGTACTTTGTATAGGCCGTAGTCGTCTTTGGTATTTCGCTCATTGAAGATGCTATAAGGACCATCCACTTCAGCATCAAACACCATAGCGGTGCTGACGAACAGATAAGGGATTTTTTGCTGTGCACAGCGCTTGGCAAGCCATGCTGCCCACTCCTCACTTCCCATCGCCATGTGACACACGGCATCAATTGTTTGGCTTTGCCAGAACGCATTGCTGTTCTGTTCGTTATCAGGCGCAACTTGGTGATGGTTCCACTCCACGACATGCCAACCTCGCTGGGAAAACTGTTTTGCGACTTTTGGGCCAAGTGTGCCGGTGAGTCCGGTCATTAGGATTGTTTTCATTGTTTTGCTCTATATGGTGCTTATTAGGCTTAGTTAACCACACGAGGCATTGAGCTCAATTGGACGTTTGGGGAAGTCTGATTGGGAGCACGGTTTGTAGGGGTTTGGATTTTAGGCTTTGGAGCAATTGTGTAAACGATGTGCCCGGGTAAAAGTGTAAAGGGTGTTCGGTTTGTACAGGGTGCTCTTAAAACAAAAAAGCCGAAGCAAAGCTTCGACCTTTTCACATCAATCAGTCAAACAACCAATTAAACAATACGCAAACCACCCTGCGCGATTGCAAAGCGACGTGCGCGAGTGAACGAGTACGCGTTTGTGATACCTTCACCTGTAGGACCTGCGATTGTGAACGTTGAAGTACCTTCAGCGTTGTAACCTACACCAGATAGTGTTGGACCGTTGTGAGCGAAG
>JYJJ01000085.1 GCA_003263775.1 Vibrio maritimus
CAGAAGAAGCACCGGCTAACTCCGTGCCAGCAGCCGCGGTAATACGGAGGGTGCGAGCGTTAATCGGAATTACTGGGCGTAAAGCGCATGCAGGTGGTTAGTTAAGTCAGATGTGAAAGCCCGGGGCTCAACCTCGGAACTGCATTTGAAACTGGCTGACTAGAGTACTGTAGAGGGGGTAGAATTTCAGGTGTAGCGGTGAAATGCGTAGAGATCTGAAGGAATACCGGTGGCGAAGGCGGCCCCCTGGACAGATACTGACACTCAGATGCGAAAGCGTGGGGAGCAAACAGGATTAGATACCCTGGTAGTCCACGCCGTAAACGATGTCTACTTGGAGGTTGTGGCCTTGAGCCGTGGCTTTCGGAGCTAACGCGTTAAGTAGACCGCCTGGGGAGTACGGTCGCAAGATTAAAACTCAAATGAATTGACGGGGGCCCGCACAAGCGGTGGAGCATGTGGTTTAATTCGATGCAACGCGAAGAACCTTACCTACTCTTGACATCCAGAGAACTTAGCAGAGATGCTTTGGTGCCTTCGGGAACTCTGAGACAGGTGCTGCATGGCTGTCGTCAGCTCGTGTTGTGAAATGTTGGGTTAAGTCCCGCAACGAGCGCAACCCTTATCCTTGTTTGCCAGCACTTCGGGTGGGAACTCCAGGGAGACTGCCGGTGATAAACCGGAGGAAGGTGGGGACGACGTCAAGTCATCATGGCCCTTACGAGTAGGGCTACACACGTGCTACAATGGCGCATACAGAGGGCGGCCAACTTGCGAAAGTGAGCGAATCCCAAAAAGTGCGTCGTAGTCCGGATTGGAGTCTGCAACTCGACTCCATGAAGTCGGAATCGCTAGTAATCGTGGATCAGAATGCCACGGTGAATACGTTCCCGGGCCTTGTACACACCGCCCGTCACACCATGGGAGTGGGCTGCAAAAGAAGTGGGTAGTTTAACCTTCGGGAGGACGCTCACCACTTTGTGGTTCATGACTGGGGTGAAGTCGTAACAAGGTAGCCCTAGGGGAACCTGGGGCTGGATCACCTCCTTATACGAAAGATTATTGCGATGAGTGTTCACACAGATTGATTAGGTTT
>JYJJ01000086.1 GCA_003263775.1 Vibrio maritimus
GTAAGTTAAGAGTAAGGAAACCTTTTCCAGATGGGGCTATAGCTCAGCTGGGAGAGCGCTTCGCTGGCAGCGAAGAGGTCTGCGGTTCGATCCCGCATAGCTCCACCATCTTTAAGTGTTTTCTCTCGAGAATATTTAGAAATGGTTACTTCATTTGAAGTGATTAGCTCTTTAAAAATTTGGAAAGCTGACGAATAACATTTGATTAATGTTATTCAATTAAAAGTTCTCAAATCCTAATCGAAAGATTAGGTACCAACACACATTCAAGTGTTCTTGGGAATCACGAAAGTGATTCATATTTGAGTCCGGCAAAATCGAGTCTGCACATGTATAAAAATGCAGACAACTTTGGTTGTTTACCAGTTTGTCTTCACTTTTAAAAAGTGAAAGCAAATGC
>JYJJ01000087.1 GCA_003263775.1 Vibrio maritimus
AGCGTTTGCCACCAAAGTTTTACAGAAACGCCCTACCCCAACACCGACGATGAACCCAATGCAGAAGCATTGAACTTTCCACCAACTTGCTGCCAAAGATGGCGACACTTAAAGGCAAATCAAGACTCTTGCGCTAAAGCTGACAACCAAGTGCACCATACTCAAAATTGACTGACGAAGTTTCAAAACAAGAGAAACAGCACGCTCGATGTGGCGATTTGGCTCTGACGTTCAGGTGTAAAGCTAGAACGCTGAACCCACACACCACAATACTCAACCGAGAAAGCTAACGCCTTGCTAAGTTGCAGCTAACGAACACAACACCCAAGCAAAGCCGCGTAATCACTGAACTCAACCAAACCAAAATCGCCAAACGTTAGCTGTCTGCTTGAGCAATTTGTTAGCTTTTTCGTGCGATGCAGCCAGCGTTTACCTCCAAAGTTTTACAGAAACGCTCCAACCCCAACACCGACGATGAACCCAATGCAGAAGCATTGAACTTTCCACCAACTTGCTGCCAAAGATGGCGACACTTAAAGGCAACTCAAGGCTCTTGCGCTGAAGCTGACAACCAAGCGCACCATGCTCTAAATTGACTGACGAAGTTTCAAAACAAGAGAAACCACACGCGCGATGTACCGATTTGGCACTGAAGTTCAGGTGTAAAGCTAGAACGCTGAACCCCTACTCAAATGAACTTAACCGAGAAAGCTAACGCTTTGTTAAGTAGCAGCTAACTACCACTGCCCCCAAACAAAGCCATCGTAATCACTAAACTCAACCAAATCAAAATCGCCAAACGTTAGCTGTCTGCTTGAACAATTTGTTAGAACTATAGCTGAAAAGTAACTTGACCATTTGATTGTTCAGGAATAACCACTTCCTTTGATTCAAAGTGTTTCCCTTCTTGATCTTGCCATAGAACTTTAATGCTCTGTCCCTTGTAGCTAGATATTGATTCACCAATTAACACAAAGTTGAGGAAATCTTGTGCATGAGAAGAAACGTTTACAGGTGTATTCATATCACCTTGTGGATTGTATTTCTCACTATCGATCAAATGCAATTGGAACCAAGGGCAGCCAACATTTTCTACAACTTTACATATTCGGATATTGCCAAAAGAAACATTCTGGCTCTTTTGGTTCTCTGCTTTCAGTCGGATTAATACTGAGGGTAACGTCATTTCAGTGAGCACATTACCTCTATTGTCAGAAACTACTGAGCCTTCTAATTCTGGTGTTAGCTTTTTGATATTTACTGGCCATTTGTCAACACCAAAGTAGACTTTACTTATTTCTAGCGTTGCCACCTTTTTCGATTGTTCTACTGTTTCTTTCAATGCAAGCCCATCGTTCAAATATCCAACAGCTCCCATTACCCCCGCAAAAAAAGTTGCTGCCATCCCTAAAATTGCTTTCCAATGCTTCACTACTAGTTCCTTCTTCTAAACTGTCTGGTTCTAACGCCCTGCTAAGTGGCGCTAACGATTAACTTACCAAGCGCACTAAACTTCAAACCAAAACCGCCAAGCTTATGGCGTCCACTTGAGCAGTTTGTTAGCTGCTAGCTCGGCTGCTTGGGAAAGACCTTTACATTGTTTGGTATCTGATACCAATCTAGTTTTTCACTGACCCAAACATGCGCCTGAGGTTGGAAAATATCAGCTGACGATAGATCAATTGGTTTTAACTTTAGCTTAACTGTCTCCGGTGCATCCGGGTTGAAATGGTAAATTCTGTTTCCACAATTTGGGCAAAACATCGCACAGTTCCGATTACCACTATCAGCTAAGCGCTCCCAACTTCTCAGTTGACCCGAAAACTCTATCTTAGCCACATCAACAACCGCAGTGATGCTAAATGGACTGGTAGATAGCTTTTGACACTCTGTACAGTGACACGCAAAGACCATTAATGGTTTTTCATGTAATTCATAGGTAACTTGTCCGCACTGACATGCTCCTTGAAGTGGATAATCCATTTGTTCCTCCTTTGAACATGGATGGCAGCTAACGCCTTGCTAAGTTGCAGCTAACGAACACAACAACCAAGCAAAGCCACGTAATCACTGAACTCAACCAAACCAAAATCGCCGAGCGTTAGCTGTCTGCTTGAGCAATTTGTTAGCTTTTTTCGTGTGATGCAGCCAGCGTTTGCCACCAAGGTTTTACAGAAACGCTCCAAAACCGGAGCCACCGCCATACCCAATGCAGAAGCATTGAACCTTCAACCAATTTGCGGCCAAAGATGACGACACTTAAAGGCAACTCAAGCCTCTTGCGCTGAAGCTGACAACCAAGTGCACCATGCTCAAAATTGACTGATGAAGTTTCAAAACAAGAGAAACAGCACGCTCGATGTACCGATTTGGCTCTGACGTTCAGGTGTAAAGCTAGAACGCTGAACCCACACACCACAATACTTAACCGAGAAAGCTAACGCCTTGCTAAGTTGCAGCTAACGAACACATCACTAAAGCAAAGCCACGTAATCACTAAACTCAACCAAACCAAAATCGCCGAAC
>JYJJ01000088.1 GCA_003263775.1 Vibrio maritimus
TGTTCAATAAGAACAGTGTCATACAACACAATGCAAGAATGGCGGTGAAGGAGGGATTCGAACCCTCGATACGGCTACAAACCGTATACTCCCTTAGCAGGGGAGCGCCTTCAGCCTCTCGGCCACCTCACCGTCTTGCGGAGGCACATATTACGATTTACCAAAAATAAGTCAAACATTTTCTTGGCAAAAATAGGAAAAAACAGACTAAGCGTTGGCAATTTAACCAAACCACCATTTAATCGTAGCTTTCCTAAGCAAAATTCACCCTTGTGCCACGAGTTTATGGCGAATTTCACGCAACAAAAAGGCCGGCAATGTGCCAGCCTCTCGGTTAGAATTAGTAGTTGCCAGATGCAACGTTACCATTTCCCTTTTCCGCTTGAATGCGCATGTAGATCTCTTCACGATGCACGGATACTTCTTTCGGAGCATTCACACCGATGCGAACTTGGTTGCCTTTTACACCCAATACAGTAACAGTGACTTCATCACCAATCATCAACGTTTCACCAACACGGCGAGTCAAAATCAGCATTCTTAGCTCCTTGAGTAGTCTCTAATTATCTTGCTACGAAACTTATTATCCAACAAAAGTTATATTTTCGTAAACTCTCTTATGAAAAGTATTTACCCCAAATGTACCTGTTTCACGTCTTCCACTACGGTTCCACTGGTGATAATGGTGTTATCATGCAGTACGACTGCCGCTTTGTCGATAGCTTCAGGCTCTATTACCAATGTAATTGAGTGTTTATCCTCACAAAAGTGTAGAACAGATATGTCTGAATGGTTGAGAAGTTGTTGATATTGTGACGCTTGCGCTATGGCTTCGACGCCAATCATTGTAATTAACGCGACGTCTTGTTCGGCAACGAGTTTATTTTCAATCACTAATTTGAGCTTGTCGGAACAATCCGACTTCAATAGAAGGTGGCTATCTTGCTCACCATGTAACCATTCGGCTTCATCTACACCGAGCATGTCCTTCTGCTTATCGACCAGGTCTACATAAGCTTTCTCAATTTTGAGCAATCGCATTTGCTTTCTCAGTGCAACACCTTGAACTTGCGCTTTGGCCTGCTCACCAACCACAAGTGTCCCCTGCCCCGACTCAAAGCTCGATAGCACTCGAAGTGGTACCTGATGTTGCCATGCGTACGTCACACAAGGTAAATGCAGTACTTTCGCGCCTTTTCGCGCCATTTCGTGCATCGTAGGAAAATCAATTTCTGGCCATTTGATGGCACTTTTCACTACGCGAGGATCACAGCTGTAGACGCCATCGACGTCGGTATAAATTTGGCACTCTTCAGCATTAAGTACACCAGCTAGAGTCACCGCGGTAGTATCAGAGCCGCCGCGACCCAACGTAGTGATGTCGCCATGCTCATTGACGCCCTGAAAACCGGCAACAATGACAATTTTTTCTTGGTCTAGATACTGGTCAATCACTGAGGTGTCGACGTGACTAATCGTGGCATTGTTGTGGCGATTGTTGGTGGTAATGTTCGCTTGTGCACCAGTGAGCGATACCGCAGCATGCCCCAGTTTATTCAATGCCATAGACAGCAGTGCCATTGAGACTTGTTCTCCGGCCGCTAGAAGCACATCAAGTTCACGGGCATTTGGGACACTATCAACCTGTTTAGCCAAGTCCACCAAGCGGTTGGTTTCTCCTGACATTGCAGAGACAACTACAACGACCTGTTTGCCTGTTTGTTTTGCACGAATTACCTGCTCTGCGACGTTACGAATGCGTTCTACAGAGCCAACAGAAGTTCCACCGAACTTTTGTACGATTAGTGGTCTTTTCACCAGTCTTCACCTTCCCAAGACAACGTGAGTTGTCAGATTTTGAAACCGCGACCATCAAGGTCGCTCCTATAGATAGGCGACGCAATTTACCTCGCCTATTAAATTTTTGTGCTGCTTTTAAGTATGCAATTGATAACCTGAATAGGTAGTGACCTAAAGCAACAATGCCCAATCAACATACATTGATTGGGCATTTTCATTGTTGATTCAGAGCGTTATAGACGTTCTTCTAACCAACCACGAATAGACTGCAGTGCTTCTGGCAGTGCATCGACATCGGTGCCACCTGCTTGCGCCATGTCTGGTCGACCGCCACCTTTACCGCCAACTTGCTCAGCCACCATCTTAACAAGATCGCCCGCCTTCACTTTACCGGTTAGGTCTTTAGTCACACCCGCAATCAAACCAATCTTGCCATCAGCCACGTTAGCAATGAACGCAATACCGCTGCCCATTTGGTTCTTAGCGTTGTCCATCATAGTACGTAGGTTTTTGCTATCCGCACCTTCAAGCGCAGCAACCAATACCTTAGTACCGCCGATCTCTTCGACTTTACCCATGATGTTGGCACTTTCTACCGCTGCTAGCTTGTCTTTAAGCTGAGCAATCTCTTTCTCTAGAGACTTCGCTTTGCTTGCCGCATCGCCAAGTTTCGCTTCGTACTGTGCCGCTGTCGCTTCAATCGCATCCAAAGCTGCTTCACCTGTTACCGCTTCAATACGACGGATACCCGCAGCAATACCACCTTCAGAAGTGATCTTGAATAGACCAATATCACCAGTGTTGCTTGCGTGGATACCACCACAAAGCTCAGTTGAGAACTCGCCCATTGAAAGAACGCGAACTTCATCGTCGTACTTCTCACCAAACAGAGCCATCGCGCCTTTTGCTTTCGCTGACTCAATGTCCATGACGTTGGTTTCGATCACGTGGTTAGTACGGATCTGAGCGTTCACTAGGCGTTCAACTTGTTTGATTTCCGCTTTGCTCATCGCTTCAAGATGAGAGAAGTCAAAACGTAGGTTGTCAGGCTTCACTAGTGAGCCTTTCTGCGTTACGTGCTCACCCAGAACTTGACGCAATGCTGCGTGCAACAAGTGCGTAGCCGAGTGGTTTAGCGAGATAGCCGCGCGGCGCTCTGCATCTACAGTCGCTGCGACTTCATCGCCCTTAGCAAGTACGCCTTCAACCAGCTCACCGTGGTGTGCAATCGCGTTACCTAGCTTTTGAGTGTCTTCTACTTTAAATAGACCCGCAGATGTTTTCAGAACGCCAGCATCACCACATTGACCGCCCGACTCTGCGTAGAATGGCGTCTCTTCAAGAACCACAATCGCTTTGTCGCCAGCAGAGAGTGCTTCCACTTCATTGCCTTCAACAAACATGGCTGCCACTGTGCTGCTACCTTCTGTGCCTGTGTAACCACAGAACTCAGTGTCGGTATCCACTTTGATCGCTGCGTTGTAGTCAGTGCCAAACTGGCCAGCTTCACGCGCACGTTGACGCTGAGCTTCCATCGCTTTCTCAAAACCCTCTTCGTCGATAGCAACTCGCGCTCACGAGCCACATCGTTAGTCAGGTCAGCTGGGAAGCCGTAGGTATCGTAAAGTTTGAATACGGTTTCGCCGTCTAGCACTTTCTCGTCGCCAAGATTATCAAGTGCTTCCGTCAGGATTGTCATACCACGTTCAAGAGTACGACCGAAGTTCTCTTCTTCGATGCGCAGTACTTTTTCTACAACTGCTTGTTGCTTCTTAAGTTCTTCACCTGCCGTACCCATTACTGATGCTAGTGTACCAACCAGCTTGTAGAAGAAGGCACCTTGTGCGCCAAGCTTGTTACCGTGACGGACTGCACGACGGATAATACGACGAAGCACGTAGCCACGACCTTCGTTTGATGGCATTACACCGTCAACGATTAGGAATGAACATGAGCGAATGTGGTCAGCAATAACGCGCAGTGATTGGTTAGACAGATCTTCGTAGCCGATCACTTCTGCCGCTGCTTTGATTAGCGTTTGGAATACATCGATTTCGTAGTTTGAGTGAACGCCCTGCATGATTGCAGAAATACGCTCGATACCCATACCTGTATCTACCGATGGTTTTGGTAGCGGCTCCATTGTACCGTCTGCGTGACGGTTGAACTGCATAAATACGTTGTTCCAGATCTCGATGAAACGGTCACCGTCTTCTTCCGGAGTGCCAGGGCGGCCGCCCAGATATGCTCACCGTGATCATAGAAAATTTCTGTACATGGACCACAAGGACCTGTGTCACCCATTTGCCAGAAGTTGTCTGACTCGTAAGCTTTACCGCCTTCTTTATCACCGATACGAACGATGCGGTCTGCCGGAACGCCAACTTGCTTGTTCCAAATCTCGAATGCTTCGTCGTCAGTTTCATAAACCGTTACAAGCAGGCGATCTTTAGGCAGTTTTAGCGTCTCTGTTAGGAATTCCCAAGCAAAGCTGATGGCATCTTCTTTGAAGTAATCACCGAAGCTGAAGTTACCCAGCATCTCAAAGAAAGTGTGGTGACGAGCAGTGAAGCCAACGTTCTCTAGGTCGTTGTGCTTACCACCAGCGCGAACACAACGCTGGGCCGTAGTGGCACGAGTGTAGTTACGCTTTTCTAGGCCAAGGAAACAGTCTTTAAACTGGTTCATACCGGCGTTAGTGAAAAGCAGAGTTGGGTCATCGTGTGGAACCAACGATGAACTGTCTACGATTTGGTGCCCTTTGCTCTCAAAGAACTTAAGGAACGCGTTGCGAACCTCGTCTGTGCTCATGTACATGCAGCTCTTCCTGAAATAATTCGAGTTAGATTTTGGGGCATATTGTAACCCCATGAGTAAGGATTCGCCTAGTCTTCTGGTAAAAAAGGCAACAAACGTAAGGAAATTGGAGTTTATTCAAGTTAGGACAAGCAGTTGCAGGCACTCACCACTTGGTTTTATTCACTTTCCAATGAATCCAACGCGTAGTTTATCTGCTCAAAGGAGTAGCCACGATACTGTAAAAACCGCACTTGCTTGGCATATTCTTTAGGGTCACTCGCTTTTCCATGTCGGAACTTTTTCTGCGCCGTGTTTTTTGCCAGCTCAAACCAATCGACTTCTTCTTCCGTCACGGCTTCATTGACCACAGACTCTGCGACGCGTTTTTGATTCAGTTCTTGGCGAATACGGCGCTCGCCATGGCCTTTGTAGATATGTTGGCGAACTTGGCTTTTTGCAAAGCGCAGATCATCGAGATAACGATAGGACTTACACAGCTCAATCGCAGCTTCGATCTCCGACTCTTCATACCCTTTGAAACTAAGCTTTTGATACAGTTCGTACTCACCGTGATCGCGGCGGCTTAACAATTGGATGGCAGCTTCGTTGGCTGATAGCGTCGGTGGCTTTCGTTGATACATAAAAACTAATGGCTTGATAAGACAACAGATACAACAAAGCCCCGCAGTGCAGGGCTTTGTTTAATTCAGATGAAGATTTATAGCTCTTCTGCCGGCGCTTCACCGGTTTCAGCTTCTTCAGGAAGTGCTGGTGTTAGCAGCAGTTCACGTAGCTTGCTATCAATCGCTTGCGCCGCTTCTGGGTTCTCACGTAGGAACTTACACGCGTTCGCTTTACCTTGACCAATCTTGTCGCCATTGTAGCTGTACCAAGCACCCGCTTTCTCAACGAGCTTATGCTTAACACCTAGGTCAACCAACTCACCGTAACGGTTGAAGCCTTGGCCGTAAAGAATTTGCGTTTCCGCTTGCTTAAATGGTGCGGCAATCTTGTTCTTAACCACTTTGATGCGAGTTTCGTTACCCACCACTTCGTCGCCTTCTTTGATAGAACCAGTGCGGCGGATATCAAGACGAACAGATGCGTAGAATTTAAGTGCGTTACCACCAGTGGTGGTTTCTGGGTTACCGAACATCACACCAATCTTCATACGGATTTGGTTGATGAAGATACACATACAGTTAGACTGCTTTAGGTTACCTGTTAGCTTACGCATCGCTTGAGACAGCATACGAGCTTGCAGACCCATGTGGCTGTCACCCATCTCGCCTTCGATTTCTGCTTTTGGTGTTAGTGCTGCAACCGAGTCAACAACCATAACGTCAATCGCGCCAGAGCGTGCTAGTGCATCACAGATCTCAAGTGCTTGCTCACCGGTATCTGGCTGAGACACCAATAGCGCGTCGATATCAACACCTAGCTTCTTCGCGTAAACAGGGTCAAGTGCGTGCTCAGCATCAATAAACGCACAGGTTTTACCTGCTTTTTGAGCCGCAGCAATACACTCAAGGGTAAGCGTTGTCTTACCTGATGACTCAGGACCGTAGATCTCAACGATACGACCCATTGGCAGGCCGCCAGCACCCAGCGCGATATCAAGAGAAAGTGAGCCGGTTGAAATGGTTTCAACGTCCATGGTACGGTTATCACCAAGGCGCATAATTGAGCCTTTACCAAATTGCTTTTCAATCTGACCTAATGCAGCGCTAACGCCTTCTGTTTATTCTCGTCCATTACTTTCTCCACAACTATCCTTTAAGGATATACGCTTTAGGCAACTTACGTGCTTGAGCTGTTTTAATTAGGTGAGCAGCGTGTTCAATACGCTGCAAGATGTGTTTTATTATACTGTTGATTCATACAGTGTCTATACCTGTATGAAGATTTTTTTGTGACCTTGATGTGAGTTCTAAAAGAGTCTGTTAATTTCCATACGCTTAGCGTCTTCCCCTAAGACTCACATCAATGCTCCGCATGTTTAACTGAACGGCTCTTCGTCAGTCACATGGTCAAGCAAAGTCGTTAAGGCATGCCAAACGGCTTGATTACGTACTGCGGCTCGGTCACCTGCGAACAGACACGTTTCTACTTTTTGCCAACCAACAGAAGAAGCCCAAGCAAAACAGACAGTGCCCACAGGCTTATCCTCGCTGCCTCCTCCAGGACCAGCAATGCCACTGATTGCGACGCTCAAGGTGCCATTTGAGTGGCTGAGTGCGCCTTGCGCCATTTCCACAACCACAGCCTCACTGACCGCACCATATTGACCGAGCGTTTCGGAACGCACCCCAAGCATTTCCATTTTGGCATCGTTGCTATAGGTAACAAACGCACGATCAAACCAAGTCGAGCTACCCGCAATATCCGTAATAGCTGTGGCAACACCACCGCCTGTGCATGACTCGGCTGTAACCAGGACTTGATCACCTTGTTGCAATAGCTGACCCAATTGCGTACTTAACTCAGATAGGTTTTGCATTTCCCCTACTCCTCGCCTCAAACTGAGGCTAACTGTGACGTGACATCATGTTAACGAGCATCATTAAAGACTCTGCCCTTTTCGCTCTCGCTGCTTTCACGTATCCTAGGCGGCAACGAAAACCAGTAGCAAAGAAGTGACAGTGAAAGCGGAACAAAAACACACACCAATGATGCAGCAGTATCTGAAGCTAAAAGCCGAAAACCCAGATATTTTGCTGTTTTATCGCATGGGCGACTTTTACGAGCTGTTTTACGATGATGCCAAACGCGCATCACAATTGCTTGATATCTCGCTAACCAAGCGTGGTGCTTCTGCAGGTGAACCCATTCCAATGGCGGGTGTCCCTTTTCACGCTGTCGAAGGTTATCTTGCCAAACTGGTGCAGCTTGGTGAGTCGGTTGCGATTTGCGAACAAGTTGGCGATCCGGCGACCAGCAAAGGGCCGGTAGAAAGAAAAGTTGTTCGTATCGTCACACCGGGTACCGTCTCTGACGAAGCTCTACTCTCAGAACGACTCGATAACCTGATTGCCGCAATCTACCACCAAAACGGTAAATTTGGCTATGCCACTCTAGACATTACCTCTGGTCGTTTTCAACTTTGTGAACCTCGTAGTGAAGAAGCGATGTTGGCCGAGTTGCAGCGCACCGCGCCAAAAGAACTTCTATTCCCTGAAGACTTTGAACCAGTTGGCATTATGGCCAATCGCAATGGCAATCGCCGCCGTCCGGTTTGGGAATTTGAAATCGATACTGCTAGGCAGCAACTGAACCAACAATTTGGCACCAAAGACTGGTGGGTTTTGGTGTAGAGAAGTGTGAGCTCGGACTTTGTGCTGCAGGCTGTTTGATCCAGTACGTCAAAGACACCCAAAGAACCGCACTGCCTCATATTCGCTCACTGACGTTGGACAGCCAAGATCAATCTGTGATCCTTGATGCTGCAACAAGACGTAACCTAGAGCTCACGCAAAATCTCTCTGGCGGTCATGACAATACGCTCGCTGAAGTGCTCGATCATACTGCAACGGCCATGGGCAGTCGTATGCTCAAGCGCTGGATCCACCAGCCAATGCGCTGCCAAAAAACGCTGAACTATCGCCTAGATGCGATCTCCGAAATCAAGCAAGACGCCCTTTACACAGAGCTAGCGCCAACACTCAAACAGATCGGCGATATTGAACGTATCCTAGCAAGATTGGCACTGCGCTCAGCAAGGCCGCGTGACATGGCACGTCTGCGTAGTGCACTCCAGCAGTTACCTGAGCTAGCACTTGGCCTAGAGACGGTGGCACATCCGTACCTCAAGCAGCTCGCCGAATTCTCTGCACCAATGGACTCAATGGCAGAGCTACTTGAGCGCGCCATTAAAGACAACCCTCCGGTTGTGATTCGAGATGGCGGTGTGATTGCAGATGGTTACAATGCCGAGCTAGACGAGTGGCGAGACCTTGCCAACGGCGCAACGGCCTACCTTGACAAGCTTGAGCACGATGAACGTGATCGTCACGGCATCGACACCCTTAAGGTTGGCTACAACAATGTTCACGGCTTCTACATTCAGGTGAGCCGTGGTCAGAGCCACCTTGTGCCGCCGCATTACGTTCGTCGTCAAACGTTAAAAAATGCCGAGCGCTACATTATCCCAGAGCTTAAAGAGCACGAAGATAAAGTATTAAACTCAAAATCAAAAGCGCTCGCCATAGAGAAAAAGCTATGGGAAGAGCTGTTTGATTTGCTGCTGCCAAATCTAGAGCAGCTTCAAAACCTAGCGTCCGCTTTGTCCCAGCTCGATGTATTGCAAAACTTAGCTGAGCGCGCAGAAAGCCTAGACTACTGCCGACCAACATTAACCGAAAAAGCAGGCATTCAGATCCAGTCAGGCCGTCACCCTGTGGTTGAACAGGTCATGGATGAGCCGTTTATTGCCAACCCAATAGCGCTTAACCCAGAGCGTAAGATGCTGATCGTTACCGGTCCAAACATGGGTGGTAAATCGACCTATATGCGTCAAACTGCGCTGATTGCATTGATGGCTCACATCGGCTGTTACGTGCCAGCTGAGTCGGCTGAGATCGGTTCACTCGATCGTATATTTACTCGTATTGGCGCTTCTGATGATCTTGCCTCTGGCCGCTCGACCTTCATGGTTGAGATGACTGAAACCGCTAATATCTTGCACAATGCCACTCAAAACAGCTTAGTGCTGATGGATGAGATTGGCCGCGGCACCAGTACCTACGATGGCCTATCACTCGCTTGGGCAAGTGCAGAATGGTTAGCGACCAAAGTGGGTGCTATGACGCTGTTTGCAACACACTATTTTGAGCTCACCGAGATGCCAAATCAGTTGCCAAACCTCGCCAATGTTCATTTGGATGCGGTGGAGCATGGTGACTCGATTGCGTTTATGCATGCGGTTCAAGAAGGTGCGGCAAGTAAGTCCTATGGCCTTGCCGTTGCGGGTCTTGCTGGTGTGCCAAAAGCGGTGATTAAAAACGCGCGCCAAAAACTGACGCAGCTAGAGCAGATCGGTCAGAATCCAGCGCGAGCAGAATCACCAAAGGTGGATATTGCGAATCAATTGAGCTTGATTCCGGAGCCAAGTGAAGTGGAAGAAGCGTTGGCGCAGATTAATCCGGATGATTTGACGCCGCGTCAGGCGTTGGAAGAGTTGTATCGGTTGAAGCAGTTGCTTTAGGATTAAGATCAAGAGATTACCCCTCCTAGCCTCCCCTTATAAAGGGGAGGAACAACTGGCTCGCTGCGCATCGCCTAGTTATTAGAGAGCTACGTGGGTGACGCAGAGTTGTTGGCTGAGTGCGACGTCGAACTCTTGTTGTTGGCCATCGAGTTCTACTACTAGGTTGTAGAGATCCTCTTTACTCGGTTTTTCTGGGTCTGCGTATTTAGGTGCTTCTATCTGAAACAGTGCGGATGCTTGATTAGCGCGAACGTCTATCGGCAAAAAGTAGGTCATACCATCAAACTTGACCGACGCAGAGACAAGGCCAGCGCGAAACGTTTGATAATGTAAGTCCACTTTGAATTCACAACCGCCACCATGATGCCAGATCTGCTCCATCGCCACATGCTCAAGACGTACGTGAGGAATAAACTGCAAATAAGGCATTTGCCAAACGCCCATACGCTTATCGGTGCGAGACTTTTCTTGGACCAGCGAACAAGTTGGCGCACTGTCGATATCAACAAGCAGGTCATCTTCATCATACTCAAGAAATAGGATTTCAACTCGATTTGGGCCTTGTTGAAGATGGGCTCGGATCTCTTTGCGATAGGTAGTCTCACTGCCGTCACAATCCATGACCGCACGTCCGTTGATACGCACCTCTGCGTAATAATCAACGCCGCCAATAACCAAATCTACCGCAGGGTTCGCCAACTGAGCCTCCGTGAGCTCAAAGTCATGCATTAAGTGCCACTCTTGCTCGCGAATCGCTTGCTCAGACAAGGTTTCTGGTAGTACTTGGCTCAGTGCACCGGGAAACATCAGATCATCTTGAGGGATGGAGAGATCGGTAAGGGGGAGAGTTGCCAAAGACCGGCGAGATTCATCTTCATTAATTATATTGACCTAGATCATGTTAGGCGAAGTATAATCAAATCGAATTTGGAAAGATAGCAAGATCAAAAAAGGTCAGCGGAGCTGACCTTTTCATCAAGACTTATTCGTCTTCATCATCTTCTTCAGGGTAAAGCGCATCTTCGCCTTCGTAGTACGTACCCCAGCCATCATAGATAATGTCGTATTTCTCTGCCAATTGAACCAACTTTTCAACCTGAGCATCAATTTGCTCAGCGTTCAATGTCGATTCCATTGTCGCATCACAACAAAGTAGCTTATTGCCATCTTCGTCTTCGGTTTCTTCTGCTTCTAGCACCTCGAAGCCCATCTTGAACGCTTCAACGACCGCTTTCTCCAGACGATCAAAGTCTTCAGCGAACAGGTGGTGTTCGATCTCGTAAAGTGCTTCTGGATCACTTCCATCTTCAATTAGTGCTTGAATGATATCGCGAGTTTCTTCCTTCTGAAATTCGATCAGTTCTTCAACGGACATATACTCATCTTGTTGAGACATAAAGTGCTCCAGCTATAAATAGGTTAACGGCATGAATAATACGAGAAGTCGCCGGAGATCGAAAGATCAAAACGAGATCTTTGCTGACTATTTTTTGAAATCGCATTGAGCGCAAAGTATGATCAAGATCACATATACATAAATTTAACATTTTAATGACCGAAGGCTTCCCTTTTTTTAGGTGCATGAGTGGTGAACAGTAAACTCAACTCAGATCACCGCAAAGTTATAGATAAAGCATGCATATCCGCCTGCCAATCAACCACAATCCAGATTTTCGTTTTATTCATTAATCAATAATAAACCCGCCAAAAAATGGATTTCTATTCAAAATAAAAACATGAAAACGAAGAGTCATTGAGCATAAAACGCTGCATATCCAAGCATTCATCCTCCCAGGTGAATAGCCAAAATACCGCCATCTTTATCTGTATAGAATCCATCAATCAATAAATTTAACTGCAAATAAATCCTTGAACAGTGATATTTACTGGCCATTAAACTTGCATCTTTATAACAAGCTTGTCATAAATAGCGGCAGATCAAGCTGAAAGGAATCGTAATGAGTAAGTTGTATGTCGGCTCGGAAGTCGGTCAATTACGACGCGTTTTGCTAAACCGTCCAGAAAGAGCCCTAACCCACCTCACCCCATCTAACTGTCATGAACTGTTGTTCGATGACGTACTGGCAGTAGAAGCGGCTGGCGAAGAGCACGATGCTTTTGCAAGCACACTGCGCAGCCAAGACGTCGAGGTTTTGCTGCTTCATGACTTGCTAGTGGAAACCCTCGCAGTAGACGATGCCAGAGCCTGGCTACTCGATACGCAAATCTCCGATTTTCGCTACGGACCTATTTTTGCCAGCGAGCTGCGTCAATACCTAGCGCAAATGGACAACGAGCATTTAGCGACCGTGTTGCTCGGTGGTCTCGCCTACTCTGAGCTACCAATCAAAACACCATCGATATTGCAAAAGATGAGCAGGCCGCTCGACTTTGTCATTGAGCCTTTGCCTAACCATCTTTTCACCCGCGATACCTCATGCTGGGTGTATGGCGGCGTTTCACTAAACCCAATGATGAAACCGGCTCGTCAACGCGAAACCAATCACCTTCGTGCTATCTACCGTTGGCATCCTACGTTTGCAGGCCAAGACTTTATTAAATACTTCGGTGATGAAGATCTGCACTACGACAATGCCAATATCGAAGGCGGCGACGTTCTGGTCATTGGTAAAGGTGCAGTGCTCATTGGCATCTCTGAGCGCACCACACCTCAAGGGGTGGAAAATCTGGCGGCCAGCTTGTTTAAATCTGGTCAGGCGAGCCAAGTGATTGCTATCGACCTGCCTAAGCATCGCTCATGCATGCACTTAGATACGGTGATGACTCACATGGATGTCGATACCTTCTCTGTCTACCCTGAAATCATCAATGATAAGCTTGATACTTGGCGCTTAACGCCATCGAATAACGGTCAAATGCAGGTTGAGAAGCTGCCAAACTATCTGAAGGCACTAGAAAGCGCGCTGGATGTGGATCAGTTGAAGATCATCACAACAGGTGGCGACAACTACGAAGCCGAGCGAGAGCAATGGAACGACGCTAACAATGTGCTGACGGTCAAACCTGGTGTTGTCATTGGCTATGAACGCAACGTGTACACCAATGAGAAATACGACAAAGCCGGCATTCAAGTGTTGACCATTCCGGGCAATGAACTTGGCCGTGGTCGTGGCGGTGCTCGCTGCATGAGCTGCCCAATTGAACGCGATGGCATTTAAACATAACTATTTACAAAAGCCCCAAATAAGGGGCTTTTTTTGCACTTAAATAAAATAATTATTCACAAAATAAGAATTTGTATGTATAAATAGAATCAACAACTAACACAGAGGTACGGACCATGGCTTACAACTTACGGAATAGGAACTTTCTCAAGCTTCTCGACTTCACGCCAAAAGAAATTCAATTTCTGCTCGATATGTCTAAAGAGCTCAAATCGGCAAAATACGCCGGTACAGAACAAAAGAAACTCGTTGGCAAAAACATTGCACTTATCTTCGAAAAAGCGTCGACCCGTACCCGATGTGCTTTTGAAGTGGCAGCCTTTGATCAAGGTGCACAAGTGTCTTACATCGGCCCTTCTGGCTCGCAAATTGGTCACAAAGAATCGATGAAAGATACGGCGCGCGTGTTAGGTCGTATGTACGATGGCATTGAATATCGCGGCTTTGGCCAAGAGATTGTTGAAGAGCTTGGCGCACATGCTGGCGTTCCGGTATGGAATGGTTTAACAGACGAGTTCCACCCTACTCAAATCCTTGCCGACTTCCTTACTATGCTTGAGCACGGCAAAGGTAAGCAACTGCATCAAATCAAATTTGCTTACTTAGGTGACGCGCGCAATAACATGGGCAACTCGCTCATGGTGGGCGCAGCCAAAATGGGCATGGATATTCGTTTGGTCGCCCCTAAAGCATTTTGGCCAGAACAGAGCTTAGTCGATGAGTGTCAGACCATTGCTCAAACCACCGGTGCGACCATCACCCTAACCGAGGATGTCCAAGCGGGCGTCAAAGATTGTGACTTCCTATATACCGACGTTTGGGTATCGATGGGCGAATCTGCCGAGGCATGGGAAGAGCGAATCGCTTTAATGAAACCTTATCAAGTCAACATGGCGATGATCGAAGCAACTGGGAATAAAAACGTGAAATTTATGCACTGTTTGCCCGCTTTCCATGATGACCAGACGACTATAGGTAAAGAAATTGCGGATAAATATGGACTCAATGGCCTTGAAGTGACCAATGATGTGTTTGAGTCTGAATATTCAATCGTTTTTGATGAAGCAGAGAACCGCATGCATACTATTAAAGCGGTCATGGTAGCCACTTTAGGCAGCTAACAAAGTTGCCAATAATTGACGCTAAATGTTTGATGTAATCGCTTGCGCTCGCAAATTTTGGGCGTATAATTCTCGGCAATTTGTCTGGGGAACGATTAATGGCGCAAGCGAGTTTGACATCACTACACACTCTCGGTAAGCAATTTGCTTATCACGCACCGTTATTATTTCCTATCGAATTCTAAGCCTCCCAATATGGGGGCTTTTTTATGGTCGTTAATCTCTAAATCACTTAGAGAAAGTATCTGGTCTGGTTGTAACTATAGGGAAGATAAACATGGCGAATACGCTCTATCAAAAGCACATTATCTCGATTCCGGAACTGTCACGTGAGGAGCTAGAGCTCATCGTGAAAACCGCGGGTCATCTAAAATCCAACCCTCAACCTGAGTTAATCAAGAATAAAGTCGTGGCGAGCTGCTTCTTCGAGCCATCGACACGTACCCGACTTCTTTCGAAACGGCTATCCAGCGCATCGGCGGTGATGTGATTGGTTTCGACAGCGGTGGCAACACTTCACTAGCGAAAAAAGGCGAGACGCTGGCAGACTCTGTACAGGTCATCTCTTCCTACGTTGATGCCTTCGTCATGCGCCACCCACAAGAAGGCGCAGCCCGTCTTGCTTCTGAGTTCTCTAACGGTGTACCAGTTATCAATGCGGGAGACGGTGCAAACCAACACCCAACACAAACCCTGCTTGACCTGTACTCTATTTATGAGACGCAAGGTCGTCTAGATGACATCAACGTTGCGTTTGTGGGCGACCTAAAATACGGCCGCACAGTTCACTCATTGACTCAAGCACTGGCTAAATTCGACAACGTGCGCTTCTTCTTTATCGCACCAGAAGCGCTAGCGATGCCTGATTACATCTGTGAAGAACTAGAAGAAGCGGGCATTCAATATAGCCTGCACACGGACATCGACAGTGTTGTGCCAGAACTTGATATCCTTTACATGACTCGCGTACAGAAAGAGCGTTTTGACGAATCTGAATACGCACACATTAAGTCGGCGTATATCTTGTCTGCAGAGACGCTGAAAGATGCACGCGATAACCTTAAAGTGCTGCACCCACTGCCTCGCGTGGATGAAATTACCGTAGACGTTGATAAAACGCCTTACGCATATTACTTCCAACAAGCAGAAAACGGTGTATACGCTCGTGAAGCGCTACTAGCACTTGTTCTAAACGAAGCACTTTAAGGAGAGACTGTCATGGCTAAAGAAACTCAATTGCAGGTTGAAGCAATCAAAAACGGCACCGTTATTGACCACATCCCAGCAAATATTGGCATCAAGGTATTGAAGCTGTTCGCGATGGATGAATCAAAGCAGCGCGTGACTATCGGCCTGAACTTGCCGTCATCAGCACTAGGCAGTAAAGATCTGCTAAAGATTGAAAACGTGTTTATCACCGAAGAGCAAGCGAACAAGCTAGCACTGTATGCTCCACATGCCACAGTAAACCAGATTGAAAATTACGAAGTGTGCAAAAAGCTGGCGTTAGAGCTTCCAGAAACCATCACTGGTGTTTTTGAGTGCCCGAACAGCAACTGCATCACGCACAACGAGCCAGTAGACAGCAGCTTCAAGGTATTTGAAAAGCACGAAGACATCCGTTTGAAATGCAAATACTGCGAAAAAGTTTACTCTCGAGAGATCGTGACCGAACGCTAGAGTTAATCACAAGTCAATCGTCATTCAAGCCTACAATATTTCTCATTATTGTAGGCTTGATTTTTATTTGTCCTAGAGGCAGTCTTAAGCTCTTACTAATCCCATCATAATGGATAAAACGATGACAAAAGTACTTCATACAGAGTCTGCACCAGCAGCAATTGGTCCTTACGTTCAAGGTGTTGATCTAGGCAACATGGTACTGACTTCAGGCCAAATCCCTGTGAACCCTCAAACAGGTGACGTATCAGACGACATTTCTGAGCAAGCACGTCAGTCTCTAGACAACGTGAAAGCTGTAGTTGAAGCATCTGGCCTGACGGTTTCAGACATCGTTAAAATGACAGTGTTTGTTAAAGACCTTAACGACTTTGGTACTGTGAACGAGGTATACGGCAAGTTCTTCGATGAGCACAACGTAGCAAACTACCCAGCGCGCTCTTGTGTTGAAGTTGCTCGTCTTCCTAAAGATGTGAAGATTGAGATTGAAGCAATCGCGGTTCGCAAATAATCGCTTCGGTTGAAGAGAAAAAGGGTTGCCATTGGCAACCCTTTTTTGATTATTTCTTCGCGTTCAGTTCGGCGACTTCTGCGTCAAGCTCAGCGAGCTTCTCTACCATTTGTTCTCGGCAAACATTCGCCAGTTTGCGCACATCTTCTTTACCGTAGCCTTCAATAGAGACCGGTGGCAACATCTCAACGATGATATGACCGTTATCCCACTTGTTGAGCTTTAAATGGCCGGTGCTGCTGCAAACGATTGGAATGATTGGCACTTCTGCACCGATAGCCGCATGGAAAGCACCAGTCTTGAACGGCAGTAAGCCGCGACCGCGTGAGCGAGTTCCTTCAGGGAACATCCATACCGATAGGTTACTCTTCTTCATGCTATCAACCACTTGGTCGATCGTACCTTTCGCTTTGCTGCGGTTAGCACGGTCAATCAAGATGTTACCTGTTAGGTAGTATAGCTGACCAAAAAGCGGCATCCACAGTAGGCTCTTTTTACCTACCGTCACCACGTTTGGTGTCACCGCTGAAGAGACAGTAAACAAATCCCAGTTGTTCTGGTGGTTAGCAATATAGATGTGTTGGCCACGTTTGTACGCATCTTCAGGAAGGCGCAAATCAAGTTTCACACCAAGGATCTTCGACATCGCACCAAAGTAACGACCGAAGGTAAAAACGTGTTTTGGATTTCTTGGGCTCAGCAGGCAGTAGCCGCAGCCAAATACAAACATCACAACGGCGAAGATAGCCACTGCAATGCAGCGAAATAAAGCAACCATTTTGTTCTCCGACAATGGCTTCAAAAAAAAGCCGAAACCCTTGGATTTCGGCTAATTGAATCTTAAATGTTGTTATTCATCGCCCGCGACACGGGTAATGTTGGCACCCAGCGCTGACAATTTGTCTTCAATGCGCTCATAACCGCGATCGATGTGATAGATACGGTCAACGATGGTCTCACCTTGCGCAATACAACCAGCAATCACTAAGCTCGCTGAAGCACGTAGGTCGGTTGCCATCACTTGAGCACCGCTGAGTGATTCCACATCGCCACAGATAACGGTGTTACCTTCAATTTCCGCTTTTGCACCCATACGCATTAGCTCAGGCACATGCATAAAGCGGTTTTCAAAGATAGTTTCCGTGATCACGCCACCGCCTTTCGCCATCATATTCAATAGCGTAAACTGCGCTTGCATGTCCGTTGGGAAACCAGGGTGAGGCGCCGTGCGAATCGATACTGCTTTAAGCTCGCGACCCGTCATATCTAGAGAGATCCAGTCATCGCCAGTCTCAACGTCAGCGCCCGCTTCTTCAAGCTTAGCCAGTACTGCCTCAAGCAGATGTGCACTGGTATTACGGCAAACCACTTTACCGCCAGATACTGCTGCTGCAACCAAGAAGGTACCTGTTTCAATGCGGTCTGCAACCACAGTGTGCTTACCACCAGAAAGACGCTCAACACCTTCGATGGTGATAGTGTCTGTACCCGCGCCCGTCACTTTAGCACCAAGCTTGTTCAGGAAGTCTGCGGTATCCACAATCTCTGGTTCACGTGCTGCGTTATCAAGCACGGTAGTGCCTTCAGCGAGCGTTGCAGCACACATAATAGTAATGGTTGCGCCAACACTGACTTTGTCCATCACGATATGCGCGCCTTTCAGGCGACCATCAACTTCTGCTTTCACGTAACCATCTTCAAGCGTGATAGTCGCACCGAGCTGCTCTAGACCATGGATATGAAGATCCACAGGGCGAGCACCGATCGCACAACCACCTGGCAATGACACTTGGCCTTTACCAAAACGAGCCACAAGAGGACCGAGAGCCCAAATGGATGCACGCATGGTTTTCACCAAGTCATAAGGTGCACATAGCTCATTGATTTCGCTACCATCAACGTGCACAGAGCCGTTACGATGCACTTTGGCACCCAAGCGACTCAGTAGCTTCATCGTCGTATCAATATCGCGAAGATGAGGGACGTTAGCGACTTCTACTGGCTCTTCTGCCAGAATAGAAGCAAACAAAATTGGCAGTGCTGCGTTCTTAGCACCAGAGATCGACACTTCGCCACTCAGCGGCGCGTTCGATCCAATAACTCGAAACTTATCCATTAATAAACCTTAAAGAGACATCAGCTTTTTATCACGAGCCCACTCTTCTGGAGTATAGGCTTTAATTGATACTGCGTGGATGTCATTACGCTGAATGTATTCCATCAGCGGAGCGTAAATCGTCTGCTGTTTTTTAACTCGGCTCATGCCTTCAAATTGAGCATCTACCGCGATCACTTCATAGTGGCTACCTTCGCCTTTGACGATAAGCTCTTCTAGGTTCAACGCGTTTTGTAATAGTTCCTGTACTTTTGTGCTATCCACAAGATACTCCTAAATGTGTTTCTCTATGACTGATTCAACGTTGTATAGCTGAAACAGTATGTTCAGCTCATCGGGCACGAAGCTGAGCATTATATGACACTTTCGATTTTTTGCATGCTCTAATAAGTGGATTAACATCACCAATCCAGCAGAATCGAAGCGTTCAACCTGTTCTAACACCAAATTCATCTCTGGCTGAGTGAAATTAATGCGCTGAACATCACGCCAAAGTGCTGGCACAGTATCGCGGCTTATATTACCCACCAATGCCAAGCTTGTGTCAGTACGCTGTTCTAATTTTGCTTCCATTACTTCCCGCTGCCCTCAAAACGAATTGGCGCTTTCGCCAACTGTTCAAGCTCATCAGCAACCGAAAGGATGCCCTCTTGACGGATCTTGGTGTTCCATTCCGACTGCTTACTGGAGAGCAGACTGATGCCTTCAGCAATCATATCGAACGCTTTCCATTCGCCGGTTTTCTTATCCTTGCGGAGTTTGAACTCTAGATTAATGTTCGGTCTTGGTGAGTCCATGATGGTCACCTTAACGCCGATGATAGAGGTTTTATCGTCGATTTTTGGTTCCGGTCCAAACTTCACTTCTTGGTCGGTATACTGTGTTAGAACCTGCGCGTACGACGTCACTAAATAGGCTCGAAACGCTTTTATGAACTCAAGCACATCTTCACGTTTCGCCCCTTTTAGGTTAGGCCCAAGGAGTTTGAGTGCCGCATAGCGATAATTCACATAAGGCATCAGTTCCTCTTCCACTACCACTTTCAAATGGTCAGGATCGGCTTTAATCATATCCTGCTCCGCGCTAAGGCGAGAGAAAGCCTGATCTGAGACCTTAATGATCATGTCATAAGGTTTGGTGGCATCAATCGTATCAGCCATCACATTCGCTGAGAGTAAGATTGTCACCACCAGCGCCGAACATACTTCAAACCATCGCTTTAACATCTGTTACTCCTTGCTGCTCTCATCCGAACCGCCGATGCTATACAGCACCTGGCCAATCATATCCTCTAGTACCAATGCCGATTTCGTGTCTTCAATTCGGTCACCATCGGCTAAATAACCTTCATCATCAAAAACAAAGCCAGGTACCAGTCCAATATACTGCTCGCCAATCAATCCCGAGGTCAGTACTTGTGCGCTAGAAGTATCTGGAAACTGATAGTCACTGCTGATCGCCAAACTTACGATCGGTAGAAATGACTCTTTATCGAGATGGATATCACTCACTCGTCCAATGACCACGCCTCCCACTTTGACTGGGGAGCGCACTTTTAGACTGCCAATATTGTCGAACCTAGCTTCTAGAGTATAAGTATCACCAGAGCCTAGACTCTTGACGTCAGCAACCTGAAAAATCATGAACAAGATTGCGCACAGGCCTAACAACACAAAACTGCCTACCCACAATTCCAACTTTCTTGTCTGTTGCATTAAGAGTTCCTTTAATTATTGTTTTAAGCTTAGTTGCCAAACATCAAGGCAGTAAGAACAAAATCTAATCCGAGCACCGCAAGCGAGGAATGCACTACGGTTCGCGTCGTCGCCTGACTGATACCTTCAGAGGTAGGCGTCGCGTCATAGCCATTAAATAGAGCAATCCAAGTGACGGTAATCGCAAACATCACACACTTAATCGCACTGTTGCCGATATCACGACCTAGCTCCACAGAAGACTGCATCGCTGACCAGAAGCTACCATGATCGATGCCTTTCCAATCCACGCCCACTAACTGTCCCCCCAAATACCCACCGACATAAAGATCATCGCCAGTAGTGGCATGGAGATAACACCCGCCCAAAAGCGCGGCGCCACAACACGTTTTATCGGATCAACAGCCATCATTTCTAAACTGGATAACTGTTCGGTGGCTTTCATTAAGCCGATTTCAGCGGTCAATGCAGAGCCTGCACGACCCGCAAAAAGCAGCGCAGTCACCACAGGGCCGAGCTCTCTGAGCAGTGATAGCGCGACCATTTGACCAAGGCTACCTTCTGCACCGTAGTCCACCAGCACCACATAGCCTTGTAAACTCAGTACCATGCCAATGAATAGTCCTGAGACCAAAATAATCGCCAGAGACTGCACCCCGACGTTATAAAGTTGTTTGACCAGCAGTGGGAAATGCTTTTTCGGCTGTGGACGAGATAACACCACACCCAACAGCATAAACGTCGCCCGGCCCCATGCATAACCTACAGACAGCGCGCGCTGGCCGACTTTTTGAACCCACAGCGAAAGCGATGCCATATTAAAATAGCTCCTGTTCTAACGGGGAGGCAGGAAAGCGAAATGGCACTGGACCATCGCTTCGCCTTTAAGGAATTGTTGTACTTGAGGATCTGGGTTATTGCGCAGTTCATCTGGCGTGCCTTTGGCAACAATTTTGCCATTCGCCAGCAAATAGACCCAGTCGGCAATCGACATCACCTCAGGCACATCATGAGAGACGACCACAGAAGTGACATTTAGAGCGTTATTGAGCTTGCGGATAAGCTCTACTAGCACCCCCATGGTAATGGGGTCTTGGCCGACAAACGGTTCATCATAGAGAATCAACTCGGGATCAAGGGCGATTGCTCTTGCCAATGCTGCGCGCCTTGCCATACCGCCAGAGAGTTCACTCGGCATCAGCTCTGCCGCACCTCTTAAGCCAACAGCCTCGAGCTTCAGCAGCACCAGCGTGCGGATCATAGACTCATCTAATTCAGTGTGCTCACGCAGCGGAAATGCCACGTTGTCGAACACCGTCAAATCCGTAAACAGCGCGCCTGATTGGAACAGCATGCTCATTTTTTTGCGAACTTGATAAAGACGTTTACGAGACAAAGTTGGAATATTGTCGCCGTCAAACCACACCTCTCCTTGGTCCGGCATCAACTGCCCACCAATCAAGCGTAGTAGTGTCGTTTTACCAATTCCCGATGGTCCCATTATGGCGGTCACTTTACCTTTTGGCACATGCAGTTCAATATCATCAAAGATGACTCGTGAACCACGTGAAAAAGATAACCCGCTAATAGAAACCAAGTCATTGTTTGACATAGACTTCCTTATCTCGATTTCCAAGCTTTATAACCTTCCATGATAATGATACCTGACTGCAATTAAAACCCTTACATTCACTCAGTTGTATAAACAATTCAACAAAATACTCCATATGAATAAGCCATGGCCTGTTTTTAACGTCCTGGCTTCACTCAACAAATTGTCAAATTGCGATAGTAAAGGTACGTAATTAACAGTGTAATCGGTATTTTATTTATTGATTAGCTTCCATTTTGGATGACAAAGCGTCAAAATTAGCCGCCAATTGTCTCAGAAAAAAAGAAGTGGAATTAAACATGCTCGAAGCCGTGGTGTTTCTGATTATTGGACTGGTTTTTCTCGTATGGAGTGCGGACAAACTGGTATTTGGTGCTGCCGCGTTGGCACGCAACGTAGGTATCTCACCACTGGTGATTGGCATGACCATTCTAGCAATGGGCTCGTCCGCTCCAGAAATGATGGTATCTGCTACTGCAGCACTGGAAGGCAAAACAGACACCGCTGTTGGTAACGTGCTTGGTTCCAACATTGCTAACATCGCACTTATCCTCGGCATTACCGCGATGATCAAGCCACTTTCTATCTCATCAGCCGTTCTGAGACGTGAACTCCCGCTGATGATTGCAGTCACACTGATTGCCGGCCTTATTCTTTGGGACAGTCACCTTGGTTTCTTTGAAGGTGTCATTCTGTTCGCTTTATTTGCCGCCTTCATCCTAGCCATGCTTCGTATTAGTAAAGCTGAAAAAGAAAGCGGGAATGCCGATGCTTTACTGGACGATCAAGAATCTGAAGTGCCAGAAGGCGTCAGCAATGCCAAAGCCGCGATGTGGGTAGTCATTGGTCTGATTGTGCTTCCCCTGGCTGCGGATCGTTTGGTCGACAGCGCGGTTGTTATCGCACAATATTTTGGAATGAGCGACCTAGTGATAGGTCTGACTATCATTGCAATCGGTACCAGTTTACCTGAGCTTGCCGCCTCTCTTGCTGGCGTGCTCAAAGGCGAAGATGATATGGCCGTGGGCAATATCATCGGCTCCAACGTTTTCAACATCCTTGCCGTTATGGGTATCCCAGGCGTCCTCAACCCATCGCTTTTAAGCGAGCATGCGATGGGCCGAGATTTCTGGGTGATGCTAGGGCTATCTTTGCTCCTTGTTGTTATGGCTCTTGGCAAGTCGAAAAGTATTAATCGCATCGAAGGGGGCATTTTATTTGTGCTCTTCTTAGGTTATCAAGTGTATCTATTTGCCAATATGGCAGCTTAGGAGCAATTGTATGTCTGAATTTGATTTCATTGGCAGTGCCAAACGTGTTCTAAATACCGAAGTACAAGCGTTAATGCATATTGAGCGCTACTTTGACGAACATTTTGAAGCGGTATGCCAAGCCATTTTGAACCATCAAGGTAAAGTGATCGTGATGGGGATTGGCAAATCTGGGCATATTGGTAAGAAAATCGCGGCAACTCTTGCAAGCACAGGTACGTCGGCGTTTTTTGTTCACCCAGGTGAAGCGGCACATGGCGACTTGGGCATGGTAGAAGCTCGCGATCTGGTGATTGCGATTTCAAATTCAGGCGAAGCGCATGAAATCATCAGTCTGTTCCCAGTATTCAAACGCTTAGGTATTACGACCGTCAGCATGACCGGTAAGCCAGAGTCGACAATGGGTAAGCTTTCCGATTACCACTTGCAAATCACAGTACCTAAAGAAGCCTGTCCTTTAGAGCTTGCCCCAACGTCGAGCTCAACCGCCACACTGGTCATGGGTGATGCTCTGGCCATGGCGCTGCTAGAAGCTCGCGGCTTTAGCGAGGAAGACTTTGCTCTCTCTCATCCAGGTGGCGCACTAGGTCGCAAGCTGCTTCTGAAGCTGAGCGATATCATGCACACTGGTGATGCACTTCCGATGGTCGGCCCAAGCACTTTAATTCGTGACGCCCTACTAGAGATCTCAAACAAAGGGCTTGGTATGACGACTATTGTCGATGACAAGCAAACCCTGCTTGGTATTTTCACCGATGGAGACCTACGTCGTATTCTCGACCGCCGCGTGGATATTCACGAAACGACCATTGGCGAAGTCATGATTGCTACACCGACTACGGCAACGCCAAACATGTTGGCGGCAGAAGGACTAAACTTGATGCAGTCGAAAAAGATTAGTGGCCTAGTTCTACTGGAACAAAACAAAGTAGTCGGAGCCCTAAACATGCATGATTTGCTCAAAGCAGGAGTAGTGTAATGTCTGAGTCCGTTGAAACACTTTATGGCCCAATCAGCAAAGTTACGGTAGAAAAAGCCGCGGCTATTGAGTTATTAATTTGCGACGTTGACGGCGTGTTTTCTGATGGCCTTATTTATATGGGTAACGATGGTGAAGAGCTGAAGACTTTCCATACTCGTGACGGCTACGGCGTCAAAGCGTTGATGAGTGCGGGTGTACACGTGGCCATCATTACTGGACGTAGCTCAAAAATTGTTGAGAACCGCATGAAAGCCCTTGGCATCACATTGATTTACCAAGGACAAGATGACAAAGTAGTTGCTTACCAAGACATTTGCGACAAACTTGGCATTGCCCCTCAGCATACCGCTTACATCGGCGATGACTTGATCGACTGGCCTGTAATGGTACAGGTTGGACTCGGTGTATGCGTGGCGGATGGTCATCCACTTTTAGCAAAAAAAGCAGACCACGTGACGACGATTCGCGGTGGACATGGCGCGGTTAGGGAAATCTGTGATCTGATCCTAGAATCAAAGGGAGAACTTGAGCTTCACAAGGGTCTAAGTATATGAGTTTGTCTCGTATTCTTTATAGTTTACTTGCCATTATCTCAATTGGGAGTGCGGTTTATCTGTACACCAAGGACGAATCTAGCACGATTAAAATCGTCCCTGATATTGAGTTGCCAGCTTTCAGTGGATTGAACGTACATAACATTTCCTACACTGACACCGGCATTCGAAGCTACACGATCAACTCCGTACACTTGGAGCACTTTGCTCAACAAGGAAATACTGTTTTTGAGAGCCCGGTGTTGTCTATCTACGCGGACGGCACAACAAAAGAGTGGGAAATTTCCGCTGATAGAGCGGTATTAGACAAAGATGAAGTCCTCACGCTTTATGACAATGTTCTTGCTCAAAATCTGCTACCAGAATCAGGATTTGATACACTAGAAAGTCAGAAGATGAGCATTAAACTAACCAACCGAGATTTTTGGACCGACACAAAAGTCATTATGCTCGGGCCGCAATTTGAAACTCACGGCGAAGCGATGAAAGGAAACTTTGCAGATAATATCGCCGAAGTTTATAACAAAGTGAACAGTAGATATGAAACTCTCACACCTTAGTTTAGGTATTTGCTTACTCTTACCTATATCAGCAATGGCGTTGTCAACAGATTCAGAACAGCCTGTTTACATTGATTCTGACTCACAACTGCTGGATATGAAAAGCAACCAAGTTACCTTTGAAGGCGATGTAAAGCTTAAGCAAGGTAGTATTAATATTAATGCTGACAAAGTCATCGTCACGCGTGAAGCTGTAACTGGCACGATCCAGATCATCGAGGGCTTCGGTGATTTAGCGACATTTTCGCAGCTCACAGACGATGGTAAAACCCTGTATGGCGAGGCCAAAGAGCTTCACTATTCACTTAAGGATGATCAGCTGACGATGACAAATCAGGCTATGTTGTCGCAAGACGACAGCGTGATCCGCGGTACCACCATTAAATACCGCATTTCATCTCAAAAGCTGGTTGCTGATGGCAACGCCAACGAACGCGTTTCAACCGTATTGCAACCGCAACAAGTTCAAGAGAAGTAGAGTCCAGTATGGCGTTACTAAAAGCTTCGCATCTCGCGAAAAGCTATAAAAATCGCAAGGTCGTCTCTGACGTAAGCCTATCGGTGGAGTCTGGTCAGATCGTCGGTTTACTAGGCCCCAATGGTGCAGGTAAAACAACGTCGTTTTATATGATCGTCGGCCTAGTTGCGCGCGATGAAGGCAGCATCACCATCGATGGCAATGACATCAGTATTCTGCCTATGCACAGCCGCGCCAAAATGGGCATTGGCTATCTGCCTCAAGAAGCCTCGATTTTCCGAAAGCTCAGTGTTGAACACAACATCATGGCGGTACTGGAAACGCGCAAAGAGCTGACTCAAGAAGAAAGACAAGACAGACTCGAAGATTTGCTTGATGAGTTTAATATCCAGCACATTCGCAAAAGCGCAGGTATGGCGCTCTCTGGTGGTGAACGTCGACGCGTTGAAATCGCTAGAGCACTGGCCGCAAACCCGCAGTTTATTCTGCTCGATGAACCCTTTGCTGGGGTTGACCCAATCTCTGTAATTGATATAAAGAAAATCATCGAACACTTACGTGACAGAGGGTTAGGTGTACTGATCACCGACCACAACGTGCGCGAAACGCTAGATGTCTGCGAAAAAGCCTATATCGTGAGTCAAGGTCACTTGATCGCGGAGGGAAGTCCTGAAGATGTTCTCAATAATGAACATGTAAAGCAGGTTTATCTCGGTGAACAATTCAGACTATGATTTAATAGGCATGGATACAATATTAATAATAGGCTCATAACACTGCATGAAACCCTCATTACAACTCAAGCTAGGTCAACAGTTAGCAATGACGCCACAGCTGCAGCAAGCAATTCGCTTACTGCAATTGTCGACGCTTGATTTGCAACAAGAGATCCAAGAAGCGCTGGACTCAAACCCACTTCTCGACGTTGAAGAGTCTGCTGACGAGACAAGCAATGACGACAAGCCAAATGCTGAGAACAAAGATGAGAGCCCGACTGCAGAGATAACCAGTGAGCCTGAGCTTAAGGACAGCTCTGATCAAATTGAAAAATCAGAGATCTCCAACGAGCTAGAAATGGATACCACATGGGACGATGTCTATAGCGCCAACACCGGTAATACCGGTATTGCTGTTGATGATGACATGCCTATTTATCAAGGTGAAACCACCCAGTCACTACAAGACTACTTGGTGTGGCAACTCGACCTAACTCCATTTACTGAAACCGATCGCGCTATCGCACTGGCAATTATCGATGCTGTAGACGACTACGGCTACCTGACACTCTCTTGCGAAGAAATTTTGGAAAGTGTCGATATTGAAGACGTTGAGCTCGATGAAGTCGAGGCGGTGCGCAAACGCATTCAGCAATTCGACCCTTTGGGCATTGCATCGCTCAACCTTCAAGATTGCTTACTGCTACAACTCGCAACCTTCCCAGAAGATACACCATGGCTTTCTGAAGCTAAGTTAGTCCTTACTCACCATATCGATCAGTTGGGTAATCGTGACTACAAACTTGTCATTAAAGAGACCAAGCTTAAAGAAGCGGAGCTTCGTGAAGTACTTAAGCTCATTCAGCAGCTCGACCCTCGCCCGGGAAGCAAAATCACTCCGGATGAAACTGAGTATGTGGTACCTGATGTATCGGTATTTAAAGACCGTGGCAAATGGGTGGTTCAGATCAATCCAGATAGCGTGCCGAAGCTAAAGGTCAATCAGCAGTATGCTCAGCTAGGTACAGGCAACAGCGCTGACAGCAATATATTCGCTCTAACCTTCAAGAAGCGAAGTGGTTAATCAAAAGCCTAGAAAGCCGGAATGAAACCCTATTAAAAGTGGCTAAGTGCATTGTGGAACATCAGCATGATTTCTTCGAATATGGCGAAGAAGCGATGAAGCCAATGGTACTGAACGATGTCGCACTCGCAGTCGACATGCACGAATCCACCATCTCGCGTGTAACGACACAAAAGTACATGCATACGCCACGCGGCATCTTCGAGCTCAAGTACTTCTTCTCAAGCCACGTGTCGACAGACAATGGTGGAGAATGTTCGTCGACCGCTATTCGTGCCCTAATCAAGAAGCTTGTTGCTGCGGAGAACCCAGCCAAGCCATTGAGCGATAGTAAAATCGCAGCTCAACTCGCTGACCAAGGAATTCAGGTCGCTAGGCGAACCATAGCGAAATACCGTGAATCGTTGGGCATTGCCCCTTCCAGTCAGCGAAAACGCCTACTCTAAGGTCAATAACTAAGAAGGAAAGTCTATGCAAATTCAAATTACAGGCCACCATGTTGATCTCACTGATTCAATGCAAGACTACGTTCACAGTAAATTTCAGAAGCTCGAGCGCTTTTTTGAGCATATAAACAACATTCATGTGGTTTTAAAAGTTGAAAAATTAGACCAGATCGCCGAAGCTACGCTCCACGTAAATCAAGCTGAAATTCACGCAGCCTCTCATGATGAGAGTATGTACGCTGCAATTGACTCGTTAGTAGACAAACTAACCAGACAACTGAATAAGCACAAAGAAAAGTTAAGTAATCACTAACATGCAAATAAGTGAAGTATTAACACTGGACTGCACCAAAAGTGCAGTCCCTTGTACGAGCAAAAAGCGCGCACTTGAGATCATTAGCGAAATCGCTGCGCAGCATACTGGAAAGAACTCAACAGAACTGTTCGAGTGCATGCTAAGCCGAGAAAAAGTCGGTAGTACAGGTATCGGCAATGGCATCGCCATCCCGCACGCCCGTATGCAAGACAGCGACAAGGCCGTGGCGGTATTGCTTCAATGCCAAGATGCGGTGGACTTTGATGCTATCGATAATCGCCCTGTCGATCTTATGTTTGCTCTGCTTGTGCCTGACGCACAATGTAAAGAGCATCTAAAAACACTTTCTTGCATGGCAGAACTCTTAACGACAAAGCTGTCCTCAAACAACTTCGTAATGCTCAGAGCGATCAAGAGCTTTACGACATCATTGTTAGTCACTAATCAAGGAAACCAGCAGACATGCGTTTGGTTGTGGTAAGTGGACACTCAGGGGCTGGCAAAAGCGTCGCCTTGCGAGTCCTAGAAGACTCCGGCTACTACTGCGTTGACAATCTCCCTGTCGACCTTCTCGGCCCATTTGTTGATTCAAGCCAAGACACGCAGCAAAGTGTTGCGGTGAGTATCGACATTCGAAACCTACCCAAAAACCTTTCTCAGCTCACACAGACTCTTGATCAGCTTTCTTTAAAGCACGACGTCAAGCTGCTGTTTCTTGATGCTAGCAAATCCGTACTACTGACTCGCTACAGTGAAACGCGACGTATTCACCCACTGTCGCAGCGAGAAGATAAACTTTCTCTTGAGCAAGCGATCGATTTAGAACATTCGCTGCTTGCGCCAATTAAAGAACAAGCTGATTTCGTCATCGACTCCAGCGAACAGTCTATTCATGATCTCAGTGAAGCCATTCGTTTCCAGATTGAAGGGCAAGAGAAAAAAGAGCTGGTGATGGTATTTCAGTCGTTTGGATTTAAATACGGTACACCGAATGACGCCGACTATATGTTTGACGTGCGTTTTTTGCCAAATCCACACTGGCAACCAGAGCTTCGCCCGATGACCGGTCTAGATGCACCTATCAAATCATTTCTAGAGTCCTATCCAGATGTGATAGAGCTCAAGCAGCAGATCCAAGGCTTTGTCGAGCGCTGGCTTCCGTTACTTGAAAAGAACAATCGAAGTTATTTGACCGTGGCAATCGGCTGTACCGGTGGTAAGCACCGTTCCGTGTACATTACTCAGCAAATCGGTGAGTACTTTGAACAGCTCGGTCACAAGGTCAAAATTCGTCACGCTTCACTCGAAAAACACCAATAGGAATATCGATGTCTCACTCACGCACTGTGCTTATCCTCAATCGTCTTGGCCTACACGCCCGCGCCGCGGTTAAACTGGTCGAGTTAGCACAGAGCTTTGATGCCACTGTGACTATCTGCAACCACGAACAGAAAGAAGCGACAGCCGACAGCGTGATGGGATTATTGATGCTTGAATCAGCACAAGGTGAGAACATCACCATCAAGGCGACAGGCACTCAGGCAGAAGCTGCGCTCAATGCCGTCTGTGACTTAGTGGAACATCGTTTCGACGAAGATGAGTAACCTCATTTCCTAGCCTACTCCAAACAAAAAACTTTCTCGCCATTGATAACTTGTTATTAATTAACAAGCAGAATTAGGCTACTATTCAGTACATTAACAAGCAGTTGAGTGTAGGGGGCATCCATGGCAGAGCAAATAGAATTCGATCAAGCTCACCAAACCCTCCAAGAAGTCACAGAAGCGCTGGAAAACGGCCGCTTCGTATTCGTACGTAGACAACTTCAGGACATGGAGCCTGAAGATATTGCCCATCTTTTAGAGGCCTCACCGCGTAAAAGCCGTGAAGTACTTTGGCAGCTAACCGATCCTGAAGATTACGGCGAAATCCTCGATGAACTTAACGAGGATGTCAAAGATGCCTTAGTCTCCAAGATGGCACCAGAGAAGCTCGCAGAAGCAACTGAAGGCATGGACACCGATGACGTGGCCTACGTCCTTCGTAGTCTCCCTGATGATGTTTCCCGTGAAGTTCTGTCGCAAATGGACACGGCAGATCGCTTGCGCGTCGAAACCGCCCTTTCTTATCCTGAGGATACGGCCGGCGGTATCATGAATACCGACGTTATCACCATTCGTGGTGATGTGGATGTCGATGTGGTTCTGCGTTATCTGCGTATGAAAGGCGAGCTTCCTGAAGCCACCGATGCGCTCTACGTTATTGATGAAGAAGATATGCTGATTGGTCACCTTTCTCTGACCACTTTGTTAACCACTCAGCCCGATATCAAAGTCAGTGACGTAATGGATGACGCTGATGAAGCGATCCACGTTGAAACCAGTGATTCCGATGTGGCGTCGTTATTTGAACGTCGTGACTGGGTATCCGCACCCGTGGTGGATAGTGACCATCATCTTGTCGGTCGTATCACCATCGATGATGTGGTCGACATCATTCGTGAAGACGCTGAACACTCCATGATGAGTATGGCGGGTATGGACGATGACGAAGATACATTCGCTCCGGTAGTGAAATCAGCTCGACGACGCAGCGTTTGGCTTGGTGCAAATGTGCTGGCTGCGCTTGCGGCTGCGTCAGTGTCCAACATGTTTGAGGCGACCCTTGAACAAATGGCCGCGATTGCAGTATTAATGACCATAGTGCCTTCAATGGGCGGCGTTGCTGGCAACCAAACGGTGGCACTGGTGATTCGCGGCTTAGCACTTGGTCACATTGGTGACAGTAACCGCAGGGAATTACTTTTAAAAGAAGCAGCGATCGGCTTTCTTAACGGGATCCTTTGGGCGCTGATCATCGGTGGTATCGTCGTCGCTTGGAAAGGCGATTGGATGCTTGGTGGCATTATTTCAGCCGCGATGATGACCAACTTGCTCGTTGCTGGTGTGGCAGGGGTAACCATCCCAATTCTACTGAAGAAGATGAATATTGACCCTGCACTCGCTGGCGGTATGGCATTGACCACCATCACCGATGTGGTTGGCCTCTCAGTATTCTTAGGTCTCGCCACAATCATGATTGCATAAAAAAAGAAGGCTCCATCGGAGCCTTCTTTTTTATCTATAACTTTCTTCTTAACAACAGTAATGCAATGGTGAGAAACACCAAGCTCGGCCCCAAGGCACCAAATAGTGGTGACATGCCATACACCAAACTCACCGGACCAAAGAACTCGCTAGAAATATAGAAGGTAAAGCCCGCTATTACACCCGATAAGATACGTGCACCCATAGTGACGCTGCGCAGCGGTCCAAAGACGAAAGAGAGCGCCATCAACATCATTACCGCTACCGATATTGGCTGAGTTGCTTTGCGCCAAAAAGCCAACTCATAACGTGACGCATCTTGCTCCGAGTCTTTTAGGTATTGGGTGTAATCCCAAAGTCCACTCAACGGCAGTTCATTTAGGTCAACCGTTACGATCGCTAACTTGTCAGGTACCAGAGAAGTTTGCCACTCTTGAGTATCGATAGTCTCTTTACTCAACACGACGCTGTCAGACATGTCCGTCACCTGAATGTCGTGCATCTGCCAGCGGTTATCACCAAGATAGTCTGCTCGATCAGCGTATATCGTTGTCACCAAGTGCTTTTCGGTATCGAAACGCCACAGGTTTAAGCCATGAATAGATTCGCCGTCGACCTTGGAGATAAATATAAAGTCGTTAGCATCTCGCGCCCAGACTCCATTCCGTACCGAGACAATACTCCCGCCACTGATGGCCTGCATACGCAAATCGCGAGCCATTTGCTGAGTGGTCGGTGCTCCCCATTCTCCAAGAGCCATAACGGCTAGCATCAAAGGAACCGCTGTTTTTAGTACTGAAAAGCCGATGCGCATCTTGGAAATGCCCGCAGCCTGCATGACCACCAGCTCAGAGCTACCCGCTAACATACCCAGGCCAATGAGTGAGCCAAGCAGTGCGGCCATAGAGAAAAACAGCTCTACATCTCGCGGCATCCCCAACAAAACAAAATACATCGCCGACAGCATGTCATAACTGCCTTCACCGACGGAACGAAGCTGCTCAACAAACTTGATCACCGCCGACAAACCAACGAACACTGACAGCACTAGAAAGATAGTGGTAATAATGGTTCGGCCAACATAGACATCTAAAATTCGAAACACGTTTACGCTACCTCTTGCGGCTTACCGCGTCTTTTACGACGCCACTTTTCTCTGACTCGTCTTACTGGCACGGTATCCCAAGTATTCACGCCAATCGCTGCGACCAACAACGCAAAATTCACGGGCCACAGTCCAATGTAGGTTGGAAATGCACCATCTTCTAGCGCCGACTTCATCGCACTAAGCGCCATAAAGTAAGCAAAATAAACGAATATCGCCGGCCCCATTTTGGCAAACTTACTTTGCCGTGGGTTCACCGCCGAAAGTGGCACCACCAGCATGGTTAGTAGTGGAATACAGACAACAAGAGAAATACGCCAATGGAGCTCCGCTTGCGCTTTAGGCATGGGATCTGAAATTAGGTCCAATGTCGGAATCGCCATATATGACCGCCCTCTCGGCTGCACTTCACGCTGGCCAATCACCCCTTCATACTCGGAAAATTCCGTTATCATATATTCTAGACGTGTTGGCATTCCCTCATAACGCGTACCATCGTACAACGCAATGATTTGCCTACCATCGCTTAGCTCTTTAACCTCACCTGATTTCGCAGCAATCACACTCGGTAACATAGAATCTCTTGGGCTAAGCTGCGCAACAAACACGTTATCAAGCTTACGATTACGAATATCGTCGATAAACACCACGGATGAACCATCTGGCGTGCGCTGGAAGCTACCGGTTTGAATAAGCTCAACAGAGTTCTCCGAGGCAAGGCGCTCACGAATCTGCACTTCTTGCTCTTGGGTCCAAGGTGCAAGCCAAAATGCATTAAATGCCGCCAGAGAAGTCGTGATCACTGCCAGAGACATCGCCGCGCGGATCAAAAACTTATTACCAATGCCGGTCGCGTTCATGACCGTGATTTCACTTTCGGCGTAAAGGCGGCCAAATGTCACCAAGATACCGATATAGATACTCAGAGGGAACATTAACAGCCCCATGGTTGGCATGCTTATCCCCGCCAATGTCATAATTAATCCGGCAGGAATATCTCCATCCGACGCATCAGCAAGCACTTGGATAAATTGACGACTGAAAAACACGAGAAAGAGCACTAAAAAGATAGCTAATTGGCTCTTAACTGTTTCTCTGATCAAATATCTAACAATAATCACAGTGAAAACACCTATACAAAACTTGTTTTTTTGATTGAATCGCTATAGTTTTCGGATAAACCTTTTATTTTTTACTTTTTTGATCGATTCTTATCTTTAGATTATAGGCCGAACTGGCACATAAATATCAAACACTAATAATCGATTATCTAACATTTAGTTCTATTTGTCTTTAGGATGTAGGAGTACGCATGGAGTTTAGTGTAAAAAGTGGCAGCCCTGAGAAGCAGCGCAGTGCTTGCATCGTAGTTGGCGTTTTTGAGCCACGTCGTCTATCTCCAGTTGCAGAGCAGCTGGACAAAATCAGTGATGGCTATATCAGCTCACTGCTTCGCCGTGGCGACCTTGAAGGTAAGCCAGGCCAAATGCTTCTTTTGCACCAAGTACCTGGAGTACTATCGGAGCGCGTGCTTCTTGTTGGTTGTGGTAAGGAACGCGAGCTTGGCGAGCGTCAATACAAAGAAATTATCCAAAAAACCATCAGCACGCTGAACGAAACAGGTTCGATGGAAGCTGTTTGCTTCCTAACTGAGCTTCACGTTAAAGGCCGCGACACTTATTGGAAAGTGCGTCAGGCTGTGGAAGCGACTAAAGATGGTCTCTATACCTTCGACCAATTCAAGAGCAGCAAGCCAGAAACTCGTCGCCCACTGCGCAAGCTGGTCTTCAACGTACCAACGCGTCGTGAGCTAAACCTAGGTGAAAAAGCGATTGCGCATGGTCTCGCGGTTGCATCAGGTGTGAAAGCATCAAAAGATCTTGGCAACATGCCACCAAACATTGCTAACCCAGCCTACCTTGCTTCTCAAGCTCGTCGTCTAGCTGATGACTATGAAACCGTAACGACTAAGATCATCGGTGAGCAAGAGATGGAAAAACTGGGCATGACCTCTTACCTAGCGGTAGGTCGTGGCTCTAAGAACGAATCTATGATGTCTATCATGGAGTACAAGGGTAACCCAGAGTCCGACGCAAAACCGATTGTTTTGGTCGGTAAAGGTCTGACTTTCGATTCAGGCGGTATTTCGCTCAAGCCAGGTGAAGGCATGGATGAGATGAAGTACGACATGTGTGGAGCAGCATCGGTTTTCGGCACCATGAAGGCACTTGCGAAGCTAAACCTGCCTATCAATGTGATTGGTATCCTTGCTGGTTGTGAAAACATGCCGGGTAGCAACGCTTACCGTCCGGGTGACATCCTAACTACCATGTCAGGCCAAACGGTTGAAGTACTCAACACTGACGCTGAAGGTCGTCTAGTTCTGTGTGATGCACTAACGTACGTTGAGCGTTATGAGCCAGAGTGTGTCGTTGACGTAGCGACGCTAACAGGTGCTTGTGTGATTGCACTGGGTCACCACATTAGCGGTGTAATCTCTAACCACAACCCACTGTCTCACGAACTCGTTAACGCTTCTGAGCAAGCGGGCGACCGCGCTTGGCGTCTACCTATGGCAGACGAGTACCAAGAACAGCTAGCTAGCCCATTTGCAGACATGGCAAACATCGGTGGCCGTCCTGGCGGTACTATCACTGCTGGATGCTTCCTGTCGCGCTTTGCGAAAAAGTACCACTGGGCTCACCTAGATATCGCAGGTACCGCGTGGAAGTCAGGTAAAGCGAAAGGTTCTACCGGCCGTCCAGTCTCAATGCTTGTCCAATTCTTGCTTAACCGCAGTGGCCAAGAGACTGAAGAGTAATCAAGAAAAGGGCCGCAAGGCCCTTTTTTAGTTTTGGGCACCAGCAAATCCTTTGTAAAAAGAAGTCACGATATGAATACTGCAACGTTCTATATTATTGGAGAAGGCTCCGAGCAAGCAACGCCGCAAGGCTGGTTTGCTTATGTGCACTTTCTTAGTCGTCACTTCACTTCGCAAGGTGCCAAGCTCTACATCAATTGCATAGATAGACAGCATGCCGAAGCGGTAGCAGAATTCTTCTGGCAAGTCTCGCCTGAGCAATTTATTGCTCATAACTTGGTGGGTGAAGGCCCCAAAAATGGCACGTCTGTTGAAATTGGTTTTGAGGGGCTTAAACCCAGTTGGAACCGTCAATTGGTAATAAATATGGCCAATAGTCACGCAACCTTTGCGAACTCCTTTGGTCAAGTGGTAGACTTCGTCCCTTGCGAAGAAAAAGCTAAGCAAGTTGCGCGAGAAAGGTATAAAATTTACCGTCAAGCGGGCTATCAGCTACAAACCATTGAGATTCAGCATTCAGAATCCTAATCAAGGTCAATCCTTATAAGTAAGCGTGACGTACTCTCGTTTATTTATAAGGTTTGGCAAATTTCTTTCACAGATTAAAGTAAGTATCCAAGAAAGCTATGGAAAAGACATATAACCCACAATCTATCGAACAAGCTCTGTATAAGACTTGGGAAGAGAAAGGCTACTTTAAGCCACACGGTGACACATCTAAAGAATCATACAGCATCATGATCCCGCCACCGAACGTCACTGGTAGCTTACACATGGGTCACGCTTTCCAAGATACCATCATGGATACTCTGATCCGTGCTGAGCGCATGAAAGGCAAAAACACCCTTTGGCAGGTAGGTACCGACCACGCGGGTATCGCAACGCAAATGGTTGTTGAGCGCAAGATCGCTGCAGAAGAAGGCAAAACTAAGCACGATTACGGTCGTGATGCGTTCATCGACAAAATCTGGGAATGGAAAGGCGAGTCTGGTGGCACAATCACTAAACAGCTTCGTCGCCTAGGTGCTTCTGTAGATTGGGATCGTGAGCGCTTTACTATGGATGACGGCCTGTCTAACGCCGTCCAAGAAGTATTTGTTCGTCTATACGAAGACGACCTCATCTACCGCGGTAAGCGTCTGGTTAACTGGGATCCAAAACTGCACACAGCAATCTCAGATCTAGAAGTAGAAAACAAAGACAAAAAAGCCACATGTGGCATTTCCGCTACCCACTAGCGGATGGCGTTAAGACAGCTGAAGGCAAAGACTACATCGTTGTTGCAACCACACGTCCTGAAACCATGCTTGGTGATACTGGCGTTGCCGTAAACCCAGAAGATCCGCGCTACAAAGATCTTATTGGCAAAGAAATCCTGCTTCCTATCGTTGATCGCCGTATCCCTATCGTGGGCGACGAGCATGCCGATATGGAAAAAGGTACGGGCTGTGTGAAGATCACACCTGCACACGACTTCAATGACTACGAGGTAGGTAAACGTCATCAACTACCGATGATCAACATCCTAACCTTCGATGCCAACATCCGTGACGCCGCTGAAGTATTTAACACCAACGGTGAAGCAAGCGATGCTTACTCAACAGAGCTTCCAGCGAAATACCACGGCATGGAGCGCTTTGCAGCTCGTAAAGCTATCGTGGCAGAATTCGAAGAGCTGGGCCTTCTTGAAGAGATCAAAGATCACGACCTAACAGTCCCTTACGGTGACCGTGGTGGTGTGGTTATTGAGCCAATGCTAACCGACCAATGGTACGTGCGCACTGCCCCTCTTGCTGAAACAGCAACCAAAGCAGTTGAAGACGGCGAAATCCAGTTCGTACCTAAGCAATACGAAAACATGTACTTCTCTTGGATGCGCGACATTCAAGACTGGTGTATCTCTCGTCAGCTATGGTGGGGCCACCGTATCCCTGCATGGTACGACAACGACGGCAATGTTTACGTAGGTCGCACTGAAGAAGAAGTTCGTGAGAAGAATGGTCTAGCACCGGTTGTTGTACTGCGCCAAGACGATGACGTATTAGACACTTGGTTCTCTTCAGCACTATGGACATTCGGTACACAAGGCTGGCCAGAAAACACAGAAGACCTAAAAACCTTCCACCCGTCAGACGTACTGGTAACAGGTTTCGACATCATCTTCTTCTGGGTTGCGCGCATGATCATGATGACCATGCACTTCTGTAAAGATGAAAATGGCAAGCCACAAGTACCATTTAAGACGGTTTACGTTACCGGTCTAATCCGTGACGAGAATGGCGACAAGATGTCGAAGTCGAAAGGTAACGTGCTTGATCCAATCGATATGATTGATGGTATCGACCTAGAGTCTCTGGTTGAGAAGCGTACTGGTAACATGATGCAGCCTCAACTAGCGAAGAAGATCGAGAAAAACACGCGTAAGACGTTCGAAGATGGCATTGAGCCTTACGGTACTGATGCACTTCGCTTCACTCTTGCAGCAATGGCGTCTACGGGTCGTGATATCAACTGGGATATGAAGCGTCTTGAAGGTTACCGTAACTTCTGTAACAAACTGTGGAACGCAAGCCGTTACGTACTGATGAACACTGAAGACCAAGATTGTGGCTTCGGCGAAGGTGACATCGAGTACTCACTAGCAGACAAGTGGATCGAATCTCAGTTTGAACTAGCAGCAAAAGAGTTTAACGCTCACCTAGACAACTACCGTCTAGACATGGCTGCGAACACTATCTACGAGTTCATCTGGAACCAATTCTGTGACTGGTACCTAGAGCTAACTAAGCCAGTTCTATGGAAAGGCAACGAAGCTCAGCAACGTGGTACACGTCGTACGCTGATCACGGTACTTGAGAAGACACTTCGTCTTGCTCACCCAGTACTGCCATACATCACTGAAACTATCTGGCAAAGCGTTAAGCCGCTAGTAGACGGTGTTGGAGGCGACACGATCATGCTACAAGCTCTACCTCAGTTTGAAGAAGCTAACTTCAACCAAGAAGCGCTTGATGACATCGAGTGGGTGAAAGCATTCATCACTAGCATCCGTAACCTTCGTGCAGAATACGACATCGCACCAAGCAAAGGCCTAGACGTGATGCTGAAAGTTGCTGATGAGAAAGACGCAGCACGCCTAGAAGCAAACAAAGCGGTACTGGCTTCGCTTGCTAAACTAGAAGACATCAAGGTACTAGCTGAAGGCGAAGAAACGCCAGCATGTGCAACGGCACTGGTTGGTAAATCTGAGCTGATGATCCCAATGGCGGGTCTGATCGACAAAGACGCTGAGCTGGATCGTCTAGCGAAAGAGATCGCTAAGACTCAAGGCGAGATCAAGCGTATCGAGGGCAAACTAGGCAACGAAGGCTTCGTGGCGAAAGCGCCTGAAGCAGTTGTGGCTAAAGAGCGTGAGAAGCTAGAAGGTTACAAAGAGACACTAGTTAAGCTAGAAGAGCAAAAGCAAACTATTGCTGCGCTGTAATTAGAAAGTCTAAAAACACAAGCCGAGAGTGGTAACACTCTCGGCTTTTTTTATATTTGAAGAACAGAGCTTACTTCAACACAGTCTCAAGCGCCTTCAAACAAAGCGCGACGTTCTCTCTTCTCGCGCCATAACCCATCAAACCAATACGCCATGCCTTGCCTGCGAGCGCACCAAGACCTGCACCGATCTCAAGGTTGTATTCTTCTAAAAGCTGCGACCTCACCGCGGCATCATCCACGCCTTCTGGAAGATAGACAGCATTAAGTTGCGGCAGACGACTTTGCTCTTCAACCACAAAACTCAAACCTAGATTTTCGAGCCCTTCACGTAGCAACATATGCATATCTTGATGGCGCTGCCACGCATTCTCTAGGCCTTCGTTCTTCAAAAGCACCAAGGACTCATGAAGCGCGTAAAGGCTGTTTACTGGCGCAGTGTGGTGATAACTGCGCTTACCTTCCCCGCTCCAATAACCTAGTACCAAGCTCTGATCCAAGAACCAACTCTGAACAGGCGCTTGTCGGGACTTAATCACTTCAATGGCTGCAGGAGACAGGGTGACTGGTGACAAACCAGGAACACAAGACAAACACTTCTGGCTACCTGAGTAAACGGCATCCAATTGCCACTCGTCTACCAAGAGTGGAACACCACCAAGCGAGGTCACTGCATCCACAATAGATAGCATATTGTGCTGCTTAGCAAGCGCACCTAACGCCTTAGCATCACTCACTGCACCAGTAGAGGTTTCAGCGTGCACAAACGCTAGGATCTTCGCATCAGGATGTTCAGCCATCGCCAGTTCGACTTTCGATACCGAAACCGGTGCTCCCCACTCATCATCCACCACAATCGCTTCACCACCACAGCGAACCACGTTCTCACGCATGCGCTCACCAAACACGCCATTACGGCACACGATAACCTTATCGCCCGGCTCAACTAAGTTTACAAAGCAAGTTTCCATACCCGCACTACCAGGAGCAGAAACCGCGATTGTAAATTCATTTTCTGTTTGGAATGCGTATTTCAGCAGCGCTTTTAGCTCATCCATCATGCCGATAAATAGCGGGTCAAGGTGGCCAATCGTTGGGCGACTCAATGCTTGCAATACTTGCGGATAAATATCAGATGGGCCAGGCCCCATTAGAGTTCGGTGAGGGGGCACAAAGCTTGAAATGGTCATGGGCAGTTATCCTATTAGGTTATTGTAGTTGTTGGGAAAAACATCACGTTGGACGTTAATGTCACCTACAATGGCGAAAAAACAACATTTTTGCAACATCCAACCACTCAAGTTTTTCATGTGAAATGCATAAACATCCATTGACTTTTGGCACGCAAAAACGTTGAATAAACACACTATCTGTAGCCAATCGTTTTCATTGACGTTCTCGATGCTACAGCGGAAGAGGAGCACTGCCCAGGCAAGTGATTTGTGAAGCCGCAACTTCAATACAATTCACTCATGGGGAGCAGTGCCGAGATGAACTAAAATTGTCGGATTTAGTTTGTCGGTTAAACGGGCTGAATCCCTTTAACTGTCACCAAGATTTGGTGAAGAGCTTCTGAGGTCTATTCTAATTATTCAGATTCCTCTGCTCTATTTCTCTCTTCAAACATCGGATGTTGGGTTACCAACCTTAAACTTTAAACTGGAAGTCCTGGAGAAACACTGTGAGCGCATTCAATGTAGCTAAATTTGGCGGAACAAGCGTCGCCAACTTCGAAGCCATGAGCCGTTGTGCTGAAATCATCGAAAATAACCCGCAAACCAAATTGGTGGTAAGTAGCGCTTGCTCAGGCGTGACCAACATATTGGTTGAACTTGCAAACGGCGTTAAAGACGAAGCTCGTCGTGCTGAGCTGATTAGCAAGCTTCGCGATATCCACACTGAAATTATGTCAAAGCTCGATGACGTCAGCTCTATTGAAGCACGTGTTGATGCTTTGATTGAAAAGGTAGCAACACTTTCAGAAGCAGCTTGCATTGCGGCGACTCCAAAGCTTACCGATCACCTAGTGGCCTGTGGCGAGCGAATGTCCACGCACATCCTTACTCGCTTGATGCAAGAGCGTGGTATCGATGCTGTGCGTTTTGATATTCGTGAAGCGCTTAAGACTGATAGTGATTACGGTAAGGCAGAACCAAACATCGAAGCGACCAAAACAGCAGCTAGTGAGAAGTTGGTTCCTCTTTGCAAGCAACATGTTGTCGTTACACAGGGCTTTATCGGCTCAGATGAAGATGGTGAGACTACCACGTTAGGTCGTGGTGGTAGTGATTACAGTGCAGCACTGATTGCTGAAGCCGTAGAAGCTGCAGGTCTTGAAATTTGGACAGATGTACCTGGTATCTACACGACTGACCCACGCATCGCACCAAATGCTCGTCCAATCCCAGAGATCAGCTTTAGTGAAGCGTCTGAAATGCTAACTTCGGCGCCAAGATCCTGCACCCTTCAACACTACTACCTGCACTGCGTCATCAAATCCCAGTTTTTGTAGGTTCATCTAAAGCACCACAAGAAGGTGGCACTTGGGTTAGACAAACCGTAGAGAGCGCACCTCTGTTCCGCGCATTAGCGCTACGTAACAACCAAACTATGGTCACACTACGTAACCCTCGAATGTTCCAGGCGTATGGTTTCTTAGCAAACGTATTTACTGTACTTGCTAAACACAAGATCTCTGTTGACCTAGTAACGACTTCTGAAGTCAGTGTTTCTCTAACACTTGATCAAACTGACACAGGTGGCGGCGCACCAGAGCTCCCACTTGAAGCACAGCAAGAACTAGAGCAACTTTGTACTGTTGAAGTCAAACAAGGGCTTAGCCTTGTCGCGCTTATCGGCAACCAGATGAGTGAAACCAAGGGCTCTGCCGCGGAAGTATTCGATACACTAGACAGCTTCAATATCCGCATGATTTGCTACGGAGCAAGCCCTCACAACCTTTGCTTCCTTCTAGACGAAGGCGAAGCGAAAGATGCAGTAAAAGCATTGCACGAAGACTTGTTTGAATAGACGGGAAACATTAAACAAAAGGTGGTAGAAATACCGCCTTTTTTGTATCTATTGGATGGTAAATAATTGAGCTTTAAAAAGCTAAAGACGTAAAAAAGCCCGACGCTTTCGCATCGGGCTTTCTAA
>JYJJ01000089.1 GCA_003263775.1 Vibrio maritimus
AACTTTTAATTGAATAACATTAATCAAATGTTATTCGTCAGCTTTCCAAATTTTTAAAGAGCATGTTTTCTACAGCAATAAAGCTTTCGAAACCATTTTTAAGAGCACTTAAAGCCTTTCTTCTAAAAGAAATGCGCTTAAAGATGGTGGGCGATACCGGGCTCGAACCAGTGACCCCCTCCTTGTAAGGGAGGTGCTCTCCCAACTGAGCTAATCGCCCACGAAAGTCATTCCGTGGAATGTTCAAGAATGGTGGAGCTAAGCAGGATCGAACTGCTGACCTCCTGCGTGCAAGGCAGGCGCTCTCCCAGCTGAGCTATAGCCCCATTTCTTGAGAGTTTCCTTCAAAGAA
>JYJJ01000090.1 GCA_003263775.1 Vibrio maritimus
CCGATGTGCCTCTCACCATTACTGATGGCAACATCACCTTACCTGCTGGAGTGACCGAGTTTAAAGTGACTGTGGCGACCACGCAGGATGACATCTTCGAAGGCCCTGAAACCTTCGGCGTGACCGTTACCGACAACAACAATGTCACCACCAATGGCTCAGCCACGGGTGTGGGCACCATACTCGATGATGGTACGGGGCCTGACCCAGATCCAGATGATGACCGCCCA
>JYJJ01000091.1 GCA_003263775.1 Vibrio maritimus
AGCGTTTGCCACCAAAGTTTTAAAGAAACGCTCCAAACGCAACACCAACGATGACCCCAATGCAGAAGCATTGAACCTTCAACCAACTTGTTGCCAAAGATGGCGACACTTAAAGGCAAGTCAAGGCTCTTGCGCTGAAGCTGACAACCAAGTGCACCATGCTCAAAATTAACTGAAGAAGTTTCAAAACAAGAGAAACAGCACGCTCGATGTACCGATTTGGCACTGACGTTCAGGTGAAAAGCTAGAACGCTGAACCCACACACCACAATACTTAACCGAGAAAGCTAACGCC
>JYJJ01000092.1 GCA_003263775.1 Vibrio maritimus
CTGTTAAGGGGTGAGCAACGCAATACCGAAGCCGCTGCATACCACCTTAATCACTTAAACCAACGCATAGTGAAAATGCCACGCGTTGTGAATCCCTCTTGAACAGTTTGTTAGTTTTTGGTTGCACCTTGAAGCTTCGTAAGCTGCTCGATTTCTTCTTTTACTTCTTTTTCGTGACTATCAAACTTTGAAAGCTTTGATAATGTGCTAAACGCTTGCAAACCAATTAAAAAGATTGATATCCATAGACTTACACTTAAGCTGAGCCAAATAAAAAGTCTAAGATATTGAAGAAACTAACAGCGCTAGCTAAAGCCGACAATGCCAAAATATAAAACAAATTTCTAAAACAGTAGATTGTTAGCTTAGTATCCGATGAACTAAGTTCATTCAAACGGTCGATTTCTGCTTGTAACTTTTCTAATCTAACACCTCTTCGTTTATCGCTATATTTTGCCCCTAGCTTACCGAAAAGCGAGTATAAAAAAAGCACCAATAATACTAGTTGAAACACCAACTATTCCTGTAACTAGCCAATTAACATTTGATAATGCTTCGTCCAATTTCATCTCCTAATTTAATAAAAAAACTAACGCCTTGCTAAGTTGCAGCTAACGAACACAACACTTAAGCAAAGCCACGTAATCACTGAACTCAACCAAACCAAAATCGCCGAGCGTTAGCTGTCTGCTTGAGCAATTTGTTAGCTTTTTTCGTGCGATGCAGCCAACGTTTGGCACCAAGATTTCAAAGAAACGCTCCCAAACCAACACCACCGATGTACCAAATGCAGAAGCAATGAACTTTCCACTAACTTGCTGCCAAAGATGACGACACTTAGAGGCAACTCATGGCTCTTGCACTCAAGCTGACAGCCAAGAATGCCATGTCCAACAGTTAATTGATGGTTGTTCCAAGCAAAAGAAACAACGCGCTCGATTTAACGATTTGGCAATGACGAACAGGTGTAAAGCTAGAACGCTGAACCCCTACTCCAATGAACTGAACCGAGAAAGCTAACGCCTTGTTAAGTAGCAGCTAACTATCACTTCACTCAAACGAAGCCACCGTAATCACTAAACCCAATTCAAACCAAAATCGCCGACTGTTAGCTGTCTGCTTGAACAATTTGTTAGTAGCAAAACTTTCGACGTTGCTGAAAACAAAATAAAAGTACGACACCCAAGGTAAAGCTAACCACATGACCAGCTTTTGGGAGATGATGCTCGCTGAAAATAAGATCTAAAGCGAACGCAGGTAAAATTGTTAAAGCTAATACAGCCAGCGATAATTTCCCTACAATTTCTCTTTTTAGATACATGGTCAGCCCAACAGCAGCTAAGGCTAAAAATTGCTTGCGAGCCACCAGTCCCTAAATTCCAAGGTTCAGGCACAGTGAATGTACTAGAAAAAGTGCCAACTGAACCCGCAATAAACCAAATCGATAGAAAAACACTAGAACCTATTTTTCGTTCAAGTATGCAGCCAAGTGCAAGTAATGAAAGAGCGTTATAAAGCATATGGTATTGCTTGACGTGAATCAGCTGAGAAACAACTAAACGCCATAATTCTAAGTCTAATATGTGCTTATAGGTGAAGCCACCAAAAGGCTCTAGTTCAGTAATATTGATCTTACCGAAGAGTGAACCAGATATTTGAAAATTTACACCTAAAGATACAACTACTGTCGACATAACCAACACTAGTGTTGCATAAGGTATACGCCTTTCTGTCACGCTTGCCTCCTTGCTACTAACGCCTTGTTAAGTAGCAGCTAACTGCCACTGCACATAAACAAAGCCACCTTAATCACTAAATCCAATTCAAACCAAAATCGCCGACTGTTAGCTGTCTGCTTGAACAATTTGTTATGTGTCTACTACCTTATTCCTCGATAAGACCTTGCTTCTTTAGCTCGGAAGTAATAGCACCATTTGTGCGTCCATGAATTTCTGCTAACACCCTGATTTCTTGGCCTGATGAAAACTGGCTTGCTAGGTCAGAGCGCTGCTCATCAGTCCAAGGTAACCCTGCATTCTTGGGTAGACCACTTTCAATATTTTCCGCTTGTTTTTGCTCTGGCGTCTTTTTCACTTTTGGAGTTTTCCTTGGTGGATTTTTTACCAAATCAAGCATAGTGAATAATGCCCTGATTACATCAGGATGATTGTATGGAGAATCACTTGGAAGAAGTTCACCGGTAACAGGATCAATACCATTTGCCAAAGCTTCCACTATTTTTAAGTGTGTATCCATCGATTTAAATTTACCTTTTTGATAAAAGCACATAACGCCTCGCTAAGCGGTGAGCGAACGTGTGCTATGTCTGAGCGATAGCGAGTTCAGCACACGTTTGCGAATCTGTCTTAAGCGATTTGTTATGTGTCTGAAATATAAGACTTTTACAAAATATACTGGCGATGCGTTTTTTGGGGAAGTGGCTACCATTGAAGCGGCTTCAATACCCCATGAAAAAAACGTTTGCTTATTGCAAGCTGTACAAGTTGCCGCATATTCACCATTAACTTGAAATACTCCATTAAGAGCCGCTTGGTAATTCGTGCCACATTCTTTACACACCACATCAGTTATTGAGTACGACATTTTTACCTACTTAGTTGATTGATAATAAGATCGAGAGCCAATTTTCTTAAACTCTACTTTGTTCTGGTCTTGTAGATGACGAGCTAGCGTTGCAAAAAGCCACCCTGTTTTATTGTCAGTTTTGTTACCTTGCGGGTAAGCATTCTTAGTAAGATCCAGTTGTTGCTTGATAAAAGCTGCTGGCACCCAACCTTCGCTAAACCCAGATTCTGACTTAGTAATAAAACTTAACACCTGTTTCGCCATCTCGTTAAACAGCTGATCTATTTTGTTCTTTTCTTCCACCGGAGCCTCCTGACACATAACGCCTTGCTAAGTTGCAGCTAACGAACACAACACTCAAGCAAAGCCACGTAATCACTGAACTCAACCAAACCAAAATCGGCGAGCGTTAGCTGTCTGCTTGAGCAATTTGTTAGCTTTTTGCGTGCGATGAAGCCGACGTTTGGCACCAAGATCTTAAAGAAACGCTCCAAAACCAACGCCACCGACGCACCTAATGCAGAAGCAATGAACCTTCCACCAACTTGCTGCCAAAGATGGCGATACTTAAAGACAACTCAAGCTCTAGCGCTGAAGCTGACAGCCAAGTGCACCAGAATCGAAGTCGATTGACGCCCTTTCCAAGCAAAAGAAACAGCACGTGCGGTTTTACGATTTGGCACTGACGAGCAGGTGTAAAGCTAGAACGATGAACACCTACTCCAATGAACTCAACCGAGAAAGCTAACGCCTTGCTAAGTTGCAGCTAACGACCACAATACTCAAGCAAAGCCACCTTAATCACTGAACTCAACCAAACCAAAATCGCCGATTGTTAGCTGTCTGCTTGAGCAATTTGTTAGCTTTTTGCGTGCGATGAACCAACGTTTGGCACCAAGGTCTTAAAGAAACGCTCCAAAACCAACGCCGCTGACGCTCCTAATGCAGAAGCATTGAACTCTCCACCAACTCGCAGCCTAAGATGGCGATACTTAAAGGCAACTCACGGCTCTTGCGTTAAAGCTGACTGCCAAGTACACTAAGCGCGAAGTTGATTGATAGCCTTTCCAAGCAAAAGGAACAGCACGCGCGGTTTTGCGATTTGGCACTGACGAGCAGGTGTAAAGCTAGAACGATGAACTCCTACTCCAATGAACTTAACCGAGAAAGCTAACGCCCTGCTAAGTGGCGCTAACGATTAACTTGCCAAGCGCACTTAACTTCAAACCAAAACCGCCAAGCTTATAGCGTCCACTTGAGCAGTTTGTTAAACGTCTTTCCAGCCTTGTAGCCCTAACTTTGTGAGAACTGTCAGGAAAGGGCTATGCTCTGGATCAAACGCAATCCCAAACTTTGGGCTAACAATAAAACCGTATTTATCAAACCAATTATTATCAGTTTGCTTTACATATTGTTCTAATTGCTCGAAGCTCACAGAAGTTCCTGCCAGTTTTATCGACGGTGCATTCAAAGTCACTTCATGTAAGCTGTCCCCTTTATCAAAACGATAAACGTATGAACCGAAGTCAATTTCTATTAGACCAAGCGAATTAGCCTTAATGGAGTTGGGTTGTCCCTTAATTTCCTTTACAACACTGCTAGAGGTATCCAAACTGATACCGTTTATTTCTAGGAAAGGAGCTATAACCACTGTAGATTCCTCGTGAGACGTTTAGCGCCTTGCTAAGTTGCAGCTAACAACTTCGAAACTCAAGCAAAGCCACCGTAATCACTTAGCTCAATCGAACCAAAATCGCCGACTGTTAGCTGTCGACTTGAGTAATTTGTTAGTGCACGAAGGTACTACCCAACTAACCCCAACCGTGAGGCATACCCTCATGGCTATCATACTCTTTATTGCAAATGGTGCACTTGTAGTAGCTGATCTGTGATTCTGATTTGTTGGAACCCAACAAGACTCCAAATACAATATTAAGAAGCCAAGACTTTGTACTGTTTTTCTCACGCTGTTGTAATTTTACTTCGTCCGCACTCAGCCTTCGATGAGGAGTCTCCTGATTACAGTTCCCGCAATGTAAAGTAGTGTTACTTTGGGACATCAACCTTTCCTTTCTAACAAATGTTAAATTAGTGCGCTAACGCCTGCAATAAGGTGCCCCACGTTGAACTAACAAAGCTCACCGAACTTCATACCAAAACCGCCGAGTGTAAAGGGTCACCTTGATTGCTTTGTTATGCAATGGTTGCTTGTGCTAACCATTTACTAATTGATTCAGATACTTTCTTCACGTCACTACCGTCATGGTGAAAGATCCAAACGGAAAATTGGTCTTCGGGATCAAGATATAGAAGATCACCATTTTCCTCGGCGATTACAAAACCATTAGCAACTCTTTCAATTGGCAACATACCATCAGAGGAGTGAACAAAGTTACTATTAGAAAACTCTTGGTAACAGTTAAGATAAAGCTCTAATTGCCTATGGGCTGGAGCAGTACCAATTTGAAGCATATCTATGTTTTCAGAAAGTAGTTCTTCATCGAAAAATGCCCAGCACCTTCCTTCAAAATCTGGGTATTCATTGAAACAGTAGCCTTCACCACCCTCGATAGTCATAAGAAAATCAAGATAATCACTTGGTAGCGATAGTCCTCTTTCTACTTGTATCTTTGCGATGTTCATTATTTTCCTTTTTGCATAACGCCTAACATAAGTTGCGCTCCACTAAACACCCCACACGCACCGAACTACATACCAAAAATGCGCAGTAAAAAGCGTCAACTTGATGTTCTTGTTATAAATACTATACTTCAAAGGTTAAGTTATTTCGCTCACCGAAACTTAAACAATACTGCGATACTACTAATTGACTAAGCAAAGATGACAATTAGTTTTTTCAAATCCTAGTAACGTCGTCGAGTATATAAGACTAACCGTAACCTTACGATTTTTTTCAATGATATGATTGTAGTAACCTCTGCAAGTTATAGTTCGACCGCTATCAGATACCACGACTAATGCTGCACGAGATTTTCCTACATTCGTTAACTTTGTCTCTAGCATTGTCAATCCATTAACCACTCTTTCATCTCTACTCATGCTTTGATCAACCGTTGAGATTAAAAAGCTGAGAGCAACCCACAAAAAGAAAACAACTGTTGTATTTGAGTACTTCTCATACCAGAGGGTTTTCTTGGCACTATATTGCTTGAAAGCACTTGAGCCTATCTTTGCATGCTTGCGAGACTGTACCCTCATAAATTTGACTACATACAGTAAATAGACAATGACACCAGATACAAGCATTACTACAGCAGAGTAAAAGAATTTATGTGTTACGTCATAGTTGATGTCTGAAAAAAGGTAGAAAACAAAGATCAGACAGAAAAATTCACCTACAAGCCAAAACTTCAAGATACCCTTCCCCGTATTGAAATATTTACTATTATGACGCTCAAAACTGACTCCAAAGCAAGCGGTATTTATAACGCCTTGTTAAGTAGCAGCTAACTACCACTGCACTCAAACAAAACCACCGTAATCACTAAACTGAACCAAACCAAAATCGCCAAACGTTAGCTGTCTGCTTGAACAATTTGTTATGTGGCTAACCACTTGCCCAAACAGACAGACTTGTTTGTATGGATGTATTTTCCATAAGCACTAATTTCTGAATAATCATGCCGCTCGTAGAAACATACTGCACTGTCATTAATCTTGCGCGTTGAAAGTACTGAACGCTTATAACCTTTATTCACCGCGTAACTCTCAAGCAGGTTGATTAAATAACTTCCCGCGCCTCTATGCTTTGAGTACATTCGCTTCAACTCACAGGTTTCACTGTCGTGCTTACGAAATGAACCACATGCGACAGCTTTTTCATGTTGGTAGACAACTAAACAAATATCACTGGCCACGCTAAAAGAATCCGCTTGAAATGAACTCTCGCCAGAGTCTTGTGTGAGAGTTCTAAGTTCTGAACTCAACTCTGCGGCCAGATATGAAAAATCCTCATCGCTTGGTGTTGTTTCCCTAAATGTGAACTGCACGTAGCCTCCTGCCACATAACGCCTTGCTAAGCTGCAGCTAACGAACACAACACCCAAGCAAAGCCACGTAATCACTAAACTCAACCAAACCAAAATCGCCAAGC
>JYJJ01000093.1 GCA_003263775.1 Vibrio maritimus
CAAAACTTATAGTTAAGAGAGTAATTGGCAAAACTCAATCTTAACGTTGTAACCTGATTTTAAATCAGAGCCATTTTAAATAGTGGCAGGGCTACCTGGATTCGAACCAGGGAATGGCGGCATCAAAAGCCGCTGCCTTACCGCTTGGCGATAGCCCTGCAGAAAACAACGAGTAAACGTTATTATCTAAAAGATGGTGCGGAAGGAGAGACTTGAACTCTCACACCTTGCGGCGCCAGAACCTAAATCTGGTGCGTCTACCAATTCCGCCACTTCCGCAACAAAACTTATGTTAAGAGAGTAATTGGTAAAACTCAATCTTAACGTTGTACTTGAAGGCGAGCCTGCAAGTTGT
>JYJJ01000094.1 GCA_003263775.1 Vibrio maritimus
GCCGTCGTTTCTTTCGCGAAGTCAGTATCCTTGATACGGCTCTTCGACGCGTTTACGTTCTCGTTGATGTTATCTAAGTTGTTAATTGCGTGGTTGAAACGGTTTTGGAATGCACCAAGCTCTGCACGGTGGCTGTCCACGTATTTTAGTGCTGAGTCTAGGATAGCAACCGATTCTTGCGCGCCACCAACCGACGTTACGTC
>JYJJ01000095.1 GCA_003263775.1 Vibrio maritimus
TTAATCAAACAACCAAAGTTGTCTGCAATTTTTATACATGATGCAGACTCGATTTTGCCGGACTCAAATATGAATAGCTTTCGCTATTCCCAAGAACACTTGAATGTGTGTTGGTACCTAATTCTAAGAATTAGGATTTGAGAACTTTTAATTGAATAACATTAATCAAATGTTATTCGTCAGCTTTCCAAATTTTTAAAGAGCTTGATTCATAAAGAACCATTTTTAAGAACACTTAAGCAAATGCG
>JYJJ01000096.1 GCA_003263775.1 Vibrio maritimus
AGAAACCTTCGGTGTGACCGTCACCGATAACAACAATGTCACCACCAATGGCTCAGCCACAGGTGTGGGTACTATTCTCGATGATGGTACGGGGCCTGACCCAGATCCAGATGATGATCGCCCAACACTTTCAATCACGCCAGCAGTGTCAGTGAACGAAGGCACGGGCGCCATGTTCACGGTGAACCTGTCGAAAGAGACTGAAGCGGATGTGGTCTTGAATCTCGCTACTGCGACCGATGGCAGTTATACCGCAGAGTCTGGGGATATAGGTGCCATTACC
>JYJJ01000097.1 GCA_003263775.1 Vibrio maritimus
TTAGAAAACCCGATGCGAAAGCGTCGGGTTTTTTATTATCTAGAATTTGGTAGCTTCCTTTTCAAGGAAGTCGAGTCCCGGTTGGATGCAACCCCAGCCACTCCGCCACTTATTAGAGAACCTGATGCGAAAGCGTCGGGTTTTTTATTACCTGTAATTTGGTAGCTTCCTTTTCAAGGAAGTCGAGTCCCGGTTGATGGCAACCCCCGCCATTCCGCTACTTATTAAGAAGCCTCGTCGAAAGACGAGACTTTTTGCTATCTGCAATATAATTCTTCTCAGTCTAACTTTTCCATTAGTGAGCTTAGGTTTTTCAGCTCCAATCTTCTTTTCGCTGTGATTCGCTAACTAATTGTTTATCACAACCGCAAAAAGTGACGCATGTAACTTTTTAAATTTACTCGACAACCCGATGGATTATCCGTTGGATTTTGTGGTTAAAAATGTGATGTTGACTCGAATTTATTCGTTGTTGGTATATTATTACCTTTTCTATTTATTATTTGGGATTCGGTGATGGGGCAGTTTTCAGTTTTAGGTTTTATTGCATTGGGCGGTGCTGTCGGGGCTTGTTCCCGGTATTTGATATCAGAACTTTGTGTTTTACTTTTTGGTCGTGGTTTTCCGTACGGAACGTTAACCGTCAATGTGGTTGGTTCGTTTATTATGGGACTATTGATTGCAGCATTCGAAGCTGAGATTTTCGCACCCGATCCGTGGCGACAAATCATCGGTCTGGGCTTTCTAGGTGCACTTACGACATTCTCTACGTTTTCTATGGATAACGTGCTCCTGATGCAGCAGGGGGCGTTTTTGAAAATGGGTCTGAATATATTACTCAATGTTGTTTTGAGTATTTCAGCGTGTTGGATTGGTTTTCAGATGCTGACCAAAAGTTAAACGAAAAACTTCCATGTCCTGTTGATGTATTAAAACTAATTCCTTTATAATCGAGTCAATACTTGTCGGAGTGCCCATAGGGCTGAGACCGTTAATTCGGGATCCGTTGAACCTGATCTGGTTAGTACCAGCGAAGGGAACAAGAGAATAGAACTAGCATCATATTCTATTTATCAAATAGCGCACGCTATTGTAGTTGATACCTCTTGTATTCACACATCCGTCAAGCATTTATCTTTTATAACTATATGATATATAAGGAAATGCTATGTCGACACGCAAGCAAAATAGGCTGGAAGCGAAAAACTTCATCGATACTCTATCGGTGACGCCTTACCCAAACTCTCAAAAGACATATATTCAAGGTAGCCGAAGCGATCTGCAAGTACCAATGCGTACAATCTCTCTTGCAGACAGTTTAATCGGTGGTAACCAAGACAACCCAATCTACGAGCCTAACGAACCCATCAACGTGTATGACACGTCTGGTGTCTATACCGATCCAGAACACGCTATCGATTTGTATTCAGGTTTACCTAAGCTGAGAGAAACTTGGATTGATGAACGCGCCGATACCGAAGTCTTGTCAGGCGTCAGTTCCGAGTTTGCTAAACAAAGACTCGAAGATGATACGCTTGATGAGCTTAGATACGGGCAACTTCCTCGAATAAGACGTGGTATTAAAGGCGCTTGCGTCACCCAGCTTCATTACGCACGCCAGGGCATTATTACGCCTGAGATGGAATACATCGCGATTCGAGAAAACATGGGCCGACAAAAGCTCAAAGACGCAGTGCTCACTCAACAGCATCCTGGTCAGCACTTTGGTGCGAACTTACCTAAAGAAATCACACCTGAATTCGTACGTAAAGAAGTCGCTGAGGGCAGGGCGATCATCCCTTCAAACATCAATCACCCCGAATCAGAACCGATGATTATTGGCCGTAATTTCCTAGTTAAGGTCAATGCCAACATAGGCAACTCATCAGTCACCTCTTCGATAGAAGAAGAAGTGGAGAAGCTTGTGTGGGGTACTCGATGGGGAGCAGATACAGTTATGGATCTGTCGACTGGACGAAACATCCACGAAACACGTGAGTGGATCCTGCGTAATAGCCCGGTGCCAATCGGTACAGTACCTATGTACCAAGCACTAGAAAAGGTTAATGGTATTGCTGAAAACCTGACTTGGGAGGTGATGCGAGATACATTAATCGAGCAAGCAGAGCAAGGTGTAGACTACTTTACTATTCATGCTGGCTTACTGCTTCATCATATCCCACTTACCGCCAAGCGCGTCACGGGTATCGTTAGCCGTGGTGGTTCTATCATCGCTAAGTGGTGTTTGGCACACCATGAAGAAAGCTTCCTATACACAAACTTTAGAGAGATCTGTGAAATCTGTGCACGTTATGACGTGGCTTTGTCGCTAGGAGATGGATTGCGTCCAGGCTCTATTGCCGATGCCAATGATGAAGCTCAGTTTGCTGAGCTTAGAACTCTAGGCAAGTTAACCAAAATTGCCTGGGAATACGATGTTCAAGTCATCATTGAAGGTCCAGGTCACGTACCGATGCACATGATAAAAGAGAACATGGAAGAGCAGCTTGAGCATTGCCATGAGGCACCGTTCTACACGCTTGGTCCACTGACCACTGATATTGCACCGGGCTATGACCACATTACCTCTGGTATCGGTGCTGCAATGATCGGTTGGTACGGCTGTGCGATGCTGTGTTATGTGACGCCTAAAGAACACCTTGGCCTACCAAATAAAGAAGACGTTAAGACTGGGCTTATCACTTACAAACTCGCTGCTCATGCAGCGGACTTGGCGAAGGGGCATCCTGGCGCTCAAATTCGTGATAATGCACTTTCAAAGGCTCGCTTTGAATTCCGCTGGGAAGACCAGTTTAACCTCTCTCTTGACCCTGATACTGCGCGCCAATTCCATGATGAAACACTCCCGCAAGAATCTGGCAAGGTGGCTCATTTCTGCTCAATGTGCGGTCCAAAATTCTGTTCGATGAAGATCTCACAAGAGGTACGAGAGTACGCTAAAGACATACAACAAGGCGACAGCATCGCAATCACAATGCTTGATGACCCTTTAGAAGGGATGCGTCAAAAGTCTGAAGAGTTCAGAGCAACGGGTGCCGAATTATATCATCCAGCTGTTACTGAAGAATAACTACCATAATCCAAGGAGCTTCCGTTGAAACTCATGTTGCCCATTGGTGCAGACGCTTTGAATCGTCATATTCATCGTGTTCTCGGCCTAGCAAAACAAGTCGGCTTCTCAACCGAAAACATCGTAATCTCATCTTCTGAAGAAGGTGAGGCCGTCGTTATCCGGCACGAAGAAAACACTCGTTATATTTCAAGTGATGTTCTAGGCTCTACTTTCCAGAAAGGAGATAGCGCGTTAGACAGTGATATTCGTGTAAGGTATTTGCATGATATGGATGAAAGCAAGCTTTCGTCCTCACTTGTGACAGCCACACAAGGTGATGTCTACATAACAGTAGCAAGTAGATCTCGATGGCTCGATGTCTGGTCTTGTAGAGACAACATTATAAAGGCTTCTGCGGCAGCTTCTTTGATTAATGACCACACTGAACATTTAGCTTGGCTTGTGGTGAGTATTGCTCTCGATTTTCCACTCGAAGATGCAGTTATGGTGGCTAGAGCTGGATGTGTTTCACGTGAAACATGGCCTAGTCACTTGGACCAATTCCCCGTTCCTGTCATAGAACATGCGAATTTAGGTATACGTGTTGGCTGGGCAGTCGAGGCATCGGCTCTACCATTTCCTACCGTAAGTAAATCGAAGCTTGGGCTTTACCCTGTGGTCGATAATGTAGATTGGGTAGCTCAACTACTTGAACTTGGCATAAAGACGGTACAGCTTAGAATTAAAAAATCTGATCTGCCAGATCTGGAACAGCAAATTGAAAAAGCGATCGAACTTGGTCGCAAACATGATGCCCAAGTGTTCATCAATGACTATTGGCAGCTGGCGGTTAAGCATGGTGCCTACGGTGTGCACTTAGGCCAAGAAGACATTGAAGTAGCAAACCTCAAGCAACTAGCAGAACAAGGAATTGCGCTTGGTCTATCTACTCACGGATATTATGAGTTGCTACGCATCGTTCAAATTCACCCTAGCTACATTGCTCTCGGCCACATTTTCCCAACGACCACTAAAGACATGCCTTCAAAACCTCAAGGTTTGATACGACTGGAGCTCTATCAGCGACTGATCGATTCAATACCTTACGGTCAGGAATTGGGATATCCAACAGTAGCTATTGGTGGCATCGATTTGAAGACTGCACCAGCAGTTTGGAGTTGTGGCGTAACAAGTTTGGCAGTGGTTCGAGCAATCACATTAGCTGACGATGTACCCGCAGTTATTCAACAATTTAACTCAATCATGGATGGTCGCCTTGATGGTTAATGATGACCAATTCAAGCAGTATCTGCGCCAAATTAGTCTTCCGAACATAGGTGAAGAAGGACAGAGCAAACTGCTCAAAGCCAATGTGCTTATTGTAGGTTGTGGTGGGCTCGGTACTGCAGCGAGCATGTATTTGGCTGGTGCTGGTGTGGGCTGTGTAGTCATCGCTGACGATGATGTAGTAGAAGTGTCGAACTTACCCCGCCAGGTAACTTATCACGCAAAAGATATTGGAATCGCCAAAGTCGAATGTTTGAAGACCAGTCTCCAACAACAGAACCCGAATGTCAGAGTGCGAAGTATTAACAAAAAGCTTGATGGCAGTCAGTTGTTACTAGAGATCACGTTAGCTGATGTTGTGGTTGATTGTTCAGATAACCTAGCGACTCGGCATGCCATTAATGCCTATTGTAAACAGAGCGACACCGACTTGGTTAGCGCTGCTGCAATCGGCTGGAATGGCCAACTCAGTGTTTTTCCATTCTCATCGTCCCTCGAGATCGCTTGCTATCGATGCTTGTATCCCTTTGATGAAATCCAGGGAAGTAGCCGATGTTCAGAGTCATCTGTCATGGGGCCGGTGGTTGGCATGATGGGGCTTTACCAAGCTTTAGAAACGATTAAGTTGCTTGCAGGTGTCCACCCGCAGGTGACCCAGAAGAAACCACCGACATTGAAGTTGTTCGATGGACTAAACGGCCAATGGCAAACACTACAGATTGCTCGTGAGCAAACTTGCACGGTTTGCTCGACTGAATAATACACCATGGTGTAGTCACTGATTTTGTACGCGAGAACAAAAAAATGATTCAAGTAACAGTTAATAACACATTACAGAATACGAAAAGAGATAGCTTACTCGAGGATCTTATTAAAGGTCTCGATATTGACACCCATGGGTGTGCCATTGCGGTCGATGACCAAATCGTGCCACGAACAGAGTGGTCTACGTTTGTCGTCAAAAACGACATGTCCATTAACATCTTCCAAGCCATTGCAGGGGGCTAATCATGCTAACAATTGCCGATAAAACATTTGAATCACGTCTGTTTACTGGAACCGGAAAGTTCTCGGATCAGTCTCTTATGGTTCAGGCTATTGCTGAGAGTGGTTCACAGCTTGCGACAATGGCGCTCAAGCGCGTAGATCTACAAGGTCAAGATGACAACATCTTACGACCATTGATTGAGAACAAGATTAGTCTGTTGCCTAACACTTCAGGCGCTAAGAATGCCAAAGACGCCATCTTCGCTGCACATCTTGCTAGAGAAGCATTGGGTACCAATTGGCTGAAGCTAGAGATTCACCCAGATCCAAAGTACTTACTGCCAGACCCGATCGAGACGCTTAAAGCGGCTGAACAGCTAGTTAAGGATGGGTTCGTTGTACTGCCTTATTGTCACAGTGATCCAACGTTATGTAAGCACCTTGAGGAAGTAGGGTGTGCCGCCGTGATGCCACTTGGTGCTCCAATAGGAAGTAATAAAGGCATCGTCAGTAAAGACTTTTTAGAAATCATAATCGAACAAGCTAACGTTCCGGTTGTGGTTGATGCTGGTATCGGTGCACCATCACATGCGGCGCTTGCGATGGAAATGGGCGCGGATGCTGTCTTGGTCAATACCGCCATCGCTGCTGCCGCTGATCCGGTTGCTATGGCAAAAGCGTTTAAGCTGGCGGTAGAGTCGGGAAGGCTAGCCTATGAAAGTGGCTTGGCGGGTACCGTAAATCATGCCGTAGCCTCGAGCCCGTTAACAGCGTTTCTCGATTCAGAGTAGGAGAACATCATGAGCTTTGTTCAGGAGCATGCTAAGTATAACTGGATGATATTCGTCTTTCGATTTATGCGAAATCGGCGCGTGATGTAGAGCGAGCATTGTCTAAAACGCGGCTCGACTTAGAAGACTTTAAGGCACTAATTAGTCCAGCCGCAGAACCCTATTTAGAACAAATGGCTCAGCGTTCATTTGCATTAACTCGTAAGCGATTTGGGCATACCATGTCCATGTACATACCGTTGTATCTTTCCAACTTGTGTGCCAATGCTTGTACTTATTGCGGCTTTTCAATGGAGAACCGTATCAAACGTAAAACGCTCAGTAGCGAAGAAATAGAGCGCGAATGCGACGTGATCAAACAGATGGGTTTCGACAATATTCTTTTGGTCACAGGTGAGCACGAGAACAAAGTGGGTATGAAGTACTTCAAACAAGTGTTGCCAGAAATCAAAAAACACTTCAGCTATTTGGCGATGGAAGTTCAGCCATTGGAGGCCCAAGAGTATGCGTCCCTGAAACAGCAAGGACTCGATGCTGTGATGGTTTATCAGGAAACGTATCACCGTTCCACATACGCACAACATCACTTGCGCGGCAACAAAATGGATTTTGACTACCGACTAGAAACCCCGGATAGATTGGCACAAGCTGGAATAGATAAGATCGGCATCGGTTCGCTGATTGGTCTAGAAGAGTGGCGCACCGATTGCTTCTTTGTCGCCGCGCATCTTCAATACTTAGAGAGTCGTTATTGGAAGACCCGTTATTCGATTTCTTTTCCTCGTCTAAGACCTTGCGAGGGTGCGCTGCAACCGAAATCAGTGATGACAGATAAGCAGCTCGTGCAACTTATCTGTGCCTACCGATTGTTCAATAATGAGGTAGAGCTCTCTTTGTCCACTCGTGAGTCGTCAACATTCCGCGATCATGTCTATCCATTAGGTATCACGAGTATTAGTGCTGCATCGAAAACTCAACCTGGCGGCTACGCAGATGGTCAAGAAGAGCTAGAACAGTTTGCGATCAGTGATGAACGTAGTGCTGCTTTGGTTGCTGAGTCGGTAAAACAGGCAGGCATGGAACCCGTTTGGAAAGATTGGCATCAATCCTATTCTGGCTAAGTTCCGACGATGTTTCACGTGAAACAAAAAAGGCGCTGGATATCCGGCGCCTTTCTGTTTCTACGAATCTAACAATCTAAAGTGGTTGGCAAGCTGCTTCCAGCCAGGTTAGTGCATCACCCGTAACAAGTGGAGAAACGTCACTCCACACTTTTTGGTGATAGCCGTTCAACCAAGCAATTTCTGTTTCTGTTAGCATATCTGCTACGATGTTGCGCTTGTCGATAGGGCATCGAGTAAGTGACTCGAAGCCAAACATCGAACTATCGCCAGCGGTTGCTTTCTCAACGACCAATTCTAGGTTCTCGATACGGATACCGAACTCATCTGCGCGGTAGTAACCAGGTTCGTTTGATAGCACCATACCAGGAACAAGCGGTGTATTGTTCACGGCCTTCGCGATGCGCTGCGGTCCTTCATGAACACTTAGGAAGTGGCCGACACCATGGCCTGTACCATGGTCATAGTCAAAACCATTTGCCCATAAGTGTTGACGAGCTAGAACGTCTAGTTGGTGACCACATGTACCTTTCGGGAACAGTGCGGTAGCCAGACCAATGTGACCCTTCAGTACCAAGGTAAACTGGCGCTTCATCTCATCTGTTGGAGTACCTATCGCAATGGTACGCGTGATATCAGTAGTACCATCGAGATACTGGCCACCTGAATCAACCAAGTACAAGGTATCTTGAACCAAGGATCCAGGAACCTCTTGATTCTCATGATTGTAGTGGCACATGGCCGCGTTGCCTGCAGAGGCTGAAATAGTATCGAAACTTAGGTCAACTAGAGTAGGGTCAACACGGCGGAAGGCTTCCAACTTGTCACTTACTACTGCTTCATCAGAAAGGTTGCCTTTAGCGACTTCGCTATCAAGCCAGCTTAAAAAGTTAACCATTGCAGCGCCGTCACGAACATGGCTGCTACGCATGCCTTCAATTTCTACACTGTTCTTAGCCGCTTTAGGCATCAAACAAGGATCAGCAAGGTCGAGAAGTTTGGCACCATTTTGCTCCAATTGTAGCTGGAACCAAGCATTACTTGTCGCAGGGTCTAGAGTGACCTTTTTCCCTTTTAACGATTTAAGTTCAGTCTCCAAAGACGACGGAAGGCAGACTTCAACACCTGCACCTACATGATCGGTAAATTTGTTCATGTCATCGATGCGCGTTGGGTCAATAAAGAACTTAGTTGAGCCGTCTGAGTAAAGGATCGCGTGCGCCAGCAATACAGGAAGACGAGAAACATCGAGACCGCGGACATTTAAAAGCCAGCAAATTGAATCCAGCTCAGTAATGATAGCGGCATCCGCATTATTGCTTGTGAGGTTTTGTGCTAGCTGGGTACGTTTGTCTAGGCTTGATTGGCCGACTTTGTCTAGCGGCATCAAACGAACGTTACTCAATTGAGCTGCCGGGCGATCGCTCCAGAAGAGATCAATTGGGTTATCGTTAACAGCAACCAGTTCGTAGCGTCCCGCTAATTTCTCTAGTGCATTCTGGTACCAGCTACTTCTATGCATACGAGGGTCAATACCGATTCGTGCACCGAGCTCAAGTGTTTCAATCGACCAGTCCAGAGGTGGCTGCTCGATAAGGTGACAGTATTCAAAGCTATCTGCTGGAACTTGTTTACGAACTTGAACCGTGTAGCGACCGTCGACAAAAATAGCGGCTTTTTCTATCGTGACAACAGCAGCACCTGCAGAGCCGGTAAATTGGGTTAGCCAATGAAGACGCTCATTGTGAGCGGGTACGTACTCGCCTAAGTACTCGTCTTCATGGGCAACAATAAACGCATCGAGATCGTTGTCAGAAAGCCAAGATTGAATCTGTTCAACTCGGCCTGAAATATGTTCCTGCATCTGTAGTTCCTTTGTCATGGCGAAATCGATCACCTTGCTATTATTTTCGCCTATAAGCTAGCGCTTTTGTGGATGATATACAATCGATTCTGCGAGTCATTTAGCAGGCTCTGCGTGCCGCCTAACGTAAGTGAAGCGTTTTTTGTCGAATGATATCAATAAGCCAGTTGAGCGCTGGATCGCGGTCTCTGTCTTTGTGCCAGAATAAAGTGTAAGCCATCGGTGGGAACTCGAGAGGTAATGGAAGCACTCGCAATCCCATCTGCTCGGCAACAAGATGAACAAAATGCCGCGGAGCGGTAAACACAAAGTCGGTGTAACTGCACAGCGCGGCGGCATTGTTGAAGTCGGGTACGGTGATGGCAATATCGCGTTCTTTACCCATATCCGCGAGTTTGTAATCAAGGAGCCAACGGTCACTGCCATCACAGCGCACTTGTACATGACGCATTGACAAATAGGTTTCAAGATCCCAAGGTTTGGTAAGCACAGGGTGGTCGGCTCGTACCAAACACATTTGATTATCCCGATAGACTTCTAACTCTTGAATGTCTTCCGGCGGCAGTAGGGTCCTCTGAGCATCACGGATGTCGATGTCTTTACCGGTGATCCCTAAATCCAGTTCGCCTTTTTGCATCTGCTCAAAAGTGGACTCATTCCAAGCATGAGTACTAATGCTGAGATTAGGGCCCTGACTGAAAATAGCGGGAAGAAAGTGCGGCATGATAAGAGGATATACACTTTCTACTGCAGCGATGTGAAATCGGTACTCGCTTGACGTGGGCGAGAATTCTGGAGGTGCGGTGATGGCCTGCATATGAGCCATCAGCACATCTAGCTTAGGCTTTAGTTGCAGTGCTCGAGCTGTTGGAGATAATCCGTGGGCGTGGCGAGTGAAGAGTGGATCGTCAAACAATTCACGTAATTTAGAGAGTGATTTACTCACCGCAGATTGCGTTAGGCATAACCGACTCGCAGCGCGGGTCACATTGCACTCTTCAAGTAGCACTGAGAGGCACAAGAGTAGGTTGAGGTCGATTCGGCTTAGCTTTTCTAGGTTCATCGTGTGAAATTCCTCGTAGGAATAATGCTAATGAGTATAAACCATTTCTGCTCATATCTTAACGGATATAGAATTGCGTCTTCATTAACTCGTTTTACTATTGGTAAGAGGCACCCCGTTGCAAACCACACCTTCTAAAGTCCAACTCGCTGCATTGGTGATGTTGGTATTTTTTAGCCCTTTGGCCATCGACATCTATTTGCCAGCGTTAACGCAGATTTCTTCTACGTTTGAGGTAGTTCATACGCGTGCTCAAGATACGATTACATGGTTTTTGTTTGCTATGGGTGTGGGACAGCTGTTCGCGGGACCACTTGCCGATAAACTCGGACGTCGAACGGTTGCCCTTGGCGGCATAGTGATCTACGGCTTGAGTGCTTGCTTGGCGTGGGCAGCTCAATCCATTGAATGGATGCTAGTCGCAAGGTTGCTACAAGGCTTAGGTGCGTGCGCGACATCTGTGGCAGCCTTTGCAACCGTTCGCGATATGTTCGGCCCAGAGCGTAGTGGCAAGATGATTAGCTACCTAAATGGGGCTATTTGTTTCATCCCTGCATTGGCGCCGATTTTAGGCAGCTATCTAACGCAGCAGTTTGGGTGGCGAGCGAACTTCAGTTTCATGGCGGGTTTTGCGCTGTTCGTGGGTGTTATGGTTGTTCTTAACATGAAAGAGACCAATCCGCAGCAAACCAATCAGAAGTATTTCGCGCTATCTCGATATACCCACGTCCTGAGTACACCGACGTTCTTGTTTCATGCCACCCTGTGTCTATTGGCCATGGGAGTGATACTTGCCTATGTTACGTCTGCGCCAGTGGTACTTATGGAGAACATGGGTCTGTCGATGAATGCCTTTACTTTTTGGTTCGGGCTTAATGCGGTATTTAACATCGCAGCTTGTCTGCTCGCACCAAAAATGATGGATAAGCTTGGTACCCACAAAACACTGCAATTCGGTATCGTGACTTTGTTGGTTGCGGGGGCACTAATGGTATGGGGAGCCGAGCTTCAAACACCGGCTTCATTCATGGTACCTGTTATATTGTCTTCGATAGGCTTTGCTCTCATCCTTGGTGCGGCAGCAGGTAAAGCGTTGGCACCATTTGGTGATAAAGCAGGGACCGCCGCTGCTCTATTAGGACTATTCCAAATGAGTGGTGCTGGTCTGTTAGTGGGTTTGATGCAGCGTGCAGGTTTAGAAGCGCCGTACATGATTGCCTTGCAGATGTGGTTGGTACTACCGGCATTGTTTATTCTTAAAAGCAAAGTTGGCAAAGGTTGGCATCAAACAGTAAAAATCGGTTAATTAAAAAACGATTAGGTTTTCCAATTTAAGAAACGGGTGTATATTTAGCTTTATACACCCCGTATTTATTTATAACTGGATAAACGCAGTAATGTCTTTGACTACATACGAAATGGCTCGTGTTCTCGAGCAAATGGAAGAGTCTCCAGAAAAGATCATGTTTGGTAAATTGCTTAATGAATTAGGCAACCAAAGTGAAGAGCGTATTCGCAGCGCTGCAAAGCAAGTTCCAATTCATGTTCTTCGCGACATCGTCTATCAGTTTCAACAAGTGATTGAGTCTCGTAAGGGTGAGCAAGTAGAAACATTAGCCAAAGAATTGGCCGAGCAAGGGATTTCAGCAGAAGAGTTGAAAGCGTTTCTTGCTAGCAAATAATCGTTAGTTTTAAAAGGCCCCGCATATCTATGCGGGGCTTTTTACTTTCAGTGACCTCGAACTATTGTGCTTTATTAGCAACACCTTCACTTAGGTGATTTGTGAACGAATCACTTTGTCTGCAGAGAGTGGTCCTGGCCCCCATACAACCACAATCAGTATCATCAATCCCCAAAGCTGGTGGTCATAGAATCCTTTCTCCCAAAGTAGTGGGTAAGAAACGACGGCAATAATATTGAATACAAACAAGATGGCAGCCATAGGGCGAGTTAATAAACCAAGTGCAATGAATACTGGCAAAATTAACTCTGCGGCTGTTCCCATATAGGCGGCTAGCTCCCACGGCAAAATAGGCACTTGGTATTCAAGCTCAAACAGATACAAAGTGCTGTCCCAAGAGCTAATCTTGGTCATTCCCGACTTAAAGAATACCCAAGCTACCCAGAGGCGACAGAATAGCAGCAGTAGGGGCACGAAGCCGCTTTGTAGAGTATCAATAAGCTTGTCATAACTAACAAGCCAGTGAGATAAGGTCGTTTTCATATCATGCTCCTTGTGAGGTGTCGTCATGGAGAGTAAATCCAGCTACAACATCCAAAGCGAACAAACTTGGTAGTGCTGTTAGAAGAGCAGGATCAATGAACTTAAGAGGTGGTTGTGAACCGAGGGTATTGAGCAGTTCAAGAACGTTGTCGTCGAGAACGTGAAGCGAGCACGTCGCTAGCCCTTGTTTAATAATCAACACGTTTTCAGGTTGATTGATTTCAAAACCCTCGAGATTATTACTGTGTATCGCGTTAACTAAGCCGGCGATAGCAAATTGCGACTGCAGCAAGGTGTGATTTGGTTTCACATGAAACACCAAGTTGCCGTGTTGTGCTTCTGGTACAAGCTCCATATTAACGATTGGCTCAATGGGGCTTCCACCGTATTTAGAGGGCGTTGATTGAGTGAGTCGATAGCCATTCAAGTCTCATGACATCGATTAAATAGGGGACTGCATTGGTGATGTTATCAAGCTCCGACACGGACTCGGCAAACCCCTGGCCATAATCGGAGACGTTCCCTGTTGTTGGTGGATGATGGATCACATGGTGTTTTGCCATCGATTGAAAACATTCCTCACCAACAAGCTGCATCGTGATCGGGTAGCAGGCTTCGAGTACCTCACTCAAACTGAACACAAAATTGTTGCGGTAAATCTGAATGCGATCATCGGCACTAAAGTGATCCGCAACGATGTACGATTCGATATTGCTATCTTGGCTACGCAAAGATTGGCTAAAGGCAGACTGTAACTCGTGAAGGCTGATCATAACTAAGCACTCCTCAGAGTCTTGTCGTGACACGCTACGAGAATGTCGATGGCCTTCTCTGCCTCTTCAAGTAGCACCTCGGGAGCGGGAATATCGAGATCCCATTCAATGAGTGTGTGCACGGCTGCACGATGGTTGTTCCACTGTCGGTACAACTCCCAAACCTCATTGGAGACTCTTGCGCTGTGGGTATCAATCCAAATCTCGCCTTGCTCAAGTTGTTTGCGTGTGAACCCGGCCAAGTGGATCTCATCAACCGTTTCTGGGTTTATCGCGCTTAAGTAGCGGTTGGCGTCGTAACCATGGTTGAAGCAGGAAACATGGACGTTGTTTAAATCAAGCAGCAAGCGACAATCAGTGCGACGCTGCACTTCAGCGAGAAACTCCCATTCTGGAATGGTTGAGTGTCGGAAACGCAAATAGCTCGATGGGTTCTCAATTAATAGTGGTCGCTGAATCGCATCTTGAACTTGAAGTACGTTGCGACAAAACAGATCTAATGCCTCTTCGGTATAGGGTAGTGGCAGTAGGTCATTGAAATAGTGGCCGCCATGCTCACTCCAGCTTAAATGGTCTGATACGGCGAAGGGCTGGATATCGTCAATCAATTCCTTGAGCTGCTTTAGATGACTGGGATTTACCTTTGATGCTGAACCAAGTGATAGACCAATACCGTGACAGCTAATCTCTACTTGCTCTCGAATTGACGTGAGTTGGCGATATTGAGTGCTATGGGATTGAAAATAGTTTTCGCTGTGGATTTCTAGCCAGCCCACGTTGTGAGCGTTGTGCTCAAAATAGCCGAGGTGGGGTGTACGTAATCCGACACCGACAAGCTGAAAGGCATGACTTCGATCCATGATGATCTCCCTGATCTGTTGGTTTCTGTGGGTAAACTGTAGAAAACGGAAGGGGCGTATAATCACGCCCCTCCGATAATGCTGTAACTTGAAAGCGTATGGACAAACAAAGTGAAGACAAAATGACAATCAAGCTATACAGGCCGTATTACGGCACCTTGCACGCGAGGCAATTATGCTGACTCTGTGCTACCGCCAACCAGTTTGTCACATAGGCCTTTAGGGACGACAACAAACGCATCTTTCTGGTTATCTTCTTTTGCAGTACCTGCACATGAGCTGGTTTTGGTTGCACAGTCATTTTGACCAGCTTTAGACACGCCGTAGCATTTTTCTTTGTCAGCTGCATGTGCTGGTGCTGCGCCAAGTGTTGCACCGCCAAGAGCGATTAGACCGGTAACTGCTGCAGTGATAGCTAGATTAGTAGTTTTCATAATACTTTCCTCGAGACTTGATCCTTGATGTTTATTTTCACAGGTCACTGTTTGCGACTTGCTTAACCAATAGGATAGGAAGCCAAAGAGAAATCTTTCAAAAAGATCAAAAAATATTTACTAAAATGTTAAATGTCATCTTATCTGTATGATATTAATAGGTTAATTGTCTTTTAAAAAATCAGAACTTTTTCTGAAATGGTGAGACTGTTTGAGTTATAATCAGCGGATATGTATAAATAACCAGTAGCTAAGACTCATCATGGATCCTTCTCTTCTTCTCGACGGTCTCAATGACAAGCAGCGTGAAGCTGTTGCAGCCCCTTTAGAGCACATGCTCGTCCTCGCCGGTGCAGGCAGTGGTAAAACGCGCGTGCTTGTGCATCGTATTGCTTGGCTTATGTCTGTTGAGAACGCCTCTCCGTTTTCCATTATGTCTGTGACCTTTACCAATAAAGCGGCAGCAGAGATGAGAGGACGTATTGAAGAGCTGATGATGGGCAGCGCTTCGGGTATGTGGAACGGTACGTTCCACGGCATCTGTCACCGTATCCTGCGTGCGCATTATCTTGATGCTAAGTTGCCGGAAGACTTCCAAATCATCGATACTGACGATCAACAAAGGCTATTAAAGCGTCTCATCAAGGCACAGAACCTGGATGATAAGCAGTGGCCAGCACGCCAAGCGGCTTGGTGGATTAATGGTAAGAAAGATGAGGGTTACGACCTCAACACATCGATAGCTACCAAGATCCAGTGACCAAGACCTATCTGCAGATCTACACCGCTTACCAAGAGGCGTGTGACCGTGCTGGGCTGGTGGACTTTGCAGAAATCCTGCTACGTGCCCATGAACTGCTGCGCGACAACAAGTTTGTTCGCGAGCACTACCAAGCGCGCTTCAAACACATTCTGGTGGATGAGTTCCAAGACACCAACAACATCCAGTACGCGTGGCTACGAATGATGACCGGCGCTGACTGTAAGGTGATGATTGTTGGCGATGATGACCAGTCTATTTATGGCTGGCGTGGTGCTAAGGTCGAGAATATTCAGAAGTTCTTAGATGAATATCTAGGCGCGAAAACTATTCGCTTGGAACAAAACTACCGCTCCACTAAAACCATCCTTGAAGCGGCCAACGAGTTGATTGCCAACAATACAGAACGTATGGGTAAAGAGCTATGGACGGATGGCAACGAGGGTGAAAAGATTTCCGTTTACTCTGCGTATAACGAGCTGGATGAAGCACGTTTTGCCGTGGGTAAGATTAAAGAGTGGCAAGACAAAGGTGGCAGTCTGACAGATTGCGCCATGCTGTATCGAAACAACGCCCAGTCCCGTGTATTGGAAGAAGCCTTGATCCAAGCGCAGCTTCCGTACCGAATTTATGGTGGTATGCGATTCTTCGAGCGCCAAGAGATCAAAGATGCCTTGGGCTATTTGCGCTTGATGGCTAATCGCAATGATGATGCAGCGTTCGAGCGTATTGTGAATACACCAACTCGTGGGTTGGGGGATAAAACCCTAGATACCATTCGTTTCGCTGCGCGTGATCGCGGGGCAACGCTGTGGGAAGCAAGTATTGCACTACTCGATGAGAAGGTTCTCGCTGGGCGAGCTGCTGGCGCGCTGTCGCGTTTTATTGAACTTATCAACGCACTCGAAGACGACACGTTTGAATCGCCGCTTCATGAGCAAACTGACCATGTGATTAAGACCTCTGGGCTATTTGCTATGTATGAGCAAGAGAAGGGCGAAAAGTCTAAGGCGCGTATTGAAAACTTGGAAGAGCTCGTCACCGCAACGCGTCAGTTTGAGAAACCGGAAGAAGCGGAAGATATGACGCTACTGACGGCGTTCTTAACTCATGCAGCGTTAGAAGCTGGTGAAGGTCAAGCGGATGAGTTTGATGATGCGGTGCAGCTAATGACACTGCATAGTGCCAAAGGTCTCGAGTTCCCAATGGTATTTATGGTAGGTGTCGAAGAGGGCATGTTCCCTAGCCAGATGTCGGCGGAAGAAGCGGGCAGGTTAGAGGAAGAGCGTCGCCTCTGTTATGTAGGCATGACGCGAGCGATGGAAAAGCTGTTCATCACCTATGCCGAGATGCGTCGCCTGTATGGCCAAGATAAGTATCATAAGCCATCGCGCTTTATTCGTGAGCTGCCAGAAACGTGTTTGCAAGAAGTCCGCATGAAGGCGCAAGTCAGCCGCCCAACGACAGCGGGTCGCTTTAGCCAAACGGAAGTGAAGAATAACTTCAACGAAACGGGCTTTAATCTGGGTGAGCGCGTGATGCACCCTAAATTTGGTGAAGGAACCATCATCAACTTTGAAGGAAGTGGTCCGCAAAGCCGCGTACAAGTTGCCTTTAACGGTGAGGGTATTAAATGGTTGGTGACTCAGTACGCCAAGCTGGAAAAGCTGTAAACGACTTGATATGAACGTTTAACGGAAAAGGAGCTTATCGATGAGCTCCTTTTTTGTATCTAGTGTTCTAGGTCGAGCGTTGTTTTGAATGGCTAGATCGCAGACAAAGAAAAACCCCGAGGCTTGCGCCCATCGGGGTTATAGTCTTACTCGCAGCAATCCGGCTACTAAAAGTGCTCCATGCATCTAATCCATGATAGTGTGCTGTAATCCGTCAGCTTAGTCCTTTCGTCGCCTTCCTAGCGGTGTCCTAATGATCTTATCCTGATCTGCTAACAATCCTCGTTAGCGCACTTCACTTGTTCCCTGAGCGGTGTCCCTGACATCATCCTGATGCTAAGTCCTTGCCTCATCCAGAGGTGTCCATTGTCTTTCCTTAGTAGCAACCATCCTAGTTACTATTGCGTCCATTCAATGTCCAATTTGCTATCCATGCCGATCATTCATCCTGAATAACCGTATCTTCTTCCTGAAGATGCCCAAATCCCTGAGCGTTTCCTGTTCCGTGTCAGCATCCTTCCGACATGGTTAATATTAAACGAAACTGGCCTCGGAGCAATCCAGTTAAACAGTAATAATCCATTGTCTCAGCAAAGAGAAATTACCTTGTTTTTATATAAAACAATAACTTATGGTGTTTTAGGGTTGAATGCTTGTAGCACGAAGCGATAAACACCTAAGGCTTTGTGAGAGATCTCGCACACGCTGCGTGTCGAATGGCGCAAAATATCCTAAAGGCTGGAAATCACCTGTGTGAAGATGGTCACACCAATCCCTGAAAACAGCACACCACATAGCCCATCGATGTAGATAGCGGCTGATCCAAGCTTACGCTGCATGCGCTTAGTCGACAGTGCCCAGGCTAAAAACGAGAACCAAGCCAAGGAAAGTGACCATAGAATCACCAGTGCAGCCACTTTACCCGGAATCGACATGGTTGATGGCACCAAGCTAGACATCAAGCTGATAAAGAACACCAAGGCCTTTGGGTTGAGAATATTAGTGGTAAAGCCGCGAGAGAACGCCTGTCTTCGACTTGAAAGCAGTAGACTTGGGTCATTGGCAAGATCACTTGGCTGGTGGCGCTGTGCCCATCTACCCCATACGGAGCGTAGGGCGCCGATACCTAGGTAAAGCAAATAGCTGCCGCCAGCGATTTGCACCACGGCAAATAGCGTCGGGTGCTGATGAACGACATAGCTCACGCCCGTTAGACTGAAAATCGAGTGTAGCAAGATGCCAAATGACAGTCCCAGGGCAATATAAAAACCAGTCTGGCGTCCAAATCGAGTCGCATTTTGTACCACGAGCGCAAAGTCGGGTCCTGGGCTCATAAGCGCAACAAAGTGCACCGTAGCCAGTGTCATTAGGATAGTAATTTCATTCATGTTCGTTCTAAGAAAACTAGTTAGTTAATGTTTGAAGGAGAAACGCCGTAGACGTTTCGAAATGCCTTACTAAAGTGTGCTTGGTCGTAAAACCCGGTTTGCAGCGCAACTTGCACTGCGCTCTTTCCGGCTTTCATCAGTGTCATACTCTTCTCAAGCCTCAGTCTGGTAAGCCAAGCATGCGGTGACATTCCGGTTGCCAGTTTAAATTGGCGATGAAACTGCCTTGGGCTCAAATCACAAAGTTTAGCAAGCTGCTCTAGGCGGATTGCTTGGTCGAGATGCGCCATCACATAGTCTCGAACGAGCGTGAGTGACTGAGTACCAATGGCATGTGTCTCGGTAGCGAGTGGTTTGCCGTGTCGGTCTAGTATGTTCTGAAAGCTATCTAGGGGAATGCAATCTAGCGCCAAAGCACTCACTTGGTTGCTACTGAGCGTTTGATGTGTCTCCAGCAATGAGCGAAACAATCCGGGCTCACGGACAATGGGTGAGTGAAAGCCTAAACCGCCAGAACTGTTACTCATTGAAAATTGCGTTAGCCAAGGAGCAGAGACCGTCAGTACTTTTACCTCATAACCTTCTTCAAAGCGTGCTTGTCCGTCATGGAGTTCATCAGGGGGCATCAAGACCAAGTCTCCAGGACCACTGGTGTACGATGTGCCCTTTAGCTGAAACTGCTGCTGGCCACTGACAATCAACCCAAAGTGATAGTCGAGATGGTAGTGCTTCTGAAATGCAAACTTTTTGTATGAGCCGTTAATGAGATTAATATCTGGGATCGGCGACGACAGGTAATCTATCTTCTCCATATGATCTCCTTCTATTAATAACATTGGCTCCAGTATAGGAGGGGAAAAGGCGAGGTGTCTTGTAAAAAATGGACACCTCACACATCAAATTGTGGGTTTAACGCTTCTTGTTAGCTCGGTTGGTTTTCAGTCCATCAAAGCTAAACACGACCAATGCACCCCAGATGAAAGCAAAGGTGAGCGCTTTATCTAAGGTAAAGGCTTCGCCATACACCAGCACGGCCAGCAAGAACATCAAGCTCGGCCCAATGTATTGGAAAAAGCCTAGCGTCGACAGCTTCAAACGTGTCGCCGCACCGGTAAAGCACAATAGTGGTAGCGTGGTGACGATACCCGCTGAGATAAGCAGTAGGTTCAGTGTCGTGCTGTTATCTATCATATTTGACGTCGCCGTATCCGCGATAAATAGCACATAAATGGCGGCTGCTGGCAGCATTACTAAGGTTTCAATGAACAGCCCTGTTTGCGCATCTAAACTGACTTTTTTACGCAGCAAGCCGTAAAGGCCAAAGCTCATTGCCAGTGCAAGGGCAACAACGGGTACTGAACCAAATGCAATTAGCTGAATTAGAACGCCGATAGTGGCGAGTGCGACCGCAAACCACTGCAGTTTTCTAAGTCGTTCACCTAAGAACAGCATGCCGAGTATCACGTTGATGAGCGGGTTAATGTAGTAACCCAGACTAGCATCGAGCATGTGATTGGCGTTAACCGCCAGATAAAGATAAGCCAGTTAACACCTACTAATAGTGCGGTGGTGACTAGGTAGCCCATCTTCTTTTTTGAACGCAATACATCGCGAACGCTGCGCCAGCGTCGACCGAAATGAAGCAAGGCAGTCAGCAACACAAATGACCAGATCACTCGGTGGCTGAGAATTTCTAAGGGAGAGACGCTACTTAGTGCTTTAAAGTAGATAGGGGCAATACCCCACATTGTGTAGGCACCGATGGCGAGTAAAACGCCTTGTTTGGCTCTTTGTTGTTCTTCTAGTGACATGCAAATTTTCTCAAGAGCGGGTCTGTGACCATAAAAGGGGGAGGAAAGCGTTTGAGTATAACGTGTTGTGGTGTTTTGGACTATTTAATGCTCGATCTGATGCTACTTTTTCTTCACCTCGCAGAGCAAATTGAGTTTCCTTCAAGTGACAACCCCTCTACAATGTAGCGTTTTCGACCAATCAAAGACTTTCATCAGGATATTGCATGACCGCTGTACTCGCTGCAGAACAATCTGAATCGCAACCCAGTTCGCAGTCGGTCTTAGAGTCCGTTTTCGGCTATCAAGAGTTTCGTCCAGGACAGCAAGAAGTTATCGACAGTGCCATTGCGGGCAACGATGGTTTCGTGATCATGCCAACCGGTGGTGGTAAATCTCTGTGCTATCAGATCCCCGCCTTAGTGAGACCCGGCGTGACCTTGGTGATCTCGCCACTGATTTCCCTGATGAAAGATCAAGTCGACCAGCTTAAGGCTGATGGCGTTGCTGCTGAGTGCATTAACTCGACTCAGTCGAGAGAGGCGTTGATTGATATCTATCGCCGCATGAACAGCGGACAGATCAAGCTGGTGTATGTGTCGCCAGAGCGTGTGTTGATGCACGACTTCATCGAAAGGCTAGAGCATATTGAGCTGTCGATGATTGCCGTGGATGAAGCGCACTGTATTTCTCAGTGGGGGCACGATTTTCGCCCTGAGTATGCCGCGCTTGGTCGACTAAAAGAGCAATTTCCCTACGTGCCGTTGTGGCGCTGACAGCAACGGCAGACGACGCCACTCGCAAAGACATCATCCACAGACTCAATCTACAAAACCCGCACGAATACTTAGGCAGCTTCGACAGACCCAATATTCGCTACACCTTGATTGAGAAGCATAAGCCTGTCTCACAGATAGTGCGCTTTCTTGGTGAGAACAAGGGCGGTAGCGGAATCATCTATTGTGGTAGCCGTAAGAAAGTGGAAATGCTCACGGAAAAGCTTTGTGGCAACCATATCCGAGCGGCAGGCTACCATGCTGGTATGGATACCGATGAGCGCGCCTATGTTCAAGATGCCTTTCAGCGTGACGACATCCAGGTCGTGGTTGCAACGGTGGCCTTTGGTATGGGTATCAACAAGCCGAACGTACGTTTCGTTGCTCACTTTGATATCCGCGCAACATCGAATCTTACTACCAAGAGACTGGCCGAGCTGGGCGAGATGGTTTACCCGCAGAAGCGATGATGCTTTACGATCCTGCTGATATGGGCTGCTGCGCCGCATGGTGGATGAAAAGCCAGAAGGACCACAAAAGCAGGTAGAGAGTCATAAGCTTAATGCCATGAGTGCGTTTGCTGAAGCGCAAACCTGTCGTCGTCAGGTACTGCTTAATTACTTTGGTGAGTATCGCGAGCAGCCTTGTGGTAACTGCGACATCTGCTTGGATCCCCCTAAGCATTTTGATGCTACGCAAGAGGCGCAAAAAGCACTTTCTTGCGTCTATCGCGTCAATCAAAGCTTTGGTATTAGCTACGTGGTGGAGGTGCTACGTGGTATGTCGAATATCCGTATTCGCGAGCATGGCCATGACAAGCTCACCACTTACGGTATTGGCCGCGATCATAGTCACGATTACTGGGTGAGTATCTTTAGACAGTTGGTACACAAAGGGCTACTGAGCCAAAACATCACCCGTAACTCGACATTGCAACTGACAGAAGAAGCGCGTCCTCTGCTGCGCGGTGAAACCACACTAGAGCTTGCTGTACCAAGACTCGATACCGCAGCTCGCAGCGCGAAATCCGATAAGCTGGCGTCGAAACACTACGACAAGAAGCTGTTTGCCAAACTACGTAAACTGCGCAAGTCGATTGCCGATGAAGATGGCTTGCCACCGTATGTGGTGTTCAGTGACGCTACTTTGATTGATATGGCGGAAATTTTACCGACTCGTATGGTGAAATGCTTGCCGTGAATGGGGTGGGTGAGCGCAAGCTTGAAAAGTATGCCGATCCTTTCCTCGACTTAATACAGGAGCACTTAACTGGTCATGGCTGATTTTGGTCTTCGTGAATATATTGAACAGGAAGGCAAGCTACTTATTGTTACGCCTTCTTTTGATTTTGATAGCTTTGATTCACTAGCGATGTCGATGCTCGACCAGCTCGGCGCAACCGTGGTGGAAAAGCAGTGGGACGCAGACATTCACTCTTGGCTGGTGGATTTTGAAGGCTGCCGCATGCTTTTAAAAGGTGAGCACTACAGTGAATCGATGTGGCTTGAAGCTTTAGATATCTCTGCAAGCAAAGAAGAGTTTGATTTCTTAGCGGGGCTATTTCGTCGCGGTTTTTGACATAACGCATTCAGTGGTTAGCTAGAAAACGTTTGCTCTATTATCCTCTATTGCGCGTTAAATTGATTAATGTATAATCGCCCGCCGCTGAGCTTAGTTAATCAAACAATGAGTTAAATAAGCGGCACAACAAACCATTTTATTAGTCACTCGAGGCTTTGCCTCAACTTGGGTTCCCTCAACCCCAAGCAAAACGAAAAAGGTACAATATGAACCCGTTTTCCCCTGCGCAGCAGCGCAAAGCCCTGACATTTCTTGTTTTATTTCACTTGGTGATCATCGCATCCAGTAATTACTTGGTGCAGCTACCGTTTACTATTTTCGGTTTCCACACCACGTGGGGCGCATTTACTTTCCCATTCATTTTCCTTGCGACCGATCTGACCGTGCGTATCTTTGGTGCTGGTTTAGCCCGTAAGATCATCTTCTTGGTCATGCTGCCTGCGTTGGCGGTGTCGTATGGATTATCGGTATTGTTCTTTGAAGGGCAGTTCCAAGGCTTTGGACACTTAGGTGAATTTAACTTGTTTGTTGCTCGTATCGCTGCGGCAAGTTTTATGGCTTACCTGCTGGGACAAATCCTAGATGTGCATGTCTTCAACCGTCTGCGCCAAATGAAGCAGTGGTGGGTGGCTCCGACATGTTCAACACTGTTTGGTAACGCGCTGGATACGCTGGCCTTCTTTGCTATCGCATTCTACCAAAGCCCAGATCCGTTTATGGCAGAGCACTGGACGGAGATCGCTTTGGTCGACTACGGCTTTAAATTGGTGATCAGTCTCGGCTTGTTCGTTCCTATGTACGGCGTCCTGCTCAATTTCTTGGTGAAGAAGCTGACAGCAGTGAACCCAGAGTTAAAGGTGACCGGCGTAAAAGCCTAACGAGTCTCTAGAAGCTATATATAAAAAATCCCGAACTGTTTGGTTCGGGATTTTTTTCACAGTAATCAGCTTGAGCCGCTTGAATCAGGCTTAGACCGCCTGAATCGTCAGTGGCCAACCGGCATCTGACTGTCGGTTAGACTCGATTTCCAGCTCTGCTGCTGACAGAGGATGCGCTTCTAACCACTGCTTGTCGATAGAAAGCGTTAGACTGTTGCCTTCACACTGTACCGCAAATTGAGGCTGCAGATCACGCTGACGGCGGTGAGTAATGATCACCGATAAGCGTAGCAGTCGCAGTACGCGCTCGGCACTTTGTGTCGATAGAGCATGCTGCGATGGTAGTGGTGTCAGTTGGTCTTTGTATCGACGAACCACTTCAGCAAGTAGGTGTTTTTGCGCACGAGTGAAACCCGGCAAATCTAAGTTCTGAAGTAAGTACGCACTATGCTCACCAGCCTTTTTAAAGTCCAAGGTGAGGCCAATTTCGTGCAGTTTTGATGCAGCTTCGAGCAGTGCAATGGCATGTGGCTCTTCAATCCAGCTTTCATTACCACAGCTCACCAATAAGCTGGTGGCAGTAGCAGCAACTTGATCGCCGTATTCCACATCGAGCTGACAACGGGTTTGTACGCTATTAATCGTGCGCGCACGAATGTCATCTTGTTGTAGCTCTTCGACCATGTCATACACCATTCCCTCGCGCAGCGCACCGCCCGCAAGCGTCATGGAGTCGATATTGAGTAGTTCAAAAATGGCAATCAGGATAGATAGGCCGCTTGGGAACACCAAAGCGCGTTCCAGCGTTAGACCATCAATGTCGAGCTCTTCAAGGTGATCGGCTTGCATCGCTTGTTTTTGCAGGCGCTTAAGCTTGGCATGAGTGATGACCTCATCCATACCTTGCGCTAGCATGATCTCTTGCAGAGCTTGAACTGTACCACTGGCACCCACACACACGTCCCAACCCAATCCCTGATACTGCTCTAGAATTGGGGCGAGCGTCTGTTTGGCGCCTTCGATAGCGCGTTCGAAGTTGGCTTTGTTTAGTTGGCGGTCTTTAAAGAAACGCTCTAGCCAAGTGACACAGCCCATTTTTAGGCTGGTCAATGCTTTTGGCTCGAACCCTTCGCCAATAATAAGCTCGGTACTGGCTCCGCCAATATCGACCACAAGGCGTCGGCCTGTACCACCAGATGTATGAGCCACACCTTTGTAGATGGTCGCTGCTTCTTCTTCACCGCTTATCACTTGGATTGGGTAACCCAAGATTTGATTCGCTTTTTCTAAGAATACATCAACGTTAGTTGCAGTACGTAGTGTGGCGGTACCAACAATACGGATGTTTTCTTGTGGGATATCCTGAAGTCTTTCCGCGAAAAGACTGAGGCAATCCCAACCACGCTGCATCGCCTCTTGACTGAGAGCCATCTCATCATCAAGCCTGCGGCCAAACGCACTTTGCGCTTAATCTTGGCCATGGTCTGAATGCTGCCATCGATATGACGTACAACCAACATATGGAAGCTGTTGGAGCCAAGATCGATAGCCGCATACAAAGGTGAAGAATTCACTGTGAGACTCATAAAAACTGCTTACTTCCTGTTCAGATTACTGCTTATGTCAGATCTCGGTCTATTAAGACCTTGGTGATCTTGGCCTTCTTTGAGGCTTTCTGTTTGATGGTCGTGAGCCACCTGTATTCGTGCGGCGAGGACCTGAGTTGCGGCTCTTCATAACAAGTGGAGCTGGCAGCTCGGTCAACAGCGCGCTTGAGTCATAGTCAGACACTGGAATTGAGTGCTCGATATACTCTTCAATGGCTGGCAGGTTGATCGCGTACTCTTCACAAGCAAAGCTAATTGAGTGACCACTTGCACCAGCACGACCTGTACGACCAATACGGTGAACGTAATCTTCACAGTCGTCAGGTAGGTCGTAGTTGAATACGTGCGTCACTTGCGGGATATGTAGACCACGCGCTGCAACATCCGTCGCAACCAGAATGTCTACATCACCTTTTGTGAATTGCTCAAGGATTTTTTCACGCTTCTTCTGTGGTACATCACCAGTCAAAAGACCAACGCGGTGTCCGTCAGCAGCAAGGTGACCCCACACTTTTTCACACTTATGTTTGGTGTTGGCAAAGATAATAGCGCGATCAGGCCATTCTTCCTCTACTAGCGTTTGCAGTAGGGCCATCTTTTCATTGTTTGATGGGTAGAACAGCTCTTCTTGAATGCGGTGACCTGTCTTTTGCTCAGGTTCTACCACTACGTGCTCAGGGTTATGCATGTGTTCAAACGCAAGCTCTTGTACACGGTATGACAAGGTAGCTGAGAACAGCATGTTGAGACGGTCTTTAGGCTCAGGCATACGGCGGAACAAAAAGCGAATGTCTTTAATAAAGCCAAGGTCGAACATACGATCGGCTTCATCAAGAACCACTGCTTGAATGTTGTTGAGGTTAAAGACACGCTGCTTGTAGAAGTCGATAATACGTCCACAGGTACCGATAAGGATATCGACGCCCTGTTCCAGCTTAGCAAGCTGCTTGTCGTAGCTATCACCACCGTACGCAAGTGCTGTTTTCAGACCCGTGCTTTCAATGAGCGGCTTGGCATCATTGTGGATCTGGATAGCAAGTTCGCGCGTTGGAGCCATGATGATCGCGCGCGGTTGTGTCGCTTTGCGGCCTTCATGCTCAGGCGTATTTAACAGATGGTTAAAGGTAGCAGTGAGAAACGCAAGCGTTTTCCCCGTCCCGGTTTGGGCCTGTCCTGCAATATCTTGGCCGGCGAGCAGTACCGGCAGCGCCAAGGCTTGGATAGGGGTACAGTATTCGAACCCTTTTTTTTCCAATCCTTCAATGATTTGCGGGTGCAAATCTAAATCGGCGAACTTTTGCTCTGTGATATGCGTCTTTTTCATCGGTATAGAATATCAGCTTAAGCTTGCAATACGAAGGTAAATACATTCCAATAGGAGATCTAATTGTTGGTGATTATCTCATCAATACAAAAAATATCGGAGTGAAAGATGAGTGAAAAGATTTTGCAGCTGACGGATGACGGTTTTGAAACTGACGTAATTAATGCTGCAGGCCCGGTTCTTGTTGACTTCTGGGCGGAGTGGTGTGGTCCTTGTAAGATGATTGCCCCAATCCTCGATGAAATCGCAGATGAGTACGAAGGCAAACTCACTATCGGCAAGCTAAACATCGACCAAAACGCAGGTACTCCACCTAAGTTTGGTATCCGTGGCATTCCAACGCTGCTACTTTTCAAAGATGGCGGAGTGGCAGCAACTAAGGTTGGCGCACTGTCAAAAACTCAGCTAAAAGAGTTCTTAGACGAGAACTTATAATGAGAAGTAACGAAAACCGTGTATCTTAACAAATACACGGTTTTGTTTTTTTCAAAGCTAGACTAGACTCTTTTTTAGTGATAATTTATCGCACGTTAATTAAACAAGTGTTCACTTCTTGGTCGATCCTGTGACCAAATCCTTCTTAACAACAAAACAGATCCTATTTTGACTAAACAAACATCCACCACAATGAACTTAACAGAATTGAAGAACAGACCTGTTTCTGAGCTCGTTAAACTTGGCGAATCTCTTGGTCTGGAAAACTTAGCTCGTCTGCGTAAGCAAGACATCATCTTCGCCATCTTAAAAGCCCATGCGAAAAGTGGTGAAGATATCTTTGGTGACGGGGTCTTAGAGATTCTTCAAGATGGTTTTGGTTTCCTGCGTAGCGCAGACAGTTCATACCTTGCTGGCCCAGATGATATCTACGTTTCTCCAAGTCAGATCCGTCGTTTCAACCTGCGTACAGGTGACTCGATTGCCGGTAAGATTCGTCCACCGAAAGATGGCGAGCGCTATTTCGCACTTCTAAAAGTAAACACTGTTAACGCTGACAAGCCAGATAACGCACGTAACAAAATCCTGTTTGAAAACCTAACGCCTCTGCATGCTAATGAGCGCATGACTATGGAGCGTGGTAACGGTTCAACAGAAGACATCACTGCACGTGTTCTTGATCTCGCGTCTCCAATCGGTAAAGGTCAACGTGGTCTAATCGTTGCACCGCCTAAAGCGGGTAAAACCATGCTCCTGCAAAACATCGCGCAGAGCATTGCCCACAACCACCCAGAATGTGAATTGATGGTTCTTCTTATCGACGAACGTCCGGAAGAAGTAACTGAGATGCAGCGCCTAGTTAAAGGTGAAGTAGTGGCATCGACGTTTGATGAGCCAGCATCCCGTCACGTTCAAGTTGCAGAGATGGTTATCGAGAAAGCGAAGCGTCTTGTTGAACACAAGAAAGACGTGGTTATCCTACTGGATTCTATCACTCGTCTAGCTCGTGCTTACAACACGGTAGTACCTTCATCAGGTAAGGTTCTAACTGGTGGTGTTGATGCGAACGCACTACACCGTCCTAAGCGTTTCTTCGGTGCAGCTCGTAACGTAGAAGAAGGCGGCAGCCTAACTATCATCGCAACAGCGCTAGTCGATACTGGTTCTAAGATGGATGAAGTTATCTACGAAGAGTTTAAAGGTACAGGTAACATGGAACTGCACCTAAACCGTAAGATTGCTGAAAAGCGTGTCTTCCCAGCGATTGACTTCAACCGTTCAGGTACACGTCGCGAAGAGCTACTGACGAAAGCCGATGAGCTACAGAAGATGTGGATCCTACGTAAGATTGTTCACCCAATGGGCGAAATCGATGCGATGGAATTCCTAATCGACAAGCTTGCAATGACTAAGACTAACGATGAGTTCTTTGACGCGATGCGTCGCCAGTAATCGTTAAACTTGTCCGCAAAGCGGACAACGAGTCTCAAATTTTAAACGTCACCCTTATGGGGTGACGTTTTTGTTTGCACTTCCCCTGTTTCACGCGCACAATACTGAGTGTGTTAACAGGAGGTTAATATGCTACAAGGATGGTTAGCGTCGTTACTCCTCGTATTGGTTGTTTCATTCTCACAACCGGTGCACGCGTCTAAGGAAATGACGCAGCAGGAAGTAGAACGCTGGTTGCAAAGCCCAGTGGTGCTGCAAAAAGTCGACGATTTTTTATTGTTGGTGGAACAAGATGACACCGACGGCCTTAAATTTGCGTTAAATAGACTCGCGTTGCCTCAGCAAGAGGTGGCGAGGTTTTTGTTGCTCAAACATATTGAAGACAACGAACGCATTCTTTCCCCTAAAATGGCCATTTTCGTTCAAGGCCAAAAATCTCTACCGCCTACTTACACTATGCTTGAGCGTGGTGATGGCTACGAGTTTTCGATTCCCGCGTTTAACTACCCAGCTATTTCTGCGCGCTTGATTAAGCGCTGGAACAGTGACCAAAAAACCTTGGAGTTTATCTTGCAGGCGGAAAGTGAGCAGTTGGTATTACGTGACTGGCTGTCTGAGGGTAGTGATTATGAACGTAAGATCCGCGAGGACTTATTAGTCAAAGAGTTTGATAGTCTGTCACCGAAAGCGAACGCATTTATTACTCAGCAACTTACCGATACCAATATCACCGAGTGGTTGCCTTCAACTCGTGTATTGGTGCGAATGGCGCAAGTGAATGAGGACGCAGCCTTATATGACTTGCTGTGGAAAATGCGCGCGGATTATCACAGCCAAGTAGAATTAGAGAGGTTAGCGAGTCTTTCTTCTCCGTTTGCTCAGCAGCAAATCATGGCGGCTGCACGTAATCCGAGTTTAAAACGTCAGGCGATCACTGAACTTGCTCAAATCACCCCATTACCGAATGAAGTGAAAACCTTCTTGGTGACACGAATGACCAAGGTGGAAGACGCCAGTTTTGTTGCCAGTCAATTGGCGCAGAATGGTCATAGTGGATGGGTGAGGGATGTGTTGTCGACCAATAGTCAGGTGAAAGCGAGTTTGGTGTTGCAAGCTCTGTCTAATTAGCTGAATTCTCTCGGCTTCTCAACATCGCAGAGGACATTTCGCCCGATGATAGATTTGCGGTTATAATGGTACCCTCTTTCAAGGCGAAGTATCCCCTATGATTTACAAGGACTTACGTGATTTCACTCAGCACCTGGAAAGCCAGGGGCTGCTCAAGCGCATCTCTCACCCCGTCGACCCTGATTATGAAATGACGGAGATCAGCGACAGAACTCTGCGAGCAGGTGGACCCGCTCTGCTGTTCGAAAACCCGATTGGCTATGACATGCCAGTGTTGACCAATTTATTTGGTACCCCTGAACGTGTTGCAATGGGAATGGGTCGACAGCAAGTCTCTGAGCTTAGAGAAGTAGGCAAACTACTGGCCTACCTAAAAGAGCCTGAGCCCCCGCGTGGCTTTAAAGACGCGATCAATAAAATCCCTCTATTTAAGAAAGTGCTGCATATGCCAGCCAAAAGGCTGCGTAAAGCGGCTTGCCAGCAAGTCGTTTGGCAAGGTGATGAGGTCGACCTTGATAAAATCCCAGTGATGAGTTGTTGGCCAGATGACGTTGCACCCTTGCTAACATGGGGATTAACGGTCACCAAAGGTCCGAACAAGAAGCGTCAAAATCTAGGTATTTATCGCCAGCAGAAGATAGCTAAGAATAAGATCATCATGCGCTGGCTAGCGCATCGTGGTGGTGCGCTCGATCTAAGAGACTGGATGGAAACCAATCCAGGAAAACCGTTCCCGGTATCGGTCGCATTTGGCGCCGACCCGGCTACCATTCTTGGGGCGGTCACACCCGTACCGGATACCTTGTCTGAATATGCCTTCGCTGGATTGCTGCGTGGTGAACGTACCGAAGTGGTCAAATCGGTTAGCAACGATCTTGAAGTGCCAGCGAGTGCCGAAATTGTCCTTGAGGGTTACATCGATCCGCAAGAATTTGCCGATGAAGGTCCGTATGGCGACCACACCGGTTACTACAACGAAAAAGAAAAGCACCACGTCTTTACTATTACGCACATTACTATGCGTGAAAACCCTATCTATCACAGCACTTATACCGGTCGCCCGCCTGATGAACCGGCTGTATTGGGGGTGTCGCTGAACGAAGTCTTCGTGCCAATCTTGCAAAAGCAGTTCCCGGAAATTGAAGACTTTTATCTTCCGCCAGAAGGATGTTCGTATCGCATGGCGGTGGTAACCATGAAGAAGCAATACCCAGGGCATGCTAAGCGTGTGATGATGGGGGTATGGTCTTTCTTGCGTCAGTTCATGTACACCAAGTTTGTCATTGTATGTGATGAAAGCGTCAATGGCCGCGACTGGCAGCAAGTCACCCAAGCCATGAATGATCATATGGTACCGAGTCGTGATACCTTGATGATTGAAAGCACGCCAATAGATTCTTTGGACTTTGCATCACCGGTTACCGGTTTAGGTTCCAAAATGGGACTGGATGCCACAATTAAGTGGGATGCAGAGTTGGAGCTGGAGGCGGCCAAGTATCAAACGGCACAAGATATCGAGCGCTCGAATAGTTGGGATGAAACCTTATTGATGAAACAGGTTACAGCTCAATATCCAGAGGTGACTGACTTGTATATTGCACCGGGAACGGGTACAAATCGTATGGTACTGCTGACTCTAGATAAGCAACGCGCAGGTCAAGCTATTGAGGTAATGAAAGGAGTAGAGGCTATACTCTCACCTTACTTGGCGACTAAGTTTATCGTTGCCTGCGATCAAGACGTGAATGTGCGTGATTGGAATGATGTAATTTGGGCGATCACTACGAGAATGGATCCGTCCAGAGATACATTATTGGTCAACGATAACACCTCTAAAGCTTATTTAGATGCAACCAATAAACTTGAAGACGAAGTGACGCGCGAGTGGGGCATACCAATTAAAAAAGACCCAGCATTGGTTGCAAAGATAGATAGCATTTGGGATGAACTGAATATCCTATGACAAAGCGAGTAGTGCTCAAGCCTCAGTACCTTGAGTTTATAGTCGAAGAAGGGCAGACAGTGTTAGAGGCTGCGCTCAACCAGAACCTTGCTTTTCCTCATCGTTGTATGGTGGGGGCCTGCGCTTCTTGTTTATGCCGCATCGAGTCGGGTGCGGTGGACTATGATTTGGAACCATTACTTACCGAGAAAGAAAAGCAGCAAGGTTGGATGTTCTCCTGCCTTGCTTATCCAAAGAGTGATTTGGTGATCACCTTTGGAGACGAATAAAAGAGATAAACCATGACCATCAATTGTAAAGTTAAGTCTATTGAGCCTTTAGCAGCGAATACCTATCAAATTTTGCTGCACCCAGAACAGCCTGTTAGCTTTAAAGCAGGTCAGTATTTAATGGTAGTAATGGGAGAGGCCGACAAGCGTCCTTTCTCTATTGCTAGCAGCCCTTGCCGTCATGAAGGCGAGATCGAACTCCACATTGGTGCTGCAGAGCATAATGCTTATGCGCTAGAAGTGGTTGAATCAATGAAACATGCACTTGAAGTGGGTGGCGACATTCAGATTGATGCCCCTCATGGCGAAGCGTGGATCCGTGAAGATAGCCAGCGTCCAATTCTATTGATTGCTGGTGGCACTGGCTTTAGCTATGTACGCTCTATTCTTGATCACTGCATCAGCCAAAACATTGCTCAGCCTATCTATCTATATTGGGTGGTCGTGATGAAGCTCAGCTATATGCTAAACAAGAGCTGGCTGATATCGCCAATGCTCATGAGCGCATTCAGTTCATTCCTGTTATTGAAGAGACACTAGCTGAGTGGACAGGCAAACAAGGAAACGTACTTCAAGCGGTCAGTGATGATTTTGATTCACTTGCTGATTTCGATATCTATATAGCAGGTCGTTTCGAAATGGCTGGTGCTGCTCGTGAACAGTTCACGCAAAACAAGCAGGCAAAATCAGAACACATGTATGGTGATGCGTACGCATTTATCTAATTGTTAGTGATTTGTGGCTAAAAGGAGAGTTTTTATACTCTCCTTTTTGTTTTTTGATGGTATTTCAATCAAAAGAACGTTTTTTCTAAAAAATATTGAAAAAGGGGTTGCGCGGCTTCTCATTCTCCCTATAATGCGCACCACACCAAACGGGAGGGCAGCAAAGCAAGAGCCCAACAGGTTTGGCGGGCAAAAAGCCTAAACGAAAATAATTTGAAAAAGTGGTTGACACGACAAGTTATCTAGTTAAAATGGCCGCCCACTTCGAGAGAAAAGCCGAAAGGCTCAAAAACGAAAAGTTTAGCTTCTCGAAGAAACGTTCTTTAAAAATTTAAACCTATCAATCTGTGTGGGCACTCGTTGATGATAATCAAATTAGATACTTCGGTA